>NZ_CP073751.1:1200000-2400000 GCF_020025155.1 Halopseudomonas nanhaiensis
GTCGGCGCCGAGACATTCGCCCCGCACAACCATATCTGTGACGCGGACGAGCCACGCTTCGAAAATGGCAAGGTCGTCATACGCAAGGAAGTCAGCGAAGCACTGGCGATCCTGCGCGACACCGGGCTGATGGCTGCCTCGCAGGACTATGAGCGCGGCGGCATGCAGTTGCCGTCGGTCGTGGCGCAGACGTGTATCGGCCTGATCAAGGGCGCCAACGTCAGCACCCAGGCGTATGCCGGTCTGACCATCGCTGCCTGCAACCTGATCATGGCCCATGGCACCGACGAGTATAAGCGCCGCTTTGCCGAGCCCATGGCCGCCGGCCGCTTCTTCGGCACAATGTGCCTGACCGAGCCGCACGCCGGCTCCTCGCTGGGTGACATCAAGACCCGTGCCGTCCCGCAGGACGATGGCACCTACCGCATCAGCGGCAACAAGATCTTCATCTCTGCAGGCGATCACGAGCTCAGCGAGAATATCGTGCACCTGGTGCTGGCCAAGCTGCCGGACGCACCGGCGGGCGTGAAGGGCATTTCGCTGTTCATTGTGCCCAAGTTCCTGGTCAACGAAGACGGCAGCCTGGGCGAGCGCAACGACGTGACACTGGCCGGCCTCATTCACAAGATGGGCTATCGCGGCACCACCTCGACCATGCTCAACTTCGGCGAGAAGGATGGCGCCGTGGGCTATCTGGTCGGCGAGGCCAACATGGGCCTGGCGCAGATGTTCCATATGATGAACGAGGCGCGCATCGGCGTCGGCCTGGGTTCGGTCATGCTCGGTTACACCGGCTACCTGCATGCGCTGGACTATGCGCGCGATCGTCGTCAAGGTCGTCCGCTCAAGGAGCGCAATCCGGAAACGCCGATGATTCAGCTGGTCGAACATGCCGACGTGCGTCGCATGTTGCTGGCGCAGAAGGCCTTCGTCGAAGGCGGGCTGTCGCTGTGTCTGTATGCCGCGACACTGATCGACGAGAAGAAGCACTCTGACGATCCGCTGGTCCGCGAAGAAGCGGCCGGGCTGCTCGATCTGCTGACGCCGATCGTCAAGTCCTGGCCATCGCAGTTCTGCCTGGAAGCCAACAGCCTGGCGATCCAGGTGCATGGCGGTTATGGCTATACGCGCGAGTATCCGGTGGAGCAGTTCTACCGCGACAACCGGCTCAATCCGATCCACGAGGGCACTCACGGTATCCAGGGTCAGGATCTGCTCGGCCGCAAGGTCAGCATGGGCAACGGCCGGTTCTACCAGTCACTGCTCAAACAGATCCGCCAGACGCTGACCGAATGCGGGTCGAAGAGTGAGCTGCGGGCCTCAAGCGAGCTGCTCGAGCAGGCACTGGCGACGCTGGAAGGCGTCACCGAGGCGCTGCAGGCGGTCAAAAAGGACAACCCGGACCGCGCGCTGGCCAACGCCTACCTGTACATGGAGTGCTTCGGTCACGTCGTGGTCGGCTGGCTCTGGCTGCGCCAGGCACAGACCGCGCTGCGCGGCCTGGAGAACGCCGGCGAGCGTCCCAAGGCGTTCTACCAGGGCAAGATCAAGGCGTGCGAGTACTTCGTCCGTTACGAGCTGCCCAAGCCGCTGGCCCTGGCCAATGTGTTGCGCGATGCCGACCGCACCACGCTAGACATGCCGGACGAGTGCTTCTGACAACGCGTTCTCGTCGAATAAAGCCGGGCTAGTCCCGGCTTTTTTATTGCAGGAGGAGACCGGATCTCTGTAGGAGCGGACCTGGCCGCGAAGCAGACTGCACCGAACCCCTTCGCGCCCAGCTGCGCTCCTGCAAAGAGAGATCGACGGGGTTCCGTAGGAGCGGACCTGACCGCGAAGCAGACTGCACCGAATCCCTTCGCGCCCAGATGCGCTCCTACAGAGCAAAACGCCTCAATCGGAACGGTCTATCGAACATCACCGCACCCGCCGAAACGTGAGGTTGTAGCGAACCGGACCGGTAAGTGGATGCTCGGCCCGCTTGCCTAGCGGCGCTACGCCGTGGAAGAACAGTCGGCTCGCTCCGCCCCACACCACCACATCGCCATGTTCCAAACGATAGCGCGCGGTAGGGTCGGTGCGGTTGGGTCCTCCGAAGAGGAAGGTCATGGGCGCGCCCAGCGATACGGAGACGATTGGCGCCTCCAGACGCTCTTCGTCCTTGTCCTGATGCAGCGACATGCGTGCACCGGTTTCGTAGCGATTGATCAGGCATCCCTGGGGTACGAATGCCGGGTAGCCTGCCGCCTCGGCAGCCTCGATTGCCAGGCGTAGAAACGCGTCTGGCAGCGCCGGCCAGTGCAATCCGGTCACAGGGTCGGTTTCCGAATACCGATACCCGCTACGGTCGGTCACCCAACCAAGCCCGCCACAGCTGGTCATGGCCGCAGACATGCGATAGCCCCCCGGTGTGGTCTGGTGTCGGAAGGGCGCGGCCTGGCTAATCTGCTCTATGGCGCGAAGCAGCTCCCTGGCCCGGGGCAGGGCGAAGCCCGGCAACACCCAGGCGCCGTCGGCTATGCGCTCGGGCGAGCGGTCATCAAGGCCATCGAACAGATCGAACGTACTCAAGCGATAACGGCGGCGAGCTCCTGCTCGCGGGCCAGCAGTTGACGCTTGCGCTCGACGCCCCAGCGATAGCCGGAGATATCCCCATCGCTACGCAGCACACGGTGGCAGGGGACGGCGATTGCCAGCGGGTTGGCAGCGCAGGCGGCGGCTACCGCGCGAACGGCGCGCGGCCGGCCAATACGCCTGGCCAGCTCGGCGTAACTGATGGTGGACCCCGCCGGAACCTCGCTCAACGCGTGCCAGACCTCGCACTGCAGGGCAGTGCCCCGCAGGCGGAGTGGCTTGCTGAGAGGGAAGGCGCCACGCGGCTGATCGACATACGCCAGCGCTGTCTGCAGCGCCAGATCCATTGATTCGTCGCCCTCGTGGAGCGTTGCGTTGGGAAAGCGTTGTTGCAGATCTGCCAACAGGCTCGCCTTGTCGTCGCCCAGCAGGATGGCATGCAGATGGCCGTCGGCCTCGGCGAGCATCAGCCCGCCCATGGAGCAGTGACCGAAGCGGTAGTAGAGCGAGTAGGGTACGCTGTTCATGACTGTCTCCGGCGGGGAGTGTTGACCAGAATCATGCGCCTGCCGGGTAATGCAGACAACCCCCTATTCGAGTGTATCGAGCAGCCGGTGATCGCCTGCCAGGACGCTCAACCCGCTGCGCATCGGAGCGGCACAGAGACGACCGCCGAGCGAGCGCGCCCAGTCATCGGCGCCGGGAGAAAAATACGCGATGACCTGGCAGTGCAGGTCACCGGTGGATTCGTGACGCAAGGCGAGCATGGCGTCGCTGCCGAGCCGGATGATCGCCTCACGGGCCAGCGCATCGACCTGCGCATCGACCAGCATGGGGTCACCCAGTACCAGTCGACGCCAGCCCTGGGTGGACGAAGCGCCGGCCGTCACGTTGATCGCTCGCCGTCAGACTTTCATGCCCGGCAGGTTCAGCGATGCGGTATTGCCGCCGTCCACCGCAAGGGCCTGGCCGGTCACGTAGCTGGCATCGTCGCTGGCGAGAAACGCAATGGCGGCCGCGATTTCTTCCGGGCGACCATAACGACGCAACTCGCAGCGCGCCCCGAGCTTGGCTTCCTTGTTGTTGGCGCGTGCATAGTCGAATACCGGTGCAGTCATGCCGGTTTCGATAAGACCGGGACAGACGGCGTTGACCCGAATGTTCCACTGGCCGAGATCGCACGCCGAGGTCATCGTGAAGTTGATCACACCGGCCTTGGATGCGCTGTAGGCGTTGCCGCCCGCGCCTGAGCGGATACCGGCCACGGACGCCGTATTGACGATGGCGCCGCCGTTCTGTTCCTGCATCTGGCGGCTTACGTATTTGGTGAACAGCATGACGCCGTACAGGTTCACCGCGATGATCTTCTGCCAGGTTTCAAGGCTCTGGTCAGGCGCGGTGCTGTAATCTCCGCCGGCGATGCCTGCATTGTTGCACAGCACGTCGATGCGGCCGTACCTGGCCAGCGTATCGGCTACGCACTGCTCGACCTCCGACTCGACCGACACATCCATCGCGCGGGTCACGACCTGGGTGCCCTGCGGCAGTTCGCTGGCGGTCTGCTGCAGACCATCTTCGTTGCGATCGACCAGCATCAGGCTGGCGCCTTCGCTGGCCAGACGCTTGGCAGTGGCTCGGCCGATGCCGCTACCGGCGCCAGTGATCAGGGCAATCTTGTTGCTGTAGCGTTGCATAAAACACTCCTGTCAGTGATCGATACTCGGGTCCACGCCCGTGGCATGGTCCGCCTGTGCGTCGATGCCAAGGCTTCTGGCCACGGCGTCGTTGTCTATCTGCCAGCTCGCGATGTCGCGTTCGAAGCGTAGTGGGGAAATGCTGATACGTCCGGCGCGCAGGGCGCCAACGTCGGTATCCAGCCCGGTTATGCGCTCGGTCTGGCGCTGAAAGCCGAGCCAGAAGTAGGGCACATCGCGGGTGTCATGCCGGCACTCGATATTGATGCCGCCGATGCTGCCGGCGCGTGCGCGGCAGGTGGCCACGCCGGTGACCTGGTCCGGCGCGAAGGCAGGGAAGTTGACGTTCATCGCGCAGTCGGTCGGCCAGCCCTTTTCCAGCAGAGCTCGGATTACCCCCGGCCCATAACGTCGTGCCGTATCCCAGGGGATGTCGTTGCCCTTGTGGTAGGCCTGCGACAGCGCTATGGAAGGAATCCCCATCAGGGTGGCGGTCAGCGCGCCACCGATGGTGCCGGAATAGGCCACCGAGTCGCTGATGTTGGCGCCAGCGTTGACGCCTGACAGCACCAGATCGGGCAGCTCGGGCATCAGCTCGCCAACCGCCAGCAACACGCAGTCGCTGGGGGTGCCGCTGATGCTCAGCCGGTTGTCGCCCATGTGGTGCACGCGCAGTGGCGAGTGCAGGGTGATCGACATGGAGACGCCGCTCTGATCCAGATCCGGCGCGATGATCCACACCTCCTCGGCGATCTGATTGGCAATTTCTTCCATGATGGCCATGCCGGGCCCGCGCCAGCCGTCGTCGTTCGTCAGCAGGACACGTTTGATTGGTTTAGTCATGCCGTTCTCGCTTCGGTGGGTTACTTGCGCTGGGCGATGGACCAGCCGATGTCAGCCAACAGACCAGCCCGCTTGCCCACCTCCAGCGCATCGGCGTTGCTCGCGTTACCCTGCAGCGCCCGGTGGTAAACGCCCTGAACAATGGCGGCCAGACGAAACAGCGAGAAGGCCAGGAAGAAGTTCCAATCCGGCACCTCGCTGCGTCCGGTGAATTCGCAGTACCAGTCCAGCACCTGTTGTTCTTCCGGAATATTGCGCGACTTCAGATCCAGGCCCTGCATGCCGCGCATTCCCTCGGCACTGGCCGGCTGGTGATAGGGCAGACAGCAGTAGGCGAGATCGGACAGGGGATGGCCGAGGGTGGCCAGTTCCCAGTCGAGAATCGCCACGACGCTGGGCTGTTCCGGATGAAGAATCAGGTTGCCCATGCGGAAATCGCCGTGGGCGATGGTTGTGTGGTCATCCTTGGGCGCGTTTTCCGGCAGCCAGGCCATCAGCGCGTCCATGGACGGCATGTCGCCGGTGCGGCTGGCTTCGAACTGCCCGCTCCAGCGCTTGATCTGCCGTGGCACGTAGCCTTCGGCCTTGCCATAACTTTCCAGGCCCACAGCTTTCCAGTCGACGTTATGCAGCTGGGCCATGGTGTGAATCATCGATCGGTGGATCGGCATGCGCTGCTCGATCTCAACATCCGGCAGCAGCGGCTGCGAATACACCCGACCCTCGACATGGTCCATGATGTAGAACGCGGTGCCGATCACTTCAGGGTCTTCGCACAACAGGCGCGCGGTGGGGACGGGGACGTCGGTCTGGCCCAGTGCGTTGATCACCTGAAACTCGCGCTCGACCATGTGGGCCGAGGGCAGGAGCTTGCCCGGCGGCTTCTTGCGCAAGACATAGCGCTTGTCGCCAATCTCCACCAGATAGGTAGGGTTGGACTGCCCACCCTGAAACTGCTGCACTTTCATGCCGTGCTCGACGCCCGGGAGTCGTCCTTTCAGGTACGCCGTCAGTTTCGCCTCGTCAAAGCGGTGCGCGGGTAACACATCAATCAGGGTGGCTTCGCTCATTTGAAGGTCCTGTCATCGTTATTGGAATGAATATATGACCCACAAACTACCACGCCAGGTCTGAGCCTGGCGTGATAGAAAGCGGATGAATCAGTCGGCATCAGGTGATGGTATCGCCACCATCGGCAACGATGGTCTGGCCCGTCACATACGCACCTGCAGCCGAACCAAGGAACAGCGCGACACCAGCAATATCCACCGGCTCGCCAACGCGGCGCAGCGGCAGCTTTTCTTCCACCCGCTTGAGACGATCCGGATCATCCAGCAGTGCCTGGGCAAAGTCGGTGCGGATCAGTCCCGGTGCGATGGAGTTGACCCGGATGTTCTGCGGCCCCCACTCCAGCGACAGGTTGCGCGCCAGGCCTGCCTCGGCAGCCTTGGACATCCCGTAAACACCGATGTTGGCGCTCGCACGAATGCCGGCGATGCTCGACAGCAGCACGATGGAACCACCGCCCTGTTTGACCATGTGCGGGATCGTCATGTTGCACAGCCAGAAGGTGCCCTTGACGTTGGTACCCATGATCTTGTCGAAGGCTTCGTCGCTGACATCGTGCGTCGGACCGTACACCGGGTTGGTCGCCGCATTGCAGACCAGAATATCGATGCGACCCCACCTCTCCAGAGTCTTGTCGACCAGGTTTTGCAATTGCGCCTTGTCGCCCACGTGGCAGGAGACGGGCAGAACATCGAATCCCTGCTCTTTCAATTCGTTGGCGACCTGCTCGCAGGCATCGGCCTTGCGGCTGGAGATAACCACCTTGGCGCCGGCCTTGGCATATTCTTCAGCGATGGCCTTGCCAATACCTTTGGTAGAGCCGGTGATGACGGCGACCTTGCCGGTCAGATCAAACAGACTGCTCATAGATCCTCTCTTCGCTCGAGCTTCAAGCTGAAAGCCACAAGCGGCAAGCTGTGCGCAAATCCGCTTGCAGCTAGCCGCTCTTAACTTGTCGCTGTGTTTTTACAAATACCGACCCATCTCCAGCTTGGCGATGGTGTTCAGGTGAACCTCGTCCGGGCCGTCAGCCAGGCGCAGGGTGCGGGCCTTGGCGTAGGCGGAGGCGAGGAACGTATCCTGGCACACACCCTTGGCGCCGTGGATCTGGATGGCGCGGTCGATCACGTTGCACAGCATGGTCGGCGCGACGGCCTTGATCATGGCGATCTGCTGGCGTGCAACCTTGTTGCCATGCAGGTCCATGCTGCGAGCCGCGTGCAGGGTCAGCAGGCGAGCCTGATCGATTTCGCAACGCGACTTGGCAATCGCTTCGGGCACGCTACCCAGACGGTACAGCGGCTTGCCGAAGGCAACACGCTCGGCGGCGCGGCGGCACATGGCTTCCAGTGCGCGTTCGGCCTGGCCGATGGCGCGCATGCAGTGGTGGATACGGCCTGGCCCGAGGCGGCCCTGGGCGATCTCGAAGCCGCGGCCTTCACCCAGCAGAATGTTGGAGGCGGGTACGCGCACGTTCTCGTAGCGAATCTCGGCGTGGCCGTGCGGTGCATGGTCGTAACCGAATACATGCAGGTCACGCACGATGGTCACACCCGGCGCATCCAGCGGGACCAGGATCATGCTCTGCTGCAGGTGCTTGGGCGCATTCGGATCGGTCTTGCCCATGACGATGGCGATCTTGCAGTGCTCGTTCATGGCTCCCGAGGACCACCACTTGGTGCCGTTGATCACGTACTCGTCGCCTTCACGGCGAATCTCGCACTCGATGTTGGTAGCGTCGGACGAGGCAACGTCAGGCTCGGTCATCGAGAAGCACGAACGGATCTCGCCGGCCAGCAGCGGCTTGAGCCATTGCTCCTTCTGCTCTTCGTTGCCATAGCGTTCGATGGTTTCCATATTGCCGGTGTCCGGCGCGTTGCAGTTGAACACTTCACCGGCGAAGGAGACGCGACCGAGGATCTCGCAGATGTGCGCGTATTCCTCGTTGGACAGGCCGGCGCCGCGCTCGGAATGCGGCAGGAACATGTTCCACAGGCCCTGGCTTTTTGCCTTTTTCTTCAGCTCTTCGAGGATCGGCGGGTGGCCCCACTTGTTCTGCTTGACCTGCTCGTAGAAGGTGCCTTCATTTGGATAGATGTGCTCGTCCATGAAGGCTTCGACTTGCTGCTTGAGGTCCTTGATACGGGGGCTGAGTTCGAACATGTGGGCAGTTCCTATGAGGCTTCGATGTCATTCCGCGCCGGGGTTGGCGCACTGTTTTCGACCATATAGTCACCGAGACACAAGGAGAAGTATGTCCCACGGATGGAATGGGAATGCATAAGCAGGTCTGATAAGAGGCGGGGGCTACTATTGTTCAGGTTGTTTGAGCCGTGACGGGAGTCGCAATTGACCAGGGCGAGGAAGCTGTTGTTGATTCGGCATGATCGAGCGTTTTCCACCGACAGAAACGGCCAAATCAGACGGTAGGCCCTGCGCCATCTGCCTCGCGCACCGCACGATATCGGGCCAGATCAATCGGCTCGTCGACATCCCAGAGCGTGGGCCCTGTCCATAGCGACAACCCGGCCTCTTCCAGCCGCTGCCGGCTATCGTTCAGCACCTGATCATGACTCCAGGTCATGTCATGAAACGGTGCAGGATGGGTCTGGCGCTGGCCGATCAGTACGTAGCCGCCGTCTTCACTGGGCAGTATCGCGACGTCATGATCGGTCAGGGCCCGCTCGGCCTGTTGCAGATGTTGTATCTGTAGCTCCGGGCAGTCGGTGCCGATCAGCAAGGCGCCAGCGGGGTGCTCTTCGAAAGCCGCCTGCATGCGCGCGCCCAGATCGGCTCCACGCTGCACGCGCAGCGTAAGCGGGTAGCGCCTCGCTGCCTCGGCAAACAATGGCGCGTCAGTGTCCGGGGCGCAGTAGAGAACACGCTGGCCCGGCCAGGCCGCGGTCTGGGCCAGGGTTCTGTCAAACAGCTCGATGTACAAGTCCCGCGCGCCCTCCGCGCCCAGCTCCGGTATCAGTCGGGTCTTGACGGTTCCGGCGACTGGCGCCTTGGCGAATATCAACAGCGGGCGGCTCATGTCTGCTCCGATCGGCCGGGATAGTAGAGCCGCACGAGGCGGTCGGGCGAAACGCCCAGCCAATAGAGCAGTCGCAGCCACCACATCAGTACGATGGTGCGGCCAATGCCTTTCTCGATCCACCGCCGGCTCGAGGTCACCACCTTCGCGTCCAGGCACGCAGGCGGGGTCAGGTAGCGCAGCCTGCGTGTGAACTGGATGTCTTCCATCAGGGGGATGTTGCGGAAGCCTCCGAAGTCGCGGAACACCTGAGTGAGCATGAAGATGCCCTGGTCACCGGTGCAGATACGCGTGACTCGAGAGCGTTTGTTGATCATCCAGGCGACCAGATCCAGCCGTCGATTGCGCGGCTCGAAGCACAGATCGAACCGGCCCCACAGGTGTGTTTCATCAGCCAGAGCCTGGCGTATGAGCGCGAGGAAGCCGGATGGTAACAGCGTATCCGCGTGGAGAAAGAGCAGGGCGTCACCGGTCGCGAGTTCAGCGCCGGCGTTCATCTGACGCGCCCGACCGGGTGCGGTGACGCGCAGATGATCGACGAGCGGCGCGGCGATGTCGCGCGTCCGGTCGGTACTGCCGCCGTCGACCACGATAATTTCAACATCGTCACGCCAATGCTGGAGCCCGCTCAGGGTGCGTTGCAGCGTATCCTGCTCGTTCAGCGTAGGAATGATCACCGACAGCCTCAATCCAGCCTCCACCTGTGAAAGCGTGCAACCCAGCGCAGCAGTCCCTCGGGCGCATGGGCCTTTTTCCAGTTTCCAGCCGCGTACTTGTTCGCTTCGGCCATCGTCGGGTAACTGTGCACGGTCCCCAGCACCTTGTTCAACCCCAGATTATGTTTCATCGCCAGCACGTATTCGGCGATCAGTTCACCTGCATGTTCGCCGACGATGGTCACGCCGAGGATACGATCCTTGCCCGGCACGGTGAGCACCTTGACGAAGCCGGTACGCGCATCCTCGGCGATGGCCCGGTCCAGCTCGGACAGCTCGTATCGGGTCAGCTCGTAGGCAATGTTTCTGGCATTGGCCTCGGTCTCGGAGAGCCCCACCCGGGCGATCTCCGGATCTGTAAAGATGGCATGGGGCAGTACGCGGTAATCGACGCGGAAACGTTTGAACGGCCCGAACAACGCGTTGACTGCGGCATACCAGGCCTGGTGGCTGGCAGCGTGGGTAAGCTGATAGGGGCCGGTTACGTCGCCCACCGCATAGATATTCGGGAAGCGCGTCGCCAGGTAGTCATCTGTCTCCAGCGTCCCGTCATCGCGTAGCGCAAGATCGAGGGTTTGCGCACCGAATCCGTCGGTGTTCGAGGCTCGCCCGGTGGCTACCAGCACTGCGTCGAAGTCACGGGTCAGGCACTGGTCCGTCTGCAGGTCGCGCAGCGTCACCTGCTGCACGCCATCGACCCGGTGGAAACCTTGCGGGTCGTGGCGCAAAAGCACCTCGACGCCGTCTTCGCGCATGGACGCGATGACCAGTTCACTCACTTCCGGGTCTTCGCTGGGTAGCAACCGATCACCGCGCTGAATCTGCAGCACCGTGCAGCCCAGCCGCTGGAAAGCCTGGGCCAGCTCGCAGCCGATCAGCCCGCCGCCGATGACCAGCAGCCGCTCCGGCCGTTCGCGCAGATTCCAGATCGTCTCGGAGGTATACAGGGCCATCTCGTTCAGGCCCGGGATCGGCGGAACCTTGGGCCTGCCACCGGTAGCGACGATGATGTTGCGGGTGGTGAGCGTGCGGTCACCCACCTGCACGGCCCAGGGCGAGATGATCGTCGCGGTATCCTTGAACACTTCCACGCCCAGTTCGGTGTACCGCTCGACCGAATCATGCGGTGCGATCTCGGCCACGGTTGCCTGCACCCGCTCCATGACCCTCGGGAAATCCACCTCGGCTGAGGCGTGACTGTACCCCAGCCGATGGGCGCGCCTGACGTCGGCGGCCAGGCGCGCCGATCGGATCAGCGTTTTTGACGGCACACATCCGGTATTGAGGCAGTCTCCGCCCATCTCGTTCTTTTCCACCAGGCTGACCTGCGCCTTCACGGCAGCGGCAATATAGGCGCTCACCAGTCCGCCACTGCCTGCTCCGATCACCACCAGATTGCGGTCGAAACGCTTCGGCTTGTCCCACCCCTTGTAGACCCGCCGGGCCTTGACCCATTCGAGGATCTTGCGTGCCACCAGCGGAAACAGGCCGAGCAGAACGAAGGCGCCGATCAGGCCGGGCGACAGAATGCCGCCCAGCGTTTCCACCTGCGCCAGTTCGCGGCCGGCGTTCACGTAGACCAGCGTGCCCGGCAGCATCCCCAGCTGGCTGACCCACCAGAAGGTACGCACGCGTATACGTGTCAGGCCCATCACCAGATTGATGATGAAGAACGGAAACGCCGGCACCAGCCGCAGCGCGAAGAGATAGAAGGCGCCGTCGCGCTCTATGCCGCGATCAATCGGTTCGATCTGGCGCCCGAAGCGTTTGGCTACCCAGTCGCGCAGGAAAAACCGGCTGATCAGCATCGCCAGCGTCGCGCCCGCGGCCGAAGCGAAGGAGACCAGCAGCAGCCCCCAGCCCAGCCCGAACAGCGCGCCCCCGACCAGCGTCATCACCGCTGCGCCGGGCAGCGAGAGCGCGGTGACCAGCACGTAGATCGCCACAAAGGCCCCTGCAGCGGTCAACGGCTGCGCCGCCACCCATTGCTCGAGTGAGCTCTGGTGCGCCTTGAGCGCTTCCAGGCTCAGGTACTGATGCAGATCGAAGATGACGAACGCTGCAATGAGCGCGGCTAACGCCAGCAAGGCTATCCAGCGGGTGGCTTTCACAGATTCAGATCCTCCATGGAACACAGGGTACTTGCGAGTCGAAAGCCTCCGGACAGAGCCGCTTCGGGTGCCGAATCGGCGCCGTGCAGGATACGCTCACGATATGACAGTTGTGCGGGCGATCCGGCAGGCCACTGCGAATCGAAATCCACCATGAAGGCCTGATGATCGTAGTTGAGCGGGAGGGCCTCGACTACCAGCCCTTCGAATACTGTCCGATACAAGGCGCTGGCATGCGCGTGAGTACTGATGCGCGTCACCACTCCGTAGCGTCCGTTATTGAAGTTGGGCAGTCCCGTCGCGCCATTGTTGATCACCACGCCGTGCTCGAGTTGCAGAGCGGCCGCGGCGCAGGTGTGGCTGGTGGCGAGGACGCTCAGGTCGGATCCGGCAAGCCAGGCATCCAGCTCGCGGCGGCGCTCAGGCTGTTGCAACGCCGTGCGATCACAGCCCCAGCCAGCCAAAGAGTGTTCATCGCCATGGGTAATGGCGATGCGGTGTCCTGCCACATCGACCAGCGCGGTGGCAGGGCGGCCGGCCAATGTGTCACGCATCCCCGGCAAACCGGATACCGTGCGCGCCAGGCTGGCGTGAATCTGGTTCGACCAGTCCACGGTGTCGTCCGGCACGTCGTCCGGATAGGCGCAGCCACAGCCGGCGTCACCGGGCTCGCTGCGCCCGAGCTCGGTTTCCACGTTCCCGCGCAGGACGGTATGCCCGCCAAGCCCGGCTTCGATCTCGGTGAATATCGCTGCGGAGCAATCGAACCAATGCGCATCGCCATTGAACACAACCCGTGCTGCCGGTTCGCTGGTCAATCGTCGCTGCAACGCGGTCAGGGCCTGTCGGTTGCCGTACAGCCCGCCAACCACATAGAGGGTGTCACAGCCAAATAGCGGACTGCCTGTGAAACTGTCCGCCGGCAGACGGTAGTCCAGGGGGCACTCACGACCCGCCCTCATCGGCGCGCCATCCCGCCGGCAAGCAGATAAAGCCCCGTGCAGAGCAGCAGACCGTAGAGGTTGGTGCCGAGGAGCAGCGCATACTTGCCATCGCCAATGGCCCAGCTGTCAGGAATCCAGTTCAGGGTCAGGGCGACGCCAAGCGCCAGACCAGTCCAGAAACTCAGGTGAAACGCAGTTGCCGTCGGACGAACGAGTCCGTGCAGCACGAACGCCGGAGCCAGACCCATGACCATGGTGCCGCTGATCGTCGTGGCCTTGAGAATATCGGTCCCGGCGAGCATGGGCAGGTTGCCGAGCAGGGCGAACACCGCCATCGCGGCCATGCCCAGCCCCACTGCACGGGTCCCCAGATCGCGGCCCGCTAGTGCCGGAAGCTCACGTCCGGTCAGGCGTGCCAGGCTGGAGAAGGTCGAGTCCAGGGTCGAGCCGGCTGCGGAAATCATCACGATGGTCATCACCAGCAGCGCACCGATGCCCAGTGAGCGGGCCAGCGCGGCAGGCACGTTGGACGATGCGCCGACCCCGACAAGGTCTGCATGAACACCGATCAGACTGAATGCCAGGATGGCGAAGAAGCCCAGCACGCCGGCGATGGTGAAGGCGCGCAGCATACTGCGTTCCTGGCTGATGAAGCCGCGATCGGTCAGCACCGGGTCATGGAACGGGTAGCTGACCAGTTGCAGGCAGGCGACCAGCAACAGATCCACGCCTGCATCGAGTGCCCAGGAGCTGGTGCTGGTCAGCTCTGCTGGGGAGTGCTGCGGCAATACCAGCCACAACACACACACCAGCGCCAGGACAAAAATGCCCGCCTGCGCGGCATCGGTGAGAATCGAGCTGCGCAGACCGCCGCGCAGGCTGTAGGCGAGCGTGACGGCAGTGAACAGCAGCGCGGAGATGACGAAGGGTGCAGTGCCGGGCTCGCCGTAGTACCCGCCGACCACGGCCGTGTTGCTCCACACCTCGTTGAACAAGCGAATCAGGATAGCGGCGGAGAAGGCCAGGGCGGCTGCACGGCCGTAGTTGCTGGTGAGAAAGCTGACCAGACTGGTGGCAGCGAAGCGCCGGCGCAGGCGGTAGATGACCAGGCCGCATAGCGGTATCGAGAGCCAGTAAGTGGCATAGGCCAGCCCGCCGACGAGGCCGAACTCGGCGCCCAGGTTCGCCGCATTGGTCACCGATTTGGCGAAGATCCAGCTGATGAAGATGCTCGTGGTCAGCAGCCACGGCGACGCGCTGCGGCCCTGGCTATCTTCGCCGTTGAAAAAGCCGCCGGCGGTCACCGTACGTGGTGACAGCCAATACATCAGCCCGCCATAGGCAAGCAGAAACCCCCAGAAAAACACGCCCAGCGAACCGGACATTCCCATACCTCATCCCCTGATTTCATTCCTTGGTTCACGCAGCCGTTTGCCTCGTGGCGTGCGGATTTCGCTTCGCGGTCATGCCCGCTCCTACATGACGATTCCCGGCTTGCTGCAGGAGCGCGCTTGAGCGCGAAAGCGGACGAGCAGACGACGCTGAGCTTAACCCCTTCGCGGTCATGCCCGCTCCTACACGATGGCGATTCCCGGGTTGCTGTAGGAGCGCGCTTGAGCGCGAAAGCAGACGAGCAGACGACGCTGAGCTCAACCCCTTCGCGGTCATGCCCGCTCCTACACGATGGCGATTCCCGGGTTGCTGTAGGAGCGCGCTTGAGCGCGAAAGCGGACGAGCAGACGACGCTGAGCTTAACCCCTTCGCGGTCATGCCCGCTCCTACACGATGGCGATTCCCGGGTTGCTGTAGGAGCGCGCTTGAGCGCGAAAGCAGACGAGCAGACGACGCTGAGCTCAACCCCTTCGCGGTCATGCCCGCTCCTACACGATGGCGATTAGCGGCTTGCTGTAGGAGCGCGCTTGAGCGCGAAAGCGGACGAGCAGACGACTCATAGCTCAAGTCCTTCGCAATCCTTCCCGGCCCTACCAATCCGCGCTTCGCGCTATCCCAATGCACCCCCGCAGCTGGAACCCTGTCCGGCCGTACAGGCAAAACAGTGATCGCGCGTCGCAATCGGACGGCCTTCCACGCGTGCCGTGAGCAGGTCGCGCAGATGGCTTCGGTCGCTGGTGATCAGTGGTGCCGGCAGGTCGAGCATCTGATTGAAGTCGCAATCATACAGGTAGCCCTGCCAGTCCACGCTGACCTGCGAACGGCACATCAATCCTGGCACGTTGGCTTCGCTGAAGTTGTCACGCAGCAGCTGCATGTAGCCGTTGAACTGGCCCTTGCTGACCAGTGTGCTACCGAAGCGGGCAATGGGCTGATTGGTAATGGTATGCAGCGCGTTGAAGCGGATGCCGAAGTCTTCCAGGAGATGCTGTTTATAGTCCGCCTCCAGTGCCTGCTGGGGTGGCGGCAGGCTTGGACCCTGCGGGTTGTAGACCAGGTTCAGCTCCAGACCACTGCCGTCCTGCCCATAGCCCAGGGCGTTGAGCTGCTGCAGGCCGGCGATGCTGCGCTCGAACACGCCATCGCCGCGCTGCTTGTCGACGTTGTCCCGAGAGTAACAGGGCAGGGACGCCGACACGTGCACGCGCTGGTCGGCGAGAAAGTCGCCCACCCACGCGTAACCCGGTTCAGAAAGAATGGTCAGATTGCAGCGATCGATGACCTGCAGATCGGTCGCGCGCGCATGCCTGACGATATCGCGAAACCGAGGGTGCATCTCCGGCGCGCCGCCGGTGAGATCCAGTGTACCGACCGGGTGGGCATCGATAACCGCGAACAGCGCTTCTATGACCGCGTCGGTCATGGCCTCGGTACGCGTCGGCCCGGCATTGACATGACAATGCAGGCAGCGCTGGTTGCACTGATAGGTGAGATTGACCTGCAGCACCTGCAGCGCCCCGCGCCGAATGGCGGGGAAGTCGAGTTCATTCAATAACGGCAGGGTGTCATGCACGCGCTCACCTCACTAGTCACTAAGTCCGTACAAGGGTTACATGAACTCGCCTAGTCATAAAGCACTCATATATGTCTGACTATGAGGGTAGATCACGCCAAGGGGAGACCGCGAATGCGACCACTGATTTTAGCTGCCATGTTGTTGCTGCCTGCTGCAGGGATGGCACAGCAGCCCACCGTTCCGACGCCGCAGATGGATCCGGAACAACAACAGGCTCTGAAGAAAGCCATTGGCGCCCCGACTCGCTCTATCACCAACGTGGTTCGCGATGCCTACCGCAACCCCGAACACACCCTGGCTTTCTTCCAGGTGCAGCCCCAGCATACGGTGGTTGAAGCCTGGCCCGGCGAAGGCTGGTACACCGAGATCCTCGCCCCCTATCTGAAGGAAGACGGTCAACTGATCGCTGCTCATTTCGATCCGGACGCCGACTCGGATTACCAGCAGCGCTCCCTGAACGATTTCAAGCGCAAGCTGGAAGATCCTCGCGGCATCTACGACTCCGTCCGCGTGTCCGTACTGAACTACGATCCGGACACGCCGATCGCCGAGCCGGAAAGCGCCGACCGGGTGCTTACCTTCCGCAATGTGCATAACTGGCTGGCCGCCGGTAAGGACGAAACGCGGCTGGTATTCAGCAAGTTCCATGCAGCGCTCAAGCCCGGCGGCATGCTAGGCGTCGTCGAGCACCGGGCGCTGCCCGACACCGATCTGCAACAGATGATCGAAACCGGCTACGTCACCGAGCAACTGGTGATCGAGTTGGCGGAAGAGGCAGGGTTCGAACAGGTGGGGAGCAGCCCGGTCAACGAAAACCCTCAGGATACGAAGGATCACCCTGAGGGCGTCTGGACCTTGCCGCCGACACTCAAGCTCGGCGACGAGAACCGCACTACCTACCTGGCTATTGGCGAAAGCGACCGCATGACGCTGTTGTTCAGAAAGAAGTGATCACACCAGGCTGACGATCTGCCGGCGAAACGCCGTCGGGCTCATGTCAGTCCAGCGGCGGAAAGCCCGGGTAAAGCTGCTCGGGTCGAGGAAGCCCAGTTCATACGCGATGCTGGTGAGCGACAGCTCGCCATGGCTGATCATTCTGATCGCCGCCTCCTTGCGCACTTCATCGACCAGCTGCTCGTAGGACGTGCCTTCCTGGCTGAGCTTGCGGCGCAGATGTCGCGGACTGATGTTCAACGGAGCAGCCACGCGTTCCACACTGACGTCCCCCGAGCCAAGCAGGTTCTGGATTCGACGCTTTACCTGGTCGATCAGATCGTTGCTTGGCAGGTTCGATAGCAAATCCTCCATGGCTTCGACAAAGCGCGGCAGCAGGAAGCTGTCTGCGGTCGCCAGCGGCTCGCCCAGCGCGGTGTACGGGAGGGTGAAGCGGTACTCGTCCCCTGACGTCAGCGTCCGCGCGCCAAGCAGCCGTGCGCATTCCTCCAGCTCAGATCCGCCGCGCTGCAGTTGCGCGTCGAGGACGAGTTCGATGTTGTCATGGTCCAGTTGTTCGAACAGCCGTCCTAGATACCCCATTACTGCCTCCATGTGATGCAGGTGAGGCTCGCCCAGCGGATGAAGATGAAGGAAGGCGAACTCGTCCTCGATGCGCAACTCAAGCTTCACCTGCGTACTGACAATCGGGAAAAACCGCGTGAGATGCTTCAGCGCCGTGGCCAGATCCGGGCTGGCAAGTGTGGTCAATCCGATCGCGTTGAGCGGGGTAGGGCGAAAAACACGGTTGATACGCAAGCCGAAGAAGGGGTCATCCGCGAGGCGGGCCGCCTCGCTCCAGATCAACGAGCAGGATGCCTGGTCGAGGAAGCCCGACTGCGCCTGGGATACCTGCACTAGATTGTGCGCCAGGCTGGAAGCCTCCAGCGTCCGGCCGTACTGACGCAGCGCCTGGTTCATCACTGGAACCCAGAAGGCGCGCTCGCGAACACGATTAACCGGGGCAATTTTCCGTCCTTCGATTGGCATTGAGGGTCCTGGAGCCAAGGGGTTGAGCCAACATCGTTTTTTGTATTATTGCGAGATAAATCAAAGGAAAAAAGGCTTGCTTTGGCGAAAGCCTGTTTCGCCAAGCGAACAAATGGGTGCTTGATCGCTGATTTGCTTTTCTCAATTCCTCTGTCCGCCGCCTTGGCTGCATGGAAAACGGGCGGTCCGCACGGAGATGGATACAATGCCCGTTCTAGAGGGGTTTTTCCATAGGATCGACTAACTTTCCCCGCCGCGGGCTACGAGCGCGGTTGCGTGCTTATCGCTCTTAATAAGGCTGCTTATTATCGCGATTCATTGTATGAATGGCCGTGCGGGCCAAGAATGTTGGCCGCCTGGGGCAGGTTTTCCCGCTTGGGCTCGTGACAGACTGCTTCTGCCCTGAACGTGTCTTTAGACGCGCAGGTAGATGTCACCCCAAACGGAGCAGCACAATGACAAAAAAAATGCATGCTTGGCCGGTTGCGGCCTTGCCATTGGCGATCGGCCTGGCCAGCTTTGCCGGATCGGCGCACGCAGTGAATTTCAACCTCGGGCCCGTGGAGGCGCAGTTCGACTCGCAGCTGTCCATCGGCGCGAGCATGTCTACCCAGAGCGCGGACAAGCGTTTCATTCACACGCTCAGCGGTGGCGAAGCCGCGGCACGTACTTCGGACGATGGTCGTCTGAACTACGAAGCCGGTGATTATTTCTCCAAGATTTTCAAGGGTGTCCACGACCTCGAACTGCGCTACGGCGATTCCGGCGCATTCTTCCGCGGCAACTACTGGTACGACTTCGAAACCAAGGACGGCAGCCAGCGCTTTTATGACATTCAGGAAGATGGCCGTCATCCGCTGCAGAAAGGCTCGGGCGTCCAACTGCTCGACGCGTTTGTGTACCACAACTATTTCATCGGCAACAATCCGGGCAACGTCCGCCTAGGTAAGCAGGTTGTCAGCTGGGGCGAAAGCACCTTTATCGGCAACTCGATCAACTCGATCAACCCGATTGACGTGGCAGCCATCCGCCGCCCGGGCGCAGAGCTGAAAGAAGCACTGCTGCCAGTCGAGATGCTCTACCTGTCCCAGGGTCTGACCGAGAACCTGAGCATGGAAGCCTTCTACCAGCTCAAGTGGCGCGAGACCGTGCTGGACAACTGCGGCACCTTCTTCGGTTCCGATACGCTGGCGCGTGGTTGCACTGATCGCCTGGTCGTTACCGGCTCTGACTTCCCGCAGGGCGCCACCCCTACTGGTAGCTACATCGTGCGTGAGCGCAAGGATGAGCACGCAGAGGACGATGGTCAGTTCGGTGTAGCATTTCGCTGGTTCGTGCCTGAGCTGAATGACTCCGAGTTCGGCTTCTATGCGATGAATTACCACAGCCGCACGCCGATCTACTCGAACGTGGCAGGTAATCAGTTATTGCCCGGCCAGACTGCGCAAGCCTATGGCAGGATTCTGCGAGGTGAGGCGCCACTGCCTCCTGGCGTCACAGCAGCGCAACTTCAGGCCGCTATTCCAGGTCTCCTTGCTGCGGCGCAGGCCGGCACCATCGAGGGTTATGACGGCAGCACCGGCCCCGCTGGTTACTTCTTCGAATTTCCTGAAGATATTCGCCTCTACGGCATGAGTTTCCAGACCATGGTCGGCCCGGCTTCCGTCGGTGGTGAGATCAGCTACCGCCCCAACATGCCGCTGCAGATCAATACTGGCGACATGAGTCGTACTGCGCTGAATCTGGGGCAGGATAATACGCACCGTGACTATGCTGGCTCCACTCCAGGCACATACATCAAAGGCTACGAGCGCAAGGAATTCTGGCAGGCCCAGGTGACGGCCGTTCACTTCATTGACCGCGTGCTCGGAGCAAGCCGTCTGTCGCTGGTCGGGGAAGCGGGTGCCAACTACATCAGCGGTCTGAGCGATAAGAATGGCACCACCAAGTTCGGTCGTGACTCGCTCTTCGGCCAAAGCCCCTTCGAGAATGGCACGTGCTCATCCAACCAGGGCACCGCTGTGGCTGATCGCTCGCCCAACGCGGCCAGCTGGTGTGAAAACGATGGTTATTTCACCGACTGGTCCTACGGCTATCGTATCCGTGCCGCCCTGGATTACGCCAACGTGTTTGCCGGTATCAACCTGAGCCCCAGCCTCGCCTGGTCGCATGACATCGAGGGTTACAGCCCGAACTTCACTGAAGATGCCAAGTCGATCAGCGTCGCGCTCAATGCCGATTACGGCAACAAGTACAACGCCTCGATCAGCTACACCGATTTCTTCGACGGTAAGTACAACACCGCTGTTGACCGCGACTTCGCCGCGCTCAGCCTAAGCGTGACTTTCTAACAAGACCGGCTATCAGGAGAAAAATAATATGCGTATAGCAACAACTCTTATCGGTGCAGGCGGCCTGGCCCTCAGCATCCTCGCCACCAGCGTGATGGCGCAAAGCCTGTCGCAGGATGAAATCAACAAGCTCGGTAACGAGCTGACGCCGATCGGTGCGGAAAAGTCGGGCAACGCTGCCGGCACCATTCCGGAATGGACCGGCGGTCTGAGCCCGGAAGCCGGTGCCGAGCTGGAGCGCAACTTCCGTGAGAATCCGGTCAAGGCCGAGCAGCCGCAGTTCACCATCACGGCGCAGAACTACCAGGAGCACAAGGAGCACCTGACCCCGGGCCAGGTCGCCATGTTCGAACGGTATCCTGACAGCTTCACGATGCCGGTTTACGAGACCAAGCGCACCGTTTCCTTCCCGCAGGAAGTGTACGACCAGGTCAAGAAGACCGCTGGCGAAGCGAAGCTGGTCAACGGCGGTGACGGTATCGAAAACTTCAGCCACGGCTCGTTTGCCTTCCCGATCCCCAAGTCGGGCGCAGAAGTGGTGTGGAACCACATGACGCGCTATCGCAAGAACATCAAGCGTTCCTACGTTCAGGCGATGCCGCAGACCAATGGCTCCTACACCCTGATCAAGTTCGAGGAAGAAGCGGCCTACCCGCAGTACATGAACGACGTGGACCTGGAGAAGGCGTCCAACACACTGCTGTATTTCAAGCAGCGGGTAAACGCGCCGTCGCGCCTGGCAGGTAACGTACTGCTGGTACACGACACCCTGGATCAGCTGAAGGAGCCGCGCATGGCGTGGGTCTACAACGCTGGCCAGCGTCGCGTACGCCGCGCTCCCCAGGTGGCGTATGACGGCCCGGGTACTGCTTCGGACGGCATGCGTACTTCCGACAACTTCTCCATGTACAACGGCGCACCTGACCGGTACGAGTGGAAGCTGGTGGGCAAGAAGGAAATCTACGTTCCGTACAACAGCTACAAGCTGGTTGATCCGAAGCTGAAGTACGACGATATCCTGAAGGCCGGCCACATCAACCCGGAACACACCCGGTTCGAGTTGCACCGCGTGTGGGAAGTGCAGGGCAACGTGAAGGACGGGCAGCGCCACATTTACGCGCAGCGTAATTTCTTCGTGGACGAGGATTCCTGGCTGATCAACCTGGCTGATCATTACGACGGTCGCGGCACCCTGTGGCGCGTTGGCGAGGGTCACATCGCCCACGCCTACCATGAGCAGCTGCCTGGCTACGCGGCGGAAACGCTGTATGACCTGGTTGCCGGTCGTTATATCGCGCTGGGTATGTATAACGAAGAATCGTCGGCGCCGCAGTATGGCACCAACCCTTCGTACAACGAGTTCACCCCGGCCGCTCTGCGCGCCTCGGGCGTTCGTTGATCGGTACCGTTTGGGTGTGACAGAAAAGGGGCCTTCGGGCCCCTTTTTTTGTTCTGCTTTTGGCTTTAGAGCGCCTGTGGGAGGCGCGACCCGCGGCGGCTGTGCGCTACGACTTGAAGGCAAACAGGATTGTCGGTGGGAGAGGCGTCCCCGCCGCGATGGCGGCCGGTCGGCCGCCTGGAGTGGTGCTGATCAGTGCAGGGAGAAGCCTTAAACCGCTGCCGCCCCCAGCTTGCTCTGCGACTGGTCCTTGAACGCGGTAGGACTCATGCCAGTCCAGCGACGGAACGCTCGGGTAAAGCTGCTGGGGTCCAGAAAGCCCAGCTCGAATGCGATACGGCCAAGGTTGAGCTTGCCCTCACGGATCAGCCGCATGGCCAGTTCCATACGCACTTCATCCAGCAGCTTTTCATAGGTGGTCTGCGTTTCGCTGAGCTTGCGGCGCAGGTGGCGCGGGCTCATGTTGAACGGCGTTGCCACCATTTCTTCGGACACCTCGCGCTGGGCAACCAGCAGACGGATCCGCTGTTTCACCTGCTCGGCAAAGTTCACGTTCGGCAGATCGCCCAGCATGTCTTCCAGTGACGCATCCAGCCGCTTGCGCAGGAATGCATCGGCAGAGGGAAGCGGGTTGCGCAGCATCGCGCGACTCATGCGCACGGCAACGCGCTTCGCGCCCAGTCGTACCTTGCCGCTCAACACTGATTCGCAGTAGGCGCGCGTCCCTTCATGCTCGCCTGCAAGGCGCGTCTCCAGCACCAGCGGTGTGTGGCCGTTCTCCAGCGAAGCCCAGATTTTCGCGCACTGGGCCACCACCGCTTCGATATGTAGCGGGTGCGGCGTGCCACGCGGCTCGAAATAGATAGTGAAATACTGGTCGTCTTCAACGGAGTACAGCTGGACCTGTGTGCTGAACACCGAGATGTAGCGCAGCACACGCTTCACCGCGTCGCCAACCGTCTCGCTGGACACTGCCGCAAGACCAAGAACCTTGAGTGTGTTCGAGCAATAGGTCTGCCCCATGCGAAGCCCGAAGCACTCGTCCTCGGTCAAGCGGGCAGCGGCATGCCACAGGCGATTCATGTCGGTCTGGGTAATCTGTGCGAGGCTTTGATCTGTAGGTACGCAGTGTTGGCGCAGGTCTGCTGGCAGATCACGCAGCGATTTGCCGTACTGTTCCATGGTCCGGGCGATGCCCTGAGCCCAGAATGCCCGTTCCTGCAACCGTTCACAGGGCAGCGGATGGAGAATCTGATTCATTCTCGCCTCTCGTCAATTTTCTTGTTCTTATTGATACGCGATCGTGTGCCCGATCGTCGTCCGAGGCTCTAAATTGCTATATTAGGTAAACAAATGCAACAGATTATTCCGCCGGGCAATTGCTGTCATTCATTCGTTGAATGTCCATGTGAGACAAGAGATTCGTCCGAATCGGACAAATGCTTTTGTAAAGCCGTGACAGACTAATCACCGATGCCAGAGCCATCCCGAAGGCCTGGCACTCGTGATTCATTCTAACGGAGCAGCACAATGACAAAAAAAATGCATGCTTGGTCGCTCGCCGCATTGCCTCTGGCAATTGGTCTGGCCAGCTTCTCTGGCTCAGCCGCCGCAGTCACCTTCAATCTTGGCGAAGTCCGCGGGCAGTTAGACTCTCAGCTGTCCATCGGTGCCAGTATGTCCACCCAGAGCGCGGACAAGCGTTTCATCCATACTCAGACCGTTCGTGACGGCGAGTTCATGAACGGCGAAGCGGCTGCTCGTACCTCAGACGATGGTCGTTTGAACTACGATGCAGGCGACGTGTTCTCCAAGATCTTCCGCGGCGTACATGATCTCGAGCTCAATTACGGCGACTCCGGCGCCTTCATCCGCGGTAAGTACTGGTACGACTTCGAAACCAAGGATGGCAGCCAGCGCTTCTATGATATCGACGACTCCGGTCGCGATCCGCTGGTAAAAGGCTCCGGCGTCGAGCTGCTCGATGCGTTCGTTTACCACAACTATTTCATCGGCAATAACCCGGGCAACGTTCGCCTGGGCCGCCAGGTGGTGAGCTGGGGTGAAAGTACCTTCATCGGTAACTCGATCAACTCCATCAACCCGATCGACGTCGCTGCATTCCGCCGCCCGGGTGCGGAGATCAAGGAAGGCCTGCTCCCGGTCGAGATGCTGTATTTCTCCCAGGGCCTGACTGAAAACCTGAGCATGGAAGCGTTTTATCAGCTCAAGTTCCAGGAAACTGTGCTGGATAACTGCGGTACCTTCTTCGGTTCTGACACACTTGCCACCGGTTGTAACGATCGTCTGGTCGTAGCGGGCCAGGATTTCCCGATGGGCGAACAGCCTGCTGGCACGTACATCGTGCGCGCAAAGAAAGATCAGGAAGCATCTGACAGTGGGCAATACGGCGTTGCATTCCGTTGGTTCGTTCCTGCGTTGAATGATACTGAGTTCGGCTTGTACGCGATGAACTATCATAGCCGTACTCCGATTTACTCCAGTGTTGCCGGTCTGCCACCGGGCGTGGGCAACCCGATACCGGGTCTGAACGGTGTCAACGGTCCTGCAGGCTATTTCTTCGAATATCCTGAAGACATTCGGTTGTACGGTGTTAGCTTCCAGACCAGCATTGCCGGCACGTCGGTCGGTGGTGAGCTGAGCTATCGTCCGAATATGCCTTTGCAGATTAATACCGGTGATCAAAGCCGTTTGGCTCTGGTTAACGCTGCGACGGGTCAAGACAACACGCACCGCGGTTTGGCCATTGGGCCGGCTGGTATCGGCTCTGACATTCCGGGTTACGAGCGCGAAGAGTTCTATCAGGCCCAAATCACTGCCATTCACTTCATTGATCGCGTGCTGGGCGCTAGCCGTCTGTCTCTGGTCGGTGAGCTCGGTGTGAACTACATCGGTGGTATCGGTGAGATGCGCTACGGTCGTGACTCGTTGTTCGGACAAAGCCCGTACAATCCAGGCGACGTAGGTCCTCCCGGTGTCGTAGCTGGTCAATGCTCGTCCTTCCAGGGCACCGCACCCGCCGCTGGCCGTTCGCCGAACGCAGCCAGCTGGTGTGAAGACGACGGCTTCATGACTGACTGGTCTTACGGCTACCGTCTGCGCGCTGCGCTGGATTACTCCAACGTGTTCATGGGCGTCAACCTGTCGCCGAGCCTGACCTGGTCGCATGACGTTGAAGGTTACAGCCCGAACTTTACCGAGAACGCCAAGGCGATCAGCCTGGGTCTGAACGCCGACTATGCGAACAAGTACAGCGCGTCGCTGAGCTACACCGACTTCTTCGACGGCAAGTACAACACCGCAGTTGACCGTGACTTCGCGTCGCTCAGCTTCAGTGTGACTTTCTAAGACTGGCAGATAAGGAGAAACAATAATATGCGTATGCAAAAAACCCTTCTGGGTGCAGGCGGTCTGGCGTTAAGCCTCCTGGCATCCAGCGTTATGGCCCAGTCTTTGACCCAGGATGAGATCAACAAGCTGGGTAATGAACTCACGCCGATCGGCGCTGAGAAGGCCGGCAATGCCGATGGCACCATCCCCGAGTGGACTGGCGGCCTGGGTGAGGACGCTGGCCGGGTGGTCGAGGATAACTTCCAGACCAACCCGTTCGCCGACGCTCAGCCGCAGTTCACCATCACTGCCCAGAACTACCAGGAGTACAAGGACAAGCTGACCCCCGGCCAGATCGCGATGTTCGAGCGCTATCCGGAAACCTTCCGCATGCCCGTCTACGAGACTCAGCGTACCGTGGGCTACCCGCAGGACGTGTATGACCAGGTCAAGCGTACTGCTGGCCAGGCCAAGCTGGTTAACGGTGGCGACGGTATCGAGAACTTTTCGCACGGCACCTTCGCCTTCCCGATTCCGAAGTCCGGTGCGGAAGTGGTGTGGAACCACAACACTCGCTATCGCGTGAACATCAAGCGTTGGTACATGCAAGCCATGCCGCAAACCAACGGCTCATACACGCTGATCAAGCTGGAAGAAGAAGTCGGTTATCCGCAGCATATGCCGGATGTTGACGAGTCGACCATTCCCAACACCCTGCTGTTCTTCAAGCAGCGTGTGAATGCGCCTTCGCGTCTGGCTGGTAACGTACTGCTGGTACACGACACCCTGGACCAGTTGAAAGAGCCTCGCATGGCGTGGGTTTACAACGCTGGTCAGCGCCGCGTACGTCGTGCTCCGCAGGTTGCGTACGACGGCCCGGGTACAGCTTCGGACGGTATGCGTACGTCTGACAACTTCTCCATGTACAACGGTGCACCTGACCGCTACGACTGGAAACTGATTGGCAAGAAGGAAATCTACGTACCGTACAACAGCTATCGCATGACCGACCGTGACGTGAAGTACGCGGACGTGCTGCAGGCTGGCCACATCAACCCGGAACACACCCGCTTCGAGCTGCACCGCGTATGGGAAGTACAGGGCAACGTGAAGCAGGGTCAACGTCACATTTACGCTCAGCGTAACTTCTTCATGGACGAAGACTCGTGGATGATCAACCTGGCTGACCACTACGATGGTCGTGGCACGCTGTGGCGCGTAGGTGAAGGTCACATTGCCTTCAATTACAAGGAAAAGATCCCGGGTTACGCGATCGAAACCCTGTATGACCTGCTCGCAGGCCGTTACATCGCACTGGGTATGTATACCGAAGAAGTGTCTGCACCTCAGTTCGACTTCCAGCCGAACTACAACCAGTTCACTCCGGCTGCACTCCGTGCTTCGGGTGTTCGTTAAGTAGTAGTGTTGCTCGTTTAGTTTGGGATTTAAGGGGCGCTTCGGCGCCCCTTTTTTTATCTGAGCTCCAAGCCCCAAGCCCCAAGCCCCAAGCCCCAAGCCCCAAGCCCCAAGCCCCAAGCCCCAAGCCCCAAGCTCCAAGCCTCAAGCCTCAAGCCTCAAGCCTCAAGCCTCCAGCCCCACACCTGCTTCGGTGGGAGGCGCGACCCGCGGCGACAGCGAGCGATCAGCCACGCCACCATCGAGCCGAGCCATCCATCAAGTAACCAGCGCGTTCCACCTGCCTGTCAACCTGATGACACGAGTTGGACCCGGAAATGCTAAACTGCGCGCATTCACGCAGCACCGAATCCGAAAAGAGATCCCGCCCTTGTTTACCGACCTGCACCTGCACGAACGCCTGCTCAAAGCCCTGACCGAACTGACGTTCGACACACCCACTCCGGTGCAGGAGCAAACTATCCCGCCGGCAATCGAAGGGGCGGATCTCTATGTGATCGCGCAGACAGGCAGCGGCAAGACCGCTGCCTACGTGCTGCCGATTCTGCATCGCCTGTTGAATGACGAGAGCAAGCCAACCGGTCCGCGTGCGCTGATCCTCTCGCCCACCCGTGAGCTGGCCCGACAGATCCTGCAGGATGTGCAGAGCCTCGCCAAATTCACCTTCCTGAAGGCTGAGTTGATCATCGGCGGCGAGGACTTCAAGGTCCAGGCGGCGAAGATGCGCAAGAACCCGGACGTGCTGATCGCCACACCCGGGCGCACCCTCGAGCATCTCGCCGCAGGTGTGAACATCGACCTTACACAGATTCAGACGCTGGTGATCGACGAAGCCGACCGCATGCTGGACATGGGCTTCAGCGAGGACGTCCTGAAGATCGCCGAAGCCTGCCGCAGCGAGCGGCAGACCATGCTGTTTTCCGCTACCACCGGCAACGCAGGTCTGCGCCGTGTGACCGAGCAGGTGCTGCGCGAGCCGATGCGGCTCGAGCTTGATAGCGTGCGCGACGACACGCCAGCGATTCGGCAGCAGGTTATTCCGGCGGACCATGATGCACACAAGGAAGCCCAGCTCAAATGGCTGCTGGCCAACGAGATTCAGGGCAAGAAGGCTATCGTCTTCACCAACACGCGCGTTATGGCTGACAGGCTGAACGGTGTGCTGCGCGCTGGAGAAGAGTTCCGGGTGTACGTGCTCCACGGGGAGAAGGATCAGAAGGACCGCAAGGCCGCGATTGATCGCTTCAAACAGGGCCAGTCAGGTGTCCTGGTCGCGACTGATGTGGCCGCGCGGGGGCTGGATATCAGCGAGCTGGATCTGGTGATCAACTTCGACATGCCCCGCAGTGGCGATGATTATCTGCACAGGGTAGGGCGGACGGGCCGGGCAGGCGCGGAGGGCGTGGCGATTTCGCTGGTGGCGCCGCACGAGTGGAATCTGATGTCCAGCATCGAGCGCTATCTGCGGCGAAACTTCGAGCGCCGGATCCTCAAGGAAGTCCCCGGTAGCTTCAAGGGTCCGAAGAAGGTGAAGGCGTCCGGCAAGCCGGCCGGCGCGAAAAAGAAAAAGGATGACAAGAAGGGCAGCAAGCCGAAGAAGCCAAAGACCGGCAAGCCAGCCGCCAAGCGCAAGCCGGCGGTGCCCAAGGGTGATGTGACCACCAGCTCCGACGGTTTTGCGCCCCCCAAGCGTAAGCCGCAATAACCCATCGCGGCGAGGACGCCGCTCCCACAGGTTTGGTGATCACATACCACGCAACGGGCGCGCGCCCTTCGTAGGAGCGGCGCCCCCGCCGCGAAAGCGAATTATCGGGAGGCGCTACAGCCCAACCCCTTCGCGGTCATGCCCGCTCCTCCGGGTTCGGTTCGTTCCGAATGTAGGAGCGCACCTGGGCGCGAAAGCGGGCTATCGGAAAGCGCCACAGCCCAACCCCTTCGCGGTCATGCCCGCTCCTACGGGTTCGGTTCGTTTCGAATGTAGGAGCGCACCTGGGCGCGAAAGCGAGTTATCGGGAAGCGCTACAGCCCAACCCCCTCTGCGGTCATGCCCGCTCCTACGGGTTCGGTTCGATTCGAATGTAGGAGCGCACCTGGGCGCGAAAGCGGAGTATCCAAAGCCCAATCCTATCGCGGCGAGGGCGCCGCTCCCACGGGTTTGGTTAGCATCGACTGTAGGAGCGCACCTGGGCGCGAAAGCGGAGTATCGGGAAGAGCCACAGCCTAACCCCCATCGCGGCGAGGGCGCCGCTCCTACCGGGGGATGGGGTTGCTACCTGGCTCGGCATCATCCCGCTTCGTGGGAGCGGCGTCCCCGCCGCGATAGTACGCTTCCCCGTCGCCCGGGCTGCCATTTGCCAAAACGCTCCCACGCCCAGATCAATGCCAGACCACAGGACACGCCGATCGTATTGGCGTACACATCATGGATGTCGGCACTGCGCGTCGGATGGTACGACTGCACCCATTCCACCGAAATGCCCACGGCGAACATCAGCACGAAGCGAACCCACCATTTCCAACGCGGGTAGGCCAGGTAGCTGAGCACGGTGCAGCCCAATAGCCCGACGAGGTGATAACTCGTCGCCATCCAGCTGAAGGCGGTGGGAGGCGGGGTGGGGCGCATGCCGAGGAACATGCCGAACGCGACGACCGCAATGAACAGAATCTGGAAGGCGAGCCGGTAGCGAACCCACAGCCGCATGATGGTGAACCACATAGTTGCTCCAGCGTGAATCGATGAATTGGCGAGTGGGCTGGGGTTATGCCTCTAAACCCAAACCCCTTCGCGGTCATGCCCGCTCCTACAGCGCAAAGATTGTTGTGGGAGCGTCCGCCTGGGCGCGAAGCGGTGCCGGAGCCACCTTCATCGCGGCGAGGGCGCCGCTCCTACCCGGGAATCTGCGTACGAGCGCACCTGGGCGCGAAAGCATGCAATCGGAAAGCGCCGCAGCCCAAACCCCTTCGCGGTCATGCCCGCTCCTACAGCGTGGAGATTTTTGTAGGAGCGTCCCCCTGGGCGCGAAGCGGAGCCGGAGCCACCTTCATCGCGGCGAGGGCGCCGCTCCTACCCGGGAATCTGCGTAGGAGCGCATCTGGGCGCGAAAGCGGGCTAGCCTACGCCACGCAGTTCAAACCTAAACCTCCCGCGACTCCACAGCAAACCCGCCCCAGCGATTCCGCTTCTGCCACAGGGCAATCACCGCCAACCCCAGCACCACGCCAACGGTATTGGCGAACACATCCACCAGATCCGCAGAGCGGGTCGGGTGAAAATACTGCACGAACTCCACCGCCAGGCCAACGCCGCACATCATCCCGAAGCGCAACCACCAGGGCCAGCGCGGGAAGGCGAGATAGCTAAGCAGGGTGCAGAAGAACAGGCCGCCCAGGTGAAAACTGGTCATCAGCCATTGGATCTTGCCGAAGGGAGGCGTTGGGCGCATGCCGAGGAACATGCCCAGCAGCACCAGGGCCACGAAGAGAGTCTGAAAGGTATTGCGGTGTCGGCTGATGCTACGCCACATGCATGCTCCGTGCTGCGGCGCTAGCCGTCTGCAAAATAAACTGGTCTCACTCGGCCGCTGCAATCTTGATCAAGCGACCGGCAACGGTAAGACCTCGCTTCCGCCGCAAATATCCCGAGCGCAATGCCGCGCGCAGCCGTTCAGGCCACCAGGCAGTAAATGCCGCTTACCGCACCCAGCGGAAACGAGATCAACACCAGGCCGGCAGCGAAGCTTTCCATGAAACGGCCAAAGAGCAAAGCAACGGCAGCCGAACAACCTATCAGCGCAACCAGCGGAAACCACCACTGAAAAATGTAAAAGCCCCACCCCAGCAGCGCCAGCGCGCATAGCGGTGCAGCATAACCGCCCAACAGCGTGTAAGCCGTACTCAGGCAGGTGTCCGGCATCGGCCGGGCGTCGAGTATTCGGCGGGTCTTGGCATAGGACTCGGCGCAGAGGATCAGAAACGACAGGGCGATAAGAAAGGCGATCATGATAGTGTGCTTACATCCTTGTAGACTGCTCGTACGAAGGCACCTCGGCCACGCACACTATATTCCATTATAGAATCATTTTGATATCAATTTGAGCGTTGAGCTCCGGCGAGTCTACTTGACCAGCTGGTCAAATCCGGACTCGAAAACTTCCCTATCCCGATCGCTGGTCAGCTCATACAACCCGTAGTATCGAGCCAGTCGCGCGCCGCCATCACGCGTCAGCGGATTCCACACAATGGTGCCGCGACTGCGGGTCGATCGCGCAAAGAAGGCGTCGAAGGGCAGGGTGAAATACACGCCCTTGTCGAAACTGCCCTCACCAAACTGCTCGGCCGGCACATCGGTTCTGGTTACCCAGGCGCCCACGGTGACGCCGTTGTCGAAGCGACGCGAGAGGTCCAGCGTGGCGCCCAGATCACCCGCCAGATAGCGTCCCACGCTGCCCTTGGCCAATACATTGTGGTACCCGGTCTGCAGATAGCCCGTCACATGCCCGGTCACCACCGAGTAATCGCGGAAGCTGAAATCCTGGGCAAAGCCGCGCTGGCGGACCCAGTTCAGGTCAGCTCCGACAGCCCAGGTTTCACCATGCTGGCGCAGGAGCACTTCGCCGCCCACCCCGCCGAACATGCCTTCGAGCAATCCGCCGTAGACCATCCCGTACCAGTCGCGCGTCAGCTCCTCGACCTGGGTGAACTGCAGATTCTCGATGACCACATCCGAGGTGGTCAGGAACTGGCGCAGGTTGGTGCGCACACGCGGCAGGCGGCTTGGCGCGTCGTAGCGGAACTTGTCGAAGTTGTTGATCAGGTTCGCCGCGACACTGCCGTGCACCCAGCTATTGCGTGCGAAGCGATATTCAGCGTCAGCGCGTGCCAGAAACTGGTACAGGATGAACCCGTCCGGGCCACCGACGTTCTGGTTGTAACCCAGCGACAGGCCCACATCGAACCGGTCGAGCGGCTGCGCATACAGCACGTCGGTATCGACCACACTCGGCTGAGCCGAGACCACTGCGCGGCGCATCACATCGGGCTCGATGCGGTTGGCGTCCAGGTCGCGCAGGCGTTCGGCACGCAGGCTGGTCTCGCTGATCGTCACGCCTCGCGCAGTATGGCGCAGCGTATACCAGTCATAGGTGCCCGCGCTGGTAGCGTTATCCAGCACGCGGCTGGCGCGCCCGAGGCCCTTCGCTGTGCTGCGGTAGGTGGTCTGCTCGGCCGTGATGATCAGCTCACCGTCACGCTCGGCAATCTCCTGTACATCCAGCCCGGCATTACGCTGCAGGCGCTGGCTGACCGCCTCCCAGTCCACGGCCTGGCCCGTGACGCCTGTGGGCGGCTCGCGTGCTTCCGGTGCCGGGTCGAGAACCTTCGGTGTACTGGCACCGGTCTTGAGATTGGTGTGGAAGGTCACGCCGAGCATGGCTGTGTTGCCGCGCTCCCAGGCTGCATGCACATCCATGCCACGCGTCACGGAGAACACCGCGCCGAGGTTGAAGGGCGAGTCTTGCTGCTGGTCGTTGTTCTGCGGCTCGTTCCGGTAATCGTTGCCGTCCAGCTCCAGCTTCAGGCGCAGCCGATCCCAGGGCGTCTGGTATTCCACACCACCAAACACACCCGGCCGGCCGCGGTAGTAGTTGTCCTGGTTGAAGTCGCCGACCTGCTCAGCCGTACGGCCGGGGCGCTCGTTGAAGTTCGAGCCCAGCACCGAGAATGGGTTGCGAAAGTCACCGCGATTGCCGATGTAACCCCAGGCCAGGCCGAGGCTCACATCGAAATCGAGAAAGCGCTTGTTGGCCACCACGTACTCGCTGGAGAACAGGCCGGTACCGCCGATGTCGCGCATGCCGATGGCGACATCCGGCAGCCAGTAGCTCTCTTCCCAGACGCGAGCCTTCACGTCGACGGCCTTGTCCTTGTAGCTCTGGTCGCCAGCGATATTCGGGCCGTACAGGCGGTTGGTGATCGCCATGTAACGGATGGTGCCTTCCAGCCACGGCAGCGGCTGCACGGATACGCTGTAGCGGCTGTAGGGCGAGGTGCGGTTGGCGTTGAAGCTGAACTCGCCCTCCGGCGCCATGCGCGCGGTCGGCGTCTGCAGCAGGCCCACGCCGCCGAAGTCATGCTGGGTGGTACGGTAGCGGTCGGCAATGCTGGCCGGCGAATAGCCCAGCGCGGCCAGCAGTGCCGGCCCCAGTACCAGCAGCCGGAAGGGTGCGCGATTATCCACCGGCATACTCCCCGACCGACTGCTCGCCTTGCGGGGTCATGTCGCCGCGAGTCGCGCCTCCCACGGTACTGTCTGCTGCTACGCCAATGGAGTCAGTGAAAGCGACCTCCGTGGCAGCCGAACCCGTGGCAGCGGGGTTCCGGCCGCGATAGGTGCCAACCGACGCCCCCAAACCCTGCTTCACCCCCGGTAGGAGCGGCGCCCCCGCCGCGATAGCGGACTCGCTCACAAGGCCTTTACCAGCCGCCCCGGCCTCAGCCACCTGCGTAGCCAACAGCGCCACAAAATCATCATTCAGACCCTGCGCGTCCGCAGCCAGATGCTTCGGATCCACCGGCACATACAACACCGCCCCCACCGCCACATTCCCCGGCTCGCGGTTCCACAGCGCCACACCGCGCCGCTGGGTGCGTCCGTCCGGCTGAACTACGTGCACATAGCTCGGATCGGCCAGCGCATGACGAGGGCATTGATCAAGGTAATCCACCGGCTGAAGCGACGGATCGAATGCCAGCAAGCAATCGGCCTTCACCGCGCCGGTGACACGAACCCGTTCGGCACGCGGTGGATACGCAATACGGTCGCCATCCTGCAACAGCCCATTGCGGCTCAACGCCAGCTGCTGCAGAGGATCGAGCTGAGCGCGAACGCGGCCCGTGACCGGCATGGCTTCGACCGCCGTCAGCAACCGACCCGCCAGCTCAACGCCAGCGGCTTGCTCCTCGGCCTGCCAGTGCACGCGACTGCTCTGCAGATCGAACAGCAGGCCGGCCTTGAGCTTCTGCTGCGGCTGAATGGCGGCGCGGCGGAGCAGGGCAGCGCCGAGGAACCAGGCATCGGCACGCACCTGGGCGGCAACCGATGCATCGCTCAGGCGTGCGCCTTCGGGTAGGGAATAGGTGCCAGGCTGCAGGACAAGGCCCTCGACCGTGACGTTGAGCGGTTCGGCAGCACTGGACGTTGAGGTCAGCAAGGCGCAGATGAGCAGGATGGCAAGCGTCAGAGCTTTGGAGTGGCCTTCATCGCGGCGGGGACGCCGCTCCCACGAACACATCGGCACCCACGAACACATCGGCCCCCACGAACGCATCGGCCCCCACGAGCACATCGGCCCCCACGAACACTGAAGTGGCTGGATCAGCATCCACGCCCAAGCGTGTGGGAGGCGCGACGCGCGGCGACCGGCGGGCTGGATAGACTGCGTCAACCCATCGCGGCGGGGACGCCGCTCCCACATGCTACGCAGGTCAGCTGCCGCCCCTGTAGGAGCGCACCTGGGCGCGAACGCTGAGCCCGAGCCACCGACACCGCGATACGCGCGCCGCGCACACAGCATCCTTTGCAGCAAGCGCATCATCGGGTTATCCCCGCTGGTACGGCTTCGGTCAGAACCAGCTCGGGCAGGCCCGGGGCGATCTGCTGCGCGCTGACCAGCACGCGGCCGTCAGCCGGGTCGAACCAGTAGCGGTTGTTCGCCTTGAAGCCCAGCGCAGGCATGCTGACGGCTTCATCAAGGCGTTGCAGCTCGACGCTCCGGCCCATGATGTTCATCGCTTCGCGCGGGCCGAGGGTGTAACGCGCATGCTGCGGCACGCCGGTGAGATAGCGCGCCGGATAGTCGACCAGCCGGGTAATGGTCGCGCCGTCCGCAATAGTGCGCAGGTCTCCGGCGAACGGATCATCTGCCGCCAGCGCCACGATCACATCCGCCTCGAGCGGCAGCCCGGCGGTATGCACCAGCTTGCCGTTGCGCGTCACCAGATGTTGCTCCACACCATGCCACTCGGCAACGGCTTGGGCGCGCGAGGCAAGCGTCAGCAGCGCTTCAGACTGCCCCAGGCGAACGATGAGGGCAGGGCGGTCGAGCTGGTTGACGTACTCGGTGGTGACCTGCGACTGCGGGCCGAGCACGGCAATCCGCAGCGTCTGGTAAGACGCCGAGCTAAACGGCGCGCAGCCGGTCAACCAGAGGCAAGCGGCGCAGCAAATTGCTGCGCGCAACAAGAGTGTCACCTACGCCATCCTCAGTTCGAACTGCGATCGCGCAGGTCTTCGTCGATGGTCAGCGTGGTGCGGAAGATATTGGCCGAGGGGAACAGCTGGCTGATGAAGCGGTTCCAGCGAGTAATCTCGGCCGGGCCGACGAACACCACATCCTGCGGCTGCATCTCGAACTGATCGGCCAGAATGAACGCGGTCGGCGAGCTGGCGTTGAGCTGGAACACGGTCGCCTTCTGCGTTTCGAGATTCTCGACGCCGCGAATCACATACACCTCGCGGCCACTGGCCGTTTCCTGCAGCGGTCCGCCGACCGTGGCGAGCACTTCGCTCAGGCTCATGCGGCTGGTGCTGTAGGGCAGCGGGCGGGGCGTGCGGACTTCACCCATCACAAAGATCTTGCGCGAATCATTCAGCGCCAGATGCAGTTTGTCGCCGGCGCGCAGATAGATCTCGCCGATGTTGCTGGGGCGGTCGGTCAGTCGGTCGTAATCGAGCGAATACGTCACGCCTTCACGGATCAGCGTCAGGTTGGACAGGTCAGCGCGGCCCTTTTCGATGCCGGCCATGCCCACCGCCTGCACCAGGGTCAGCGGCTCGGCCGTCACCGGCAGAAAACCGCGGTTGGCGAAGGCACCGCTGACGATGATCTTCTGACTATTGAAGCCGATCACGTTGACGTCGACCTGCGGCTGCTCGATTACCCGTGCCAGTTTCTGGGTAATCTGTTCACGCAGTTGTTCCAGTGTCAGCCCTTCGACCTGTACGGCGCCGAGGAAGGGGTAGTACAGCGTGCCGTCCGCGCGTACCACGCGCGAGTTGGCTTCAGCCGGTTGCTGCTGGCCCCCCGGCACGGTCAGCTCGGGGTGGTCCCATACGGTGATGAACAGCGCATCGTTGGCGCCGATGCGGTAATTCTCCGGCTGGTAATCCAGCAGCGCCTGCGGAATGTGCATGCGGGTGTTCACCGCCTGCTCCTGTGCGATCACCTTGGGGGTGATCTGCACGATCTCCACCATGCTGTTCTCTGCCGCGTCGCGATCGATCAGGCTCTTCTTGTGCATATGCATGCCAGGCGCAAACGCACAGGCCTGGAGCAACAACAGGGACGCGCCCAGCGCGACTAACGGGAAACGGATCATGGCAGGAATCTTTATTCGTGAGGCAATCGTGACGATCGAGAAGAGGTACTGCAGAAAAAAGCCACCCGCACGGAGTGCGAATGGCCTGGTTCAGCTATCAGTTGGTGGTGCCGGTGGTACCTGTGGTGCCAGTGGTACCGGTAGTGCCACCCGATCCGCTGCCGCCACCGCCGCCCGCTGCAGCCGCTGCCGCGCCGGCTACTGCCGCGCCCAGCGCCACTGCGCCAACACTGATACCACCGATTGCGCCGGCGGTAGCGCCTGCTGCAACGCCAGTACCTGTACCCGCTGCTGCGCCAGTACCGCCAGCAGACGCGCCTGCGGAGGAGCTGCTGGCACCAGCCGAACCTTCGGTGGCAGCTGCTTCTTCAGCGGCATAGGCAAAACTGGAAGAGAGGATCAAACCGCTTGCGATCAAAGCGAGGAATTGCTGTTTCATTACCCGGTTCCTTATGAGTACAGATTGTGAGCGATTATACGCGGTTACAACATTGTGGGAACTACTTCAAGAAAATAGTGTCGCGCCGCACCCATCGCTGACGCGAACCCGATCGGTAGGAGCGGCGCCCTCGCCGCGAAGGGATTGTCGAGCCTGCTATCGCGCCCAGGGGGACGCTCCTACCAAACCCACGCCCCCCCCTAGCCGTAGGAGCGGGCATGACCGCGAAGAAGAATCCGCGACGTCAACCCTTACGCCAGGGGCAGGACTGGGCGGGCAACACCCGTGGGAGGTTAATACCTCCCCCGCGACAATCTATTCCGAATACCCCTTCGGATTTTGCGACTGCCAACGCCAGGCATCGGCGCACATCGCCTCAACCCCCAGCTCTGCACGCCAACCCAACTCCTGCTCGGCCAATGACGCATCCGCATAACACAGCGCCACATCCCCGGGCCGACGGTCCACCAGCTTGTAGGCCACCGGCTTGCCGGAGGCCTTCTCGAACGCCTTGACCATATCCAGTACCGAATACCCCACGCCGGTGCCCAGGTTGAACGCGCGAATGCCCGGCTTGCGCTCCAGCCATTCCAGCGCCTTCACGTGCCCGGCGGCCAGATCCACCACATGGATGTAATCGCGCACCCCGGTGCCGTCGTGGGTCGGATAATCGCTGCCGAACACACTCAACTGCTCACGCCGGCCCACAGCCACCTGCGCCACATAGGGCATCAGGTTGTTCGGGATGTCGGACGGGTCCTCACCGATCAAGCCGCTTTCATGCGCCCCCACCGGGTTGAAGTAACGCAGCAGCGCAATGTTCCACTCGCCATCGGCCACATACAGATCACCCAGCATTTCCTCGATCATCAGCTTCGAGCGCCCGTACGGGTTGGTCGCCGAGGTAGGGAAGTCCTCACGTATCGGCACGCTGGCCGGGTCGCCATACACGGTGGCAGACGAGCTGAATACCATGTTCTTCACGCCGGCGCGGTGCATGGCCTGGCACAGCACCACGGTACCGCTGACGTTGTTGTGGTAATAGCGCATTGGCTGGCTGACGGATTCACCCACCGCCTTGAGCCCGGCGAAGTGAATCACCGCCTCGATGGCATGCTGGTCGAACAATCTGTCCAGCAGCGGCCCATCGTTGATGTCCCCCTTGACGAAGGTCACCGACTTGCCGGTCAGCCGCTCCACCCGGCGCAATGCCTCCGGGGAGCTATTGCTCAGGTTGTCGATCACCACTACCTGGTAACCCGCCTCGAGCAGCTTGATGCAGGTGTGCGTGCCTATGTAACCAGCGCCGCCGGTGACCAGTATCGATTTGCTCATGTAGCCCCTTGTATCAGTGTGCCCAGCGCCGGACTGCTCAGTAGGCGTTCGGGTTGACGAACCCCTTGAACACCGTCATGAACACGATTTTCAGATCCAGCCACAGCGACCAGTGGCGAATGTAGTCCAGATCGCACTCGATGCGCTTGGCCATCTTGTCCAGTGTATCGGTCTCGCCGCGCCAGCCGTTGACCTGCGCCCAGCCGGTAATGCCTGGCTTGACCTTGTGCCGCAGCATATAGCCGTTGATCAGCTTGCGGTATTCCTCATTGTGCGCCACCGCATGCGGCCGTGGCCCAACGATAGACATATCGCCCAGCAGAACGTTTACGAATTGCGGCAGTTCATCCAGCGACGTGCGCCGCAAAAAGGCACCAAGCCGGGTGATGCGCGCATCGCCGCGGGTAGCCTGCACTACGTCATCGCCATCTTCCATCACGCGCATGCTGCGAAACTTCCAGACCGATATCGGCTTGCCGTCGATGCCGTAACGCTGCTGGCGGAACAGGGCCGGGCCGGGGGAGGTGAGCTTCACGCCCAGGCCGATCAGCAGCATGGGCAGGGCGATCAAGGCCAGAATCAGTGACGACAGCACCACATCTTCCATGCGTTTGATGACGCGGCTCGCGCCGTCCATCGGCGTATCGAAGATGCTGATGCTCGGCAACCCGTTGATACTTTCACTGCGCGCATGCAGCAGATCGAACACGAACACGTCCGGGATCAGATAGACCGACGCGGTGGTATCGCTCAGCGCATCCACCAGCCACTTGATCTTCTCCTCTGCGCGCATCGGCAAAGTGATGTAAACCTTGTCGATTCGGCCTTCACGCGCCTCCGCAATCAGGTTGGCCATATTGCCGTTGATTGGCAGGCGAACGCTGGTCCCGCCGAGGGAGACCGGTTCGACGGACATGTCGTCATAAAAGCCCAGCAGGTCCAACCCCATCCAGGGCGCCTTCATGATGGTATTGGCCAGGCGCTGGCCCAACGGCCCGGCGCCGGCAATGGCTACCGAGCGGGTGTTGAATCCACGGCTACGCATGCGCCGCACGACCAGCCGCAGTACCACCCGATGCGATGCCAGCCCCACAAGAGCCAGCGTGAACCAGAGCACCCCATCGGTGTTGGGCAGGGTGCGCGAGGGCAACAGGAAATAATCCACTGCGAATACCGCAGCGAAGGTCGCCGCCCAGTTGCTGGCGACCTTGCGTAGCTCAAGCAAGCTGTGCTCGCCGCGCCAGGAGCCATACAACTGGCTGAAGTCGCTGATCAGGTAGAACAGGAACAGGCTGCCGGTCACGCACAGCAGGTACTCCTGTCGCAGCGGCGTGTCGTTCCAGTACAGCGTGGCAAAGAACGCTGCGGCGATGAACGCCAGATCGAGCACACGGTGCAGCAGGGATAGCAGGGGCTCCCTCGAGTGGAGAATCCCTCGTTGATATCTAGGCATGGTGTCTCAGGAGCAATGACAGAGGTTAAGCGATTGTTGACTCAGACTTCCGGTCTCACAGACTTGCCACGGCCAATGCCGTAGTAGTCGAAACCCTGATCCTGCATGCGCTGCGGGTCATACAGGTTGCGGCCGTCAAAAATCACCGGCGTGCTCAGCGCGGCGCGAATATACGCGAAATCCGGGGCCTTGAAATCACGCCATTCGGTAACGACCACCAGGGCATCAGCGCCGGCCAGCGCCGCTTCCTTGGTGCCCATCAAGCGCAGGTCACTGCGGTGCCCGTAAATGCGCTGGGTTTCTTCCATGGCCTCGGGGTCGAACGCCTGCACCGCTGCTCCGTTCTGCCAAAGCAGCTCCATCAGTACGCGGCTCGAGGCAGCGCGCATGTCGTCGGTATTCGGCTTGAACGACAGGCCCCAGACGGCGAACGTCTTGCCTGACACATCGCCATTGAAGTAATGGCTGATCTGGTCGAACAGTCGGGACTTCTGCCGTTCATTTACCGCTTCGACAGCGGTCAGCAATTGTGCCTCGTAACCCACCTGGCGAGCTGTGCGCTCCAGAGCTTGCACATCCTTTGGAAAGCACGACCCGCCGTATCCACAACCGGCATAGATAAAGTGATAGCCAATGCGCGGGTCCGACCCGATGCCGTGACGCACGGCCTCGATGTCTGCCCCCAGCCGCTCGGCCAGGTTGGCCATCTCGTTCATGAACGAGATCTTGGTTGCCAGCAGGCAGTTGGCCGCGTACTTGGTCAACTCGGCACTGCGCACATCCATGACGATGACTTTTTCATGGTTGCGGTTGAACGGCTCATACAGCTCGCGCAGCTGCGCTTCGACGTGTTCGCTGTCAGTGCCGATGACGATCCGGTCAGGGCGTACACAATCGGCGACGGCTGACCCTTCCTTGAGAAATTCGGGGTTGGAAGCGACCTGAAAGGCAATATCGAGCTTCCGCTCCGCCAGCACTTCGGTCATGCGCGCACTGACCCGGTCAGCGGTGCCGACCGGCACGGTCGACTTGTTCACCACGATCTTTGGCGAATCCATATAACAGGCGATGGTCTCGGCCACGGCCAGCACGTACTTCAGGTCCGCGCTGCCGTCTTCATCGGGTGGCGTACCCACGGCGATGAACTGTATCTCGCCGAAGGCGACGCCTACGGCCGCGTCAGTCGTGAACAGCAGGCGGCCAGATTGGTGGTTCTTCTTCACCAGGTCAGTCAGCCCCGGTTCGAAGATCGGGATGATGCCCTGCTCAAGGTTGGCGATCTTGTCCGGGTCCACATCCACGCAGCAGACCTGATGGCCCGCATCGGCCAAAACAGCAGCCTGCACCAGACCCACGTAGCCAATCCCAAAAACGGTAACTTTCATGTCATTCCTTTCGACAAATAGCTGGCAGGTTTACGCACGACCGTAGCGGTCTTCGAAGCGGACGATATCGTCCTCGCCGAGGTACGACCCGGACTGCACTTCGATCAGCTCCAGGTCGATCACGCCGGGGTTCTCCAAAGCGTGGACCTGGCCGATGGGGATGTAAGTAGACTGGTTCTCTGCGACGAGATAGGTCGTGTCACCATTGGTGACCTTCGCGGTGCCGCTGACGACAATCCAGTGTTCAGCGCGGTGGTGGTGCATTTGCACCGACAGCTTGGCACCCGGTTTCACCGTAATGCGCTTGACCTGATACCGATCGCCATTATCGATGGAGTCATACACGCCCCAGGGGCGGTACACCTCCCGATGGTTCATGTGCTCGTGACGCCCGTCCTGCTTGATCTGCTCGACGATGCGTTTCACGTCCTGCGTGTGATCCTTGTGCGCGACCAGTACCGCGTCCTTGGTTTCGACGATGACCAGATCCTGCACGCCGACGGTTGCAACCAGACGATGCTCGGCTCGCACGAAGGTATCGCGCGTGGCATGCAGCATCACATCGCCAGTCGCCGCGTTACCTGCTGCATCCTTGTCAGTCACTTCCCACAAAGCAGACCAGGAGCCGATATCGCTCCAGCCTGCGTCCAGGCTGACCACAGCCGCGTCGGCTGTCTTCTCCATCACCGCGTAATCGATCGAATCGTCCGGGCAGGCGGCGAAAGCTTCCGCATCCACGCGGGTGAAATGCAGGTCATCGCTCGCCTGCGCCATGGCCTGTTCGCATGCGCGGAGAATATCAGGGCGGTGCGAAGCGAGCTCCTCGAGATAGCGGCTGGCGCGGAACAGGAACATGCCGCTGTTCCACAGGTAGTCACCTGCTGCCAGGTAGCCTGCAGCAGTAGCCGCATCCGGCTTTTCGACAAACCGGCTGACCGTAAAGCTGGTGTCGGATAGAGCAGTGCCTTGCTGAATGTAGCCGTAGCCGGTTTCCGCATGAGTCGGCACGATGCCAAAGGTCACCAGCTTGCCTTGTTCTGCCAAGCCTTGCGCCTGTTCGATACTGCGGTGAAAGGCCGACGTGTCGCGAATCAGATGGTCAGCAGCCAGAACCAGCATTAACGGATCGTCACCTACAGCACGCAGCTTGAGTGCGGCCAGCGCAATGGCCGGCGCGGTGTTGCGTCCCACGGGCTCCAAAATGATCTTCGCTTCGTTCAAGCCGAGCTGACGCAGCTGCTCCGCTGCGAGAAAGCGATGCTGCTCGTTGCAGATCAACAGGGGCTGAGCAACCGCCAGCGGGGAAAGCCGCCGAACGGTCTGCTGCAGCATTGAGAGTGCATCGTCAGTCAGAGAAATGAACTGCTTTGGGTTCAATTGGCGGGAAAGAGGCCACAAGCGTGAGCCGCTGCCCCCGGCCATGATTACCGGATGGAGCATTTAGGATATTCCTGGTTGGCTAGGCTACGGCGATATCGTCCTGGGGCGGCGCGGTCGTCTCGATGGGGGATACGTCCTGCAGGAAGCGTTCAAGTACGCGGTCCTTGGCCAAGTATTCGGACGCATAGTTGCGGGCGATCACGTTGTTCGGCGCCAGCTCCAGAACGGTTTCAATGCCCTTGACCAGGGCACTGACCGATTCCGGCTCCACGAGTGTGGCGATACCCGGGTATTCGGTACACAGCATGCCGAGCGTGGTTTCCGGGTCCGCAGTGATGATGGCGTTTCCACCGACAGCGAGGATGTTGGTCAACTTCGAGGGCAGCACCGCATCCGCCGCGCCGCGCTTCTGAATCACCAGGTGACCGTCCGCCGAACCCAGCAAAGCAGGCAGGTCCTCATAGGGTTGCAGCGGTGCAAACATGACGTTGGCCAGTTGGTTCTGCTCGACCAGCTTCATCAGGCGCTTCTTGCCGGCACCTTCGCCCACGATAAGAAACACGATGTCATCCCGCTCACGGAAGTGCACGGCTGCTTCGATAACACCTTCGAGCCCCTGCTTCTCGCCGATATTGCCGGAGTAGAGCATCACCCGTTTCGTTGGATCGACGCCCAGCCGTATCAACAGCTCGGCCTGCCGCGCAATATTCTGGAAGCGTTCGGTCTCCGACCAGTTGGGGAAGAACATCAGCTTTTCTGCGGGTACGCCCTTCTCTTCAGCGCGCTTGAGCATGCCGGTGGAGATGGTCGAGAAGCGATCAAACGAGCGCAGCAACCGCGCCTCGATCGCGCAAGCCACCTTGCGGAAGAGCCCTTTGCGCGCAATGCCGAGGCCGAACATGGCATCCACCTCATAGTCCTGCACGTGAATCACGCTGGTCGCGCCGGTGATTTTTGCAAGAAGCAGCGCACCGGGGGCACAGAACAGGGTTGGTGCCACCAGTACTACCACGTCTGGCTTCCAACGGATCTTGGTCGCCAGCGAGACCAGCGAGCTCAGGGCGAAGCTGCTCAAGTGCAGGATGCGCTTGATGGCAGAAGGATTCTTCGGCACATACAGCGGGCAGCGGGTAACGGTCACCACGTCATCGTTATCGCGGTACGGACGCCAGCGCTTGTAGCCAGCCTGCACCTGCCAGTCGGGGTAATAGGGTGGGGCGGTGACGACGCGAATGTCGTGCCCCTTCTCAGCCAGCCAGCGAGACATCTCACCGCTGTATTTGCCAATACCGGTCAGCTCCGGGCTGTAGTTGATCCCGTAGATCAGAATTTTCATGTCTTACGTCCCTGTAAAAGCAAGTCGAAGCGCTCTAGCGCGGGGCCTTCCATGGGTGGCCGGGCGCTACTATAACGAGAGTGATGCCGCTTTGGCATCACTCAATTGGATGATGTCGGGTTTGTTTGGGGGTGTTAGTGCGTGCGTGCGTCGTCCTGATGCTCGACAAACCAGCGATAGGCATCACGCAGCCCATCCTCGAGCTTGATGCTGCTCTTCCAGCCGAGCCGTTCCAGACGCGAGACATCCATCAGCTTGCGTGGCGTGCCGTCGGGCTTGCTGGCGTCGAACGTCAGCTTGCCGGGGAACTCGGTCACTTTCTTGACCGTTTCGGCCAGCTCGCGGATGGTGCAGTCTTCGCCGGTGCCGACATTGATGTGCGAGAGCATCGGCTGGGTGTGCTCGCGGTAGGTCTCGGTGTCGAGATTCATCACGTGGATGCTGGCCGCAGCCATATCGTCCACATGCAGAAACTCGCGCATCGGCTTGCCGCTGCCCCAGACCATCACCTCTTCATCGCCCCGTTGGGTCGCTTCATGGAAGCGGCGCAGCAGGGCAGGGATGACGTGGCTGTTTTCCGGGTGGTAGTTGTCGTGCGGGCCGTACAGGTTGGTCGGCATCACGCTGCGGTAGTCACGACCGTACTGGCGGTTGTAGCTTTCGCAGAGCTTGATACCGGCAATCTTGGCGATCGCGTAGGGCTCGTTGGTCGGCTCGAGAATGCCGGTCAGCAGGGCCTCTTCGCGCATCGGCTGCTCGGCATGCTTGGGATAGATGCACGAGGAGCCGAGGAACAGCAACTTCTCCACGCCGGCGCGGTGCGCGGCGTGGATGATGTTGGCCTCGATCATCAGGTTCTCGTAGATAAACTCGGCAGGGTACTCGTTGTTGGCGTGAATGCCGCCGACCTTGGCCGCGGCCAGGTAGACCTGGTCGATGCCTTCGGCCTGGAAGAACGCGTTCACCGCGCGCTGATCCAGCAGGTTCAGCTCGTTGCGGCCCCGCGTGACGATGTCGGTATAGCCCAGCGCCTCGAGGCGCCGGACGATCGCCGAGCCGACCATGCCGCGATGGCCGGCGACGAAGATGCGCTGGTTGAGGTCAGCTGCCATGCTCAACCCTCCACGCTGACCGGAATCTCGTGGCCGTGCTCCTTGAGCAGCGCGTGGCGCTGGGCGACCTTCAGATCTTCGGAGACCATTTCCGCGCACATTTCCTGCACGGTAATTTCCGGAGTCCAGCCGAGTACGTCCTTGGCCTTGCTCGGATCGCCCAGGAGAGTTTCCACTTCGGCGGGACGGAAGTAGCGGGGATCGACGCGCACGATCACATCGCCAGTCGCCAGACCGGGCGCCTTGTCACCTTCGATCTTCTCGACGATGGCCTTCTCGTCAACGCCCTGGCCTTCGAAGCGCAGGGTGATGCCCAGCTCGGCCGCCGACCACTTGATGAATTCACGTACCGAGTACTGCACGCCGGTGGCGATGACGAAGTCGTCAGCGGTTTCCTGCTGCAGCATCATCCACTGCATACGCACGTAATCCTTGGCATGGCCCCAGTCACGTAGCGCATCCATGTTGCCCATATACAGGCAGCTTTCCAGACCCTGGGCGATGTTCGCCAGGCCGCGGGTGATCTTGCGCGTGACGAAGGTTTCGCCGCGGCGCGGAGACTCGTGGTTGAACAGGATGCCGTTGCAGGCATACATGCCATAGGCTTCGCGGTAGTTCACGGTGATCCAGTAGGCGTACAGCTTGGCGACGGCGTAGGGCGAACGCGGGTAGAAGGGAGTGGTTTCCTTCTGCGGAATCTCCTGCACCAGACCGTACAGCTCGGAGGTGGAGGCCTGATAGAAACGGGTCTTCTTTTCCAGGCCCAGCAGACGGATCGCCTCGAGGATACGCAGGGTACCCATGGCATCGACGTCTGCGGTGTACTCCGGCGCTTCGAAGCTGACCGCCACGTGGGACTGGGCGCCGAGGTTGTAGACCTCGTCGGGCTGCACTTCCTGGATGATGCGGGTCAGGTTGGACGAGTCGCTCAGGTCGCCGTAGTGCAAAACGAAGTTCTTGTTCTCGACATGCGGGTCCTGATAGATATGGTCGACGCGCTGGGTGTTGAACAGCGAGGCGCGCCGCTTGATGCCGTGGACTTCGTAGCCCTTCTCCAGGAGAAACTCTGCCAGGTATGAGCCATCCTGACCTGTAATGCCGGTGATGAGTGCTTTTTTCTTCATAACTTAACCTTGTTGATGGAATGAACGCGGCTTGATGAATGTGGCAGGAGTCCCGGCGTATATGCCCTCACGTCCGATGCTCTTGAAGACCGAGCTTCGCGCACCGACCACTACCCCGTTAGCGATACATACTCCTGGCGCAACGAAGACATCAGTCGCGAGCCAAACACCGTCCCCAATTACCACGGGAAGAGAGAAAATATCGAAGCTGCTTCGATGAGCATCATGGCTCCCAGTGCAAATATATGATCGCTGAGATATGACCGAGCTTTTTCCAATACGAATTGGCCCTAAGGAGTACAACACAACGTTGTCGCCAATCCACGAAAAATCTCCAACTTCTAGCTTCCATGGATAGGTAACCTTAACGCTTGGGCGTATTTTTACATCTCGTCCAATCTTGGCACCGAATAACCTGAGGAGAAAAACTCTCCACCCGAATAGGAATTGCGGCGATGTATTTAGTAGTAGAGATTGCACAAGCCACCACAGCTGGCATACAAATGCGCTTCTACCTCTAAAGTTTGGTGGCTGGGTGTAAGTAGCTAAATTCTGCATGTTGTCCTCAGTCAAAAATAAAAGATGGTTTCGGTAAGTTGCTATCTAGCAACCAGGAATAAGATGCGCCCATCATTTTGCAGACCATACTCCAAGAATAGTTTTGCGTGACGTGATGCCTACCGAAATCCCCCATCTTTTTCAGAATCTTTCTGTCAGTACTCATAGCCTCGGACAGGTGCGACTGAAACGTTTCGGGGCTCAATTCGACGCACCAGCCTGCAGATATTTCATTTAGAATCGTCCAAGGTGTACCTGTCGTAGTTAGGACTGGAAGCCCTGCTGCCATAGCTTCACCTATTGCAATGCCAAAGTTTTCGCTGTGGGTGGGCAATACGAACAAGTCTGAGGCGGCGAAGGCGGCCTGCCGTTCCGCACCTGCAAGCATTCCCATCACGTGAATACGGCTTGCAGCGGCAATGTTTCTTTTAACAATATCAGCGATATTAGTGTCGTCTGCGATCGGACCAACGATTAAGAGCTCCCAGTCCGGATAACGAGATGCCAGTCGACTAAACGTGTCTATCAGAATATCGATTCCCTTTTTGGGATGCACCCTAGACAGAAATAGGATTTTTTTTGAGTGAGGGTTGATTTTTAATGTAGATGATGCGACTTCCCTGCTCGGTAATTGAGAAAACTCATCGAAGTTTATACCGTTGGGAATTAACGCGATCGGCGATGAAATCCCCAACCTTCTAATCGCCACAATTTCGTTTGGCTCTGTGGCGTGCAGGAGATCAGCAGAGGCAAGAATCTTGTGTTGGTATAGCGACAACGCGGCTCTCTTTGCAAAAGCAGACTGTTGCAAATTCCATTCATAAAGATTCCCTCGAATAGAGCACACCAGCGGAGCACGAACGACTTTCGCTGCCCGATAGGCCGCGATTGCAGGATACGTCCACAAATTATGGGTGTGAATGATGTCGCTCTGCTTTGCCAGAGCGATCAGGTGCCTGCTTAGAGCTGGCGAATACCTGAACTTTTTTGTATATCCGTTAAATATGATAGGTTCGATGGAGTGTTCCGAGCACACACTATTGTGGTTGCCGTCTGGACTGCTAATAGATACCAGACTGTTAACATGGCCGGTCGCGTTTAGGCCAGCTATCAAATATGGGACTGACTTGGCCGGTCCGCCATATGTGTCAGAAACACTCTCTACGACATGTATCAGCTTCTTACGACGCATTTTCAATCCCAATTTTCGTTTGCTTCGTTGGTTTTTCAATTAGTGGGAGGCAGGCTCTCGCGACTACATAAATCCAAAGACCATAAAAAGCGTAGGAATCGAATTGAAGATAGCACCAGAATATAGTGAGAAATAGAAAACAAAAACGTCTGTCGAATAATGCAAAAAGAAGTAGCAGGTAGACTATTAGCCCGAACTCCCCGATGGTCTTCGCATGCATATTGAAAATATTCGGTCCGCTGCCGGACTCTCCTATCTGAATGACCTCTTTCATATAGGAAGATCGAAAATTGTCAAGTGCTTTTTGATATCCCACGTCGATTAGCGCGCCGATATTTCCGAAGCCTGCTCCAGTTATCAAATACTGTGGGTATTCCTTCCACGCCTGGTACGCTGCATCCGTTCTGAAAAATCGCGACGCTAACGAGTCATCCGAATTCAGCGTGATCAGCAAGTCGTCACTTGCCTGGACGCGTCCCATCGTCAGACTTCCCAGGAGCCCCTCGTTGAATAAGATAAAGTTACTGGTTGGTAGTGCTATCGTCATGGCAAACAACAAGGTTTTGATAGAAACCTTTTTAAACGATCTAGTTATATAAAAGAAGGCGGACGTCGCCGCCAAAAAGCACATGTCAATCCAAAATCTCGCAGAGTCAAGCAATAGTACTGATATCAGGATGTAAGCCAGTCCCAAGCCAAGCAGTCGATTGCGTTCTAGGGTTAGATCAAGGCGCCATGCCAGCCAAGTCAAGGGGATCAGGACGCCGAGGATGTGTACACTTACGAACGATGGCTCAGCGAAAAAGAACGCAAACCGATTCATTTCCTCATTTCTTTTCAAAATTATGAGGGCAAGGTAAGATGCAAAGCTCACACCGGCCTTAGATAACAAATACAGTAAGCTAGAGGTGCCAATAGCAATGGTGGATCCGAGTGCATAAGCGTTTAGATAGCCGCGTATCTGCAAATCGGCACGTACGCCTGGGCGAAAAACCCTTGCGAGACAGATTGCAAAACAAACGCCCAGCGTGAGCGCGGCAAAGGCGTCAAAAACGTCACGTACAAAAAAACGGTTGTCCAGCCCTAAAACATAGGTCGAGATCCATCCGCAAGAGCTTATTATAACTAGCGCAACCACGGTCCGAACTTTCGCGACCGAAAACGACATGCTATTGAGAGATAGCAAAACAGATGCGAAAAAGAAGATTGGTGCTATCGCTGGCCACCCAGCGCTGGGTGCTATAGCGAGATTCTCGAACGGGAGGAGGAAAAAACCCAGCGTGGCAAAGGTGCTCGCGCTGCGCGCGGAGGCGGCGAGTGAGTAAGTGTTCTGTGGGGGCTTGTAACCTAGCATAAGGTGGCCGTGTATGAACCAGTGCTTAAGGGTGTCATCGAATACAAGGAAAGCTAAGGGTTGAACTTCTTGGGCGGGTAGCTACGCATAGTCCAAGGCTTTTGAGAGATAATGTACTAATTTCGTAGAAGCCTGCGAAAAGAAAGCCCGCAATACCGCTTTGCGATGAATAACATTGTAATGAAAGCAGAAATTGATCGTGGACAAGTGCCGTTCTTCTGCCTTGCTGCGTGGTAAGCCCAAAACGTCCCTTTATAGCAGGATGTGCTTATACCCCCAGGTTCCATTACGCTGAGCACCCTGGGGGTGCGGGCCACTCTTGTAAGGCGAGGATTTAGACGTAACGACCACTCATAGTCCATTCCTAATCTATACGACTGGTCATATAAGCCGTAGGAAATAAACAGCTCTTTGCCGATACACATAGCTTGATGAGGAAGATAGTTCCGCAAGATCTGCCAGTGGAGATCTTTCCGATAGGAATATTTACTTCCGCCTATCTCGATATCCCCGACGAGGATATCGATGTCCTGAGAGAGAGCTGAGTTCAGATGCATTATAGTTTCGTTATCTGCGAGAACGTCGCCGCTATTCAAAAATAGCAAAAAAGAGCCGGTGCTCAACGCAATGCCCTTATTAAACGCATCGGCGATCCCGCGATCTGGCTCGCTTTTGTGTGCAGTGATTAGATCGGTGTTATCAGCGATTAGTTGTTTTGACCCATCCGTGGAGCCACCATCCACGACAATATATTCGAAATTGCGGGAGACCTGCGTTCGAACACTGTCGAAGGTTCTTTCGAGGCCCAGACGGTTGTTATAGCAAATCGTAATGATAGAGAGCGTTGGGGCTGGGCTGGATTCGTTCATTCAATCGTTCCTATCTTAAGCTCTGTAAATAGGCTCAGGCGAGCGTCGGCCCTAGTTTAGTCAGAGCGCAGCGAAGCTTTCGCGTTACGCGCTGGGGGCATATCGGCGTAAGCGGTACTCCTGCTGTTAGCGCCTGGCCGATGGATTCAAACCAAGCGACCAACGTTCAACTCCCTTATTATCCGGCACGGGTTGCCCGCAGCCACTACATTAGGCGGAATCAAGCCAGACACGACGCTCCCTGCGCCAATCACCGAATTCTCGCCGATGGTTGATCCCTTCAAGACGATAGTGTTCGTACCCAAAAAAACGTTCTCCCCAATATGCACGGGTCTTCCGGACGGTTGTCGACTGTACCGCCTTGAGATATCGTCAACGGGGTGAAAGTCATTGTCGGCGATAATCACGTTGGCGCCGACCAGGGTTCCCGCGCCAATGTGGATGCTAGTCGACGCGCATATGATTGCGCCGCTTATACCCACGTCATCTCCAATGGTTACCTTCGAATTTGCGCTAAGCGTTCGAATGGTGACCTTACGGTTGACTCCTATGGCATTGAAAGCAGAAATCGATGTTAATACTGCTCGGCTTCCAATACGTATCTCGCTTCCCTTGCACAAGTCGATAATCGGCCAACCATATATGACTGGTTGCTGTCCGATTTTGGCGCCGCCGCGAAATATCATCCGGACGACGAAGTTGGTTCCAATGGTCCGCCATAGGCGCCCTTGGAGTCGGCTCAGGACGTTCATGGTATCTCGATGGTGTTGAATCGCTTGCCAAGGCAAGAAATGTGTCTCGCCGCCGTCTCGAAATTACCGAAAGAATGAATGCCGAACAACGTTTTTACAGTTAGGTTACAGCCGCTAAATTCGGTAACGCCCTTTAAGGATATATATGTGCGGGATATTAGCGACAGTATAATGCCTTCTAATTGACCGGATATTTTTGTGCGGGTGTACACCGGATAGTATAGTTGCATTAGGTTCGTGCTCCTGTTAAGTGTCGCCTGGTTTCGATTGCCATGCAGGCCACTCTTCCGGCTTCACCTATGAGTACCACAATGAGTAAGTTGATAGGCAGGGTAATTTCGGCTCCTGCCGAGTACGCTATGCTAATTGCTGCGAAAGGTAAAAAAACTCCGTATATCGCTTGGCCTTTTAGTTTACCAACACCGTTAAGTAGCATGCTGAACGCGCGTACAAACGCAGTGAGCACCATCCATAAGCCGCACACGTATAAGAGGCTTTTCTCAACTTGAACTTGAGCCTGCTTGGTAGTCCATACTGAAATTATGTCTTGACCGAAGCAGACTAGTCCAATGAAGGCAGGAATAGACACTGCTAGGCAGATGTTAACTGAACGTCGAAACGTCTTGGCAATCCACGTGCTGTCGCCGCGCCGAACCGCGTCCCCATAAGCTGGCCACAAGGGTCCGAGAACGGCCGAAAGCAACATTCCCACTAGTCCAGCTAGCCGTTGGACTAGGGCAAATGGCACTATCGCAGCGGCACCGTAGACTGCAGCTAGCGAGATAATGGGTCCAGACAGCATCAGCGATGCTCCGACTTGCGCCAAAAACGCTTGTGAGCCCGTCCTGATTAGTTGGCTCCAAGTAGATAACGAGTTTTCTTTCAATCGCGGGCGGAGATGCTTGAAGCGAACCAGCAAAAGAGCGCCGCCGGCAAGTAAGCAGATCATAGGTAGCCCTGTGTACATTGCGATCATTATTGCTAGACCCAAATCGAATTGCACTGCGAGAACCACACTAGCTAATGAAAGAAGTCGGCCTGTGATGAAAAGGATGTTTAAGATCTTTCCGTCCTGATACGCCTCGAAAATTCGTTGAAAGAACGTTGCGTACAATCCAAGTAGAAAGATATATAACATCGTGTCCATGGTTTTCTTGAGTTCTGGCACGAGTTCCTTGTTGACTGCCAATTGGGCGAGGAAAGGTTCCGCGGGCAGTAACTGATAAGCCGAAAAGATTGTGATAACAATTGTAGTGAGTAGAAAAAATGCGTTGCTTATTGATTTTCTCGTGGCTTGGAGGCGGCCTACATTTGCAGTTAGAGATTGCTGTAGTCCTATGTTTATGCCGAGGTCCGCGAACGCTAGGAATGCGAATATCCCAGTGATAGCCATCCAGACGCCGAATAGTTCTTCTCCCAGATAAGGCAGGGTCAACGGCACTGTGATTAGAGCGGCGATGACCTGAATTGCCTTGGCGAACAACGCAGCCACAGCACTGTGCTTGATCCGTTTTTCGCGTTCCTCAATTCTCGATTGGGTCTGCGGAGAGTCTAACGTATCTTTTGTGATTGTCATATGTGCGGCTGGTCTTTGGCTCTGCTTTATCGGAAGTCGTAACTTATGGTTAACTCTGTTCCGACTGATATACATAATTGTAGTAGCCGGAATTCCCGTATCCGTAAGCGCCGGCTTTCTTGAGAACTGCGTTAAAGATCGCACCTTTAAGCTGTATATCGTTTTGCTCAAACCGCCGCTTCATGACTTCGATCTCTTTTGCGCCGTTCACACCAAATCGGGTCACCACCAGACTGGTGCCTGCGCTGCGGCCTACGATTGCGGCATCGGTCACGGCGAGGATCGGCGGGGTGTCTATTATGACCAGGTCGTACTGGCTGCTGACGTTTTCTATGAAAGCGATGAAGTTCGGGTGCATCAACAGTTCGGACGGGTTCGGCGGAACCTGGCCGCGTGGCACGAAGTGCAGGTTCTCCACTTCGGTCTGCCGGATGGCCTGATCGCTGGTCAGCTGCGCCGCCAGCAGTTCGGACAGGCCATTGGTTGGCTGCATGCGGAACATCTTGTTCACATAGCCCTTGCGCATGTCGGCATCGATCAGCAGCACTTTCTGGCCGGCCTGGGCCATGATCACGGCCAGGTTCGATGAGACGAACGACTTGCCCACGGACGGGCTGGGGCCGGAGATCATCAGGATGTTGTTCTTCGCTTCCAGCCGCGCGAAGTGCAAACTGGTGCGCAGGCTGCGTAGCGATTCGATGGACAGGTCCGCGGGGTTGTTGACGGCGAGCAGCAGCGAGCTGGGACCTTTGTCGTTCCGGTCGCGGGCGCGTTTTTCCAGTGCTTCCTGGTCCTTGCTGAAAGGTATGGCGGCGTAGACGGGCAGGCCGAGCTGTTCGATCACGTCCGGGTCTTCGATGCCGCGATTGAGTGCCTGGCGCAGTAGGACAAGTGCGACGCCGACGAAGCCGCCCAATAACGTTGCGACCAGCACGATCATCGATTTCTTCGGCGCGACCGGCGCAGCGAGATTCACATCGGCTGTATCCACGACGCGTACGTTGCCCACGGTGCCCGCACGCAAGACATCCAGCTCCTGCGCGGTGTTGAGCATGGCGGTGTACACCTCGGTGGTCACTGTCACATCGCGAGTGAGGCGCAGCAGTTCCTGCTGGGTTTGTGGCAGGTTTTCGATCTTGCTCGCCAGTTCGCTGCGCTGGCGCTCCAGCTGGGCGGTCTGTTCGATCAGCGCCTGATAGGTGGGGTGTTCGCGAGTGAAGCGGCGCTCCAGTTCGGCGCGCTTGAGGTTCTGCTCGCTGATCAGCGTATCCAGCTCGACCAGCTGATCCAGTACGGCCTGGGTCTCGATGGTGATGTTTACCGACTTGTTGCTGGTCTGGTATTCGTTCAGCGCCTGCTCGTAGCGCTCCAGCTCGGTGCGTACCTGCGGCAGTTGCTGGCGGAGGAATTCCAGGCTTTGCGCCGCTTCGGCGGAGTTGCGTTCAACGTTCTGGCGTACATACAGGCGGCTGACTTCGTCCAGCACGCGGGTGGCGTAGGCCGGGTCTTCATGCTTCAGGCTCAGGGCGATGATACCGCTGTCCTTGCCGCGCTCGCTGGCGCCGAGTTCTTCCTGGTATTGCAGGATGGTGTTCAAGCGGCGCTGGCGGATCAGTTCGAATTGCGTGCCGGGGCGGGCGATGAGCTGAGCGATCTGGACCTGGAAGCCGAACTCGTCGATCTGCTGGCCTACGGTGCCTTCCACCAGCAGGTTCCCGTCTTCATCGGCAATCGCGAAGCTGGCGTGGTCGATGGCGGTGAGGGTCAGTGTTTCGCCCAGGTAGCGCGGCGGTACGTCCAGTTGAAATACGTCGATTACTTCGCCGCCCCAGGCGTAGGCATCCAGGCCGAACAGCGGCTGGGCCACGTCGCCGATTGATTCCGGCTCGAAGCGGCGGGCGGCCCAGGCGCCGATCGCCGGGAAGTGTTTGGGTGTGGCGATAATGTCCAGCTTGAGGTTCTGCACCGCCTGGCCGATCACGGCGCGGGACTTGAGCAGCTCGATCTCGGTTACCGCCTTGGAGGTGGAGCCGAACATGTCGGTCAGTTCACTCAGGCCGCTCAGGCTGCTGCCGGTTTTCTCCTCGATCTGGATCAGCGCATTGGCCTGGTAGATCGGCGTTGCCAGCAGGGCGTAGGCGATGCCGGCAACGGCGAACAGGAAGGTGAAGCCGAGGATGATCCATTTGCCGTCGATCAGGGCGCCCAGCAGGGCAAGCAGATCGATTTCATTATCGTCCTGGGTGTGAGTCTGATTCGTTTGCATGTGCAACCTTGCGGATGTAAGCGTTGAGGGCTGAGCGAACTCGAACCAAAAAAAGTTTTGAACCTTCCCTGCAGCGGGCGGTCGTATCGGATGGTCGCCTGGTGCCCATTCGTTTGGCCCGGCTGACCCTCTACTGCACGCGCCGCTCTGGCGCCTGCCTTTGAGCTGTATCGGCCAGTGCCTGCCACACGTTAGGCGCATGCAAGGACCTGCTCTGCGATCGAAACGAAAGCAGTGCGCATGTTCTGAGCGGAGTAGGGGCTGAATCGGCTTGCTGCAACCGGGTTCTGCTGGTTGCCAATCGGGGGAGATCTGGCCCGGGGGGCCGGAGGGTTACCTTCCGTTGGACAATGCTACCGCCACAGGATTTACAGTTTCTTCCTGAAGACTTCCATGTAATCGAATTTTTCACGCCATCGGTGTGGCGTCATGCTATGCATGACCCATGCCACGGTGATGGCTTAATACTGGCGCGTATTCTAGCCGCAACAGCGCGCGAAAGGTAAGGGCAAATTCACTTGCGACCAAGCGAAAAACGACCAGCGGCGCCGCACGCTTCTGGAGCGTGGGCGCTATTGTGGTGCGGTTCGGTTACAGGCTGGAGTCAGCGGACGAGATAGGGCAGCCAGGCGTTGGCGGCCTTGTCGAGGATCTGGTAGACATGCACGAAAGCCTGGCGCTGCTGACGGTACGGGTCTGGCGTTTCACAACCATTGAGCCAGCGGCCGAAGAGGAACGTCTTGCCCCGCGCCTCGGGCGTGAGCTCGCAGATCGCCTTGATATGCCGCGTTTCCATGGTGAGGATCAGGTCGGCATCGCGGACCATTTCCCGCGTCAGCTGGCGGGCCATGTGGTCGTGCAGGCTGATGTCATGTTCAGCCATGACGGCGGCGGCGGTGGGGTCTACGCCCTTGCCGACCAGGGCGCCCAGGCCCGCTGAGGTGACCTTGATGTCGTAGCCTTGCAGCTTGTGTTTGAGCAGCGCTTCGGCAGTAGGGCTACGACATATATTCCCTACACATACGATCAATATCGATTTGAACATTTGGCTTTCTTGGTTTCCGGCGCGGTGGCCACGAAAGTGGAACTGTATGGCGCAGCGGGGTGCGGGTCAAGCTGGAGGCGCGCTGCGCGCGGCGTGGTTCATGCATTTGGGCCGTTCTGTACCTTCCTCTACTCCTCGGCGGGCCAGTACACCTGCGCTGCCGGGATCGGTTCGCCATCCCAGCCGACAATCGTGACCGGACGTTTCCCTGGGGCCAGGCGTGCCTGCCTGATGACCTCCGCCAGGTTCGGTGGTCGGTAGGGGACCGGCGGTATGGCTTTATGCTCCGGTGCATCATGCTGCACGGCCTCCAGTTGCCAGCGTTGCAGGGCCGATATGTGCACCCGTTCGTTGACGGTTTGCTCACCGGGTCTGGGCTGGTTACGGCGGCTGTGTAGCGGTTTGACCCGGTTGCGGATCAGCGCGTCCAGCCTGCCGGTGGGTGGGGTGAGTACATTGCATAGCGTGCGCAGGTAGGGCCACGCGTGGCTGAGCATGGCGCGGTACAGCAGCGTGCGGCTTTCGATGCCCTTGCCGGCGATGCAGTCTTCGATTGTCTGCGCAGCCGGGTGAAGCGTCAGGTCGTCGACGGTCAACCTGGTGTGGGCGCGTAGCCGCTTGATCATCCAGTCCAGCGTGATGTCAGACAGGCGGCTGTCCGCATAAGAGCCGCCGATATTGGAGTGCACACCCGGGAACCATACCTGCTCGACCACCTGCCCGGGTGGCAGTGGCTGGTCAATCGGTTTCTCCCACAGGGTCGGCGGAAAGGCCGGGCGCTTTTCATCGATGGCCAGGGCGTGCAGGGCGACGTCGACATGTTGGCCCAGGTGCACGTCATGAAAGTACCAGCGCGAGGCGAAGGACTTGTGCCGCGCCCAGTCCCCGGGGATGCCCAGCGAACCGACGGTGTCCCATACGCCGATGCATTTGATGGGTGCCGGTTCATGCCGGCGCAGACCGCTGATGGCGGCGATGGCTGCTCGCTTGTGCTGAGCGGTCTGGTTTGAGCGGCGGATGGTCTGCAGTTCGTCCAGCTGTTCGCCCAGACAGGACGGGTGTATGACCCCGGCGATGTCGATAAGCCCGGCGAGGCTGCGCGCGGTGTAGGCGCCGCGGGAAAAGCCGAACAGATAGATCTCGTCGCCTGGGTGGTAGTTGTTGCCGAGAAAGCGGTAGGCATCGATGATTTTCTCGTCCAGCCCCTTGCCGCTGAACCCGCCTGTGATTCTGTCCCCCGGCCCGGTGCCCACGCCGCGATCGTAGTAGACGATCTGGCTGATGCCGTCTGCGCCGATGCACGGGATCAGGCGCATCAGCTTGACCACGTTGGTGATGGCGTCGCTCTTGTCGTTGCTGTTCCAGGTGCCGTCCAGGCACAGGATGAGGCGTCGTTTGATCATGAGCCTTCCCTGGTGATGTGACGTTGAGGGGAGGGTGCCTGTGGGTGGCGGGCGATTCAAATCGGGGCGGTGGGTTTGTGAAGGGGGTCTTGTTTGGCTTAGCAGGAACCTTGGGCGTCCTGCGGACGCCATCGCGGCGGGGACGCCGCTCCCACTGGGGGGTGGATGGTGCTGTGCAGAAGGCGCTGTTGAGCGACTAGGCTGTCGGTATCCAACACTGCGATGGCACCAGGATGACTACTGCGATGAACAGCACCGCCCGACCGGCCCATGACCATGTCTTTCTCGGCTCGCAACACGAAGGCAACGCCCGGCGCACGCTGTGGGTGGTGGCGCTGACGCTGGTGATGATGGTCGGCGAGATCACGGCCGGGTATCTCACCGGCTCCATGGCATTGCTTGCCGACGGGTTTCACATGGCCACGCACGCCGGCGCGCTGGGCATCGCCGCGGCGGCTTACGCCTACGCCCGGCGCCATGCGCACAGCGGGCGTTACAGCTTCGGCACCGGCAAGGTGGGGGATCTCGGCGGCTTTGCGTCGGCGCTGATCCTGGGGCTGGTCGCGTTGGGGATCGCGTTCGAGTCGGTGATGCGGCTGCTGCAGCCGGTTCCGGTCCAGTTCGGCGCGGCCATTCTGGTGGCAATACTGGGGCTGGTGGTGAACGTGGTCAGCGCGGTGTTGCTCGGGCCTAAGCACAGCCATGGGCATGAGGGCGAAGGCGCGCACGGACACGCTCACCAGCACGGCGGCGACAACAACCTGCGATCGGCCTATTTTCATGTGCTGGCCGATGCGTTGACCTCCGTCCTGGCGATCGTCGGGCTGATGGCGGGCCGCTATCTGGGCTGGGTATGGGTGGACCCGCTGATGGGTATCGTCGGCGCACTGGTCATCGCGCGCTGGGCGTGGAGCCTGATCGGTGTGACGTCGGGCGTGCTACTGGACCGCACCGATCCGCATGTGGCCGACGAGATCCGGCAGCTGGTTGAAGGGCCAGGCGATGCGGCGGTGGTTGATCTGCACGTATGGCAGGTCGGCCCGGAGGCGCTGGCGGCGATTGTAAGTGTGGTGGGGCGCGGGGAGTCGGGTGCCGAGGAGGTGCGTCAGAGACTTGACCATGTGCATGAGGTCAAGCATCTGACGGTGGAGTTTCGAAGCGGGGATGTCTGAGCGCTGCGTTCGACGCCTTAGCGACCCATCACGACCGCTGTCATCGCTCGGTTCAACTCTGGATAGATGCCCGCCGTGGCCGCGACGACTTCCTTGTACTGAGGGTGGGCTGAATGGCGGTAGTGCAGGTAGCGCCCCAGGTCTTCGACGGTTTCGAAGGACTGGTCGGAGTTTGCCTTGACGAATTCCCAGCCGCCGACGGCTTCGACCGATATCGCCGTGCCGACCGCTTTACCGATCGCGCCCCCGGCTAGCGCCAAGATGAGATTGTCGGAACTTGCGCTGAGTGCCGCGACGCTTCCCAGGGCCTGACCAACGTTAGCACCGACGGTGACGGCTATGCCTTTCTCCACCCAGGGGGTGATGGTGTCGTCTTCGGTAAAGGGGCTCATGTATTTGCCGGTAGTGCCCAGAATCGGCGACGGCAGTTTGAGAATGTCCTGTGATACGACTAAACCCTTTTGAAGGGTAAGACTGTAGGCGCCGGTGTCCTCCAGCATCACACGGACGTAATAATTGCCGTCTGGGCTGGCTGGCAGCAACGTGCGGATCTCTGCATGCGGACCGTTGGCGTTGAAGTTCTGCGGCATCATGGTGTTGGGATACTCGGTCACGTTCGAAGCGCCAGGTTTGCCGCCAAGCTCGAGTCCGCCATCGGGCCCTTGCGATCTCAGCGTAATGGTCACCGGCTGGCCGGCGGTGCCACTGAACCGGTAATAGAGATTTGAGGCGGGATAGGTGTTGGCGGCGCCCTGTACGGTTTCACCGTACTGGATTGGCTTGGCGCTGGTCGCGATAGCGGCGGCCTGTTCCGGGCTTGTAACGAGGCCGGCGCAGCCGGTGAGGCTCGCGGTAAGCGCGACTACTGCAATAAGTCGTTTCATACGGGTGCGTTCCCTGCTTTACGGTTGTGCTGATTCAAGGTTTTTTCAGAATGTCCTGCGCGGGTACCGATCCGGCCTGCAGCGTGAGCGAAAAGCCGTTCTGCGCCATGGTCGGCTGGATGTAGTAAACGCCATCTTCATCCGGCGGGAGCGTGATGATCATTTCGGAATGCTCTCCGCGCGCCCGTGCTGCCCGCGCCGCCTCGTTGTTACGGACTGATGTGGTGCTGGCAAGGATTTGCACGTTCTCGTGGCCATAGGAGTCCAGCAGCGACAGGGCGGTGTCTCCACCCTTGGAGCGCATGGTGATGGTGACGGTCTGTCCGGGCTTGGAGTTGAACTGGTAGAAGTTGAACAGCGGTATTTCGGCATCCATCATGCGGGTGCGTAGCAGAAACATCTCCGGCGCCGCCACATCGATAGTTTGGCCCATCTGGATTGGAACGAGTTCCGGTGCCGGCGGGACGTCCTCAGGGGCAACGTACGCCGCGTGTTCGATCATTTGGGTGCAACCGCTTGTCAGGCCGATCAGGGCGAGACAGCAAATCAGTTTCTTCATGGTGAAATTCCGTTCAGCGGCTCAACTGTGGTGCCATCGACTGCATCAGCTTGAGCGTCAGCTCCCGTGAGATGTAATCGACCGTGAGGGGGGTGGTGTACTGTTTCTCATAGCCGTTGGCGGTGGCCACGTAGCTCTGCGCGCGCTGGTCGCCTTCGCCATTCAAGTAGGCTGAGGCGATGATCTGGCCGGTCTTGATGTTCTTGCCGGTCGCACGGAAGTCATAACCGAGCGCGGAGGCGGAGCGCGTCACCTTCACCTCGACGAGGATGTCGGCAAAGCCATTGAGTGCGGACATCTCATTCTGCGTGATGGAGATGGAACCGTCTGCGCCTTGGCTGTTAGGGTTCTTGTGGGCGGCCTGGCGGAACATCATCGCACGATCCACTACATTGGCGCCGGCACCGAGAAATACCTGGGTGATGGCATCCTCGAACTGCCATGTCCATTCTTCTGACGGATCCACCCGGCGGCCGGAGGTATCGACTGCGTGCCGTGTGGTCAGCGTGGCGCTGCGGTCACTGCTGTAGCTGGCGTCGGCCGTCTGCAGGTCCGGACCGGTAACGCTGGCGGTCTGGTTGCTGGTGACGCGCAACTGCTGGTAGCCGGGTATCCACTCGCGGACTTCTTCGCTCAGCTGGCGGTTGAAATACACCGCCATGCGGGGGGAGCCGGCAGCACGATAGGCCGCGCTGAAGCTGGCGGTGATGGTCTGGGCGGCCTCGGCATTGGTGTCACGCGTGGGTTCGGTTATGTAGCGCTGTTCGCCCGGGTCGCTGGCCGCAGGCGGCGGTGTCCAGCCAGAGCTGATCTGCCCGGCCGGAGTGGTCTGTTCCAACCGCGATTCGCCCAGATCCTCATCGAACGGGGTGTGCGAGTCGGCGAAGACGACCGGGGCAGCCATCGCTGCGCTGATGAACAATGCCAGCGTGCAGGTTCTGATTGGCAGGCGGTTCATCAGCGAGCTTCCCGAATTTCAATGTAATAATGCGCTACGCCCTGCACGCTGGTAGATAGCTCGCGATAGCCGTTGACCGACTGCGGATCCAGATAGAGGCGCTTCCACTGGCTGGGCGCCTCCATCGGCACGCCAAGGTCATCGAGGAACTGCGTGCGGCCTTCGATCTGCAGCGGATGGTCGGTACGGTTGCGAATCACGGCGAAGGCTTCCAGGGTGCCGGTCTGGGTGCGACGGGCGCCGGAGCGCTCTATGGCGAGCTTGCCGGAGCGACGGTCCTGCAGGGTCTTGTCCAGAATGACCACGCTATCCAGCGTCACGCCGGCGTTCGGCGCGCGGTCATCGCTGATGCGGACGCCGGGTTGGGCACCTTCGTTACGGTCGACGGAGGAACAGGCGGTCATGGCCAGCAGCGCGCTGGCCAGTAGTGCGGCATTGCAGATTTTCATTGCGTGTACCTCATTTGGTATCTACGTCCGTTGCTCGGCGCGCCCGGACCCAGACGAGCCCCCGGCCCTGGTCATCAAAATGAATAGCGGCGGTCTGGCTCAGCTCGGGCAGCACGGTGCCGTTGCCATCGACAAAGTCCACCCGCACTTCGCGCTCGCCCTTGGGGGCGGCCATGGTGTGCACGTGAACCATGTCGGGCAGATTGTTCCAGAAGCGGTTGTCGGCCCGGGCGGTGACTTTAGCGGTGGCTAGCGTGGCGAGGCCGGCTACTGCGGCGACCCCTGCGAATGCACCGCCGGCAGCGCCGAACAGAGGCGCGAAGCTGGCAGCGTTGCTGGCTACACCCGAGACGTTCGCCGACACCGTCTGGGTGGTCTGCTTGAACTGCACCTGACCGTCGAGAATCCCGTCAACCGGACGGCCGCCACGGGTGGACGCCTGCCAGAAGATGCTTTCCATTGGCAATAGATCGATGGTCTGGCCGTTGCTGGTCAGGCGTGCCCCAGCCTCGGTGAAGCGTTTGCCCTGGCGATACACCAGCAGATTGCCGCCGATGCCGTCCTGCAGCTTGCGTGGCGCTTTGCCGGTTTCGACGATGACCAGCACGTTGTGCGAGGCGTCCGGCGGCGTGAGAGCAGGGCGCAGCCCCTGTACCTCGGTGAAGCGTTCACTGGCCAGGTCCTTCGCGCCGAGTACATGGGATGACCAGGCCTCGAGAAACATCAGCAGGGCGAAATCGGCACGATGCTGCGCCTCTTCAGCGAAGGCGTCCTGCAGCAGCCCGCTCTTGAAGCTGGCGCGGGCGTTCTCATAGTCGCCTGCGTACATGTCGAGGATGCCGCGGTAGTAGAACGCCATGGCGCGTTCGTAGGGTTCCCCCTTGAAGTCCTTGGCGCCCTCGTTCTGCCACAGTCCGCGGGCCGCGGCGGCGCGCTCGTTGTCCGCGTAGACTGCGGTCACGCCCGCCAGAGCCTCATCGAACAGCCTGGCCGACTCGTCCCGCAGGCCCAGATCGAGCGCGACGGTGGCGGCCTGCAGCTGGTTGAGTACCAGGTTGTTGGCGTCATCGGTCTCTATACGTTGGATCGCGTCCGCCAAAGGTTCCGGCTGGGCGACGGCAACAGTCTGCCAGCCCGCCATCAACAGCGCGGGCAGTAATAGTCCTGATCGCATGGCATGGGTCCTTATGCCGGGTCCTAGCGGTAGATCACATCGTCCTGCGCGGTCTTCTTCATCTCGTACATGCCGGCCCAGACGACGGTGCCGTATTCCATGTCGATCATCTCGAAGGTCAGCTGCTGATAACGCGATGTGGCGCTGGAGTAGGTGTCGACCGCGTCGGCCGAAGTAATGCGACCGACCAGCCGGAAGTCCGCGCCGGCAGTGCCCTGGGTGCTGCGGATGGTGCCGGCATCGGTCACGCCGGCGCGCTTGAGATCACGCTCTGCTTCGACCATGGCAGCATGCTCGCGCCCGATGAACACCATGCGTCCCTGAGCCGCGCGTTGCAGCTCGATACGCAGCCGGTCGGTGATCATGTTCTTGTTGATCCGCGAGGCGCTTTCGTTGGTGAAGTAGGCCGAATCGAGGATGATCCGCGGAGGTGTGGCGCGACGGGCCAGGGCAGGGTTGGCAAGCATGTCGCGCATCATCTGGTCGGTGACGGCAACGATGTCCTGCGATTCCAGGCCGATGCCCTGGACGGTTGAGCTGCTGGTGCGCACATCTTCGTAGATGGTCTGGCGGCCGGCGGTGTTGTTGACTGCGGTGCCGGCGCAGGCGGAAAGCAGGAGCGCACAGGCGACGACGGAAATCGGACGGTACTGCATAACACGGTCCCTCGCATGGCACCGAACCTGGCGGATCGGCGCGTTAGGTTTATGTCCTTTCGTCGGAATTTGACCATTGCCGGGAACTTTCGGCAATCGTCTGAATTGATGATGACGAACGGGCGCGGAGTATGATGGCTCAGTGCTACTTTCGGAAGCCCCATTCGTCTGTGCAGGACAGCCAGCGGCTTGGGCAGAGGAATGAAAGGCGGAGCGGAAGGTTGGAATGGTCCTGTCATGTGAGAGAGGTCACGGCTAGCGATGCGCCATTACGGTAAGGTTCCGCCCACGTTTTCCAACGCAAGGGATTGTGCAATGAGCGGAACCTATCCATTCATCGAGCACCACGGAGCGGTGCAGGGTGTGACCGGGTCGTGCCATCAACTATGGTTGACGGAGCACGACAGCCTGCTGGTCGATTGCGGCATGTTCCAGGGCGCGGAGCTCTCCAACGCAGGGGCGGGTGCAGGCAAGCTGGAGATCGAGTTCGACCTGTCCAGCGTGCGAGCGCTGATCGCCACGCATGTGCATATCGACCATATCGGCAGGCTGCCCTGGTTGATCGCGGCCGGGTTCAAGGGGCCGGTGCATTGCACGGAGCCGTCAGCAATGCTGATGCCTGCTGTGCTGGAAGATGCCTTCATGCTGAGCGTTAAACGCGATCGCGACCTGACAGAGAAATTTCTCGCGCTTGTGGAGCCGATGCTGCAAGGGCACGCCTACCGCGAATGGATCTCGCTCATCGATCGGGACGACCTCGTTTGTCGGGTCCGGTTCCGGCAGGCAGGGCACATTCTCGGGTCGGCGTGGGTTGAGGTGGACGTGCGCTACCCCGCAACCGGGGCGAAGCATCGCATTGTGTTCTCCGGTGATCTTGGCGCGCCGCATGCGCCCTTGCTGCCGCCACCGAAGTCGGCCTGGCAGGCGGACGTGGTGGTGCTGGAGAGTACCTATGGCGACCGCCTGCACGAAGACCGCCGCACTCGCCGCGAGCGCCTGCAGAAGGCGCTGGAGTCGGCGCTGGCCGATGGCGGAACGGTGCTGATCCCTGCGTTCAGCATTGGCCGTACGCAGGAGCTGCTCTACGAGATCGAAGCGATCATCTCCAGCGCAAAAAAGCGCAGCAAAGGCGGGCCGGGCAAGAATCTTGACTGGGAGAATCTGCCGATCATTCTGGATGCGCCGCTGGCCACCCGCTTCACCACGCTATACCGCCAGCTCAAGCCATGGTGGGACAAGGAAGCGCTGCGCCGCGTGCGTCAGGGCCACAAGCCGCTGGGGTTCGAGCAGTTGCTGACGGTGGACTCGCACGACAAGCATATCGCCATGGTCAATCGCCTGGCCCAGACGAAGCAGCCGGCCGTGGTGATCACCAGTAACGGCATGTGCAGCGCCGGGCGGATCGTCAACTACCTGAAGGCCATGCTGCATGACCCGCGACACAACGTGCTGTTCGTCGGCTACCAGGCACGCGGCACCCCGGGGCGGGACATTCAGCAGTATGGGCCGGGTGGCGGCTGGGTCGAGCTTGATGGCGAGCGCTATGACATCCGTGCGGGCATCGAGACGCTGGGTGGCTATTCCGCGCACGCGGATCAGAAGGGCCTGGTGAAATTCGTCACCGGCATGCGCCACTGGCCCAGGCAGGTGCGGCTGGTGCATGGCGATGACGCAGCCAAGCAACGGCTGGCGGGGTTGTTGAAGGAAGCAGCGCGGCGCAAGGGTGTGGCGATGGAAGTGGTGATTCCGACCGCGTGATTCCGCTTTTTGTAGGAGCGGGCATGACCGCGAAGGGTTCGCGGATGCTGCATTCGCGCCCAGGTGCGCTCCTACAGAGGTAGGCAGCAGTGGGTGTTATCGGACCTGGCCGCGAAGCAGGGTGCTCGGACTCCGCTTTCGCGCCCAGGTACGCTCCTACGGCCCGGCGGGAGCTTGCCGTTTGCCGGCCGAAGAATTGGTCCATTCCGCTAAAGGCCTTGCACCACGGGCGCGCAACGCGAGCCTGTTCGCGCGAGTCATCGTGGAGTGCAAAAAGAGCATTTGTACAGAAGGTCGCCGCGCTATTATATTGGCATCGCCGCGCTGCGTAGCGCCCCAGGTTTTTACCGGCGGCAATTATTTGGCAACAACGAGCATGGATGCATCGTGCAAGGCTTAAAGGAGACAGACAGGATGTCTGGCAATCAGAGCAGTTCCCCCCAGTGGTATCTCATCCAGTGCAAGCCCCGCCAGGACGCCCGCGCTGAAGAGCATCTGCGCAATCAGAAATTCCCCTGTTACCGCCCGGTGCACCCGGTCGAAGCCATGCGCCGAGGCAAGCGCGTGATGCTCGACGAATCCCTGTTCCCTGGTTACCTGTTCATCAACCTCTGCCAGACCACTGACAGCTGGCACAGCATTCGCTCGACGCGCGGTGTAGCGCGGCTAGTCACCTTCTGCGACCGTCCGGTGGCCGTGCCGGGTGACATCATCGTAGACATTCGCCAGCGTCTGGCCACCAACAAGGCACAGCCGCTTTTTGAGTCGGGCTGCAAAGTGACGGTGTCCGATGGGCCGTTTCGAGATATCGAGGCGGTGTTCTGCAAAGCAGATGGAGAAGATCGTGCGGTGATCCTGCTCAACCTTTTGCAGCGTGAGCAGTTGTTGCATATTCCGCTCAGAGCGCTAAAGGCAGCGGGTTGATCTGACCTGCATGCTTAAAGAACTGTGCGCAGCGAAGCGCAAGGACTACAGCCGCAGCTCAGTGGATCCACGAAGACACCGCGACATGCGGTAGCACAAGCGTCTGGGTAACTCTATTTTCAGGACACCCTGCCGTGGCTCTCGTGAAAAAAACGCCTTTGCGCGCGCCGGTTAGGTCACTGCTAATGGGGTGCGACGCGAGGTTCCATAAAAAGTGCGTGGATTGGAGCGGAGTAGTTCTACTGACAAGCCGGCCACCTCTTATAACTCCAGCTCCTCCTGTTCGACCGGCAAGCGAGAGGGATACCTTTACGGAGCAAACGAGCAGATTGCGCGCCCACCGAAGCTTAGCTGGTAGGCGATGTAACGTCTTTGAGACCCAGCAAGGCACCGAAGGTAACCCGAGAGGCGGTATCCATCCCTTCGCCGCCTCGGGCGAGACTTCGTGATGCTGCTTCGCCTGAGAAGTCATTGAAAAACCCGGCAACCAAGGAATCGCTCCTCAAGAGTGGCCAAAACTTGCTACAAGCTTTAAGTGCAAAAACGCCTGATGCCGTGCCCCTGAAAGTTCCGCCTACAGTTTAGATACGATAGAGGGCAACGCGATATATCGTGCAAGACTGGGGGCCAATACGCACCAATTGCGAGCGGGCGATCCGTTGGGATGACCCAGTACTCGCGATCGACTGGCCGCTCCGCGATAGGTTGACTGTTGTCACAAGGACGAAATTGCTGGCCCGCTTTTGGAACGGTACGTGGATGAGTGAGTCTATGTCTAATTGATCAACGTTGGCGCTTGTTGGTTACTCAGCTCGAAGGTCAAGACAGAGCACAATTTGCCGCCATCGATTCGCTTGACGGTGACCAGCTGCCCATTTTGCGCTGACAAGGTCACCCCGGAGCGTCTATCATCTCGCCTGCGCCTGTCAGGCCATTATTGAAGTATGCTATCGAAGGTGACTGTTGCGCGTCGCAGACCAGCCTCAATGGAAAGCAGTAGAAATCTCGGGGCGGTAGCGTGCGCGATGCAGCCAGCCGGCTGTGCAAGAGCCTTCTTACGCCACGCGGAGGCTTGGTGATCCGGGTTCGATGCTCAGGCTCACCGATGTAATTCTGTATTTGGAGCCGAGTTTGCGACCTGCTGAACGAATATTCCTGACGAACGAGCTCTGCGTTGGAAAACTCCCCGGATGAATTCCTCGACCTTCCTCGGGAAGCTCTTGTTGTACGTTCCGGTCAAGCTGATCCCTGCGGCTACCGGCATATTCTTTATCGTCCTCCTCTATTCGGTTCTGCCCGAAGGTGGATATGTCAGCTATTCAGTGAGCATCGCGAGTGCTCTGATCGCTGCGCAGTTGGGTAGTGCATGGATAGGTAATTCCTATATTTACTGTGTGGCAAGCGCCGATAATCGAGCGACGCTTTTCTACAGCTGTCTATGGTCCGTCCTTATTATAGCCCCCGTGGCGGCTATAGCTGCCGGAGTCGTATCGACGGTTTTCGTCGACGATTATGCGTTCTACAACGTCGTGCTGCTGTGCTTCAGCCAAGCGTTGTTCTTTTTCCTTTCTTCGGTGTATCAAGCGACGTTTCAGGTGCGACATCAGTTGGTCGCCATCCTCCTCCAGGCGGTCGGCCAAGTCGTGACCGTCCTTGTGATTTTCGAGCGGATAGCAGTGAACTACAAGTTTGCAATCCTGTCGCTATCGGTTGGCTATCTCGCGGCATCCTTGTTTCTCCTGCTGGTTAAGCTGAAGGAGCACGGTGCGGAAAACTTGATCGTAGGGAAGAAAGCCTTCGTAGCCAGTTTTACGGCCATATATCAATATGGCTCTGCATTGTCGCCGTGGATGCTCGGAATGCTGATCATGGCTGCCGCAGACCGATTTGCTCTCGGGCACTATAACCTTGCGGGGGGTGATGCCTACCTCTCTTTGAAAGACTTGTTCATAGGCGCGTCGGGGCTATTAAGCATGCCACTGCTTATGATGGTCCATTCGTTGTTGATCAATCGATTCCGCGAAGGCCATTTCGCGATTGACATCGTCGAAGCTTCAATTTCCTTTCTGGTTATTGCCTTTGCCGCGTTATGGGTTGCGCTAGACCTTTGGGGGCTCGAGCTTTTCGAGCGGATTGCTGACAGGCAAGTCGGTTTGTCGATAAGCACCATCTTTCTGGCATTCTGCGGCGTTTTTCTGGCTTCCGTCTCGGTTTACGCTCAAAAACGGATGGAGGTGCACCGCAAGATAGGTAGGCTGGCGATACTTTCCATAGGCTGCGCTCTGGTCTCGATCGTACTCTGTTTCATCGCAGGCGCGACAGGAAAGATTCTCGGTGTCGCTGTTGCCGCCGTGCTCGCACAAATGCTGTATCTGGCTGTCTTGATGTACACTCTTCGCAAGAAAATTCAGCTCGTCAAATTCTGCATGCCGATCCTTTGGGCATTTTTACTATTCGGCATTGGGGAGCTATTGAGCCATGCCATGGGGCCGTCAAGAAACTCGTTGGGATATTGGATAGGTAGCCTCATGTTGCTCGCAGGTTTTTCTTTTTTCGCTTGTCTGGCTCTCTGGAAGGGTATCGATTGGAAATCCTTCACAGAACGGGGACGGCGGACATCCATAAGACGAAGCCTGGCTTGATGGAGAGTAGCGTTCCACGCGAAATGCACTAGATACGACTATTAAGGATCCGGATGCTGGATATATTTAAGCTGCACCTAACCCTCGGCAGGAGCGACGCGCTAGTGGCTATCGTTGCCGCTATGATGTGTATCCCCATCGTGCTGTTTCAGCTACTGGGCTATGACATCAACCCTGCCTTTTTCTTGGTTCCTCTGATTGGACTGGGGTTCTTGAATGACTTCGATCGCACGGGGGCAGCCTACATACTTTCGATGGTAGCTGGTGTTGTTTCGATATTTGCAGCGGAAGCGGTATCGCCTGACGGCGAGACGATCAGGCACCTTCTTTCGTTAGTCCTTATCATGTTCGCGCCTTCATTCTTGTTCTTGGGGCGATTTTTAGCGAAGAGTAGCGGGATTAGCCGGATTTTCTTCTGGTTTTCCATGTTTTCATCGATATTCCTGATCGTGGTCGCTGCCCGCGTGATTCTTCTGGACCAAGCCGTGAGGATTTACATAGGTTCTCTTGGCTTTGCGGCCATGAACGCCGAGTTTCTAGGACTGCCGGTTTTTGCGACCTTCGGGGTTCTCAGCCTTGCGCACCTAATTTGTTTGCAAGCCATGATTCTTTGCGGAACTCTAATTGGCGGTGTGGCGAACCGGTGGCTATCAGCAGTAATGTGGCTCGCTCTTTTATCCGCATCGTTTCTGATCTTCGGAAGTGAGTCACGCAGCGCGCAGCTGCTGTTGATCTGGATTTTTGGGTCTGTCGTCCTATTTGCATTTCGCGATCGACAGAATGCGCGAAAAGCTCTCTTCGCGCTTCTCGCCCTTGTCGCTGCGTTTGGTCTCACTTACGTCAGAGGTATAGAGGCGAGTCGGATGTTGTCTTCGCTGGACGCGATCAAGGGGCCAGCGTCTGCACAGGAAGGGCACTTGTCAGGAACCGCAGAGGCAGACAGGGTCTGGCAGGAAAAGGCCGATCAGTTTGCCACGGGTCGCATTCAACTTCTCGTTGAAGGTGTAAGTGAGGCGGTAGCCAGCCCGCTCTTCGGCAATGGTTTCTCAGGGTACGGTCGATATACGTCAGAAGAGATTTCTCCGGGCTTGGCAGCCAATACATCTACTCACGTTTATTTCCTCACGTTGGTCTGGAAAGGAGGATTGATTTTCTTCATTCCATTCATCGCCATGCTCTTTTTCAACCTGAGCTCGGCAGTTCGACGCACCAGGATGAGTGAGCCTTCGCCCGAGCGCTTTTTTGCCTGGTCGGCAGTCTTGATGGCTTTCGGCCCGATGGCGCTAGTCTGGGATATTTTGATAGTTCCAAGCGCCGGAGCGGTGGCGTTTTTCCTGTTCGGTATGCTCGGCGCAAAGAGACACTCAGTAGGCCCGAGCGCGTAGCGTTTTGCGCGCTGCCGACAGTGGTCAGGCCTTCTGTTTTGCCTGGGGTCTGGACGTTACTATCGCTTCGCTTGGTCCGTGGCAGTTGTTCTGGCGTATACTGCGCTCCGCTTTTTGTTTCACCCGTCAGCGCCCCGACCGCGACCGTCATTACGATCAGCACTGAGAATCTATGAATATTCTGTTGGTGGGTTTTTGTGTAAGCCCGGACTATTTCGAGAGATACACTGCTGGCGATGCGCTCCCTCAGGTTGCGGCGTACAAGCTTGAGTCGCGATTCTTGCGTGCTTTGCGCATTGGTGGGGCGCGTGTGCGGACGATTTCCACAGCGGCAGTCTCGACTTATCCACGCAATCCGCACGTGCTCCTGCCGAGTCAGACTGGGCAAGCTCAGGACGGGCGCGGGGCACGGGTCCTTCCGCTGATCAACTTGCCGGTGTTGAAACTCGCGTCGCGCTTTTTGGGGGTGCTGACCGCGTTGATTTCTCAGCCCAGGTCCGAAAAGCCGGTGGTTTGCTTATATTCGGCCCATACGCCAAATCTGCTCGCTGCGTATTTGTACTCGACGTTCGTGTCGGCTCCCTTCTTCGTGTACGTGCCGGATCTGCCGGTTTATATGGATATGGGGCTCAACCGGTCGTTGCCTGTCAAATGGCTGAAAAGGCTGGACGTCAAACTGGTAGATGCCATGCTGGCTCGGGCGAGTGGCGTTTTTGTCGCTGCCAAGCCAATGGCTGAGGACAGTTCCGCCTGGGCGCATGTGCCTGCGCTAGTAGTGGAGGGAATATGTGATGACTCGGTCGCGGTGGATGTTGAGTATCCGGCTTCACTACCCGACTGCTCAGGCAAAAAAATTATATTTTATGCTGGTTCGGTTAACCGCGCTTACGGCATTGTCGAACTCGTCGAAGCGTTCAAGAGGGCGGGATCTTCCTACGAGCTCTGGCTGTGCGGCCGTGGCGACCTAGAGGACTACCTGCGAAGCCAATCGCAGGATTGCGCTGCGATCAAATACCTCGGATTCGTACCGCCCGCGCATGCTCAAGCTATTCAGCAGCGTGCCTCGTTGCTTGCCCTGACCCGTGACCCAGCGGAAAAGTACACTCGGTACTCATTTCCTTCCAAGATTCTGGAGTACATGGCCAGTGGTGTCCCAGTCATGACAACCAAGCTTGATGGGGTTCCTGCAGAGTACGATGCCTATCTGAACCTCATTGAAGAATTCTCGGTTGATTGTATAGCGCGGACAATCGAAAGATTGGACCGCATGGATGAAACCGTTTTGCTGCGAAAAGCTGACGATGCCCGTGACTGGCTCTTGCGTGAAAAGACCAGCGGTGCAGTCGGCGCAAGAATCGTGCGTTTTGTGGAGGCGAATTGTGAACGAATTTCAAGGTAAGACTCTTCTGATCACCGGCGGCACTGGCTCCTTCGGTAATGCCGTGCTCAAACGGTTTCTTCAGTCCGAGTTGGGCGAGATCCGAGTTTTTAGCCGCGATGAAAAGAAGCAGGACGACATGCGGAAGATCTACAGTCATCCCAAGCTGAAGTTTTACCTGGGGGACGTCAGAGATTATCCGGGCATTCTGAATGCGACACGCGGGGTGGATTACATATTTCATGCAGCCGCCCTAAAGCAGGTTCCGTCGTGTGAGTTCCATCCGATGGAAGCGGTCAAGACCAACGTGATCGGTACTGAAAACGTGCTGGAAGCGGCGATCCAGAATCAGGTCAAGCGCGTGGTGTGCTTGAGTACCGATAAAGCGGTGTACCCGATCAACGCAATGGGTATTTCCAAGGCGATGATGGAAAAGGTCATGGTTGCCAAGTCGCGCCACGCAGATGATGCCAAGACGGTCATCTGTGGCACTCGTTACGGCAACGTGATGGCATCCCGTGGCTCTGTCATTCCCCTATTCATCGAGCAGATCAGAGCGGGCAAGCCGCTGACCTTGACCGATCCGAACATGACTCGCTTCATGATGACGCTCTCCGACGCGGTCGACCTGGTCCTGCATGCCTTCGAGCACGGCACCAACGGCGATATCTTCGTGCAGAAAGCACCCGCTGCAACCGTGGAAACCCTGGCGCGCGCGCTGGTTGAACTGCTCGACAAACCGGAACACCCGATTCAGGTAATCGGAACGCGTCATGGTGAAAAGCTGTACGAAGCACTGCTCAGCCGCGAAGAAATGGCCGCCGCTGAAGAGGCAGGTCAGTACTTCCGGGTGCCCCCGGACCTGCGCGACCTGAACTACGCGAAGTATGTCGAACAGGGTGAAGAGAAAATCTCCCGTAGTGAAGACTACAACTCTCACAACACCGAACGGCTGGATGTGGAAGGCATGAAGCGCTTGTTGTTGAGACTCGAGTTCATGCGCGCGATCCAACGTGGCGAATACGCAACGCCGGAGGAATAGCCGATGAAAGTGCTGATCACCGGAGCGAACGGCTTCGTAGGCAAAAATCTTGTTGCCCACCTGGGGGAGCGCAAGGATGTCGACGTTCACACGTTTACCCGCGAAGACTCATTGGAGCGCCTCGGCCAACTGGTCGGGGATGCGGAGTTCATTTTCCACCTGGCGGGGGTGAATAGACCGGAAGACCCAGCGGATTTCACCATAGGCAACACGGATCTCACCCGGGCGCTCTGTGATGCGGTCGCCAGGAGCGGACGCGAGATCCCGTTGATATACACCTCGTCCATTCAGGCCGAAAGTTCCAACCCCTACGGCGAGAGTAAGAAGGCAGCGGAGCAGTCGCTGATCGACCTTGCATCGTCGACCGGTTCTCCGGTACACGTTTTCAGGCTGCCGAATGTGTTTGGCAAGTGGGCCCGGCCCAATTACAACTCGGCTGTCGCGACCTTCTGTCATAACATTTCACGTGGTCTGCCCATCAAGGTGAACGACCCTGACGCCCCGCTTCGACTGGTTTACATCGATGACGTGGTGGATTGTTTCGTTTCTCTTATGGACGGTAAGGTCGACGGCCAGCCGTTCATGGACGTCGACCCGGTGTATGCCACCACAGTCGGAGCTCTGGCTAGACAGATTCAGGCATTTCGAGACAGCCGCCAGACGCTCACGACGGATGCCGTCGGTACTGGTCTGACGCGCGCGCTTTATTCCACCTATCTGAGCTATCTGCCGCCCGAGAGCTTCAGCTATACGCTCCCCAAGCACGGGGACGAACGCGGCGTATTCGTCGAAATGCTCAAGACGAAGGACTCGGGGCAGTTCTCTTTTTTCACCGCGCATCCGGGTATCACCCGCGGTGGCCATTATCATCACTCGAAAACCGAAAAGTTCCTGGTTATCAAGGGTCAGGCTTGTTATCGGTTCCGACACATCGTCACGGGTGAATTTTACGAGCTGTTCGCATCGGGTGATGAGCCAGTAGTCGTTGAAACCGTACCCGGCTGGACCCATGACATTACCAATGTCGGAAGTGACGAAATGCTGGTGATGCTCTGGGCGAACGAGATTTTCGACCGGGAGCGGCCGGATACCTACGCCAGGCCGGTGGGCACTGAAGCTTGACTGCTACAAGGATTTCAAATGAAGAAACTTAAGGTCGTGACGGTGGTGGGCACCCGTCCGGAAATCATTCGGCTTTCTCGGGTCATGGCAAAGCTGGACGAACATTGCGAACATATCCTGGTTCACACTGGCCAAAACTACGATTACGAACTCAATGAGATATTTTTTCAGGACTTGGAAATAAGAAAGCCTGATCATTTTCTCAACGCGGCCGGAGCCAGCGGAGCGGAGACAATCGGCAATGTCATCATCGCTGTGGACAAGGTCCTGGCTCAGGTTCAGCCAGACGCTTTGCTGGTGCTGGGCGATACTAACAGCTGCATGGCGGTCATTCCTGCCAAGCGCCGGAAAATCCCGACTTTTCATATGGAGGCGGGTAACCGCTGTTTCGATATGCGGGTTCCGGAGGAGATCAACCGCCGCATCGTCGACCATACTGCAGACATCAACTTGACCTATAGCACCATCGCGCGGGACTACCTGCTGCGCGAGGGGCTGTCACCGGATATGGTCATCAAGACCGGCAGCCCGATGTACGAGGTGCTCAACCATTACCGATCCGGCATCGAGAATTCGGACATACTCCAACGCCTGGGACTGGAAGCTGGCAAGTTCTTCGTCGTGAGCGCTCACCGGGAAGAGAACATCGATTCGGATGCCAACTTCTCCGGCTTGGTCGATGTGCTGAATACCGTCGCGGAGCAGTACGGGTTTCCGGTCATCGTATCGACGCACCCGCGAACCCAAAAACGCGTCGATGCACTCGGAGTCGATTTTCATCCCAATGTCCAGCTCCTCAAGCCGCTGGGCTTCAAGGACTACAATAAGCTGCAGCTTGCGGCTAAAGCTGTGTTGTCCGACAGCGGCACGATCAATGAAGAGTCATCCATCCTCAATTTCCCGGCTTTGAATATCCGTGAAGCGCATGAGCGGCCTGAAGGCATGGAAGAGGCTGCTGCGATGATGGTGGGACTGAACAAGGAGCGTGTCTTGCAGGGGCTCGCGATATTGGAGGGCCAGCAGCGCGGTGAACAGCGAACGCTTCGGTTGGTTGGCGATTACAGCATGCCGAACGTGGCAGAGAAGGTCGTGCGCATCGTCCACAGTTATCGTGATTATGTGATGCAGAACGTCTGGAAGCGCTTCTGAGGGCCGGGCACGTGGGACGCAAACGTACCGACCTCGCAATCGTGAACCGTAGCTTCTGGCCTGACAGCCAGGTGATTGGCGAAGGTTTGCTTCAGTTCGCTGAAACTGCTGCCCGAGACCACACTGTCTGCGTTCTGACGCAGACGAGTGGTAACCTGGAGCAAACCTTGGCTGACGCTGGCCGGGGAGCGAATGTCCAGATACGTGCCTGTCGATCCTACACGACTTCCGGCAGCGGCTTGGCCAAGCGTATCGCGGAGGCCATTTTCTTCATGGCGTGGACGTTTTTCAGCCTGGTCCGCGTGAAGCCTGCGACGGTTTATGTCTCGACCAACCCGCCGGTAGTCGTACCCTTCGTGGTGGCGGTCTACTGTCGATTGTTCCGGGCTGCCTATGTTTACCACCTGCAGGACATTCATCCCGAGGCCGCAAACATTGTGGTACCGCTGAATCGGCTGGTCTTCAAGGTACTGCAAGCGTTGGATAACTTCACCATCCGGAATGCGGCGGCGGCGGTGACCCTGTCCGAAGACATGAGAACCTACATCAACGCTCGCGCTTCAGGTGACATACCAATACACCTGCTCGATAATCCCTCTTTCGACAGGGTGCCAGCGCAAACGGGTTTGCCTGAGGGGGATGTCGTGTTCTGCGGCAATGCTGGCCGGTTGCAGCGGATCCCGTTGGTGGTGGCGGCGATACGCGCCTATTTGAAGGCAGGCGGTGGCCTACGGTTCACCTTTGCCGGCGGCGGAGTACACGCTCAGGATATCGAAGCATTGGCGTCGGAATATGAGCAGGTGCAATACAAAGGGGTGATCTCCGCGGTCGAGGCGGCCGAGCTGGTGGCTGGACATCGATGGGCGTTGCTGCCCATCGATGACGAGGTTACGCGTTACGCTTTCCCCAGCAAGTCCTCCGGTTATGCGCTCTCCGGCGCGGGCGTACTGGCCATATGCGGTGAAGGGACGAGCGTCGCGCGCTGGGTGCGAGATCTGAATCTGGGTGTCGTTTGCGAACCAGAGCACGATGCGCTGATAGCTTGTTTTTCGTCTCTGGAGGGTGCGTCTGCGCCGATCACGGTGCCTGACGAACTTAGGGAGCGGCTGCAAATCTCGCATTTCGCACAACGTCTTACAGATATCACGCTTGCCGGCGGCGCATAACAAGTGGTGGGAATGATGTTGAAGAGAATCATGGATTGTCTGGTCGCCTTGCTTGCCTTGCTATTGCTGGCACCTGTGCTTGCTATCGTAGCTTGGCAGGTACGCTGCAACCTTGGAACGCCAGTGTTGTTTCGGCAGGTACGCCCGGGTTTGAATGGTAAGCCGTTCGAGATGGTGAAATTCCGCACTATGAAAGACGCGGTTGATGCGAACGGGACTCCCTTGCCTGATTCCGAGCGCCTCACGTCATTCGGCCAGTTTCTTCGTTCGACCAGTTTGGATGAGTTGCCCGAACTGTGGAATGTCTTGAAAGGCGACATGAGCCTGGTTGGACCACGGCCTTTGTTGATGGAGTACCTTCCGTTGTATTCGGCTGAGCAGTACCGTCGCCATGAGGTAAGACCGGGAGTCACCGGGTGGGCCCAGGTAAACGGACGTAACGCCTTGGGATGGAATGAAAAGTTCATGCTCGACGTCTGGTACGTCGACAATCAAACGCTGTCGTTGGATATCAAGATTCTATTTTTGACCGTGAAAAAAGTGCTAGTGCGCGACGGTATCAGCGCTGATGGCGAAGCCACAGCAGCGAGATTTACTGGGAATGACTCGTGAAGCGGCTGGCTATCTTGGGCGCCAGCGGCCACGGGAAAGTAATCGCCGATTGCGCGGAGGTTTGCGGCTGGGAGACAGTCATATTTTTCGACGATGCTTGGCCAGCTAAGCGATCGATTTCCAGGTGGTCTGTTGAAGGTGATATGGCGGCCTTGCTAAAGCGGTTATCAGATTTCGATGGCGTGTTGGTTGCCATAGGTAACAATGCTGTACGGCAGTCCAAGCTGACCGCATTGGCTCAACACGGCGCGAAGCTGACGACGTTGGTTCACCCGTCAGCTTTAGTCAGTCGTTCCGCTCGCGTTGGAGTCGGTTCGGTTGTACTTGGCGGGGTCGTGATAAACGTTGATGCTTCAATCGGTATGGGCGCGATCATCAACACTGGTGCGACAGTTGACCATGACTGCGTGCTTGGAATTGCGGTTCATATCAGCCCAGGAGCTCATTTGGCAGGAGGGGTCGTAATAGGAGATCAGAGTTGGCTTGGCATCGGTAGTTGTGTTCGCCAGCTAGTGCGTATTGGCTCTGGTGTCACAGTGGGAGCCGGAGCGGCTGTGGTGAGCGATGTTGCTGACGCATGTACCGTTGTCGGTGTTCCCGCTCGGGTGCTCTGACGGGCCTCCACGTCTTCCGATTAATACAGCCAGGACTTGGCTGCCTTCGTTCCGAGATATTTCTATGCTTAACACCCCTTTCTCACCCTGGCCTTGCTTTACTGACGAGGAGGCCGACGCGGTGCGTGACGTCCTGCTATCAAACAAGGTCAATTACTGGACTGGTAACGAGGGCCGCGAGTTTGAAAAAGAATTTGCTGTTTGGGCCGACTCTGATCATGCAATTGCATTGACCAACGGTACGGTAGCTCTGGATCTGGCGTTGAAAGCGCTAGGGATCGGTCCGGGAGACGAAGTGATCGTCACTTCGCGCACGTTCCTTGCATCGGCTTCGAGTATCGTGACTGCTGGGGCTGTGCCTGTGTTTGCAGACGTCGATGCGGTGTCGCAGAACATCACGCACGAGACTGTCAGTGCGGTCCTGACAGAGCGAACCAGGGCGGTCATCTGCGTCCATCTCGCCGGCTGGCCGTGTGACATGGACCCGATCATGGCGATGGCCAAGCAGCAAGGATTTTTTGTAATCGAGGATTGTGCCCAGGCACACGGCGCTCGCTACAAAGGGCGTTCGGTCGGGTCGATTGGCCACATCTCGGCATGGTCCTTCTGTCAGGACAAGATTATGACCACCGGCGGAGAGGGTGGCATGGTTACAACCAACGACCGCGACCTGTGGAAGCGGATGTGGGCTTACAAGGATCACGGTAAGTCGTGGGATGCGGTTTATGAGCGTGAGCACCCGCCGGGTTTCCGTTGGCTGCATGAGAGCTTCGGCACTAATTGGCGCATGACTGAAATACAGGCGGTGCTCGGGCGGATTCAACTGCGTCGCATGAAAGAATGGACCGCGGCCCGCACGCAGAACGCGCAGCGTATATGGGAAACCTGCCGCGGCTTCGCATCGCTCAAGGTGCCCAGTTTCGACGAGGCCACGGGGAGCACTCATGCGCATTACAAGTGCTACGTGCAGATCGAATCGGAGCGTTTGGCGCAAGGCTGGGGGCGAGATCGTATCATCGAGGCCATAAATAAAAGTGGCGTGCCGTGCTATCAAGGCTCCTGCTCCGAGGTCTATCTCGAAAAGGCGTTCGACGACACTGGCTGGCGTCCAACTGAGCGTTTGCCCGTCGCGAAACGGCTGGGAGAAACCAGCTTGATGTTCCTTGTCCATCCGACACTGACCGGCGAGGAATTGGAAAAAACCTGCGCCGTGATACGCGAAGTCATGACTGAGGCGACGGCCTGATCCAGCCTTTTGACGGGCTGTAGGATTTGCGAAAAAACGATCACGACCATCGATCGGAAATGGAACTTAGGGGCGTAGAAACGTTCCACACAACAGGCAGGTTGGCGTCCCGTTTCATGGCTAGCTTGCGCCCCCGCAAGCTTATGGCATGCATGGACATCGAATTGATTTTTTGATACATGGAGTTCTCGTGAAGGTTACAAAAGCTGTTCTACCCGTGGCCGGACTCGGCACGCGCTTCCTCCCGGCCAGCAAGGCCATTCCGAAGGAAATGGTCACTGTTGTTGATAAGCCCGTCATTCAGTACGTTGTCGAGGAAGCCCTCGCCGCAGGCATCGACGAGATCATTCTGGTCACACACTCCAGCAAAAAAGCCATCGAAGATCATTTCGACACGCACTACGAATTGGAAGCCGAGCTCGATCGGCGCGGCAAGCATGAGCTCCTTGAGATTTTGCGTGAAACGGCTCCTGCCAATCTGAAGGTTACTGCCGTTCGCCAGGGCAAGGCGCTCGGCCTGGGCCATGCCGTGAATTGTGCTCGTGCAGTCATCGGAAACGAGCCATTTGCCGTGATGCTTCCCGATGTTCTGGTAGAGCAGAAGGGCTCCAGCGTAGACCTGGGTGTAATGGTGCAGCACTTCGAGCAGACCGGTCGCGCACAGATCATGGTCGAGCCGGTTCCCTACGAGCTTGTCAGCCAGTACGGGGTGGTGGATGTGGCGGGGGTCGACCTTCAGGCCGGCGAAGGCACTGCCATGCATCGCGTTGTGGAAAAGCCGCCTCGCGAGGAAGCGCCCTCGAACCTGTCGATCGTTGGCCGGTATGTGCTCCCGGCTCGCATTTTCGAGCTGCTCGACGAGACCAAGCCTGGTGCAGGCAACGAAATTCAGCTGACCGACGCCATCGCCGCATTGATGAAAGAGCAGGGCGCCGATGCTTTCCGCATCGCTGGACGCTCCTTTGATTGCGGCAGCAAGCTTGGCTACCTGGAAGCAACCGTCGCGTACGGTGTAAAACATCCCAAACTCGGTGAGGGATTCAGGGATATTCTCAAGCAATATATGTAAGGGGCGTGCATGTTCATCGATGTGTATGGAGACACGTTGTGCGCTTTGGTAAGTGCCGCTGCCCTGGCCTCTACCGGACATAACGTCACCATGCGGGTCCCCAAGGGGCCCGCTGCAACCACGCTCGCGAGGGGCGGTTGCCCATTTCGCGAGCCGGGTCTTGCTGAAATGATCGCCGAGCAGACTACCGCGGGCCGGTTCCGGCTTGCGCGCGTCGATGAGCAGGTAGACGACAAAACCTCGGTCGTCTGGCTGGGTCTGTCGCCGAATGATACCCATATCGCTTATGACGCGATCGCGGCGTTGCCCTCAGGCCCGGAGCGTAGCTGGCTTCTGATCAATCAGTCCACCTTCCAGGTGGGTACTACTGAAGCGTTGCAGAAAGCGTTGCGCGAACTGCCTGGCGCGTCAACTGCTCAACGCGCAGCTGTAGCGGTGCCGGATTTGCTGATCGAAGGCTCCGCGCTGCAAAGCTTTCTCAACGCCTCTCAATGGTTGGTGGGCTGTGATTCCGAGTGGGCTCAGCGGATGACGGGCGAAATTCTCCGTCCTTTCAACCGCCGCATCGACCGAATGATGTTCATGCTTCCGCGCGAAGCCGAGTTCACCAAGCTGGCGATCACCGGCATGCTGGCTACACGCCTGAGCTTCATGAACGATATGGCCAACCTGGCCGATATGCTCGATGTCGACATTGAGCGGGTACGACGCGGGATGGGCGCGGACAAGCGTATCGGCGAAGGCTATCTCTACCCCGGTTGCGGTTTCGGCGGGTTGGCGTTCTCGCGCGATGTGATGAGCCTGGCTTCAACCTTGCAGTTGAGCGGTATTCAGGCGCAACTGCTGGATCAGGTCTTGCGCATCAACGAGCGTCAGAAGGAGTCGCTGTTTCGCAAACTCTGGCGCTACTACGGCACAGACCTTCAAGGACGCAAGATTGCGATCTGGGGCGTGGCGTTCAAGCCCGAATCAGCGCGTATCGACAACGCTCCAGCCTTGCGTTTGATCGAGGCTTTATGGGCACAAGGTGTGCAAGTACACGTCCATGACCCTAGAGCGATGCCGGCTTTGACCGAATGGGCTGGCGGTCCTCGCGACGATCTGATCCTGCATCAGGACCCGTACGCGGCCCTGGTTGATGCCGATGCGCTGATGCTGGTCACGGAGTGGAAGGCTTACTGGAGCCCGGACTTCGCGCATATGAAGGCGAGCATGCGGCATCCATTGTTGCTCGACGGCCGCAACGTGTGGGACCCGGAGTACATGAAAGAGATCGGGTTTGAGTATTTCGGAATCGGACGACGCTGATGACTGACGCCAAGAAACGCCAATGGAACGAGCTGCTTTCGCACGGAGCGACGGCTGGCAAGCAGCACCTCGCCGAACTCTTCGCAGCAGACCCGGACCGATTTTCAAAGATGCACCGTCAGTTCGGCCCGCTACTGTTCGATTTTTCCAAGCAACGTGTCACGGAAGAGACCTTGAATCAACTGTTCGAGCTGGCCCGAACGCACGAGTTGAGTGAGTGGATCGGCCGCCTCTTTGCCGGGGAAAAGGTCAATGACACCGAAGGCAGGGCGGCCATGCACTGGGCGTTGCGACTGCCACCCGATGCGCGCTGCGAGGTAGATGGTGAGAACATTACCGCCGAGGTGCACGAGCAGCTTGCCCGGATGGAGCGTATCGTCGCCAAGATTCAGGCAGGCCAGTGGCGCGGCGCGACGGGCGAAGTGATCACCGACGTGATCAACATCGGTGTTGGTGGCTCCGATCTCGGGCCGCTGATGGTGACCGAGGCACTGGCCGACTTTACGACCCGGACTCGGCAAAGACTGAATATTCACTTCGCATCGACGATCGATGGCAGTCAGTTGTCGCAGTTGCTGCGGGACAAGAAACCGCAGACAACGCTGTTCATCGTATCGTCCAAATCGTTCACCACCATCGACACCCTGACCAATGCCGCGACTGCACTACAGTGGCTGCAGCGTTCGTTTGGCCGCCGTGCCAATGCCAGTGTGCTGCATTGCCACTTTATTGGTGTCTCTGCCTCGCCAGACAAGATGACCGAATGGGGCATCGCCGAAGAAAATCAGATCGGGTTCTGGGGCTGGGTGGGTGGGCGCTATTCGATGTGGTCAGCAATCGGTCTTCCGATCGCGCTGAAAATCGGTATGCAGGGCTTCCGGGATTTTCTCGCGGGCGCCTACGACATGGACGAGCACTTCAAGAATGCGAGGTGGGAGGAAAACCTGCCGGTTCTGATGGCCATGATTGGTGTCTGGAACACCAACGTTCTGGACATTAATGGTCTGGCGATTCTGCCTTACGATGGCCGCCTGAAGCAGTTGCCGCTGTACCTCGAGCAGCTGGAAATGGAGTCGAACGGCAAAAGCGTCACGCGGGAAGGCGAGCCGGTCGAGCACGCTACCTGTCCGATCATCTGGGGCGATGTGGGCCCGAATGCGCAGCACGCGTTCTACCAGTTGCTGCATCAGGGCACCGAGGCGGTGACCTGCGATTTCATCGTGCCGGCCCGCCGGTATCATGAATCGCTGCACCATGACGCTGCAGATGAGCTGATCGCCCAGCATCAGCTGGCGCTGGCAAACTGTCTGGCGCAGTCACGCCTGTTGGCATTGGGTGACGCGGCGTTGAAGGATGCCGAAAGCCAGCCGCTGTACATGCGCTATCGCGGCAACCAGCCAAGTTCGACATTGCTCCTCGATGAATTGAATCCCTACAGCCTCGGAGCTGTGATCGCCTTGTATGAGCACAAGGTGTTCGTGCAATCGGTTATCTGGGGCATCAACCCGTTCGATCAGTGGGGTGTGGAAATGGGCAAGAAGATTGCCATGACCACGCTCGGCAAGATTCGCGGGGAAGATAACGAAACGGATGACACTGACGTCTCCACCGCCGGCCTGCTACGCCGGATTCGCGCAGAATGGAAATAATGGGAACCGACATGACACAGCTGACCTGCTTCAAGGCTTATGACATTCGTGGACAGCTTGGTACGGAGCTGAATGAAGATATCGCTTACCGTATCGCCCGCGCCTTTGCGAAATTTCTCAAACCGCGCAGCATTGTGCTGGGCGGAGACGTACGTGAGACATCGCCCCAGTTGAAGGCAGCGCTGGCCAACGGCTTGCGCGATGAAGGTGTAGACGTGCTGGACCTGGGGCTCGCAGGGACCGAGGAAGTGTACTTTGCTACCTTCCACCTTGGCGTGGATGGCGGCATCGAGGTCACTGCTTCGCATAATCCGATCGACTACAACGGCTTCAAACTGGTGCGCGAGGGCTCGCGTCCGATCTCCGCCGACACCGGCCTGGCAGACATTCGCCAGATGGCCGAGCAGATGAGCGTTACCCTCGAGGATGGCCGAGATCCGTCGGTACCGGACAGCGCACGCGGCAAATACGAAAAGGTAGATACGCGCCAGGCGTTCGTCGAGCACCTGATGGGCTACATCGAGCCTGACAAGTTCACCCCGCTGAAGCTGGTGGTGAATGCGGGAAACGGCGCGGCCGGTCCGGTGATTGATGCCATCGAGCAGGCCTTCAAGGCAAAGCAGATACCGGTAGAGTTCATCAAGATCTGCCATGAGCCGGACGGCACCTTCCCCAATGGTATCCCCAATCCGATTCTGATCGAGAATCGAGAGACCACCAGCAAGGCCGTGCTGGAGCACAAGGCAGACATGGGTATCGCTTGGGACGGCGACTTCGACCGTTGCTTCCTGTTTGACGAGCAGGGGCGCTTCATCGAGGGCTATTACATCGTCGGCCTTCTGGCGGAGGCGTTCCTGAAGAAAGAGCCTGGTGCAGCGATCATCCATGACCCACGCCTGGTGTGGAACACCGTCGAGCAGGTTGAAGAAAATGGTGGCCGCGCGGTGCAGACCAAGGCAGGTCACGCGTTCATCAAGGAGCGTATGCGCAAGGAAGACGCAGCCTATGGCGGCGAAATGAGCGCGCACCATTACTTCCGCAACTTCGCTTACTGCGACAGCGGCATGATCCCGTGGCTGCTCGTGGCAGAACTGCTCTGCCGCAAGGGAGTGCCCATGTCCGATATGGTCGGTGAGCGCATTGCCGCGTACCCGTCATCCGGCGAGATCAATCTCAAGGTCAACGATGCGCCTACTGTCCTCAAGGCAATCGAAGCGCAGTATACGAAGGACGCGCTCGACGTCGACTACACGGATGGGGTCAGTATTTGCTTTACGGACTGGCGTTTCAATCTGCGGGCATCCAATACCGAGCCGGTTATTCGTCTGAATGTGGAGAGCCGTGGCGACTTTCAGCTAATGGAACGTCAGACTAAGCGCCTGTTGGAGGCGATTCGTTCGATGTGATGGGTAGTATTCTTCGGTTGGACCGCTAAAATGGCGCCCTAGGGCGCCTTTTTCGTTGTTACATTTTTGAGTCGAGCGGAAGAATAGTTTGTTAAAAGAACGTCTCGTTTCGTTGAGCTACACGCAGAAACGCATTATTCAGATCCTAGCCGACGTGCTGTTGATCTGGATTGCGCTGTGGTTGGCTTTCTATCTTCGAATGGGAAGCGAAGGCTGGCTATGGCCGGGGCCGGGGCAGACACAGATATTCCTGCTAGCGCCGATTCTGGCTGTGCCATTTTTCATTCGTTTGGGTATGTATCGTGCTGTCATGCGGTATGTCGGTACGGATGCGCTGACCTGTATTTTCAAAGCGGTGTCCATTGGGCTTCTAGCACTTGGTAGCGCAATACTCCTGCTGGACATCTCAGGTACCGGAATCTTCCGCTCTCGATCAGTCCTGTTCATGTATTGGTGCTTGAGTTTGTTGCTGCTTGGCGGGCTTCGACTGGTAGCGCGTGAATATTTCACCGGCGACTGGTTTACGGCAGGTCGCGCTGTGATCCGCCCCAGGGGCGCAGGATTCGGAATTCCTGTCGCGATTTACGGCGCTGGAGGCGCCGGAAATCAACTACTCGCCTCCATTAAAATCGACGGCACATACAAACCTGTGGCGTTCGTTGATGACGACCCGAACCTGGCTGGCCGTACGGTGTCCGGTCTGCCGGTGTATCCGTCGGAACGCATCGGCGAGATGATTGCAGCTACCGGTGTAGAAGAATTGTTCCTGGCGATCCCGTCTGCCACTCGTATGTATCGTCAGAAGATATTGTCAACACTCGAACAGTATCCTCTTCATGTTAGAACTATGCCTGCTATCGCTGACATTGCTTCGGGCAAGGTGAAGGTAGACGACTTGCAGGAAGTCGATATTGCTGACCTCCTGGGGAGAGATTGCGTGCCTCCTGACCATGGTCTGTTCGAACGTTGCATCAAGTCTCGTGCGGTGATGGTGACGGGGGCCGGAGGGTCCATTGGTAGCGAGCTTTGTCGGCAGATAGTGTCAGCCCAGCCCCGCACGCTGATCTTGTTTGAGCATAGCGAATTCGCCTTGTATGCCATACATACGGAACTTGCGAGCCTAGTGGCGGCGCAGGGCTTATCGATTCAGCTTATTCCAATTCTCGGGTCAATTCGCAATAAGAGTCGGCTTGAGCAAGTTACTGCCAAATGGGGCGTCCACACGATCTATCACGCTGCTGCCTACAAGCATGTACCCATCGTGGAGTTTAACGTTGCCGAAGGCATCATGAATAACGTGTTCGGCACATTGAACGTGGCGCAGGTCGCTATCAAATGTCAGGTCGAGAACGTGGTCCTGATTTCCACTGACAAAGCCGTCCGTCCGACCAACGTTATGGGGTCCACGAAGCGGATGGCCGAGATGCTCATGCAGGCATTGAGTGTGGAAAAGGCCCCGGCCCTATGGGGCTATGATTCAGTTCTGAAGCACATGAACCGTACGCGCTTCACCATGGTTCGTTTCGGAAACGTACTTGGTTCATCAGGCTCGGTGATTCCGCTGTTCCGCGAACAGATCCGTGCTGGGGGACCGGTCACGGTGACGCACCCGGAAATCACCCGCTATTTCATGACTATCCCGGAAGCCGCCCAGCTGGTTATACAGGCCGGGGCGATGGGCACAGGCGGAGACGTTTTCGTGCTCGATATGGGTGAGCCCGTGAAGATTGCGAATCTGGCCAGAAAGATGATCTCATTGTCCGGTCTTTCCGTGAAGGATTCCAACAACCCAAATGGCGACATCGAGATTGTTTTTTCCGGTCTCCGCCCTGGCGAGAAGCTCTATGAAGAGCTTCTGATTGGCGATAACCCTCAGGAAACACAGCATCCGAAAATTCGTCGAGCAAGCGAAGTTTTTATAAGCTGGGACCGGCTTTTGCCGGTCCTGGACACCATCCGTCAGGCGGTCCGCAACAGTGACTACGATGTAATCAGGCAGACTTTGCTGAGCACGGCTTTAGGGTACGAACCCAGCAGCGAAATCGTCGACCTGCTGTATCAACCAGAAGAACAGGCAGCCATGCGATCTAATAGAGTAGAGGGGTAAGGGACCCGAGCGCGTCCCCAGATCAGCTGTCGAAGGTCGGCCGGGCTCTTCGCCCGGCTTCCTGCGGGGATCAACTCGCGCTTCACTCCACAGTCACAGACTTTGCCAGATTCCGCGGTTTATCCACATCGGTCCCCTTCACCAGCGCTACGTGATAGCTAAGCAGCTGCAGCGGGACTGTATAGAGGATGGGCGAGATGCATTCTTCCACCCACGGCAGGCTGATGGTTTCGGTGGTGCCGTCCTCGCTCTGCTCGACACGCTCACACGCAAAGGTAATCAGCTGCCCACCACGCGCCCGCACTTCCTCCAGATTCGACTTCAGCTTCTCAAGCAACGCATCGCTCGGCGCCACACTCACCACTGGCATATCTTCATCCACCAGTGCCAGCGGCCCATGCTTGAGCTCGCCAGCGGCGTAGGCTTCAGCATGAATGTAGGAAATCTCCTTGAGCTTCAGCGCGCCTTCCATGGCGATCGGATAATGCGTGCCGCGGCCCAGGAACAGGGCGTGATGCTTGTTGGCGAAGCGCTCGGCGAGTTCGGCGATGCGGGTGTCGAGCTCGAGAGCCTGCTCGACCATCTTCGGTAATGCGTTCAGCGCGTTGATGTTGGTGATGATCAGTTGCTTGTCGCCACCACGGGCCTGTACCAGCGCGGTAGTCAACCACAGCAGCGCCACCAGCTGGGTGGTGAATGCCTTGGTCGACGCGACGCCAATTTCCGGGCCTGCATGGGTCAGCAGACGCCAGTCCGCCTCGCGCACTAGGGAACTGCCGGCTACGTTGCACAGAGCCAGTGTTGCGAGGTAGCCCTGATCCTTGGCAAAGCGCAGCGCAGCGAGGGTGTCTGCAGTCTCGCCTGACTGGGAAATGGTAATCAACAGGGTGTTCTTCGGCACCACCACGGTGCGGTAGCGGTACTCGCTGGCGACTTCGACCTGACAGGTGATGCCGACCTGCGCCTCGATCCAGTAGCGGGCAACCAGGCCGGCGTGGTAGCTGGTGCCGCAGGCGACGATGTGGATATGCTCGATGTCGGCCAGGCGCGTTTCGGCTTCCGGGCCGAGCAGGGCGGTGAGCACATGGTCGTCACCCAGCGTGCCCGCCAGCGTCTGGGTGATCGCCTCGGGCTGCTCGTAGATTTCCTTGAGCATAAAGTGGCGATACTCGCCCTTGTCCAGGCTGTGCGCGGCATGTTCGTAGCGCTTGACGGGGCGGTCTACGGTTTCGTGCTGACGGTTCCAGATGTCGCACTGCTCACGCGATACACGCGCATAGTCGCCTTCTTCAAGGTAACGGAAGCAATCAGTGACCTGCAGCAGGGCCAGCGGGTCGGAGGCAATATAGTGCTCTTCAACGCCTTCGCCGATAACCAGCGGGCTGCCCATGCGCGAGCAATACAGCGTCTCGGGCTCGTCTTCATGGAGGACCGCAAGGGCGTAGGCGCCGTGGATTTCGCCCAGCGTCTGGCGGAATGCCTCAAGCAGATCCTTGCTTTGCTCGTAGTGATGGGCGAGCAGGTGGGCGACCACTTCGGTGTCGGTTTCGGAGGTGAAAACGTAGCCCAGGTCCTTGAGCTTCTTTCTTAGCGGTGCGTGGTTTTCGATGATGCCGTTGTGGACAACGGCCAACCTGTTGGACACGTGCGGATGTGCATTGTGCTCGGCGGGCTTGCCGTGGGTCGCCCAGCGCGTATGGGCGATGCCCATGTGACCCAGCGCCGGTGTTTCGCTCAGGCTCTTTTCCAGCTCGATGACCTTGCCGACTGCCCGGACTCGCTGAATGCCCTTGCCCTGCGCCAGGACGGCTACCCCGGCCGAATCATAGCCGCGGTATTCGAGGCGTCGCAGGCCTTCGATCAGGATGGGAGTGATATTACGCTGGGCGATGGCGCCGACGATTCCGCACATGGGGTGTCCTTGTTGCGATCTGCAAAAGGACGGAGTTTAGCACCGCGCCAAAGTGCCCGGTAGGTTCATGCAGTCTGGCGACGGTGTCAGTCAATGGTGAGAGAGCCGTTCTCGGCGCGATTGGGTGCGAAGGGCGAGTCCGCTATCGCGGCGGGGCCGCCGCTCCCACATCCCGGCTCCCGCAGCCTCTCCCGATTATCGCTTGGCGAAGCGCTCTACCAGCGCAGCCTGCTGTCCGGCAGTCGCGGCGAGTTCTGCGCCGAGCGTTGCGCTTCGGGAGGCTTGAGTCGCGGTGCTGTCCGACAGGCTGGCGATGTTGACCACATTGCGATTGATCTCATCGGCGACGGCGGTCTGCTCTTCCGACGCAGCGGCGATCTGGCCAGTCATCTCGTTGATGCGTTCGATGGCGTTGCGAATGCCGTCCAGCGCCTCGTCAGCGTCGATGACCCGGCTTACGCCCAGTTCGGCCTGTTCGTGACCGGCATGCATGGTCGATACCGCTTTCGCCGCGGCGCCCTGTAGGTTTTCGATCAGCTTGTGGATCTGTTCAGTCGAACTGGCGGTCCGGCTGGCCAATGCGCGCACCTCATCAGCCACTACGGCAAAGCCGCGCCCCTGTTCGCCGGCACGGGCCGCTTCAATCGCTGCGTTCAAGGCCAGCAGGTTGGTCTGTTCCGCGATCCCCCGGATAACGTCGACGACGCTGCCGATCTCCCGTGCATCGACAGACAGCTGGTTGGAGACGGTGGCCGCCGAGCGCACCGACGCGGAAAGCACTTCGATGGCGTCGCGCGCCTGGGTGGCCACCTGCTTGCCGCGGTCGGCAAGGGTGTTGGCATCGCGGGTAGCGTCCGCAGTGCGCTGCACATTGCTCGATACTTCCTGGGTGGCGGCAGCCATCTGGTTGATCGCCGTAGCGACCATATCGGTCTCCTGGCGCTGCCGCGACAGGCCGTCGCTGCTGGCACGTGCCAGCTTGCTGGACTCCTCGGCCTGCACCCGCAAACCGTCCGTACTGTCCATGACACGCGTCAGGCACGTGCGCAGACGGGCCTGCTGGCTGTGCATGGCCATCTCCAGCTGACCGAGGACGCCGCGGTGAGGCGTATACATGGTCGCCAGCAGCGGATCGACAATGGCATTGTCAGCGGCGCTGATGGCGCGTTGCAACCGTTGATCGTTGAGTCGCTTGTACACCCAGGCCGCTGGTATGCCGGCAGCGCAAGCCAGTCCCGCACCCAGGCCGCCAAGTCCCAGCGTCAGTCCGCCACCGACCGCGGCCAGGGTAATACCGAAGGCGGCCGGCAGCATGACACCAGCCCAGTCGGTTGTTCGCGGGGCGCGGCCCTGATTGAGTCTGCTGTAAAGCGCCTCGGCCCGCTCGACCTGGGCAGGGGTCGTGCGCACCCGTACCGATTCATAGCCGGTCACCTGGCCGTTCTCCCAGACCGGGGTGGCAAATGCGTTCACCCAGTAGTGATCGCCATTCTTGCAACGGTTCTTGACGATACCCATCCAGCTGCGCCCGTTTTTCAGGTCGTTCCACATATGCGCGAACACCGCAGATGGGGTATCCGGATGGCGTACCAGATTGTGCGGGCTGCCGATCAACTCCTCTCGCGTGAAGCCGCTTATATCGACGAAGGCATCATTGCAGTAGACGATCTGACCCTTCAGATTGGTCGCTGATATCAAACGTTGATCGGCATTGAACATCCGTTCACGCTGGGTGATGGGCTGGTTGTTGCGCATTTTAATACTGTCCTGGGAAGAAAGCGTGAGCGGTGGGAGACGTTTTGTTGTCTATGCTCACTGTATCGCCGAAACAGGCGCGGTCTTTAGCCCCATGGGACTAAAGTTTTAGTGAGCTGTTTGGCAGTTTTAACCGATCCGGCGCGAGCCGTCGGCTGACCAGAGAGGAGAGTTGAGGATGTCCCAAGGCAACAGTCTGGATACGCTGAGCACGCTGCAGGTAGGAGACAAGACCTACCACTACCATTCCCTGCCGAAGGCAGCCGAGAAACTCGGCAGTATCGACCGGCTACCCGTTTCATTGAAGGTTCTGCTGGAGAATCTGCTGCGCCATGAAGATGGCGTGACCGTGACCCGCGACGACATCCAGGCGATGGCCGACTGGCTGAAGATGCGCTCATCGGACCGGGAGATTCAGTATCGTCCTGCGCGGGTGCTGATGCAGGACTTCACCGGCGTGCCTGCAGTGGTCGACCTGGCTGCCATGCGCGACGCCATGGCCAAGGCCGGTGGCGATCCTCAGCGGATCAACCCATTGTCGCCGGTGGATCTGGTGATCGACCATTCGGTGATGGTCGACCGCTTCGGCTACGACGACGCCTATCAGGACAACGTCGACATCGAGATGAAACGCAACGGGGAGCGCTACGAGTTTCTGCGCTGGGGCCAGAAGGCGTTCAACAACTTCCGCGTCGTGCCGCCGGGGACCGGCATCTGCCACCAGGTCAATCTGGAGTATCTGTCCCAGAGCGTGTGGGCGTCTGAAGTGGACGGCAAGACCTGGGCTTATCCGGACACGCTCGTCGGTACCGATTCGCACACCACCATGGTCAATGGGCTCGGTGTGCTGGGTTGGGGGGTCGGCGGCATCGAGGCCGAGGCAGCGATGCTCGGCCAGCCGGTGTCCATGCTGATTCCGGAAGTGATCGGTTTCAAGATGACCGGCAAGCTGCCCGAAGGCGTGACCGCAACCGATCTGGTGCTGACGGTAACCCAGATGCTGCGGGCGAAGGGCGTCGTCGGCAAGTTCGTCGAGTTCTACGGCGACGGTCTGGCCGATCTGCCCCTGGCGGATCGCGCGACCATCGGCAATATGGCGCCCGAGTACGGTGCTACCTGCGGCTTCTTCCCGATTGACGAGATTTCGCTCGGTTACCTGCGCATGACCGGCCGCCCGGACGAGGTTATCGAACGTGTCGAAGCCTACTGCAAGGCGCAGGGGATGTGGCGCGAGAAAGGCATGGAACCGGAGTTCACCGACACGCTCGAGCTGGATTTGAGCGAGGTCGAGGTCAGCCTGGCCGGGCCGCGCCGCCCCCAGGATCGCGTATCGCTTGGCCGTGTCAGCAAGGCCTTCCAGGAGTTGATGGATCTGCAGCCGGCACCGCGCGACAAGGTCGAGATGCTCGAACACGGAGAAGGCACCCAGCGCGGCGAAGCACGCATCAGCATGGACGGCGAGGAGTTCACGCTCGAGCACGGCGCCGTGGTCATTGCCGCTATCACCTCCTGCACCAACACCTCGAACCCGAATGTCATGATGGCTGCCGGTCTGGTGGCGAAGAAGGCTGCCGAACTGGGCCTGCAGCGCAAGCCGTGGGTCAAGTCATCGCTCGCGCCCGGCTCCAAGGTCGTTACCGACTACCTGGAGAAGGCCGGGCTGACCGAGTATCTCGACAGGCTCGGCTTCAACCTGGTCGGCTACGGTTGCACCACCTGCATCGGCAACTCCGGGCCGCTGCCGGACGAAATCGCCAGGGCCATCGTCGATCATGACCTGGCGGTATCTTCGGTGCTGTCGGGCAACCGCAACTTTGAAGGCCGTGTGCATCCGCAGGTGCGCGCCAACTGGCTGGCGTCGCCGCCTTTGGTCGTAGCTTACGCATTGGCGGGCAATACGCGGATGAACCTGTTGGCCGAGCCGCTCGGGCATGACCAGAACAACCGGCCGGTCTTCCTCAAGGATATCTGGCCGAGCAATGCAGAGATTGCCGAGGCGGTGGCGAACGTCGATGGCAGCATGTTCCGCAAGCGCTACGCAGACGTATTCAGCGGTGACGAGCACTGGCAGTCGATCCGCGTGACCGAAAGCGACACCTACGCCTGGAACAGCGAGTCGAGCTACGTCCAGAATCCACCGTACTTCGAGACCATCGATCAGCCGCTGCAACCGCTCAAGCCGATTCAGGGCGCCCGGGTGTTGGCCGTGTTCGGCGACTCGATCACCACCGATCACATTTCACCGGCCGGCAATATCAAGGCCTCGTCACCGGCCGGTCGTTATCTGCAGGAGCTGGGCGTGAGCCCGGACGAGTTCAACTCCTACGGATCGCGTCGCGGCAACCATGAAGTGATGATGCGCGGCACCTTCGCCAACATCCGCATTCGCAATCGCATGCTCGGTGGCGAAGAGGGTGGCGAGACCATCCATGCGCCGAGTGGCGAGCGTCTGTCGATCTACGATGCTGCCATGCGTTACCAGAGCGAAGGCACGCCGCTGGTCGTGCTGGCCGGCAAGGAGTACGGCACCGGGTCGAGCCGCGACTGGGCGGCCAAGGGCACCAACCTGCTCGGCGTCAAGGCAGTGATTGCCGAAAGCTTCGAGCGGATTCACCGCTCCAACCTGGTTGGCATGGGCGTGCTGCCGCTGCAGTTCGTCAATGGTCAGGGCGTTGGCCCATTGGAGCTGGATGGTTACGAGACGCTGGATGTGCAAGGCATCGACGACAACCTTGCGCCTGGCCAGATGCTCAAGGTGGTCGGCAAGCGCAAGGACGGCAGCGATGTCGAGTTCGAGGCACTGTGCCGGATCGATACCCGCAACGAGATCGATTACTTCAAGGCGGGCGGGATCCTGCATTTCGTGTTGCGGGACATGAACCGGGCGTCCTGACGGACCGGCAGAGCGGAGCCCTGATCGGGCTCCGCTTCACGTACCTACGTACATCGCTGTTTGTAGGTAGGAGCGGGCATGACCGCGAAGCAGCATCCGCAAAACCCTTTCGCGCCCAGTCGCGCTCCTGCAAAAGCGTATTGAGCCACTGTAGGAGCCGCGAAGGGTCGCCGGCCTCGGTCGACGCCTGGACGCCTACTCCGGCTTCTCGGCAATGGCGCGATCGGGCTCGACGATTACCGGCTCGATCTTGTACAGCCCGTTGTCGATATCCGACCCGAAATAGATCACCCCATCGGCGTCAACCGCGACCCCGGTGGTGATTCCGCTCGGCGGCATGCCCGGGCCGGCGGGTAGGCCGATCGGGAGATTCTTTGCCAGGACCTCCCGTTCACCACCATCAAGATCGATCACCGAAAGGCGCTTCGCGGCGGTTTCGGCAACGACGATGTCACCATTGCTCAGCTGAGCCAGTCCTTCCGGCATCGCCAGATCCTCGATCAAGCGCTCGATCTTGCCATTCTTCGGGTCAACCCGCGTCAGAAAGCCTGCCGCCTCGGTGAGGTAAATCTTCCCATCGGCGCCGACAATCATCTGCACCACCCCCTGCAGCCCTTCGACAAGACCGGCACGCTTGTCCAGCGCGTCACCGGTCACCTTGATCAGCTTGCCGCTGCCCAGCTCACTGACCACGATCGTGCCGTCCTCCAGCTCCACCGCCGAACTCGGTGCGTTGAAGCCATGCACCATGGCGCTGGTTTCGCGGGTTTCCATGTCTATCGCTTGCAGGGTACCGGTCGACGCGCTGGTCAGCAGAAACCGCGTGCGACCCATCGAGACGGCAGACGGATATTCGATGTCCGATCCATGCGCCCTGCGGATGTCGGTGACCTCACCTGTGTCGGTATCCACCGCACGAAAGGCGAAGATGTCGGCAATGTAGAGCGTCTTGCCGTCCTCGCTGATGGTCAGACCGGCTGGCACGGCCAGTTCCCCCTTGGTGATCACCCGCGCTTCGCCGGATGAAGGGTCGACCAGCTCGATGGAGTTGTCGGCCATGTTCGAGACGAATATCCGATCATCCTTGTCGATGGCCAGGTTATCCAGCGAGCTGTCGAGCGTCGCCACCACGTTCGTCTGCCCGGTGGAGACATCTACGCGATTGAGCGTGCCGGCGCGAGTGTCCAGCACATACAGGTTGCCTTCGGAGTCGAAGTTCACCGCGGCCGGGGTGTCGAAGCCTTCGGCAACTGTTTGCATGGCCCCGTCCGCCGGATTGATCTTCACGACCTGGCCCTTGAACCACAGCGGCCCATACAGCCAGCCATCCCGGCCAACTTCAAAGCCATTGAAACCGCCCAGGTCCTTGCCTATCGCTCGCGGCTCGCTAGCGCCCGACACGTCGACTTCCCAGAGCGCATCACCCAGAAACACCTGGCTGGCGTAGAGCTTGCCCGTTTCCTGATTGAAAGCGATCGAATTGATGCCAGGCAACCCTTCGGCGAGCACGCGAATCGGCGCATCGTCCTTCTCGCGATAGAGCACCTTGCCAAGATAAAAGCCGGTCCAGGCCATTTCGCCGTTGGGTCCGATGGCGATGTCGTCAGCCTGTCCTTCCGGCGGACCGATGAAGGTGGTCACCTCGCCGGAGTCTATGTCGACCTGATACATGCTGGCGCTGACCACACTGCCCGCGAGCAGGCGGCCCTGGTGATCCACGGCCAGGCCATGCACCCCCTTGAATGCCGAGGGGGCGACCAGCGCCTGCGGCGGCTGGTAGCTATTGTCTGCCAGCGCAGGAGTGCTGATCAGCACAGCGAGCATCGCAAGTGGAAAGAGTGGCTTCATGTACGGTTCCTTGTTGTTGTTATCGGAAGGCGTTGCCTGAGCCTGATTCTAGCCAATCGCCGGGATCAGGCAGCATTCATTGAGCCGGCTTATGGATGCTTATGCAGCCACCCGGGCAGGCCGTTTCAGCTGTCGAACAGATCCAGCGTGCGAGGGGCCAGCGGGCGCGGCTCGATCAGCTGTGGCCCATCGTTGCGTACATTGCCCACCGCCGCGTCCACCGAGTGCCAGCGAAATGACTCGGCCGGCGTTGCGTGCGTTCTGGCCAGGTCCTCAGCCGCCGCGGCATCCAGGCCCGGGTCCAGCCATCGGCGAGCCACCGCGGGTGCCAGCACGACCGGCCGCCGGTCATGAATGTCGAGCATGCCGCCTTCGCTGTCGGCCGTGACGATGGCAAAGCCGGTGGTCTCAGGTGATGGCGCTGAGAGCCCTCGCTCGAAACGACCGATTGCCGCGAAGAACATGGGCTGATTGTCAGCCAGGTGAATAAAGTAGGGCTGGCGACTGCGTGGCTGGTGGGCATCGCTTACCCACTCGAACCAGCCGTCGGCGGGAACCAGACAGCGTCCGACTGCCCAGATGTCGCGCCAGTATCTGCTGCGGGCCGCTGTCTCGAGACGAGCGTTGATCGAGGGTGGTTTATCGCCCGCCCACAGCGGGGCGTAGCCCCAGCGCATGGGCGAGAAGCGCAGGCCGTCTTCGTCCTGGTGCAGAACGCTGACATGGGTTTGCGGCGCAACGTTGTAGCGCTCGCTGGGCCGGTCATCGACAGGGCCGGCTACCGGTACCTGGCTTTTCAGCCACTTGAGGTATTTTTCCTCGGATCGAAAATGGGATATGCGGCCGCACATCGACGGTTCTCCAGCGCCGGATCGTTCAACCAGCCTAGTTCAAGATGCCGGGGCCACCGCCGCTTTGCAGGCATTGGCAGCGTGATCGAGCCGAAGAGAGAACAGCGAGGCAAGCGCCGACGGCGCAGCGGTTCTGCTCAACTGCTCTTGAGCCAGTCCCATAGTCCCAGCGAGGTGTTGGGCATGAGGTTGATGCCCAGCGCTGACTTGAGCACGTACAGCACCAGCAACCCGACCAGCACTGAAAACAGCAGAAAACCGACCAGTGAAAGCGCGCCCATCACGCGGGAGATTCGCTGCTCACGGCGGGTGAGCTCGCGCCGGTTGCGACCGATCAGCAGCACGAAGTAGTAACGCCAACGCCACAGATCGAGCGTGCCGCGCAGGTCTACCGGGTGTTTTCCCCAGCGTCGTGCGCCAAAGGCGACTTTCAGCGCCTGCAGCTGCTGTTCGGAGAACGACTCGCGTACCTCGCTGGGCAGGCGCTCTTTCAGGCCTTTGGTAAACCAGTCTTCGCGAGACCGGCTATGGCTGGGTTGCTCGTTGTTCAAGGAGTCTGATCTCTGTCACGCAGGGAGCCAAGTGGGCGGGCGATAACGGCAGCAGTCGGGCCAGTATCGAAGCGAAGCGCCACATGGTAGCGCGGCGACGCAGCCAGCCCAAGCCAAAGGCGAGCCGCCTGTCTGGCGGCCGGACATGGAGTCAGAGGGTGATGGACCCATCGATGCAGGTGACCGCCGCCCCGCCGATCTGTATGCGCTGTGGTTCGATGACGATATCGATGAGGCCCGCCCGCCCCAGTGCTGCACCCTGCGAGGAGACGAAACGGCTGCCGAAGTGGGCGGTCTGGTCGGTTGCGCGGATAAATGCAGCCAGGCAGCCATTTCCACTGCCGCACACAGGGTCTTCTTCGATGCCGGTTGCCGGCCCGAATGCGCGGGTCTCGACTCGGGCTGGCGAGCCTTCGGGATACTCGCCGAAAATCACCACGCCGGTCGCCTCGGCGGCGGCATCCTGCTTTCGCATACGCAGAAAGTCCGGCGTGCAGGCGAGCACTGCGTCAGCAGACGGCAGCTGCGCGACGATCCACCGAGCGCCTACATCGATCAGCCGAGGCGTAGCCTGGCGCACCAGCGGGGTGCCGAGGATCGCTTCCAGCTCCTCGACCTGCGCCTGGTCAAAGGAGGTGAATGCCGGCTCCGGAAGTTCGAAGGCGATAGAGCGGGTGTCTCCGGCGCCGGTAATGCAAAGCGGAACCAGCCCGGCGGGGCATTGCTGCACCAGACGACCATTACGTGCTTCGACCAGTCCGGCCTCGAGCAGCGCATGCGCGGTGCCAATGGTCGGATGGCCGGCGAAGGGCAGCTCGAACACCGTGGTGAAGATCCGTAACTGGTAGTCGGCACCGTCGGCCGTGGCCGGGAAGACAAATGTCGTCTCGGACAGGTTCGTCCAGTTGGCGATCTGCTGCATCTGTTCATCAGACAATCCCTGGGCATCGAGCACCACGGCGACGGGGTTGCCCTTGAACGGAGTGCGAGTGAAAACATCGACCTGCTTGAATGGCACGCTGCGCATGGGAATCTCCTTGTAGGCTGTTCATCCTAGATGACCGGAAAGGGCTGAAACAGAGACAGAAGGCGCGCGGCGTTCCGTAACAGTTCGCGGCAGGCTCAGACTGTCATGCCCCCGCAAGCCGGGCCAGCCCATCAGGGCTGGCTATACTCTCGATGCCTTTCAGCCAAGTCAGATTCAAGGAGCTTTTAACAATGGTCTTTCGATACAGCTTTTTCGGAGCGGCGCTGCTGTGTGCCAGCGTGGCCCAGGCCGAGTCCCGGCCCAGCTATGGCGCACAGCTTGAAGGGTTTGACTATCCGCATCCGGTGCAGCAGTTCGAGTTCACTTCGCAGCAGCAGGACCTGTCCATGGCCTATATGGATGTGGAGCCGTCCGGTGAAGCGAACGGCCGCACGGCGGTGCTGTTGCACGGCAAGAACTTCTGCGCAGCGACCTGGGAGCGGACGATCGAGGTGTTGAGCGAAGCTGGGTACCGGGTCATCGCGCCGGACCAGGTGGGCTTTTGCAAATCCACCAAGCCGCGCGGCTACCAGTTCAGCTTCGGCCAGCTCGCTGCAAACACTGCCAAATTGCTCGAGCATGAGGACGTCGAGCAGGCGGTGATCATCGGGCACTCCATCGGCGGCATGCTCGCCGCACGCTTTGCGCTGGATCATGCGGATCTGACCGAGCGTCTGGTCATGGTCAACCCCATCGGGCTCGAAGACTGGCTGGCCAAGGGCGTCCCCTACGCAACCGTCGACTCGCTGTACGAAGGGGAGCTGCAGACCGACTACGAGCGCGTAAAGGGCTACCAGCAGAAGTTCTACTATGACGGCCAGTGGAAGCCGGAATACGACCGTTGGGTAGAGATGCTCGCCGGGATGTACAGCGGGCCGGGTCGGGAGATCGTCGCCTGGAACCAGGCGCAGACGGCCGAGATGCTGTTCACCCAGCCGGTGGTCCAGGAATTCCCCAACATCAAGGCGCCCACTCTGCTGCTGATCGGAGGCAAGGACCGCACGGCCCCGGGCGCCAACCGGGCACCGGACGACGTTGCCAGGAAGCTGGGTGATTATCCCGCGCTGGGCCGCGAAACTGCAGAGGCTATCCCCAATGCCGAATTGATCGAGTTTCCGGAGCTGGGCCATTCCCCGCAGGTCGAGGCGCCCGAGGAGTTCCATGAGGCATTGTTGAAGGCGCTGGCGAACGCACCGTAAGAGGCCGTATGATGCGTCCGATAACCGGCATCGACCGCTCGTCCGGCCGATTGCAGACGGTATATTGACGTACTAATCGATGATGCCATACTGGCATCATATTGGACCGTTCTCTGGAATTTGACGGTTCCATTCGTCCGCGGCATCGCGCCTGCCCGGTCGTTCTTCTGCTAGTCATTCGAGCCGCTGGGCGCATCCAAGGGGAGGGCGGTTCGAATCTCGGGGACGTAGATGCAGTTCAGGAACGGTTGTAGGCCACAGGGACGGGCCTGGTGTCGCATGGTTGCGGGCATTCTGTTGCTGTGCGTCGTCTCCGCCGGTCAGGCTACCACTCTCCCCAGCGTTGCCTTCTGGTATGCCGATCAGCCGCCGCTTGCCGAACTGTCCCAGTTTGACTGGGTGGTGGTAGAGCCAGCCCATTTGTCTGCAGACAACGTCGCCTTTCTTTGCGCGCAGGGCAGCCTGCCTTTCGCCTATCTCTCCATTGGTGAGCTGGACGCGTCCGAGGCTGAGCAATACCCTGACGTCGCCCGTACCGCCTCCACCAGCGTCACCAATCACGGCTGGAACAGCCAGGTCATGGACCTCACGTCGCCGGTCTGGCGGGCGCATCTGCTGTCACAGGCACGCTCCTTCAGCGCACTCGGCTATCGCGGTCTGTTTCTCGACACGCTGGACAGCTTCACGCTGTTGCCCAAGGCCGAGCACTCGGCGCAGCGTGAGGCGCTGGTGACACTCATCGCTGCGCTGAATCAGGCCGAGCCGGAACTCAAGCTGTTTTTCAACCGCGGCTTCGAGGTGCTACCGGAGCTGGGTGAGTCGGTCGCTGCCGTCGCAGCGGAGTCGCTGCGTGCCGGCTGGGATGCCTCCGCCAATGCCTATCGGAATGTGCCCGAGCAGGACCGGCAATGGCTTGAAGGCCAGCTCGCCCCCCTCAGGGATCGCGGCGTTCCGGTGATCGCCATCGAGTACCTGCCGCCAGAGCGACGCGATGAGGCGCGAAAGCTGGCCGCTGCGCTCGGCGAGCAAGGTTATGTGCCTTACATCACCACGCCCCAGCTCGATTCCTTGGGTGTCGGCAGCATCGAGGTGCACCCTCGGCGCATCGCCGTGCTGTATGACCCGCGCGAGGGTAGCGTCTCGCGTAATGATGGCCACACGTTGCTGGGCGGCGTGATCGAACATCTCGGCTACCGGGTGGATTACCTGTCGGTCGACGGCAGCTCCTTGCCGGTTCAGCCGCTGGGCCTGTACGCCGGCGTGGTGGTATGGATGACCAGCGGCGCTCCGGATGATCCATACCCCTTGCATGCGTGGCTGAGTGCTCGTCTTGACGAGGGCCTGCCGATGGCTTTCATGGCTGGCCTGCCGGTGGACGACACGGCCCTGCTGCGCAGGCTTGGCCTGCGCCGTTCCAGCGAGCCCGTGCGGCCCGGGCTCACGATCACCAGCCAGGATGAGACGCTGCTCGGCGCATTCGAAGCGCCGGTGGTGGCGCGCACGCGTGGCATGGTCGGCCTCTCCCTGTTGCCGGGCGGTCCAACCGCGAGTCTGACCTTGACCGGTGCGGACGGCCGCACCTTCTCCCCGGTAGCCATTGGCGAGTGGGGCGGGTTGGCGCTCAGTCCCTACGTGCTGGAAGACGGTGCCGAGCAGCGTCGGTGGATCCTCGACCCGTTTGCATTCCTGCAGCGAGCGCTGCGCCTGCCGCCAATGCCGCGCCCGGATGCGACCACGGAAAACGGGCTGCGGATAGCCACCGTGCATATCGATGGAGACGGGTTTGTCTCACGCGCCGAGGCGGCCGGGGCGCCCTATGCCGGGCAGGTGGCACTGGATCAGTTCATCGAACCGTATCCGCTGCTGACCTCGGCATCGGTCGTCGAAGGTGAGGTCGGCCCGAAGGGCATGTATCCCTATCTCGCGCCAAAGCTTGAACCCATTGCCCGCAAGATCTTCGCTCATCCCCGGGTCGAGGTCGCCACCCACAGCTATAGCCACCCGTTCTACTGGCAGCCGGAGCGTGCCGCCCAGCGCGAGGGGTTTCATGCCGAGTACGGCCTGAACATGGCGATACCCGGCTACACGCAGATGGATCTCGAGCGGGAGATCGTCGGCTCGCGTGACTACATCAACGAACGCCTGACCACTCCCGACAAGCCGGTGAAGATGATCTTCTGGTCCGGCGATGCGGTGCCCGATGACCAGACCATCCGGCTTGCCTACGAGGCTGGCCTGAGCAACGTCAACGGCGGGGCCACCATACTCACCCATGCCAATCCGTCGCTGACCGGCCTTTACCCGCTTCTGCGGCCCACGGCCGGCGGCCTGCAGGTGTACGCGCCAATCATCAACGAAAACGTCTACACCAATCTGTGGCGCGGGCCGTTCTACGGCTTCAAGGGCGTGATGGAGACATTCGAGCTGACCGATACGCCCCGCCGGCTGCGTGGCATGCATCTGTATTACCACTTCTATTCGGCGACCAAGCAGGCGTCGATCAAGGTCATGCGCGACATCTACCGGAGCATGCTCGCGGAGCAACCGTTCTCCATGTGGATGAGTGACTACGTCCAGCGCGTGCATGGTCTGCATTCAGCCAGCCTGGCCCAGCGTGGTGATGGTGCGTGGCAGGTGAAGGGTCTGGGGGCGCTGCGCACCCTTCGACTCGATCCCGCCATGGGGTGGCCGGATTTGCTGCGCTCCGATGGCGTCGCTGGCGTGCGTGAACTGCCGCAGGGCCGCTACGTGCATTTGAGCAAGGCCGATGCAACCATCGCCCTGCGCACCGAGCGCGACACGCGTCCTGCTCTGGAGCATGCCAACCTGCCGTTGCAGCGCTGGGAATACGACACCGCCGACCAGGTGACATTCTCCTTCGCCGGCCAATTTCCGTTGCGGTTTGCCGTCAGGGCGGCCGGGCAGTGCACAGTGCGTCATTCAGGGAAGACCTACTCCGGGGCCAGCGCCGCCGGGGTGTGGATGTTCGAGATGCCGATGGAACAGGTGACGAATGCGCAACTCACCTGCAGATAAACCCATCAGGCTGGTCCGGCCATGGACACTGGTCGCGATTGCCTCCGGTATCGGCGGGGCGCTCGTGCTCACCTATACCGGCGAAGACATGCTGTTGCCTGAAGGCCGCACGCCTGACGCGGTCTCGGCCAACTATGCCGAGTTGCTGCTCGCCGCGCGCCCGGAAGATGAGGCGCGTCGGATCGAACTCATCGAATTGCTGACGTACCTCGGCGAGTACGACCGCGCTCGCCAGCATCTGAAGGCCTGGCCCGACCCGGACCGCGAAGAGGCCAGCTATCTTGGTCTGCACATCACTATCGCCCAGGCCCTGAGTAGCGCAGAGCCGGGCCGCCTGGATGAGGCGCGGGCGGCGCTGCAAAGTTACGATAGCAGCGCATTGTCAGCGGCTCGCCAGCAGCGTCTGGCAAAGGACGCCCTTCGGCTCGAATTGCCCCTGGTCGCGGCTGACCTGTATCGACGCCTCGCCGCACAGCAGGACGGCCAGCGCGTCGCTCTGCTGGAGCAGGCGGCCACCTGGTACATGGCAGGCAACCGTCCGGCCCAGGCGGCGCAGGTCTATCTGGAGCTGCTCGAGTCGTCGGGCGATGGTGCGATGCGAGCGGCTCTGGTGCGGCGCGCCTATGAAGGCCTAGTGGCGGTGGGCGAGCATGCTGAGGCATCACTCTTGCTGGTCCGCGAGCTGGAACGGTTGCCGATCAGCGACGCGCTCTCCACCTGGCTGGCCCAGGGCGTCAATGTCGCGATGGGTGTCCAGCGATTCGATCTTGCCGGTCGGATCGTTCGTTACTGGCGCGAAATCCTGCCGGACAGTGAAACGGCGCTCGAGGCCGAACTGCGCTTTCATCTGGCTGCCGGTGATATCCGCAATGCCTGGTTTCCCGGCGAGCGGCTGGCAGCGCTGCGTCCCGGCGATGCGGCGTTGCAGCGGCAAATGGCCCAGCTTGCCGAATGGAACGGCTACGGCCCCGAGGCACTGGACTACTGGCAGGCATACCTTGCGCTAGAGCCCGCTGCGGACGGCCGCACCCATGCCTGGAAGCTCGCCTTCCAGCTGTATGACTACGACCGCGGCATCCAGTGGCTGGGTGGTGAAGGGGTCGGGCAACGTCTCTCTGATGTCGAGCTGGACGCGCTGGTTTATGCCCACGAACAGCGCGGGACGCCGGATGAGGCTGAAACCTGGCTGCGCAGCTACCTGCAACGCCAGCCGAGACATCGCCTTGCCTGGTCACGTCTGTCACAGAATCTGGAAAACACCGGGCAGCTTCAGTCCAAATTCGAAACGCTGCAGCGCATGGCGAAGCGTTTCAAGCTGGACTCGCAGGAGTTGGTCGACTGGGCAAATACCGCCTGGCGACTCCACCAGCCGGAGCTCGCATGGCAAGTGCTACAGGTCGATACGCGCGGCATCACCGACCCGGAGTACTGGCGCACCCGGGCTGCGCTGGCCTGGACGCTTGAGCGTACGGAAGATCTACAGCATGCCTATCAGTCGCTGGTCGCAAGTGGTACGCCGCTCCTTCGCAGCGAACAGAGCGAACTCATCGAAACCTACCGCTTCGAGCAGCCGCGTCGCGCCCTCGCCATGCTGGTGGGGAGCTGGCGAAATTGGGCCGACGCAGGCGACCTGGTGCTGGCGCTGGAGCTTGCCGATCAACTGGGCGACATGCAGCTCTACCGTGAGCTGATCCAGGAAGCCGAGCGCGATCCAAACGTTGCCGAGCTGTCCCGATTGCTGCTCGCCCGCGCGATTCTTGCAGAACGCGAGCAGCGCCATGACGAAGCCGAACGTCTGTATCGCCTCGGCCTGGCGCGCTTCCCCCGCGAATACCTGTTCCATGAACGGTTGATGTGGCACCTCATCGACCGGCAACGGGTGGCCGAACTGCCCATGTTGCTTACGCGCTGGCACTACGCTGCCCGAAACGTCGGGGCTCTGTGGCTTCCCTTTGCTACCGCCAACCAGATGCTGCAGCGCCATGAACAGTCACTGGCCTGGTTCCGGCTGTACCTGCAGGCGAATGCCGATGACTGGGTGGCGCAGGCTGCCTACGCCGATGCGCTGGATGCCGCCGGGCGCAGCGACCAGGCCCATCGTCTGCGCGATGCGCTCGTCGTGCGATTACAGACCCAGCCGATGAACGAGTCGCCCGAGCGCTACGCCACCTGGCTGCGCCTGCTGGCGGCGAGTACGTCGTCCCTGCAGGCCGAACAGCAGGCGATGCGCTGGCGTGATGGCTCGCCGGCCATGCTCCAGGTCTGGTTCGACCGCCTGCTGGCCCAGTTCGACGCCACCAATCAGGAAGCCCAGAAGGATGAGTGGATTGCCTGGGCACAGCGCAAGGGCCTGCGGGTTGATGCTTACAACCAGCTGCAACAGGCGCTGCGTCAGGACAGCCGCGACACGCTTGAGCGGCTGCTGCAAACCGGTGATCTCGATCCGGCGCAGCGCGTGGCGATCCTCGATCGGCTTGGACTCAGCCGCAGTGCGATGAGCCTGGCGCTGAGCAGTATCGGGACGCGTCAGGCCCCGGTTGTCGCCGAACAGTTGCGCCGTCAGGCGGTGGAGTTTCATCAGCGGCACCCGCAGGGCGTGCGCATCGGTTGGCTGCGGCAGGACTTCGGTGGCTTCAATCGCGAGGGCCCTCAGTTGACGCTGGCGCGGCATGTGGGGGATGCATGGTACGCATCGCTCGATCTTCAACAGGCACGTTATCGCAGCGATTTGCTCGAGCCGGGTAGGCTGGATGATGAACAGTTTGCCGCGATCACGCTGGAGCGCTCGCTTGATGACGGTGCTGCCGAGCTGACACTGGATACCAGCCTGCACGGGGCCGACGACCGCTTCGGTCTGGGAGTCAGCCGTAGCTGGACCCTGACCAGTCGCGATGCGCTGCAGCTCTCGCTGGACTGGGACCGGGCCAGCGTGGAAAGCGGCCTGCTGCGCGCCTTCGGCAAGCAGAGCGGCATCGGGCTGGCCGGCCAGCATCGTTTCTCGGCGCGTGACCAGCTCGGCTGGACGCTGCGCCATAACCGCTACAGCACCCTCGACGGTCAGGCCCTGGGCGCCTCGGAAGCGGTAACCACCGAGTGGACGCAAATACAGAAATTCTCCGGGCCCACCTGGCTGCTGCGCACCGGCATCGACTATCAGCGTGCGCGTCTGAGCAGCGGTGCGTTGTCTGGCCTCACCGCAGAGGAGGGCGGCGCGCTGCGTGTTGACGCGGTTGCTGCCGATACCCTGCTACAGGACGAGTTCGGCCGTGTGTATGCCGGCACCTCGTTGCAGCGCGGCATCCCCGGCGCGCTCAACCGTACCCGCGGCCAGTACACCTGGTCGCTGGATCTGCTGGCTGGCTGGCAGTTCACCGACAGCAGCTTCGTGTATGGCATCAATGCGGGCATCGGTGTCGAGCTGCTCGGCGATGACGAACTCGCCATCACCGGCGGCTACCAGTCGGCACCGCGCGGAGGTGGTGGCGAGCCAGGCGGTACCTTGGGATTAACTTACAGCCTCCGATTCGGACGCTGATCGTGGCATCAAACAGGAGACTCATCATGCAATGGTTCCGTTATCTGACGCTGGCAGGCCTCGCAGCGCTGCTTGGCGGTTGCGCCAACTTCACCGGCCAGCAGGGCGAGGCCTTGCCGCGCGAGGCGCAATGGGGTCTTGTGCCCATGGTCAACTATTCACAAACGCCGTTGGCCGGAGAGCGCAGCGAACAGATCCTGCTCAGCTCGTTGACGCGCAAGGGCCTGCAACCGCGTATCTATCCGCCCGCACGGCAGGGTGATCTGATCCTGGTCGATGACCGCGAACGGCTCGCCGCCGCGCTGGATTGGGCCCGCCAGCAGCGTCTGGACTATGTCATCAGCGGCAGCATTGAAGAGTGGCAGTACAAGAGCGGCCTGGATGGCGAGCCCGCTGTTGGGATCAGCCTGCGCGTGCTCGAGCCGTCTACGGGCAGGGTGCTCTGGAGCAACAGTGGCGCTCGCGCCGGCTGGTCGCGCGAGAGCCTGGCCGGCTCGGCGCAGAAAGTCATCGACAAGCTCGTCGACGATCTGCAGCTTCAGTAATGACTATCGACTCCCCCCACAAGGACTTCAGCCTTGCGCCCAGCGCACGGGGGCCGGGTGCCTGGCTGGAAACGCTGCTGATCACCGGGATCACCATAGGGCTTGCCTGGTGGTTTTCCCCGCAGGACCCCCTGAAGGTGTACGGCTTTCCGTGGTCGATGCTGGCGCCCCTGCTGATCGGGTTGCGCTATGGCTTCGTCAAGGCACTGGCGAGCGCGCTGATTCTGGTTGGTTCGGTGGTGATCCTGCACCGTCAAGGCAGTTCGCTTTATGCCGAGCTGCCTTCTGCGTATATCGTTGGCACCCTGATCGTAGCGATGCTGGTGGGTGAGTTTCGCGACAATTGGGAGCGGCGCCTGCAGAAGCTGCAGATGGCCAATGAATACCGGCAGTACCGGCTGGACGAGTTCACCCGCGCGCATCAGATTCTGCGGCTGTCGCATGACAGGCTCGAGCAGCGCGTAGCCGGCGGTGACCAGAGCCTGCGCAGCTCGCTACTGCTGCTGCGCGAGCAGCTCAGAAAGCTCGAGCGTCGCGGCGATGCGCTCGAGAGCATGGCCGATGCGGTCATCGGGCTGCTGGGTCAGTACGGCTCGCTGCGTGTGGCGGGGCTGTATCGCATGCTCGATGATCAGCGGGTGGAGCCCAAACCGCTGGCCACGCTCGGCGAGATGGCGCTGCTCGACCCCGATGACCAGCTCGTGCGGTTGTGCATCGAACAGCGCAAGCTGGTCAGCGTACGCGAGATGTTCATCGAAGGCGGGGAGTGGAAGGGCTTCACCTCGCTACAGGCCTGCGTGCCGCTGATCGACGCCGAAGGCAGGCTCCTGGCGCTGCTGGCGATTCGGCAAATGCCGTTCTTCGCCTTCAACGACCGCACCTTGAGCCTGTTGGCACTGCTGGCGGGGCATGTGGCAGACCTGCTCAACAGCGACCCGGTGTCGCTGCGGCTGGACGACGCCGATGCGCAGTTCTTCTCGCAGCAGCTCAAACGCTCGCTGATTGACGTTGAACAGCACCATCTGTCTGGAACCCTGTTTGCCGTCGAGCTGCGCACGCCTGATGAGGAGCTGATCCGCGTGCTGGTCGACAGCCAGCGCGGGCTGGACCTGCAGCTGCTGGTGACCAACCGGCAGGGCCACCAGTGCATGCTGATTCTCATGCCGCTGACCTCGGCGCAGGGCATTGGCGGCTACATCAACCGCCTGCAGTACCTGCTTGGCGAGCGATTCGGTCAGGAACGCCGTCTCGAGGACTTCGATCTGCGCACCTTGCACTACGAGCTGGTGCCTAACGGCGAGCGCCAGGGCCTGCGCAATTTCATCTACAACGAGTGTGGACTGAATGCTAGCCAAGTGGCTGTTTAGCGGAGCGCTGGCGTTCGAGGCCAGCAGCTGGGCCGGTCTGGCATCGAGCCCAGGCCTGCTCGAAGGGTTGCTGGTCGCGGTACTGCCGCACGCCGCTGCCAGCGCGCTGCTGACGCTGGCGGTATGGCGCCTGCTGCCGGCCCGCTACCGCCGGCCGCTGCCCTGGTCGCCGCTGTTTTTATTCAGTCTGGCGTTTTTCATCCCGGTGCTCGGTGCTGTCGGGCTCATTGCTGCAGTATTCCCAGCGCTGTATACGCAGCGCAGCCATGACGAGCCGATGTGGCAGTCTCTTGGCGTGCCCAAGCTGCCATTTCGTCCGCTGGAAAGCGGGCGCTCACCCATGTTTCACGATGGCGGCCTGCAGGACGTGCTGAACCTGGCATCCGACCCCGAGCAACGGCTGGCCGCGCTTATGGCCACGCGGCGCATGCCCGCTCACGACTCGATCCCGATCCTCAAACTGGCACTGCGTGATTCGTCTGACGACGTGCGCTTGCTCGCCTATTCGATGCTCGATCAGAAGGAAAGCCGCATCAACCAGCGCATCGAACGGCTTATCGAAGAGATCGGCTCGGACGGAGCGGGGAGCGCGGCGCAACATGCAGCGTTGGCCCGCTGGTACTGGGAGCTGGCCTATCTCGGCCTGGCGCAGGGCAGCGTGCTCGACCATGTGCTGGATCAGGCCTGGACGCACAGTGCCCGCTCCCTTGAGCTCGAACCCAACCCCGAACTGGACCTGCTGGCCGGCCGCGTCGCGCTGGAGCGGGGCGACATCGTCACGGCCCGGCACCAGTTCAACAGCGCGCGTCTTCAGGGCGTCAGCCCGGACAAGGTGCTGCCATTCCTTGCCGAGGCGGCGTTCGTCTCCGGCCGCTACGCAGAGGTCAGGCGGTTGCTGCACAGTCTGCCCGCCGGCGCCACGCTGCGCCCCCCGTTTGCCGACATTGCCAGGTACTGGACATGAATGCCCCCGAGCGCTTCGCCACACGCGTCGACTCCGGACGCGAGACTTCACATGAGCAAGTGACGGCGGATGTGTGCCTGCTGCTCGAAGGGACCTGGCCGTACGTGCGAGGCGGCGTGTCGAGCTGGATCAACCAGATGATTCTCGGGCTACCGCATCTGACTTTCTCGGTCCTGTTCATCGGCGGCGAGAAAAAAGCCTACCCCAAGCGCAACTACGAGCTGCCGCCCAACGTGGTGCATCTGGAAGAGGTGTTCATCGAATCGGCCTGGCAGGCCGACAAGGCCGCCCCGTCCAGATCACGCCCCGCCGCGGAAGCGGATCTGCAGCAGCTCTACCGGGTATTCCATCATCCGCTGACGCCCGATGAGAGCGAGGTGGACATGGTGCTCGATGCACTGGCCCAGGGGCGCTTGTCTCTCGCCGATATGCTGCGCAGCAAGCAGAGCTGGCAGACCATTGCCGGTGGTTATCGCGAGCACTGCAGCGACCCCTCGTTCATCAACTTCTTCTGGACGCTGCGCACCATCCAGTCGCCGGTGCTGATGCTCGCCGAGGCCGTACAGCGCATGCCGCGTGCGCGGACGCTGCACACCATCTCCACCGGCTATGCCGGGCTCGCCGCCTGTATCCTCAAGCGCCGCTGGGGCTGCGAGCTGATACTCAGCGAACACGGCATCTATACCAAGGAGCGCAAGATCGATCTGGCGCAGGCAGGGTGGGTGCCCGAGAACCCGGACGAAGCCCTGAGCAGCAGCATGGATACCCAGACCGGCTACATCCGCACGCTGTGGATTCGCTTCTTCGAGCGGATCGGGCTGCTGGTCTACCGCTCCAGCGATCCGATCGTGTCGCTGTACGAAGGCAACCGCCAGCGGCAGATCAAGGATGGCGCCGCCCCCGGACGCACGCAGGTAATCCCCAACGGTATCGACCTGGCGCGCTGGGCTGAAATCATCAACCAGCGGCCGGCGGGCATCGCTCCGGTGGTCGGTCTGGTTGGCCGCGTGGTGCCGATCAAGGATGTAAAAACCTTCATACGCGCCATGCGCGGCGTGGTCAGCGCCTTGCCGGAAGCCGAGGGCTGGGTGGTCGGGCCGGATGAGGAAGACCCGGACTACGCTGCCGAATGCCGCAGCCTGGTGACCAGCCTCGGGCTTGAACGCAATATCCGCTTTCTGGGCTTCCAGCGGGTGCACGATATCCTGCCCAAGCTCGGCGTGATGCTGCTTACCTCGATCAGTGAAGCCCAGCCGCTGGTGATTCTGGAGGCCTGGTGCGCCGGTACGCCCGTTGTCTGTACCGATGTGGGCTGCTGCCGCGAACTGATCGAAGGGGTCGATCCCGAGGACCGGGCGTTGGGGGTAGCCGGGGAAGTAGTCGCCATTGCCGACCCGCAGGGCACCGCCAAGGCTGTGCTGCGGCTGTTACGCAGTCAGGCTGCATGGAGCCGCGCACAGCAGGCCGGGCTGGCCCGGGCACACCGCTATTACGGGGAGGCGCTCATGCTGCAGCGCTATGAGCAGATCTACCGCACCGCCGTGGAGCGCGACTGATGGCAGGCATTGGCTTCGAACTGCGCCGGATTCTGGCGCGCGACTCGTACTCGTCCACGCTACGTGCGTACGTATACGCAGGCCTGATCAGCTCCGGCCCCTGGGTGCTGTCGATCATCAGCGTGATGCTGATCGGCTTTCTCAGCCTGGGCATCGTGCTGCCGAGTACGCTGGTGCGGCAGTTTCTGGTCACGGTGACCTACCTGATGGCCAGCTCGCTGATCATCACCGGCGGCCTGCAACTGTTCTTTACCCGCTTCGTCTCCGACCGCCTGTTCGAAAAGCGGCTGGACATGATCCTGCCCAATCTGCTCGGCGTGCTGTTCATCATCACCGTTGGCTGCGGCCTGCTGGGCGCCGTGTTGCTGGCGCTGCTGTTCGACCAGAGCTTTACCTACCGCACCCTGGTGCTCGCCAACTTCGTGGTGCTGTGCGATCTGTGGATCGTGATCATCTTTCTCTCGGGCATGAAGCAGTACAACCGCATCCTGATCATCATGTTCTGCGGCTACGCCCTGATGGTGCTCAGCGCGCTGGTGCTGCGCCACTGGCAGCTGGACGGCCTCCTGCTGGCGCTGCTGTTGGGCCACGCCTCACTGCTGTTCATGTTCCTGTTCGACATCCTGCGCGAATACCGCTCCGACCGGCTGATTGCCTTCGACTTCTTCGACCGCAAGAAGGTATTCGTCAGCCTGCTGTTCACCGGCCTGTGCTACAACCTGGGCATCTGGGTCGACAAGATTCTCTTCTGGTTCAACCCGGCCACCTCCGATGCAGTCATCGGTCCGCTGCGCGCCTCCATGCTGTACGACCTGCCGATCTTCCTGGCGTACCTGGCGATCATCCCCGGCATGGCCGTGTTCCTGGTACGCATCGAAACCGACTTTGCCGAATGGTACGAGCGCCTGTTCAGCGCCATCCGTGAAGGGCAGACGCTGCAGCACATCGGCCAGCTGAAGAACGAAATGACCCTGTCGATCCGCCAGGGCCTGCAGGAAATCTGCAAGGTTCAGGGCATCACCATCGTGCTGCTGTTTCTGTTTGCCCCCACGCTGCTCGACTGGCTCGGCATCTCGCACTACTACCTGCCGCTGTTCTACATCGACCTGATCGGCGTGAGCATCCAGGTCGTGTTCATGGCCCTGCTCAACGTGTTCTTCTACCTCGATAAACGCCGCATCGTGCTGGAACTCACCGCACTGTTCGTCCTGCTCAACGTCGTTCTCACCCTGATCAGCCAGTACCTCGGGCCGAGCTTCTTCGGGTACGGCTTCACCGTGTCGCTGGCGTGTTGTGTGCTGGTGGGGCTGGCGCAGTTGAGTAGGGCGTTGGATGAGTTGGAGTATGAGGTGTTTATGTTGGGGCGGTGAGGGATTTAGATGCTTATAGAACGCTGCCTTGCTTCAAACTGGGGATAAGGAGTTCAAAGGATCTTGCAGACCGGCCGGCATAGGGTTCGTCGCCCTCTGTTGCTCTCTAAGGCTAATGCGAGAGCGATTGCAAGACTCGTCATGGCTATTCCTCTAAGGCTAGATCGCCATGCCGATGCAGCGGCGAGAGCTTTGTGCATACGGATGCCCCGAAATCACGATCTGGCCGCGCCAGAAACAGCACATTTGGACGGGCCTCGGCGGTGGTCGTGCGCTACGTGAATATACTGCACACACTGGGACAGCATTCGTATTTGGAGTACTAGAAAATCTGAGAGACCCCGGCTTTTTATAGGGCCGAATAAATCCAAGCTATCCCCGGTAAGGTCTACTCATTCCATTTTAGGGTTTTTTGCTAACTTCTGCGTCCGCTTCGATGGTCTGGGGACACATAGCATTCTTTCCCATAAAGCACTCGTTGCGCGCTTTCGATTTCATGCATAACTTCAGAGATTATGTTGTTGAGGAAGCGGTCGGCGATTTTTGAAAGATTATGATGATTGTGCGATTGATAAGTGCTTGGGTCTCGCTTTAACAGGCACAGAATCTCTAGCCTCGGCGCGCGGACGTCAGCTGTGGAAAACTCGAGTCCGCTCAACATTACCAGTTTTCTTGTTATCGATTCGGAAAGCAGTGTTCTGGCAGCGGTGGCTTCGGACGGGAGTTTCTCCCAGACTTGCTGGTCGAGCTTAAGGTGATCTAGATGCGTTTCCGCAATCGATAATATAAAAGTATCTTCGCCCGGGTCAGCAATTGCGGTTGAGCAAAGTACAAAAAAGAGGAATAAAAAAGAAAAAATATTTAGCTTTTTCATCGGCTTAGCAAATCCGTTAGAGTGCTGTCGTAGGGCCTTCCAAACGCTTCTATGAATGTCGGCTGATTAATTACCGCCGGTCCATGCATTTGAATGTCCATGGCTTCTGGAATTATTGATAATAGTTCGGCTGAGCTAGATATTGCCCCCATCGTCCCGATTATCCCGACAAGAGGGCCAATTCCAGGGATGCTGCCTGCAATGTTCCCCGGCCCTATTAATTTATCTGCTAGTCCTGCCCCATGCAGGTTTACAAGTCGCATCGCTTGTTCCCTGGCATACTGGTCGAAGTTCCGCCAAGCTATCTCGTAATGCCTGAAATCGTCGTTTGGCCATGCTGAGAGCGAAATGCCCTGCGCATACTCTTTGAACATGGCGTGCTCGAACGGGTTCGCGGCTTCGAATGTCTTCAGAAACTCTGAATCGAACCCATCGTAGAACGTTTTCTCATTCGCGCAGAGTCCAAGAATATCGAAATATGATAATGGTCCAGAATTAGTATAGGCATAAGTGTTAATCCCGCCAATGAGCCCAAGCGGATCACTTTGTATGTACCGGCCGGTGTCCGGATCGTACGTCCTGAAGTAGTTGTAGTAAAGCCCGCTTTCGCGGTCATGATATTGACCTGGAAATCTAAGGTTCAGTGTGAGCTGTGGCTCGCTTGCGTGGTTGAATCTCTCAGCTTCGCCTACCCCAAAGGCATCGCTTTGCCAGCGCCAGATGAGATCCTGGTTAGCATCGGTTGCAGCCCGAGCGGTGAGCAGATGATCGCTGTGCAGCCAGGCGATGCGAGGTGCTTCGTTCTCGGTGGTGTCGATGGCCGCAACCGATCGCAGTTGTAGCCAGATGATGTTCTGCGTTTCTACCGCTTGGCCGGGGCTGGGTTTCTCTGTGCTTTGTAGCTTGGTTTCGCCTAGCAGTTGACCCTGCTGATCGTAGTGGAAGAGGGTGTGGGCTTCGCTCCCGTCGGCTTGCATTACTGCCTTGTGGATGCGTTGGCCGAGCGCGTTGTAGTGGTAGCGGGCTTTCAGTTCGCCGTCTTCCAGGTATGCGCTGATGCGGTTTTGTGCGTTGTATTCGTAGCTGCGGTTGGTGGCATTGCGCTCCAGTAGCGTGTTGCCGGCGGGGTCAAGGATCACGTCATTTTCGCTGGTGCCGAGCAGGCGGTTGCTGGCGGGTGCGTAGAAGTACTTGGTTAGCTCTTCTTTTGCTTCGTCCGGCTCGCCGATGTGGTTCTCGTCGCTTCTGGTGTAGCGCTGGGTCAGTCGATTGCCGACTTCGTCATAGTCGAAGCGCTGCTGCCCGTAGGGACCCTGATCCATGATCAGCCTCTGCAGCAGGTCGTAGCCGAACTGCTGCTGGTAAGTCCGTTGGCCTTCGCTGCGCTCGATGCCGGTGATGTTGTTCAGTCGGTCATACTCGTAAGCCTGCTGCCAGACGGCTTCGTTGTTTTCGTTTTGAACGTTGACCGCAGTGATGCGGCCATCCAGGTCATGCTCCAGCGTCTGGGTCAGGCCGTTGCCATAGGTCCAGCTGTCCATGCTGCCGAAGGGGCGGTGGGTGATGTCGGTAATCAGCGGGGTATCGGTTTGCTCGGTTCCCAGCGTGACCTGGCTGTGGCGGCCGTTCTCATAGTCGTACCGAACGGTCTGGCCGTTGGGGTAGGTGATCGACGCCAGTTGGTTGCCGTTCGTGTAGCTGTAAGTGATCGTTTGCTCATGGGTGTGCCCACCCACCTTTATCTTCCGGGCATCGACCAGTAGGTTGCCGTGGGCATCGTAGCGGTAGTCGATCTGGCTGTGGCGGCTGGTGATGCGGGTCACTCGACCGATGCCAGCGCCATGAGCTTCGTCGTTCTGATCGTAGGTGTAGGTGATGTCTTCGCCTGGATCGCTGTACTGGATGCGAGTGAGGCGACCGAGCGCATCGTAGTGGTAGCGGACGTCCTGGTCTGGCTGGTCCGGACGGTGGGTGCGGCTGAGCTGGCCGGCGTCATCGTAGTGATGGATCTGGATACCGGTGTCGGGGCTGTCCAGTTGCAGCAGCCGTCCCAGCCCATCGCGGGTGTAGCGGGTGGTCGCCTGGTTGGCGGCGATCACGGTGTCGAGCTGCCCAGTCGGGCCGTAGCCGAACTGGGTCTGGCCGTCGGCCGGGTCGCGGGTCTGGGTCAGACGCGCCAGGGCATCGTACTGTTGCACGGTGGTCAGCAGGCCGGTGGGTTCCTCGCCAGCCTGCTGCTCGATACGGATCGGCAGGCCGGCCTTGTCATACTGCACGCGGGTCTGCTGGCCGGCATTGCCCAGCAGCGCAATGACCCGGCCCAGCTCGTCGAGCTGACGCTGCTTGACCAGCACGTCCTGACCTTCTTCGTTCTGAATCGACAGCGTTTCCCAGGCGCCACTGACGGCGTTGGGTGTGACGGCGATGTGCTCGCCCAGGCTGTTGGTCAGGCTGGTGACCTGGCGGGCATCGTTGTAGGTAACCGTCAGGCTGTCACCGTTTTCCCGGTGCAGGGTAGAGGGCAGGCCGTTGGCCAGATACTCGATCTGCATCTGGCTGGTATGGCTGCCGATGCGTTTGATCCCGGTCAGCCAGCCACGGTCGTTGTAGGTCAGCTGGGTGATCAGGCCGTTGGGGTCGGTGATGCGGCCGGGGCGACCCTGGGCGGTGTGGTTGTCATAGCGGGTAACGTGGCCGAGAGCGTTGGTCACACGAACCATCTGACCCTGCTTGTCGTAATCCAACTGGGTCTGAGCTTTGCGCGGATCGGTAATGCGGATGCGCGCCAGGTGCGTGTTGGCATCGTCATGATAGCTGTACTGGTAGGTCCAGCTGCGACTGTCACCGTGGGTGGCGTAGGGCACCTGCTGGGTGCTCAGGTTGACCTCGGTGTAGACCTCCGGGCGGTCCTGCTGGTCATAGTGCGTGAAGGTCTCGCGCTGGGGCTGCCACTGCTGGTCATCGTCCAGACTGTAATAGGTGCGGCGCGTCACCAGCGGCTTGTGCGGGTGCCATTCGCTGACGATGCGCTGGCTCTCCGGTTGTAGCACCGGCGCTTGGTTCTGCCACAACACGCCCTGGGTCAGCTCGGTGATCAGCCCCCGCTCGTTACGCTCCATCAGCGTGGCGCGGCCTTCGGCATCGATGGCGGCGGTCAGATAACCGGTGTCGGCATAGATATGCCGCTGCTGGGTCTCGGGGCAGTAGGGGGTGGCATCGCCCTCGATGCGACTGAGGCGTTTGACGCCCTTTTGCTCGATCAGGTGATAGGTCGCGGTCTTGCCGGCTGCGTTGGTGATGAAGGTCTTGTTGGCCAGATACTCAACCGTGATGCGCTCCACGCCTTGGCCGTGCTCGGACAGCACCGCCCGGCCCAGGTTGTCATAGGCCCAGGTGGCGTAGCGGCGGCCGGCTTCATCGGTGATGCCGGTCAGGTAGTGTGGGAAGTCCGTGTCTTCGTAATGGTAGGTGCGGGCCGGGCCGTCCAGTGTCGAGCGACGCAGCCGGTCGAGCAGCCCCGGTTTGCCCTGGGTGACGGTGAGCAGATTACCGTTGAAGGTGTCATACCCGAACTGCAGCGCCTGACCATCGGGCGTATCGACCCGCACCAGACGCTGGCCGGAGTACTGAAAGCGCACGCGCTGGCCATAGGCATCGCTGACGCTCGCCAGCTGGCCCTCTTCGTTGTACTCAAGCTGCTGACGCTGTCCATGCACGTGCTCGATACTCAGCAGGCGGCCCTGGGCATCGTACTGCTCGGCGCCACCGGTGCCGGGGCGGTAGGTCCAACCGAGCAACTCGTCCTGGCGATACACCCCTTCAAACGTGTCGACGTTGTTGTCGGTGGCGATCCAGCGCTGGCCATCCTGGCGGAAATAGTGCCGGCGGCCATCCTCACGCACCACGCGCATGCGGCCGTCATCGTGAGCAGTGATACGCCGCTCGTAGTTGTGCTGCCAGCCCGAGCCGAGGCTGCCGGCTTCGTCGGTGGCGTGGCTGTTGTAGGCGCGGATGAACGCGAGGGGAAACTCACCCGAGCCCTGGTAATCGACTTCCTGCTGGTACTTGTTGCCAGTCGCGATGTTGATCGGGTTGCCGACCAGGGTGTAGGTCGGTGGGCTGCCGCCGGCGGGGGAGGCGTTCTGATCATTACCCGTGTCGACTGAGCAGGCCATACCGCCGCCCAGATCGCCGCCGGGGTTGAAGCCGGAGGAGCCGCCACCGCCCACGCCATCGAGCCCGCCGCCACTGCCGCTCCCGAGCAAATCATCCCATGCGGTGCCGCCACCAGCGCCACCGCCCGAACCGTCTGCGCCCCCACCGGTACCGCCGCCCACGGTGCCGGAGCCCCCACCCGAGCCGCCGGCATCGCCGCTGCCCGCATCCGTTCCTGAACCGGAGCCGCTCCCTGAGCCTGATCCGCCACCGGAACCGCCGCCCGAACCAGGCCATCCCGAACTCCCCCCACCGGTGCTGCCGCCGTCCATCGAAGCGGGCATGCCGGCCAGCTCCTTGGAGATATGCCCGACGTGCTGGCGGCTGCTGGAGCCGAAGCTGGAAAAGGCGATGACGCCGACGACAATCAGGGCGCTGACGACGATCAGGTATTCAACGAAGGTGGCACCGGCGAGCGGACGCCGGCGGGAGACAAACTTCCGTGTCATGGTAGATCCCGGTCTTTAACTCAAAGATGGAGAACCAACGACAGCGGAACATTGGCGTGCGGGCCGGAGTGTGTTGGCCGAAGAGACGAAGCGCAACGGTGAGTGCGGGAAAAGCTGACGCGAGTCACACAACGGATGTCTGGCGTTCAGGATATACAACGCCAAAAACTAGCGAAGGAATTAGCACCATCACCTATATGGGTGGGAACCGAGGTTCGTGATCTACTTTGCATTTACGATGTCTATGGGTTGTATGTCTACGACGAGATGTCGTTCAATTCGGCCGGAGTTGAGGAGTGTTGTCTGATCCGGCGCACCTTTTATGAGGTGGCCGGTAGAAAGGACGCTACGTTTTCGTCACAGAATTCGTTCGAATTCTCAGTTGTGGCATGTAATTTCCTTTGGCCAGTCAGGCCTGTCTGACGTTGTCATCCTTGCTGAAACCACACGATGAAATTCATTCAGTGCGCTTGCGCGCGGCATTCGTCTGTGCGCGAAGGAGAACATATGCAAACCTTTTCTTTGAGAAAGAAGTCGCTCGGTCAGGGCATGACTGAATACATCATTATCACTGCTCTAATCGCCGTCGCCGCGATCGCTGCCTACAGCTTCTTTGGGCAAACTGTTCGTCATCAAGTTGCCGGTATGGCGAATGAAATGTCGGGGAAGTCGGCTAGCTCTAATATTACCAAAGCTCAAGGTACAGCGGGTCAGGCGGCAACTGCGGCAGGAACAGCGACCTCGTTAGGGAATTACAACGACACCGCTTCCGACATGATCGGCAGCGAATAATCGTTCGATGTCAGCCATGCTCATGCAAAAAAATCAGGATGGATACGCCACCATCTTCACCATTCTGTTGTTCGCGGTAATGGGCCTGGCTGCGTTTTCCATGTTCGATTCAGGTCAGGTCGCGGCTGAGCGGGTCAGATTGCAAAACACTTCGGACGCGGCTGCGTACAGCGCCGCATCTTTGCTCGCAAGGGATTACAACTTCACTGCTTATACCAATCGCGCGATGATTGCTAACCAGGCGGCTATCGGACAGTTGGTGGCGATTAACTCCTGGACTCACTATCTTGAGCAGGAGGCCATCAATCTCGACACCGCCGGTACGATTGCTCAGGTTGTACCTGGGATAGGGCAAGCTATTAAAGCGGTGACAAATGCGGTTCGGATGTTCGCGGAACGTCTTTCAGATGTAGTAGTTCAGGTGACCGGAGCCGGCGTTGGAGTTCTGGACGAATATATATATTTTCTTTCAAAAGCGCAGCAGATTTATCACGAGGCTGCTTATTTTTCCAGTATGGAAGCCACGCTCGCTATCATCAAGCAAAACGATTCAGATGTAGAGTTCGGCTTAGTGCAGACGTTGGCTGGACTAGCGAAGTATTCGGACCGCTGGCAGAGCTCCATTAGAAAAAACGAAGTTTCCTTAGGGCAGGGAAGAGAGAGCGACAGCGTGAACAGGTCTCGCTTCCGCGAAAAAACGGCATTGGTGGTCGCCTCCAGGGATAGGTTTACCGCTGACCGGGCGACGACCTGGATGAATCACCGGTCTTTTGCTGCGCGGATCCAGATGCGAAAGCGGGGCGCGACTGAATTCGACATGGATGACAGCGGGGATGCAATAACCTGGGACTGGACGTCCCTTGATACCGAAAGCCTATGGATCGCGCTGCCTAGAATAAGCCGTTTTCGTATTCGTTATCGCTGGCGCGAGACCATGCCTGTCGGATGGGGTGCAGCGCACGCCTTGGACGAAGGATCGGACCACAACTATTTTAGCCGCAGACAGTGCGCAGGCAACCGCTGTTACAACACCTCTCCCGGTAGCAAGTGGGGCAACGCCTGGGAAAATCGTTGGGCGGCGACGCTTGGTGCCTCTAATGGGCGCGGAAACAACCTCTCCAAGATAAATGGCCTCCGGGATTACCGCGATTTCGAGACAGACCGCGATCCGAGATTCAGTGGTCGCGCGCCAGCTGAATCCAGTCAAAGCCCTGGTGTGACGGTACACCTCGCCAAGAAGTCCTCGAACATTTCCACGAGTCAAGATCAGCTGCAATCCGGCTCGGGGACCGCCGTAGCGGAGCAGCTAAACATTGACTCGAGCGGCTCGCTGCCGACAGACCGAATTGTTTCGGTAGCGACAGCGGAATCGTATTTCTCCAGGCCGACGTCGTTGTGGCCACGGGCAGACCGCCGCCTCGAGCACGGCAATTTGTATAACCCGTACTGGCAACCTCGGTTGACGGAGGTTTCGCCAGGTAGTCGGTTAATCGCGGCGCAGTTAGCTACGGGGTCACCATTGTGAATGGTGTGCCACCTGGTATGAGCTCGGCTATACGAGGCCAGGCGCTTGTCGAGTTTCTCGTCACCGCAGTGCTGGTGCTGGTACCGCTATTTATTGCCATGGTCACCTTAGGCAAGTATCTGGACGCCAGGCACAAGGTTGAGCTGGGCGCACGCTACATCGCCTGGGAGCGGACCGTATGGTCTGAGGGACCGCAGGGTTGGCCAAGCGTTGCCACAGGGAAGAGTGACAACGAGATACGTGGCGAGACTCAGGCGAGAGTGTTTGGCAGGCGCGATCAGGGAATCCAGAGCGATGTAGACGAAGCGCTCAAACGTTATAGCATCGATCCGCTTTTGGAATACGCATACGGCCATCCCACTGGCAATGGTCCGATCCTGCGACAAACAGGTAACGTTTCGGAATTTCCACTGTACGTGAACGCCACCTCAGAGCGTCAGGCAGCGCCTGGAACCGCGGGCGTGACAGAGAGCGCGCTTCGCTGGATCTCAAACGTGCCCTTGTTTGCTCGGTTCGACATAGCTCAGCAAGGCGCCCATACCGGCCGAGTCGCTTTATCGCTGCGAGCGCCAGCGCGCATTTCGGAAATGGCGGAGCTGGATATCCAATTGGACCGAAGCGTGACTCTCATTACGGATCCCTGGAACGCAGGCGGCGCCGGGCATGTACGCAGACGGGTCCAGGGGCTGACTCCTACGAGCCATTTGGACGGTATCGCGAGCGTGTTGACTGACCTGCCGTTTCTGGTCGGACCATTGGAAGTTGTGGGTCGGCTTGAACTTGGCTACATCGACCCTGATCGAGTCCCTCAACAGTATCTAGAGCGCTATTGATGAAGAAATTTTCGCTGCTGTTGGTAGTTATGCTCGCGCAGAGCGCAATCGCCGACGAATTTTTGAACAAAAGTGACGACGAGCTTGTTCAGTATCACTCGATGCATCCCGAGACTGGATGCATGCTTTGGAGGCACGAAGCACGTCATTTTCACAAATTACTCCCGCAAGACAGTCTTTTTCCGGATGAAGTTCGACATGAGATTCTCAAAAAGGGGCACGGGTTGGCAGGCAAGTACAAGGAGCCGGAAACCAGCGTCAACTACATACTGAAGAAAAAAATGTTCGATATGACTGTGTCACGAAGCGCTCCCGCAGATACCGAAGTTTCGGTGTACCAACAGTGTATGAAATATGAACCGGAATATACTTTTTCTACACAGGCAGGCGGTCATCACCCACAGCCGAAACTTCGTTCAGAAGGTACCGAGCCATGAAGTTTGCCGGATGTTCAGTCACACTACTTCTGTATCGCTTGAGTTTACTCCGGTCACGAGGGATGCAACCACATCCTGGCGGGAGGGCAAGCGGGCAATGGCTTTTCTTGCTGTGTGGTTTTTTGCTTTCCCAGACTTTATCTGCTGACACCTTTATTTCTGGAGGTGACGGCGAGCTTAATGAGCACCACCACATGCATCCGGAGATTGGTTGCATGCATTGGAAAGACGAAGCGAGACATTTTCATAAATTGCTGCCAAAGGACAGCGTCGTTCCGGACGACGTCAGACATGAGATTCTCAAAAAAGGGCACGGATTGGCAGGAAAGCACAAGGAACGGGAAACTAGCGTAAACTATATATTGAAAAAGAAAATGTTCGACATGACTGTAGCAGGTAGCCCTCCCGAACATACCGAAGCCGCAGTGTTTGCGCAGTGCCTTAAATATGAACGCGAATATACATTCGCTACACAGGCCGGCGGGCACGATCCAAATCCGAAGTTGCGGTCTACGGATTCTGTCGAATGAATATCTCTGGGAAGGGGTGGGAGCCGCTCTTGCTAGTGTCAATGCGGAGCTACTTGCTCGCGACGCTATCGTTGGGTGTCTCGATGTTTGCTGTAGACTCAGCAGCCAAGCAATTTCCCGAATTTCCCGTGGCGGATCACATGCATGTTTCCATTGTCGCGGAAGAAATTGAGTTTAGCGGAATCCCCATGCAGCTTCTTGAATTCAGGAGCAACCGTGCGTTAGCTGACCTGCAGAAGTTTTATGCATCCGAGTGGCACAATGCGATGGCGGTTGCAGATACAGAAGAGTTTGTTCTGCTTTCTCATCGCGAAGGCGATTTTTTTCAGGTAGTGCAGATTGATCGCAGCGACAGGCTTGGTTCGCGAGGAATCCTTTCTACTTCGTTCGCTTTTGATCCGAGTGAGATTTCGCGAGGAGAACCGGCAAAAGGCTTTCCGATGGTCGCTCACAGCAAAGTGTTGAATGACATCAAAGCCGTAGACGGACCGAAGCATAGCAGAACGCTGATGATCGAGAGTCCGGAAAGCCTAAAACGAACTTATGATTTCTATGACCGACGGTTCGCTCAGGAGGGCTGGAGCAATGCGACCAGTCCAAAGGCCACCGAAAGGAATGTTCTGATACTCAGCCGTCGAAGCGAAGAGCTGAATATGACCTTTTCGGCTTCTAGGCAGGGCACTACGGTCGTCGCGGTGTTGGTGACTCATAGGTAAGGAGTGGTGATGCAAAGGAATTGTAATGGCAGCGCAATGGTGGAATACGCAATTGGTCTGGTCTTTTTCGTAGCGGTGCTGATTGCGCCAGTATTCGACGGCAAGAATGTGATTGAACTATTGATTGAAGCCATCAAGACCGAGCACGCCGCGTACATGTATTCCTCATCGATGCCGCTCTAGGAGAACAGATGAAAGCTGCAAAAGGAATTGGATCGTGGGGTGTGCTTTGCATTGCTCTCGCTGCAGGAGGGGTGGCTTTTTGGCTTTCCCACAACTATCTGGACTCACAGGAAGCGTCTCTGCGGGAGCGCTTGCTGGGCAGCTCCGGAGAGAGTCGCGATGTGGTCGTCGCGATCGCTCCAATTGTTCCGGGTGATGAAGTTGGGCCGCACAATATGGCCATTGCGCAGGTGCCGGCGAAGCATCTTTCAGCCGAAGCCATCACGCCGGAAACCTTCCATTTATACGATGGCCAGGTCGTCCGCCACCCCATGTCGCCGGGAGAACCGCTACTCACGCACTTTCTGGCTGGCGATGCGATTTCGCGGTTCTCGCAGTTGCTGGAGATGGGCGAGCGTGCGGTGACGGTTGAGGTGAGCGAGGTGACCAGTAACGCAGGGATGCTGACCAGCGGCGACTACGTTGACTTGTTCCTGCTCACCGGTGATTCGACGATTACCAGCGAACCCAAGGATGAAAAAGCGCTGGTGCTACTGCGAGAGCGCGTCAGAGTCCTTTCGGTCGGGCGCGCTCCGTTGCGCTCAAAGGAGCAGGATTTCGATGTGATTGATCCTCTGCAAGAGGAGCGTTACGCAACTGTGACCGTCGGCGTACCTCGTGACGACGCAGCAAGGATCACCTTGGCAAACAAGCTGGGCGACTTCGTGTTCATGTTGCGCGGGCCGGACGATGAACGCATTCACGGCGACGAGATTCTTTCGCAGCAACTGCTACGTCAGGATCTATCTGGGGCCAAGGGTGTGGAGTTTTATGTACGCGGCGCCAACCAGAACGGATTCCTCACTCCTACCTATGTACACAGCCAGTCCGTGCAGGCGCGCCGGGACCGCGGTCTGTTGAAAAGTTATGCGCTTAACCTGCCGGCAGCGGACGGCGATTCAGGGAAATGAACATGTGCAAATGGAATTGGCGAAGTCTGCAGTGGTTCGCCGCAACAATCTTGCTTGTCTGCTCCGGTGAGACATTGGCGCAGCTGCGTCACTTTGAGCTCCATGTGGGCGAAGTCAGAACCGTATCAGTTGGAGAGGTCGACAGGGTCGCCGTGGGCAACGAGGACGTTTTGAGTGTCTCGGTGCTTGACACGGGCGAGCTGTTGCTGATCCCCAAAGACGCGGGCGAAACCGACCTGCATCTGTGGAAGCCCGGCCAGAGAATAGAGCAGTACCGAGTTTATGTGCAGGGTGGCAACGTGCAGCGCCGGCTGGGCGCCGTGCGCTCAGTACTCTCTTCGTACCCCGGACTGACTATCCGCGAGGTCGATGGGCTGCTGGTCGTAGAAGGTGCGCTTGATCCACAGCTGATGGACACCTATACCGCGGTCATTGGCGCTCTACCCGGGGTTATATCCATGGTCCGGCCGACTGAAGTCCAGATGCGCAAGCTCATCCGCATCAAGGCACAATTGATCGAGCTTGACGAGCAGTATCGGCGTCGCGTCGGTATTCGCTGGGCCGATGCTGCAGAAGGTCCGACCATTGCCGCTGTCGGCACGCTGGTCTCGAACGATGTGTATCGCGTGGTTCCATCGGGAGGACAGGTCAACTGGGGCGAGCTGTTGGATGTGGTGCCCCCCAGCAATCGGAGTCTGCACCCGTTCGTGGGATTCTCATCCGCGCTATTTTCTACGATCCAGTTGATGGAAACCACCGGCGGCGCCCGGACCCTCGCCGAGCCTGTTCTGACGACCCGCAGTGGCGAAGAGGCTCGGTTCCTTTCCGGCGGGGAGTTCCCCTACCAGACCGTAGACGGCAACGGGAATCCAGTGGTGAATTTCCGAGAGTACGGTGTACAGCTCGGTATTGCTCCGACAGCAGACGCAGACGGCAACATCGTTGCATCGATCGAAGCGGAGGTCAGTTCAATCGATCTGAGTTCCTCTGTGGGCAATGTTCCGGGGCTACTGACCCGGAAGGCCGACTCGGTGATAAACGTTCGCGACGGCGAAACTATCATCATCTCCGGCCTGCTATCGACGCACGATGCGAACGCGCAATACTCGGTACCAGGGATAGGCCGACTGCCAGTGGTTGGCGGGCTGTTCCGGGCGCGGGAAAAAACGGAAACTCGCCGGGAACTGGTGATTCTGGTCACCCCCGAGATCATTACCGCGCCGGAGCAGATGCCCACCACGTTCGCAGCGCAATACGACGATCTGAAAGCGGTCAGGGAACGTCCTGCTTCCGCTATTGGCTTGCTTGAGTAGGCGACCCTTATGTTCAACGTGATCGTCAACACCAGGCATGGCACTCGGGTCAACAGCGTCAGCTGCTCCACCGACAGCTGCCTGATAGGCAAGGATCCGGATTGCCTTATCGTCCTGCGAGGCTGGAAAGTCGGCAAGGTCCATGCGCGGCTCACTGTACAGCAGGGCGAACTGTTCATCGAGGATATGGGCAGTGCGACTGGAACCTATGTGAATGAAAACAAGACGCGACGCTACGGGCCTCTGACGCCGGAAGACTCGATCCTGATCCACGGTTATAGATTGCATGTACAACCTGCACAGACAACCCAGCAGCCGGAGCGGCCGATGCAAGATCTTGTCGACAGCAATGCAGTGCTAGCTCCTGCGACCGCGAAAACCGCGCTGGTGGCGGTACAGCACGATGACAAGGAGCCGGATGTCGCCCGTATCTGGCGTAGACGTGTACACAAGTCGCTGCTCGAACAATTGGACCTCCGGCGCATCAACACTTTCGAGATGAGCGACGCAGAGCTCCGCGCACTGACGTCCGAGCTCGTCCGCCACGTGCTGGACGATATCGAAGACTTTCCGGCCGGGCTCGACCGCGCCGAAATCGGACGTCAGGTATTGAACGAGGCTGTGGGGCTGGGGCCTCTGGAAGATCTGCTCGGTCAAGATGACATCACCGAGATTATGGTGAACTGCGCTGATGAAATTTTCTTCGAGCGAGCAGGGCGGCTCTACAAGTCGCCTGTGACGTTCACGGACAATACTTCGGTGATGTTCGCTATCGAACGAATCGTAGCGCCATTGGGACGGCGCATTGACGAGAGCTCCCCCATGGTTGATGCCCGTCTGAAAGACGGCTCGCGAGTCAACGCGATCATTCCGCCCTTGGCGCTAAAGGGGCCCTGCATCACCATTCGGAAGTTCTCCAAAACGCCACTCACTCCCGATCGCCTGGTCTCTTACGGCTCCATCAGTTGGGAAATGGTGCAGTTTCTCGAACAGGCGGTGAAAAACCGACACAACATCATCATTTCCGGCGGCACCGGTTCGGGTAAGACGACGTTGTTGAACATGCTTTCCGCATTCATTCCGGAGGACGAACGAATCGTCACGGTGGAAGATGCCGCGGAGCTTCAGCTAAGCCAGCCGAATCTGATTTCGCTGGAAGCGCGACCGCCCAATCAGGAGGGACGCGGTGCGGTCGCGATTCGAGATCTTATCCGCAACTGCTTGCGTATGCGTCCAGATCGTATCGTGGTGGGGGAATGCCGTGGCGGCGAGGCGCTGGACATGCTGCAGGCAATGAACACCGGTCATGACGGCTCGCTGACCACAGTCCATGCCAACAGTCCGAGGGACTGCATCTCGCGGCTTGAAGTCATGGTGATGATGTCGGGCATGGACTTGCCGGTACAGGCCATCAGGGAGCAGATATCGTCGGCGGTTCACCTGATCGTACAACAGTCTCGTTTCAGCTGCGGTTCGAGAAAGGTGACGAGCATCGCGGAGCTGACGGGGATCGAGAACGGTCGGGTCCAGATGGGCGAAATATTTCGGTTCGCCCAATCCGGCTACGATGAACATGGCAAGGTCCAGGGCCAGCTGGTCGCCACCGGACTGATCCCGGAGCTCTACGAACGGCTGCGCAGCCAGGGCATCGCCATGGATATCGGCATGTTTCGCGACGGGGTGATGCATGCCCATTGACCGGTTCGCTAAGTCGCCTTTCAACGAGATCCGTGCATGCTGATCGCCTCGGTTCTCTTCGCCTGCTCCGTAGGGATTCTCGCGTTTGCCTTGGTCCGCGTCGCGACGAGCGCGGCGGAGGCGTACCGCTTGCAGTTTACCTCGGAGGCGCGCGTCAGCCTCGCTGAACTGTACGTCTTTATCGAGCCGCAGAAGTTGTTCTTTCTCAACGTGGTCATTCTTTGTACAGGCTTTTTGCTTGCGCTACTGCTGACACAGTCGCTGGTGCCGGCGTTGATCGTGTCGATGATCCTGCTTGCTGCGCCACGGTTTCTCTACCGCGTGATCAAACGCCGACGTCTGGAGAAGATACTCGACCAGTTGCCCGACTCACTGCTGTCCGTTGCCAATTCGATGAAAGCCGGTTCCAGCCTCACGCAGGCGCTGGAAGTTACCGTAAAGGAAGAGTCTCCACCTCTCGCCCAGGAATGGGATCTTTTCCTGCGGGAGTTGCGGGTGGGCGTCGCATTCGAGACGGCATTGGACAACTTCGCGGCGAGGATACCCTCGCCAGAGCTGGAGATGGTGACTGCTGCCATGAAGATATCCCGGGAGGTGGGCGGAAACCTGTCCGAAATCCTGGAAGGCGTGGCCAGTACCATTCGCCGCAAGCGTGAAATGGAAGGCAAGATCCGCGCCCTGACTGCACAGGGCAAGCTCCAAGGCATCGTAATGACCGGCTTGCCGATATTGCTCGGAGTCGTTCTCTACCATATGGAGCCTACGCATATGTCCAGACTCTTCAACGAGCCCATAGGCTGGGCGGTCCTAGCCGTGACGACCGTGCTGATCTGTTTTGGATACGTTTTCATTCGCAAGATAGTGAACATCGATGTCTGACCAGCTCATACCCTGGACTATCACCGGGATCGCCATGCTGTCCGCGGTTTTGTTCGTCTACGCCTTCATGACGTTGATGGAGGAGATGCCTGAGACGGACCGGCGGTACATGGACCCACTCCCTCTGCCGTTGCGCATCATCTGGCCTGCGGTAGATTTCATCGCCATACATATTGGTGAGCGGTTGCCGGTGGAATGGCTGGAGAAGGTACGCAGCAGCTTGAACAGATCCGGACTGTCTTACCTGCTCACTCCAGAGCAGCTGTTTGGTCTGCAGGTGATCAGCGTGGGGTTCTTCTTTGCAGTGTCGCATGTCCTGCTCACGGCGATGGACGCGTCCTCGTTCGCGCTCTCCATGGCTATTGGCTTACTCGGATTTCTTTTCCCGTTCCTCTCCATCCGTGACCGGCGCTTGAAGCGGGAGAAGGAGATCGTGCGAGCTCTCAGCATCTATCTAGATTTCATCACCATGGCAGTGGAAGCCGGTCTGAACCTCAACGGCGCGCTGCTTCAGGCTGTCGAGAAGGGTCCGGACGGCGCGCTCAAGCTCGAGCTGCATCGGGTGCTGCGTGATATCAAGGCCGGCATGAATCGCTCGGATGCGCTGCGGTCCTTTGCCGAGCGACTGCGGTTGCGCGAGATCACAACGCTGGTTTCGGCATTGCTGCAGGCGGAGAAAACCGGGGCCAGTGTAGGAAAGAGTCTGCGGATACAGGCGGAACAGCGACGGGTGGAGCGTTTTCAGCGAGCAGAAAAGCAGGCGCTCGAAGCGCCGGTCAAGCTGATCTTTCCGCTTGTCGCATTCATCTTCCCAACCACCTTCATCATTCTCGGCTTCCCGATCGCCATGAAGTTTATGTATGAACTCTAGGCGGCTGGTTTGTTCTGCGACCAAGGATCTGCTGGTGCCGGTGGTGCTCTTGCCGGAGTCATTCATCGAGCGTGCCCGAGGGCTGCTCGGGGTGTATTCCAATGATCATCCGCCGATGTTGTTTCGCGACTGCAGCATGATTCACATGTTCGGGATGCGGGTACCGCTGGACGTCATATTCCTGGACCGTTGCGATCAAGTGGTGGAGGTCATTCACGGGCTGAGGCCGTGGCGTGTCGGCTGGTGTTGGCATGGGGTGCATACATTGGAAATGCCGGCCGGCTTCGCCCGTCGGCTGGGAATCATCAAAGGACGGAGATTCGACATATGTTGAAGCGATTGGCGACGACGACCATGTGTCTTGCGCTGATAGCGTGCGCCTCGGCAGAGCGGTCGCCGCAGCAGACGGGGCTCGAGGATATGATGGAGCGCGCTCAGCTTGCCTACCATGAAGGGCGCATGGGCGACGCAGAGCGATACCTGCATGAAATAACCCAATCCCACCCGACGGCTGCGCCAGCCTGGCTTCGACTGGGTAACGTATTCTATCGAACCGGGCGCTACGATGCCGCCGTGCATGCCTATGAGCAGGCATTGCGTCATGACCCGCGCAACGGGCTAGCCTGGCATAACCTGGCGCTGACTCGTATGCAGCAGGCCTCGGATGTTGTTGAGTCCGGGCTGGAAGCTTCGCCAGTGCAAAGCGCCGAGCGCGAGGCGCTACTGCTGCTGCGCGATACGCTTGCGGCGAAACTCGTGTCGAGGCCGTGACGTGCTGGTCAAGCGAATCCGACCGAGGGCAGGTCAACGTGGTGCGACCACCGTAGAGTTGATCTACGTGTTACCGCTGTTCTTCGTGCTGACCTTTGCCATCGCCGAAGCGGCATTCGTGTTTCGTATGCGCTACACACTCAACGTGGCCAGCTTCCATGCGGCGCGAACCGGCTCGCTGCAGCATGCGCTGCTGAATCCCATGCGGCAGAAACTCGCCGAAGGCATGGCGCCACACCTCATGGCAGGCGACGGTTCGCTAACGGGTCATGCGTCTGCAGTCGCCCGCGCGAATATCATGGCCGCGGCCCTCCGCGCAGTACGGGACCCGGTGACCGTTCTCAGTCCGCCTCGCTCCGCCATGAATGCCTTCGGAGAAACTCGGCGGATGAGAATACCCGGCGACGATTTCATGCGCGACCGCCGCGTGATCCCGAATGACAATTTGCGGTATCGCAATCCGGCGAACAAGACGCTCGAGGCGGGAGGCGAATCCGTCGAACTGAATATCCAGGACGCGAACCTGCTCAAGATCAGCACCTACTGGTGCTATCGCTTGAAAACACCGGTACTGGATCGAATAGTCAACGGGATCGTATCGGGACTACTCGCCTCGCCAGAGCAGAGGGCCTGCGATCTGGTGGGCGCGGCCGACGGAAATGCGTTCTATCTCGCTGTCACTGGCCAGGCAATCGTACGGATGCAGAGCGAGATTGTTCTTCACGACAACAATCTCCCATAACGAAGGAGGGATACTATGAAATCAACTTTGATGGTGAAAATCCTGGCGTTGGTCGTTGGTGGCCTGTCATGTCCTGCTCTAGCGCTGGGTGCCGTGGATCTGCCGCTGATCGAAAAGGGGCGCGTACACCACAGCGAGGATGTAGGAGGGCGCTTCGAGTTCCCGTTGGGGTCGATCATCTACCAGGCGGAAGCAGACGAGCAGTACTCCAAAGGCTATCGCCCGTCCAGTAGCCGCCAACTTGAAGGGAATCTGACCCGTGAAATATATGATCTGCCGGCCCAGATACGCTCCAGGGGAGTGTTCGTCATGGTGCGTGACTCACTGAAGTCGTCCGGCTTCGATATCATGTTCGAATGCGCAAGAGATGCCTGCGGTAAACCGGATGCGTGGGCGTTGTATTTGTCCCCACTGATGCGCGCGTCTAGCGACGCTCAATATTATCTCGCGGCCAAGGCTGGCGATGCCTCGTTCGTCGGTGTTTACGCCAAGGAGGTGGGTGGGCAGACGCGGATCCTCGTCGACCATATCCTGGTTGACCAACCTGAGCATGGCGTATCGAGCAGCGATGTCGCCAGCTTCGAGTTTTCCAGCGGTTCTTCAGTGGTTCCGAATTCCGCTCGCAAACATCTCGCCAGCCTGGCCGAACGCATCCGCCGCTCGCCGGATGAAGAGAAGTTCGTGCTGGTAGGCCATGCTGATCAGAGAGGGACTCTCTTGCGCAATCTGCTACTGTCCGGGGCGAGGGCTCAGGCGCTACGCAAGACACTCCTGGAGCAGTACGGTGTCAGCTCGGACAAAATGGCTGTCGCAGCCCATGGTTATTCGAACCCGCAGCGGGGGCGGGTGGGCGCACTTGATCGACGAGTAGAGGTGCTTGCTCAACTCAAAGCCGATCAGCTTGTCACTCAGGACAAGGTCGGTGCCGCAACTGACTGACCTCGGTTGTATTATCGGTTGCTGACAATGACCAACGCCGCATGATCAAACTTGTCGTCGAGCTGTATTACCGTAGGCGGATAGGCAGCTTTATAGGGGCTCGACACCAGCTTTCCGCCTTGCGGCCTCTGCTTCGCTGCGGTAGCCAAGCTGCTTGAGTCCTTCGATGAGATTGTTCCAGCCGGGCATAAATTCTGGATGCTCTTCAGTCAGCACCCGAAACTCTCCCACCGCGTCCTCCCGTTCACCCTTCGCCCACAACACATTGCCCAAACCAAACCGCGCCGTGGGCGGATCCGGCCATTCGCTCAATGCTGTGCGATAAGCCTGTTCTGCCGGGTCCAGCCGCCCGGTCTGTTCCAGGTCTGCGGCTGCTTTCAGGTACGCCAGAGGTTCGGCGGTGGCCGGGAGCTGGGTCGGCCTGAGCATCACGCGCGCCCAGCGGTCGGCGCGGTCCCAGGTGCGGGCAAAGACGGTGAGCGACTGGTGTTTGGCTTGCTCCAGCCCGCTATGCAGAATCAGCACATCGCGGTTCAGGTCGTAGCCGATGGCGACGGCGTAGTGCCACTGGGGGTACCAACCAAAGCGCAGGTTCTGCATGACCAGCACCGGGTTGCCGGCTGCGAGCTCGGTAAGCAGTGCCTCGATGTTGCCCTTGAGCGGGTAGGCCAGCAGGTTCTGCTCGCGCGCAGCGGCGACCATTTCGATCTGCAGGCTGCCCTCACGGGCGGGGATGTAGACGCGGGTGGTGAGGTCGTCCGGTTCCGCGGGGATCAGATGATGATTGAACACCATCGCCAGTGCGGCCGGGCCGCATTGGAATTCATCCTGCGCGTGAAAGGGCACATCGATCAGTACCTGGCGGGGCAGGTGGCCGAGCTGGTCTGGCGTGGGGAGGGTTGGAGCCTTGCCTGCGCAGGCTGACAGCAGTGCTGCCAGCCCGATCAGGACGGTCGTGCGGAGTGATCTCAGCGAGAGCAATTGACGACGCTGTAGATGTCGGTCAGGCACAGGATGTCGGTGACCACGAAGATCAGCAGGAACAGTACGATCACACCGACCACGCTGCCGCCGGCTGCGCCGTCTTCGAGCTGGCTGTTGAACTGAGCCAGTTCTTCAGCGGTCAGGCTGTCGATACGCTGTTCGACGTCGGCTGCCGATACGCCCATGTCAGTCATCTTGTTCTGCACGTCCTGATCGGCGAGCAGATCCTTCAGTGCCTGGCGGTCCATGCTCAGCTGCTGCTCGGCCACCACCTCGTGGGTACCGATCATGGCGGCCTGGGCCTGCAAGCTGGCCATGCTGGTGAGCATGAACAGTGCGGTCATGAAGGCGGACAGATAACGTCTTGCGGTGCGCGTGAGGGTCATGATGCGTACTCCTGATTATTGATCTTGGGCTTCCCAGTTGCGATCGCCGGGGCATCGCAATTGACCGAGTGTACGCCGCTTCGGTTCCGCTGTGATGGCATTCTGAGGTGTTTTGCCAAATGCTTCTCAGATGCCCAGTTTGTCGCGCATCTGGTAGTACCACGCACCCATCGCGGTGAACGGCACACGGAACAGTCGGCCACCCGGGAACGGGTAGTGCGGTAGTGCCGCGAAGGCGTCAAAACGTTCAGCCTGGCCGCGCAGGGCTTCTGCCAGCACCTTGCCGGCGACATGGGTAAAGGTCACGCCATGGCCGCTGCAGCCTTGCGAGTAATAGATGTTGCTGCCGATCCGGCCCATCTGTGGCAGGCGCGAGAGCGTGAGGAGGAAGTTGCCGGTCCAGGCGTAGTCGATCTTCACGTCCTTGAGCTGCGGGAAGGTTCTGACCAGGTTCGGGCGTACCAGCGAGACCACATCCGCCGGGTCCCGCGCGCCGTAGACTACGCCGCCGCCGAAGATGAGCCGGCGATCGCCGGTCAGCCGGTAGTAGTCGAGCAGGTAGCTGCAGTCTTCGACGCAGTAGTCCTGCGGCAGCAGGGAATAGGCGACCTCGGGGCTCAATGGCTCGGTGGCGACCACCTGGGTCCCGCAGGGCATGGACTTGGCCGCGAGCTGCGGAATCAGATCGCCCAGGTAGGCGTTGCCCGCCACGACGACGAACCGGGCTTTCACCTGCCCGTGCTCGGTGTGCACCACCGGGCGTTCGCCCTGCTCGACGCGCATCACGCGGCTCTGCTCGTGAATGATGCCGCCGAGCGATTCGACAGCTGCCGCTTCGCCGAGGACCAGGTTGAGCGGGTGGATGTGTCCGCCGCTCATGTCGAGCATGCCACCCACGTACAGATCGGTATTGACCACGTCACGGATGCCGGCGGTATCGAGCATCTGCAGTTCGGTATGCCCGTAGCGCTCCCACAGCTTCTTCTGTGCCTGCAGGTGGTCCATCTGCTTCTGGTTGAACGCGGCGAACACGCCACCGTCCTTCAGATCACACTTGATGTTGTAGCGCTTGACCCGGTCGCGGATGATGCGCCCACCCTCGAAGGCCATGTCGCCCAGCATGCGCGCCTGATCGTTGCCCAGCGTCTTTTCGATCACGTCGATGTCGCGGCTATAGCTGTTGACGATCTGCCCGCCGTTGCGGCCGGATGCGCCAAAGCCCACTTTGGCCGCTTCCAGCACGGTGACCTTGAACCCGTGCTCAGCCAGGAACAGCGCGGTGGAAATGCCGGTGTAGCCGGCGCCGATGATGCAGACATCCGTCTCGTGGCTGCCCTGCAATGGCGGCCGCTCGGGAGAGGGGTTGGCCGAGGCGGCGTAGTACGAACCGGTATGCTCTGTGTAGGTCATCATGCACCCTATGTTGAATATATTTTACATATGGGGCCGATGCTAACCTGCTTGAGCACTGTTTGCCAGCCAGTGATCAATAAAAGCTACGTTACGCCGCAGGTTTGGGCAGTGGGCGAACCAGCAGGATGCAGACCATGGAAAAGGCGAGCATCACGCCGATCAGGTGGAAGGCATCGTTGTACGCCATGATCGCCGCCTGCTGATGAACCTGCTGGTTGAGCGCCATCAGGGCCGCATCGGCGTTGCCGAACTGCTGCGTCAGCGCATCGAGCCGGTCCTGTACCGCCGGGTTGTCCGGGCTGACATGAATGCGCAGGTAATCGAAGTAGTGCTTGGCGCGGCTGTCCAGAATGGTGGCCAGCGCGGCAATGCCGATCGCGCCACCGAGATTGCGCAGGATGTTGTACAGGCTGGAGGCCGAGCCGGCCTGCGACGGCGGGATCATCGCCGTGGCGAGAATCGACAGCGGCACCAGCACCATCGGCTGGCCCAAAGCGCGGAAGATCTGAATGCCGATGAACTGGTCTCCGGCAAAGTCCAGATTGAGCGTGCCACTGTAAAAACTGGCGAAGCCGAACAGCGCGAACCCGGTGGCGCAGATGAGGCGGGCGTCGATGAAACGCATGATCACCGGCACCAGCGGGATGACCGCCAGCTGCGGAATCCCCATCCACATGATCACCTGGCCGATCTGCAGGGCGTTGTAGTTCTGGATCTGCGCCAGGTACACCGGCAGGACGAACACCGTTCCGTACAGCCCGACACCCAGGCCGATATTGGCGAGGCTCCCCAGCAGGAAGTTGCGTTCCTTGAACAGCCGCAGGTTGATCAGGTGGTTGTCACGCGAAAGCTGCAGGATCACGAACATGGTCAGGCTGACGAAGGCGGTTACCGCGAGGGTGACCATGAGGTCGGACTCCAGCCAGTCCTCGCGGTGGCCTTCTTCCAGAAAGACCTGCAGCGTACCCAAACCGATCGCCATGGTGACGATGCCGGCATAGTCGCCTTTCTTCAGCATGTGCCACTGCGGCGGCGCCTTGTCCAGGCCGTAGAGCAGGCCGGCGATCATCAGCAGGCCGGGGAAGATGTTGATGTAGAAGATGTATTCCCAGCCAAAGCTTTCGGTCAGCCAGCCACCGATGGTGGGCCCGATGGACGGCGCGAAGGTCGCGGTGATCGCGAACAGCGCCATGCCCTTGGGGCGCGAGGCGGGCGGCAGTTTGGTCAATACCAGAGTGAAGGCGAACGGGATCAGCGCGCCGCCGGCCAGGCCCTGCAGCACGCGGAAGATGATCATGCTCTCCAGGCTCCAGGCCATGGAACAGAGCAGCGAGGCGATGACGAAGATGCTGGAGATCACCACGGCGAAGCGTCGCGGCGACATGACCACGGTCAGCCAGGCTGCCAGCGGAATGATGATGATCTCGGCGACCAGATAGGAGGTGGATATCCAGGAGCCTTCTTCGATGGTCGCCGACAGCGCGCCCTGAATGTCCTTGAGCGACGAGTTGATGATCTGGATATCCAGGATCGCCATGAAGGCGCCGAGGATGGCGCTGAGAATGGCAATCCAGTCACGTCGGCTCGGTGGTGGGATAACCTCTTCGCGCGAGCCGGTGGCGATGCCTTCAGCCACGCAGGTCGACCTTCACCGTGACTGACATCCCCGGGCGTATCTTTCCGGCAAGCGGGTGGTCCGGATCGACCATCACCTTCACCGGAATGCGCTGCACGACCTTGGTGAAGTTGCCAGTCGCGTTCTCCGGCGGGAGCAGACTGAACTGTGCACCTGACGCAGGGAACAGGCTATCGATCCGCCCCGGTACTTCTTCGCCGGGGAAGGCGTCGAACAGCAGCGTGGTGGGCTGATCATCGTGCATGCGCTGAATCTGCGTTTCCTTGAAATTCGCCTGTACCCAGAGCTCGGTCTGCGGCACCAGCGCCATAAGATGCGCGCCGGGCTGCACATTCAGGCCGGTGCGAACGCTGCGCTGGCCGATGCGGCCGCCGGCCGGCGCGATGATCTCGGTGCGCGCCAGATCAAGCTCGGCCTTGGCGATCTCGGCCTGGGACGCATCGATCAGTGCGGCGAAGCGCTCGATGTCGGCCTGGAGTGTCTCCTTGGTCAGACGCTGGGTCTGTACGTCTGCCTGCGCACGGCGGACCTGTGCCTTGGTCACGTCGAGCTGGGCGCGGAAATTGCTGAGTTGTTCTTCGGAGGCGTAGCCGGATTTGCGGAGCGGTTCGATCCGCTTGATGTCAGCTTCCACCCGGCGCTGCTCGGCTTCACGTGCGGCGACGTCGGCCAGTGCCGCTTCGATCAGGCTGTCCTGCTGGGCCAGACGCGATTGCGCCTCGAAGCGTTCCGCCTCGCGCATGGCCAGGTTGGCGCGGGCGCGCTGCAGGGCGATGTCGTAGTCGCGGCTATCCAGGCGGACCAGTACGTCACCGGCTTCGACCAGCTGGTTGTCGGTCACCAGCACCTCGGTCACCTGGGCGCTGAGCTGGCTGCTGATGCGCGTGATCTCCCCCTGAACGTAGGCGTTGTTGGTGCTTTCGTAGTGGCGACCGATCAACCACCAGTGGGCGAAGAACGCGGCGCCGACGATGGCAACCAGAAATAGAAAGATGAACAGGCGGGTACGAACGCGGGAGGACATGAAGCTCTTCTCGATTTTGTTATTGAAAGCACTCTACCACTGTTCCCCTCAGCTCAAGAGGGGGTAGAATCTGGACACTTTGTTGCACCACAGGAACAGTAACGCCATGGGTTTGGATGACGCTTTGATTTTTACCCGCGTGGTCGAGTGCCACAGCTTCACCAGTGCGGCACTCACGCTGGGCATGCAGAAATCCACCGTCAGCCGCCGTATCGCCCAGCTCGAGGATCGGCTCGGCGTGCGGCTGCTAAATCGCACCACGCGCAAGCTGCGTCTGACGGAAGTGGGTCAGGCGTATTACGAGCGCTGCCGCCAGATCATGCAGGAATTTGCCGAGGCAGAACAAGCGATCATGCAGCTGCAGCGCGAGCCCACCGGCTTGCTGCGTGTCAGCTCGCCGATCGAGTTCGGGCAGCTGTTCCTGGGCGGCGTGGTGGGCGATTTCATGCGGCGTTACCCGGCCATTCAGGTCGAGGTGGAGCTGACCACGCGCATCATCGATCCGGTCGAGGAGGGTGTGGACGTGGTCATTCACCGTGGCCGTCCGCACGACTCCAGCCTGGTGGCCCGGCCCATGATCACCAGCCCCTGTCAGCTGTTCGCCAGCCCGGGTTATGTGGCCCAGCATGGCATGCCGCAGCGGCCGGAGGACCTGTCCTCGCATCGCTGCATCAACACCATGGATACCGGTCGCAAGTGGCACTTCGTTGATCCGCAGGTCAGCGTGCAGATCCAGTCGGTGCTGACGGTCAACAACATCACCTTCGCTCGCGAAGCGGCGATCGCCGGAGCAGGCATCATTAATGTGCCGTCGTTCATCGCCGAGCCGTGCGTCGAGGAAGGCACGCTGCTGCGGGTGTTGCCGGGGGTGACGCTGCCGTCGGCGGAGCTGTACGCGCTCTATCCGTCGAGGCGCTTCCAGGCGATGAAGGTCAAGGCGTTCATCGATTTCATGATCGAGCGTCTGGAATCACGCCTGAATCCGGAAGTGGAGCCGCAAGGGGCTACGCTGGTAACATCGACGGCTTCATAGCAAGCCGGGCCCGGTGTCTGCCGGGCGCAACCGATGAGACCATCCATGACCGTTCGTACCCGTATCGCTCCGTCGCCAACCGGCGACCCGCACGTAGGCACTGCCTACATCGCCCTGTTCAACCAGTGCTTTGCCCGCCAGCACGGCGGGCAGTTCATCCTGCGCATCGAAGATACCGATCAGGTGCGTTCCAGCGCCGAGTCCGAGAAACAGATCCTCGATTCCCTGCGCTGGCTGGGGCTGGAATGGGACGAGGGTCCGGATGTCGGTGGTCCGCATGGGCCGTACCGTCAGAGCGAGCGCAGCGCCATCTATGTCGAACACAGCGAGCAGCTGATTCGCAACGGACACGGTTTTCGCTGCTTCTGTACGCCGGAGCGGCTCGACGCCCTGCGCGCCGAACAGATGGCCAACAAGCAGACGCCCGGGTACGACGGCCACTGCCTGACGCTCGCCGACTCCGAGGTCGAGCAGCGGGTTGCCGCAGGCGAGCCCCACGTCGTGCGCATGAAAGTGCCAACCGAAGGCGTGTGCATGGTCAAGGACATGCTGCGCGGGGACATCGAGATTCCCTGGGAGCAGGTCGACATGCAGGTGCTGATGAAGGCCGATGGCCTGCCGACCTATCACATGGCGAATGTGGTGGATGACCACTTGATGGGCATCACCCATGTACTGCGCGGAGAGGAGTGGATCAACTCGGCGCCCAAACACATGCTGCTGTATCAGTACTTCGGCTGGGACATGCCCGAGCTGTGCCATATGCCGCTGCTGCGCAATCCGGACAAGAGCAAGCTGTCCAAGCGCAAGAATCCGACCAGCATCACCTTCTACGAGCGTATGGGCTATCTGCCCCAGGCGCTGCTCAATTATCTCGGGCGCATGGGCTGGTCGATGCCGGATGAGCGCGAGAAATTCACCCTGGCAGAAATGGTCGAGCATTTCGACATCCAGCGTGTGTCGCTCGGCGGGCCGATTTTCGATGTGGAGAAGCTCGCCTGGCTCAACGGCATGTGGATCCGCGAGCTGTCCGAACAGGATTTCGTCGAGGCCGCACAGAAGTGGGCACTGAACGGCGACTACCTGAAACCGCTGGTGCCCTTGGTGCAGGCGCGGGTGGAAACCTTCAGCGATCTGCTGCCGCTGGCCGGCTTCTTCCTGACCGGTAAGGTGAACCCGGACCCGGCGCTATTCGAGCACAAGAAGCTGTCTGCCGATGACGTGCGCAAGACCATGCAGCTGCTGCTGTGGAAGCTCGAGGCGCTGCGTAACTGGGACAAGGACAGCATTACCGCCACCATCCAGCGTGTCGCAGAAAGCCAGGAGCTCAAGCTACGTGACTTGATGCCGCTGCTCTTTGCCGCCATTACCGGGCAGGGCAGTTCCGTGTCGGTGCTCGATGCGATGGCCCATCTGGGCCCGGACCTGTCGCGCTTTCGCCTGCGCCAGGCGCTCGAATTACTGGGCGGCACGTCGAAGAAGGAAGCCAAGGCCTGGGAAAAGCTTCTCGCGGAGATCTGAGCAGCTCACCGCGGGCAGTGAGCTGCTAGCTACAAGCCTCAAGCAAAAACGCAGCCAAGGCCCACGCCCGGCAGTGAAGCGGCTTCGACCCGGCTTGTAGCTTGTAGCTTGTAGCTTGCGACTATGGCTTGCCGCTGGTGGCTGTCGCCGCCTTTAAGTCGCTGTTTTACTGAAAATTCTGTTGACAGTGTTGGGCTGCAGACCTAATATGCGCCCCGTCATCACGACGGGGCTATAGCTCAGCTGGGAGAGCGCCTGCATGGCATGCAGGAGGTCAGCGGTTCGATCCCGCTTAGCTCCACCAAGTTTTTTAGGTCAGTGCTTCGGCGCTGACCTGTTTTCCACGATGCCCGGAGCGCCTAGCTTCGACGCATAGAAGGGTTTGCGTCCCCTTCGTCTAGTGGCCTAGGACACCGCCCTTTCACGGCGGTAACAGGGGTTCGAGTCCCCTAGGGGACGCCATTATCAGTAACCGGTACAGGGACGTGCCGGGGTCGCAAGACCACGGGGCTATAGCTCAGCTGGGAGAGCGCCTGCATGGCATGCAGGAGGTCAGCGGTTCGATCCCGCTTAGCTCCACCAATAAAAAAGCCGACAGTCATGTCGGCTTTTTTTCGTCCTTGATTTCCCTTCAGGCCGCTACCGGGCCCGGCCGCGGGCGAGAGGTCAGCAAGCGCAGACCTGCAGCAATCCGACGCTTGATGCCGAAACCCGATTGGCGGCGTTGCTGGCTGAGCAGTTCTTCGAGCATCTCCGGCAGGTACATCTGGTTGGTGTCGACGCAGAACACCGGTTTGCCTGAGATCCGCAGTATCTCCACCGCCTGCCGTGGCTCGCTTTCGATGAACAGCAGCGCATTGGGGTCGTTCTTGTAGACTTCTGCCTTCAACACGTGGTGCGCATTGGCGCGGCGCCGTTCCTCTGCCGAGGCCATGTTGAGCATATGCAGCTTGCCGTATTGCACGCCGTTGCGCTCCAGCCATTCCTCCGTCTCCTTGCGATACTTCTCGAGACGGCTGGTCACCAGATGCAGAGCCTGCGTCGTGGGGATATGCAGCGGCGCTGCGTTCTTCAGGAAGTCGATGTAGCGCTCACCGTCGTCATTCTGCTCGTGCGTCGGGTCAACACACAGCACCCCGTCGATATCCAGACACGCATGCCCGATGATCTCGTGGTGCATGATGCTCCACTCGAAAAAGCGCGGCAGCGGTAGCGCCTCGAGGCAGATGTCCACCTTGGAGACGTTTTCGGGGTTGACGAAGCCGGCCAGTGTGACCACGTCGCCGTCGAAGCAGGACGCCACCGCCTCCCGAGCACTGGCCATGGTCTTGCCGGTAGCGATGCTGGAATCAACCAGCAGAACCTTGCGTGCTTGATGTGGCTTGCTTGGGCTTGGCTTTCCCTGGCGGGGCGTGACCGGGTCGAGGTCTTCGTTACGCTGGAATGAGCGGAGGTCGGTCAGTGGAAGGTTGCTCTTCAGCGATAACATGCTGCCGAGCAACATGCCGCCGCGGGTGACTCCGACGATGAGTTCGATGTCTCGGGGCATCTGGCTACCGCATTGGTTTACCAGCGCCGATAGATCGTTCAAGGTTCTGTACTGCATAAGCTACTCCGTGTCCTGACCGCGCTGCGCTTCCGTGGCGAGCGACAGTGCCTTCGTATGAATCGACACCCTTTTGAGCGACGGTCCGGCGCATGGTTCCAAAATCTTCCCTACCTCGTGATCCAGGTCGCGCTCCCCGGCCTTGGCGGAGGACGCCCTGCGTCCTTGTTACTCATGCTCGGCGGAGAGTGTGACAGGTGTGTGACGTCCCCCGGAAAAGCGATGACTGGTGCGGTCAGATCAGGCAGTCCACGTAGTAACGGCGATCACCGCTCTCACTGGTGATGGATCGCGCGCCGTGTATGTCGCTTTCGAAGCCGGGGAAGCGCTCGTCCTGTTCGGCTGCGATGCGCAGATAGTCTGCGATGGCGGTGCTGTCGCCCGGAAAGCGCTCGCCCGGCATGATCACCGGGATACCAGGCGGGTAGGGCACGACCATCACGGCGGCGATCCGGCCGGCCAGCGCCTCGACCGGCACCATCTCGACCTGTCCGCGAACCATCTGCTGGTAGGCATCGGCCGGGCGCACGACGATCTCCGGCAGCTCGGTATAGATCTGGCGTAGCGTGCGGACCATGCGTTGTTCCTTGTAGAAGCGATGCATGTGCTGACACAGGTCCTGCAGCCCCATGTCGCGGTAGGCCTGGAAACCGGCGACACTCGGCAGGGTCATCTCCAGTGGTGCGTTGCTGTCGTACAGGCGCTTGAACTCCTGCAGCTCCGATACCAGCGTGCTCCACTTGCCCTTGGTGATGCCCAGCGAGAACAGGATCAGGAAGGAATACAGACCGGTCTTTTCCACGACCAGGCCTCGCTCGGCGAGAAAGCGCGTGACGATCGCTGCCGGGATGCCGCTTTTGGCCAGACGGCCGTGTTCTTCCACGCCCGGGGTGAGGAGGGTGACCTTGATCGGGTCGAGCAGGGCGTAGTCTTCGGCCATCTCGCCGAAGCCGTGCCACTCTGCTCGGTCATCCAGCGTCCAGTCGGATGGCGCCAGTTCGTCCGCTGCCAGCGACGCTTCGGGCTCCCAGACGTCGAACCACCATTCGTCTTCGTCCAGACGCTCGGCGGTCTGCTGCATCGCACGGCGGAAAGACAGGGCCTCGTCGAGCGTCTCCTGCACCAGCGAGCGACCCGGTGCGCCGGCCATCATGCCGGTGGTCACGTCGATCGAGGCGATGATGCCGTAATGCGGTGACGTGGAGGCGTGCATCATGAAAGCCTCGTTGAAGCGTTCCTCGTCCAGCTGCTGCTCGTCACTGTTTTCGGCAAGAATGATCGAGGCCTGCGACAGCGCCGCGAGTACCTTGTGTGGCGACTGTGTGGCAAACACCATGGGATGCCTGGCACGGGGGAAGCCGCGCTTGCGGCCCATGCCGTGGCGCCCGGCGTAGAACTCGTGAAACGCTGCGTAGCCGTACCAGGCTTCATCGAAATGCAGCACATCCACGGCATCCTCAAGCTCATCCTTGATCAGCTCGGCGTTGTAGCAGAGGCCGTCGTAGGTCGAATTGGTCAGCACGGCGAGGCGAATGCGCGGTTCGCGGCCCTGCAGCAGCGGATGCGCGGCGACCCGCTCGCGGATGCGTGCCGGGGAGAACGACTCCAGGCTGATCGGGCCGATGATGCCGTAGTCATTGCGCGAGCCGGTGAGGTACACGGGGATCGCTCCGGTCATGATGATCGCGTGCAGGATCGACTTGTGGCAGTTGCGGTCGACCAGCACCACGTCATCCCGGGTGACGTAGGCATGCCAGATAACCTTGTTCGCCGTTGAGGTGCCGTTGACCACATAGAAACTGTGGTCGGCGCCGAAGGTCCGCGCGGTGTTGGCCTCCGCAGCGGCGATGGGGCCGTTGTGGTCGAGTAGCGACCCCAGCCCTGGCACCGAGACCGAGAGGTCCGAGCGCAGCGTGTTTTCCCCAAAGAAGTCGTGGAATGCCCGACCGACAGGGCTCTTGCGAAACGCCACGCCACCGCCGTGCCCGGGGGAATGCCAGGAGTAGCTGGCCCGGCCGGTATAGTCGAGCAGGGCCTTGAAAAACGGCGGTAGCAGATTGGCCAGATACGAGCGGGCGGTCCGGGCGATCTGGCCGGCGATGAAGGGCAGGGTATCCTCGAACAGATAGATGATGCCGCGCAGCTGATGCAGCTCACGCAGCTCGGCGAGCTGGGCGTTGTCGAGGTTCTGCCGGGTGGTCAGGGCCATGATCGGCAGTTCGGGCGAGCGCGAGTGGGCGGCTTCGAACAGCGCCCTGATCGGCTCCAGATCGTCGGCAGCGTCTGCCGTAAACAGAATGCAGGAGAGGCCGCGATGCGCTTCGGCGATCAGCCGTCCTTCGTCGATGGACGCGGTGGCCAGGACCTCCAGGCCCTCCTGCTTCAATGCCTTGAACAGGTCTGCCAGCTGGGTGCCGGCAACATCGTTCTTGCCAATATGCGGGTTGATGACAAGTATCGGGAAATGCAAATGCTTGAACATGGAGCCTCGTTCCTGGTGAGCCTGTTGCAAGACTAGCCCAGCGGGCTGCGCGCGGCACTTCATTCCTCGTGCCGGGGGACGGTGTTATCCTGCCCGCCCAGCACCACAAGCCCGCCGACGTTCGATAAGGGAGTACACCCGTGAATTGGGATTTTGATAATCCGCATACTTACGACATTACTGTGCAAGCCGACGATATCGACGAGCTCGGGCATGCGAACAACGCAATCTACGTTCGCTGGCTGGAGCGCTGTGCGTGGCAGCATTCAAAGTCGCTGGGGCTGGGACTGGACGAGTACCGCGAGCTGGACCGCGCCATGGCGATTGTTCATCACCAGATCGATTACCTCGCTGCCGGGTACGAGGGCGATGAACTGACCATGGCCACATGGATCGTGCATTGGGACAAGAAGCTGCGGATGACCCGGCATTTTCAGTTATGCCGGAAAAGCGACGGCGCCACCCTGCTGCGGGCCCGCACCACCTTCGCCTGTATAGAACTGAGTACCGGCAGACCAAAACGCATGCCGCCAATCTTCATCGAAGGGTACGGCAAGGCGATAAGCGCTGACGCAACGGCCGAGTGATCGGCCGGCCGGAGCGGATCGCGCCGAGTCGTCGCTCCCTCCATCCGGAGCAGGACGCTGGAAGGCGTGACCCGCTGCGACCCGCGGGGCAGGCTTAACGATACTCGCAGAGGTAGGCGGTGTCCTGCTCGACCTTGAGCTGAAACTTGCTGTTGGCCGGCACGGTGAATTGCGATCCGCCGGCGTAGTCATTCCACTCGTCACTCCCCGGTAGCTTGACGGTCAGCTTGCCGGTCACCACATGCATGATTTCCAGCTGGCTGGTGCCGAACTCGTACTCGCCTGGAGCCATCACGCCGATGGTTGCGGCGCCTTCCGGCTGCTGCAGAGCGATGGAAGCGACCTTGCCTTCGAAATACTCATTGACCTTGAACATCGACAACTCCTGGGGACTGACGGGAAGAGGGGCGCCATTATGCCGAGCGGCCTATCGGCTCGGCAATCACCGCGTGCTGGGTAATGCTGACCGGGCGCGCGTCGCTTCTTCTTCTATACTCGCTGGACAGTCACAGCGGAGAACAACCATGAAACAGATCAGATCTGTCCTGGGACTCGGGCTGGCAGCGGCGGCGTGGTGTGGTGCGCTGCATGCGGCCGAGCTGGTCGGCGTCGTCCAGGAGCTTGATGCCCGGGAAGGGACGATTGTTGTCGAAGGAATCGAGTTTCACGTGGTAGAAAACACCGATTTCGACATGGAACTGGGCGGCTACGCAGACCTCGAGAATGGTCAGCGGGTCGAGATCGACTACGACGTGTCAGAAGGGCGGCATATCATCAATCAGATCCGTCCCGAGATATCGGAGCTATGAAGGCCTTACGGGGCACTCTGTTATGATCGATCCTCGACGGGGCCAGAGCGAAGCATAACGGGGAAGACATGGCGAGCATCGCATTCATCGGATTAGGCGTTATGGGCTTTCCCATGGCCGGCCACCTCAAGCGTGCCGGGCACGAGGTAACGGTCTACAACCGCACCACGGCGAAGGCCGCGCTGTGGACTGAGCAGCACGGTGGCGAATCACGCGAGACGCCTGCGCTGGCCGCGACCGAGCAGGACATGATCATGCTGTGTGTGGGCAACGATGACGATCTGCGCGAGGTGGTCGCCGGCCCCGACGGCGTGCTTGCCGGCGCTCGCAAGGGCGCAGTGATCGTCGATCACACCACATCGTCTGCGACGGTTGCACGTGAGCTCGCAGCCTTGTGTCAGGAGAAGGGCATCGGCTTTCTCGATGCGCCTGTTTCCGGTGGCGAAGCCGGTGCGGTGAGCGGTCAGCTGACCATCATGGTGGGCGGCGATGAATCGGTCTATGACCTGGTGCGCCCGGTCCTCAACGCCTATGCGAAGATGACCCGCCACATGGGCCAAGTGGGCTGCGGGCAGCTGACCAAGATGGTCAATCAGATCTGTATCGCCGGGTTGGTTCAGGGTCTCTCCGAGGCATTGCACTTCGCGCAGAATGCCGGGCTGGACGGCGAGTCGGCGATGGCGGTCATTGGCAAGGGCGCCGCCCAGTCCTGGCAGCTGGATAACCGCCACAAGACCATGCTGGCGGGGGAATTCGATTTTGGTTTCGCCGTCGACTGGATGCGCAAGGACCTGTCGATCGTGCTGGATGAGGCCAGGCGCAACGGGTCGCAGCTTCCGGTCACTGCTCTGGTCGATCAGTTCTATGCCGACGTGCAGGCTGCCGGCGGCGGGCGCTGGGATACTTCCAGTCTGATCACCCGCCTTACCCGCGGAAGATGAAATACACCGCGCCGAGCAAACACAGGCCGGCCCATAGATAGTCGAGCTTCAAAGGCTGTTGCAGAAAGTAGACCGCGAACGGTACGAACACGCATAGCGTGATGACCTCCTGCATGATCTTCAGCTGCGCCACGTTCAGCTCCGTATAGCCGATGCGGTTGGCTGGCACCATGAGCAGATACTCGAACAGGGCTATGCCCCAGCTGACCAGTGCCGCTATGATCCACGGCTTGCTGTTCAGTGCCTTCAGGTGCCCGTACCAGGCAAACGTCATGAATACGTTGGACAGGGTCAGCAACAGGGCGGTCTGCGCCCAGACGGGTAAAGACATTCGACGCCACCTCCGGATCATGGTGGCGCGAGCATAGGCTCAAGCCGGATTTTCGCCAAGAGGGTTAGCCAGTCGTGAGCATAAGCTGCCGACCGGGCTGCGGTGCATGCTGCATCGCGCCATCCATTTCGTCAGCCATGCCGGGCATGCCGGCCGGCAAGCCCGCGGGTGTCCCGTGCATTCATCTGCTTGCGGACAAGCGCTGTGCCATCTTCGAGTCACCTGAACGGCCTGCGGTGTGTGCGGCATTTCAGGCCGATGCTGCAATCTGCGGAGAGGGCCCGCTGGAAGCGCTCGCCATCCTGCGGTGGCTGGAGGCAGAAACCGCCTGAGGGGCCGGAGCAACGGCCGACTGCCGGTGGCACACGCGCGTGGCCTGAGGAATCGCAGACAATAAAAAACCCCGCGATGCGGGGTTTTTCGTTCAGCATGATTACTTGGTGGGGTAATCGCGCTGAGTGGCGCCGGTGTACAGCTGACGCGGGCGACCGATCTTGTACGGGCCGCTGATCATCTCATTCCAGTGGGCAATCCAGCCCGGCGTACGGCCGGTGGCGAAGATCACCGTGAACATTTCGGTGGGAATACCAATCGCCTTGAGGATGATGCCCGAGTAGAAGTCGACGTTCGGGTACAGGTTGCGCTCGATGAAGTAGGGGTCGGTCCGGGCAATTTCTTCCAGCTTCATTGCCAGTTCCAGCTGCGGGTCGTTGATACCCAGCTCGCTCAGTACTTCGTCACAGGTCTGCTTCATGACCTTGGCGCGCGGATCGAAGTTCTTGTAGACGCGGTGGCCGAAGCCCATCAGCTTGAACGGATCGTCCTTGTCCTTGGCCTTGGCGACGAATTTCTCGATGTTCGATACATCACCGATTTCGTCGAGCATGCGCAGAACGGCTTCGTTTGCACCACCGTGCGCCGGTCCCCACAGGGCGGCGATGCCGGCTGCGATACAGGCGAACGGGTTCGCGCCGGAAGAGCCGGCCAGGCGAACGGTGGAGGTGGACGCGTTCTGCTCGTGGTCGGCATGCAGAACGAAGATGCGATCCATGGCCTTGGCCAGTACCGGGTTGACCTTCTTCTCGTCACATGGCGTGTTGAACATCATGTGCAGGAAGTTCTCGGAATACGAGAGATCGTTGCGCGGGTACATCATCGGCTGACCCATGGAGTACTTGTACACCATGGCGGCGAGAGTCGGCATCTTGGCGATCAGGCGCACCGCGGAAATCTCGCGATGGTGCGGATCGTTGATGTCCAGGGAGTCGTGGTAGAAGGCAGAGAGGGCGCCGACTACGCCGCACATGATAGCCATCGGGTGCGCGTCACGGCGGAAACCGTTGAAGAACGTCTTGAGCTGTTCGTGCACCATTGTGTGGTTCTTGATGGTGCTGTCGAATGTCTTCTTCTCTTCGTCGCTGGGCAGTTCGCCCTTGAGCAGCAGGTAGCAGGTTTCGAGGAAATCGGCCTTTTCGGCGAGCTGTTCGATCGGGTAACCGCGGTGGAGCAGGACGCCTTTCTCACCATCAATAAAGGTGATCTTGGATTCGCACGAAGAGGTAGCCATGAAGCCGGGGTCAAAGGTGAAGATACCCTCGGAGGTCAGGCCGCGTACATCTACTACATCCGGACCAAGGGTGCCAGAATAGACTGGCAGGTCAATGGGGGCAGCGCCCTCGATGATCAACTGCGCCTTTTTGTCAGCCATGAATGGCCTCCTGTTTTGCTGTATCGAAAGTGTGACCCCCCACGCAGGGCCCGCATCACTATAAGGTGATAATCCCGTTTGTCAATTCTACTGATAGTGAATGGATATCACCGCCATAAATGACTTTTATAGACGCCCTAAATAGGGGCGACAGCCGCGCAACTACGCGGCTCGGCGGGTGTATCGAAGCCGGCGTTTGCGTTGTAATCAAGGGGGTAACTCTCTATACTCCATGACCGGCAAAGTGACCCATCCGGCTTCCCCTGGAAGCGCACCACGGGGTCATTGAGGTACCCACGTAGTACAAGTGCACCTTCCTATAATCCAGCCCTGACCACAGGGCCATGAGTGTGAATATAGCCGTGAAAAGCAAAAGACCTGTCAACCTAGATCTCAGGACAATCAGACTTCCTGTCACAGCCTATTCGTCTATTGCTCACCGTATTTCGGGCGTCATCCTGTTCATCGCCATTGCTGCCCTGCTTTGGATGCTGGACCGGTCGCTCAGTTCCGAAAGCGGCTTCGAGCAAGTCGGGGCAATCATGCAGCATCCGCTGGCCAAGCTGATCCTCTGGGTCATCCTGTCTGCGCTGCTGTATCACCTGGTCGCGGGTATCCGCCACCTGCTGATGGACGCAGGTCTGGGTGAAAGCCTGGAAGGCGGCATTCTTGGAGCCAAGGTGGTTCTGGTGCTGTCGGCCGTTCTGATCGTTCTTCTGGGGGTATGGATATGGTAACCAGCGTCACCAACCTGTCTCGTAGCGGTTTGTATGACTGGATGGCACAGCGGGTTTCCGCCGTGCTGCTGGCTGCCTACACGCTTTTCCTGCTCGGCTATTTTCTGGCTAACCCGGACCTCACCTACGAGCAGTGGGCCGGGCTCTTCAGTCAGAATTGGATGCGCATCTTCAGCCTGCTTACTCTCGTCGCGCTTGCCGTGCACGCCTGGGTAGGCATGTGGACCATTTCAACCGATTACCTGACCCCGATGGCCATGGGCAAGGCTGCTACCGTCGTGCGTTTCCTGTTCCAGGTCGCATGCGGGCTGCTGATGTTCGTGCTGTTCGTCTGGGGCGTTCAGATTCTGTGGGGTTTCTAAATGGCTAGCATCCGTACTCTGACTTTCGACGCCATCATTGTAGGTGGCGGCGGCGCAGGCATGCGTGCCGCGCTGCAACTGGCGCAGGGCGGTCACAAGACTGCCGTTGTGACCAAGGTATTCCCGACTCGCTCGCACACCGTATCCGCCCAGGGCGGCATCACCTGTGCCATCGCTTCGGCCGATCCGAACGATGACTGGCGCTGGCACATGTACGATACCGTCAAGGGTTCCGACTATATCGGTGACCAGGACGCTATCGAGTACATGTGTTCCGTGGGCCCCGAAGCCGTATTCGAGCTCGAGCACATGGGTCTGCCTTTCTCGCGTACCGAGCAGGGCCGCATCTATCAGCGTCCGTTCGGTGGCCAGTCCAAGGGTCCGGACAACCCGACCCAGGCAGCCCGTACCTGTGCCGCAGCCGACCGTACCGGTCACGCGCTGCTGCACACGCTCTATGAAAACAACGTCAAGCACGACACTACCTTCCTTAATGAATGGTATGCAGTCGACCTGGTGAAAAACCAGGACGGCGCCGTCGTCGGCGTTATCGCCATCTGCATCGAAACCGGCGAGACCGTCTACATCCGCTCCAAGGCGACCGTGCTCGCTACCGGCGGGGCAGGCCGTATCTATGCATCGACCACCAATGCCCTGATCAACACCGGCGATGGCATCGGCATGGCGCTGCGTGCGGGTGTTCCGGTTCAGGACATCGAGATGTGGCAGTTCCACCCGACCGGTATCGCTGGTGCAGGTACGCTGGTAACCGAAGGTTGCCGTGGTGAAGGTGGCTATCTGATCAACAAGCACGGTGAGCGCTTCATGGAGCGTTATGCTCCGAACGCGAAAGATCTTGCCGGTCGCGACGTGGTTGCACGTTCGATGGTCAAGGAAATCCTCGCCGGCAACGGCTGTGGCCCGGATGGCGATCACGTGATGCTCAAGCTCGATCACCTCGGCGAGGAAGTGCTGCACAGCCGCCTGCCGGGTATCTGCGAGCTGTCCAAGACGTTCGCTCACGTCGACCCGGTCACCGCGCCGATTCCCGTTGTGCCGACCTGCCACTACATGATGGGCGGCATCGCCACCAACATTCATGGTCAGGCGATCACCCAGGATGCCAGCGGCACTGATCAGATCATTCCCGGCCTGTTTGCCGTGGGTGAAGTCGCTTGCGTATCGGTTCATGGCGCCAACCGTCTCGGCGGCAACTCGCTGCTCGATCTGGTGGTGTTCGGCCGGGCTGCCGGCCTGCATCTGGAATCAGCGCTCAAGGAAGGCATTGAATACCGCGGCGCATCAGAGTCCGACATCGACGCCTCGCTGGCTCGCCTGTCCGGGCTGAACGATCGCTCCAGCGGCGAAGACGTCGCCCCGCTGCGCAAGGAACTGCAGAACTGCATGCAGAACTACTTCGGTGTATTCCGTACCGGCGAGTTCATGCAGAAGGGCATCCGGCAATTGGCTGACCTGCGCGAGCGTATCGCCACGGTCAAGATCAACGATAAGAGCCAGGCATTCAACACTGCGCGCATTGAAGCACTGGAACTGCAAAACCTGCTCGAGGTTGCCGAAGCAACTGCCATCGCGGCAGAAGCTCGCACCGAGAGCCGTGGTGCACACGCTCGTGAAGACTACGAGGATCGTGACGACGTGAACTGGCTGTGCCACAGCCTGTACATGCCGGCGACCAAGGAGCTGAAGAAGCGTGCCGTCAATTTCGCACCGAAGACCGTTCCGGCATTTGAACCCAAAGTGCGTACTTACTAAGGTGACCCTATGTTGCAAGTGAGTGTCTACCGCTACAACCCGGAGACCGACAAGGCTCCTTACATGCAGGACTTCCAGGTCGATACCGGCGGGAAGGACGTGATGGTTCTCGACGTGCTGGCTCTGGTCAAGGAGCAGGACGTCGGCATGGCCTACCGTCGCTCGTGCCGTGAAGGCGTGTGTGGTTCGGACGGCATGAACATCAACGGCAGAAACGGCCTGGCGTGCATCACTCCGCTGTCCGCGGTAGTGAAGAACAACAAGCTGGTGCTGCGTCCGTTGACCGGTTTGCCGGTAATCCGTGACCTGGTCGTGGATATGAGCATCTTCTACAAGCAATACGAAAAGGTTCAACCGTATTTGCAGAACGAGACCCCGGCGCCAGCTATCGAGCGTCTGCAGTCTCCGGAAGAACGGGAAAAGCTGGACGGGCTCTACGAGTGCATTCTGTGCGCGTGCTGTTCGTCTTCCTGCCCCTCGTTCTGGTGGAATCCGGACAAGTTCATCGGTCCCGCAGGCCTGCTCAAGGCTTACCGGTTCCTGGCGGACAGCCGTGATACCAAGACCGAAGACCGCCTGGCTGCGCTGGACGATCCGTTCAGCATCTTCCGCTGCCGCGGCATCATGAACTGTGTGAACGTTTGCCCGAAGGGTCTGAACCCTACCCGTGCAATCGGCCACATCCGCAACATGCTGCTGCAGAGCGGGACCTGATCGGTTCTGTTCGGCATTACGTTTGGCCTGTGCTGGCTCCTTCACCGGGAGCCGGCCAGTTTTTTGATCGAGCCGCAGCCCACAAAGCCGCGGTTTGTTTGTACGTAAAAACCAACAGGGGCAATCGGGTAACACCCGAACTATCTGTCGGGGCCGGCAATACTCCGGTTTAGCAGAGCCAGATGGGGCAGGAGCATCAGCGACACTGATGTGGGCCAGCGCCGGATGTTCTGCACGGATGGCAGTGTTTTTGCCAGGTTAATGGTCTTGGAGCCAGGTGGTGTCCCCTTATAGAGGGTGACCAAGCATGCCAGACAGCGATATGCAGCAGCTGTGGAGCACCTCCCATCTATCAGGTGGGAATGCGTCCTATGTTGAAGAGCTTTACGAGCTCTATCTGCACGACCCCAATAGCATCGCCGATGAATGGCGCAGCTATTTCCAGAAACTGCCGCAGGTTAACGGCCACGCCGCCTCGGACGTTTCTCATTCCACGATTCGTGAGCACTTCCTTTCATTAGGCAAGGGTTTGCGCCGTCCCCAGGGCGCCGTCAGCGGCACCGTCAGCAGCGATCACGAGAAGAAACAGGTCGATGTGCTCCGGCTCATCCAGGCTTTCCGCATGCGTGGCCACCAGGCGTCGCAACTCGATCCGCTGGGACTGTGGAAGCGGGAAGAAATCGTTGATCTGACGCTGGCCGACTACGGCCTGACCGAAGCCGATCTGGACACCAGGTTCCGCACCGGGGAAATGTTCATCGGCAAGGAAGAAGCTACCCTCCGTGAGATTCTTGATTCGCTGAGGTCGACTTACAGCTCGACCTACGGCGCCGAATACATGCACATCGTCGACTCCAATCAGCGCCGCTGGTTTCAGCAGCGCCTGGAAAGCGTACGTGGCAAGCCGCAGCACTCGGTAGAGAGCAAGCGCCACCTGCTCGAGCGTCTGACCGCGGCCGAGGGTCTGGAAAAGTATCTGGGTACCAAGTATCCGGGCACCAAGCGCTTCGGTGTGGAAGGCGGTGAAAGCCTTATCCCCATGCTTGACGAGATCATTCAGCGTTCCGGCTCCTACGGTACGCAGGAAGTGGTCCTCGGCATGGCCCACCGCGGCCGACTGAACGTGCTGGTCAACACCCTCGGCAAGAACCCGCGTGACCTGTTCGACGAGTTCGAAGGCAAGAAGCAGATCAACCTGGGCTCCGGTGACGTCAAATATCACCAGGGCTTCTCCTCGAACGTGATGACCTCCGGCGGCGAAGTCCACCTCGCGCTGGCGTTCAACCCCTCGCACCTGGAGATCGTTTCGCCGGTTGTGGAAGGCTCCGTACGTGCGCGCCAGGATCGTCGCAAAGACGCCAGCGGTGACAAGGTGCTGCCGATCAACATCCATGGCGACGCGGCATTCGCCGGCCAGGGTGTGGTCATGGAAACCTTCCAGATGTCTCAGACCCGGGCTTATAAGACCGGTGGGACCATCCACATCATCGTCAACAACCAGGTCGGCTTCACCACCAGTCGTCAGGATGACGCGCGCTCCACCGAGTACGCGACCGACGTGGCGAAGATGATCCAGGCGCCGATCTTCCATGTGAATGGCGATGATCCCGAGGCGGTTCTGTTCGTTACCCAGCTGGCAGTCGACTACCGCATGCAGTTCAAGCGTGACGTGGTGATCGACCTGGTCTGCTACCGTCGTCGCGGGCACAACGAGGCTGACGAGCCATCCGGCACCCAGCCGCTGATGTACGAGAAGATCGCCAAGCATCCCACTACCCGCGACATCTATGCCGAGCGGCTGGTGAAGGAAGGCGTGCTGACCTCGGACCAGGTGCAGGAACGGATCGAGGAATACCGCACGGCGCTGGACAATGGCGACCACGTGGTCAAGAGCCTGGTTAAAGAGCCGGATCGTAGCTCGTTCGTCGACTGGGCGCCTTACCTGGGCCATACCTGGACCGCGCGTCACGACACCCGCTTCGACCTGAAGACCCTGCAGGAACTCGCCAACCGCCTGAACACGTTGCCGGACGGCCTGGTGCTGCAGCGTCAGGTCGGCAAGATCGTCGAAGACCGTCGCAAGATGGCCGCAGGCGCCCTGGCGATGAACTGGGGTTTTGCAGAAACCATGGCCTACGCCACGCTGCTGCATGAAGGCCATCCGATCCGCATTACGGGCCAGGACGTCGGTCGCGGGACGTTCTCGCACCGTCACGCCGTGCTGCACAACCAGAAGACCGGCGACGCCTATGTGCCGCTGGCGAATCTGGCGGAGACCCAGCCGCGTTTCGATATCTATGACTCGCTGCTCTCGGAAGAGGCGGTGCTGGCCTTCGAATACGGCTACGCCACCACCACGCCCAACGCGCTGGTGATCTGGGAAGCGCAATTCGGTGACTTCGCCAACGGCGCGCAGGTCGTGATCGACCAGTTCATCACCAGTGGTGAGCACAAGTGGGGCCGCCTGTGCGGTCTGACCATGCTGCTGCCGCACGGCTACGAAGGGCAGGGCCCGGAGCACTCCTCGGCACGCCTGGAGCGCTTCCTGCAGCTGTCGGCCGAACACAACATCCAGGTCTGCGTACCGACGACGCCGGCTCAGGTTTACCACATGCTGCGCCGTCAGGTGATTCGCCCGCTGCGCAAGCCTCTGATCGCCATGACACCCAAATCGCTGCTGCGCCACAAACTGGCCACTTCGAGCCTGGAAGATCTCGCCGACGGTTCGTTCCAGACCGTCATCCCCGAGATCGACACGATCGATCCGAACAAGGTCGACCGCGTCATCCTGTGCAGCGGCAAAGTGTATTACGACCTGTTGGAAAAGCGCCGCAACGAAGGCAACGAGTCGACTGCAATCCTCCGCATCGAGCAGCTCTACCCGTTCCCGGAAGACGATCTGGCAGAAGTGATGGCACCGTATACCGGACTGCAGAAGGTCATCTGGTGTCAGGAAGAGCCGATGAACCAGGGCGCCTGGTACCCGAGCCAGCATCACATGCGTCGGGTCATCGCCCAGCACTCGGTCAAGAATCTGTATCTGGACTACGCTGGTCGGGAGGCCTCGGCCGCACCCGCCGGGGGTTACGCGTCCGCACACGCCGAGCAACAGGAAAAACTCCTGCAAGACGCCTTCACCCTCTGAAGCATCTGGCAGACATCAAAGAATCGATAAGGATCGACAATGGCTATTGAAATCAAAGCCCCGACTTTCCCGGAATCGGTTGCCGACGGCACCGTCGCGACCTGGCACAAGCAACCCGGCGATGCCGTCAAGCGCGACGAGCTGATCGTCGACATCGAAACGGACAAGGTCGTGATTGAAGTACTGGCCGAAGCCGATGGCGTGCTCGGTGACATCGTCAAGGGTGAAGGCGAAACCGTGCTCAGTGAAGAGTTGCTGGGCACCCTGAACGAAGGCGCGGCAGCCGCGCCCGCCGCGAAATCCGAGTCCAAGCCGGCTGACAGCGCTCAAGCGTCATCGTCGGCACCGGCGCAGGCACAGTCTGCTGCCAGCTACGGTTCCGAAGCTGCCGACGAGCCGATGTTGTCGCCCGCCGCCCGCAAGATCGCTGAAGAAAACGGCCTGTCCCTGTCTACCATCACCGGCACCGGCAAGGGCGGCCGCGTCACCAAGGAAGACGTGGTGGCTGCGGTGGAAGCCAAGAAAAATGCGCCGGCCAAGCCCGCCGCTCCGGCAGCCAAGCCGGCTGCTGCAGCGCCGTCGGTATCGCTGGGCGAGGGCGATCGCGTCGAGAAGCGCGTTCCGATGACCCGCCTGCGTGCGCGGATTGCCGAGCGTCTGGTCGACGCCCAGTCGAGCATGGCCATGCTGACCACCTTCAACGAGGTCAACATGAAGCCGGTCATGGACCTGCGCAGCAAGTACAAGGATCTGTTCGAGAAGAAGCACAATGGCGTACGCCTGGGCTTCATGTCGTTCTTCGTCAAGGCAGCGACCGAAGCGTTGAAGCGCTTCCCGGCCGTCAACGCGTCGATCGATGGCAACGACATCGTCTATCACGGTTATCAGGATATCGGCGTTGCCGTGTCCAGCGACCGCGGTCTGGTCGTGCCGATCCTGCGCAACACCGAATTCATGAGCCTGGCCACCATCGAAGGCACCATCGCCGATTACGGCCGCAAGGCGCGTGACGGAAAGCTGTCGATGGAAGAAATGACTGGCGGGACCTTCACCATCTCCAACGGCGGCGTATTCGGCTCGCTGTTGTCCTCGCCGATCGTCAACCCGCCGCAGGCTGCGATCCTCGGTATGCACAAGATCCAGGAGCGCCCGATGGCGGTCAACGGTCAGGTGGTCATCCTGCCGATGATGTATCTGGCACTGTCCTACGATCACCGCCTGATCGACGGCAAGGAAGCCGTGAGCTTCCTGGTCGCCATCAAGGAACTGCTGGAAGATCCGGCTCGCCTGCTGCTGGACGTCTGATCCGGCTGTAACACGCCAGCGCTAAGCTGCCCGGACCCCAAGGGTGACGGGCAGCCTTCTACGGGCTCCATACAGAGGACTGGATATGAGCGACAAATTTGATGTGATCGTCATCGGCGCGGGTCCCGGTGGCTATGTGGCGGCCATCCGCGCCGCGCAGCTGGGACTGAAGACCGCCTGTATTGAAAAGTATGTGGACAAGGACGGCAAGCAGGCCCTGGGCGGCACCTGCCTGAACGTCGGCTGCATACCTTCCAAGGCGCTGCTGGACAGCTCTTGGAAGTATCACGAGGCGCACGAAGGCTTCGAGCTGCATGGCATCTCCGCGCAGTCGGTCAGCATTGACGTGCCGAAGATGGTCGAGCGCAAGAACAAGATCGTCAAGCAGTTCACCGGCGGCGTTGCCACGCTGTTCAAGGCCAATGGTGTCACCACCATCGAAGGCCACGGCAAGTTGCTGGCGAACAAGCAGGTGGAAGTGACCGGGCCCGATGGCAATGTCACTACCTATCAGGCCGAGAACGTGATACTGGCATCAGGCTCGCGTCCGATCGAAATTCCGCCGGCTCCGCTGACCGATGACGTCATTGTCGACTCGACCGGTGCCCTGGATTTCACCAGTGTACCCAAGCGCCTCGGCGTTATCGGTGCGGGCGTTATCGGCCTGGAACTGGGTTCGGTGTGGCGCCGCCTGGGTGCCGAGGTCGTGGTATTCGAAGCGCTGGACAAGTTCCTCGCGCTGGCCGACGACATCATTGCCAAGGAAGCGCTGAAGACCTTCACCAAACAGGGTCTGAACATCCGCCTGGGTGCCCGCGTCACCGGTACCGAGGTCAACGGCAAGGAAGTCACCGTGTCCTTCACCGATGCCGAAGGCGAGCAGCAACTGACCTTCGACAAGCTGATCGTTGCAGTGGGTCGCCGTCCGTACACGGAGAACCTGCTGGCCTCCGATTGCGGTGTTGACCTGGACGAGCGTGGCGTGATCTTCGTTGACGATTACTGCGCCACCAGCGTGCCGGGCGTCTACGCCGTCGGCGACGCCGTGCGCGGCCCGATGCTTGCGCACAAGTCCTCGGAAGAGGGCGTGATGGTTGCCGAGCGCATTGCCGGTCACAAGACGGCGATGAACTATGATCTGGTCCCGTCTGTGATCTATACCCATCCGGAAATCGCATGGGTCGGCAAGACCGAACAGCAGGCCAAGGCCGAGGATATCGAGGTCAACGTCGGCATCTTCCCGTTCGCTGCCAACGGCCGTGCCGTCGCCGCCAACGAGACCACCGGTATGGTCAAGGTCGTGGCAGATGCCAAGACCGACCGCGTGCTGGGCGTTCACGTGCTCGGGCCGAGCGCGGCCGAACTGGTTCAGCAGGGCGCCATCGCCATGGAATTCGGCACCAGTGCCGAGGACATCGGCATGATGGTGTTCTCGCACCCGACTGTTTCCGAAGCATTGAAGGAAGCGGCTCTTGCGGTCAATGGCCACGCGATACATGTAGCCAACCGCAAGAAGCGTTAAGATAGCGCCCCTATGACCGGCAGGTCGCACTTTTACCTGCCGGTTTCAGAGCGCTGTCTCACTGGCAAGGGTCGGTTCATCGGCCATCACCCGGGGGGGTGACATGCGGATGCGGCACATCCAGGTGATGGTCCGGATCTGCCATAGGCGACAGGGGTGCGAGCAAGGGCCGCTGTCAGACGTAATTCCTACACGATCAAAACGGTAGATAAGCATGAATCTTCACGAATATCAGGGGAAGCAGCTGTTCGCTGAGTACGGCCTTCCTGTCTCCAAGGGCTTTGCTGTCGACACTCCCGAAGACGCGGCAGCTGCCTGCGACAAGATCGGCGGTGACATGTGGGTGGTCAAGGCCCAGGTTCACGCTGGTGGCCGCGGCAAGGCCGGTGGTGTAAAGCTGGTCAAGTCCAGGGAAGATGCCAAGGCTTTCGCCGAGAAGTGGCTGGGCCAGCGCCTGGTAACCTACCAGACTGACGCCGATGGCCAGCCGGTCTCCAAGATCCTGGTTGAAGCCTGCACCGATATCGCCCAGGAGCTGTACCTTGGCGCCGTCGTCGATCGCTCGACCCGCCGCATCGTTTTCATGGCGTCCACCGAAGGTGGCGTTGAAATCGAGAAGGTCGCAGAAGAGACCCCCGAGAAGATCCTCAAGGCCACCATCGATCCGCTGGTCGGTCCGCAGCCTTTCCAGGGCCGCGACCTGGCATTCCAGCTGGGGCTGAAGGGTGACCAGATCAAGCAGTTCACCAACATTTTCGTAGGCCTGGGCAAGCTGTTCGCCGACTACGATCTGGCGCTGCTGGAAGTCAACCCGCTGGTTATCAAGGAAGACGGCAACCTGCATTGCCTGGACGCCAAGATCAACATCGACGCCAACGCCATGTATCGCCAGCCCAAGCTGCGCGCGATGCATGATCCGTCGCAGGACGATCCGCGCGAAGCCCACGCCGCCAAGTTCGAGCTGAACTACGTTGCGCTGGACGGCAACATCGGTTGCATGGTCAACGGCGCTGGCCTGGCCATGGGCACCATGGATATCGTCAACCACCACGGCGGCAAGCCGGCCAACTTCCTCGACGTTGGCGGTGGAGCGACCAAGGAGCGCGTGACCGAAGCCTTCAAGATCATCCTCTCCGACAGCAACGTCAAAGCGGTTCTGGTGAACATCTTCGGCGGTATCGTTCGTTGCGACATGATTGCCGAAGGCATCATCGGCGCGGTGAAGGAAGTCGGCGTCAAGGTGCCGGTCGTGGTTCGTCTGGAAGGCAACAATGCCGACCTGGGCGCCAAGGTCCTCGCTGAAAGTGGTTTGAACATCATCGCTGCAACCAGTCTGACCGACGCTGCCCAGCAAGTCGTCAAGGCCGCGGAGGGTAAATAAATGAGCATCCTGATCAATAAAGACACCAAGGTAATCTGCCAGGGCTTCACTGGCTCGCAGGGCACGTTCCACTCCGAACAGGCGATTGCCTACGGCACCAAGATGGTTGGTGGTGTAACGCCGGGCAAGGGTGGCACCACGCACCTGGGTCTGCCGGTTTTCAACACCGTGCGTGAAGCGGTCGAGGCGACTGGCGCCGAAGCCAGCGTCATCTACGTACCGGCTCCGTTCTGCAAGGACTCCATCCTGGAAGCAGCCGAAGGCGGCATCAAGCTGATCGTCTGCATCACCGAAGGTATCGCCACGCTCGACATGCTCGACTGCAAGGTCAAGTGCGACGAACTGGGCGTACGCCTGATCGGGCCGAACTGCCCCGGCGTGATCACCCCCGGCGAGTGCAAGATCGGCATCATGCCCGGTCACATTCACCTGCCAGGCAAGGTCGGCATCGTGTCGCGCTCCGGCACCCTGACCTATGAAGCGGTCAAGCAGACCACTGACGCCGGCTTCGGTCAGTCCACCTGCGTCGGTATCGGCGGCGACCCGATCCCGGGTTCGAACTTCATCGACATCCTGACCATGTTCCAGGACGACCCGAAGACCGAAGCGATCGTCATGATCGGCGAAATCGGCGGTAGCGCCGAGGAAGAAGCAGCAGCCTTCATCAAGGCCAATGTGACCAAGCCTGTCGTGTCCTACATCGCTGGTGTCACGGCTCCGGCGGGCAAGCGCATGGGTCATGCCGGTGCGATCATTTCCGGCGGCAAGGGTACCGCTGCCGAGAAGTTCGCTGCACTGGAAGACGCTGGCGTGAAAACCGTACGTTCGCTTGCGGACATCGGCAAGGCGCTGGCTGAAGTGACTGGCTGGGCCATGAAGTAAGCTGCGGACCCGTCCAAAGCCTGAACAAAACCCTGCCTCGGCAGGGTTTTGTCGTTTCTGGCTGCTGTTCGCTGAGGCTCGCGGCTGGCTATACTGCTTGCGTCAGGCTGGCCTGACCGAGACAACCTGAGCGACAAGGAACCTGCATGCTCACGCTACCCGACGCCGGAGCCACCTGGCTCAATCTCAGCGCCTTCATCTGGTTCATGGTTTCCTGGGTGGGTTACACCTATTACGCGCATCACAAGGCCAAGGACACGGCATGTCTGGCCAGCGTCCTGCACCTGTACCGCAAGGACTGGATGACGCGGCTGATGATGCGCGAGCAGCGCATCGCCGATGCCAGCGTTATCGGAAATCTGGAGCGCAACACGGCGTTTTTCGCATCCAGCACGCTGCTCATTCTTGCCGGCCTGCTGACGGTCATGGGTGCGACGGACCGGGCCCAGAGCCTGCTTCACGATCTGCCGTTTGTCGCGCAGGTCAGTCGTGAGGTATCCGAGCTCAAGCTGTTGGTCATGTTGGGTATTTTCGTTTACGCGTTCTTCACCTTTTCCTGGGGAATGCGTCAGTACAACTTCGCGTCGGTGCTGCTCGGATCGGCGCCCCTGGTGGGGGAGAAGACGGTTACCGAAGCCGAACGCCGCGCCTATGCCGAACGGGCGGCCAAGGTGCTATCGATGGCCGGCCACGAGTTCAACCTGGGTCTCCGTGCCTATTACTTCGCGCTGGCCACGCTCAGCTGGTTCATCAACCCGCTGCTGTTCGTCCTGACCACCTCGGGCGTCGTGTATGTGTTGTACCGCCGGGAATTCCATTCGCGCGTCCTCGCCGCGATGATGTTCACACCTACGCCGTTCGCTGAAGCGGCCAATCAGGAGAAGTCCGAATGAGCTTTCCGCTGTGGTGCCTGTTTCTTGCCGCTCTGATGCTGGTACTGACCAAGATGCCCGTAGCCATCGCCATGGCGCGGATCGATGGGCGCGGTTATGACAACAGGCATCCACGCGATCAGCAGGCGGCACTGAGGGGGTGGGGCTCTCGCGCTCTGGCGGCCCATCAGAACATGTTCGAGGCTTTTCCGCTGTTCGCGGCCGGCGTGCTGGTGACGCAGGTCACTCAGGTGCAGGGTATGACGGTGGACGTGCTGGCTGGCGTGTTCGTGCTGGCGCGGGTGTTATACACGGTGCTCTATCTGGTCAACCTGCATGCATTGCGCAGCCTGGTCTGGATGATCGGATTCGGCAGTTGCCTGGCACTGTTGCTGGCGCCTGCGCTGGTCTGAACGAAAACGGGCCGCCCCTTGGGGCGGCCCGTTGTGTACAGCGACGCAGTGTTACTGCTGGCCGCCGGTGCTGCCAGTGCTGCCGGTCCCGGTGCCTTCGGTGCCGGTTCCGGTACCGTCAGTGCCAGTGCCCATGCCGCCTTCAGCACCGGTGCCGCCGCTCATGCCGCCGGAGGTGCCGGTGCCAGTGGTGCCCGCACCTGTACCCGTGCCGCCGGTAGTGCCTGTTCCTGCGCCGGTACCCGTACCACCGGTGGTGCCGGTACCCGAGCCAGTGCCACCCATGGTGCCGCCGCTGCCGTCATTGGTGCCGGTGGTGCCGGTGCCAGTACCGGTTGCAGGCGCGGTTTCAGTCGCCGGTGGCGCTTCTACAGGTTCCTGCTCGTCATCACCGCCGCAGGCCGCAAGCAGACCAAAACTGGCGACCAGAGCCGCTGTTACACAGAATTTCTTCATACGATTCTCCCAGGTGTATTGAGTCTTGTATTTGGTCAGGCATTCGATTGGTTAGTTCCATGGGTGCCATCAGCGCGAAAACACCGGTGGGCTCGCGGCGCACCGACGATCTGATACTATGCGCAACCGCATTCCGCTATGTATGAAGGTACGAGTTTGCGCATGAGTCCGATAGAACAGCGAGTCCACAATTTCCTCTCCATCCTCCGGCATTGTCAGCGGCTTGGCATGGCTGTCGAGCGGGCTGACGAGCGCGGTCTGACGCTCAAGCTGCCCTACAGCGACGCGATTGTCGGCAACCCGGTAACCGGTGTCGTGCACGGCGGTGCGATTACTACGCTGATGGATACCTGCTGCGGCATCTCCACCGTGTGCTTTCTGCCTGAGTTCGAAATCTGCCCGACGCTCGATCTGCGCATCGATTACATGCATCCGGCAACCCCAGGCAAGTCGATCTATGGTTTCGCCGAGTGCTACCGGTTGACCTCGACGATCATCTTCACCCGGGGCGTTGCCTATCACGACACCCCGGAAGAGCCGATCGCGCATGTCGTCGGTACATTCATGCGCATGGGCAAGCCTGGCCGGAACGGCATGCTCGCAACCATCGACGGAGGTGCCGCATGACCGAGATGGCTGATATCGAGAACCTGGTAAGCCAGGGGCACCAGACGGGCGACTACATGCCGCTGATCGAGGCCATTCCATACGCCTCGCTGATCGGCCTGCGCGTCCGTCGCGACGGGGACAGTGTTCTGTTCAGTCTGCCGATTTCACCGGACAACATCGGCAATCCTGTGCTGCCGGCCATTCATGGCGGCGTCATTGCCGGGTTCATGGAGCAGGCGGCGATGCTGCACCTGATGATCTTCATGAACAGCTCGAACTTCCCCAAGATCATCGACTTTTCCGTTGACTACCTGCGTGCCGGACTGTCACGGGAAACCTTTGCCAGCTGTCAGGTCTGGCGCCAGGGCCGGCGAGTGGGTAATGTGGCAATCACTGCCTGGCAAACTGATCCGAGCGAACCGATCGCCACAGCCCGGGCGCATTTCAAGCTCGACTAGCAGTCGGCAGGACAGGGCAACATGGACGCCTTATTGATTCTCAGCGGTATCGTTGTGGCGATCATCGGATGGCTCTGGCTGGTCATCACTTCGCTACGACTGCCGGTCGGCAAGCTGCTCCTCGCGGCGCTGCTGCCGGTTCTCACGCTGTTTCGGCGCGATCAGGGCTATGCCAGGGCGCCGCGCCTGCTATTGACGGCAGGGTGTCTGACCCTGCTGGTCGGTCTGGCCATGTTGTTTCACCTGCATCCCCATCGCTTCGAGAAACTCGTCACCGGCCAATGGCAGCCGGACCAGAACCGATCCCAGACGATCGACGGTGAGATCATGGGCCAGCGCTTCCGGCCTGAGCGAGTCTTCTGGCGCGGCGATGATCTGGTCCTCGAGGAAGGCCCGTCGGAGCGCGTGAGGCGCTCGCTCAAGATTCGCTTTGCCGGCGCTGGAGCCCTGCTCGATGACGCCAGTATTGCCTTGCTGCCGAACGACCCGGGTGCCTGGCCTGAGGTGATCATGCAATGGCACGTCGGTGCGCTCGAGTCCCCAGGGCTGCGCCGGGTAACGGGACAGTACAGCCTCAATCTCGATTTTGCGCCCGCCGCGAACAGCGGCGCGACCTTGCGCCTGCACCTCACTCTACCTTCACAGCACCAGACCTGGATTACCGGCGAGGCGCGGCTCGACCAAACGCCGGCCTGGCTGGAACAGGTGCGTCAGCAGCAAAGTCGGTCCACCGCAGTGCGCGAGCGCACCGCGACGGCACCCCGGCAGAGCGGCGAGCGGCCTGTCGCTCGCTGGCAGGCGATCAGCGTCCTTGCCGTGCTCGACGAACCGAGCGTCGTTGGCGACGCAGCCGTGCGCGTTACGACGGTTTCGGGACGTGCGCACGAAGGGCGATTCAAGGGCGTTACCGACGAGGGGCGCATCGTGCTGGCCCAGGCCCACGGGCCGAACCAGGTCGATCTGCAGTTCCACCCGGTGGACATTCGACTGCTCGAAACCTTCCAGTCGCCGCGCTGACAAGACCTTGAAATAGCCTCGCCGCAACCCCATCAAGGGTCCATCAGCAAGCCTGCCTGCCAGGCCAGCCTCAACCCGATGACCTGATGGAGATCAATCGACCATGACCGTGGAAGCTCATAAGGAAACGCTTGGATTCCAGACAGAGGTGAAGCAGCTGCTTCATCTGATGATCCATTCGATGTATTCGAACAAGGAAATCTTCCTTCGCGAGCTCATTTCCAACGCTTCGGATGCCTCGGACAAACTGCGTTTCGAAGCGATCGCCCGGCCCGAGCTGCTGGAAGACCAGCCCAACCTCGCCATCCGCATCAGCCATGATGAAACCGCCAAGACGCTGACCATCGAAGACAACGGCATCGGCATGTCGCGCGATGAGGTGATCGAGAACCTCGGCACTATCGCCAAGTCGGGAACCGCCGCGTTCATGCAGCAGCTCACCGGCGACCAGAAGAAGGACGCCAGCCTGATCGGTCAGTTCGGCGTCGGCTTCTACAGTGCCTTCATCGTTGCCGACAAGGTCGAGGTGTTCACCCGCCGTGCGGGCGCAGCGCCGGAGGAGGGTGTGCGCTGGGAGTCGGCCGGTGAAGGCGAGTTCACCATCGAAACCATCGTCAAACCCGAGCGCGGCTCGCGCATCGTGCTGCATCTGAAGTCGGCTGAAAGCGAGTTCGCCGATGGCTGGCGCCTGCGCAACATCATCAAGAAGTACTCCGACCATATCTCCCTGCCCATCGAACTGCCCAAGCAGCACTTCGGTGAAGACAAGGACAAGCCCACCGAAGTCGAGTGGGAAAGCGTCAACCGCGCCAGTGCCCTGTGGACCCGCCCACGTACCGAGATCAAGGACGAGGAGTATCAGGAGTTCTACAAGCACGTCGCCCACGACTTCGAGGACCCGCTGTCCTGGAGTCACAACAAGGTGGAGGGCAAGCTCGAGTACACCAGCCTGCTCTATGTACCCGGCCGTGCACCGTTCGACCTGTACCAGCGCGAGGCTCCCCGTGGCCTGAAGCTGTACGTGCAGCGCGTGTTCATCATGGACGACGCCGAACAGTTCCTGCCGCTGTACCTGCGCTTCGTAAAGGGTGTGGTCGACTCCAACGACCTGTCGTTGAACGTATCGCGCGAGATCCTGCAGAAGGACCCGGCCATCGACAGCATGAAGTCAGCGCTGACCAAGCGCGTTCTGGACATGCTCGATAAGCTGGCGAAGAAGGAGCCGGAGAAGTACGCGAACTTCTGGAAGGCCTTCGGTAGCGTGATGAAGGAAGGTCCCGCCGAGGACTTCGCCAACCGCGAGAAGATCGCTGGCCTGCTGCGTTTCGCCTCGACCAACCAGAGCGACGACAGCGAAGTGGTCAGCCTGGATACCTACATCGAGCGGATGCAGGAAGGTCAGGAGAAGATCTATTACCTCACTGGCGAACGCTACAACCAGATCAAGAACAGCCCGCACCTGGAAATCTTCCGCAAGAAGAACATCGAAGTGCTGCTGATGACCGACCGCATCGATGAATGGCTGATGAGCCATCTCACCGAGTACCAGGGCAAGCAGTTCGTCGATATCGCCCGGGGTGATCTGGATCTCGGCAAGCTGGAAGGCGATGAGGACAAACAGGCTCAGGAAGAGGCTGCCAAGTCCAAGGCCGATCTGGTCAAGCGCGTGCAGGACGTGCTCAAGGACGATCTGGAAGAGGTCCGTGTCTCGCATCGCCTGACCGACTCCCCGGCCGTTCTGGTCATCAACGATGACGGCATGGGTCTGCAGATGCGCAAAATCCTCGAGGCCACCGGCCAGCAGGCGCCCGATGCCAAGCCGATCCTCGAGATCAACCCCACGCATCCGCTGCTGGAAAAGCTCGACGCCGAGCAGGACGAGGAGCGCTTTGCCGATCTGACCCGGGTGTTGTTCGATCAGGCGGCGCTGGCAGCAGGTGAAAGCCTGCAGGACCCGGCTGCCTACGTCCGTCGCCTGAATGCATTGCTGGTTGAACTGAGCCGCTAAGCATCGGGTTACATGCGCTATGAAAAGCCTGCCTCGTGCAGGCTTTTCAGTTTCTGAACAGCGGCTATGCTGTACCCGGACCCACACATGCCAAGGAACATGCTGATGAAGAAAACCCTTTCGACCCTGATGATGGTGGGCGCTGCCAGCGCAGCCCAGGCCGAGATGGTCACTCGCGAAGTGGCCTATGAGATCGACGGCGAAGCCTATGAGGGCATGCTCGTCTATGACGACGCCGTGAAGGACAAGCGGCCCGGGCTACTCATGGTGCCCAACTGGATGGGCGTCACCGAGAATTCGGCGAAGAAGGCATTTCGCGCCGGTGGATCGGACTATGTGGTGTTCATCGCCGACATGTACGGCAAGGACATCCGGCCCAGCAATACCGACGAGGCGGCCAAGGCAGCGACCACGGTGCGCTCCGACCGGCAGATGATGCGCAAGCGGGTGAACGCGGCGCTCGACGTATTCCGCGATCAGGCCGATAGCGTGCCGCTCGACGTCGATCGAATCGGAGCGATCGGCTTCTGCTTCGGCGGCGGCACTGTGCTGGAACTCGCGCGTTCGGGCACCGATGTCGACGGTGTCGTGTCATTCCATGGCAATCTGGATACGCCTGATCCGGTCGAAGCCGGCACCATCCAGACCCCGGTGCTGGTGCTGCATGGCGCCATCGATCCCTTCGTACCTGACGAGCAGGTGCGCGCCTTCGAGAAGGAGATGCGTGAGGCCGAGGTCGACTGGACGCTGATCAGCTACGGGGGTGCGGTGCATTCCTTCACCGACCCTACGGCCAACATGCCCGGCAAGGCGGAGTATCACCCTGTAGTCGCCGAGCGGGCATTCGGCGCCATGCGCCAGTTCTTCAATGAGACCATGGCCGACTGAAACGCCCGCCTCGCATCGGCGTCAACAATGGCGCCGATGTTCACATTTGGTTGGCATTTTCCCGTAGGCAAAGCGCTAACCAGCGGTCATCATTGCGGTTCGCATTGAAGCGGGTGCTCAGCGCCCATCTGACCGCACGCGTCGCGAGCCGGCGCCCAAGGGAAACAAGGGATGTCGTATCTGATCGGAAGCTGTCGGCGTATCGCTCTGGCATTGCTTGCAGGCGCCTGTGCCAGCGTGGCGCTCGCGCAACAGGGGCCTTTGCCTGTCGTGGTTGCGATTGCCCAGCAAGCAACAGTCGCCGAGCGGATCGACGCCCTCGGCACGTTGCAGGCCAATGAAACGGCAGTGCTGTCGGCCAATCTGACCGAGACCGTTTCAGCCATTCATTTCACCGATGGCCAGCGCGTGGAGGAGGGTGACCTTCTCGTATCGCTGACCAGCCGCGAACAGAAAGCGCAGCTTGCCGAAGCGCAGGCCTCGGTCGACGATAGCCGCCGTCAGCTCGAGCGCGCCAGGGAACTGGTCGACAGCCGTTTCGTATCTGCCCAGGAAGTAGACAACCTCGAACGCGAATACGATATCGCCAATGCGCGGCTGCGCGCTGTTGAATCGCGGTTGGCCGACCGGCTGATCCGCGCCCCGTTCGACAGCGTGGTGGGCCTGCGTGAGATCAGCGTCGGAACGCTCCTCAGCCCTGGGACCGCCGTGGCGACGCTGCATGACGACAGCAGCATGAAGCTCGACTTCAGCGTGCCCGAAGTACAACTGGCGAAGATCGCGCCGGGGCAATCGGTTGTGGCTCGCAGCCGGGCCTACCCGGACAACGAGTTCGAAGGCGAAGTATCGGTGGTCGATAACCAAGTGGACCCGGTCACCCGGTCGATCCGCGTTCGCGCCATTGTGCCCAATCCCGACCGACTGCTTCGTCCGGGCATGCTCATGGCTGCGCAGGTCGACGCATCGCAGCGCCAGGCTCTGGTCATTCCGGAGGAGGCACTGCTGCCGCAGGGCAGTCAGCAGTTCGTCATGCTGGTAGTCGATGCCGATGAAGGGCTGGTCGCCGAGAAGCGGCAGGTTCGGATAGGCCAGAGACAACCCGGCCAGGTCGAGATCGTCGAGGGTCTGGAAGGCGGCGAGCGCGTCATAACCCACGGCAACTTCCGCGTTCAGTCCGGGCAGGCGGTGCGCATCGAGGCCGAACACCGGATCGGCGAATCTGCTGAAGCGGTGTTGTCCGCGCGTCGCAAGGCCGCCGCGGCTGACGCTGCCGACCAGCCATGACCGTTCACCCGGAGCGCGCCCATGGTTCTGTCTGATACGTCGGTCGTCCGTCCGGTCTTCGCCACGGTGCTGGCTCTGCTGTTGGTGATCTTCGGCCTGGTCGCCTACAGCATGTTGCCGCTGCGCGAGTATCCGGACATCGACCCCCCTGTGGTGACCATCGAGACCAACTATATCGGCGCGGCTGCCACGGTGATCGACTCGCAGATCACCCAGGTCATCGAAGAGCGCATTGCCGGCGTCGAGGGCGTTGACTATATCGAGTCGCAGAGCGAAGACGGCCGGTCGCAGATCACCGTGCGCTTCAAGGTCAATCGCGATATCAACGAAGCCGCGAACGATATCCGTGACCGCGTCTCCAGCGCCTCCGAGGATCTGCCCCCGGCAGCCGATCCGCCGGAGGTGCAGAAGCTCGATGCTAATCAGGATGTCATCGTCTGGTGGAACCTCACCAGTGACCGGCTGACCCTGCCGGAGCTGACCGATTACGCTGATCGCTATCTGGTGGATCGTTTCTCCACGCTGGAGGGAGTAGCCCGCGTGCGGATCGGCGGCGAACAGCCGTATGCCATGCGCGTCTGGCTCGACCGCGAAGCGCTCGCGGCGCGCAACCTGACGACCGAAGATGTCGAACAGGCGCTGCGCAACGAGAATGTCGAGCTGCCCGCTGGCGCGGTGGAATCGGTCAGTCGGCAGTTCACCGTGCGGGTGGCGCGTGCGTTCAGCACGGCGGAGGATTTTTCCCGGCTGGTTATCGGCCGCAGTCAGGACAATGCCTATCTGGTACGGCTTGGCGATGTGGCTCGGGTCGAGCGCGGCACGGAAGAAGACCGCAATCTGTTTCGCGGCAATACCGTGCCGATGGTGGGTCTCGGCCTGGTGCGCCAGTCCACCGCCAATACCCTTGAAGTCTCGCTCGCCGCACGCGAGCTGGTCGACGAGCTCAACCCGACGCTACCGGAAGGCATGCGCATCCTGCCCAGCTTCGACAGTTCGGTGTTCATCGAGGGTGCGGTAGAGGAGGTGTACAGCACACTGGTGATCGCGCTGATTCTGGTCGTTGTGGTCATCTTCCTGTTCCTCGGCAGCCCTCGGGCGATTCTGGTGCCCGCGGTGACGTTGCCCGTGTCGATCACCGCCACATTCATCGCCCTGTTGCTGTTTGGCTTCACGGTGAACCTGCTGACGTTGCTGGCACTGGTGCTCGCCATCGGTCTCGTGGTCGATGATGCGATCATCGTCCTGGAAAACGTGCGCCGTCGCATAGACGAGGAGGGCGAGACGCCGCTGGTAGCGGCGTATTACGGTGCGCGTCAGGTTGCCTTCGCGGTGGTGTCGACCACGCTTGTACTGGTCGCGGTCTTCGTGCCTATCGCCTTCCTGCAGGGCGATGTCGGACGCCTGTTCTCCGAGTTCGCCCTGACCATGGCGGCCGCCGTCGTGTTTTCCAGCTTCGTTGCATTGTCCCTGTCTCCAATGCTCGCCTCCAAGCTGCTCAGGGCCAACGAGGGGGAGAACAGGCTGCATCGTTGGGTCGAGAGCACATTGCTTACCAGCCGCCGCCTGTACGGCCGGATGCTGCGCGTCGTACTGCGCTTTCGCTGGCTGGCGCTGATGATATTCGCCGGGCTGTTTGCCTTTACCGGGTGGCTGTTCAACGAACTGCCCACCGAGTACACGCCGCGGGAGGATCGCGGTGCCTTCTTCGTGGTGGTCAACGGTCCGGAGGGCGCCACCTTTGACTATATGAGCGCCTACATGGACGAGATCGAAGCGCGCCTGATGACGTTCGTCGAAGCTGGCGAGATCACCCGTCTGCTGGTCCGGGCGCCGCGCTCGTTTGGTGGCGTGACTACCTTCAACACAGGCATGGCAATTGTCGTGCTGGACGACTGGGACAACCGTCGGCCTGGCTGGGAAATCATGCGCGATGTCCAGGCGAGTCTGGCAGATCTGACCGGGGTGCGCGCCTTCCCGATCATGCGTCAGGGCTTCGCCGGCGGTCAGCAGCAGCCGTTCCGTCTGGTCCTCGGCGGTGCCAGCAGTTACGAGGAGCTCGCTCAATGGCGCGACACGCTGCTTGCGCGCATAGCCGAAGACAATCCCGGTCTGGTCGACATCGACAGCGATTACAAGGAAACGCAGCCGCAGCTGGAGGTCGTCATCGACTACCAGCGAGCAGCCGATCTGGGCGTCAACGTCGGCGTGATCGGCCGTACCCTCGAGACCATGCTCGGCTCGCGACGCGCCACGACCTATATCGATGCGGGCGAGGAATACGACGTCATTCTCGAAGGGGAGCGCGACGACAAGCGCCGTGCGGCGAGTCTGGAAAATATCTACGTGCGCTCGGATACCAGCGCGCAGCTGATTCCGCTCTCAAACCTGGTCACCCTGCGCGAATACGCTGGCTCAACCACGCTCAACCGGTACAACCGCAACCGCGCGATAACCCTTGATGCCGCACTGGACGATGGCGTAGCGCTGGGTGTGGCCCTGGATCATGTCGAGCAGCTGGCGCGGGAGCACCTCCCCGAAACGCTGGTTATCGATTACAAGGGCCAGTCGCTGGATCTCAAGAAGGCCGGCGGCTCGCTGCTGTTCGTGTTCGTGCTTGGACTGGTAGTGGTGTTTCTGGTGCTGGCTGCGCAGTTCGAAAGCTTCATCCATCCGCTGGTGATCATGCTCGGCGTGCCGCTGGCCATCGGCGGGGCGCTATTTGGCCTGTGGGTGACCGACAACACGCTCAATCTGTACAGCCAGATTGGCCTGGTGATGCTGATCGGGCTGGCCGCCAAGAATGGGATTCTCATCGTCGAGTTTGCCAACCAGCTGCGCGATGCCGGCAAGCCGTTCGATGACGCGTTGCTCGAAGCCAGCACCCTGCGCCTGCGGCCGATTCTCATGACCGGCGTGACCACCGTGGCGGGAGCGATTCCGCTGGTGCTGGCGGTCGGCGCCGGAGCGGAGACGCGCTCGGTGATCGGCATCGTGGTGGTCTCGGGCGTCAGCGTGTCGATGGTCCTGACGCTCTTCGTCATCCCCGTGCTCTACAGCCTGCTGGCTCGCAACACGGGCTCGCCCCGGCGGGTAATGCGGCAGTTGGAGGCGCAGCAGCAGGCAACTGCGCCGCAGGGCAAGCCGGCCGATTAGGCCGGACGCGCGCTACGGAAGCTGCTGCGTTCGATCATTCATGATTTTGATAGCGCCACTGCGTTTCTCCCGGCAGGCTCGCAGGCCGTCCATCCTCACTGTGGCCCCACGCCGCACACCGCATCAACTCTGGCCCGGCGCTGCTGAAACAGCGTTGCCGAACCTCGCCTGGGGCGCTCTGGAACGCATGTATCGATACATTTCACGGTAATGTACTTTTTTCAGCCAGGCCCCATAATTGGGGAGTCTTGGGCAGCCAGGCGCGGCCCGGACACACGACAACAATAAGTCTAAAGTTCATGGAGCCTTCTATGTCTCAACCCGAACTGCCCGGCTGGCGCTGGGGCCCGTTCACCTTTCGCCTGCCTTTCTACCACACGCGCTTCTACTGGCCCGAAGCACTGCAAGGTCTCTTCATAGCAGCGGCCACCGGCCTGGCTATCGTTCCGTTGATGACCGCTTTCTTCGGCCTCACGTTCGAAGAAGCCGTAGCGGTCTCCATGATCCATTCGATTCTGATCGGCTCGGCCCTGATCGTCTTCGGCGAACCCTACGCTCCGGGCTGGATCACCCCCGCGCTGCCCCTGGTTCTCGCCTTTGTGCTCGGCGGCTCGGAAGATCCGACGGCGCGTTTTCAGGCGATGACGGCGGTCTCGCTGAACTTCGCAGCACTGCTGTTCATCCTCGGCATAACCGGGCTTGGCAAGAAATTCGTGCTGTGGATTCCGGATACCCTGAAGGCCGGCATCATCCTTGGCGCCGCGATTGCCGCGTTGAAGCGCGTTTTCGTCGACGACGCCGAGCGCTTTCTGCTGCAACAACCGATCGCCACCGCGCTGGCCTGCGCGGTCTGCCTGATCTTCGCCTTTTCCATTCCCATGGCGCGGCTCAAGGAAAAATACCGCTTCTTCGCCATCCTCGGCGCCATGGGTCTGCTCCCGGGCTTCCTGTTGGCTGCGATTGTCGGGCCCCTGGTTGGAGAGGTGAGCTACGACATTCAGTGGGGCATCCTGATTCCTCCAGTCGCTGACGCCTGGGCGAAGGTCTCGCCGTTTGCCATCGGGTGGCCGTCGCCCGAGCTGTTTCTGCAGACCATGCCCCTGGCGATCATTACCTACGTGATCCTGTTCGGCGATCTGGTGACCGGTAACGAAGTGATTCGCGAAGGCCTGGTGGTGCGCAAGGACGAGCATATCGATATCAATCCGACGCGCTCGCATCTGTCACTGGCCATCCGTAACGCGCTAATGGGAATATCCGCTCCATTCTTCCCGACTCAGGGCGCGCTATGGACGGGCGTCCACGTGATCATCATGCAGCGCTGGAAACAGGGCAGCACGGCGATGAACAGTCTGCACAGCGGGCTGCATTCCTACTACCTAATGGGGATCCCGGTGCTCTTCTTCCTGCTGCCGCTGCTGACCGGGCTGCGGCCGCTGCTGGGAATCGCGCTGTCGTTGACGCTGGTCCTGACCGGTTTCGCCTGTGCCTACATCGCCATGGCCATTCCGAAGAGCAACACCTCACGCGGTGCTGTGGTGCTGATCGGAGCGGGCCTGGCGTTCTTCGAGCCGTGGGTCGGTCTGCTGTTCGGCCTGGCGACGACCATCCTGCTCGTGGGCTGGGATCGGAATACCGACCCGATCCCGCACGAGGATTAACCCGACTCCGCGCTTCAAAAAGGCCCTCTTGAGGGCCTTTTTGATTTTCTGCGCCAGCGCTTGCATACCCGTCCAGTTCAGCCTGCTTTCAGGAATTGTTCGTATCTACCTGAAATACAGTGGAAATGTGCACCGCTGATCGGGCGCGCGGGAACGCCTGACGATATTCGCGCTCACTTGGATATCCGGTATCTGCACATCACGCCGGATCGGTTGGCAATACGGCTTTAGTCGACTGTAAGAGAAGTCCTAGCAAGACGGTTGGCGTGATCGGGCTGCTGACGCATGCGCAGGTCAGCAGCAGGCAGTACACGCTCGATCAACAATCGATTTCGTGCCAGAGCACATCACTCACAGGAATAACAATATGCCTACAGTCAATGAATCTCTTCAAACTGCCTATGCCCAGAAGCGCGTCTCGTGGGGCGCCATCCTTGCCGGCGTCGCGGTTGCGCTGGTCATGCACATTCTTCTCGGCGTGCTGGGAATCGCGGTGGGTGCCACCGTCGTGGACCCGGCCGAGGAAAGCAATCCCATGTCGGGCATGGGGATCGGTGCCGGGATCTTCTTCGTGGTCAGCGCGCTGATTGCGCTGTTCTCGGGCGGCTACACCGCTGGTGCGCTGGCGATCATTCAGGACCGCACCGACCGCACGCTGCATGGCCTGACCACCTGGGCGGTAGTAACCATCCTCACCTTCTATCTCATTTCCAGCGGCATCGGCAGCATCATCGGTGGTACCGCCAGCGCACTGGCTGGTGGGGCGCAGACTGCAACCGAGGCGGCGGCTCAGGCGGAAGGCAACCCGGTTGACAAGATCATGGCCGAGCTGCGCGAACGCGGCATCAACCCGCAGGAAGAGATCGAGCAGCAGCGCCAGGAAATGGAACAGATGGACCCTGAAGAAGCCGAGCAGGCGGCCCGTGAAGCCGGTCAGACTGCAGCCGAAGGCGTTTCCACTGCGGCATGGTGGACCTTCCTGGTACTGCTGCTGAGCGCTGTAGCAGCCTGTGTAGGTGCCAATGTCGGGTCGAACCGTCCGGTTACCGTGCGTGAGCATGACCGGGTTGATACCACAACCCACCCGCGCCACTAAGCGGGTTGCATCTGCCGCGGCGGTACGGCCCGGCAGATGATGTAAGCCATAGCCCCGGCGGGAAACCGTCGGGGCTTTTTGCCTTCATGGCGTACACTGCGGGTTCACAGTCAACAGGAAAACAACGTGCGCCCGAGTAGCGACAGCCAGTATGCCGGCGGGCCGGTGAACTGGCGCATCATCACCAGCCTGATTCCCTATCTGAGCGAGTTCCGTGGCCGAGTGGCCCTGGCAATGGCGTTTCTGCTGATCGCCAAGCTTGCCGGCGTCGCGATTCCCTGGGCGCTCAAGCTGATCGTCGAACATTTCGAAAGCGCCGGTGACGCGTTGGCAATCCTGCCGGTGGCGCTGCTGGCAGGCTACGGGTTGCTAAGGTTCTCCTCGGTGTTTTTTTCCGAGTTGCGCGACGCGGTATTCGCCCGTGTCGCCGAGCGTGCCATGCGCAGGGTCTCGCTGCGGGTCTTCGAGCATCTGCATCGTCTGGATCTGGGCTTTCACCTGTCGCGGCGCACCGGCGGGCTGGCGCGCGATATCGAGCGCGGCACCAGCGGCATCAGTTTCCTGCTGCGCTTCATGGTGTTCAACATTCTCCCGACACTGGTCGAGATCGGGCTGATCGCGGCGATCCTGCTGATCAACTTCAGCCCGTCCTACGCGCTGACCGTGCTCGGAGCGGTGGTTCTCTATGGCGCGTTCTCGATCTGGTGCACCGAGTGGCGCAACCGTTTCGTGCGTGAAAGCAACAAGATGGACAACCGCTCCAACACCCGTGCGGTGGACAGTCTGCTGAACTACGAAACGGTCAAGTATTTCGGTAACGAGCGCTTCGAGGCAGAACAGTACGATCGCAATCTGGAGGGCTGGGAAGCGGCACGGATGAAGAACCGGCTTTCGCTCGCGGCGCTGAACTCCGGGCAGGCCCTGATCATCGCTGGCTCGGTAACGCTGATGATGTTCATGGCCGCGGCGCAGGTCTCGGCCGGCGAGATGACGCTCGGTGAGCTGGTGATGATCAATGCCTACATGATCCAGCTGTTCGTACCGCTCAATTTTCTCGGCTTCATCTACCGCGAGATCCGCGAGGCGCTGACCAACATCGAGCGACTGTTCGGCCTGCTGGGCGAGCCGCAGAAAGTCTCCGATGCGGCCGATGCCATGCCGCTGCGCCTGCAGGGCGGGTCGGTCTCGTTCGAGCAGGTCAGCCACGCCTACAGTGCCGAGCGACCGATTCTGCATCAGGTCTCCTTCGACATCCCGGCTGGCCATACGCTGGCGATCGTCGGGCCCAGCGGCGCCGGCAAATCGACGCTGGCCCGGCTGCTGTTTCGCTTCTATGACGTCGACGGTGGCTTTATTCGCGTTGACGGTCAGGACATCCGTGGCGTGACGCAGGACAGCCTGCGCCGCGCGATCGGCGTGGTCCCGCAGGATACCGTCCTGTTCAACGACAGCATCGGCTACAACGTCGCCTACGGCAGCCCGGGTGCGAGTGAAGACGACATCTGGCGGGTGCTGCGCATGGCGCAACTGGAGCCGTTCGTACGGGATCTTCCCGATGGCCTCGATACCCCGGTCGGTGAGCGTGGCCTGAAGCTGTCCGGCGGCGAGAAGCAGCGCATCGCCATTGCCCGTGTGCTGCTCAAGGACCCGCCGATACTGATCCTCGATGAAGCAACATCATCGTTGGATACGCATGCGGAACGCCTGATTCTCGATGCACTCAATGTGGTGGCGCGCAAGCGAACCACACTGGCCATCGCGCATCGTTTATCTACCATTGTCCATGCCGAGCGCATCCTGGTGCTCGATCAGGGCAGGGTGGTGGAGCAGGGCAGCCACCCTGAACTGCTGGCAGCTGGTGGAGCCTATGCGCGGCTGTGGGCAGACCAGCAGCGGGACGATGTCGCACCGGAGGGGTAAGTGGCCGCTTCATCGCTTGAACCCGGTGGCGGCACCCCGCAGACTTAACGCTTTCCAAGGAGGCGAATCGCTATGAGCAGTGTTATTGAAACCTGGCACAAGATCGTTGAGACCCTTGATCCATCGCTGATGGACAACCTGCTGGACGAGGACGTGGTGTTCCATTCGCCGGTCGTCCACACCCCACAGGTCGGCAAGCGCATCACCAAGCTGTATCTCTCCGCCGCCATGCAGGTGCTCAACGCGCCGGGGCATTTCACCTACAAGCGTGAAATCATCGACGGGAACGTGGCCGTGCTGGAGTTCGAGACGCTGATTGGCGACGTCACCGTCAACGGCGTGGACATGATCGAGTGGAACGACGAAGGCCGAATCGTTGATTTCAAGGTCATGGTCCGCCCGCTCAAGGCGATCAACGCCATTCATCAGTCGATGGGCAATATGCTCGAATCGATGAAGGCCAAGGGGCAGGTCTGACACCCATTTGTAGGAGCGGACATGATCGCGAAGGGGTTGGCGGATTCTGCTTCGCGCCCAGGTGCGCTCCTACAATAGAACCCGTGGCGCCTCGCCTTTGTAGGAGCGGGCATGACCGCGAAGGAGTGGGCGGATTCTGCGTCGCGCCCAGGTGCGCTCCTACAATAAAACCGAACCGGTGGCACCTTACCTTCCTAGGAGCGGGCATGACCGCGAAGGGGTTGGCGGATTCTGCTTCGCGCCCAGGTGCGCTCCTACAATAAAACCGAACCGGTGGCACCTTGCCTTCGTAGGAGCGGGCATGACCGCGAAGGGGTTAGCGAAGTCTGCTTCGCGCGCGGGTGCGCCCCTACAATAAAACCGAGCCGGCGGCACCTAGCCTTTGTAGGAGCGGGCATGACCGCGAAGGGGTTGGCGGATTCCGCTTCGTGCCCAGGTGCGCTCCTACAATGAAACCGAACCGGTGGCACCTTGCCTTCGTAGGAGCGGGCATGACCGCGAAGGGGTTAGCGAAGTCTGCTTCGCGCCCAGGTGCGCTCCTACGATAAAACCGGTGGCGCTTCAGATAGGTGGCGCCTCGCCTTTGTAGGAGCGGGCATGACCGCGAAGGGGCTCTCGATCAGGCTTCTGCCACCTGGTCTGCCTCGGGGCTGACGGCGAGCATGGTCGATGCCGCTACGACGTCGCCGATCACCAGCACCGCCGGGCTTTGCAGATGAAATGATGCGGCTTCATCACATAGCTCGGCCAGCTGACAGATGCTCTGCCGTTGTTGCGCCGCGCTGGCGCGTTCGATCATCGCGACCGGCGTGCTGGCAGGCAAGCCGCCTTCCAGTAAGCCGCGCTGAATCTGCGCCAGGCGCGCCACGCCCATGTAGACCACCAGCGTCGTCCCACCCTGCGCCAGCCCCCGCCAGTTCAGCTCGCTATCGTCCTGGGTGTGCGCAGTGACTAGCGTTACGCCACGGCTCACACCCCGCAGGGTCAGCGGAATACCACATTGCGTTGCGCCGGCCAGCCCAGCGGTGATGCCATTGACGATCTCCGACTCCACGCCGCGCTGGGCCAGCCAATCGGCTTCTTCGCCCGCACGGCCGAATATGCACGGATCGCCACCCTTCAGGCGAACCAGCACCTTGCCCTGCCGGGCATAGCGCAGCATCAGGCGGTTGATGAACGCCTGCGGCGTCGAGCGACAGCCGCCGCGCTTGCCGACCCGGATGATGCGAGCGTGCGAGCAATGCTCGAGCACTGCTGGGTTGACCAGATCATCTACCATCACCACGTCTGCCTGATTGAGGGCGCGCACGGCCTTGAGCGTCAACAGTTCCGGATCGCCGGGTCCGGCACCTACCAGCCAAACTTTTGCATTCATCGTTTCATCCCCCACTTGCTCGAACTGCTCACTCATCCCATGTGCGCCTTTCACGCCGGCTGCGCCGCGCTGGCCAGCATGCGCTTGATCTCCGGCACGCAGGAGCCGCATTGCGTACCGCACCCCAGATTCTGCTTGAGTCCGTCCAGATCCTGACCATCCTCGATGCCAGCGCGGATGCGGCTGGCGCTGACGTTCATGCAGTTGCACAGGGTCCTGTCCGACGCGGCAACTCCGCCTGGTGGCGCGCTCAGCGGTGCCAGGAACCAGCGACGCAGTGCCGCGTCGGTCTCGCCACTTTGCCAGACGCTGTGCAACCACTCGCGCGCCGCCGTTTCGCCAGTCAGGCGAATCGCCGTGATACGGCCGTCTTCGATCTTCACCCGCTTGCCCACAGCGCGGCGCGGGTCGTCATAGACCAGAATCGGACCTTCCTGCAGGCCCAGCAGCGCGTCCATCCGCGCGAGGAGCTCCGCCGCAGGCGCGCTCTTGTCGGCCACCCGCATGACCAGCGCAGGCCGCTCCCGTCCGGTCAGCGCAAAGCTGGCGAAGGCAAACTCCTCACACAATGCCCGCAGCGCATCGAAGCGGTGCTGCACGTCGCCCTCGACCAGGACATACAGCTCCCAGGGCAACGCCACGGGCGTGACATTGATGCCCGCCTGCTTGAGCTCCGGCTGCTTTGAGATCGGATCGAAGGCGGGCTGGGTCAGCACGTTCACACCCATACCCTTGAGAAACCGGTCGCCCCAGTGCATCGGAATGAACGCCTGTCCCGGCCGGATCTGCTCATCCGCGACCACCGGCAGGATGAGCTCGCCCCGACGACTGCGAACCGCCACCAGCTGCCCCGGGACCAGCCGCCGGCTGCGCAGCTCCTCCGGATGCAGGCTCAACTGTGCCTGCTCGACATGGCCAAACAGCTGCGCAGCGGTACCCGTACGGCTCATGCCATGCCACTGATCGCGCAGCCGGCCGGTGTTCAGCGTCAGCGGGAAGCGCGCATCGCGCTGCTCCTTCGCCGGTATGTAGGGCTCGCTGATGAAACGCGCGAAACCGTCCGGCGTAGCGAAAATGCCATCGCCATACAGCCGTGCCGTCCCGTGGCGGGTCACTGCGCGGAAGGGCCATTGCTGTGGGCCCATCTGATCGATCAGGGCATGGCTGAGCCCGCTGTAATCGAGATCGCGCCCCGCGGTGAGGCCCTTGAGCTCGTCGAACAGCTCCGCCGGTGCTTTGAAGTCGAACAGGCTAGGCAAGCCCGGGCGCAGCTGCTTCTCCAGTCGTCGCGCGAGATCACATACGATTGCCCAGTCGGCACGCGCTTCCCCGGGCGCCGGAATGGCCGGCCGCACATGGCTGATGCGCCGCTCTGAATTGGTCACCGAACCATGCTTCTCTCCCCAGCTGGCGGCGGGTAACAGCAGATCAGCGAACTGACAGGTTTCCGTAGTAGCAAAAGCCTCCTGCACCACCACGAACGGGCAATTGCTTAACGCTTCTCTCACCAGCGTCTGGTCCGGCATCGACTGGGCCGGATTGGTGCAGGCAATCCACAGCGCTTTCACCTTGCCGGACCGTACCGCTGCGAACAGCTCGATGGCTGACAACCCCGGCTTCGCCGGCAGCCCATCCACACCCCAATAACCGGCCACTTCCTCGCGGTGGTCAGCATTGGCAGCTTCGCGGTGCCCTGGCAGCAGATTGGACAGACTGCCGGTCTCGCGGCCGCCCATGGCGTTGGGCTGACCGGTCAGCGAGAACGGCCCGCTACCCGCCCGACCAATCTTGCCGGTGGCCAGGTGCAGGTTGATCAGTGCACTGTTCTTGGCACTGCCAGCGGTGGATTGGTTCAGGCCCATGCACCACAGCGACAGGAAGCTTGGCGCGCTGCCGATCATCCGCGCGGCGGCCTGCAGGTCTGCCTGGTCGATGCCGCAGATGCCACTGACCATCGATGGTGTGTAGTCCCGCACCAGCGCCTTCAGCTCCTCGAAGCCCTGAGTATGCGTGTCGATGAACGTGCGATCGATCCAGCCTTCCCACATCAGAATGTGCAGCAGACCATGAAACAGCGCTACGTCGGTCCCCGGCTGAACCGCCAGATGCAGATCGGCCAGCTCGCAGGTATCGGTGCGCCGGGGATCGACGACGATCACCTTCTTGTCGGGGTGCTCCGCCTTAGCCTGCTCCAGCCGGCGAAAGAGCACCGGGTGCGCATAGGCCATGTTGCTGCCGACAATGAGCACGCAATCGCTCAGCTCAATGTCTTCGTAGGAGCAGGGCGGGGCGTCCGCGCCCAGGCTGCGCTTGTAGCCGACCACCGCGCTGGACATGCACAGGCGCGAATTGCTGTCGATATTGTTGGTGCCGACCAGCGCCCGAGCCAGCTTGTTGAATGCGTAATAATCCTCGGTCAGCAGCTGGCCGGAAATATAGAACGCCACGCTGTCCGGGCCGTGCTCGGCAATGGTATCGCCGAACACCTGCGCCGCATGGCCCATCGCCGTATCCCAATCCACACGGCTGCGACCCATGCCCTTGCCCAGGCGCAACTCGGGGTAGAGCGCGCGTGCGGCCAGATCGCCAGTCTTGTGCAGCGTTGCCCCCTTGCTGCACAGTCGGCCGTAATTGGCCGGATGCTTTGGATCGCCCTGCACATCGATGATGCGCTCGCCGTCGTGCTCGATCAGCACGCCACAGCCGACGCCGCAGTAGCAGCAGGTTGAAGCAATTACGTCATTCATGTCAGGGTCTCGCATTGCACGGAGCTGGAAGCGACGCTGGCGGTGGTCCAGGCCGGACCATTCGATTCCCATGGATGGGAATCGCGAGCGCCCAGGGAAGGGTTTACAGCGTGTCCGGCCTGGGCCTCCGCCAGTGGCGCCCACGTCGAACCCTCAGACATTGGCCGCTCAGTCACGCCGGTTCCGCCACGTCAGAAAGCGTCAGTTGCACCCGCCCACCCTCGACCCGGGTCGGGTAACGATGGGTACATCCCACATCCGGCGCTACCGCCTCGCCGCTCTCCAGCTGGATCACCCAGTTGTGCAACGGGCAAGTCACGCTCTTGCCGAAGACGATGCCCTGCGACAGCGGACCGTTCCTGTGCGGACAGCGGTCATCCACGGCAAACACATCGTCGTCACTGGTACGGAAGATTGCGATGTCCCCCTTCGGGCCGGTCACCACGCGCGAGCCCAGCTGCGGGATGTCGTCCAGCGCACAGATATCGAACCAGTTCATAGGGGAGCCTCCGCCAGTTCCTTGACCGCGATGCGCTGGAATTCCTGTTGAAGCTCCTCGCGCTCGACCCGCTCCTTCCAGGGATCCTTGTCGAACGACAACGAGAACACCAGACGCTCATGCAGCGCCTTGCGTCGCTCGGCATCCTCCAGCACCGCCTTCTTGATATGTTCCATGCCCACGCGATGCAGGTAATGCACCGTGCGCTCCAGATAGAAGCCTTCTTCCCGGTACAGCTGCAGGAACGCCATGGTGTATTCCATGACCTCTTCAGAGGTTTTCACCTTGGTGAAGAACTCGCCAGCCTCGGTCTTGATGCCGCCATTTCCGCCGATGTAGAGCTCCCAGCCCGAATCTACACCGATCACGCCGACATCCTTGATGCCCGATTCCGCGCAGTTGCGCGGGCAGCCCGAAACAGCGAGCTTGACCTTGTGCGGCGACCACATGTAGCTCAGCGCCAGCTCCAGATCGATACCCATCTGCGTCGAATCCTGCGTTCCGAAGCGGCAGAAATCAGTCCCGACGCAGGTTTTCACGGTACGGATGGACTTGCCGTAAGCGTGGCCCGAGGGCATGTCCAGATCCTTCCAGACCTTCGGCAGATCTTCCTTCCTGATGCCCAGCAGATCGATGCGTTGCCCGCCGGTGACCTTCACCATCGGCACCTGATACTTGTCCGCCACATCGGCAATCCGGCGAAGCTCCGCCGCATTGGTCACGCCGCCTGCCATACGCGGAATTACCGAATAGGTGCCATCCTTCTGGATGTTCGCGTGGGCGCGCTCATTGATGAAGCGTGACTGTGGATCGTCCTTCGCCTCGCCCGGCCAGGTGGAAATCAGGTAATAGTTGAGTGCCGGCCGGCAGGTGGCGCAGCCGTTGGGCGTGCGCCATTCCATGAAGCGCATCGCATCGGGAATGGTGAGCAGGTGCTGCTCGCGGATCGCCTTGCGGGCCTGGCCATGGTTCAGATCGGTACAACCGCAGATGGCGCGCTCGCTCTTGGGCTTGACGTCCGCTGCGCCGCCCACGGTGTTGAGCACGATCTGCTCGACCAGCCCTGTGCATGAGCCACAGGAGCTCGCCGCCTTGGTGTGCTTCTTCACGTCATCGACACTGAACAGCCCGTGCTGCTGGATCGCCTTGACGATGGTGCCCTTGCACACGCCGTTGCAACCGCACACCTCCATGTCATCGGGCATGTTCATCGCCTTGTTCTGGCCCTGATGCCCGGTATCGCCGATCACGTTCTCGCCAAACATCAGGTGATCGCGGATCTCCCGGATGTTCTGGCCCTCCCGGACCATGCGGAAATACCAGCCGCCGTCGGCCGTGTCGCCATACAGGCAGGCGCCGACGAGAATGTCATTGCGCACCACCAGCTTCTTGTAGACGCCACCAATCGGGTCGGAGAGGGTGATCACCTCGGCATCGCTGTCGCCCATGAAGTCACCCGCGGAAAACAGGTCGATCCCGGTGACCTTGAGCTTGGTCGAGGTCACCGAGCCCTCGTAGCGGCCGTAACCGAGCATGGCCAGGTGATTGGCACAGACCTTGGCCTGCTCGAACAGCGGTGCCACCAACCCGTAGGCGATGCCCCGATGCGCGGCGCACTCGCCGATGGCGTAGATCTTCGGGTCAAAGGTCTGCAGCGTATCGCTGACCAGAATGCCGCGATTGCAGGCCAGGCCCGCCTTCTCGGCCAGCTCGGTATTGGGCCGGATGCCGGCGGCCATCACCACCAGATCGGCAGGGATCTGCGAGCCATCCTTGAACTTCACTGCGCAGACCCGGCCCTTGCCGTCATCGATCAGCTCGCTGGTGAACTGCGGCAACATGAACTTGAGGCCGCGCTGCTCCAGCGATGTCTGCAACAGGTCACCGGCCGTCCTGTCCAGCTGGCGCTCGAGCAGCCATTCGCCGATATGGATCACGGTGACGTCCATGCCGCGCATCTTCAGACCGTTGGCTGCCTCCAGACCCAGCAGACCGCCGCCGATGACCACGGCATGCTTGTGGGTCCGGGCCGTGTCCATCATAGCCTGGGTATCGGCGATGTCGCGGTAGCCGATCACGCCCTCGAGCGTATTGCCGGGGATCGGCAGGATGAACGGGTTGGAGCCGGTCGCGATGAGCAGACGGTCGTACTCGGCTTCGGTACCGTCGTCAGCAATGACGCGGCGACGCACCCGGTCGATCTCGGTCACCTTGCGGCCGACATGCAGCGTGATGCCGTTGTCGCGGTACCAGTCGAGGTCGTTGAGCACGATCTCTTCGAAGGTCTGTTCGCCAGCCAGTACCGGAGAGAGCAGGATGCGGTTGTAATTCGGGTGCGGCTCGGCGCCGAATACGGTGATGTCGTACAGGTCCGGAGCGAGCTTGATCAGCTCTTCGAGCGTGCGTACGCCGGCCATGCCGTTCCCAACCATTACCAGTTTTAGCTTTTGCATGGTGACTCCAATGCGGAAGCGGAAACAAAAAAGGCATCCCTGCCGCGCGCACGCGGCAAGGACGCCTTTGTCCAGGTCCTGATCAGTCAGGCAGCCGCTCCATCGCCTTTGAAGGAGCAGCCAGTATCTCTTGCCCGAATGTGTTGCACAGGGTGTGCCAGCAAAGCTGTCCCCAGTAAAAACAGGCGCTTGGGTAATATCGCTGAGTCACCGTTGAGGAAGATTTGCACCGCTATATGGCAGCGCGCACACTGCTGGTGCGAAGGTGGCCACCAGATGGCCGAAAGGGTTCCTGAGAATGCCTCCTTCCGACGCGGCCAGGGGGGGTGACTGGCAGACCCGCGGACGGAGCTCGGCAATCTCAGGGAACTCAGTGAAGCATGACTGCGATCAGTACAAGATTGAGCGCAAGGGCGCCGAGGGCGATACCGCGCCAGACGAGCAACGGCTCACGTTCGAGCAGAGGCACCGCTGACTGATTCAGGCTGCGCCGCTCTCCCTGCTCCAGCGCCAGCAGCCATTCTTCGGCGGTCTCGTAGCGTTTCTCGGGATCGGTCTCGACCGCCTTGATCAGGCAGTCGTCCAGCCACGGTGGAATGTCCGGCCGGTAACGGCTCGGCGGGGCCGGTCGGCCAAACCGAGGCCGTTGAAACGCTTCGATCTCACCATAGGGATAATGCCCGGTGAGCAGGTAGTACAGCGCCACGCCGGCGCTATACAGGTCCTGCGGTGGGGCGGGCTCGGCCCCGGCAAAGACCTCCGGAGCGATGTAGCTCGGCGTGCCTGGCGTGCCGGCGCGTTCCGGACTGGATAACCCAGGACAGAACGCCAGGCCGAAATCGAGAATGCGCAGCACGCCGTCGTCATCGAGCAGCAGGTTGTCCGGCTTGATGTCCCGGTGCACAAGGTTGCGCCGGTGCAACAGACCGATCCCACGGACCAGTTTGGCGGCGATCTGCTGACACAGCGCGACGCTGAGCAGACCGTGCTCGCGCTTGTGCTGCTCGAGCGTCATGCCGGGGTGCTCGCGCATGACGTAGTACAGATGCTGACGCGACGGCAGTGGATGCAGCTCGGGCGTATGCTGCCCGGCCACACGACGCATGAACCATTCCTCCAGCACCAGATCGCGACAGGCGTCGGCGTCGTCCTGCCGTTGCGGCGGCAGCGTCTTGAGGAGCCAGTTCTGCTGCAACGGGTCACGTACGCGGTAGATCAGCGACTGTCGCGATTCGGCCAGATCCCCCGCGACTTCCCAGCCTTCAAAGGTCTGGCCGGCCTTCAATCGTGGTGGCAGCGCGCGTTCATCGATCGGCTCGAGCACATCGGTCAGGTTCGATTCCGGCAGGCCAAGGACGTCCACCAGCAGGGCACTGACGTTGTCCTGACTGCCTCGCTGCAGAGCCGTGGCTGCCAGCGATTCGCAGATCACCTGGGGATCGCTGTCGCCCAGCAGCTGCTGATGCACGAAGAGATCGTCCAGACTGGCCCAGACGCCATCGCTCAACACGAGAAAACGGTCTCCGCGGCGCAGATCGCCCTCGCAGTAATCCATCAGCAGATGTTCATCCAGACCCATCGCGCGCTTGAGCACATGCTGCATGCCGGGCTGCTCCCAGACATGTTCACTGGTCAGCTTGCGCAGTCTGCCATCGCGCAGCAGGTAGGCGCGGCAGTCGCCGACATGCGCCAGTGTATAGCGCGTGCCGCGCAGCACCACGGCGGTGAGCGTGGTGAGCAGGGGCTGGCCGCCACCGTTGGCCCGCAGCCAGCGGTTGTGCGCGGTGAGCAGCTTTTCCAGCGCCTGCACGACCGACCAGGTTTCCGGAGTCGAGTAATAATCCAGGGCAAGCGCCTGCAACGTGGCCCTGGCAGCGAGGCCACCGTCGTGGCACTGGCTGACGCCGTCGGCAAGGGCCAGCAGGTGACCCTTGCTCGCCGCCAGGCGCGGTGCGGGCGTAACAATGCGCACCGCGTCCTGGTTTTCCTTCCTTGGCCCCGCGGCGGTGAACTCCGCGGTACTCAGCTGCAGAGGCATCGATCAGACCCGCGCCGCAGTCATCGCAGACGAGCCCCAGGTGGTACGCCACCGGCGCTTGACGTTGAACAGCCCGAACCAGGCCAGCAAACCGAGGCCGGCAAACATCCACAGGCCCAGCTGGTAGTCGCCGGTGTGCTGCTTGATCGCCCCGAGTCCGGCGGCCAACACGAATCCGCCTACACCACCCGCCATGCCGACCAGACCGGTCATGACGCCGATCTCACGATGGAAGCGCTGCGGCACGAGCTGGAACACCGAGCCGTTGCCGGCACCGAGCCCGAGCATGGCGGTGACGAACAGCGCCAGCGCAGCCAGCGAGCTGGTCAGATGGAAGCCGACCAGTGCAATGCATAGCGAAGCCACGCCATACATGCACAGCAGTGCCCGGATCCCGCCGATACGGTCAGCCAGAGCGCCACCCAGTGGGCGCATGAAACTGCCGGCCATCACACAGGCCGCGGTGTAGTAGCCGGCCACTACCGGGTCAAGCCCGTACTGGTCGCTGAAGTAGCCGGGCAGGGCGCTGGCCAGACCGATGAAGCCACCGAACGTGACGCTGTAGAAGAACATGAACCACCAGCTGTCCCGGTCGTTCAGGGCGACCATGTAATCGCGACCGGACTTGGGCTTGGGACGCTGGGGTGAATTGCGCGCAAAGATTATGAACAGCGCCAGGGTAATGCTCAGCGGAATCAGTGCCAGACCGAACACGTTCTCCCATCCGAACAGGTACGCCAGGCCAGGTGCAAAGAGCGCAGCCAGCACCGTGCCCGAGTTGCCGGCACCGGCGATGCCCATGGCCGTACCCTGATGTTCTGCCGGGTACCATTGCGAGGCCAGCGGCAGCGCAACAGCGAAGGATGCCCCGGCGAAGCCCAGTCCCAGGCCGAGGAGCAGGGCCTGGTGATAGCTTTCGATGCCGAGTAGCCAGGCCAGCGCCAGCGCCGTCAGCACCACTACCTGGCCGAAGATGCCGGCTGTTTTCGGCGACAGTCGGTCTGCCATGAAGCCGAGCAGCAGCCGGAGGATCGCCCCGGCAAGGATCGGCGTGGCGACCATCATGCCCCGCTCCTGTGCAGTCAGGCCCAGATCGGTAGCGATCTGCACCGCCAACGGGCCCAGCACGTACCACACCATGAAGCTCAGATCGAAGTACAGAAAGGCTGCGAACAACGTTGGCTTGTGGCCGGCTTTCCAGAAACTCTTGTTCATTTGGTGTCCCTCTAAGGTCCGGTAGATATGGGGTTCAGGCTTTCGCCGACTGCGTCCCGGCAAAAAAAAACGCCATTTCCGTACCGCGCCCATGAGGCTTCGGTCGGAAATGACGTCGTTGTCTGGTTGGCAACCGCCGTTGGCTGCCGAGTATCCCGCTGCATGATGTGTGCCAGAAGGACGAGGCGTGGGGTGGTGGGCGCCGGGCAAGCAAGGATGGAAGCTGGTTGAAGAATGGCTGGGCAGTTCGTTATCGCGCCCGGAGGACGCTCCCCGCAAAAAGCCGGAGTTCTGCCTGCGGGCGCGATGAGAGAGGTTTTATTGCAACATGTCGTGCATGGCGATGATCTGGTCGGCGACCTGAATCAGCTTCTGCTGCTTGCTCATTGCTTGCCTGCGCATCAGCGTATGCGCTTCGGGCTCATCGCAGTTGCGCATCTTCATCAACAGACCCTTGGCCTTCTCGATGCGCTTGCGTTCCTCCAGCTGCTGCTCACGCGCCTGCAGCTCGGCGCGCAGATGCTGGTCGCTCTCGAAGCGGGCCATGGCCACGTCAAGAATCGATTTGAGCCGCGCACTCTGAATGCCTTCGACCACATAGGCGCTGACCCCGGACTGGATCGCCTTTCGCATGATTCCGGGGTCGTTCTCGTCGGTGAACATGACAATTGGCCGCGGCTGGTTGCGACTGACCAGCACGACCTGCTCCAGCACGTCGCGTCCGGGTGAATCGCTGTCGATAAGAATCACGTCCGGTTTGCTGCTCTGGACCCGCTTGGGCAGGTCGATCGACAGACCGGACTCGTCGATGACCTCGAATCCGGCCTCGACCAGTGATTCCTTCAGCCGGCCGACCTTTTTCGCGGTGTCGTTGATCAGAAGAATGCGCATCGGTGACCTCACCCGGCCGTGACCGATGGTGCCGACGGCTTGCCCGCCAGCGCATTGATGCTGAAGCCATGGGCATAGGCCAACGGATCCGAACCGTCCCACAGGGTACCGTCGGCCAGCGTGCTGCTGCGCATGGCGCAGGCGGGTATCTCAATGCCCAGCGCGGACGCTGCCTCACGGTAGATGTCCAGCTGCTGGACCTGACGGGCAAGCGCGGTGTAGTCCGGGTCATGCTCGAGCAGACCCCAGCGGCGGAACTGCGTCATGAACCACATCCCGTCCGACAGATACGGCATGTTGACGGCGCCGGCGCCATGGAAGCGCAGCGCGTGGGCGTCCTGCCAGTGCTGACCGAGGCCATCGGTGTAATCGCCGAGCATGCGCGGAGCAAGGGCGGACGCCGGCGTCGCCACAAAGTCCGGCCCGGCCAGCAGGTGCGCGCTGCTTTCGCGGTTGGCGCGGTTTTCGTCGAGGAAACGGCTTGCGTCCAGCACAGCCATGATCAGCGCACGTGCAGCGTTGGGGTAGCGGTCGACGAACGCCTGCGTGGTACCCAGCACCTTCTCCGGGTGGTCTGGCCAGATCGACTGACTGGTTGCCACGGTGATGCCCATGCCTTCCGCTACGGCGCGCGCACCCCAGGGTTCGCCGGCACAGAAGCCATCTATGCGTCGGGCACGGATGTGATCGACCATCATCGGCGGCGGAACCACTACGCTTTCGATGTCATGCATCGGGTGCACACCATGGGATGCCAGCCAGTAGTTGAGCCACATGGCGTGCGTGCCGGTGGGAAAGGTGTGCGCCAGGCACAGTTTTGCACCGCCATGGTGCACGTGCCGGGCCAGTGCCTCGCCGCTGGTCACACCCAGTGCGCGCATGTCATTGGAAAGATTGATGCTTTGCCCGTTCTGACTCAGGCCCATGAGGACCGCCATCGGGGTCGCCGGGGCACCGAGGCCCAGATGCACCCCATAGATCAATCCGTACAACCCCTGCACGGCATCGAGTTCTCCGCTGAGCAGTCGATCGCGGACACCCGACCAGGACGCCTGGCGACGCAGATTCAGCGTCAGCCCATAGGGCTGCGCAAAGCCCTGCGTGGCCGCGACAATCAGCGAAGCCGAGTCGGCCAGCGGCAGAAAGCCGATGTTGAGGCTGGGTTTTTCCGGCGCATCGCTGCCAGCTGCCCAGGCAAGGGCGTCGGCGCGCGGCGTATCGTGTCGAGTCATGGCAGGTACCGTAGGCGAAAAAAAGCGTCGTGCCTGGAGCGCATTCTACCGCCCCCGTGCACGACGCCGTTGTCGTTTTGAGCGCCTGCAGCGGCGCTCGCTACGGTACTAAAAGCAAGAACCACGCCATCAGGTTCAAGCCGGTTGCTGGCCAGCAGGTGCACCGGCACGGTCGTGGCGCCGGCGCCGTGACTGCAAACCTACCACCAGAGCAAAGACCAGCAGCGCCGGGAGCCACATCCACTCCTTCGCCCAGCGATCGACCGGCGCCTGGATCTCGAGGATTTCCTGATCGAAGGCGAACCCGAGGTCTGCGGCCAGGCTGCCGTAGGTGACCATGTCGACAATGGTGCGGTCGCCGTCCTCCATCAGCATCAGGCCGAGGTTGTCCAGGCGGTCCTGCCCTGTTTCCCCTTCAGGAATCGGTACCAGCAGATAGAACTCGCGTTCGTTGCCGATCTCGTCTTCACCGAGAATACGCATGCGCAGATTGCTGTCTTCCTCGACCGAACCCATTGTTTCCGCCAGCGCGCTCGCCGGGATGGCTTCGTACGGGTCATGGATCATGTCCATCCAGAAACCGGGGCGGAACAGCGTGAACGCCACCAGCAACAGCAGCAGGCTCTCGTACCAGCGGCTGCGCACCACCAGCCAGCCCTGCGTACCGGCTGCGAAGATCAGCATCGCGACGGTCGCGACGATGAATATCAGCACGCCATGGGCGAAATCGACGTCGATCAGCAGCAGGTCGGTGTTGAAGATGAACAGGAACGGCAACGCCGCTGTGCGCAGGCTGTAGTAGAACGCCTGGAAGCCGGTGCGTATCGGATCGCCGCCCGATACCGCGGCCGCAGCAAACGAGGCGAGCCCCACCGGCGGTGTCACGTCGGCCATGATGCCGAAGTAGAACACGAACAGGTGGACGGCGATCAGCGGGACGATCAGGCCGTTCTGCTGACCCAGGGTGACGATGACCGGAGCAAGCAGGGCCGATACCACGATGTAGTTCGCGGTGGTCGGCAAGCCCATGCCGAGAATCAGGCTGAGCACGGCGGTCAGCAGGAGCATCAGCATCAGGTTGCCCATCGACAGCATTTCGACCAGATCGGCCAGCACCAGGCCCACGCCGGTCTGGGCAACGGCGCCGACGATGATGCCGGCCGTCGCCGTGGCGATGCCGATGCCGATCATGTTGCGTGCGCCAGCCACCAGGCCTTCCCAGAACTCCAGCAATCCGCGCTGAATATTGCTGCGCAGACGATGCTCGCCGCGGAAGGCACCGAGCAGGGGGCGTTGGGTGAGGATGATGAAGATCATGAAGACCGTGGCCCAGAACGCCGACAGGCCGGGCGACAGCCGCTCGACCATCAGGCACCACACCAGTACCACCACCGGCAGGATGTAGTGCAGCCCGGACAGGACCGTCGGCCGCGTCTGCGGCAGCTTGATTATCGGCGAGTCTGCCTTGTCGAGCTCCAGCTCGGGGAAGCGCGAGCCAAGCTTCAGCAGGGCCACATACACCACGACCAGACCCGCCGAAATGACCCAGCCGGCCGCATCGCCGAGCAGGGGCTTGAGCCAGCCCAGTCCGTAGTAGACGCCGAACGACAGCGCCATCAGCAGGACCAGGCCGGTCAGAAAGCCGATGATCTTGCGGATCAGTGGGCGAGGCGGGTTGCTGCTCTGCAGGCCTTCCATGCCGGCCTTCAGCGCCTCGAGATGCACGATATAGATCAGCGCGATGTAGGAGATCACCGCCGGCAGAAACGCATGCTTGATGACCTCGACGTACGAAATGCCGATGTACTCGACCATCAGGAACGCAGCCGCGCCCATTACCGGCGGCATGATCTGCCCGTTGACCGACGAAGCCACTTCGACCGCGCCGGCCTTCTCCGAGGAAAAGCCGACCCGCTTCATCATGGGGATGGTGAAGGTGCCGGTGGTCACCGTGTTGGCGATCGACGAGCCCGAAATCAGCCCGGTCATGCCTGATGCGACAACGGCCGCCTTCGCCGGGCCGCCGCGATAGTGGCCGAGCAGCGAGAAGGCTACCTTGATGAAGTAGTTACCGGCCCCGGCCTTGTCCAGTAGCGAGCCGAACAGCACAAAGAGGAATACGAAGCTGGTCGACACACCCAGCGCGATGCCGAACACGCCCTGGCTGGTGAGCCACTGGTGATTGGCCAGCGCGTCGAGACTGACGCCGCGATGCGCCAGTACGCCGGGCATCCAGGGCCCGGCCAGCGAATAGACGATGAAAACCAGCGCCACGATCATCAGCGGCGGGCCGAGCGCACGTCGCGTGGCTTCGAGCAGCGTCAGCAAGCCGATGACCGCTACCACGACATCGTAGGTGGTCGGATTACCCGGACGGGTCGCCAGCTGCGAATAGAACAGAAACAGATAGGCTGCGCAGAACGCGGCAGCGAACGCGAGCACCCAGTCCGCCACCGGGATCCGGTCACGGGGGGAGCGCTTGAACGCCGGGAAAGCCATGAAGCCGAGGAACACGGCAAAGGTCAGGTGAATCGAGCGGGCCTCGGCACTGTTGAAGACGCCAAAGCCGAGCATGTAGGGTAGCGGCGAGGCGATCCAGAGTTGAAACAGCGACCAGAGGGCGGCGAGCGAGACCAGCAGCTTGCCAGGGAAGCCAGAGGGAGTACGTGCGCCGGTATCGGCGCTGGCGACCAGATCTTCCACATCAGTGGGCTGGACGCCGTGCGAGCGTTCGTTAGTCATTATGGCCTGTCCGGATTAGGCGTGTAGCAGATGAAACTCGGGCCGCCAGTGGCGGCCCGGGACAGGATTACATCCAGCCACGTTCCTTGTAATAACGCACCGCACCGTCATGCAACGGCACAGACAGGCCTTCCTTGATCATCTGCTCGGGCTCGAGCGTAGCGAAGGCCGGGTGCAGACGCTTGAAGCGGTCGAAGTTCTCGAACACGGCCTTGACCGTTTCGTAGGCCACGTCTTCGGATACGTCGGTCGAAGCGACCAGCGTTGCGCGCACGCCGAAGGTCTCCACGTCCTTGTCATTGCCGCGATACAGACCACCGGGGATGGTTGCCTTGGCGTAGTAAGGACGGTCCTCGATCAGCTTGTCGATCTCCTCGCCCGCGACCGAGACCATGACCGCATCGACGGTGGTGGTCGCTTCCTGGATCGAACCGTTCGGGTGGCCAGCGACGTAGACCATGGCATCGACATTGTTGTCACCCAGGGCTGCGGCCTGTTCGGCAGCGTCCAGTTCGGAAACCATGCCGAAGTCATCACGGGTCCAGCCCAGCGCGTCCATGACCACATCCATGGTGTCGCGCTGACCGGAACCGGGGTTGCCGATGTTGACGCGCTTGCCCTTGAGATCCTTGACCGTGCTGATATTGGCATCGCGGCGGGCGACGACCGTCAGCGGCTCGCCATGCAGGGCGAAGAGGGCACGCATGCCTTCGAATTCACCGGCATCCTCGAAGTTCTCGACACCCTTGTAGGCCTTGTACTGGATATCCGACTGGACGACGCCCATGTCCATCTCGCCGCCGCGGATGGCGTTGACGTTGGCCACGGAGCCGCCGCTGGACGGCGCATTACAGCGGATATTGTGTTCGTTGGTATTGCGGTTGAGCAGCCGACACACCGACTGGCCGACCACGTAATAGACGCCGGTCTGACCGCCCGTGCCGATGGTGACGAACTTTTCCTGAGCAACCGCCGGGGTTGCAGCGAGCGTGGCGCAGCCAAAGGCTGCAGTGAACAAGAGGGCAAGCGACTTGCGTTTCATGACGGGATGACTCCTTCTTCTGATTATCCACCAGCGACATGTTTCGACGCGGGTTTCCGTTCATGACCGAGTTGGCCAAGTGTCTGGATCACAGACAAAGTGTAGCGGACGATTCCGCTGCCCTTGGAAAATAACCGCAGCGGCCGATCAGGGCAAGTTGCCATGTCGGCTATGTGCTTGAAACGGATGAAAAATCGAAGAAGAAGTGCGTGTCAGACCGGCGGCCAACCGCCCATTTCACGCCAGCGATTGACGATTGCGCAGAACAGATCGGCGGTCTTTTCGGTGTCATAGCGCGCCGAGTGGGCTTCCCGACCATCGAATTCGATGCCGGCGGCAGCGCACGCCTTGGCCAGGACCGTCTGACCGTACGCCAGGCCGCCGAGGGTGGCAGTATCGAAGCAGGAGAAGGGATGGAAGGGATTGCGCTTGATCTGCGTGCGCTCGACGGCGGCATTGAGAAAGCCAAGGTCGAAAAAGGCATTGTGGCCGACCAGCACCGCGCGTTTGCAGCCCGCAGACTTCACTGCCTTGCGCACGTGCTTGAAGATCTCCGTCAGTGCGTGTTCTTCCTTCACGGCCATGCGCAGCGGATGATCGAGCTTGATACCGGTGAACTCCAGCGCTGCCGGCTCGATGTTGGCGCCTTCGAAGGGTTCGACGCGGAAGAAGTAGGTCTGATCCGGATAGACCATCCCGTCTTCATCCATGGCGATGACGGTTGCAGCGATCTCCAGCAGGGCGTCAGTGGCGGCATTGAAACCGCCGCATTCCACATCCACGACCACCGGCAGGAAGCCACGGAAGCGATAGGCGATGGGCGTCTTGTGGCTGGACGGCGCAGGGGCGCCCTCGAGCTCGTCTTGATCGTTTTCGCTATCGTAGTCAAATTCGCTCACGGGCGATCCCTTGCTGCAGACGAGTGTTACACCACTCGCCAGTTGATGGTTTCCCCGGCGCGCAACGGGATGACCATGTGGTCTCCGAAGGGTAGCTGATCCGGGGCGGTCCAGCTTTCACGTACCAGGGTGATGGTATCGGTATTGCGCGGCAGACCGTAGTAGTCAGGCCCGTTGAAGCTGGCAAAGGCTTCCAGCTTCTCCAGCACGCCGAGCGAGTCGAAGGCTTCGGCATACAGCTCAATGGCCGCGTAAGCGGTGTAGCAACCGGCGCAGCCGCAGGCGGCTTCCTTTGCGTGGCGCGCGTGGGGCGCCGAATCGGTCCCCAGGAAGAACTTGTTCGAGCCGGAGATCACCGCGTCGCACAGTGCCTGTTGATGACGCTGGCGCTTGAGGATCGGCAGGCAATAGAAATGCGGGCGCACGCCGCCGGCGAGCAGGTGATTGCGGTTGTAGAGCAGGTGGTGCGCGGTGATGGTCGCGCCGATCCGGTCGGATGCGCCCATGACGAACTCGGCCGCATCGGCAGTGGTGATGTGCTCGAACACTACCCGCAGGGTCGGGAAGCGCTCGACCAGCTTGATCAGCTGCTGATCGATGAAGGCTTTCTCGCGGTCGAAGATGTCGACTTCGGCGTGGGTCACTTCACCATGCACCAGTAGCGGCATGCCGACCTCGGCCATGGCTTCCAGCGCCGGGTAGATATGTTCGAGCGCGGTGACGCCCGAGTCCGAATTCGTCGTGGCGCCGGCGGGGTAGAGCTTGGCTGCGATGGCCTGGCCGTTCCGGTACGCGCTGCGGATGATCTCAGGGCTGGTCTGATTGGTCAGGTACAGCACCATCAAAGGCTGGAAGGTCGAGCCGGCCGGGCGGGCAGCTTCGATGCGCTCGCGGTAGCCCTGCGCCTGATCGCCGTCACGCACCGGCGGAACCAGGTTGGGCATGATGATCGCTCTGGAAAACACGCGCGCCGCATCGTTCACCGTATGGCGCAGCACGTCGCCGTCGCGCAGGTGAATATGCCAGTCATCGGGGCGGATGAGAGTCAGGCGATCGGTCATCGGGGGGATTCCAGACGGTTGCAATGCCGGCAATGCTACCGGAATCGCCTCGGCTTTCACACCGGCGGCGGGGTAAAGTTTTCGCCACTGCAGCCGACTTAAGCTCCAATAGCACTTCACTCGCCGGAGCCGATTGTGACCCGATTGTTGTCCCTGATCCTGCTCGCGCTGGCCGTGCCCGCGCAGGCCACGACCTTCCAGACGCGCATGGAAGAGGTCAAGTGGTCGGTCGACGGGGACCAGTTCGAGTGTCGCCTGAGTCAGGCCGTGACCGGGTATGGCGAGGCCGTGTTCGTCCGACGGGCGGGTGAAAGGCCGACGTTCAAGCTGAAAGCCTGGAGCAATCTGATGCAGCCTGGCCAGGCGCAGTTGTATAACGATGCGCCGGCCTGGCGTAGCGATCGCCGCGCCCATCTGCTCGGGCGTGCAACCGTCAAGGATGGACCGGTTCCGCTTGAGGTGCCGTATCAGCAGGCCGGGCAGATGCTCGCCGGGCTGGCTGACGGCATGTCGCCGACCATCCAGCGGGCGGCCTGGGCCAGCACCTCGGATTCGATTCGGGTGGTGGTGTCCAGCGTCGGGTACAAACAGGCCTGGAGCGAGTTTCAGAACTGCATCAGCGGCCTGCTACCAATGAACCTGGACCAAATCTCCCGCAGGCCGATCAGCTTCGGTAGCGGGGGAGCCAGGCTCGACGCCGACGCCAGATCGTTCCTCGACACGGCGCTGGCTTACCTCGAGGCCGATCCTGAGCTCAAGGCCATCCAGCTGGACGCGCACTCGGACAACGTCGGCGACCGCCTGACCAATCGCGAGCTGTCCCGCCAGCGCGCCCTGAGCGTCAAGGCATACCTGACGGAAAAGGGTGTGCCCGAGGAAGACATCACCATGCGCTTCCATGGTGACCGCTACCCGGTAGCGAACAACGCCACCGCCGAAGGCCGCGCCAAGAACCGCCGGGTGACCCTGCGCCTGGAAAGGCCCTGACCGACCCCGCCAGTCGCCGCGAGTCGTGCCTCCTACAACACATCTAGCGCTGGCGTGACCTGTGTTTGTGTAGGAGCGGGCATGACCGCGAAGCAGAATTCGCTGAACCTCTCCGCGCCCAGGTGCGCTCCTAAGATGCACTCTGCTGTCTTTTTATGTGGGAGCGGACCTGGCCGCGACGAAGAATGCGCCGACCTCGCTATCGCGCCCACTACACGCAGCCCGGTTTTCCAGCCTCCAGCTTTTAGCTTTTAGCTTTTAGCTTTTAGCTTCAGCTTGCGGCTTGGAGCTTGGGTCCAAACTGCCCGTCCCCTGTCATTCACCGCCTCCCGACGCTAGAATGGCCTCCTTTGGCCGGCGCGTGCGCGACGGCGGGGCGAATCTTCAAGGGAGCGCGTAATGTCTGATGTGAAAAAAGTCGTCCTGGCTTACTCCGGTGGCCTGGATACGTCGGTAATCCTCAAGTGGCTGCAGGACACCCACAACTGCGAGGTGGTTACCTTCACGGCTGACCTGGGGCAGGGCGAGGAAGTCGAGCCGGCCCGCGCCAAGGCGAAAGCCATGGGCGTCAAGGAAATCTACATCGATGACCTGCGCGAAGAATTCGTCCGCGACTTCGTATTCCCGATGTTCCGCGCCAATACCGTATATGAAGGCGAATACCTGCTGGGTACGTCCATCGCCCGCCCACTGATCGCCAAGCGCCTGATCGAAATCGCCAACGAGACCGGCGCCGACGCCATCTCCCATGGCGCCACCGGCAAGGGCAACGACCAGGTTCGCTTCGAGCTCGGCGCCTACGCGCTCAAGCCCGGCGTCAAGGTGATCGCCCCCTGGCGCGAATGGGATCTGCTCTCGCGTGAAAAACTGATGGACTACTCCGAAAAGCACGCCATTCCGATCGAGCGCCACGGCAAGAAGAAGTCGCCGTACTCGATGGACGCCAACCTGCTGCACATCTCCTATGAAGGCGGCGTGCTGGAAGACACCTGGACCGAGCACGAAGAGGACATGTGGCGCTGGACCAAGTCGCCGGAAGCCGCGCCCGACACTCCGACCTACATCGAGCTCTCCTACCGCAACGGCGACATCGTCGCCATCGACGGCAAGGACATGAGCCCGGCCGAAATCCTGGCCTACCTGAACAAGGTCGGCGGCGAGAACGGCATCGGCCGTCTGGACATCGTCGAGAACCGCTTCGTCGGCATGAAGTCCCGCGGCTGCTACGAAACCCCCGGCGGCACCATCATGCTGAAGGGTCACCGGGCCATCGAGTCGATCTGTCTTGACCGCGAAGTCGCGCACCTGAAAGACAGCCTGATGCCCAAGTACGCCGAGCTGATCTACAACGGCTTCTGGTGGAGCCCGGAGCGCGTCATGCTGCAGCAGATGATCGATGCATCGCAGGCCAATGTGAACGGTGTGGTGCGGTTGAAGCTCTATAAGGGCAACGTCATCGTTGCTGGCCGCAAGTCGGACGATTCGTTGTTCGATGCCAATATCGCGACCTTCGAAGACGATGCTGGCGCGTACGATCAGGCTGATGCTGGCGGCTTCATCAAGCTCAACGCCTTGCGTATGCGTATCGCTGCAGGCAAGGGTCGCAAGCTGCTCTAAAGCCGGTAAAAACCGCTGAAGGCGGTAGGCTGAAAGACCAACCCGTGCGGTATCACGGCCTGTTCTTGTAGGAGCGCACCTGGGCGCGAAGGGGTTTCGCGGATTCTTCTTCGCGGCCAGGTCCGCTCCTACGCGGTTGTGCGTGGCGCGGACTGGTGTGTGTAGGGCCTGGGCACGAAGAGGTTTGGTGCATTCTTCTTCGCGGCCAGGTCCGCTCCTACATGGCTTGTGCCTGGCGCGGAATGGTGTATGTAGGAGCGCGCCTGGGCGCGAAGGGGTCTCGCGGATTCTTCTTCGCGGCCAGGTCCGCTCCTGCAGGGCTTGTGCCTGGCGCGGACTGGTGTGTGTAGGAGCGCACCTGGGCGCGAAGGGGTTCGGCAGGTTCTTCTTCGCGGTCATTCTGGGCAGCCCCGACCGCACCTACGGGCCTGGATTTTGCATTTATCTGGCAGGCGACCGGTCTGCTGCAAACGGGGGAAACACCATGCGCATCCTTCACACCATGCTGCGAGTCGGCAATCTCGAGAAGTCCATTGCCTTCTACACCGAAGTCCTGGGCATGACGCTGCTGCGCCGCAAGGACTACCCCGAGGGTCGCTTTACCCTGGCCTTCGTTGGCTACGGTAACGAGGCCGAGAACAGCGTGCTCGAGCTGACCCACAACTGGGACACCGACCACTACGATCTCGGCGCCGGCTACGGCCACATCGCCATCGAGGTCAAGGACGTTTACCTTGCCTGCGAGCAGATCAAGGCCGCCGGAGGCAAGGTCGTTCGAGAGCCTGGCCCGATGAAACATGGAACCAGTGTGCTGGCATTTGTCGAAGACCCGGACGGGTATCGTATAGAGCTGCTTTCCGGTCGGTCGGGTTCAGCTTCCAGCAGTTAACTTCACGCGAGGACAAGGCATGAATGTCGGGCTGTTTGCCATTGTCTCGCTGATTCTTCTAGGGTTGATCGTTCACGCACGTCGGCGCAAGCGCTCCGAGACCGTGCGCGAGCGCGCACGCGCCCTGGAACTGGTCAAGCTGTTGCGTCGCCTGCTGGAACATACGCAGCGGCATCGCGGGCTTTCCTATGGGGTCATGTCTGGGGAACGCATCCTTGCGGGCGAACAGTGGGCCGCCCAGCAGCAGGTAGAGGATATTCTGGGCGAAGCGCAGCCATACCAAGCCAGTATCGCCTGGTACGACAGCTGGAAAGAGGTCGTCGCGCGCTGGAATGACATCCAGCAGATTCATCAGGACAGCTCGGCCGCGGAACAGGTGTTGCTGCTGCACAACGACATGATCGGCCACCTGATCGAAACCATTCGCAGCATTGCCCAGCCCAATGGTCTGGTGCCCCATGGCGCGCTGTCGGCTGCGCCTGCCGGCATCTGGCTCGAGTTGCTGGAGCATTCGGAGTTGCTCGGCCAGGCGCGGGCCATCGGAACGGGGATCGCCGCGCGCCGGCAGAACACCGCATCGCAGCGCGAAGAGCTTGCCCGTTTGCGCGAGCGGCTGGGCAAGCATCCGTACGAATGCCTGGCGCATCTGCAGGCCGATCCGGAGCTCCGCCCGTTGGTCAGTCAGGCAGTGACCGATACCGAGCGCAGTCTGGATCTGCTGATGGATCTCATCGACAAGCTGCTGGCCGCTGCTGCGGGCAAGAGCGTGCACTCGGCAGTCTATTTCAGGGCCGCCACCCAGGCCATTTCCGGGCTGCTGGCCCTGGTGGACATGCTGTTGAACCGGCTGGAACCCCCTAACCCGGCGTAATGCCCCGGATCCGCGTGGCGATGTCCGCCGCATACAGGTCGGTCATGCCGGCAATGAAATCGATCACCCGCAGATAGCTCTGGTACAGATTCCAGTCGGCGCGTGGGGCATTGTTGCCCATCAGATCGAGAATGCGCTGATGCTTGAAGCTCAGGTTCTGCCCGGCGTGCAGCTCATTGACCGCGCCGCAGAACGCGTCCAGCAGCGTTTCCAGCGTGCTGTACGCACCGATCTCGTGCAGGGTCTTGCGCTTGTCCTGAAAGATGCGCTCGCGTGCCATGTTCTTCGCCGCCAGCACGCAATTCCGCGCGTTGTCGTGCATATGTTCGACCAGATCGCCCTTGAGCGTGCCGGCCAGCAGGGCAGGCTGCTGCTCGAGAAACGCCTGCGCCGCCGCGTTGACCAGATGCTCGATCGCCTTGCCACGCAGAATCGCCAGCTTGCGTCGCGTTGAATCCTTCGGGCCGAGCTGGCGGTAGGTCTCCGGCAGGTCGCCATCGACCAGGTCCAGCAACAGGCGCTCGACTTCGGCGTAGTCAAGCAGCTCCATCTCCATGCCGTCTTCCAGATCGATCAGCCCGTAGCAGATGTCATCGGCCGCCTCGACCAGATACACCAGCGGGTGCCGGCCCCAGCATTGCTCGTCCTGCATCGGCAGGCCGAGCTTGTCGGCGATCTGCTCGAGCAGCGGGTACTCGGCCTGGTAGCAGCCGAACTTGTGCTTCTTGTAGCCCAGGCTGTCAGCGTGGCGCGAAGTCCAGGGATACTTGAGGTAGGCACCCAAGGTGGCATAGGTCAGACGCATGCCGCCCTCGAACTGGTGGTACTCCAGCTCGGTCAGCACGCGGAAGCCCTGGGCGTTGCCCTCGAAGTTCAGAAAGTCGCTGCGCTGCGCATCGGTCAGCGGATCGAGCCAGCCCTGGCGAGCCGCCTGATGAAACCAGTGGCGGATGGCGTCTTCACCCGAATGGCCGTAGGGCGGATTGCCGATGTCATGGGCCAGGCAGGCCGCCTGAACGATCACGCCCAGATCGGCTGGCTGGCACCACTCAGGCAGCTCGCTGCGCAGCATTTCGCCGACGCGCATGCCCAGCGATCGGCCAACGCAGCCGACTTCCAGGCTGTGGGTGAGGCGGGTATGGATGTGATCGTTGCTGGAGACCGGATGCACCTGGGTCTTCTTGCCCAGCCGGCGGAAGGCGCCGGAGAAGATGACCCGGTCATGATCCTTGTGAAAGGGCGTGCGCCCCAGTTCGTCGCTGGTAGCGGCCAGTTTGCCCAGGCGCTCGCGGCACAGCAGTGTTTCCCAATCCATTCGGTCCTCCGTCAAGACCGTCGAGTATGTGTGAAGCCACCGGCGCTGCCAAGCGTCGCGCCGGCGCCGACAGCGGTTCTGTAGCGAATCGATCCGCGCTAGAATGCGCGCCTTCCCATCCCCGCGGACCGCCAAGACCACCATGCTGCAATTGACCCTGTTCGGTACCCAGGCCTGCCACCTCTGCGAGGAGACGCTGTACATGCTCCAGCCGCTGGCCGGCAACGATGTAGCCGTGCGCGAGGTGGACATCGTCAGCGATCAGACCCTGCTGGATCGTTATCAGTTGCGCATTCCGGTGCTGCGTCGTGAAGACACCGGCGAAGAACGTGACGGGCCGTTCACTCTGGCACAGCTGATGGACTGGCTGGGCGATGCATTGGGCGAGGAGGGCTGATATGGCGCAGCGCGTCACCGCATTCTGGAAGCGCAAGACCCTGGCGGAGATGGATCAGGGCGAGTGGGAGTCGCTGTGCGACGGCTGCGGACTGTGCTGTCTGCAGAAGCTGGAGGACGAGGACGATCCGCAGGCGATCTACTACACGCGGATTGCCTGCAAGCTGCTGGACCGCAAGAGCTGCCAGTGCAGCAACTACGCGAACAGGCGACAGCAAGTGCCTGATTGCATTCAGCTTACGCCTAAGGATGCTGAAGATTTTGCCTGGCTCCCGCCCACCTGCGGCTATCGCCTTGTGGCCGAGGGTGAGGACCTCCCGCCGTGGCACCACCTGGTCAGCGGCGACCGGCAGGATGTTCATCGCAGCGGGATTTCCCAGGCGGGGAAGATGTTGGCAGAGGATTCTGTCGACGAGGATGACTGGGAAGAGCACATCATCTTTCGGGTGGGGTAGGGGCGAGCGAGCTGCGAGCTTTGAGCGGCAAGCTTCAAGCTGTAAGCGTAGTGTTGGGACCTGATTTGCCAGGGAGGGGGAGGCTGGAGGCTAAAGGCTAAAGGCTAAAGGCTGGAAGCCAGTAACCGCGAAGGTGAACCGAGACTGGCGTAGGGGGAACAAAAGCGGGCCCGTCCTGGCAGCGGCGTGCCCGCCGCATTTAGGGTCAGGAGTCGAGCCCCATCGCGGCGAGGGCGCCGCTCCTACAGGTTCGGATGGGTCTTTGTGGGAGCGCAGCTGGGCGCGAAAGCCAGGCCCGATCGCGGCGCTGGGCCCAGGCTGAGCCGAAACCCTTCGCGGTCATCCTGGGCGGCCCCGCCCGCTCCTACAGGGTCGGAGCGGCGCCCCCGCCGCGATCGAATCCTGCGTCCGTTACCGCTCCAGATCGGCTGTCACTGACTGATCTGCAACTCCCGCAACTTGATGTACAGATAGCGGATCTGGTCGTACTCGAAGGGCGTATCGAGCGCGCCATAGCGGAACGGGGTGCGGTAGCGCAGATCGACGGCGTACACCGGATAGGTCCACGGGTTTTCTTCCATGAACTCGGCGGCATGCAGCGGATCAGCGCCGCTGTGAATACCCCAGTCGACCACACGCCCGGTGGTGTCACGCAGCGTCGAAGGCCCCACGAAAGGCAGCACCAGATAGGGTCCGGCCGGCGAACCATAGAACCCCATGGTCTGACCGAAGTCCTCCGGCTCCTGCGGCAGCCCCATCTTCTTGGCGACATCGAACAGCCCCAGTACACCCAGGGTGCTGTTGAACAGCAACCGCGCGGTGGTACGCATGCCTTTCTCGACCTTGCCCTGCGCCAGGCTGTTCGCCAGGTTGGGCACGTCGTTGATGTTGCGGAAGAAGTTGGATACACCGCTACGCACGAAACGCGGTGTGACCTTCACATAACCACGTACCACCGGAATGTACACGCGCTCGTCGAACTCGGCGTTGAAGCGGTAGACGTAGCGATTGAAGCCTTCAATCGGGTCGTGCACGTCCAGTGCCTTGAGGCTGGAGCGCTCGAACTGAAATTCCGTCTCGTCGTTGCGGTCGATCGGCAGGCTTTCCAGCGGGTCGCGATAGTCGGGAACGCTCCGCTCCTGGGCGGTCGCGGTAACGGTCACGCAAGCCAGAGCGAGGGCGGTCAGAATCTGTTTATTGCTCATCGGCTTCTCCTTGTACGAACGCCAGCATCCGCTCGACGACATCCTTGTGCTGCAAGTTGCCGCCATGCCCACCGCGTGGGTAGAGATAGGCTCGTTCGCCGAACAGGTCGGCCAGGTAGTAATAATCCTCGCGGCCCAGAATGAAGTCGTCCGCAGCGGTGACCACCGCGATGTCCTCGTTACCGCGCAGATACCCCTCGATGCTCTGCAGGCTGGTGCGATAGGCCATGTCGTCTACCGACAGTCCCGCGTTGCGCGACTGCCAGTCCGGCCACAGCTGCGTCTCCATGTAGCAGCCGAAGTCGCAGAACAGCGCGCGCCGCAGATAGGGCGTCAGCGACGTGCCCACGCCGAGCTCCTCCTTCGGTGGCGCGTATTGACCACCACCGGAAATCAGATCAGCCATGAAGTTGAGGTCGGCTGCGGCAAAGCGAAACACGGCGCCAATCAGCAGGGCCAGCTCTTCGTCGGTCAGTGCCTCGCCCGATTCCTGGATTTCGTAGAACAGCCCGGCTCCGGCGTCGATGCCGCCGCGCGCAGCGAAGTACCGCGACAGCTTGCCGAAGATATGTTCGTAGAAACTGTCGCCACCCTCAACGCCTTCGATCTTGGTATAGGCGAGGCGGTCCAGGCGCTTGACCGAGTTGAACAGGTCGACCGGCGGGTTCATCAGCACGATCTTGTCGAAGTTGAACTGGCCCAGGTGCGAGTCCAGCTCGCCGACGAAGGCCGCGTGCAGTGCGCCCAGGCTGAAGCCGGAGAGGTTGTAGCCGGTGATTTCGATATCGTGTTCTTCACGCGCCTTGTCCACCGCACGCGTCATCGCGGTATGCAGGTCACGGGCGTCGAGGTAGCCCAGACCCGGCAGCCCGCTGCTGGATGCGGCGGCGATGAAATCGTAGTTGCTCGGAGAGGAGAGCACGATCACATGCATGCCCGCATCATGGTAGAGCCGCTTGAAGTAATCCATGCGGTCGGTATCGAAGCCCGAGCCGGTACCGGCGATGAGGAACATCAGCGGGGCCGGACCGTCCTGCCAGGCGAGGCGGAAATGCAGGCGCTCGTATTCCGAAACGATCGGCGGCAGCTCGCGATCGGGAATCACCCTGACCGACAGTACCTCCTGCTGCACGTCGATTTCCGAGGAGACCGGAAACATCTGTTGCTGGGGTGTTCCGGAAATGGTGGCAATGAAGGAATTGGATTCGCGGAAGGAGAAATCGTCCGCTGACAACGCCTGCATCCACGTGGTGGCGAGCAGCAGGCTAAAACCGAGTACAACACGCTTCATGGGCTATCCCTGTTGTTTCAACGAACATACCTGTACCGGTTATCGCGGTTTACGGGTACCTGTAAGACAACCGGGCCGCCCATCATGCCTGAAAGATGGGCGGCAACAGATTCCTGCGCGCCATCCGTCGGTTCTCGATGCGCTTCCACGCTTTCTCGTGGAAGTAGAACGCCACGGTGTTGATTGCCGGCTCGATCAAGGCGACAGCCCCGCCGAGCAGCAAACTTCCGGTCATCGCGTATACGACACCGAAAGCGATGGAAAAGTGCATGACAGCGAAGGTTATGGTCTTGGTCACAGCGTTCACCCTGGAATCCGGCTAATGGGAATCATTCCCGATGAGTCGACTATAGGGTGGATCGCGCGAGCGAGGAAAGAGAAATGCACAATGACTGCGATTGGGTTGCTATATCGCACTCGGTAAAACAGAAAACCCCCGCGAGGCGGGGGCTTACTTACAGGTCGAAATCGTAGTCAGAAAGCTGCTTTTGCAGCCGACGCTCTTCGAGGTAGTTATCGATGAGGCGGCGCTTGGTGAGGCTGGCCTTGGTGTTGAGAGACGGGTCCGCTTCGGGCGCATCGTCCTCTTCAACAAAGTCATCGTCGTCCAGTTCGATCTCGGTTTTTGCTTTGGCCATGACTCAACTCCACAATGAAGACGCCATTTGCGCACCTTATAGCGGCAGTCGAGAATCAGCGGAAATAAAATTTTTCAATCAGACGATAGAAAATGTCACAGACCTTCATCACTGGTCTTGTAGCGGTATTCACACAGGTCTTCAATCCGGCAGCTGCCGCACTGAGGCTTGCGTGCCTTGCATACGTAACGGCCATGCAGAATCAGCCAGTGATGGGCGTCGACAAGGAACTCCTTCGGCACGAACTTGAGCAGCTTTCGCTCCACTTCGACCACGTTCTTGCCGGGGGCAATATTGGTGCGGTTGCTCACGCGGAAGATGTGCGTATCGACCGCCATCTCGGGGTGGCCGAAGGCGGTGTTGAGCACCACGTTGGCGGTCTTGCGGCCGACGCCGGGCAGAGCTTCGAGCGCCGCACGGTCTTCCGGCACCTGGCTGCCGTGCAGGTCGATGAGCATCTTGCAGGCCGCAATCACGTTGCGGGCCTTGCTGTTGTACAGGCCGATGGTCTTGATGTACTCGGAGAGGCCGTCCACCCCGAGGGCATAGATCGCCTCTGGCGTATTGGCGACCGGGAACAGCTTGCGCGTGGCCTTGTTGACGCCCACGTCGGTCGCCTGCGCCGAGAGGGTGACCGCCACCAGCAGCTCGAACGGGCTGTTGAATTCAAGTTCAGTGGTGGGGTTGGGGTTGTCTTCGCGCAGCCGGCGGAAGATCTCGTAGCGTTTGTCTTTGTTCATCGGTATTCAGATTGCGAGTGGTGGCGAGATCTTATCGCGGCGAGGACGCCGCTCCCACAGGGTCATTCATTACCCGGCGTGTTGATGTAGGGGCGCACCTGGGCGCGAGGAGGTTCGTGCATCCTTCTTCGCGGTCATGCCCGCTCCTACATCACCGAGACCGGGGTTTTGTAGGAGCGCACCTGGGCGCGAAAGCGGAGACCGAGCATCCTTCTTCGCGGCCAGGTCCGCTCCTACGAAAATCCGAACCCGGGGGTTCTGGTAGGAGCGCCGCCCCCGGCGCGATAGCGGACCCCGATAACCCATCGCGGCGAGGGCGCCGCTCCTACCGGTTCGATGCATCGGGCAAGGCTTCGTGCGTTCTTCTTCGCGGTCATGCCCGCTCCTACATCACCCGAAACCGGGGCTTTGTAGGAGCGCACCTGGGCGCGAAAGCGAAGTCCGAGCTTCCTTCTTCGTAGTCATGCCCACGCCCAATAAATCCGAACCCGGGGGTTCTGGTAGGAGCGCCGCCCCCGGCGCGATAGCGGCCCCCGGTAACCCCATCGCGGCGAGGGCGCCGCTCCTACCGGTTCGATGCATCGGGCAAGGCCTCGTGCGTTCTTCTTCCCGGTCATGCCCGCTCCTACATCACCCGAGACCGGGGGTTTGTAGGAGCGCACCTGGGCGCGAAAGCGAAGTCCGAGCATCCTTCTTCGTAGTCATGCCCACGCCCAATAAATCCGAACCCGGCGGTTTTGGTAGGAGCGCCGCCCCCGGCGCGATAGCGGACCCCGATAACCCCATCGCGGCGAGGGCGCCGCTCCTACCGGTTCGATGCATCGGGCAAGGCTTCGTGCGTTCTTCTTCGCGGTCATGCCCGCTCCTACATCACCCGAGACCGGGGGTTTATAGGAGCGCACCTGGGCGCGAAAGCGAAGTTCGAGCATCCTTCTTCGTAGTCATGCCCACGCCCAATAAATCCGAACCCGGGGGTTCTGGTAGGAGCGCCGCCCCCGGCGCGATAGCGGACCCCGATAACCCCATCGCGGCGAGGGCGCCGCTCCTACGTGTTCGATGCATCGGGCAAGGCTTCGTGCGTTCTTCTTCGCGGTCATGCCCGCTCCTACGGGCCGGGGCGGATCCTGTCCGGTGGGAGCGGCGTCCTCGCCGCGATGACAGCGCCCGATCTCAGCTGATCGTCCCGGTCACGCGCACCCGCTTGGACCCGCCCACCGGCTTGGCCGCAGCGGCGGCGGCCCGTTCCTTCACATGGGTATCGATCATGTTCTTTACCGCGATCAGCAACCCCATGAAAACGAACGCCCCCGGCGGCAGAATCACGAACAGCACTTCCTTGTAGTTCGGGAACACCACCACTTCCCAATTCGCCGCCATCGGCCCGAGCAGCAGTTCCATCCCGCCAAACAACCGCCCGAACCCGATCAGCTCGCGCAACATGCCCAGCACCAGCAACACCAGGGCGAACCCCAGTCCCATCATGAATCCATCGGTCAACGACGGCAGGATCGGGTTCTTCGAGGCATAGGCATCGGCCCGGCCGAGAATCGCGCAGTTGGTCACGATCAGCGGAATGAAGATACCCAGAATCTGATACAGCTCGAAGGTAAAGGCCTGCATCAGCAATTCGATACAAGTGGTCAGCGCCGCGATGATCATCACGAAGGCGGGCAGGCGCACGGCATCGGTCACCGCACTGCGAATCAGCGATACCGCCAGGTTCGAGCCGGTCAGCACCAGAATGGTCGCAATGCCCAGGCCCAGCGCATTGACCGCGGTGCTGCTCACGCCCAGCAGAGGACACAGGCCGAGCAGCTGCACCAGCCCGGGGTTGTTATGCCACAGGCCGTCGGCGGTTATGTCGGTGAACTTAGTACTGGCCACTGGTCGGCTCCTGTTCCAGCTGCAGCAGCTGGGCACGGTTTTCGTCGAAGTATTGCAGGGCACGATACACCGCCTGCACCACAGCGCGGGGGGTGATGGTCGCGCCGGTGAAGGAGTCGAACGTACCGCCATCCTTCTTCACTGCCCAGCCTTCCGGCTCGGGCATGCTCAGGCTCTTGCCATTGAAGGTCAGAATCCAGTCGTTCTTGGCGCGCTCGATCTTGTCGCCCAGGCCGGGTGTTTCGCGGTGGTTGAGCACCCGCACACCGGCAACCTCACCATTGGCACGAATCCCTACCAGCATATCGATACGCCCGCTGTACCCGTCCGGCGCAACCACCGGCAGGATTACCGCGACCACCTCGCCATTCTCCCGGCCACGATAGGCCTGGGAAGGACGGGGCAGGTGCAGATACTCCTGGTCTTCGACCACGAAGGTGTCGTCCAGCAGATCATTGTCATGTTCGGCATGCGGCAGAATTTCGGTCAACGCGCTCATCTGCGCCTTGCGCTGTTCTTCCGCGATGCGCCCGGCGGTGCCCTGCTGGGTGAAGGCGATCAATCCCACCGTGACCATGGCGAACACACCAAGTATCAGGCTGTTGCGCAGGACTGAACCGCCGGCTGTGATCGGGTTTTCCATATCAGTCCGCCTTGCCCATGCCACGCGGCGCCTTGCTGTGACCGTAGGTGCGCGGGGTGGTGTAATAGTCGATGGTCGGTGCGGCCAGGTTCATCAGCAGCACGCCGAAGGCGACCGCATCCGGATAGCCGCCCCAGGCGCGAATCACGTACACCAGGATGCCGACGCCGGCACCGAAGACGATACGCCCCAGCTTGCTGGTCGCCCCGGAGACAGGGTCGGTGACGATAAAGAACGCACCGAACATCGCCGCACCGCTGAACAGATGAAACAGCGGCGAACCGTTGGAATTCGACCCCGAGCCGCCCCAGAACAGCAGGCTCATGACGAACAGCGCGCCGAGCATGCCGGCTGGTGCATGCCAGCTGATGATGCGCTTGTAGACCAGCACCAATCCGCCGACCAGATACGCCAGGTTGACCCACTCCCAGCCGAAGCCACCAAACGCGCCGAATACCGGACGCGCCGCTTCCAGCTCGGCGATGGTCAGCGCTTTGTTGTTCTTGAGAATGTCCAGCGGCGTGGCCACGGCCCAGGCATCGATCGGCTGTCCGCTACCGAACACCCGCTGCAGTGCCTCGTTGATGGAGGGCAGGGTCGCGGACAGGTCCGCCAGCGCCTCGGCACCACGGGCGATCGGCCAGGTGGTCATCTCGACCGGGAAGGAGATCAGCACCACCGCATAGCCGATCATTGCCGGATTGAACGGGTTCTGCCCCAGCCCGCCATACAGCTGCTTGCCAAAGATGATCGCCACCGCAGTCGCCACCAGCACCAGCCACCACGGCACGTAGGGTGGCAGTGCCAGTGCCAGCAGCCAGGCGGTGACCAGCGCGCTGCCGTCACTCAGAAAGAAGCTCACCGGCCGCTTGCGCAGCTTGAGAATCAGCGCCTCGCTGAGGAGGGCGAACACGCTCGCCAACACGATGTTGATCAGCGTGCCGATGCCGAACAGCCAGGTCATCACCGCCACGCCCGGCAGCGTCGCGCCGAGAACCCAGAGCATGATGGTCTGCGTGCGGTTATTGCCTCGCGCGTGTGGCGAGGTGATGCGAACCAGCGCCATCAGCGCGTCTCCTTGGCAGACATGTACTCGGCGAAAGCCTTGGCGGCCTTGTCCAGTGCCTCGCGGGTGTTAAGCAGATGGGCTTCGGCAGCATCTATGTCGCCACCGTTGTCGCGCGCGTCCTGCACCTCGCGCTCGGCCTTCTTGAACGCGGCCTTGGCCGTGGCCATGTCGGTTTTCAGCTGGCGCAGGGTTTCGTCGACGGGCTTCTTGTCGACCAACTGGCGTTCAGGCGGCGGAACCGGGCTGCTAGCCTCGGCCTGCTCCAGCGCGCGCAGGGCATCGAGCTGGCGCTGACGCAGCGGCTCGATAGACTGCTGCAGCTCGGCATCATCCGGGTTGGCTTCCAGTGCCTTTTCGGCCTTCTTCAGTTCAGCCTTGGCCATGGCCAGCTCGACCTTGGCCTTCTTCAGGTTCTCATCGACAGGTTTCTTGGCGGGCTCGTCCTTGGGCAAACGCGCTTCGGCAACAGCGACTTGCTCACGCAGGGCATAGATTTCCTTTTCCTGCTCTTCGGTCGGCGTGTCGCCCGCGGCGCGTTCGGCCTTCTTCAGCGCAGCGCGGGCCATGGCCGCTTCGATCTTCAAGCGCTTGGCTTCGTCGTCTGCCGGGGCGGCGGCAGGCGGTGGTGTCGGCTTGACCGACGTGTCGCCGGCAGCGGCATCGAACGCCGCCTGTGCATCCTTCCAGGCCTGCTCCAGCACCGGAATCTGCGCCTGCAGGTCGACATTGTCCGGATTCGCGGCGATCTGTTTCTGCGCCTTTTTCAGCGCCATCTGCGCGGTGGCTGCAGCGATCTTTAGCTGCTTTTGCTCAGGTGACAGCCCGCTGGGCTTCTGCGCCTCTACGCGCTCGACATCCGGCGCGGAGGCGGGCGATGCTTCGGCGCTCTTGGCCGCTTCTGCTTCCTTGGCAGCTTTCAGGCGCGCAGCCTTCTCGGCGCGTTGCTGGCGCTCCAGCTCCTTCTGCTCGGCCTCGCGCTGCAAACGCGCCTGGCGCTGCTCGAAGCGCTGCTTGGAGTGGTCGGCCTTGTGCGCCTGCAGATCCAGCGCGCGGATTTCCGCCTTGGAGGCGCGGTAGTACTGCACCAGGGGAATGCTGCTCGGGCACACATAGGAACAGGCACCGCACTCAATGCAGTCGAACAAGTTCAGCCGATTGAGCTGCTCGTATTCCTTGCCCAGGGCAAACCAGTGCAGCTGCTGCGGCAGCAGATTGGCCGGGCACACTTCCGAGCAGAAGCCACAGCGAATGCACGGCTGCGCCACTGGCGGCGGGGGCAGCTCTTCCAGCGTGCCGGCAAGCAGGCAATTGGTGGTCTTGACGATAGGCGCGTCCATGCTTTGCAGCGTGAAGCCCATCATCGGGCCGCCCATGACGAGGCGATACAGCTTGTCCGCCTGCAACCCGGCGAAGGCCAACAGTTCATGAATCGGCGTGCCGATCAGCGCCTCGACGTTGGTCGGGCGTTGTAGCGCGGCGCCGGTCAGCGTGGTGATGCGCTTGACCAGCGGCTGGCCGAGCAGCACGGCGTCGTGTACCGCGATCATGGTGCCGATGTTCTGGCAGACCATGCCGATATCCGCCGGCAGCCCGCCGCTGGGCACTTCCTTGCCGGTAAGAATCTGGATCAGCTGCTTCTCGCCGCCGCTGGGGTATTTGGTCGGGAACGACACCACCTGCATCGCCTTGCCTGCGCAGGCGGCGCGCATCGCTTCGATGGCTTCGGGCTTGTTGTCCTCGATGCCGATCAGCACCGTGTCCGGCTGCAGAATGTGCGCAAGAATCTCGATACCGGCGACGATCTCGGGCGCCTTGTAGCGCATAGCCGTGTCGTCAGCAGTGATATACGGTTCGCACTCGGTGCCGTTGATGATCAGCGTATGAATCTTCTGCTCGGGCCGGGCGCGCAGCTTGGCCGCCGTCGGAAAGCCCGCACCACCCAGCCCGGCGATACCGGCCTCGCGGATGATCTCGGTCAGTGTGGCCGGCTCCAGCGCACGGTAATCGGCGACCGGGTCGAGCTCGGTCCACTGATCCTTGCCGTCCGGCTCGATCGTGATCGCCCATTCTTCCAGTCCCGATGCATGCGGGTAGGGCGCCGGGCCAATCGCCGTCACAATGCCGGAAGTCGGCGCATGCAGCGGACAGCTGACCATCCCGCTGGCTTCGGCGATCAATTGACCCTTGAGCACCGCATCGCCCACCTGCACCACCGGCTCGGCACGCGCGCCGATATGCTGCTGCAACGGCAGGATCAACCGGCTCGGCATGGGCGCGACTTCCAGTCCGCGCTGGGTCGACTCGGTCTTGTGTTCGTCCGGGTGGATGCCGCCTGGAATATCCCAGATACGGATGGGAGCGGCTTGCATCAGGCGGCACCTCGTTGGGCGTCGGTGGCGATCAGGGTTTCGCCGGGCAGCGGGTAGTCCCACTTCCAGGTGGCCGGTGTGGTCGGCAGCGGCACCATGTCGATGCAGTCGACCGGGCAGGGCTCCACGCACAGGTCGCAACCGGTGCACTCATCAACGATCACCGTATGCATCTGCTTGGCCGCACCGAGGATCGCATCCACCGGGCAGGCCTGGATGCACTTGGTGCAGCCGATGCATTCGGCCTCGCGAATGTAGGCCACGGTGCGCGGCTTCTCTTCGCCGTGCTCGGCATCCAGCGGCAGCGGCTCCACATCCAAAAGATCAGCCAGCGCCTGAATGGTCGACTCGCCACCGGGCGGGCATTTGTTGATCGGCTCGCCATTGGCGATGCCTTCGGCGTAGGGCTTGCAGCCGGGGTGGCCGCACTGGCCGCACTGGGTCTGCGGCAGCAGGTTGTTGATCTGGTCGACGATCGGGTCGCCCTCGACCTTGAAGCGAATGGCGGCATACCCGAGGATCGCGCCGAACACGACGGCCAGGGCCAGCACAACCAGAATGGCGGTCACGACAATACTCATGGCATTACAACCTGATCAGGCCGGTGAAGCCCATGAACGCCAGCGACATCAACCCGGCAGTGATCATGCCGATGGCGGCGCCACGGAACGGAACGGGAACGTCGGCAATAGCGATACGCTCGCGCAAGCCGGCGAACAGAATCAGGATCAGCGAGAAGCCCACCGCCGCGCCCAGGCCATAGATGGCCGACTTCATGAAGGTTTGCTCGGCGCGATTGGTATTAAGCAGCGCCACACCGAGTACAGCGCAGTTGGTGGTGATCAGCGGCAGGAAGATGCCCAGCACGCGGTAGAGCAGGGGGCTGGTCTTGTGCACCACCATCTCGGTGAACTGCACCACCACGGCGATCACCAGAATGAACGAGATGGTCCGCAGAAATTCCAGGCCGAACGGCACCAGCAGGTACTGGAAGGTCAGGTAACTGAGAATGGACGCCAGCGTGAGCACGAAGGTGGTCGCCATCGACATGCCGATCGCCGTCTCCAACTTGCCGGACACGCCCATGAACGGACATAGCCCGAGAAACTGCACCAGCACGAAGTTGTTGACCAGAATGGTACTGATCAGAATTAGGGCAAATTCCGTCATGTCACCCAACCCAGAATGGAAAAGAGGCCGGCACGAGGCCGCGCCGGAGTATACCGTCTGGAGCCCCTCACGCGAAGCACAAAGGCCGCGCGGTTACCCGAGCGGCCTTGTTTGCTTCACGCGCTTGATTACATGACACGCTGGCCGGGCTTGGCGCCGCTATCCGGGCTGAGCAGGTAGATGTCCGAGCCACCGGGGCCGGCCGCCAGTACCATGCCTTCGCTGATGCCGAACTTCATCTTGCGCGGCGCCAGGTTGGCCACATACAGCACCAGCCTGCCTTCCAGCTTGCTCGGGTCCGGGTAGGCGCTCTTGATTCCGGAGAACACGTTGCGCTTGGCATCGCCGATATCCAGCGTCAGGCGCAGCAGCTTGTCTGCACCCTCGACGAACTCGCACTTCTCGACCAGCGCGATACGCAGGTCGACGGCCGAAAACGCATCGAAGTTGATCTCAGGTGCCAGCGGCTCCTTGGTCAGCTCGCCGTTGCCGGTTGCTTGGGCAGTGCCGGAATCGGTCGACGATGCCGCCAGGTCTTCCTTCGATGCCGCGACCATCGCTTCGATCTTGGCCGGCTCGATGCGCGTCATCAGCGGCTGGAAGGCGTTGAGCTGGTGATTGGTCAACAGCGTGTTCAGATCAGTCCAGGCCAGCGGCTCGACATTCAGGAACTGCTCGGCCTGCGCCACCAGCGTCGGCAATACCGGCTTGAGCATGGTCACCAGCTGGCGGAACAGGTTGATACCCAGCGAGCAGATCGCCTGCACTTCGTCCTGCTTGCCCTCGACCTTGTTCAGCGCCCAGGGCGCCTTGTCGGCAATGTACGCATTGGCCTTGTCGGCCAGCGCCATGATCTCGCGCATGGCGCGGGAGAAGTCGCGCTTCTCGTACGCCTCGGCAATGCTCGGGGCTGCGGCGGCGAACGCCTCGGTCAGCTCCGGCGCCGGGTTGGCATCGACCATCACGCCGCCGTTGTCTTTATGAATGAAGCCCGCGCAGCGGCTGGCGATGTTCACCACCTTGCCGACCAGGTCCGAATTGACCTTCTGCACGAAGTCTTCCAGGTTCAGGTCCAGATCTTCCACACCACGGCCGAGCTTGGCCGCGTAGTAGTAGCGCAGGTATTCCGGGTTCAGGTGATCCAGATAGGTGCGTGCCTTGATAAAGGTGCCGCGCGACTTGGACATCTTCTGCCCGTTCACCGTCAGGTAGCCGTGCACATTGATTGCGGTCGGCTTGCGGAAGCCCGCGCCCTCGAGCATCGCCGGCCAGAACAGCGTATGGAAGTTGACGATGTCCTTGCCGATGAAGTGATACAGCTCGGCGGTCGAGTCCTTGCCCCAGAACGCATCGAAGTCCAGCTCAGGTGTGCGGTCGCACAGGTTCTTGAAGCTGGCCATGTAGCCGATCGGCGCATCCAGCCATACATAGAAGTACTTGCCCGCCTCGCCGGGAATCTCGAAGCCGAAGTAGGGCGCATCACGGCTGATGTCCCACTCCTGCAGGCCGCTGTCCAGCCACTCGGCAATCTTGTTGGCCACGGCATCCTGCAGCGTGCCGCTGCGCGTCCACTCCTGCAGCATCGCCTGAAAGTCAGGCAGCTTGAAGAAGAAGTGCTTGGAATCCTTCAGCACCGGCGTCGCGCCGGAAATGGCCGAGCGCGGGTCCTTCAGCTCGGTGGGCTCGTAGGTCGCCCCGCACTTCTCGCAGTTGTCGCCGTACTGATCTTCCGCCGCGCACTTGGGGCAGGTGCCCTTGATGAAGCGGTCCGCCAGGAACATGCCCTTCTCGGGGTCGAAGTACTGCGTCACCGAACGGGTCGCGATATGCCCGGCATCGTTCAGCCGCTTGTAGATCAGCTCCGACAGCACCCGGTTCTCGTCCGAATGGGTGGAGTGGAAGTTGTCGAACGCCACCAGAAAATCTGCAAAGTCCGCGCTGTGCTCGGCCTGCACATTGGCAATCAACTGCTCCGGCGTAATGCCTTCCTTCTCCGCACGCAGCATGATCGCCGAGCCATGCGCATCGTCCGCACACACATACACCGCCTGGTTACCGCGCAGCTTCTGAAACCGCACCCAGATATCCGTCTGAATGTACTCCAGCATATGCCCCAGATGGATCGAGCCATTGGCGTAGGGCAGGGCGCTGGTAACGAGGATCTGACGGGGCTTGGCGGTGCTGGGCATGGGCGTAATGGGGCCTTTGCGGTTGAACGGAGAAAGGGGGTGGATAATAGCAGATGGGGGGGGGGTGGGGCGAGGGGAGCTCCGGCGCCGCGATGCGCCTGGGAATGAGCAAAATCGCTTTGGAAATCGGATTCGCGTGCGATATTCTCCAAACAGGCAAAGGACGCCACGACTCACCCGCCCTTCGGCACGGACAGCCGTTCTCTTCCTTCGTCTTGACACTCTTTTTATGAGCGCTATGCCCGTTTGCGGAGGGCAGGGCGGTAGTGTTTCTGAATCCCTATCGATGCCTGAGCGAGACGCCTGTGGGTGAGCTGTATTTACATACAGTGGTACCGAAATCAGGAAATGTGGAAGTTACGCGATTACGTCGAGGGAGTTCCGTGCGGTCGTAAGTAGCTGGAAAGACGGTCTTTTTCGGATGGCGGCCGTGAGCTCAGTTCGGAGTTATTTCGAAGCCACGAATATGTAATATGATGGAATTCGGTCTAGTCACTGTTACATGCCAGCCCGACAGCGCTCCAACCAGATAGAAAAAGGGAGGCTTAAAGATGCCGTTTAGACCAATGCCAAGCTTTCGGCGTAATATCCGAGGCGTGATCTACCCACTCACAGAAGCGATTCGACGACTGTATGGCAGTAGACCATCCGATGGCGCCTATCCGTTGGGCGCGTTTTACCCAGTTAATGTCAGCTCATCAGTCTGGAATTCGGCTGGAGGAATTTGGTACGTGCCCCAGTCTGAAGCCGACCTCAATGAGAGAAACCCCCGTGAAGAGTCCGTGCTCGCCTTTATGGAGAGTATTTCGTCTGGTGCCGCCGTAGAGCTGCCCAGCGGCGTACTGGTGACCTGGGAAATGATGCCAGCCTCCGACGCAAGTTCGCTGCCAGAGCCTTAGGCATGAGTTCGCATGTAACGATCGCAGCCACAGCGACAGAATTTCCGCTGCCCTACAATTCTGCCCGTGCTGCGGCCGTTAGAGTGCTTGAATATTTTTTGAGTTGACCTATGAGAAAAGAAATTCCGGCTCCAGTGATAGCTGTACTCTCAGAGAATATGCCCGACTTAGAGAGTCACGCGAGCTTAGATAATCTTTTCTCTTATGCAGAGGCGCCGGGCGAGCCACCCGAGGGCTCAAAACCAATAAAAGTCCAAGCATGGCTGCGTCGCGTCAATAAGGAAGCAGAGAGACCCTTAGAGGTTTTAGGGCGCATAATTGAGTGTTACATGGAGCTTCCTGATATAGAGGAAAACTTGCGCTCAATGTATAGCATCCACGCCGCAGACACTAAGAAGGAGTTCAAAAGGAAAATTGAGGCAATATTGTCTCGTTGCAATCTTACATATATTGCGGGCGGCATAATTTCAGATGGCAGCTCAACACCTAGCCGATCATTAGCCGAGTTGATTAAAGGTCGAGATATTCCCTCAATCGATGCTGAATTTACAAGGGCCCTCGCCAATGTTAATTCAGAGCCAAGAGAAGCAGTCTCTGCTGCTTGCAATATATTGGAATCTATATTCAAAACGTACATTACTGATGAAAACCTGGAGATGCCTCAAAAGCAGGATCTTCAGAATGTTTGGAAGGTAGTGCGCTCTGATCTCGGCTTTGAACCGGGACTGCTACAGGATGACGACCTGAAAAGGATTCTCTCTGGTGTGCTATCAGTTGTTGATGGAATTGGCGCCTTCAGAACTCATGCAAGCTCAGCGCACGGGGAAGGTCGGAAAGTCTACAAACTTAAGCCAAGGCATGCGAGGCTCGCAATCCACGCCGCTCACACGATTGCGCTATTTGTCTTGGAGACGTGGGATGAAAGAAAGCGCCGATAAAAACTCTAACAAATGGTTCAAATCGTTCGCTTCGCTCACTGGGATGGGCTAAAGCCCGCCCCTTTCACCAAAAGTTATGGTAAAGAATAAGTATTCCGAATGGCGATCATAGGCTCTACAGATATTTATATTGGGGTACGAAGTCTGCCCAAGAGGCAATTTGAGGAGTACTCCGCCCACTTATTTGATGAGTGGGAAGCCTATGTGGGTCGAGAGTTGCAACTTCCTGATTACTCTTTATCCCTAGTGGTTGAAGAGGGATCAATTAAAGCGGTAGGGCAAATAGCTGCCGCTCTTGGTTTCCTTTATATCGGTATTGGTCAATATGGCTCCTTCATTTCTGGATTACAAGTCATTCATAGCCAAGTACGCACTGTTAGTGGTTATCTCGGAGAACGCGCAGGGGCACCGTTCCAAAGCAGAGCGAATCCAAAGGTAAGGCGAAGTGGTGAGTCACTGTCCCGCCTCCAGATACTATTTGTAAAAGTGCAGCGAGGTGAGTTGTCAGTCGATGAGGCAATGGCAGAGTCAGAGCGCATATTTGGTTCCGAGCTTGATGATTCCATTGCGTTTAAAAGAGAGCTTCAAATATCACTTGAACATGCTCCACTTTTTCTGAAGCAATTAGCGCTACCTTTGGCTGATGCGGACGGAGAAGAAAGATACTTAGACCAAGTGACGAGAAAACCACGATCACCTCAGCCAAAACCGCCTGCGCCTGATCCGGATTTGTATCGTGTTGAAATTAGACGTGAAAGCCGCAGACGAGAGAAGGATGTGCGCATTATTTCTCTTTAGCCCTAACCCTAACAATGCCAGACACAGCGACGGCTTTTTCGTTGCGGCTTCGCCTACACTACAAAGCCGCGCGTGCTGTCGGCGTCAGCAGGCCCAGGAGACGTTGTGCCAATCAAGATAACCTGTCCATTTGACCTTCCGAGCTCACATGTTATCCAAGAAATAGGGTTCCGTGGCGACAATAAAATAGAACCTGAGTTACCGTTCAGGAGGAAAGACTTTCTGGCAGTGGGCACCAGTCTGGAAATTATTCGAGGCGGAAGTGACTACCGTTTTATCGTTGTAAGCGAAAGTTTAAAAACCAACAAAGAGCAGGTAGCCTATCTTGAAAAGGCAGCGGAATTTATTTCCTTCATTATTAATATTGATGAGCATAATCCACACTACGGGAACAATTACGTTAGGATTAATTGGTGCGGTTTCAGCGCAATTCAAGTTGATGATGCCGGACAGCCATTGAACAACGGAATCGGTATATCGGATTCGCTTTCAATTACTTCAAATAGAACAGTAAAGCTTTCCGATGATTTGCCTCTAGTCGGCAGCTACCATGACATTCTGAGATTCTATTTTGATGGATTAAGAGCCGAGCACAAGAAATCAAAGTACTTTCACTGGTTTTTAGTGATAGAGTTCCTGGAAAAAAGCGAGAAGTACAAAAGCATGTTTGGCACAAAAAAGCTGTTCAGCGAATGCGACGAACAGCAACTTAGAGCGCTTGCCAATGGCATGGATTTTAATGTGAAAAAAAGTGCGATATTAGGTTTGTTGTCAAGAACAAAGGATTCAAGAATTGAAAAGCTTGTCTTAATATTGGCGGATTTAGGTATCACGAGCCTATCTAGCTTTGGTAAATCTGAACCTATTTCTGCAAGCACTATCAAGGATGTTGTGGATGGACGTAACGCTTTATTCCATAGCGGAACTAGTTTTCCTGAAGAGGTCCTATGGCGAAACCTTTTTCCATTAGTTACGCTGGTTGCGGAACGAGTATCCCGAGAGCCCATTTGCATTGAGTCCTAAGGTGCTAACAGAAAATTGGGGTCAGTTCAGATGAGGGATAACCGGTTTCGGAAGCCTTCATCTTCCCCGCGATTTGTGAAAAAGAAACTGGCGTCAGATGAACATTAACTCGTCTGGCGCTTTAGGAAAAAGGGGACAGATTTATTTTCCGGCTCATTGAGGGGACGTTGGGCCTGCGTGTGGAGCGCCGTGGGCCTAGTAGGCCCAGCAGAGTAGATAGTAAATCTGCGCCCTTAATCTGAATCCGCTTGTAGCGCTTACTCCACCATTCCTGATCACACCCTCTTGCGCCACCGAAGCGATCACCTGGCCATCCTGGGTATAAAGCAAAAAGGGGTCAGATTGAACTGACCCCTTTTGGTCCTCAAACTCGCGCCAGATGTCTTTAGCTATAAAATGCTTCGACCTTGCCTTTCAGCGTGATCAGCACTGGCTGACCGCGGCGGTCCAATGCCTTGGGGGAAGGGGTTTTTATCCAACCTTCGCTGATGCAGTACTCCTCGACGTTGGTACGCTCTTTGCCGTTCAGCATGATGCCGACATTATGGTCGAAAATCTCTTCGACATAATGTGGACTAAGGGGATTGCTGGACAGCCTGTCCGGTAAAGGAGGCAGCGATTTGGTATCGTTCATGCGGCGGTCCTGAGCTTGAATAGAAAAAAGGGGACAGATTTATTTTTCCGGATCGAATCGCACGAACCTTGCGCCAGTTCATGGCCCCGCTTGCTGTCGAAAGCTGAGCTACCCGCCTCGGCCTAACATAAAACGGACAGATTTATTTTCTCCTACCCGCATTTATTAGGACAGACTAGCAGCGGCCTCCTTTCTCAACTTCCTGTACCAGTAAGTTAAGTAAATTAAATAGCAGAACGGCCCAGCCATGATCACGAATATTAGCGCTTGCGGGAAGAAAACAAGAGGAAGCAGAAAAAGCAGACGATGCTTGAGCATCCTGACAGCGTCACCGAAAAGCGCAAGGTAGGTGAGACCAGTCGGAACGATCCCAATCGCCATCAGCCCCACTAAGACCGGGCTCTTATTGATCTCCTCTACGTATAACCCCGCCACCGGCCCGCCAATTACCGCAAGCGCAGCGCCTACCCAGAGGAACATCAAATAGCGTTTTGCGGTCCCGAGCGAAAAATTGCGCACGCTTAATCCTTTAGTCACCACGTCTAGTCACCACGTCATTTTTCGGTTTTGTAGCTTCTCAAAAAAAGCAGACGGAAAAAAGCGGACCGATTTATTCTGCCTTTTAATAGCACCAGACGTTGCGCCAGTTCACGGCCCCGCTCGCTGTCGAAGGCTAAGCTACCCGCCTCAAGCGAAAGGAGCCGATCATGCCAAGGACAGGCCGACTCGTCATGCCGGGTTATCCGCATCACATCGTTCAGCGAGGCCACAACCGCCAACTGGTCTTCGCCGAGCGAAGCGATTACGAGCACTACCTCTCCAACCTCCGCGAACTGAAGGAACAGTGCGGCATCAAGGTGTTCAGCTACTGCTTGATGACCAACCATGTGCATCTCGTCGTCAGCCCTGACACCGCGGCTGGCCTCGGCGCTTTCATGAAGGGCTTGGCCGCTCGAGCGACACGATACCGGAACAAGCTGAAAGGGCGCTCGGGTACGCTTTGGGAGTGGCGGTATAAGTCCAGCGTGGTAGATAGCGAAGAGTATCTCCTCGCCTGCAGCCGTTACATCGAACTGAACCCGGTACGAGCACGTATGGTTGCTCTTGCCGGTGACTATGAGTGGTCCAGCTTTCAACAGCGTGTTGGAGCAAAGCCGGAGTGGCTGGATAGCAGTCCGTGCTTTACCTCGTTGGGTTCTACGGCAGCCGAGGCTCGTTCAAAGTACGGCATTTTTGTGGAAGGCGGGATACCCGACGCGGAATACGAGCTGATCCGACAAGCAGTACAACGCAACCAACTGACCGGTTCTGGGAAGTTCGTGGACGCGATCGAGGCGACGCTGGGCCTGCGTGTTGAGCGCCGTGGTCCTGGTAGGCCAAAGAGAGAAAAATAAATCTGTCCCCTTTTGGTCGACCCCTTTTGGTCCTCAGACTCGCGCCAGATGTCTTTAGCTATAAAATGCTTCGACCTTGCCTTTCAGCGTGATCAGCACTGGCTGACCGCGGCGGTCCAATGCCTTGGGGGAAGGGGTTTTTATCCAACCTTCGCTGATGCAGTACTCCTCGACGTTGGTACGCTCTTTGCCGTTCAGCATGATGCCGACATTATGGTCGAAAATCTCTTCGACATAATGTGGACTACGGGGATTGCTGGACAGCCTGTCCGGTAAAGGAGGCAGCGATTTCGTATCGTTCATGCGGCGGTCCTGAGCTTGAATAAAGGTGGCTATTTTAGAGAGTAAAGAACTGGCGCTCAAGAAGACCGGCGCTGAAGTGTTTTGGGGTGTAGCTATTCAATTCATGTTGGCAGTTCTGTCGTTTTTAGCCCTTACTCCACCATTCTGATCAAACCCTCTTGCGCCACCGAAGCGATCAGCTGGCCATCCTGCGTATAGATGCTGCCTCGGTTGAGTCCGCGCGAGGCGCCGGACCAGGGGCTATCCATAACGTATAGCATCCAGTCCTCGGTTCGGATTTCAGTGGCGTGAAACCAGATGGCGTGGTCGATGCTGGCGGAGCGAATCTGGGGGTCGCGCCAGGTCACGCCGTGAGGCCGCATGCAGGTACTGAGCAGGGACAGATCGGACGCGTAGGCCAGGGTGGCTCGTTGCAATGGCGCGTTATTCCCTATCGACTCACGGCTGCGGAACCACATGCTCTGCTGGTCGGTCGGCTCGACGGTCAGGAAGTTGGCCTCCCCGTTAACCGGCCGGACCTCGAAAGGGCGCTCCCGGCTCAGCATGGGGTGGAGCTTCTCAGGAAGCTGGTCGGCGTGCGCCTGGGCGAGCTCTCGCTCATTCGGCAAGCCCTCCGGGCCCCGTTTCTCTGGCATCGGTTGCTGGTGGGCCAGGCCCGGCTCGGGCGCTTGGAACGACGCCGTCAGGCTGAAGATCGGCTTGTCGTTCTGCCGGGCGACCACCCGCCGGTTGCTGAAGCTGCGGCCGTCCAGGTCGGCGAAGACCTCATAGTGTATCGGCAAGGCGCTGTCGCCCGGGCGCATGAAATAGTTGTGGGCGGAATGCACCTGTTTGTCAGGGGCCACCGTGTTGGAGGCTGCCATGAGCGCCTGGGCCAGCACTTCGCCGCCAAAGATGCGGCCGCGATCGCCCTCAAGGCGGTGCCCGATGAAGTGGGTCTCGTCGATCCGGTCCACGTCCAACAGGTCGGACAGCAAGCTCTTCTGTTTCGGTTCGTTCATGAGGTGAGGTTCTCGTGCCAATTTGGAAGCGCTTCCGGCGGAGCGGAACCTTAGCACAGCCACATGCGCTGATCAGCGTCTACATTTGTCCAACTGAGCAATTGGGGTCAGATGATATTTCTCAAATCCCCGGTTCGGACGTTCGCTTCGTCAACTGGCGTCCTTCCAGGCACTGTTGCGACGCATACCATGCAAGGATACGATGGCCGGTGATGGCAGGATGATGCTCGATTCAAGGACGATGCGTACATGGATGCACGAGGTGTGGAGGAGGGACCCCGCTCGCAGTTTTGGCTGATGAGCATGCGCTGCTGCCTCATGGCAGGCAGTGTGGATATCGCGTTTTTCTTTATCTTCCACTATCTGGGCTCGCCTATTCTGGCATGGGTCAACGTGGCGAGCGTCGCCATGTATGCCGTTGCCTATTTTGCGCTCAAGCGCCGGCGTAACCGATTGGCAGTGCTCCTGATCTGGTTGGAAGTGTTGGGACACTCGGCGTTGGGCACCTTGTTGGTGGGGTGGCACAGCGGCTTTCATTACTATCTTCTAATGTTCATACCCGCCCTCTTTGCAGGCACGCGATCCGTGCGCTGGGCCGGCATTTCGGTTTTCTGCCTTTGGCTGTTCTATATTGCGCTCAGCTTTACCATGCGCGTGGTTGACCCTATCCAGCCGATCCCGGCGAATGCGCTCGCCGGTTTGCATCTTTTCAATTTGACTGTTGTGTTCATCATGTTCAGTTACCTCTCGGTGTACTACATGATGACGGTCAAACAGGCGCATCGGGTCCTTCGTCGTATGGCTACCACGGATCCGCTTACACGGCTTTTCAACCGTCGACACATGATCGAGCTGGCGGCCCGGGATATTTCCGGCAACGACCGGCACAGTCCGCAACTGGCTATCCTGCTGATGGACGTGGATCACTTCAAACAGCTGAATGATCGCTTCGGGCATGATCTCGGCGATCGTGTCCTGTGCGAACTCAGCAGTGTCATCAAGGACGCTGTGCGTGAGAAGGACTATGTCGGCCGCTGGGGAGGGGAGGAGTTTTTGGCTGTGTTACCTGACAGCGACTCCAGTCAGGCAGGAATGATTGCCGAGCGGGTCAGAGCGGCTGTGGACGAATTCGATTGGTCCCGGCTCGGCCTGGACACTGCGGTAACCCTCAGCATTGGTGTCAGTCATCTCGTCCCTGGCGAGAGCTTCAACGAATGCGTTGCCCGAGCTGATTCAGCTTTGTATATCAGTAAGGACAGCGGTCGAAATCGAGTGTCGATTGCAAGCTGCATTGAGCTCAGTAGCAAGTCCGATTATGCAGCTAGTTCAGCTGTTTAAGCATCAACGGGGTCAGATGAGCGTTAATTGATCCATAACGTTCATCCGACCCCCTTGCCCCAGAGCGCGCATGCTGCTCAAGACTAGGAGTATTCGCTTGATCTTCAGCGGGCCGGTTCTTCTGGTTCCGCCTGACCGCCGCCTTGCTTCTCCTCAGCTTCAGCCTCCGCATCATTGGCTATCCGCTTCCCGGCAAATCGCGTGATCAGCGGCCCCACAAGGCAGGTTACGAAGATGACGATGATGATCGCGTCAACAGTTGTTGCACTGATTAGCTCTGCTTGCAGTGCGGTGACCGCCACCGCGAGCGTCGCGGCTGCCTGTGGCAGCGCGAGCGATGCCATGACGATTCGGGCGGTCGGGCGGTAGCCGAACCACCAGCCAGTCGCCCAGGCCGCGGCAAACTTTGCGAACAGGATTGCGAGCAGCAGCATTCCGGCCTCCCGCCACGCTTCGCTGCCGCCGAGCAGCACGTCGAGCTCGAGGCGCATGCCGGTTGAGAGGAAGAAGAACGGGATGAACAGCACCTGACCCGCGAAGCGGACGTGCTCCAGTAACGGCGGCTGTGACTTCAACGACCGATTCAGGCAAAGACCGGCAAGGAACGCCCCCAGGATATTCTTGGTGCCTATCAGTTCAGCAGCCATCGACAGCACGAACAACACTGCCAGCACCGCGAGTGCCTTATCCGCACGGTGCGCCCACGGGCGCTCAAAAAACCAGTGACTGCTGCGTGGCAGAACAAACAGGGCCACAGCAACCAGTGCGACGAGCAGTATAAGCGGCAGGTAGCCGCCAGGCCCTTTCGTGTCGCCGCCGGCCACCTGTAGCACGACGACCAGCAACACCAGTGCGAGCGTGTCGGTCAGTAATGTGCCGCCGATGGTCGCCACAATCGGGCGGTGATGCATGAGCTTTTGCCGTTTGATGATCGGATAGCCGAGCAAGGTGTGCGACGACAACGCCGCCCCGATCAACAACGCACCGGCCCAGCCGCTGCCGAATACGAGGCCGACCCCGACCGCTGATACCATCGAAAGGATGAATGTCGTCAGTCCGAACCCGATCGCTTCAGCCTTGTGATGGCGGACCACCTCAAGATCGATCTCGATGCCGGCGAGGAACATGATGTAGACGAGCCCGACGGTGCCGAGCAGCCCGACCACCGGCTCGCGGGGCACGAGCTCAAAGCCGCCGGGGCCTACCAGCATGCCGATCACCAGCAGCCCGACCAGCGCCGGGATGCTCAGCCGCTGGAAGAGCAGGTGCACCAACAGCACCCCGACCGCCAATACGGTTAACTGCAGCATCGGGTCGGCGATAGGCAGTTCGATCATCAGTGAATGCTCCGATGCTTTATGACTTCAGCGGATCGTGTCCCCAGTTCATCAGGGAATAGCGCCAGGCACTGGTTTTTACATCCTTGTCCGGGCCACCTTGCGCCAGATGCCTGTTGATATAACCCACCACCTTGGCCATATGCGCCCATTGGTCATCAGTCAGATCGTCCTTGTTGGTTCGCTTGATCTCCACAATGCGTTTACCCGACTTGTGCCCGGTGGACTCGCCACTGTCTGCGTCGCCCACGGATTTGCTTTCGTCAGTCTCCAGCCAACGTTCGAGCTCGGCCGGTGCCATGTTCACCAGCGCCTTCCACTCCTGCCAGATATCGTCTCGTGATTTGTCCGAAGCCAATTCAGATCCTCCCGGTCGTTTGCCTGATGTCAGCGTAGACCAAAGGTGTCTGCTGCCGCGCTGACCAGTCTGTCGGACCCGTCGCTGGTCCGTAGCGACACGTGTGGCTGAGGAGTTATGAAGGCAGAGGTTCGTGCGAGGTATGGCGAGAGGTTGGATAGGGGAGGCGGGCGAGAGTGGCACTGAGCTGAAGCGAAGCTGCGCCGACCCCATGGGTTCCAGGCGCAGCCCCGTGCGAACCGATCAATCGAAGGAGTACTTCCCCTCGATCTTGTTCTTCTCGGTCACGTAAGCCAGGTTATCGATCTGGCCGGTGGTCAACTTGTCGTCGAGATCAGCAATTTCCCTCTCCATGTCGCGCTTGAGCTTGTGCTTGGTGATGTCGTAGTTGATGGCTTTCGAACCCTCATAACCGCTGACCGGATCCCACAGAATCGAGAGGGGCCAGAACAACAGATTGACTACGCCATACCCTGGCTCGCGCGCATAAAAAGACCCGCCGCCGGGCAGAATGCCAAGCACTGCACCAGTACCCGGGTTCTTTTCTTCGACCAGTACTCGCTCGGACTTCATGGCCTGATACTCACGCTCCTGCATCGAGTTCAGTCCGGTGGCGCAACCGCTCATGATCGACACCGCCAGTGCCAGCCCTGCTACCTTTCCTAGATTCATGCCTACTGCTCCTTAAGATGGCTATTGCGATAGCCTTGTAATAGGCCCGGCCAACTGGCACGCGCGCTATGCAGCGCCATACCGCGCGGTATTCGAGCGATGGGCATAGCAGACGTCGATGGGAATGGTTGTACGCAATCCGTGCGACTGAGGGCGTGCTGTTCCTGCTGGGCACTGAATCTTACTATCGCCGAAGTACAAGGCCAAACCACTTTCGTATGCCGATGTGATTGGTGCCCGAAAAGAAGCGAGCGATCGATTGGCGCGACTACCGGGGTGCGGAGCAGGGCAGCCTGGTTCTACCCTGACTTACTCCCGCATCTCGTTCCGGCGCATGGGCATGGCGTCGATGTCCGCGAACAGCGCCTCCAGATCGACCTGCTCCAGCCGATTTTTTACGCCGCCATCCTTGCCAATCAGGATCACCTGGCCGGGCTCGAGCCGGTAGGTTTCCAGCGTATTGGCCTTCAGTTCCGGCGCTATTGAGCCCGGGTAGTTGGTCCTGGTTTCAGAGCCATCGAACACCAACCAGATGAGATCGCGATCAGTAATGCCGGGTGCATTGTCTTCGAGCAGCGCTGCTGCCTTCTCTGCGTCGCCAACGTCATGAACCACGATGATCCGGTTTTGCCATTGCAGGCTGGAAAGGTCTGTCAGCATGGGATCCTCGCTGCTTTGCGCGCAGAGACTGAACAGGAGAAGAAGGAGGGCGATGTACCGCATAGGTTGATCTCCAGGTACTTGGCATAGACCCTTTTGGGTCGCACTTAATCGGCCCGAACATACTGATACATCAAAAGTAACCATACACAGGGTATGGAAAGTGGACCAATGTGAACCGAACGCTAATATCGTAGCAGTCACTGTGCGATCACACTTCGGCCGCCATGGCGGAACAATGGATCAACCATTCAGGAGCACTCATGGTCCCCTTCAGACATTCGCTCATCTTTCTCGCTACCGTTGGACTGTTGACGGCCTGCGACAATTCGGCAACCGCAGACGACACTGATCAGCCCTCTGCACCGTCCAACTCGGCCGAGGTTGCTCCGGCAGCGTCGTCTAACAGTGCCGATACCGAATCTGCTCAAACAACGGCGGCATCGGAACAGGACGAGGCGGAATCAACCGATTCCGGTACGCCGTTTTCCGTCAGCGAGGTGACGCGGTTCGAGCAACCCTGGGCCATGACATTCCTGCCCGACGGTCGACTGCTGGTGACGGAGATGGCCGGCAACCTGCGTCTGCACGATCTCGATAAAGACGAAACCGGCAGCATCGAGGGTGTGCCCGACGTGGTGCACGAAGGGCAGGGTGGCCTGGGTGATGTGCTCCTGCATCCGCAATACAAGGACAATCAGCAGATCTATATCAGCTATGTCGAGGCTGGAGACGGTGGTACCGGCGCTGCGGTCGCCCGGGCTCGGCTGGCATTGGACGACAACGGTGGCGGCGAGCTTGAGGATCTGGAGGTGATCTGGCGGCAAACGCCGAAGGTGGATGGCGATGGCCATTTCAGCCACCGCCTTGCCTTTGATGATGAAGGCATGCTCTGGATCAGCTCCGGCGAGCGCCAGAAGTTCGACCCGGCTCAGGACATGGACGGCAACCTGGGCAAGATGATCAGACTGAACGCCGACGGCAGCGTACCTGACGGGAACCCCTTTACCGATCAGGGTGACGTGGCCGCCCAGGTCTGGTCGCTTGGGCACCGTAACATTCTCGGCATGGCATTTGATGATGAAGACAGGTTGTGGGTGGCTGAGATGGGGCCGGAGGGCGGCGATGAGCTGAACCTGATCGAAAAAGGCGCCAACTACGGTTACCCGATCGTATCCAATGGCGAGCATTATGACGGCCGGGACATCCCCGATCACGATACCCGGCCGGAGTTCAAGGCACCCCTCATCACCTGGACGCCGGTGATTTCACCGGCAGGCTTCATCATCTACGACGGCGAGCTGTTCCCGGAATGGAAGGGTAGCGGCTTTATCGGCGGCCTCTCATCCAAGGGGCTGGTGCGTATCGAGTTTGATGGAGAAAACGCCCGGGAGGCGGAGCGCTATGATCTGGACCGTCGTGTACGCGAGGTTGAGCAGGGTCCGGACGGCGCTGTTTGGGTGTTGGAGGATGGCAGGCGTGGAGGCGACGGCACCCTGTTGAAGCTGACGCCGAAGGAGTAGATCGGTTGCAGAGCCAGCGTATTGCTGGCTCTGCTGCGCCTGGCGTTACAACTCCAGATATTCAGCGATCAGAAAGGCTTCACCCCGGCCTTCGTGAGCACCGAAGTAGCTGACCGGCTCGCGCTCACCGTTTTCGATAAGGCCCACCTCACAATCAATGCCGTGTTGCTTGGCCAGGCCATTGAACAGGTCCACCGGGAAGTTCAGGTGAATGTTCTTGCTCACAGGTTGGCTGATGCCCAGTTCCCACTCGGCGCAGTCTTCACTGTCACAGGCGTTGATCAGGGTGACATCGTTCGCGGCATTGGCCTCGGCATACGCCTGCAAGGCTGCCTGCAATTCGGGCAGGCTCTGGCGTAGTTTCTTTTCCCGCTTTTCTTCCAGGCGGTCACAGGCAACAAGAAAGTAGACAAGCATCTGAAGTATCCGGTTTGGCGGCAACACCCAGCCCGTTGCCGATCAATGAAGGTTGCCGCCAGTTTACCTGCTTACGCCGTGCGAGGGTGCCGCAACGTGACTCGTTACATATCCCGGCGTGCGAACTGGCGGGCATTCCGTAGACTGATCAAACACTCTTCCTGAGAGAACCCATGATGTTTGGCCTATTCAAGAGCGACCCGGCAAAGAAGCTGCGCAAGCAGTACAACGCCAAGCTGGAAGCCGCCATGCAGGCGCAGCGTAACGGTGATATTCGCACGTACTCCATGCTCACTCAGGAGGCCGATACGCTGTGGAAGCAGCTGGAGCCGCTGGAGAAACAGAAGGGCTGATCAGCCAGTCCAGGTTAGCTGATTTCGAGGGCTTGCCCGCGCTCTGCCGTCCGGCCGCACAATGCGTTATTCTGGCGTCACAATAAAAACGGCCTTGGTATTTCCAGTGCGCAAACTGCTTTCTCACTTCTCTGCCACCGGTGTGGCGGTCGAGTCCGCTGCCTTGCGAAGGCAGATCGTGCTGAGCAACCAGGTGGGCATGCTCGGCGCGGCGGCCACGCTCCCATATCAGCTGTTCTATGCCCTGCAGGGCCTGTCAGTGTATTGGGGCGTGTTCAGCTTCAATGTGCTGTTCATCTCGCTGTATCTGCTGGTGGTGTGGCTGAACCATCGCGGCCACTACGCGTTGGCGCGCAACCTGGTGCTGGTCAACGCCTGCGCGCAGGTGTTCGTGGTGACTGTCTTCATCAGTTCGGCGGCTGGCGTGCATCTGTTCTATTTCACGGTCGGTGCTATTCTCGCGCTGGTCTATCGGCACATGAGCGCGGTGCGCTTCTGGCTTCAATCTGTCGTTATCGCTGTGCTGTTCATCCTCGCTCACTTCGTGTTTACCGCTGAGCGCGCGTTGTCTCCGGTGCCTTCACCCTTCGTCGACGTGATGTTTGGCGGCAGCGTGCTGGGGGTGCTGACGCTCTCCGCGGTGTTCTCCTTCATGTTCCGACGCGAGATCGACCACGCCGAAAGGGAGCTGATGCAGAACAATCGCACGCTGGAGACGCTGAGCTGCACCGATACGCTCACGGGTTTGCCGAATCGGCGCAAGTTCGATGAGACGCTGATCTGCGAATGGGGCCGTGCCCGGCGCAACGCGCAACCGCTGTCGTTGATCATGTGCGATGTGGATCATTTCAAGCTCTACAACGATACGCTCGGCCACCAGGCGGGGGATCTCTGCCTGCAACGGGTCGCCGCTGCACTGGCCAGTGCAGTGGAGCGCCCGGCGGACCTCGTGGCCCGCTACGGGGGCGAAGAGTTTGCGGTGATACTGCCGGAAACCGACGCGCGCGGCGCTCAGGCCGTTGCTGAAAGCCTGCGCCAGGCGGTCAATGCGTTACAGCTGCCGCATGTGCCAGAGCATGGCGCTGCCTGTCTGAGCGTGAGCTTCGGAGTCTCGACGGCACCGGCAGAGCTCGCTGCCGGCAGCGCGGAGTCGCTGCTGCGACGGGCAGACGCGGCGCTCTACATGGCGAAGGACATGGGCCGCAATCGCGTGCACCATCTGTCATTCGTGGACGACTGACCACTGCAAACCATCCGCCAATTCCTCAACTGGAAGCACCCATGACCAGACTGGCCATTCGCCTGATGTTGTCCCTGTTTATCGTTGCTCTTGTCGGCTGCAGTACAGCGCCCAAGGGCAGCGGCGGCGTACCGGTTGGCTTTACCGAAACCGGGCTTGCCTCGTTCTATGCGGACCGCCATCAGAATCAGAAGACGGCCAACGGCGAGCGCTACAGCCACAAGCTGAAGACTGCCGCGCACAAGAAGCTGCCGTTCGGCTCTCAGGTGCGGGTCACCAACCTTCAGAGCGGCAAGAGCGTGGTGGTGCGCATCAACGACCGCGGCCCCTTCGTTCGCGGGCGGATCATCGATCTGTCGAAGTCGGCGTTCAGCGAGATCGGCAGCACCTCGGCGGGGCTGGTGCGGGTGAAGATCGAGGTTATCAGGTAAGGACCGTCAGCTTGCTGGAGCATGACGGGACATGCTCCGCATCCGACATGGCTAGTCATCCCTGGCGGCGTACTTGTCCTTCATCAGATAGGCATAGGCCGTGTTGAACGCGACTTCCTGAAACGCCTTGAGGCCGGTGCCGGCATAGTCGATCTGGATCGGGTTGCGCTTGAGCGACTCCTTGATATCGGTCGTCGACATGATCGTCACGTTCAGCTCTGCGATCAGTTCGATAGCGGCCTCCAGCTTGAAACCGACCGCGCCGCCAGCGAACTTGCCCTTCATCGGGCGCTGGCGGATGACCACCTGATCTACCTGGTAATCGGCCATCAGCTTGGCGAAGGTCTGCTGGAAATACCGCAGTTCACCGGTGCTGTTGATATCCCGCAAGGTCAGCTTTCTGGAGCGGAAATCCGGCAGCTCGAAAATATCGTCGCTCAGCGACAACAGACACACATTCACATCGTTACTGTTGATATCAACACCGCACACTCTCATGCCATCACCCTGTCTATTCGAATGGGCGCAGTGTAGCGCAAACGCCGAGGCCATCTGTCAAAAGCGCAGATCGCTTCTGTGCGCCGACGCAGCGATTCGGCTCCGTCAGTTCACTAAGCAAACCGGGCGAACGGATTGGCGCATGTCATCTTGAACCCGATGAATTTCACATCCGGCACACTGTGTATTTCGTAGTTGCGAAGAAAGTCGGTGGAGGTCAGAAAATCCGCGACCAGCCGCCGCTCGTACAGGTCTGTTATGAAGTGGGTGTAGGCTGTTCCCATTGATGTATGGCGGCGCAGATTGTGCAACCCGACGAAGCCCAGCATGGTGTCCAGGCCGTAGTGTTCGCCAAAGGCGTCAACGAAGCGCTTTTCCTCGTCCGCGTCCATCGTATACCGCCCTATGTATTCATGAAGCAGCGCGGGGATGTACTGATACGGGTTGTTGAATACCGCGGTGGTGCCACCGATCGCAGCAGCGCCAATGGCCGCGCCAGACAGGGCAAGAAATCGGCGTCGATTCATGTCGGGTACTCCCTATGCGAACAGCAGTTCGGCTGCGCGAATGGAAAGGGCAGCGGCGGTCAGGCTGGGGTTGCTGGCTGAACTGGAAGGGAAGGTGGAGGTACCGACCACGACCAGATTGCGCTTGCGGTGGTGAAGCAGGCTATGGTCGATGACCGACCCATCACCGTTCTTGCCCATACGCAGCGTACCTTGCACATGGGATTCGGTGATTCGCCACTCGCGGAAATGCACCGCTTCAACCGGCAATGGCTCGAGCAGTCCATCAAGGTTGTCGAGCGCGTATTGCAGCCCTAGCTTGGCGTACGTCGATGGGCCGGTGTGGTGGATTACCGCTTTGCCCGTGGCATCGTCGACCGTTACCTTGTTCTCCAGGCTGGGCAGTTCCTCGGTGACCAGGGTAAGCGGCAGAAGGTGATGCCATTTCCCCGGTTCTGTACGCAGGCCGTACGGCCAGCGGTTATCAAAGCTGGTCAGGGTTGCGGCCCGCTCGCGACGAAACTCACCGTCGTAAAAGCAATAATTCAGACCTGTGCTGATCGAGCTTCCATTCAGCGAGGCGAGTCCATCCAGGAAGACCTCGACACTCGCCCCTATCTGCTCGTGCAGGTTCAATCCCGTTTCGCCGTGGACGATGCCCGAACGCAAGAGGATTGCTGGCGATTGAATGGCGTTCGCGCCCAAAACGAACAGATCGCCGTTTACCCGGTATTGCTTGCCACCTGACTTGAACACCACGTGAGTGATGACGTCACCCGTATAGCCGAGCGTATCCACCTCGGATAACAGGCAGACATCGACTTTGGGGTGACCGAACAGGCGGGAGAAGCCGTTTTCTGCCGTGAATTTGGCATTGGTCGGACAGCGGTAGCAGGTGGCATTCGCACAGCATTTGCCGCGCTGTTAGTTGGCGGCGCTCGCGCGACCGGTCGGCACGATGAAATGGTGCTGAGGCATTGCGGCCTTCATCAATACATCGGCCGAGGTGCCCTTGTGGGGCGGCAGAGGAAACGGCATTGTCCGGGGCAACAGAGTTGCCATGTCCGGATCGCCGGAGATGGACATGATGCGCTCTGCATCACAGTAATACCGCTCCAGTGCATCGTAGCCGAGGGGCCAGTCGTTGCTGACCCCATATCGACTCTTCATGTGAAAATCATAGGGGTGGAATCTCGGGGTCAGCGCGTACCAGCAGTTCATCCCGCCACCAAAACCGATGGTCATGTTCCATGGTTTGTCGCCGCGATTGAGATAGGTCGACTCCTGGGGGAATTCACTATTCTGGTTGTTGAGAATCTGCTGCGCCCAGGGGTAGTAGTCCCCCCACTCAATGACCAGCGCGCGGCCGGCAAGACGTTCGACTGCCTCGTTAAGAAAAAACGTGGAGCCGAACCCTGACCCGATAATCACCACTTCATAGTGTTCGTTGGCTATCTGTTCTGCTGTAACACGGTTCAGTTCCATGGCTTGCCCCGGTTGCACCTGGCTGGTCCGTGAAGGTTTTGCTGAGCTTGCGCCCACTCAGTAAAGACAACCTGTCCGGGCCTTCAAGCGAGCTTCAGGTGCCGGTTGGCCCCGTTTTAATCCGCCGCCAGGTGTCGTAGGTGACCGAAGACCGGTGTCGGAGTTCTGACCGGTGCGACCAGCGTCGGAGAATTCGATCAATGGTCTGGGTGATGGCCCCGGCAGGGAGCATCAGCCATACCACCCGCGTGCCCGGCAGTTGTTGCACCAGCTTCGCTGATGCATCCACGCGGCGGCCACTCTGTAGCCCGCTGTCGATAGCGCTCCCGTCTCGCGTTCGAGCTGTCTGCGCTTGATGCGGCCAAGCACTGGGCGCGACGCTCATCAGGGTTTGATCGCCACCTTCAATACACCATCACGCTGGTGGCCGAACACATCATAGGCTTCCACGATCCTGTCCAGCTGGTATTCATGGGTGACCAGTGGCGCGAGGTCCAGCCGGCTCGATTCGAGCACATTCATCAGCCGTCGCATGCGCTCCTTGCCGCCGGGGCACAGCGCGGTAGCGATCTTGTGGTCGCCCAGCCCGGCCGCGAACGCGCCCAGCGGAATGACCAGATCCTCGGAGTACACCCCCAGGCTGGATAGGGTGCCGCCGGGTTTGAGCACCTGCAGTGACTGGGCAAAGGTCTGCTGGGTGCCGAGGGCTTCGATGGAGGCGTCCGCGCCCCGCCCGCCGGTGAGCTTCATGACCTCATCCACCACATCGCAATGGCGATAATCGAGGGTGACGTCGGCACCCAGTTGCCGGGCGATGCCCAGGCGGTGCTCGTTGCCGTCCACGGCGATGATGGTGGTGGCGCCCAGCAGCCGGGCGCCGGCGGTGGCGCACAGGCCGATGGGGCCCTGGGCAAAGATCACCACGGTATCGCCAATGCGTATGTTGGCGTTTTCCGCGCCCTTGAAACCGGTGGACATGATGTCCGGGCACATCAGCACCTGCTCGTCGGTCAGCCCATCCGGGATGGGCGCCAGGTTGGCCTGCGCGTCGGGCACCAGCACGTACTCGGCCTGGGTGCCATCAATCATGTTGCCGAACCGCCAGCCGGCTGTGGCCTTGTAGCCATGGCAGCCGCACTTGCCCTCGGCGGTCAGGTAGCTGCCGTCCTGTGACGCGAGCCCATCCTGCGCCGCGTAGGAATTGAAATTCGGGCAGATGGCTCCGGCAATCACGCGCTGGCCCTCACGATAGCCCTGCACCGCGCTACCGAGTTTTTCGATGACGCCAACCGGCTCGTGGCCCACGGTCAGACCCTTGGCAACAGGATACTCACCCTTGAGGATGTGAATGTCGGTGCCGCAGATCGTCGTGGTGGTAATGCGCACCAGCGCCTCGTTGGGGCCGACATCGGGGATGGGCTTGTCAGCCAGTTCGATTCGTCCGGGCTCGATAAAGATCGCAGCTCTCATCATCTGGGCCATGGCAGTCTCTCCAGGAAGTGGATGGGCATCACCGGCTGTGATTTACCCGATCCCCTAGAGCCTAGTTCCCCCGAGCTGTGCCGGGCTTGACCTGGATCATGAATCGGACGGGCAGTTGGGGAGGAGCGTCTCGGCGAGGTGGCGGTTGGCGGGCTGCTGCAAGGCGATGGCTGCTGCCATATCGACCAATCACCGCGGTCTATTCGGCGGAAAAGAACAGCAGCCATACCGGGCGCTGCCATAAGATAGCCGCACAACAACAAGCAGGGTGTCAGCATGAAGAAATGGATCATCTCGATTGTGGTGTTGCTTGCGGTGGGAAGCGGCGTGCTGTGGGCGACGGCGGACAAGGATATGCGCAGGCTGGCGCTGAACTTCCCGACCAATTCCAGTGTGCTGTTCTGGTCTACTCCGGAGCGCGACGCCGCCTTCCGCGCCATGGACCGCCTGCCTGTGCTGTCAGACGCACGGGTGATCGCCGCCGGTGACAACGCCTACCCGCTGCCTCAGGGCGAGCCGCTGGATATCGATGTGGATGTCGACGCCTACATGGCGTCGCAGCGCGCTGCCGCTCTGATCATCGTTCAGGATGGCAAGGTGCGGCTGGAAAAGTACGGGCTGGATTTCGGTCCGGAAGGCCGCTGGACCAGCTTTTCCGTTGCCAAATCGTTCACGTCGACACTGGTCGGTGCGGCGATCAAGGACGGGCACATCAAGAGCATCGAAGACCCCGTATCGGACTATATCCCTGACCTCAAGAGCTCCGCCTACGACAAGGTCACCATCAAGCAGCTGCTGACGATGACCTCGGGCGTGAAGTGGAACGAAGACTACGCGGACCCGCAGTCGGACGTGGCGCAATTCAGCAGACACGAACCCGAGGCGGGCGTGGATGTCACCGTGAGCTACATGCGCCAACTGGAATCGGAGGCGGAGCCGGGTACCAAGTGGGTCTACAAAACCGGCGAGACCAATCTGATCGGCGTGCTGGCCAGTTCGGCCAGCGGCAAGACGCTGTCCGAATATCTGTCAGAAAAGGTCTGGAAGACGTTCGGCATGGAGCAGGACGCGACCTGGCTGCTGGGCTCCACCGGGCATGAAATCAGTGGCTGCTGCGTACAGGCGGCCACCCGGGACTACGCCCGCTTCGGGCTGTTCCTGCTGGGTGGCGGTGTCGTCGATGGCGAGCCTGTGTTGCCCGACGGCTGGATTGAAGAAGCCACCACCAAGCAGGCGGATATCGGCAGACCGGGACGGGGCTACGGCTACCAGTGGTGGACCCTGGATGACGGCGCCTATATCGCACAGGGCATCTTCGGCCAGGGCATCTTTATCGATCCCAGTAGGAAACTGGTAATCGCCTCCAACGGTAACTGGCCCCAGGCCACGGACCGCCAGGGTGGCAACCAGGGCGAAGAGCGCCTGGCGTTCTTCCGACAGGTGCAGGCGGCCGTTGACCAGGAAGGACAACCCTAGGTTCAACAGGCTAAAGGCCCTGGCGGGCGGGCTGTCCTGCAGCTCGGGTATCAGCGCGGGAACACTTCCTTGCCCATGAGCACATCGAGACGATAGAAATGGGCAGGGTAGGCAAGTATCGCGTTCATCCGTTCTACATCTCTGAAGATCCTGCCACCGCCACTGCCACCGCCACCGCCACCTTCGACGTGCGCTTGCCTGCCAGGTACTGGAACGCTTCAAAGGGCCGAAAACAGTCGGTGAAAACCTTGGATTGACCTAAACGTAGGCGTTCACGCAGCACCCTTGCGCACGATCATGAACGCATGTGGTGAGGGCGGTTGGTCGTACTCCAGGTGGATACACTGGCAGCCGAGCTTGATAACTAGCGACAGGAACCCATTGGTGCCAAGAGAGGAGTAATAGATTTCCGGGCCCATAAAGCTGTCGCAATGGTCTCCAGGCTCGGTAGTGCCGCCGAACGAGAAAACGAACACACCGCATGGGTTCAACGCGTCGACGATCTTGCTTATCACCAGCTCCTGGGACGCCAGCGGAATATGCCAGATGCTATCCCAGGCGGTGATCAGGTCGTATCGTTTGGGTAGCACCCAGTCGCAAATGTTCTGCTGATGGACAGGCACGTGCGGGTGTTTCAGTTGAGCGAGCCGGACCATTTCCGCAGAGACGTCTATCCCTTCAGGCTCAAAGCCTTCGCTCAGCAACAAATCGAAGAAGCGGCCAGTGCATCCGCACCCAATGTCCAGCGCGGCGCCGCGATACTGTTTGTCGATCACGGCAATGGCCCGTTTGTGTGGCTCGATGCCGTTGCTCATGTTGAATTGCTCGCTGGCCCACAGTTGCGTGATCTGATCGTATGCCTTGCCAATGTCGGATGGAGTCATTTCGATTCCGCGCCTATGACCCGCCGCTGGGAACCAGAAAGAGAAAGCGAAGCGGGCTGTTCGCGTTGCTCCAGCTCGGGCCGGGCAATCATGACTTCAGCAGCACGCGCTGCCTCCCCGTGAAGCCTCGGTCGCATCGTAGGGCAGGGCACCGCCACAACCGGGGAAGATGCCGTAGTGGCGCTCGAAGTTGCCGATGAAATCGAAGTGTTGGGCGAAACGTGTGTCCTTGAGCATCCGCCAGGTATTGCCGCACACCGGGAAGATGCGCCCGGTCTCGATTTCATGGTGCTTGTCCAGCTTGAAGCTATGGACTGCTTCGGGGATAGTTCCGCGATATACCACCGCCTGGCCGTAGTCCTCACAAGCCGGTTCCAGTTCGGTCAGCTTGAAGAGCCGGTAGGTGGCGGAGAAGAAGCGCGCGGTGCCGAGTTTGGCGGCAATGGCCGGATCGGTGATTTCCAGAGGGCGGTCCTCCACCAGACGCGGGTCGAGAAAGCCGTGGCGACGGGCAAGATTCTCGAAGTCGTTCCAGTACAGAGCTCCGCCCAGGCATTCTCCATATAGCACGTCGTCCTGACGCAGCGCATCGGGCAGGCGGCGATCGGCATAGATGTCGGAGAAGTACAGCTCACCACCGGGCTTGAGCAGCCGGTAGGCCTCGCGTAGAACCGCATCCTTGTCAGGCGACAGGTTGATCACGCAGTTCGAGACGATCACATCGATGCTGTTGTCGGGCAGGTTCAGGCTGTCCAGCTGTTCGATGTAACCCTGATGAAAACTTACGTTGGCAAAGCCGAAGCGCTCGGCGTGATGATCCAGGTGGCGCCGCGCAACATCCAGCTGCTCTTCGGTCATATCGACACCGATCACCTGTCCTTCGGCACCGGCCAGCTGTGCCAGCACGTAGCAATCCCGTCCAGAGCCGCTGCCCAGATCGAGGATCCGGCAACCCGATAGCAGATGCGGCGCGACCAGCCCGCATCCGTAATACTTTTCAGTCACCTCGGGGTGGATATTCGCCAACAGTGGCTTCAGCCACTGCGGCATAGTCGATACGTCGCAACAGGCGGATGTCTTCAGGTCGGCGCTGCTCTGCAGTACCTTGCCGTAGTAGTCCTGAACGGATTCGCGCACGTGATTTCCTTCCTCAAAACGGTTCAGATCGAACCGACCCCCGGTGTCACAACAGCACTCAAGAGGCGGTATGAAAGCGTCCTGATGCTAGGTTAACCGGAAGTCTGATCAAGGTCATCGTGCGCGTCGGGGCTCAGGTCCGATAGGCGGGTTTCACACCGTCCGGGTCAAGATCCGGAACCGTGCGATACCGCGCCATGACCAGGCTGAACACGCCGAAGAGCAACAAGCCGATTGCCACCAGCGTGAATAACACGCCGTTATCCCTCAGGGAGGAAACCGCCTCGCCCAGTGTCTTGATCTGCGACGAGCTGTCCAGCCACGCCGACTGGACAAAGGACCAGCCGATCACTGCAAAGACCACTGTCCGCGCAGCGAATCCAGCGTGGCCGATGATCTTGGTAAAGCCCGGTGCGCGGGGCGATATCCGCTCCATGAAGTCGCCGGTAATGGCTTTTTTCGCCTGAGCCAATGCTGCGGCCAGAAAGCACAGACCGAGAATTCCGATCACGATGGGCCCGAACTCCATCGATAAAACTGTGCTGGTGGCTTCCTGTGCGCTGCCTCCGCCTCCGCCCCCTCCGCCGGAGGATTGCTGCTCACCCTGGGCGAACTGGAACGCGGTGTATGCCAGGACAAAATGCGCTAGCCCGCTGGCGCCATGACCCAGCCGCTGCGCGATACCTTTCTTGTCCTTGCCATAATTTTCTGCGTCGAACAGCAGCGAAGACAGGCGGTAGAGTCCATAGCCGACCAGACCCAGTGCGCACAGATAGAGTATGGGGGTGCCACCGGGCACTTCCTGCAGGTAATTGAACACGCCTTGCGCGCCCTCATCAGCCTGGCTTTGCCCAGAGCCAGCCAGGAACAGATAACCGAGCAGTAGATACACTACCCCCCGAGCGGCAAAGCCCAAGCGTACCAGCCAGCTGAATTTTTCAGACTTGTCTACCATGAACAGCTCCTTCAGTTGAATGCATCAACCGGCAGCGGGCGATTACGCGGTCGGATAACTGCTGAATAGACCTGCCTGCTGGGACTGCCAGATGTGAGAAGTATGTCGGGCTTCTAGAGATTTAGGACGTTGGTAGCGGAGGATGGTTCAGGAATAAGGGGGGAGGCGGAGCCGAGTGCGCAGGCGAGCCGGCTCTGTGGTCCCGCTACGGCAGCAGCTGGGTCGCGTCGAACTCCGGATCGTTTGCTCAGCAGGAGGCCGATGAAGCCGCACGGGACCCAACCACGCTCAAGCCTGCTGCGAGCACTCACCACGGTAGTCGGCGAATCGGGCCATGTTCTGCTCGAGCGGCAGATCCAGACCGTTAGCGAGATAGGCTACGGTTCGGTAGAAGCCGGCCAGCATGAATATCTCCATGATCTGTTCATCATCGAAGTACTTTCGCACCCTCGAGAACTCCTCATGACCAAGCGTTGCTCGGTCATGGAGAGCGTCAACCGTTGCGAGCAGAGCCATGTCCGCATCCGCCCATGCGTCTGTACTCAAAGGCACATTCAAGGTAGCTGCGATCTCTTGCCTGCTCAGACCAGCGCGCTCACCGAAGACGGTCACATGGATCCCCCATTCGTACTCGCAGCCGGCAAGAGCGCAAACCCGGTTGATGACCAGCTCTCGCTGCCGCAAGGTGAGCACATTCCCATCCAGTAGCGACCCGCCCAGGAACTTGCCCCAGGCCCGATCACTGGTCGCCAGGGTTGTGAATAGAACCAGAGGCGGCACGCCGGGGCCCATGACTCTGTCGAACACTGCCTGTATCGCGTGGGGATAGGGTTTGGTGAGTGGTTGTATTCGGGACATGATAGGATCCGCTGCTACAGAATGTGTAGCCGCAATGATGCTACGAAATATGTAGCAAAGCAAGGGGGCAGTATGGTGGGCAATGAAGCAACGAAGTCACCCAGGGTCAAGGGCCGCAGGCCGATCATGGCGCTACTGGATCTTCTGGGCCAGAAGTGGACATTGAGGATTCTGTGGGAGCTACGTCAGGGGGCGCTAAGCTCCAGAGCGCTGAGAGCCGCGTCGGGCAACATATCTCCTACGGTATTGCAGTCCAGAATCAACGAGCTACGTGACGCTGGCATCGTCGACTCAACCGGCGGCGGGTACATGCTCACTTCCCTGGGCCTGGAGCTGGCGGCTTCGTTCGAGCCGCTCTATCAGTTTGCCGGCAAGTGGGCCGGCCAGCTCGAAGGGAGTGAAGGTCAGGCCGCGTCTGCAGCGAAGGACTGACGGCCTGATACCGGATCGCGTCTCGGGCCGAGCGAGCGGCGATATCGGGCCTGATGTCCCTTCGCGGTGCGGCCGCCGTGTCATATCTACCCCGGCGCGACACGCGCGCTTTGGTTCGACGACGCTCGTCGGGCAGCCCACCACCGCTTCGTCACGCCGCCACCACCGACACCGGAATCCCGTTCAGCACCGCGTTGCCTGACAGCACGTCGACAACCTTGTCATCGGTAATGTCGTTGACGCTGATGCCGGGGTTGCCTTGCGCTACGCGCAACGCCACGCCTTCGCGGTCGTGACCCCAGCCGTGGGGCAGGCAGACAACGCCGGGCATGATGTCATCGGTTACTTCTACCTTGATCATCAGCTCGCCGGTGCGCGACATGATGCGGGCCTGCTTGCCAGTGCTTAGCCCGAGGCGCTCGGCATCGATCGGGTGGATCAACAGGGCGCAGCGGTCCTTGCCTTTGACCAGACGCTTGCTGTTGTGCATCCACGAGTTGTTGGTGCGCAGGTCGCGCCGCCCGATCAGCATCAGCTCGCTGGTGTCTGCTCCGCGCAGCTCGGCCAGGGCGCGGCCGAGGTCTGCGACCAGCTCGGGCGGCGTCAGGCGCAGGCGCTGATCGGGGGTGAACAGATAGCCCGGGAACGAGGGACGCATCGGCCCCAGGTCCAGCCCATGGGGATAACGCTTGAGCACCTCGAGGCTCAGCGGCTCGTCATGCTCGACCGGCGTGCCGGAATTCCACTCGCTGAAGCCCTTGCCGTAAGGGCCTGTCCTCAAGCCATGGTCGAGAATCTGCTCGGGCGTTGGCGTGGGTCTGGCCGGTTCGGCGTCCGGATTCTTGAGCGCCTGAATCCGCTTGGCCAGGCCCTGGACGATATCCCAATCGCAGCGAGTGCCCTCGGGCGCCTCGAACACCGGGTCGCTGAAACGGGCCAGGTTGCGCACCGCCAGCATGTTGAAGACGATGTCGTACTGCTCGTGTTCCAGCGGGCCGGTCGGCGGCAGGATGATATCCGCATGCCGGGAGGTTTCGTTGAGGTAGAAGTCGATGGAGACCATGTACTCGAGCTGCTCGAGCGCTTCGTCCATCAACCGGCCGTTGGGTGTGGACAACACCGGGTTGCCGGCGACGCAAATGAAGCCGCGGACCTGTCCTTCGCCCGGCGTGAGCATTTCCTCCGCCAGCGTAACGGCAGGGAAGTAGCTGTCGAACTCCGGCAGACCACGCACGCGGCTCTGATGGTTGTTGAAGCTGCCCATCGGCCGGCTTTGCGCCTTGTTGAACGCCGGGGTGGTAAACATCATGCCGCCGGGACGGTCGAGATTGCCGGTGATGATGTTGAGCACCAGCATCAGCCAGTGGTTGAGCGCGCCATAGCTCTGGGTGGAGACACCCATGCGGCCATAGCAGACAGCGGATTCGGCGGTGGCGAAGTCTTCGGCTATGCGCTTGATCTCCTCGACCGGCACGCCACAGCGGGCGCTCGCCTGCTCCAGTGAGATGCCCTCGAACAGGGGCTCCAGTGCCTCCCAGTGGTCGGCCAGCTCGCGCAGTCGGCGGGGCTTGGTCAGACCTTTGTCGAGCACGTGTCGAATCAGGCCGAGCAGGAAGAAGGCATCGGTGGCGGGGCGGATGAACAGGTGCTGATCCACATAACGGGCCGACTCGGTACGGCGCGGGTCGACCAGCACCACCTTGCCGCCGCGCTCGCGGATGCGTTCAAGGCGTTTGAGGATGTCGCCAGCGGTCATCAGGCTGCCATTGGATGCCGCCGGGTTGGCTCCGAGCATGAGCATGTAGCCGGTGCGGTCGATATCCGGGATGGTGAACAGCTGGCTGTGGCCGAACATCAGGTAGGACACCAGCTGGTGGGGCATCTGATCCAGCGAGGCGGCGGAGGAAATATTGCGCGTGCCGATGGCCTTGCGCAGGGTCCCGGAGGCCATCATCAGCCCCAGGTTGTGCGATGCCGGGTTACCCCAGTAGCCGGCGATGGCGTCGTTGCCGTGCCGGCGTTGAATGTCCACGAGTCTGGCGGCCACCTTGTCCAGAGCGGTATCCCAATCGATCGGCAGCCACTCTCCGTTGACTTTTTCCAGCGGGGTGCGCAGGCGGTCGGGGTCGTTGTGCAGATCCTGCAGGGCATAGCCCTTGGGGCAGATGTGGCCTTCGCTGTGCGGGTCGTTCTCATCGCCCTTGATCGACAGAATCTGCTCGCCCTGGGTCTTGATCACCACGCCGCACATGGCTTCGCAGAGGGTGCAGGCACGGTGGTGGGTCTTGACCGGCAGGTTGGCCTGTTCTTCCTCGTGGGCCCTGGCATCACGAATGACCTTGAGCATCTCGGCAACCGAGACAACCTTGCTCCGCGTGCGGCCTTCGATCCGACCGCGGGCCTGTTCATGCTGATCCAGCAGGTGCCAATCCGCCATGCTGACGGTTTCCACGTTGCGCGCTGTCAGCAACTGCGCGATATCGCCCGAACGTTCCGGCAGGCTGCGGCCAAGATCGTCGATCAGCTGCTGCACGCTTTCCGTGGCGCACTGACGGTTGCTGCCGATCACGCCGCTGGCGCCGCGCTTGATCCAGCCGGCGGCATAATCGCGATGGTCGCTGTGGCCCTGTATCCGGCCCCGTTGATGCTGCATCACGCCGCGTCCCAGATCGAAGGGCAGTCCGTCTATGGCCGAGCCCTGATAGCCGATGGCGTGCACGACCAGACTCGCTGGAATGTCCAGCGTCTGGTCGGCCGCGCGGGCCACCAGTTCGCCCTGATCATTGCGGACCAGTTCGGTACGTTGCGCCTGCACGGTGCTGACGCGGTCGCCGCTGGCGGTAAAGGAGGAGGGGCTGGTATAGAACATGAAGCGAATGCGCTTGCCGTCGCCCTGCGGGCGCGCAGCGATTTCCCGCAGCAGGTTCAGATTCTGCCGGGCCTCGGCGAATTCGGGTTGTTCCAGCTGATGTGCGGTGGTGTCGTCCAGTTCCAGATCCGCAGGGTCCACCAGCAGCTGCAGACCTGGAATGGCCATCACTTGTTCCAGTTCCTTCGGTGTGAAGGCGGCCTGTGCCGGGCCGCGGCGGGCCAGCAGCCTCACTTCTTCGATACCGCTTGCAGCCAGTGCCTTCAGAGCGTGATCGGCGATATCGGTCTTGGCCAGCTGCTCGTGGGGCAGAACCAGCAGGCGGGCGATGTCGAGGGCGACGTTGCCGATTCCGATGATCACGGCAGCAGAGCCGGTCAGGTCCGGGCCAAGCTCCGCTTGATCGGGGTGGCCGTTGTACCAGCCGACGAAGTTGGAGGAGCCGAAGATATTGCCGCTGTCAGCGCCGGGCAGCGTCAGCGGACGGCTTTGCGAGCCACCGGTTGCGTAGATGACGCCGTGGTAGTGCGCGCGCAGTTCGGCGCTGGTCAGATCGCGACCGACCTGCACATTACCGAAGAAGCGAAAGCGCTCGGACTCGGCAATGCGCTCGAAGCTGGCGGTTACCGACTTGATGCGTGGATGATCAGGCGCAACGCCGTAGCGCACCAGCCCGAACGGTGTCGGCAGCCGCTCGAACATGTCGACCTGCGCGGCCGGCAGCTGCTTCATCAGCGCTTCGGCGGCATAGAAGCCGCTGGGGCCCGAGCCGATGACGGCGAACCGGCCAGGCAACTGAGCCAGCGGGCTGGCGGCGTGCTGGCCGGCCTGGATGCTTTCGCGAATGACCGGATGGGTCCTGGCGTTCTCCGCGTTCAGGGCGATGAACGACTCCTGCTCCGCGGGGACCATGCTGCGAGGGAAGATCGCACCCTCCGGGCAGGCTGACACGCAGGCGTTGCAGTCGATGCAGGTATCGGGGTCGATGAACAGCATGTCCGGCCCTTCACGGAAGGCCTCGACCGGGCACACATCTACGCAGCTGGTGTGCTTGTTGCCAATACAGTTCTGGGTGACGACATACGCCATGATCTACTCCGCGCAAGGACCGCAAAAGCCCTCATGGTATGTCCGGTCTTGATTTACGTATCGGCAATCGTTGCCTGATTGACATTTTGTGCCAGCGTCCCGATAGTGCCCTCCATGAGCAAACCTGATGTCCTTCCCGCAGCCTTCCTGGAGCCCGTGCTGAGCTACGCGCGCGAACGCGAGCTGCCGGCCGATGAGCTGAGCGATGCCATACGCCTGGTGCTGGCTTCGCCAAGCGTGCCGGCGGTGGACTTTTGCGAGTATCTGGAGCAGCTCTGGGCGCTTGACCCGGTTCCGGCGCTGGGAATACGGCTTGGTCTGGCTTGCCAGCCCCAGGATTTCGGCGTGGTGGGTTACATGGTTTCTGCCTGCGGAACGCTCGGGCAGGCGTTGCTGCGCTATCACCGTTTTCATGCGCTGTTGCAGGGCGGCCTGGTCTCGCGTTCGCGTATGGAGAATGGCGCACTGCACATGGCCTGGACCCAAGCAGTGGCCAATACGCCGAGAGCCAGCGAGTACAGCCTGGCGGCGTTCGTTGCGTTGTGCCAGGCGCTCATCGGCAGGCCGATAAAGCCCATTCGCGCCGGCTTGCCCTTTCCGGCGCCCGGGGACGCAGGCGTGTATTCGGTGCTCCTGGGTTGCCCCGTCGATTTCGGGTGCGAGGCCATCGAGCTGAGCATTCCCGCGCACTTGCTGGCGCTGCCGATAACCAGCAAGGATTCCTATTTGCTGCGGCTTCTCGAGCAGCAGGCCCAGGCACTGCTGCATCAGCGTCCGCAGACGGTCGACGACGAAGCAGCGGCCTTTTTCGCGCAGGTACAGGAACAGATCGTCGAGGCGATGAAAAACGGCGATGCCAGTGCAGAAGCCGTCGCCAGGGCCATGGCCATGTCCACGCGCTCCTTCTACCGTCTGCTCAGTCGTGCCGGGTACAGCTATCGCGGTCTGCTGGCGCATACCCGGCACACCCTGGCCAGGCAGTATCTGGCCGACCCGGCGCTGGCGCAGACCGATGTCGCACTGCTGCTCGGCTATGCGGAGCAGAGCTCCTTCATTCGCGCCTTTCGCGGTTGGACCGGCATGACGCCAGGGGCGTATCGCCAGCAACGATCCGGAACCGCGACGATGACCGGCGTCCGCCGATCCTGATCCGCTCCTTCCGTTCTGCGCCTGCGCGCGCTTCGTTCCTTCCGGCCATCGCACGACGAACGGTACGCGAGCTGAATCGAGTCCGGCCGATATACGCATAAGCCTGAACGCAGGACCTTTTCTCTTTGCAGGATTCACCATGAACAATCTGAAAGTCAGTCTGAAGCTGGCGCTGGGCTTCGGTGCCGTCGTTTTGCTGTGTCTGATCGTGGCCTTGATGGGTATTCAAAGTGTGGACAGCCTGGCCGACCGCAGCCAGAAGGCCATAGCCGCAGGCAAGCTGCTCGATGAGGTCAACCTGATCCGCCGCGCCAGTCAGGCATTCGATCGAGATGGCGACCCGGCCGTTGAGGGGCGCGTGACCGAGTCGGTGGATGCGATCATCGATATCGTTGAACGGACCAAGGTGCGATTCAGTGACCCGAAGGACGTGGCCGATATCGAAATGATCGCGCGCGAAGCGCTGGCCTTCCAGCAAGCGTTCCAACAGCTCATCGCCACACGCTTGAACAAGCTTGCTACGCGCCGCAGCTGGATCGAGGTGGGCGATACCGCCGACAAGCAGATCGCCGGGCTTGAAGTGGAGCTCAACGGCACTGCCGATGCGCCGGTTGTGCCGTTCGACGAGTTCGAGGCCGCGAGTGCCGTCATGGTCGCCGAAGCGGCCAAGCAGACCCGTCTGTTGCGCTATCACGTGCGCGGTTACGTCATGGACGAGTCTGACAAGGCACTGGATATCCTCACCCGGCATTTCGAGGTGGTGAAAGCCGCAGGTGCACCGCTGGGCCCGCGTCTATCCGGCGCACAGGCCGAGACGTTCCGCGAGTATCAGGCCAACTCGGAGCGGTACATGGCGCTGATCGCCACCTATCCGCCGATTGCTGCAGCTGAAAATGCCTTGCTGGAGAAGATGGAAGGGCATTTCCAGGTCATCATCAATGCCGCCAATACCATCGTTGACGGACAGAACCGCAAGAGCACCGAAGACGTGGCCTCCAGCAAGCTGGGGCTGTACGGCGTTACCTTGCTGGCGATTCTGCTGGCCATCGGCATCAGCTGGTTGATAGTGCGCCAGATCACTACGCCGCTGAGTCGCGCTCTGACCATCGCTGAAGCTATCGGCGCGGGCGACATGACTGAACAGCCGATTGAGAAGCGCGGCGACGAGTTTGGTCATCTGCTCGATGCGCTGGCCAAGACCCGCCGCAGTCTGCGCAACCTTGTGGGCGAGATCAGCGACGCCACCACACAAATGGCCTCGGCTGCCGAGCAGCTCTCGGCCGTGACCGAGCAGACCAGTGCGGGCGTGCATACGCAGCGTACCGAGACTGATCAGGTGGCCACCGCCATGAACGAGATGGCGGCCACCGTGCAGGAAGTGGCGCACAACGCACAGAACGCGGCTACCGCTGCGCAACAGGCTGACCGGCAGGCTGCGCAGGGTAATCAGGCCGTGCAGCGTGCGCTGACCCAGATCGACAGACTCTGTGCGGAGGTCGAGCGCTCGGTCGTCGCGATGACGCGTCTGAGCGATGACACAGCCGCCATCAGCACGGTGCTGACGGTGATCAATGGCATCGCCGAGCAGACCAATCTGCTGGCGCTCAACGCCGCTATCGAAGCTGCCCGCGCCGGGGAAGCCGGGCGCGGTTTCGCGGTAGTCGCTGATGAGGTCCGCGGCCTGGCCCAGCGCACTCAGCAGTCGACTGCGCAGATCGAAACGCTCATCGGCAATCTGCAGAAGGGCGCATCGGAGGCATCGACCATCATGAACTCCAGCAGCACGTTGGCTGGCGAGACCGTGACGCTGGCCCGCGGGGTGGGGGCTGAGCTCAAGGCGATTACCGAGACGGTCGCGACCATCCAGAACATGAACGTGCAGATTGCCACCGCAGCCGAGCAGCAGAGCGCTGTGGCCGAGGAGATCAATCGCAGCGTGATCAATGTGCGCGACATTGCCGATCAGTCGGCCTCGGCTGCTGAAGAAACCGCTGCGTCAACCGTCGAACTCGCTCGCCTGGGCACCTCCCTGCAGCAGCAGATGGGGCGCTTCAGAATCTGATACAGCGGTCTGGCCCGGCTCACCGCCGGGCCGCGCTGACTTGCGCAATCGGGGCCGGCGGATCGGCCTCCGTACCTGTCTCCGGGCCGATCGGCCAGCAACTGTCACTCGCATGACAGACTCTCCCCCAGCGAACCACTACCCTCAGCACTTTGCCGGGCACAGGGTTGCCCTCGGACCAGGGAGAATCATGCTATGTCGTTCGAATCGAAGGTAGTCTGGGTTACCGGAGCGTCATCGGGTATTGGTGAAGCGCTGACCAACGCACTGCTGGCCCAGGGGGCGCACGTGATAGTGTCCGGTCGCCGCGCCGATGGGCTGCAGGCGCTGGCGGATCAGGCGCCGGAGCGCACGCTGGTGCTGCCCTTTGATACGACTGATTACGACCGCCTTCCGGCTCTGGTCGAGCAGGCCTGGGGCTGGCAGGGACGTATCGATCTGCTGATCAACAATGCCGGCATCAGTCAGCGCAGCCTGGCGCTGGACACTTCCCTGGATGTATACCGTCAGCTGATCGAGGTGGACTACATGGCGCCGCTGGCGTTGACCCAGGCACTGCTGCCGCGGCTGGTGGAGCAGAGGGGCGGGCAGGTGGCTGTCGTCAGTTCGGTGGCGGGGAAGGTGGGCACGGCATTGAGGACCGGTTACTGCGGCGCCAAGCACGCAGTGGTGGGCTACTTCGAAGCCTTGCGTGCCGAGGTTGAAGAGGCCTACGGCATCGGCGTGAGCATCATCATTCCCGGCTCGGTGCGCACCGATATTGCCCGAAATGCGCTGGAGGGCAGCGGCGCGGCGCGTGGCCGGTCCGATGCAAATATCGAGAATGGCATCGACCCGGTCGCTGCCGCGCAGACGATTCTGGATGGCCTCGCGGCTCGTCAGCACGACATTGTCGTGGCCGAAGGCATGGAACTGGGCGCGCTGCAGTTGCGCACCAGCGATCCTGCCAAGCTGTTCATGATCACCGGCAAGGAGGGCGCACGCCTGGCCAGGGTCCGCGAAGAGCTCGGCGCTGGCGCATCGGTAGATCCGGGTGCGGTGAACAAGTCCTGACAGCGCAACGCCTCCGAATCCCCGGCGGTTCCTTTCCGCACAACCGATGCGCCATCGCTGCCGGGTTGCCGGTAGCGCATGCGTGTCACGCGTTCGCGGGAACCTACCGCATTACAAATGACTCAACCCGAAGGAGCTGGTTCTTTCCGGAGCTGCTGCTGAACTGATGAAGTGGCATTGCTCATGACGGATCCGGTTTTTTTGCGCATGGCAGTGAATCACGCGTGCATCGCTCGCTGCCAGCAACGAATAACACTCCTGGCAAAAGGTTGAGAACACATGGCGGAGGAGAGCGGTTGGGCCAAGTCCGAATCGAATCGTAAAACCAATCCAGGCGCCTTCCTTCGAGGATTCCTGCGGGAGCCGAGCCAGGTCGGCTCGATCATTCCAAGTTCACGGTTTCTTGAGCAGCGTATCGTCGAGGCGGCAGATCTGTCTGCCGCCAGGCGGGTGGTGGAGCTCGGGCCAGGCACCGGCGGCACGACGCGTACCTTTCTTCAGCATCTTGGCCCTGATGCACGGCTGCTCTCGATCGAGCTAAGCCCTCATTTCCATGAACTGCTGGATGAAATAGATGATCCGCGGTTCATCAATTGTCAGGGCAGCGCGGAACATCTTGCAGACATCCTGGCGCAGCACGGTATGGAGAAGCCGGATGTGGTGATCTCGGGCATCCCGTTCTCGAAGATGCCGCCAGCCGTTGCGACGCGGGTAGTGCAGGCGGTGAACGGTTCGCTGGCCACCGGCGGGCGATTCGTGGCCTACCAGTTCCGTCGCGACGTTGCCGGTTATACCGACCCGATCATGGGTGCGCCTGTTGGCTGCACTCTGGAATTACGGAATATTCCGCCGATGCGGGTGTATAGCTGGTACAGGAAGCCGGACTGAGTTGTCTGTCGCGTCGACGCTAGGCCCTCAAGTCGGTTTCGCAGCTCTTCCAGACCAAACCCGTCAGCCCGATCCCGGCGACGGCAAGCAGGAGCTGAAACCCTGACGCATCCAGCACCTGCAGGGTAAGAGCAGAAATCAGCGTCCATACCACCGGGATGATGCCCGCTACCCAGAGCACCCAACCGCGCAACAGAATCAGCACCAGTCCCAGTGTGGTGACCGCCGTTGGATCGGCGTGGATGCCGAAAACTTCCGCCTGATACCAGCCGTCGCCTGCCAGCGGGGCGATCAGGGGCATACCGACCAGACCGGCGACGGCGATCACCACGCCGATGAGAACAGGTGGGTTCGTCAGGCTTGGCGTTGCAGTCGGTCCAGGCCGGGTAACCGCGATCACTGACAGCAACAGAGCCTGAACGATAAATGCATAGCCGAGATAGCCGCCGGCCCAGTTCAGCTCCGCGTATCGTTGAATGAAAAACGCAACTCCCACGAACGCCCAATGCGGTACATGTGTGAGGCAGGCGAGCCGTGCGCGGCCTGTGAGGGCCAAGGCAATGGAAACAGTGCCCAGCGTCAGCGTCAGCAGATGAAGCGGCCAGAACGTTTCACTCATCCGCTCCAGCAGCCGGACATAGACATCTGCCGTGAACGGGATGAAGTCCTGCAGTGCGTAGCTGCCCCAGTCGGTCATAGCGATTCGATGTAGGCCGCCATGCGCTTGCGGGCGTCGGGTGACGGCATGGGGTCGTGACCGGCGCGCATGTTTTCACGCATGTGCGCGACCTGTGTGGTGGCGGGGATGGCGCAGGTCATGGCGGGGTGGCTGACGATGAACTTCAGTAGAAAGTCAGCCCAGGTAAAGCAACCGCATTCGGCTCTGGCCCACTCGGGCAACGGCTCGTCCCGTCTTTTGAGTCGCTTGATCAGACCCCCACCGTCATAGGGCCGGTTGGCGATCACACCGATGTTGCGCTCCTGTGCCAGGGGCAGCAGCCGATCTTCTGCCTCGCGGTGGGTGATGTTGTAGGTGAGCTGAACGAAGTCGATGTCTTCTGACGACATGATCTGCTCCATCTCGCTGTGACGGCGCCCATGCGACGTGGTGATGCCGACATGGCGAATCTTGCCCTCGGCTTTCAGCTCGCGCAGCACAGCAAGATGTTCACGCCAGTCGGCCAGATTATGCACCTGTACCAGATCGAGCTGCTCGACCGTCCAGTGCGCCTGCTGCGTCGCGACCTGCTCGCGCGTGGAGCCTCCGGCCGGGCTCCAGACCTTCTCGGCGGCGAACAGGTTGTTGGGTGTCCCGAGCTGCTGCAAGGCATGGCCGATCGTTTCTGACGCCGAGCCGTACATGGGCGACGAATCGATCAGCTGCCCGCCCAGTTCGAAGAAGGCCTTGACCACCTCGGCGCGGGCATTGAGCAACTTGGGATCGTTCCCGACATTGAAGGTGCGCCAGGTGCCCATACCGATGACCGGCAGTGTGCGATCTGTGCCTGCGTACGCCTTGTGCCGCAGTCCGCCGTTGCTGGCGAAGAGGGAGGCGGATGGGAGCATCATGGCTGCCAGCGTGGCACCGATGAACTTGAGGCTGTGCCTGCGGGTGATTCGTGTGTTCATGGCGCCCGCTCTGTCAGGTGGATTGGGTCGGCACCGCCTTCGGTTCCTCGACGGCCAGTTCCTTGGGAAAACGGCGTATCAACAGAGTCAAGCCGAAACCCACCGACAGCACCAGAAAAGTGAAGCTGAATGCAGCGGTAAAGCCGCCGGTCGTTTCGATCATCCAGCCCGCAATGGCTGGACCGAGGAACTGGCCAATCGCAAAGAACAATGTAGCGAAACTGAACGCGATGGGGATGTAGCGAGGCGCCACCTGATCCGTGGCACTGGTCTGAATCATGGCGAACAGCCCGTTGATCGAGGCGCCCATGACCAGAAAGTGGAAGAAGAAAAACATCAGCGTCTGATCAATCAGTGGCAAGCCCATGGCGACGATCACCATGAAAATGCACATTGCCAGCGCATTGCCGCGGCCCCAGAAGTCCGACACCCAGCCCCACAATGGCCCCGCCGCGATGGACATCAGCCCCATCATTGCCATGAACCGGCCAGCGGTGGAGGCACTGTGACCGGTCTCGACCATGTAGCTGACCATGAACACCGTCTGAACGATATAGCCCATACCGATGATGCCGTAGGTACTGGCAACGATCAGCACACGCGGGTTGCGGTAGATACGCCATTTCTCATCCGACGGCAGGCCGCCCGCATCGCTGGCTTTGGCCTGCGGCGGGTTGCGTACGAAGAGACTGATCATGGCCGCGACGAACAGCGCGGCACCGGCAAAAACGCCCCAGCTCACCCGCCAGCCGTGCTCGCCGAACGTCTCGAACAGAAACGGCACCAGCACACCGGACACCAGCACCCCAAGGCCAACGCCACTGGTCATGCAGCCGATGACCAGCCCACGCTTTTCCGGAAACCATGTTGCCAACAAGGCGACCATGGGCGCAAAGGCGAAGGCGGTGCCGAACCCCAGTACGCCCATGAGCAGCAGAACAAGCCAGTAGTTGGCAGCGACGGTCAGCCCCAGAAACCCTGCCGCCACGGTGAACATGCCGAACAGGATCGAGGCCTTGGCGCCCCAGCGGGCAGCAGCCAGGCCGCCGGCCAGCACGAAGCAGACGTAGCACAGCGCAGTGACCGTGCTCAGGATGCCCGCTTCCTGGTAGGAAAAGCCGAGATCGGCACGCATCGACGGCAGAATCACGCCGTAGGCCAGGCGGGCAAAGCCAATCACAACCAGGGAGGTGAGGGTGCCGCACAACACGGTGATCACCATGTTCGGGCGGTGGGTACTCTGGGACATCGTCGCTCGCTTGTATCGATTGCTTCTCAGCGGCTCAGGTTAGCAGTTATCCGTCCCGGCGGGCGGCGGCGCAGTGCCGGCCCGGCCTCGTGAATGTCAGAACTGAAGGTCGGCAGATAGGTCACGCTGTCGGAGGTGCGCCTGCATGGGTCAGATACAGGCGCTGAGCTTCACGGAGGACGGGTTGAAAACGGTGACTCAGCCGCGCATCCAGGGCGGCGGTGGCGGCTCATCGTTCGGCTCGTCCGTAGCATTGCGTAGCGCTTCGCGGCGCTCCTGCTCGGCCAGGGCCGCCTTGATCTCGCGCATCACACCGTCAAGGTCGGCTTCATCTTCCGGTTCATCGAACAGACCGGTCAGCTGGGTATCAGGCGTCAGCTTGCCATCTTCGTACAACGCCCACATTTCCTTAGCGTAGCGGGTGGCCTTGAGTTCTGGCGCGAACTGGCCGAAGTACGCGGTCATGTTGCCCACGTCCCGCTCGAGCATGTCGAACGCGTGGTTGTTGCCGGCTGCGTCGACGGCCTGCGGCAAGTCGATGATCACCGGACCCCGGTCGTCGAGCAGCACGTTGAATTCGGAGAGGTCGCCGTGGACCAGTCCGGCGCACAGCATCTTCACTACTTCGCCGATCATGAAGGCATGAAATTCCCGGGCGTCGTCCGGCTCGAGATCCACATCATTCAGCCGCGGCGCGGCGTCGCCGTCGTGATCGGTGATCATCTCCATCAGGAGCACGCCGTCCAGGAAATCGTACGGTTTGGGGACCCGCACTCCGGCCTGGGCAAGACGATAGAGGGCGGCGACTTCTGCGTTCTGCCAATTCTCTTCCTTCTCCTTGCGGCCGTGCTTGGAGCCCTTGGCCATGGCGCGCGCATCACGACTACTGCGCACCTTGCGGCCTTCCTGATACTTCACGGCCTGGCGGAAGCTGCGGTTGTTGGCTTCCTTATATACCTTTGCGCAGCGCAGTTCCTTGCCGCAGCGCACTACATACACCGCTGCTTCCTTGCCGCTCATGAGCGGGCGCAGCACTTCGTCGATCAGCCCATCCTCGACTAACGGCTCGAGTCGTTTTGGCGTTTTCATCAGCGGCTTACAGATCCTCTTGGCTAGGCAGGTCTGCAGGTTACGATAATCGTCAGCGAGCTTCCATGCTGGACCGCTGGTTTTCTGAACTTCTTGCACCGGCGCGGACTCTTCAGAGTTCACGGCGAGCCGCTTGCCGCAGCCGGGATAGCCATTGGAGATGGAATGACGCAGAAACCGAGCGAAGCCGAACAGCGTGCAATCATCAAACGGCTCGACAAGTTCAGCCGTTTCACCGACAGCAGCATCGGGCTGCCTTTCACCCGGTTCAAGATCGGCGTCGAGGCCATTATTGGTCTGATCCCGGGAATTGGCGATCTGGTGGGGCTGGCGATGTCGGGCTACGTTCTGCTCGAGGCACAGCGTGCCGGTGCCAGTGGTGACGTGAAGCGGCGCATGCTGCGTAATATCGGAATCGATTTTGCGGTGGGCCTGGTGCCTGTATTTGGGGATGCCTTCGATGCGGTGTACAAGGCCAATACGCGCAACACCCGCCTGCTGAGAGACTATCTGAATACCCAGCTTGCCGTGGAGCCGCCGCCGAAAGTGTTCCCGTGGAAAATAGTCATCGGTCTATCGGTGCTCTTTGCCGGTATTGCTGGCGGCGTTGCAGCCATCCTTTGATACTTCAAGTGCCGCGGTTCAAAAATGGAATTATGGCCCGTCTGATAAATAACCGAGATTGTTGTAGCTATATCTCAGCGATGCTGTACAGTGGGCCCCAGCTTGAAGAAAGTATTTAGTTCAGATCTCCACTTCGTTGTATCGCTAGTCGTGCCTCGTCCTGAAGTTTCTAAGTTATCGCCTCTCTCCAGCATTCCGGTCCATATGGGCCATCATTTATAAACTCAGGATATATATTATGTCGACTATGACTACTGGCACCGTAAAATGGTTTAACGAAGCTAAAGGTTTTGGTTTCATCGAACAGGCTGGCGGCCCGGATGTGTTCGCACATTTCAGCGCCATCACCGGCACGGGTTTCAAGACCCTTGCTGAAGGCCAGCGCGTTGAGTTCAAACTCACGCAGGGCCAGAAAGGCCCGCAGGCTGAGAACATCATGACCGTCTGAGCCATTGGGCGCGCTAGTGCGCCCAGGTGCTAAGAACTCAAAAAGCCCAGCTTATGCTGGGCTTTTTGTTGGGCGACTTGAATGCGCTTCGCTCAAATCGCGGGACAGGGCGGTGGACCGGTATGAAAAACCGAACAGTCAATCCCGCGAGCGTCCCGTTCGGTATGTTGCGTGCAGTGTCCGTGGCTCCCACAATGCCACAAAGGCGTCCGGAACAGGCGCGCCAGTCTGCCAGAAAAGAAGAACAACAATGAGTGAAATGAACACGCTGCGGGCATTGGCCGCCCTGGGTATTTCAATCGTCGGGCTTGGTTTCACCGAGCTGGCGCTTGCCGATATACGCATGGAATACGGTGCCGATCTGCGCTACCGCTACGAGTGGTATGACATGGAAGAGACTTCCAGGGCTTCGACCATCCGCCTGGGGCTGAAGGCCAGGGCGCTCGTAGGTGAGCATTGGAGCGGCTTCGCCGAGCTGGAAGCGGTGGAGCAGGTGTTTGCCGATGACTACAACGTTCCGACCATCCCTTCCCAGAATCGCCCCGGCTATCCGGTGATTGCCGACCCACGTGGTACCGAGATCAACCAGGCCTTCGTCCAGTACGCCAACCCGGATCGTGCGTTGCAACTGCGCCTTGGCAGGCAGGAAATCATGCTCAACAACGGGCGATTCATCAGCACCGCCGGGTTGCGCCAGAACCATCAATCGTTCGATGCATTCACGTTGGCTGTCGCGCCGCTGGACGGTCTGAAGATCGAGTACGGTTATCTCGACAGGGTACGTCGCGTGCTTGGTCGTCGAGCCAGCAATGGCCAGGCCGATATGGACTCGCATTTCTATAACGTCGGGTATGCGGTGGACGATGTGGGCGTGCTGAAGACCTATGGCGTGTTGCTGGACTACGATGACGAGCCGACCAACTCGGTCGACACCTACGGGCTTAGCTTCGAAGGCCGGGCGCCCATCGACCGCTGGCACCTGCTGTCGACACTCGAGTATGCCGTTCAGCGCGATGTTGGCGCCAACCCGAATCAGGTAGAGGCCGATTACCGAGTGCTCGAGCTGGGCGCTGAAGTCTCCGACATTGCCTACCGCCTCGGCTACAACCAGCTGAGCGGCGAGTCGCCCACCGACAAGTTCATCACACCGCTATCGCACACCTTCAACAGCCTCACCGAGCTGTTTCTGGTCAACCCGAGCCTGGGCGACAGCCACGGCCTGGAAGTCTACTCCGCAAGCATCGCCGGCAGGATGCCTGGAACCGAAGCGTTGACCTTCATGGGTACGCTCTACGATTATCAGGCCGACACTGGCACCGCGCAGTATGGCCAGGGGATGGATCTGATGCTCGAGTACCGCGGCCTGTCGAAGACCATCATCAGTTGGCGCTACGGGAAGTACTGGGCGGACGAGTTGTACAGCGATGCTGTTCGCACATCGATCTATGTGGCGTACAGCTTCTAGTTGAGCACCGGGTAAATCCGGGCAATCTCGCCCCCGGCGGATGCACCACGACCTCCCTTGTTTTCATTGTTCCGGATATTCCCGCCGAATGCGCTGTCGGTTGTTCACGCGCCACCAAGCTGTGCTGGCACCATTCCTCCAGGCGCTTCATGACACGAAGCCGCTGAATCAAGGGAGAACACATGCAGGAACAATCAACATCCACCCTGAACCCTCCGGTGTTTTACGGCTCCGCCATCCTGATACTCGCGCTGGTGTTGTACAGCGTTCTGCAGCCCGAGCAGGCCCAGGTCGTTTTTGGTGAGTTGCAGTCGTGGATCATCGCCAATGTCGGCTGGATATATATTCTGGCGGTGGCAGGCATCCTGCTGACCGTTGTACTGGTCGCGGTGAGCCGATTCGGGGACATCAAGCTCGGGCCGGATCACAGCGAGCCGGACTACAGTAGCCCGACCTGGTTCGCCATGCTCTTTTCTGCGGGCATGGGGATCGGTCTGATGTTCTTCGGCGTGGCCGAACCGGTCATGCACTTTCTTGATCCGCCCGCGGGGGAGGGCGGTACTGCGACGGCTGCGCGGGATGCCATGCGCATCACCTTCTTTCACTGGGGGCTGCATGCCTGGGCAATCTACGCCATCGTCGCGCTGATTCTTGCGTACTTCAGTTACCGGCATCGCCTCCCGTTGACGCTCCGTTCGGCCCTGTATCCCCTGATAGGCGATCGAATCTATGGCCCGATCGGGCATGCCGTGGATATTTTCGCCATCATCAGCACCTTGCTGGGTGTGGCCACATCGCTGGGTCTGGGCGTCAGCCAGATCAACAGCGGGCTCAATCACCTGTACGGTCTGCCGATCTCTGTGCCGGTCCAGGTCGGCCTCATTGTTGCGACAACCGCATTGGCGACGGTCTCGGTGGTCACCGGGCTGGACAAGGGCGTTCGCCGGCTTTCCGAGCTGAATCTGATCCTGGCGGTGATACTACTGGCCTTCGTCCTGATTGCAGGCCCGACCGTGTTCATTCTGCAGACCTTCGTGCAGAACACCGGTGGCTATCTGTCGAATCTGGTGAACACCACCTTCAACCTGTATGCCTACGAGCCGAACGACTGGATCGGCGGCTGGACGCTGTTCTACTGGGGCTGGTGGCTGGCATGGTCGCCCTTTGTCGGCCTGTTTATCGCTCGCATCTCACGCGGTCGAACGATTCGCGAGTTCGTCACCGGTGTGCTGCTCGTGCCGACAGGTTTCACGCTGTTCTGGATGACGGTGTTCGGCGATACGGCCATTCACATGATTCTGTGGGGGCAGGTCGAGCAGCTCGGTCTGGCGATCGAGGAGAACTCGGCCCTGGCGCTGTTTGCCTTCCTCGAAGAGTTTCCGTTTGCCTCGGTCTTCTCGCTCATTGCGATTCTCATGGTGGTAGTGTTTTTCGTCACCTCTGCCGACTCGGGCGCGCTGGTGGTCGACCTGCTGGCATCCGGCGGGGTCAGCCCGACGCCGGTCTGGCAGCGCCTGTTCTGGGCGGTCTCCATGGGGGTGGTGGCTATCGCGTTGCTGCTGGCGGATGGGCTGACGGCGTTACAGACAGCAACCATCGCCAGTGCCTTGCCATTCACCCTGGTGCTGATGGTGTGCATAGTGGGCTTGCTCAAGGCATTGAGGCTGGATGCAACCAAGCGCGATCTGCGATACCAGACTCCAACGACGTCGCCTGCGACCTCGACCACGTCAGGCGGGTGGCGCCGCCGTCTGCATAATCTCGTGCGCTTTCCGGACGAGCCTGAAGTCGAGAAGTTTCTGGCAGGTGTGGTTCTGCCGGCACTCGAGTCGGTAGTCAGCGAGTTCGATGCCGAGGGCTTCGAGACCCGCGTCAGTCGAGGGGAGGATTCCCGCGTTCGACTCGAAATCACTCACCAGGGCGAGACCGACTTCATTTACGAGGTCCGTCCGCGGCCCTATGAGCGCCCCAGCCTGACATCGGCGTCGGAAGAAGGCGGGAAGGCCGAGTATTACCGTGCGGAGGTATATCTGAACGAGGGCGGCCAGAACTACGACCTGATGGGTTGGAATCGGGAGGAGGTGATCAGCGACGTGCTGGATCAATACGAGCGCCACATGCACTTTCTTCACGTGGTGCGCTAAAAGGCCGGTACTGCGTGCCGATTCGCCCAACCGGGCGGATCGGCACGCATGCAGGCGTCAGCCTTTACCTTTGCGAATGGCTCCACCGGAGCCGAGATCGGCGCCGGTCATGGGATCGACCGTGGGATCGGACTTGGTTCGTGTTGCCATCTGCTTGACGACCTTGGCCTGATCCTTGCCAAGATCAACCGAGGCCATACCGTCACCACCATCGACTGCCGGTTGCGGGGCTTCGACAAATTCCCACTCCGGTCCTTCATTCCACGGACCACGCGCGTCGCCTTCGCCCTGCGACAGATTGTAGTAGACGTTGGCGAATTCAGGCTCGCCCGGCAGCTTGCCCTGTGGGAAGTTGGGTTGCATTGAGTGCAGCGCTTTCTCGAAGGACTTCTGGTGGGCGATTTCGCGCGTCATCAGAAACTTCAGTGCGTCCTTGATGCCCGGATCATCGGTGACGTTGATCAGACGCTCGTAAATGATCTTGGCCCGCGCTTCCGCCGCGATGTTCGAGCGCAGGTCGGCAGTAGGCTCACCGATCGAGTCGACATAGGCTGCGGACCAGGGCACGCCGGCGGAGTTGGTCAATGCCGGACCGCCGCCATACAACAGCGAGGTAATGTGTGAATCGTTGCCCGCTCCGGTCAGCGACCGGTACAGCTCGGCTTCCTTCTCGACGCCCTCGGCCAGGTCGCCCTTGGCACCCTTGTTGAGCATGCCGACGATGGAGCCGATGACTTCAAGGTGGCTGAGCTCTTCGGTAGAGATATCCATGAGCATGTCCTTGCGGCCCGGATCATCTTCGGAGATGCCCTGAACGAAGTAGCGCATGGCGGCGGCGAGCTCACCCTGGGGGCCGCCGAACTGTTCCAGCAGAAGATTGGCGAGACCTGGGTTGGGGCCCGCGACACGGACGGTATACTGCAATCGTTTGTTATGGACGAACATGTTTCACCTCTCGAGTTGGTAATTTCCCTTGGAAAAACCTCCCTTGGGCTGCATGGCGCGTCCGCGCTGCATCACATGTGGCCTTAAGCATGGAGTGCGAAAAGCTTCCGTACGACGATTGCCCTTTCCTATCGCGGAAATAGATTTTGCCAATCTTGCACAAAGCCCGATACATAAGACGGGTTATCCGCGTGGAAGCTGCTTGCATCGGCGTCCTCAGTCGGTTCATGTTGAGCGCTGGCCTTATTGCCAATCGGCCGGGGTACCCGTCGCAGCGAGGAGGATTGTCATGAGAGAACCGGAAAGACAGGAGACGTTGACGGTGTTGTACGACGGAGGCTGTCCGTTGTGCATGCGCGAGATATCACATGTGAAGGGACTGGCCGAGCCACAGCAGGACAGTGCGCTGCGCTTTGTCGATATCAGCTCGGGCAGCAATGATTGCTTTGCCTTCGCCGCTGACCGGGACAAGCTGCTGGCGCGCTTTCACATCCAGCGTGGCGATGGTTCACGCATTGATGGCGCCGCAGCCTTCGTCGCGATGTGGAGTCGGTTGCCCGGCTGGCGCTGGCTCGCGAGGCTCGGGCAGTTGCCAGGTGGGCTCGCGGCGCTGGAGCTCGCCTACCGTGGATTCCTGCGAATCCGCCCCCGGCTGCAGGGGCTGGCTCGTCGGCTGGAGCATAAGCGCGGCGAATGACTCATCCAAGCTCCGCACGGACGCAGGGCGGGTAGAATGGCTTTCAGATTGCCAAACGATGCGTCAGGGGAGTTGCAACATTGAATTACGAACAAGTGGTCATGGGTCGTCGCAGCATCCGAGCCTTTCAGAACAAACCGGTTCCGCGTAGCGTCCTCGAGGAGGTCATCGCACTGGCCAGCCGTGCACCCTCTTCGATGAATACGCAGCCCTGGCATCTGCATGTTCTGACCGGCGAGCCGCTGGACCGTATCCGCGCGGAGAACACCGAGCGCATGCTCGCCGGCGTGCCGCCCGACAAGGAAAGCCGCGGCATCGGAGCCTATGAGGGTGAGCACCGGCAGCGGCAGGTCGAGATTGCAGTGCAGTTGTTCGAAGCCATGGGTATCGCTCGGGACGACAAGGAAAAGCGTCAGGACTGGATCCTGCGCGGTTTTCGCCAGTTCGATGCGCCGGTTTCCATCGTGGTTACCTATGACCGCGTGCTGCGTGACGGAGACATTGCCCAGTTCGACTGCGGCGCCCTGGTCAATGGTCTGGTCAACGCAGCGTGGTCGCGCGGGCTTGGTTGTGTGGTCAACAGTCAGGGAATCATGCATTCCCCTGTGGTCCGCCGCCATGCCGAGATTCCCGAGGACCAGGTGATCATGATCTGCGTCGCGATGGGCTATCCGGATGAAGACTTCCCTGCCAATGCCGTGGTGTCCAAGCGTCGTCCGGTGGAGGAGATCGCCCGCTTCGTCGGGTTTTGACTACGACTTCTCCAGCGCAGCGCGGAATTGCCGGTAATCGTCGGCGAGCTTGCCAGGCGCTTCGATCATGGGAAGGTGACCCGTATCCGGCAGCAGAAGCACCGAGCTGCCGTCGATGAGGTGCTCGAGTATCCGCGCGGAAGAGTGATGGAACAGCTTGTCCTTCTCTCCCCAGACAATGCGGGTCGGTACGGATAATCCGGTCACGATATCTTCCAGGGACTGCTCCACGGTCTCTTGCCGGAGCTCGGCCATGATCCGGCTGTGCAGCCGATAATTCTGCGCCGCGGTTTCGGCAAAGGCGTCCTTGACCGGGCCCGGGTAATAGGGCGGCCGCTCGGTCGTCCATTCCAGCGATTCGTCCAGTTCTGCTCGGTTACCTACCACCATGGGCACCTGCTTACCGCGCTGCAGACTTTTCACCAGCTCGCTTTGCTGCGCGCTCATCACGCCGGACGGGGCCAGCAGCCACAGGCTCTCCACCCGTTCGGGATAGTCGGCCGCGTAGGCTGCGGCAATACGTCCGCCCATGGAATTGCCACCCAGGTGCAGCCTGTCGAGATTCAGCGCCTCGACGAATTGCTGTACGTAGCGAACCTGAGCGGGGGTGAGATAGCTGGCATCGAACGGCTTGTCGCTTTCGCCAAAGCCCGGCAGATCCACGGCAATGACCCGGTGTCGATCGGTCAGATGTGACGCAACCCGGTTCCACTCGTCCTTGTTGGCGCCCATGCCATGGAGGAGCAGCAGCGGCTCGCCTGTGCCGCCCTCCAGGTAGGCCACCTGGAACCCGGGAATCTCAACCGTACGCGGCTCCAGATCGGCCAGGTGCCGCTCGACGCCGAGGTAGGCGGCGGACACCTGAGCCGGCGGTGCGCTGTATACCCACAGAGCCGCCCCGATGAACGTCACGGCGCACACCGCGATGACCGACAGCACACTCTTTTTCATCTTTGAAATCTCGCATATGTTGTTTACACGCCGGGTTGCAGAACGCGCTGACCGGGGTTGTTAAAGCGCAGTGGCTGGGCCGTTGGACGATAAGCTGATGATCAAGTTTTGCCGAATTCGAGGTTTTGAGACGCATGTCCGATTTGTCTTGCCGCGCGCCGCTGCTAAGCAACTGCCGCGCTGAGCTATGCTTGTGCGGATATCTGACACGGACCTTCTCGGATGCCCATCGATACGCTGCTGGCAGCGCTGTACCGGCGCCAGTCCCGCAAGATTCTCGCTACGCTGATTCGACTGCTCGGCGACTTCGAGCTGGCCGAGGAATCGATGCAGGAGGCCTTTACTGCCGCGCTCAAGCAGTGGCCAGATGAAGGTGTCCCCGAGAAACAGACCGCCTGGATTATCCGCATTGCCCGAAACAAGGGAATCGACCAGATTCGACGGCGGCAGAGCGCCAGGCACTACGCCGAAGGCCAGCTGGCTGTCGAGGCGGAGGCGGAGGGTGAGCCCGGGCCATGGTTCGACGAGGACAGCATCAGGGACGATCAGCTGAGGCTGATCTTCACCTGCTGTCACCCGAGTCTGGCGCCCGAGACCCAGCTGGTGCTGACACTGCGCGAAATGTGCGGCCTTACCACCGAGCAGGTTGCCCGCGGATTGCTGCAGCAGTCCGCTACCGTCGCACAGCGGATTGTCCGTGCCAAACGCAAGATCCGCGACGCCCAGATCCCCTATGCCGTTCCGGAAAGCAGTGAATTGCCGCAGCGACTCGGCAGCGTCTTGCGGGTCATCTATCTGATGTTCAACGAAGGCTACTCCGCCAGCGCTGGCGACGCCGTCGTCAACGCCGGTCTCGCACAGGAAGCAATCAGGCTCGGCCGACTGATGGCCGAGCTGCTCCCGGATGCCGAGGTGTATGGCCTGCTCGCGCTGATGCTGTTGCAGGACTCGCGAAGCGCGGCGCGGCAGACTCCGGATGGGCAGGTTATTACCCTGGAGGATCAGGATCGGTCTCGCTGGAATCAGGCCGCTATTGTCGAGGGTCTGCACTGGTTGGACCTGGCGATGAGCAATCAGCCGGTCGGGGCCTACAGCATTCAGGCTGCCATCGCCGCGGCGCATGCGACCGCAGCTGACGCCGCCAGCACCGACTGGCAACGGATAGTCGAGCTTTATGATCTGCTGTACCGCATGAGCCCCACACCGGTGATCGCCCTGAACCGCGCGGTAGCGATCGCCATGCGCGACGGGCCGGCGGCGGGGCTGGCATTGCTCGATGAACTGGCCGCTTCACGTTATCTGGTGAACTACCACCTCTTTCATGTTGCCCGCGCTGATCTGCTGCGCCGCATGGGCAACACCGCGGATGCCGTGAGCGCCTACGAGCAAGCGCTCGCGCTGACTGCGCAATGGCCCGAGCGCCGATTCATCGAACAGCGTATCGCTGCACTCAAATAGTTGCGGGCTGATGTCGATCTGCGTACGGCCTGCACGACTAAAGGTTGCAATGATCACAGCAACCAGAAGAGGTGCGATATGCGATACATGTTGATGCGCAAGGCCGACGCAAACACCGAGCAGGGCATCATGCCTACCAGCGAACTGCTCGAGGCGATGGGCGAGTACAACGAGCGTATGTTTGCCGCGGGTGTGTTCGTCACAGGCGACGGACTCAGACCCAGTTCGGATGGCTTCAGGATCCGCTTCACCGACGGTGAACCCGAGGTCATTCGTGGGCCGTTCGAACAGACCGGCGAACTGCTTGCAGGGTATACAGTCATCGAGGTCGACTCACCGGGAGAGGCGCTGGGCTGGGCGAAGCAGTGGCCCCGATCGGACGCCGCCGCCTGCCTGGAGGTGCGTCGTTATTACGAAATGGAGGACTTCGCACCCGGTCCGGCGCTTGAGCGACACGCCAGACTGGGCAAGGCCCAGCAGCGGCAGCCGGTCGGCCTCTGCACACACCTGACCTTTCCGGGGAGCTGCCGTGAAGCGATGAACTTCTATGCCTCGGTGTTCGGCGCATCGCTGGAGATCAACACGTTTGGCGAGACCCCGATGGCCGATCAGGTCCCGCCGGAGCAGGCGCAAATGATCGCCCATGCCGAATTGCATATCGGCCGTCACGTCATCATGGGCGCGGACATGGCGCCGGGCTGCGGACAACAGGCGCCAGGAGCTACCGTCCAGTTGCAGTACGACAATCTGGATGTGGCGACCGAGGTCTTTCAGGAACTGGCAGATGGAGGAACAGTTCATATGCCGATTGAGAAAACATTCTGGGCGCAGGGTTTCGGGATGCTGACGGATCGTTTCGGTACCAGCTGGATGTTCAATTGCGGACTCACTCCCGTGGAGCAATGGCAGTGAGCGTAACGGCTGTGGTGGGAGGTGGATTGTCATGAAATACGTCGCGTTGGTGTACTACGAGGAAAGCGTGATCAATGCCATGACCCAGCAGCAATGGCACGATCTCAATCAGGAATGTGTCCGCTGTGTCGAGAAGTTGACCGCGCAAGGGCATTATCTCGGCGGGCAGGCATTGCAGCCGACCGCTTCCGCCACCAGCATCCGGGTGCGTGAAGGCGAGACGATCATACTCGACGGACCGTTTGCCGAAACCAAGGAGCAACTGGCCGGGTTCTATCTGCTGGAGGCACGGGATCTCAACGAGGCGCTGCAATTGGCCAGTCATATTCCACCGGCGCGTCTGGGCAGCGTGGAAGTGCGGCCGGTACGCGAGTTGCCGCCGAAGGATCCTGAAGCGGAGTGAGACCGAAGTTGCCCCCGCTCACGGAGCGGGGGCAACTTCTTACATGGAAACGATAGCGGCGAAGCCGCCGTAGATAAGGCGCTTTCCGTCGAAGGGCATGGGGTTTACATCGGGCTGCATCCGCGGATCCTCCATGATTTTCTGCATGCCTTTGTCCCGCGTCCCCCGATCAGGCCAGGTTACCCACGAAAACACGACCGTCTCATCCGGTTGACACTTCACCGCCATGGGAAACGACGTCACCTTGCCCTCCGGCACATCATCCCCCCAGCACTCGACGAAGCTCAGAGCTCCGGCTTCCAGAAAAACCGGGCCCGCATCGGCGGCGTGCTTGCGGTACAGCTCTTTGTTGGCCGTGGGCACTGCTGCGACAAATCCATCGACATAAAACATCGTTGCGCTCCTCGAACAGGTTCAATGGCACAGCCAGGATGGCTGCGTGCTGTAAGTCGCGCGAACAGCTCGTAAATCGACAAGAGGCGGGAAAGGTAGGGGTTGAGGCCAGACGGAACGCCGTCGGTGTTATCAGGCACGCCAGAAAAACGATGAAACGCACCGCCAGCGCTGTCACTGTTTCTTCGTTACTATTACGACACTTACAAGCAGGGACCGCTTACATGCATTACGTGCTCGATAAGATCACCCTACGACCCATGACGCAGACGGACATAGCCGCTGCTGCGACGGTGCATGCGGCTGCGTTCGTTCGGCAGCGGCAGTCCGAGGCGTGGCTGACATGCAACCTGAATGCCTTCCCGCGCATGATGAGCTTCGTGGCGATGCATGGCTCGGAATGCGTTGGTTACATCATCTGGACCCAGAAGAGCGGGTTCCGGCCTGAGGTGGTGCTGGAACTGGAGCAGATCGCGGTCGCGCCGGACCGGCAGCGCAACGGTATAGGGCGGGCGTTGATCGAGCGCTCGCTACCCTGCGTGCGGGCTATGCTGCAGCAGTCGCAGGCCAGGGTGAAACACGTAATGGTCACGACACGGGCCGACAATCATGCCCAGAAGCTCTATGCCGACGTGCTTGGCGCAACCGTCGAGGCAACCATCACCGGCTTGTACTCGGCCGATGAAGTGATCATGGTTGCTCGCCACGTGAGTCTACTTGACTCGTAATTCTCAGGGTCTGATCGCTCGACGTCTGGAGATGCAGATGACTGATTCCACCTACACGACCTTCTATCTCGAAATGACCAGCCCGCAGCAGCTGCTCAGCAAGCCCCTGCCGGAGGCGCTCAGTATTGTGGAATGCGAAGTGCCGCAGTTTCGGTTCAATCGTTTCCTTTATGAACTGGTTGGTAGCGAGTGGGAGTGGGGCGATCTTGACGACTGGACGGACGAACAATGGCGAGCGCTGGTGGAAAGCGATTTGCATCGGACCTGGGTGGCGTATCACCGAGGCAGCATTGCCGGGTACTACGAACTCTATCGGCCTGATGGGACCAATGTGGAGATCCGATATTTCGGCCTCGCTTCCTGGGCCATCGAGAAGGGCTTCGGCGGACCCTTGCTGAGCCACGCGATCGGCTCGGCCTGGGATTGGCCGGATACGGAGCGGGTCTGGGTGCATACCTGCACCTTTGATCATCCCAGCGCGCTTGCCAACTACCAGGCGCGCGGGATGCAGCTATACAGGCAGGAGAGTACGCCCGGCTAAGAATTGGCTTCTACGCCGATCAACCGGTTGATAACCCAGCGGTACCTCGAAAACGCTGTCGTGGAGCAGCTCTTCGGGTTGCTGTGTGGATCGTCGCACAGGGTTGCGTTGCCACGCCAACAGGCGAGGCAACGCGCCCCGGTTCAGGGCATCACAGCCATATCGATGACGCCTTCGGGTAGGTCAGCCACCTCGCCGAGCGTGGTCGGTTTGCCGCTCTCGAGATCGACTCGATGCAGGGTGGTGCCGGTCAGCAGCCAGGCGGTGTTGTCGCCCTTGCCGTCGCTGGCGATATCGAACGCTACCTGACCCAGCTCCTCGGCAATCACGCCCACCACCTGCTGCACGCCATCGTTGGGCGGGTTTTGCAGCATCAGCTGACCAGTCGCCAGATCCACCGTGTACAGGGACGTTGATTCGGTACCGGCATAGCTGTTGGTGTACGCACCAGCCATGACATTGGCGGTTTTCCCGGCATGCGGACCGTCGGTTGCGTAGGAAACCTCGCCGTCGAGCACGACCTCGCCGGTATCGACGTTCACGCGGAAGTTGGTTCCATCAGCCGCCAGCAGGCGCAGGCGATCAGCGACGGGGTTGAAGTCGACCACTGCCTGACCATTGCCGGGCAAGGCCTGAGCGAGCTTGCTTTTTGCTGAAAGTGAGCCGGTTTCAGGGTCCAGCGTATAGAGCTGGTTGTCGCCGGCCAGTGCGTATAACTCACCGCTGGCCGGACGCACGTCGATGCCGCGTAGCGGTGCTTTCGACATGACCTGGGTGGTCCCGGTGACCTTGAGGCTTTCGCTATCGATGGTGTGCAGTGTGCCGTCGCTGCCCAAGGCCAGAAGCTCTGCGGCGGAGACCGACCCGGCGAACAGGCCGAATGTAACGACGACTGCGGTGCTGAATGTGTTCATAGGCATCCTCTGGAAATCGGCAGGGCGATGACCCCGTGTCATCGCTCCTGTACTGATTACCCGCGAGATGCAATCTGGATGTCTGTAATGTCGGTTTTTTTATTCTGCGGACGCCACCACCGCCCGGCCGATATACAACACTTCGCCCGTCGGCCTGCTCAGCGGTGACCCACCTGCGGGTTCGAGCGTAAGTTCGAAGAGTTGCCCCGGCTCGACGCGACCGATCTGCTCAGCGCTCAGGCTGTACGGCTGGCCTGGCTGCACCAGACCGAGGGAGCGCGGACCGTCGGCGGGATCGACGAGTGTCCAGAACTGAACCGATCTGTTCGCAGGAATGCTGTCGCTGACCAGCGGATCGAGGTGCAGGTCGCCATCCTGATTGACGCGGATGACCCACCCCGGATCGGCAGCCTGCCCGGGTTGCTGAAGCACTACCGTATACGCAGGCGAGGCCGGATCCTCGGGTAGAAGCGCCGGCACCACGCTGAGAAGTAATACGAAGGCGAGGGCGGCGCTGGTCAAACGCCACAGTCCAAGGCTGTTCCAGATGCGCTGGGTAATGGTCTCCGGTTGTGAATCGCGCACAGCGATGCTCTGCCTGATGCGCGGCCATAGCGCAGCCGAGGGCGGTACGGCCGGTAACTCATCGCTCAGTGCGAGCCAGTGTGCCTGCCATTCCAGCGCGATGCGTGGGGCGTCCCGGTCGTGTTCGATCAGTTCGTCTACCTCGGCGGTTTGTGCTTCGTCGAGCAGGCCCAGCACGTACTCGCCAATCAGCGCCCGTCGCTCTTCAGGTTGCTCTGGAATCATGCTTGTAGGCACTCCTGCAACGCGCGCAGTCCAGCGCGGATCCGCCCCTTGATGGTGCCGAGCGGGATGCTCAGGCGCGATGAAATCTGCGCATGCGTCAGTCCGCGGTAGAAAGCCAGCAGGATCGGCCGGCGTCGATCGTCATCGACCTTGCGCAGGCAGCTCACCAGTCGCCGGTTCTCGTCGCGCTGCTCGAGTTGCTCCGGCACGCCCGGCAGCCCGTCGATCAGCTGATCCACGGCGCCATCATCGGTGCCTGCCCACCGGCCGCGGCGGCGTAGTTCATTCAGTGCGCGGTAGCGAACGATGCTGTACAGCCAGGCGCGGCCGCTGCCCACCTCGCGTCGGTAGCGCCCGGCGTTTTGCCAGATCTGTACGAAGGCGTCATGCAGGCAATCTTCGGCCTGTTCGCGCTGGCCCAGCATGCCGATAAGCAGACTGAGCATGCGCGGCGATTCCTCCCGGTACAGACGTTGGAGGGCGTGTTCATCCTGACGCGCGCAAGCCTCGATGGCCTGCTCATGGTCGAACGCTGATTCCGGCATGCGTGCAGTCCGCTTCCCTATGGTTTGCCGATTATCCACCTTCCGCGTGACAGTCGTAGCATCCTGATGTCTTCGGCCGCTGGCTGGTCTTGGTGTGTCCGCGCGGCGGAGCGCGGCCGCCGTGAGTGGGTTATTGCAGGTTTTCGGCTGCCTGCGTTTCCAGTTCTGATTTCAGCTCCGGGTCGAGCTTGAGCTGGCGAGCGAGCTCATCGAGGTAAGTGCGCTCCATGAAGTTCTGATCATCGACCATCAGAATGCTGGCGACATACATCTCGGCGGCAATTTCCGGCGTTTGCGCCGAGCGGGCGACGTCGGACGGGTCGAGCGGTTTGCGCAGTTCCTGGTCGAACCAGCGCTTGAGCTCGGGATCCGGGGTGAGCTTGTTGATCTCACCGTCGATCATCTCACGTTCCCGATCATCGATATGGCCGTCGGCTTTGGCGGCACCGATGATGGCTCTCAGAATGGCCTGGCTATGCTGCTCGATCTCCGCAGGCGGTACCCGGTCGACGGTGCGCAGCGGGCCGTCAGGCTGCGCCATGCCGGTCTGGACTTCCTTCTGGCTTTGCCAGTTGCTGTACGCCTTGTAGGCAACGAGGCCGAGTGCGGCGAGCCCGCCATAGGTAATGACCTTCCCGCCCATCTTGCGGGTCTTCTTGCTGCCCATGAGCAGGCTGATGGCCCCGCCACCCAGAGCACCACCCCCCACGCTGCCCAGCAGCCCGCCAAGCGCCGACTCGATTCCGGAGCCTGATCCCGAACCTGCTCTCTGGGTCGAGGGGCTGCTGCCCTGATTCTGGAGTAAATCCTTGCCGCTGGTGAGCAATTGATCGAGCAGACTGCGCGTATTCATGGAAACCTCTGCAATGAGCGACAACGTTCATGGGTCAGTCGTTACCGGCTTTGACCGCTAATGCGGAAAAAAATCAGCGTGTTATGGAATCTGGCCGCAGGCGAAGCCGCAGCATTGTCACATCAGACCTTGCTGGCAGAGCGCACGCAAGCGGGGGGCGGGGGGAAATATGTATCCGGTTGTCTATGACGCGGGGGCGCCGCAGCCGCTGCTGCACGATTGCCTGCAGCGGCGCGCGCCTGCGTAGGCGGACCTTAGCCCATACGGTGCAAGGCGCAGATCTTGTTACCGGCCGGATCACGCAGGTAGGCGAGGTACAGCTGGCCGCCGTTACCCTGACGAACACCCGGTGGATCTTCGCAAGTCACGCCACCATTGGCGAGGCCGGCGGCATGCCAGGCATCGGCCTGTTCCGGGCTGTCCATGGCGAAGCCGATGGTGCTGCCGTTGCCGTTCGACGCGGGCTCGCCGTCGAGTGGTTTGGTAATGGCAAACACTCCGGTTTTGGTAAACCAGAAGCAGCGACCCTTCTCGTCGATGACGCCGGGCTTGCAGCCGACTACGCCCAGTACGGCGTCATAAAATGCCTTGGATTGCTGAATATCGTTGGCGCCGAGCATGACATGGCTGAACATCTCGTATTCCTTCTCTTGGTGTGGTGTTGTTCTTGGCGTGATCAGCCTTCAGGTAAACGTTGCGCGAGTCAATAGATTCCCATTGCGCACCCACCATGGACGGCTGAACGGGAATGCGAACGCTTAAATTTAAAATTACCATCAGAGTCCGCATAACCCATTGACTGAATTGAATTTATTCCGGTTTCGGCTGGCAATGCAGTTCAGCGTTCGGCACAATGAACGCACTTTGATCAGCCGCGGGATATCAGCACCATGAAAGGTCACCAGGAAGTTGTCGATTGTCTCATCGAGCTGCTGCGCGGAGAGCTCGGCGCACGTGACCAGTATTTCCTGCATTCGCGATTGTATGAAGACATGGGGTATGCCCGGCTGTACGAGCGGATCAACCACGAGATGGAGGAGGAGACGCAGCACGCCGATGCAATCCTCAAGCGCATCCTGTTCCTGGAAGGCATGCCGGACATGCGTCCAGCCGATATTCACCCGGGCTATACCGTTCCGGATATGCTGGCTGCCGATCTGCGCCTGGAGTACCAGGTACGCGATGATCTGGCCCGGGCGATCGCACTGTGCGAGCGGCATGGTGACTATCAGACCCGGCAGATCCTCGAGATCCAGCTGAAAGATACCGAAGAAGACCACGCATACTGGCTTGAGCAGCAACTACGCCTGATCAAGCTGGTTGGGCTGCCTAACTACCTGCAATCGCAGATGTAAGCCTCGACAGCAGTGTGTGCCGGTTGTCCGGCTCGTAACTGTACCTTGTCGCTCCCCGGTCCCGGGCGTATAAGAATCGATCGCCCGAGGACGATGCATGATGACAGTTTCTGACCTGACCGCTGAGCCCATTTGGCCGGCTGCCGGCCGACGAGAGTGGCTGGGCCTGGCTGTACTGGTTCTACCTACGCTTCTGTTGGCCCTCGACATGACGGTGCTGCATCTGGCTGCGCCGCACCTGAGCGCCGATCTGCAGCCGACCAGCTCCCAGCTCCTGTGGATTCTCGACATCTACGGCTTCATGGTTGCCGGGTTCCTGATCACCATGGGCACGCTCGGTGACCGCATCGGCCGCAGACGGCTGTTGCTCATGGGCGCTTTCGCCTTCGGCGTGGCATCGATCGCTGCCGCCTTCTCGACCTCGTCGGGCATGTTGATCGCCACCCGGGCGCTGCTCGGGATCGCCGGTGCCACGCTCATGCCGTCGACGCTGTCGCTGATTCGCAACATGTTCCATCTCGAGCGCGAACGTACCCTGGCGATCACCATCTGGATGACCGGTTTTATCGTAGGCAGCGCCATTGGGCCCCTTGTTGGCGGCCTGATGCTGGAGTTTTTCTGGTGGGGCTCGGTATTCCTGCTTGCCGTGCCGGTGATGGCCCTGCTGTTGATCGTTGGTCCGATACTGCTGCCGGAGTTTCGCGACGAGCAGGCCGGCCGGCTGGATTTCACCAGCGCGGTCCTCTGCGTCGGCGCATTGTTGCTGGTGATCTACGGGCTGAAGGACACGGCCCGGGACGGTGTGAACCTGCTGGCCTGCGGCGCGGCGGTTGCAGGCATCGGCGTCGGCATCGCATTCACTCGCCGGCAGAAACGTCTGGCTGACCCGATGTTCGACATGGCGCTGTTTCGTCGGCGCGCGTTCACCGTGTCAGTCACCGCAATGATGCTGTCGCTGCTGGCGTTGTCCGGCTCCTGGCTGATGATCTTTCAATACCTGCAGGGTGTAAGCGGACTGACTGCGCTGGAAGCCGGGCTCGCCATGCTTCCAGCTGCGGTGATCCAGACCGGCGGCTCCCTGCTGGTGCCGCGCATCGCACGGCGGCTGCGACCGTCGGTGTTCGTCAGTCTGGGGCTCGGCGTCGCGGTCATCGGTCTGCTGACCCTGCTGCTGGTGCAGGGCCGGGAAGGTGTCGCTCTGATCGTGCTCGGGACGATACTGCTCGGTGTAGGCATCATGCCGATGATGATCCTGGGCACCGATCTGGTGGTGAGCGCAGCACCGAAGGAGAAGACCGGGGCCGCCGCCGCAACCTCCGAGACCGCCTCCGAGCTGGGTATGGCGATGGGTATCGCGGTCATCGGCAGTGTGGGCGCGGCCGTTTACCGCACGCATGTGGCAGGCGAGCTGCCGGCGGGGTTGACGATGCAGCAGGCGGAGATAGCCGGCGATACCATTGGCGGTGCGCTGGCCGTTTCGCGGCAACTGCCAGCCGAACTGGGAGAGCTGGTACTTGCTGTTGCGCAAAGCGGCTTCGCTGAAGCGCTGCACGCCAATGCGTTGATTGGGGCGGGCATCATGGCCGCAACAGCCGTGCTGACTGCGACCTGTCTGAGCGACGTCAAGCTGGAGCCGGGCGCCCACTGACGTGGCCTGCGGCGGATGGCTCGGGGAATCGACTCAGGTTGCGGGAACCGGTGTTTCCTCCCGGCGGGTATCGAGCAGAAACTCGCCAGGCGGAACCGGTCTGCCGAGCCAGAAACCCTGCAACACGTCACAGCCGAGTTCGGACAGTAGCGCCTGCTGGTCGGCGTCCTCGATGCCTTCGGCTACCACTCGCAGATTCAACGCCCGGCCAAGCGTGACCACCGACGCGACGATCGCTGCATCGATGCTTCCCGCGCACACTTCGCTGATGAAGCTGCGATCGATCTTCAGCTCTCGTACGGGTAGGCGCTTGATGTACGAGAGGCTGGAGTAGCCGGAGCCGAAGTCGTCGATGGACAGGCATACGCCCAGCCCGGCCAGTTCTTCCAGCATGGCGATCGCTTCGGCGTCCCGCACTGCCATGGTTTCAGTGATCTCGATTGCCAGACACTGTGCAGGTAGATCGAATCGCGCGAGAGCCTCCCGCACATGCTCGACCAGACCATGATGGCGCACGTGCAGGCCGGAAATGTTCACCGCCACCTGCCAGTCGAGGTGGCCCTCGGCGCGCCAGGTCTGCAGCTGTTGTGCCGCGGCGTTCAGCACCCATTCATCGATACGCGTGATCAGTCCGGATTGCTCCGCCAGGCCGATGAAGCGGTCCGGGGCCAACAGGCCCAGCTCAGGATGCTGCCAGCGGACCAGTGCTTCAGCGCCGATCGGCTTGCCTGACAGCGCCGAGAACTTGGGTTGAAAGTGCAGCACCAGCTCCTCGCGCTCGATGCCCAGGCGCAACTCGTGCAGCAGCTTGAGCTGGGCTCGCGCATCCAGGTTCATCACCGGTTCGAAGAAGCTGTAGTCGTTACGGCCGTTGTGCTTGGCGTGGTACATGGCGGCGTCGGCATTCATCAGCAGCTCCTGCTGCTTGACTCCGTCACGGGGGTAGAGCGCGATGCCGACGCTGGTCGACACCCGCAGCTCGTGCTCGCCGACGGGGAAGGGGCGGCTGACCAGTCCTATGACCTCCTGGGCGATGACGGATGCCTCGGCCTCGCCTGTAACCTCCGCGAGCAATACGAATTCGTCGCCACCGACCCGGGCGAGGGTATTGCTCGAACGCATGTGTTGTTGCAGGCGGTTGGCGACCTGACACAGCAGCTCATCCCCGGTGTGATGACCGAAGGCGTCGTTGATCGGCTTGAATCCGTCCAGATCGAGAAACATCAACGCGAACAGGCCATCTTCGCGACGCGCACGGACGATGGCTTCGTTGATGCGCTCTTCAAGCAGGACCCGGTTCGGTAGCCTGGTCAGGCTGTCCTGCAAGGCCAGCTCCATGAGCTTTCGGTTGGCGCGCGCCAGTGAGGAACTGAGCACTTCGGTCTTGGCCGCCAGGCGTGCATCGAGCACAGAGAGCAGCAGTGTTATCGCGAGAATCGCCAGCGTGATGACGATTACCAGGCTCGCCAGCCACTGAGTGTCCAGTCCGGTGATCGCAGCACCACAGAAGCTGCCCTCCGGGAAGCCGGCTGCCGCCATGCCGATGTAGTGCATACCAACAATGGCAAAGCCCATGATCACTGCGGCGCCCGCCCGCAGCGCCTTGACCCGGGAGCTGTGACGACGCAAGGCGAATGCGATGCGCAGCGCGGAGCCGGAGGCGACGGTGGCGACGCCGAGCGAGACTCCTACCAGCCAGGGATCGTAGATGATGCCCGGTTGCATGCGCAGTGCTGCCATGCCCAGGTAGTGCATGCTGCTGATGCCCGCACCCATGACTAGCGCGCCGAGCAGCGTGTCGCCCCACGACATGTCCGGCTGGCTTACCAGCCACAACGCGAGGCCGGAGCTGAGGATGGCCAGCACCAGTGATCCCATGGTGAACGTCAGATCGTAGCCAAGCGGAATGGGCAGCTTGAAGGCCAGCATGCCGATGAAGTGCATCGACCAGATGCCAAAACCCATCGCCAGAGCGCCGCCGCTTATCCAGTAACGAACCGCCGCGCCCCTGGCCGAAGCAATGCGCCCCGCCAGATCAAGAGCGGTATACGAAGACAGCATCGCGACGGCGAAGGAAATAAGGACCAGGAACAGGTCGTAGCGGCCGGCAAGCATCAGAGCGCTCATCTATGAATACGGAAGGCGCCTGGCAGAGGAGGGAAGCAGGCGGTGATGGCATAATGATACGGCATCACTTCGTCTGCCGATAATAGCTTTCTGCTATGGAGCGTTGCGCACGACGAATGGCAGGTTGCGAAGCCGGGCCATGGACGACCCGGCTCCCGCTTGACGCTTACTTCTCGTTGATCATGATCGACTTGATGTTGACGAACTCGTGCATGCCGAAGCCGCCGTGTTCACGACCGTAACCGCTGTCCTTCACGCCACCGAACGGCAGGTTGGGTTGCGCCAGGTTATAGCCGTTGATGTTGACCATGCCGGTATCAAACTCGTCGCGGGCCAGCTTGATGGCTCGTTCGGGGTCGGTAGAGAAGATGCCGCCACCCAGACCGAAGGGGGAGTCGTTGGCCACGCGCATGGCTTCTTCTTCGTCCTTGACCCGGATCAGCGCGGCGACTGGGCCGAACAGCTCATCGTCATAGGCCGGCTGGCCGGGCTTCACGTTTTCCAGCACGGTCGCCGGATAGTAGTAGCCCGTGCGATCCGGAACCTCACCGCCGAGCGCGCAGGTCGCCCCGGCTTCGATGGAACGCTGCACCTGATCGTGAAGCTTGTCGCGCAGGTCCTTGCGCGCCATCGGGCCCATTACCGTGTCCTGGCTGGTGGGGTCGCCGACGGTAATCTTGCCCATCGCTTCGACGAAGGCATTGCGGAACTGATCATAGACCGCGTCCACGACGATAAAGCGCTTGGCTGCCACGCAGGTCTGGCCGGTGTTGTTGATGCGGCCCATGACGCAGAATTTGACCGCCTTTTCGATATCGGCATCGCCCAGTACCAGGTAGGCATCGTTGCTGCCCAGCTCGAGTACGGTCTTCTTCAACACTTTGGCTGCTTTCTGTGCGATGTCGGCGCCGGCCGCAGGGCTACCTGTCAGCGTGACCCCTCGTACCAGCCTGTGTTCAATGACTGCATCGGAGGTGTCGTGGTCGATCAGCAGCGTGCGGAAGGCGTGCTCGGGCAGACCGGCATCGCGGTACAACTTCTCGACTTCCAGAGCCATGCCCCAGACATTACCGGCGTGCTTGAGCAGAACGGTATTGCCGACCATGAGGTTATCGGCGCTGTAGCGAATGACCTGATACAGCGGGAAATTCCACGGCTGGATTCCGTAGATCACGCCGATCGGCTGGTAGCTGATCAGCGCCCGGCCGCCGCGCAGGTCGCGTGTCTGTTCGGCCAGTTCGTCGGCCCCGTGCTCGGCTGCATACTCGCAGATGGCGGCGCAGAGTTCACATTCCTGCTTGCCTGAAGCCAGCGTCTTGCCCATTTCCTTCGTCATCAGTGCGGCATAGTCGTCCTTGCGTTCGCGGATCAGCGAAGCGACCTTGCGCAGCAGCTCGGCCCGTTCTGCGAAGGAGGTCTTGCGCCACTGCAGAAAGGCTTCATGGGTGTGTTCGATCACCTGGTTGGCTTCATCGCGAGACATCAGCGTGTAGGTGGCCAGCGTTTCCTCGGTGGCCGGGTTTATCGTTTGCCTGGAGCGGGACATGAGGGTCTCCTTGATCGTCGTGAGCGTTAGTCGCGGAGTGGACAGGTTTGGGACGGCGCAAGGCGAGCAGAGTTCGTGATGGGCTGTTACGGATGATGTCCGTGGTGTGGCACCGGACAGATCGAGGGAGCGCCGTCCCGCGCCTCAGGCCGGCGTGGCGGGCAGCTTGAAGGTGGCAAGCAGGTCGCAGAATGCGTCGTCGGCCAGGGGCCGGCTGAACAGATAACCCTGATAGTCATGACAGCCTTCATTCTGCAGAAAGGCCAGCTGCTCGGGGGTTTCGACCCCTTCGGCAATCAGATTGAGCTTCAGGCTGCGGGCCATGGCAATGATCGCACGAACGATTTCAGCATCGCTGCAGTCGCTGGCGCAGTCGCGGACGAAGGACTGGTCGATCTTCAACAGGTCGACCGGTAGCCGCTTGAGGTAGGAGAGCGAGGAGTAACCGGTGCCGAAGTCATCGATGGCGAAGCGTATGCCCATGTCGCGTAGCAGGTCCATCTTTGCCACGGTGTCGCCGACATCCTGCATCACCATGCCCTCGGTGATTTCCAGGTACAGGCAGCTGGGCGGGATGGCACACTCGGCCAACGCGGCGGCCACCCGATCGACGAATTCGGGCTGACGAAACTGCCGTGGACTGACATTGATGCTGAGGCTGAACTGGTCCGCCCTGACCCGACCCTGAGCCAATAGTCCGGCGGTGAAACGGCAGGCGTGACGCAGCACCCAGTGGCCCACCTGCAGAATCATGCCGCTGTCTTCGAGCACATGCATGAAGGCGTTCGGGCTGACCAGGCCCTTCTGCGGATGGCGCCAGCGCAGCAGGGCTTCGGCGCCGACGATACGCTGGGTACGGCCGTCCACCTGCGGCTGATACACCAGGCAGAATTGCTGCTCCAGCAGCGCCTGGCGCAGCTCGGCCTCCATCAGCAGCCGCTGACTGACTGCCAGTTGCATGTGCGGCTCGAAGAAAGCGATGCTGTTGCGGCCGCTGGCCTTGACGCCGTACAGCGCCGTGTCGGCGTGCTTGAGCAGCTCCTCGGCCGTGTTGCCATGCAGCGGGGCCATGGCCACGCCGATACTGCAGCCCAGCTGCAAGGTGTGTCCGCGAATGCTCATGGGCGCGGCCAGCGCATTGAGCAGTTTCGTTGCCTGCAGTCGGATTTCCCGGGCGACGTCCTCTTCGGAGCCCTCCAGCCCGGTCAGCAGGACCACGAACTCGTCGCCGCCCAGCCGCGATACCGTATCGGCCTTGCGTACCAACTGCAGCAGCCGGCTTCCGACCTCGCGCAGCACCGCATCGCCCAGTGCATGACCGAGCGAGTCGTTGATGCGTTTGAAATGATCCAGGTCGAAGAACAGCAGCGCACAGCTGAGCCCGTGTCGCTCACCCAGAGCGATATGTTGCTGGATACGGTCGTTGAGCAACTGGCGATTGGGCAGATCGGTCAGGCCGTCGTGGTAGGCCTGATGCTTGATGCGCGCCTCGACGCGCCGGCGTTCGGTAACATCCTTGAGCGTAGTGAGCACGCATAGCTCATCACCGATGGGGACGAAGTTGCTGGCGACCTCGCAACTCACTGCGCGGCCATCCTTGGCGATCATGTCGACCGGCTCGTTGCGCAGACGCTTGTCGCGCAGTAGCTTGGCGATGACGGCAGGGCGCTTGTCCGGATATTGCCAGAGTCCGATCTCCATCGCGGTCTTGCCGACCACATCGTCCGGGGTATAGCCGAATACTTCGCTGAAGCTGCGGTTGATCTGCGTGATGCGGGCGCTGCGTCTTTCGAACAGCAGGTACGGTTCGGGCGAGTCCTGGAACAGCGCCGAGAATTTTGTCTCGCTGCGCTTGAGTGCCTGCTCCGATGCGGCTCGGTCACTGATGTCCAGAGCCATCGACAGGCGACATGCACGGCCGGCAACGTCTATGAACTCAACGTATACCAGGCAAGGCTTTAGCGAGCCGTCGCTGCATCGAAACACTGTTTCGCTTTGCTGGACATGGCCGACCATCTGGAGCTGACCCAGGAAGGATTCGCGCTGGTTGGGCGAGCTCCAGATCGGCAGGTCTGTCGAGTGGCGACGGATCACGTCCGCCGCCCGCCAGCCGAAGAGCTGCTCGAAGGCAGGATTGACCGCCAACACCGTGCTGTCGCTGGTCTGAGTCAGCATGCAGGCTACGGGCAATCGGCGGAAGAGGGCGATGAACCCCTCATCACGGGTGTCGTGGCTGCTCATGGCGCCTCCCCGGGCCGGCTCTCACACCGCCTTGGCTCCGGACGTATCATTTGTCTGTGTTGTTATGCTGTTCAAGGTAGCTGTTTGCTACTACTGACACAAGAGTTGCGTGACGGTCGAGGCAGGAAGAGGGGGGTAAGTGGTTGGCTGTGCACGTCAGGAACAGCGGCTCCGGACGGGGAGTCCGGAGCCGCTGTCTCAGGCCACCAGATCGAAGCGATCCAGATTCATGACCTTGGTCCAGGCCGTGACAAAGTCGCGCACGAAACGCTCCCTGAAATCGTCCTGAGCGTAGACCTCCGCCAGAGCACGCAGCTGCGAGTTGGAGCCAAATACCAGATCGACCCGTGTACCGGTCCACTTCAGCTCGCCGCTCTCCCGATCACGACCCTCGAACAGGTTGGCCGTCTCCGACACCTGCTTCCAGGCGGTGCCCATGTCGAGCAGGTTGACGAAGAAGTCGTTGCTCAGCACACCTGGCCGGTCGGTGAAGACGCCGTGCCGCGTCTGGCCGTGATTGGCGCCGAGCACCCGAAGCCCGCCCACCAGCACGGTCATCTCCGGCGCCGACAGGGTGAGCAGCTGAGCGCGGTCGACCAGTAGCGCTTCGGTCGGGATCTTTCGGTCCTCGGCCAGATAGTTGCGGAATCCTTCCGCGCCTGGTTCCAGAGGCTCGAAGGATTCCGCGTCGGTCTGCTCCTGAGAGGCATCGGTCCGCCCCGGAGTGAAGGGCACCTCGATCGGGTGTCCACCGTCCTTCGCTGCCTTCTCAACTGCTGCGCACCCGGCCAGCACGATCAGGTCGGCCATGGACAGCTTCTTGCCATCCTGTTGCGTGGCGTTGAACTGCTGCTGAATGCTCTCAAGCTTGCCGAGCACCCTGGCCAGCTGCGCAGGTTCGTTGACTTCCCAGTCTTTCTGCGGCGCGAGACGGATACGCGCGCCGTTCGCTCCGCCGCGCTTGTCGGAGTTGCGGAAGCTGGCAGCCGCGCCCCAGGCGGTAGCCACCAGCTCGGAAACGCCCAGGCCCGCGTCGAGGATCTTCGTCTTGAGAGCTCGAACATCATGGTCGTCGATCAGGGGATGATCGATCGGCGGGATCGGATCCTGCCATAGCAGGTCCTCGCTCGGAACTTCCTCGCCGAGGTAACGCACCTTGGGCCCCATGTCCCGGTGCGTCAGCTTGAACCAGGCGCGTGCGAAGGCGTCGGCAAACTCGTCGGGATTCTGATGGAAGCGACGACAGATGCGTTCGTAGGACGGATCGACCTTCAGCGCCAGGTCGGTGGTGGCCATCATCGTCGGGACTTTCCTGGCGGGGTTGTGCGCTGCCGGGGCTAGATCCGATTCGCTCTGGTCCTTTGCCGACCACTGCCAGGCACCGGCAGGGCTCTTGGTCAGCTCCCACTCGTAGTTGAACAGCATGTCGAAGAAGCCCATGTCCCATTTGATCGGGTTGGGGGTCCAGGCCCCTTCGAGCCCGCTGGTGATCGCATGCTCCCCGCTGCCACTTTCGAAGCGGCTGGTCCAGCCAAGGCCCTGATCGGCAATATCCGCTCCTTCCGGCTCCAGCCCGACGTGGGAGGGGTCGCCTGCGCCATGACATTTTCCGAAGGTATGACCCCCGGCGATCAGCGCGACGGTTTCTTCGTCATTCATCGCCATGCGGCCGAAGGTTTCACGGATGTCGTGCGCTGCAGCCTCGGGATTCGGCTCGCCGTTGGGGCCTTCCGGGTTCACGTAGATGAGGCCCATCTGTACTGCAGCCAGAGGGCTTTCCAGCGCCCGGCCTTCGCCTTCGCCATAGCGGGTATCTCCGAGCCACTCCTCTTCGGTGCCCCAGTAGACGTCCTCTCCAGGTTCGAAGGTATCCACGCGGCCGCCGCCGTAGCCGAAGGTCTTGAAGCCCATCGATTCCAGCGCGCAGTTGCCGGTCAGAATCATCAGATCTGCCCAGGAAATCTTGTCGCCGTACTTTTTCTTCAAGGGCCACAGCAGGCGGCGAGCTTTATCGAGGTTGGCATTGTCGGGCCAGCTGTTCAGCGGGGCGAAGCGCTGGCCACCGGTGGATGAACCGCCGCGACCATCGCTTATGCGATAGGTGCCCGCGCTGTGCCAGGCCATGCGGATAAAAAACGGGCCATAGTGACCGTAGTCCGCCGGCCACCAGGATTGCGAGTCGGTCATCAGATCATAAAGATCCTGTTTGAGCGCCTTGAAGTCCAAATTGTTGAATTCTGCCGCGTAATTGAACGACTCGCCCATCGGGTTGCCGAGCGGAGAATGCTGGTGAAGGATGTTCAGATTGAGCTGGTCAGGCCACCACTCACGGTTCGATCTGCCTTTCTTCGGTGTATGAATAACCGGGCATTTTCTTTCACTGCTCATTTGCGCTCCTGCGAGACGATGGTAATGCGGGACAGCTTGAAAGCCGTCGTGCTTCGCTGATCCCGGTCCATTTTTAAAGGTAGCAAAGAGCGCGGGATTGTCTTGCTCGGTGAGCGGCTGTGAATCCGCTGGAGCGTACAGCGTCGCTACGAGGCCGGTAGAACGCGCTCTGGAAAGGAGTGGCAGTCTGTAACGGAGTTTGTCGATTGCGCTCGATAGCGGACGAATCTACAAGAAGCCTATCCATCTGCCTGCGATCACCGCGCCCAGCCAGAGCGACAATGAGACTGCCGCCTGCAGCCGCGTGAATGGTGTGATGGCCGGTTGGCGCCGGTGACGGTGATGTAGCCAGAACGCGTTGACTACCCCTGCCGAGACCAGCAGGAGCTTGATCTGCAGCGCGCGATTGCTGGCGTACTGCGCAGCGTTCACGCTGAATAACATCAGTCCGGTGAGAAGTGCCAGTCCCAGGCCGCATGCGGCCATCTGTGACAAGGGACGCCACAGCGCCTGCACGGGTGCTGTTCGGAAGACACCCAGCAGGCGCAGATCCAGCGTGACGATGGCCCCGATCAGCACCCCGAGCGACGCGATATGGGCGGCGTTAAGCAGCAGATACGCCGTGCCATTGCGCTGCAGAAACACGGCTGGCGGTGCCGACGAGAGCGCCGTCCATAACGGGTCCATGTCCTATTGGCTTTCGATGCGCTCGGGATAGATGTCGTAGGTCTTGCCGTCGACAGTGACCTGCACCGCTTTCATCCGTTTTTCGGACTGATCGAGGCTGCGGTTGCCTATTGCCGTTATCGAGTCGCCGGGGCTTGCAGAGTTTTCGTCGAAACCTGACTGCTTGGTGTTGCGCGGATTCCCCAGCTCGATGCGCCATGTGCCGTCCTCGTTCTCAACATCAAGAGAAGGGTGGGGCGGCGCAATCTGGACATGGGTGATGGTGCCGGTCAGTTCGGTCTGCTCCTCCTCGGCCCATGACCAGCCGTGATGGGCGAATGCTGGAGAAGCAAGGAGGGCGCAGAGGCTAGAGAAGCCGACGGTGCGGATGATGGACATGGGATGCTCCAGATGGTCAGCGGAACGGGCCAGAACCCGACAAGGCGCTCAGACCCGCAGTATAGGCCATCGGCAACAGTGCTGATCCGGTCACAGTACCTCCACCCGGTCCCGCCCGTTGTGCTTGGCCATGTAGAGCGCCTGATCGACGCGGTCAAGCATGCTGCGAAGGGTTTCATCCTCTCGGAACTGGGTCACACCGAAGCTGGCCGACTTGTGCTCGACGGTGTCGAACTCATGGTGATTGATGCGCTGACGCAGGATCTCCGCAGCCTCCGTAGCGCGCTGTTGGCTGGTCTCCGGCAGCACGATGAGAAACTCTTCGCCGCCAAGTCTCCCGACCTGATCGACCTGCCGGACGTTATTGCGCAGCAGCGCGGCAAATTCGCGCAGGACCGTGTCGCCCACGGTGTGACCGAAGGTGTCGTTGACCTGCTTGAAATGGTCGATGTCGATCAGAATCACCGAGAAGGGTGTGCCCTAGCGTCGGGCGCGCAGGCACTCGTCGGAAAACAGCTGTTCGATCCTCGACCGGTTCCACAGCCCCGTCAGTCCATCGGTGCTGGCTGAGCGTGACAGCTCGTTGCGGTCGACGAACATGAACTTGTGCGCCCGCTCCATGATGTAGGCGTTGACGCAGCCGAAGGAAAACGCGGCCAGCAGCCAGATCAGATGCAGGCGCTGGACCCCGGGCTCGATTGTCCCGGCAAGCGTCGCTACCAGTGTCATCAAGGTGCAGGCCGAGGCAGTCAGCATCGCCAGGCGCAGCCTTAGCCCGGAGATGGTGAAGGTCCAGATGATGATGAAATACAGCTCCGGGGCGAAGTAGACGAAGTCCCCGTGATGGCTGTTCAGCCAGAGGTTGGTCGCTGCCGAAGCGACCGGGGCGGTAGCCAGCAGGAACACCATCGGCTGGCGGAGCCTGTCGACGAAACTCATCAGAAACACGCTCAACAACGCCAGCGGAATGATGACGCCGTGAACCAGCATACGCGCGCCGCGCGCGTCATCGGCTACGCCCTGTTCCATCCAGGCGTAGAGCAGATACAACACCATGGTCAGCAGCGCGATCAGGCGGATCTGCGGCAGCTTGGTCCGGTGATACCAGAGGGCGAACTCGTCCTGGAAAGCGGCGGAGGTCCCGTAGAGCGGGTCGAACGAACGTCTAAGCAAATCCAGAGACTTCACAGGTACTCCGACAGCGGATGCCTGAACATTGGCGATATGTGTCAATCGGAGAGGGCACGCAGCAGCTTCATCCGGCTTTGACCTACATGCTGGACCTGCAAATTCCGCTGGCGGTTCAATCGATGAGGCAAAATGACATCTTCTGACGCAAAGTCGCGCTGCCTGGATGCAGGTCGGCCGGGCAGGCGGGAGAAGGGGCCGAATGGCGCCGGTAGAGCGGTAAGCAACACCCGGCAGAAAGCTTCGGCGTGGCGTTCAGCCGCCAATCACCGATTACCGGGGGACCGCTGCCATCACTTGTCGGTGACGGCACCTTCGGATGCGCTCGAAACCAGTCTGGCATATTTGGCCAGCACGCCGCGCGTATAGTTCGGCTCGGGCCGGCTCCAGCGCTGTCTGCGCTGGGCGAGCACATCGTCGCTCACGCCCAGTACGATCTGTCGGGTTTCGGCATCGATGCTGATCGGATCGCCGTCTTCCACCAGGGCAATCGGACCGCCGTCATAGGCTTCCGGCGTTATGTGCCCTACAACGAACCCATGCGACCCACCGGAAAAGCGCCCGTCGGTAATCAGAGCAACGTTCTTGCCCAGCCCCTTGCCCATGATCGCCGACGTGGGAGAGAGCATTTCGCGCATGCCCGGACCGCCCTTCGGGCCTTCGTAACGTATGACGAGCACATCTCCGGCGACCACCTGCCCATCGAGGATGCCGGCAAGCGCTGCTTCCTCGCCGTGATACACCCTGGCCGTGCCCGTGAAGCGCAAGCCTTCCTTGCCGGTGATCTTGGCCACGGCCCCATCGGGGGACAGGTTGCCGTGCAGGATGACCAGGTGCGAGTCACGCTTCACCGGGTTGTCGAACCCACGGATGATGTCCTGACCGGCAGGGTAGTCCGCCACGGCTGTCAGATTCTCCGCCAAGGTCCTTCCCGTCACGGTCAGAGCATCACCGTGCAACAGCCCGGCGTCCAGCAGTCGCTTCATGAGCGGCTGAATGCCGCCGATGGCAACCAGCTCCGACATCATGTATTGCCCGCTGGGCCGGAGATCGGCCAGGACCGGAGTGGTTCGGCCGATCTCGGTAAAGTCATCCAGCGTGAGCTCGACATCCACGGCGTGGGCCATGGCCAGCAGGTGCAGCACGGCGTTGGTCGAGCCTGCCAGCGCAATCACCACACGGATGGCGTTCTCGAACGCCTTGCGGGTCATGATGTCGCGTGGCTTGATGTCCTGCTTCAGCAGCTCCAGTACCTGCCGACCGGCGTTGATGCAATCTTCGCTCTTGTCCAGCGAGACCGCGTTCTGCGCGGAGGAGCCGGGCAAGGACATGCCAAGCGCTTCTATCGCCGAGGCCATGGTATTGGCGGTATACATGCCGCCGCAGGAGCCAGGGCCGGGGATCGCCGTCTCTTCGATCTGTTGCACGTCCAGCAGGTCGATGTCGCCCTTTGCGTGCTGACCGACGGCTTCGAAAACCGAGATGATGTCGGTGTGGTTGGCGCCCGGTTTGATCGTTCCGCCGTAGACGAAGATCGACGGGCGGTTGAGCCTCGCCATGCCGATCAGGCAGCCCGGCATGTTCTTGTCGCACCCGCCGATTGCCACCAGACCGTCGAACCCCTCGCAGCCGGCTACGGTTTCGATCGAATCGGCTATCACTTCCCGGGAGACCAGGGAATACTTCATGCCTTCGGTGCCGTTGGCGATGCCGTCGGAGATGGTGATGGTATTGAAGATGACGCTCTTGCCACCATTGGCGTCAACGCCCCGGCCGGCGTCTTCTGCCAGCTTGTTGATGTGCATGTTGCAGGGCGTGACGTTGGCCCAGGTGGAAGCGATACCCACCTGCGGCTTGCTGAAATCGTCTTCGGTAAACCCGACGGCGCGCAACATGGCCCTGGCGGGTGTCGCGGCGACACCGTCGACAACCTGTGAAGAATACTTGCGCATGTGATCGGTGGAGTCGGTCATTGGCCATCTCTGAACGGTGATTTGCCGTAACCATAGAACAGCGGGGGGATTGTTGCCCGCCGGATCGGCCCGATTGGTTCGGTGAAAGGAGGGCGGCCGCTCGAACGAGCAGCCGCCCAGGCCTCAGGCGGAAGCTTCGGCTTCGTAGTTCTCGTACGAATGCTTCAGGGTTGCGTGGTTGAGCAACATCTCCGCCTTGAGCGTCTCGCCCTGTGCATCGTAAATGCGCGTACGGACCCAGTAGGATTCGGTGCGCTTGCTTTCGGACAGCGCAGCGATTTCGCGGCGGATGACGTACTCCTCACCAACGAAGAGCGGGCCATCCACCATGCGGATTTCCTGGTCGGCAAACAGACCGATCACCGGCTGCTTGACCGGGAAGGCCGCTTGCTTGCTGGTGTACTCGGCCAGCACGCTGACCATCTCCAGCGGGATGATCGGGCGGCCCCATGGGTTGTCGCTGCTGGCGTACCAGGGGGAATTTTCCGTGATGCGTTCCAGCTTCTGATTCAGCGAGAACGGGTACAGGTTGCCCATGTGCTGATCAGCGTCCATGCGTACGCGTTCCTCTTCGGCGCCCTTCATGCCGACATGCAGGTCGGACAGAATGACCAGCTTTTCTGGTGGCCGAAGCTTGGCCATGCGCTCATCCAGCAGGGTCGGCGCATCACCGGGCCCGATGCTGGCGCTGGCCTCGAGTACCGGCGTGCCATCGGCTTTTTCGGCCCAGCAACGCAGACGCGTAGCGCCCGCAGCCGGAAGCTCGACGAAGGCACGAACCTGTTCGCCTTCCACCACCATGTTCTGGAAATGGGAGGAGAAGCAACCGCTCTCGAACCAGCTCTGTCCGAATACTTCTGCCAGCAGCGGCACGAACTGACTGAAATGCGTAGGTCCTTCGATCGGCCCGGCCTTGAAGCCGAGCTTCTCGGCCATGCTGTCGTCGTGAATCGAGGTGTGGCCGCTGTATTCCTGCTCGTGAAGCATCTGGCGCGGCTCGCGCAGCGGACCACAAAGGTGTAGCGGAGTATCAAAACTCATCTGTAGCTCCTTGATTTGTCAGCCATTGAGCATGCCAGCAAGGCGCTCGCGCATGATACCTTCGGCCTCGGCCATGATGCGGTCGATGAGCTCCTTGACGGTCGGAACATCGTTGATCAGGCCGGCAACCATGCCGCAGGACCAGGCGCCTGCGTCCATCTCGCCGGTTTTCATGATGCGCGGGTAGACGCCTGCGACTTCCTCGGCGATATCGGCGAACTTCAGGTCCGCGCCCAGTTTGCGTTCCTTTTCCAGCAGGCGCTCGACCGCACTGTTGTTCAACACGCGCTCGGTATTGCGCAGCGGCCGCATGACCAGCCGGGTGTCCAGCTCACTGGCGGCGACGATGGCCTGTTTCACGTTTTCATGCACGGGCGCTTCGCGGGTAGCGATGAACCGGGTGCCCATGTTCATGCCTTCGGCACCCAACGCCAGAGCGGCGGCAAGGGAGCGGCCGTCGGCCATGCCGCCGGAGGCCACGAAGGGAATCTCGAGTTCGTCGGCGGCGCGGGGCAGCAGGATGAAGTTCGGCACATCATCCTCACCCGGATGGCCGCCGCATTCGAAGCCGTCCACACTGACTGCGTCGCAGCCGATGGCCTGTGCCTTCAGCGCGTGGCGCACGGCCGTGCACTTGTGGATTACCTTGACGCCGTGTTCTTTGAGCGCAGGCAGATATTTTTGCGGGTTGTTGCCCGCGGTCTCGACGACTTTCACGCCGCCCTTGATGATCGCCTCGACGTAGCCGGGATAGTCCGGCGGATTCACCGAAGGCAGGAAGGTCAGATTCACACCGAAGGGCTTGTCGGTCATTTCGCGGCAACGCCGAATCTCTTCGGCCAGCGCCGCAGGGCTTGGCTGGGTGAGGGCGGTGATCATGCCCAGACCGCCGGCATTGGCGACGGCAGAGGCGAGTTCTGCGTAACCGACATGGTGCATGCCGCCCTGGATGATCGGGTGCTCGATGCCGAAAAGTTCAGTGATTCTGGTTTTCATGTGGCCCTCTGTTTGTTCCGCTGGGTGGCCTGACTGGCGCAGGCGCGGTTGGACAAGTTGATGAAATTAACCGCGAGAGTGTAGGCGCGGTTAGCCGGTAATTGCCATGCAAGTGCGGTATTCACCGAATTGATACTTGGTTGAACCAGCGCTGCACTGCGGTAGTGTTCTGGCGTATCGGCCGGGCGCGGGAGACTTCATGTACAGCATCGATGATATTCAGCTTCAACAATGGACGGTCAGTGGTCTGCGGACCCGCGTGACCGTGCTGGGGGAAGGCCCGTTGGCGCTGTGCGTCCATGGCTGGCCGGAGTGTTGGTACTCGTGGCGATACCAGATGGTCCTCCTGGCGAATGCAGGCTACCGCGTCATCGCGCCGGATATGCCAGGTTTCGGGGAAACGCAGGGCTACCCCCGCATCGCCGACTACACCATTGAGCGCACCGGCCGGTTTCTATCCGATCTGGTTGCCGAAGCAGGTGCTTCCAGGGTTCTGTTGATCGGTCATGACTGGGGCGCGATCAACGCCTGGGGGTTTGCCCTGCAGTATCCGCAGACCGTTTCGCGCATGGTGGTGATGAGTGTTCCGTTGAAACCACTCGGTGAGCACCCGCCCACCCGGGAGTTGAAAGCGCTGTTTGGAGATCGGTTTTTCTATCAGCTCTATTTTCAGCAGCCCGGCGTCGCCGAAGCCGAGTTCGATGCGGATCCGGAGGGTATCCTGCGCGCGCTGTTCTGCTCTCCTGATACCCCTCGGGCTCAACCGCAGCTGGGCAAGGCCATCGCCGAGGGAGGAGGGTGGATAGGTCGGCTGGGCAGGCCACTGGAACAACCCGCGTGGCTCACTGACGAAGCGATTGCCTATTACGTCAGCACGTATCGTCGTAGCGGCTTCGCCGGTGGCCTCAACTATTACCGCAACATCGATCACAACTGGCAGATCATGCAGCCCCTGGCGAGCGCCCGGATCGAGTGTCCGGTGCTGTTTCTGTCCGGAGAGAAGGACTATGCGACCCAGCGCGCCACTGTGGAACAGTTGAGCCGGCTGATGGGCGAACGGATTCCGGATCTGACCATAAAGGTGCTCGCAGGCAAGGGTCATTGGTTGCAAAGCGAGGCTGTCGAAGCGGTCAACCGAGCCATCGCCGATTTCATCTCGCAACGTCCGAACTGAAAGCTGCGGCTACCGGACTCGCCAATGTCAGTTCGGTATCGGAAAGACTTCATTTCAGAATCAAAGGCTTAGCATCATGTGACCTGCGTCACGCTGAGCCTTAACCCATATGGGTGAAATTACCCGAACGGCGTTGACCCTCGATCTCACCCCCCTAGACTCCGACCCGTTGCCCGGCCTGCCGTCCTGACGGAAGGTGGGCCAAACAACAATTCCAAAAACCAGACGTACAGATCGGAGCTTCAATGAACAACAAGAACATGTCGAAGTCGTTTCTTTCCATGCTCGCAGCCGGAGCGCTGCTGTTCTCCGCTTCCGCCATGGCCGGCAACCCGACTATTCCACCCGAGGAACAAACCGATGAATTCCAGCGCGGGCCGGATCCATCCGTAGCCATGCTGGAAGCCAGCAGCGGGCCGTACTCGGTGCGCACCGAACGTGTCTCTGGCCTGGTCAGTGGCTTCGGTGGCGGCACCATTCATTATCCCACGGGCACAACCGGAACCATGGCTGCGATCGTGGTCATCCCGGGATATGTCTCGGCCGAGTCGTCGATCGAATGGTGGGGCCCCAAGCTGGCTTCGCATGGCTTCGTGGTCATGACGATCGACACCAACACTGGCTTCGATCAGCCGCCGAGCCGGGCTCGGCAGATCAACAATGCGCTGGATTATCTGATTGACGAGAACAACACCTCGCGCAGCCCGATCAACGGGATGATCGACGTAGATCGTCTCGGCGTGGTTGGCTGGTCGATGGGCGGCGGCGGGACACTGCGCGTGGCTGAGGAGGGGCGCATCAGCGCGGCCATTCCGCTGGCACCGTGGGATACCACCAACTTCCGGGATGTGCAGGCACCGACGTTGATCTTCGCCTGTGAATCGGACATCGTCGCCCCGGTGCGCCAGCATGCTGATCCCTTCTACGATGAGCTGCCTGCCGGTCTGCCCAAAGCGTTTGCCGAGTTGAACAACGGCTCGCATTACTGCGCCAATGGCGACAATTCGTACGATGATCAGCTCAGCCGCCTGGGTGTCTCCTGGATGAAGCTGCACCTGGACAAGGATCAGCGCTACGGCCAGTTCATTTGCGGACCGAATCACGAGTCGGATTACCGCATTTCCGAATTCCGGAGCAACTGTCCGTAATAGCGGGGGTCGGGGCTCGTCCCGCATGGCGGGGTGAGCCTCCCGGTTGGTGGAAGGATTCTCGCCAGAAATCTAAATCAGGAAGATAGAAACAATCGATTTTTCCTATCGGCCGCTTCGCTTGATGATGGCCTCTCCCAACCTACACAGGAGAGTTCATCGATGCAGCTCATCAAGCGTTTCCTTCAGCGCAGTCAGTCGGGGCAATCCGACAAGTACGCCGACGTCGTTCAACATCCAAACTTCTGGATGTATCAGTAGCACCACGGTATGAGGCAACCACCTTCAGGGTTGCCTCGAACTTGAAACTGCTCAAGTGCCGAGGTAGAGCCTTTGTATTCGTATCAAGCGACTTCATCTGGCACTTGTGAAGAGCTTAAGCTATCACCCAAACAGGTTATGATGGTCGGTATATTTGCTTGGGTTTTAACGTTGCAAGCGTCTGATTTCGAAGGGGTTGTCAGTTAACCCATACGGGTGAAATTGCATTTTTGGCGTTGACTGTAAAGTTTCTGAACATACACTTCGGTAGTCCGGTATACGAATGCGTCTCGTCAAGTATCGGTCGGTGAAGTTTCAATAACAATAATGGAAACTCTCGGAGTCAGAATGAACAATAAAACTTTCCACAAGTCGGCCCTGTCCCTGCTTGCCGCCAGTGCACTGCTGTTTTCCGCTTCAGCCATGTCCAGCAACCCCACGCCACCGCCGCCAACCGATCCGGGTGATGGCAGCTACCAGCGTGGCCCGAATCCGACCGTGTCGTATCTCGAGGCCGAGCGTGGTCCGTACAGCGTTCGTACCGAGAACGTGTCGAGCTATGTGAGCGGGTTCGGCGGCGGTACCATTCACTATCCGACCGGTACTACCGGCACCATGGCGGCAATCGTTGTCATTCCCGGCTTCGTTTCCTCCGAGTCGTCGATCGAGTGGTGGGGCCCGAAGCTGGCCTCTCACGGTTTCGTGGTCATGACCATCGATACCAACTCCGGCTATGACCAGCCTGCCAGCCGCGCGCGCCAGATCAACGCGGCGCTCGACTACATGATCGACCGCAACAACACCTCGAGCAGTGCCATCAACGGCATGATCGATGTCAATCGTCTCGGCGTGGTCGGCTGGTCGATGGGCGGTGGCGGCACACTGCGCGTGGCTGAAGAGGGTCGTCTCAAGGCAGCGATTCCGCTCGCGCCCTGGGATACCACCAGCTTCCGCGACGTTCAGGCTCCGACGCTTATCTTTGCCTGTGAGTCCGACACTGTCGCCCCGGTCAGCCAGCATGCGTCGCCGTTCTACAATCAGCTGCCGAGTGGCCTGCCCAAGGCCTTCTTCGAGCTGAACAACGGCAACCACTACTGCGCCAACGGTGGGAACTCCTACAATGCGACGTTGAGCCGTCTCGGTGTGTCCTGGATGAAGCGCCATCTGGACGAAGACACCCGCTACCAGCAGTTCCTCTGCGGCCCGAACCACACCTCGGACTATCGAATCTCCGAGTACCGCGGCAACTGCCAGTAATAGCAGTGTGTTAGAGACCCCGGCCTCGTATGAGGCCGGGGTTTTTTATTGGGTCGGGGAAAGACCGTTTGCACGGTTGCCGGATGGTGTTTTTACAGAAAGGAGGTGAAGCAGTGCCATCTGACGTCTTCAGCAACGCGGGGCGATGGCAGCTTTGCATATGCGTTCCATCTCGTTCGCCCAGAGGCGTGTTGCCTGCGTGTCCAGTTGCAGCAGCAGGGCATAGCGCCGGCCGCCCCAGACGGCCAGATGCAATGCTTCTACCGTCTGCGGCGATACCGGGCCAGGCAGGTCAGTGCAGGCGGCGAACACCCGATGCCAGAGCGCCTTGAATTCTTCATGGGCACGCAGTTGGTGGCGATGCTCTGCCAGGCTGGGTTCAAGCTCCAGCAGCTTGGGGTGAAACCAGGGCATTCCGGTTCGTTCGACGCCGCATAGCAGCTGCAGCGTCGCGTGCAGGCGCTGCTCCCAGGTGAGCCCCGCCGGCTCGACCGCTGCTTCATCAACCCGCCGGATGGTCATTTCGATGCAATGTCGGATGTAGCCCGAGTGCAGCGCCATCTTGCTGGGGAAATACTCATAGAGCGTGCCTACCGCAATGCCGCACTCGACGGCTATCGCACGGGTTGTGATGCGCTCCCAGCCGTCACGCTGCCAAATCCGAACAAAGGTGTCGAATATCGCCTGCACCGTGGCCTTGGCACGGGCCTGGGATGGCCGCTTGAGCGGCCTGAGCTTGGCTTCCGTGGGCGGCTTGCGCATCTCAGCGATAACCGAACCCGGAAGCCCGGGCGATGCGATACAGTCGGTGCACACCTGGCCTCAGTGACGGAGAAGAACGAATGACTACTGTAACGCAGCTGCAAACCGACAAGTCCGCCCTGCATCACACCCGCATCGTCAGCGCCGAATTGCCGGAGCTCAAGGCTGGCGAAGCACTGTTGAAGATAACCGATCTGGCTGTGACGACAAACAACATCACCTACGCGGCCTTCGGCGACACGCCGCATCTGCGCTACTGGAGCTTCTTTCCGACCCATGCAGAGGGCTGGGGCCACATGCCGGCATGGGGTTTTGCCGAAGTGGTCGAGTCCACGGTGAAAGGGGTCGAGAAGGGCGAGCGTTACTATGGCTACTGGCCCATCGCGACACATCTGATCATGCAGCCGGTGCGGGTCAGCGAGCGCGGTTTCTACGACGGCGCGCCGCATCGCCTGGAACTGACTTCTGCGTACAACCAGTATCAGCGCACCACGACCGACGCTGCCTACCGGCCGGAGAACGAACCCTACCAGGCTCTGCTGCGTCCCTTGTTCATCACCTCGTTCATGCTGGCGGACTTTCTCGAAGACAACGGCTTCTTCGGCGCCAAACAGATCATTTTCTCAAGCGCCTCCAGCAAGACCGCATACGGTACCGCGTTCTGCCTGGAAAACCGCGCTGACGTTCGTCTGCTGGGCTGGACGTCGGCAGGTAACCGCGCTTTCGTCGAGTCCCTTGGCTGCTACGCTCAGACCGTGACCTACGACGAGCTGGAGTCCCTCGACCCGAACGTGCCCACGCTGTACGTGGACTTCGCCGGCAACAACGATCTGCGTGCCCGCGTGCACCATCATTTCGGTGAGCAGCTCGTGCATGACTGCTACGCCGGTTCGGCGCAATCGCAGGATCATCTGGACAAGGCCGACAAGAACCTTCCGGGCCCACAGCCGCAGCCGTATTTCGCGCCGTATCAGATCAAGAAGCGCAACACCGACTGGGGCCCGGGTGAAGTGACCCGTCGCTTCAACGAGGCTCAGCTGGCCTTTATCGCGCGGGTGAGCGACTCTGCCAATCCCTGGATGAAGATTAATCAGCACGAGGGCTTCGAGGCGGCGCAGTCGCTGGTGGCCGACCTCTGCGAAGGGCGAGTCGATCCCCGTGACGGGCATATCGTCACGGTCAGGTAACGGCTGATCCTGCGCTGCGGGCGGCGCCCGCTGGCCGCTCGCAGCGCGCCGAGCGACGGTCCGATGAAGCAAACAGGGGCCCGAGCGTACAGATGGACCGCATGGTCGCGCATTCATGCGGTGCATCGACTTGTTCGAATGCGCTCTGGGTTATACCGTCTGGGCAAACGCGAATACGATCATCCGGAGCACAGCATGTCCACTGCGTCCCCTTACATCCTCTACGGTGTGCCCCATTCCCTGTATACCGGCAAGGCGCGTTGCTATCTGCGTAATCAGGGTATCGAGTATGTCGAACGTCCCACCTCTCACCCTGATTTTGCCAGCCGGATCGTGCCGCTGATTGGCCGGGGCATCATTCCGGTGCTGGAGACGCCTGACGGCGAGGTCATTCAGGACACCATCGATATCATCGATCACTTCGAGCAGCGCGGAGTGCAATATCCGGCTTACCCGGAGGGACCTCTTCAGCGCGCCGTCGCCGTCATCATCGAGTATTACGGTGGCCAGGCGATGCTCAAGCAGTCGATGCATTATCGCTGGTCGTACCGTGAGCAGCAGGAAGCCTTCCTGCACCACGCATTTGCCAGCGGCTCGGGCGCGGATTTCGCCGACAAGGTGATGGGGCGAATGCAGTCGTACCTGCCCCGGCTGGGGGTCACCGAACAGAGCATTGCTCACATTGAACGTTCCTATGAAACCCTGCTCGATCTTCTGGAAGACCATTTCCAGCACTGGCCGTACCTGCTTGGCGGTCGGCCATGCATCGCGGACTACGGACTGATCGCCTCGATGTTCGCCCACCTCGGGCGCGACCCGGTACCGGCGCAGATCATGAAGACCCGGGCGCCACGAGTCTATCGGTGGGTGGAACGCATGACCGCCCCGGGGCTGGACGTGACCGAATACGCTGGTTGCGCGGCCGAGTTGGTCGCTGGTGACCGGATTCCTCCAAGCCTGGAGCCGGTGTTGCGACACATTGCGGCGGATATCTTTCCCGAACTGACTGACAAGCTGGTGTTCATTGATGCCTGGGTCGACCGCGTGCAGCCGGCTGACGGCGACCCGGTCACTGACAAACCGCAGCAACGGCAGCTCGGCCTGGTGAAGACCCACTATCACGACGCACCGGTCGAAGTGGGGGTGGAGCCCTATCTGCTGTATGTGTTGCAGCGCGCGGTCGCGCCCGGCCTGGAGACAGGGCAGGTGCAACAGGTGGTGGCGAAGCTCGGGGACTATGGCCTTGGCAAGGCCGTGCCGCTTGGTGGCGACTACCGCGTAGGACGACAGAACAATATCGAAGTCTGGCAGCGCTGATCGCCGCGTCCGGCCATGCGAACGACCGTTGTCGTAGCGCACCTTGGTCCGATTGACTCCAGGCTGGCGTCGTTGCGGCGAAGACGCCGCTCCCACCGATCCGGATTTCGAAGCCGTCCCGGGCGCGCGACTGCGCCTTCGACGGAAGCGTCCCAATAGCCTCCAATACGCTCGCAGTGGATCGCTGCTACCTTGTCTGGTTAACGCAACCGACTCAACAGGGGAGCCTTCCTATGCAACAGGTAGTCATCACCGGCGCGAACCGCGGGATAGGTCTGGAACTGGCGCGGCTGTATGCCGGGCAGGGCAAGCGCGTGATCGGCGTCTGCCGCGAGTCTTCTGCCGCGCTCGATCAGATCGCGGCGCGTGTCATCAGCAGTGTCGACGTCACCCGCGATGAGGACGTGCGCAAGCTGGTCGAGGCGCTGGACGGTGAAAGCATTGATCTGCTGATCAACAATGCCGGGCTTCTGCGGGACGAGCGTCTCGGCACTATCGATTTCGACTCGATTCGTCAGCAGATGGAGGTTAACGCCTACGCTCCGTTGCGCGTTACAGAAGCATTGCTGCCGCTACTTGGGCAGGGCGCCAAGGTCGCTAACATCACCAGCCGCATGGGCTCGATGGCGGACAACGATTCTGGCGGACGCTATGGTTATCGTGCGTCGAAAGCTGCGCTCAACGCCTTTGGCAAGTCTCTCGCGATGGACCTGAAGGGGCGCGGCATTGCTGTTGCGTTGCTACACCCCGGCTACGTACAGACCCGCATGACCGGCAATACCGGGCAGATGACGCCTGAGGAATCGGCAGCCGGCATTGCGGCACGGATCGATGCGTTGACGCTCGATAACACCGGCTCCTTCTGGCACAGCAATGGCGAGTTGCTGCCCTGGTAAGCGCCCGCAGGCTCGGTGATTCGGCAGGTTTCGGTGTATCGTTGCCGCTCTTACCTTACTTATCGGGCGCACCATGCACCGCACTGTCATACAAGCCGATTACCATGACGAGGCGCACGCGCGTGCGATCGTCGAGCTGCTCGACCTTTACGCAATGGATCCGATGGGCGGCAGCGAAGCGTTGCCCACTCTGGTCAAGGCCATGTTGGTAGAGCGCCTTGCCGCCTTGCCGCATGCCTTCAGTGTCCTCTGTTTCGTCGACGGGGCTCCCGCGGGGCTGGTCAACTGCTTCGAGGGGTTCTCGACATTCGAGGCGCAGCCGCTGGTCAATATTCACGACGTCGTGGTTGCAAGGCGGTACCGCGGGCAGGGGGTGAGCCAGGCAATGCTGTTCGAGGTCGAGCGTATTGCCCGGGAGCGAGGATGCTGCAAGCTGACGCTGGAGGTGCTCGAAGGCAACGACGTGGCACAACGCGCTTATCAGAAGATCGGATTTGCCAACTACCAACTGGACCCGGCCATGGGGCGGGCCATGTTCTGGCAGAAGAAACTCAGTTGACCAAGCAGGCTAGCCGGGAGCGAGCATGAGCCAGAACCAGTTGGCGCCGAAGCGGGAAATCTTCGGCTGGGCGATGTTCGATTTTGCCAATCAAGGTTACACACTGCTGATCATTACGGTGATCTTCGGCGACCTGTTCACCCGGGTGATCGTCGGCGATGCGCCGGACTACCGGCTCGGCAATCTGCTCTGGAGCGTGGCGCTCGCCGCCAGCTACCTGATGGTGGTGGTAGCGAACCCGGTATGCGGCGCGGTCATGGATTACACGCATAGCCGCAAGCGCTTTCTGTTCGGCAGCTATCTGCTTACCGTCATCGCCACAGCGCTGCTGTACTTCGTTGAGCCGGGATGGCACACGGTTGCCGTATTGCTGATCATTCTGTCCAACTTCGCCTACTCGATCGGGGAGGGCTTTATTGCGAGCTTTCTGCCTGACCTCGGGCCGCGCAAGGCGCTGGGCTGGATCTCCGGCCTTGGCTGGGGTCTGGGCTATATCGGTGGGCTGGTGGCGGCCGTGTTCGCTCTGCTGTTCCTCGGCGAGGTCTCGGCAGAAAACTACGATACGATCCGTTGGGTCGGGCCCTTCGCCGGTTTCTTCTTCCTGATCGCTGCGGTCCCGACCTTCCTCTGGCTGAAAGAACGGCATGACTCGCTGCCTGCTGCGTCGAACACTGGACTGATGCGCATCGGCCTGTCTCGCGTCGCGACGACCTGGCGTGAAATCCATTACTTCCGTGATCTCCGCGCCTTGCTGATATCGGTATTCTTCACCATGTCCGGTGTGTACATCATCATCGCTTTCTCGTTCATTTACGGCGCCCAGGTGATTGGCTGGGAAGAGGATGTTCGGGTGCTGATGTTCATCATCGTGCAGATCACCGCAGCACTCGGCGCTGTAGGCTTCGGCTGGCTGCAGAGCCGGCTCGGGGCGAAGACGACCTACCTGATGACGCTCGTTCTTTGGCTCGCAGCGATCCTTGCCATATGGCAGACCCCGGCGCTGACTCTGGGGATGCAGCGCGCTTTCGGTGTCGATTGGGAAGCGCAGTACGTGTTTCTGATCGCCGGTGTGCTGGCCGGTGCCAGTCTCGGCTCCTCGCAATCGGCTACCCGTGCTCTGGTTGGTGTCCTGACCCCGCGAGGCAAGGAGGGCGAGTTCTTCGGCCTGTGGGGCATGGCCTCCAAGCTGGCCGCGGTGTTCGGCATGCTGGGTCTGGGCGCGATCCAGTGGGGGCTGGGTCTGGCCGATGCGATCGTGTTCTGCCTGGTGCTATTCGTGCTGGCGATCGTTACGGTGCTGCCGGTGAATGAGCAGCGTGGTGCCGATGCGGCCGAGCAGTGGCACGATCCGGCGTCCGGTCAGCCGCTCTGAAACGCGACTGTTCGCGGCTCGCTGTACCGTTCGCCTCCCCTGACAGTTGAGTACACTGGCGGACCCGTCTTCAGGTGCCCCTATGAGCCGTCCCATTCCGGAAGCCACAAAAGGTGTGTTGTTCGGCCTGAGTGCCTACACGCTCTGGGGCTCGTTTCCGCTGTTCTTCGCGCTGTTCCAGGGTGTCCCGGCATTCGAGGTGCTGACCCACCGGATCATCTGGTCCTGCGTGTTTCTGGCTCTGGTGATCAGTCTTCTGCGCCGCTGGACGCCTGTGTTGACCGCGCTCGGGCAGCCTCGACGGCTGGGCACGGTACTCGGCTGTGCTGTGCTGATTGCGCTGAACTGGGGCATCTATATCTACGCCGTGGAGACGCGGCACGTGCTCCAGGCGAGTCTCGGTTATTTCCTCACACCGCTGATCAACGTGGCGCTGGGCATGCTGGTGCTGCGCGAACGCATGGCGCCGGCACAGGCTGTCGCCGTGCTCCTGGCCGGCCTTGGCATCGTGGTGCAGATCGTCCTGCTCGGCAGCCTGCCGTGGATCAGCCTGGCGCTGGCGGTGAGCTTTGGTCTCTACGGACTGCTGCGCAAGCAGGTGGAGCTCGATGGTCTGTCCGGCCTTTTTGTCGAAACGCTGCTTCTGCTGCCGTTGGGGCTGCTGGTGCTGGGAGCAATGCTTGCCATCGATGCGTCGCACTTCACCGTGGAGCCGCGCTTGACCTTTCTTCTGATGGCGAGCGGGGTTGTGACAGCGATACCGCTGCTGGCGTTTGCCGGTGCCGCACGCAGGCTGCGCCTGGCCACGGTCGGCTTTCTGATGTACATCAATCCGACGCTTCAGTTCTTCATTGCACTATGGGTATTCAATGAACCACTGGATCAGGTTCAACTGATCAGCTTCGTGATGATCTGGGCCGCGCTGGTGCTCTATTCGTGGTCGACATACAGGGTCGCGGCGAAGGACCGGCGAGCGCGGGCCTAGGCAATTTCGAGCGCCTCGAACCCGGCCAGGCAAACGCGATTGCGGCCTGCTGCCTTGGCCCGGTACATGGCTTCGTCTGCCCGCGCTATCAGGCCGGAGGGCGAGTCGTTTTCCGCCGGCACGCCGCACCAGACGCCGGCACTGATGCTGCACGGCACACGCAGCCCATCGACCGGCGTGGGCGATTCGAGCAAGGTAGTGCGCAAGCGGTTGGCCGCGAGCATGGCGGCCTCGGTATCTATCTCCGGGAGAATCAACAGAAATTCCTCGCCGCCGAAGCGTCCGATCGCATCGGACTGGCGCAGCTGCTGCTCAAGCAGTTCGACGCTATGGCGCAGTACCGCGTCGCCGATCTGGTGCCCGTGCTGGTCATTGATCAGTTTGAAATCGTCAAGGTCGATCAGGACCAGCGCCAGACTCGCGCCGCTGCGACGGCTGCGCTCTATCTCTCGATCGAGCTGCTCCAGCACCGCCCGGCGATTCCAGATTCCGGTGAGCGGGTCTCGCAGGGCGAACTCCACCAGGCGCGCCTCGATGCGCTCTTTCGACAGCAGGATCAGACCGAGCGATAACATGATGACCGTCACTGTCCCAATGCTGACCGAGATGGTCTGTTTGATATTGCTCACGTCGTACCGCATGTCTTCAGCAGTGCCAAACAGAAGCGTCAGCACGCGGATGCCGATCCCCACGAGACTGACGGCGGCACCGGTGATCAGCAACAGGTGCGCACGCCCATCCGCCAGAGCTCGATGGAGGGCGAACCGGATGATCAGTGCGCACTGCAACATGAGCACGCCCGAAGCAACCAGCATTCGTGGCTCGCGGGTGTCGATCAAGACTGCCAGACCGACTGCCATGATCGCCGTCGGACAGAACAGCCAGGCCCAGGGAACGCGGACATCGCTGATCCGGAAGATGCTTGCGCTGTAACTGGCCAGCGCAGCGGAGAGTAGCGTGTTGCCGACGGCGTAGCTGAGCCAGAGGGGTGTATGGCCGTAGGAGGTAAAGCACATGTAGCCGAGCGCGTGCGACAGAAGTCCCGCAGCGGCCACCAGCATGCCATCACGCTGAGTGGACCGCCCGACGACAAACAGACAGAACGCCATGATCGCAGCGACCCATGCAACGGAGGCGAAGATGCTGGGGGTATGCGCGATCATTGATTGATCGCCACGAAGCGGCGGAGGAAAAGCCTTCCGCGAGGCCATCCGGGGATGGGTGCGAGCGCTGACAGATTCACCGTAATTCCTTTACGTCTCGTTGCCGGTCATTGACTGACCGACACCGATGCGGATGACCGCTGGCTAAATCCTGTTTCGATGGCGATGTTGTACTGCGGCCGTATCATCGCGTCAAGCGCGGGGTTGCACTGCTTTCGTGTCGTTAGCGGGCCTGGCGCACCACCGCCAGAGGCACGGTGCGGGCGTCGCGTTGGGCCAGAAAGCGCGTGCAACTGACCCGGAGGAACGACGCAAAATTCACCACTTCACCGCGATACTCCATGAGCTCATCGTACAGTTTCGTGATCAGCTGATTGGTAGTCATGCCGTCTACCTCGGCAATGTCGCGCAAAATATCCCAGAACTGGTTTTCCAGGCGCAATGTGGTGACCACGCCGCGTATGCGCAGGGACCGAGAGCGCGATTCATAGAGAATCGGGTCCGCTTTTACATAGAGCTCGCACATGTCATCTCTCCGTTGAAAGCCGCCCGTGTTCGGGCGGCAGTGACGTCACAGTGTGATCTTCGCGCCCAGCAGTTTGATGAACGCTGCCAGCCAGGCGGGGTGCGAAGGCCATGCTGGGGCTGTAGCCAGATTACCCTCTACATGCGCCTGGTCGGCCGGAATATCGATGAAGCTGCCGCCGGCCATGCGTACATCCGGACCGCAGGCAGGGTAGGCGCTGCATTCACGGCCTTCCAGAATACCGGCTGCGGCGAGCAACTGCGCGCCGTGACAGACCGCTGCGATCGGCTTTCCGGCCCGGTCGAAACTGCGCACGATGTCCAGCACCTGGTCGTTCAGCCGCAGGTACTCGGGCGCCCGCCCGCCCGGCACCACCAGGCCGACGTACGCGTCTACGTCGACCTTGTCGAAATCGTAGTTGAGTACGAAATTGTGGCCCGGCTTTTCGGTGTAGGTCTGGTCACCTTCGAAATCGTGGATCGCCGTCCGCACGCTGTCGCCTGCACGCTTGTTCGGACATACGGCGTGTACGGTATAGCCGAGCATGCTCAGCGCCTGAAACGGCACCATGGTCTCATAGTCTTCGGTAAAGTCGCCGGCCAGCAGCAGAATCTTCTTGTCGGTCATCGCGCATTGCTCCTTCAATTCAGGGAGAGCAAAGCTTGCCGCGAAATGCGTTGTAGCGGGTAACAGCGGGGTACTACACGGTGAGTGTGCCGATTGGCGCGTCGGAGGACCAGGACGACATGCGCCGCCCTGGTCTGCCGAGTGTCGTCAGAGCCCTGCCGAGCACGCCGGCAGGTTGCTCCGCTCAGGGGTGGTGAAGGCGCAGCCGTAGTTCGGATCGGCTACCACCTCGGCGTCGAGGACTTCATCACCGGCTGGCTTGATACCGTTCTGCTCCCAATTGAGCATGTCGGCGAAGGCCTGGACCTGCTCCTGCGCGCTGAAGTCGCAGTGCGACGGCGCGCGGATCGCACGTTGTACCAGCAGATCATCACTGCCATTCGCTTCGGCGCGCTCGCGGTGGATCTGCATGTGCTTGAATGGCACATACAGGTCGCCGAGGGTGTGGATGCTCACGACCGGTACGTCGAACTCGCCGTTGACCACTGGAATCCAGCGCAGGCCGTCATCACGCATGCCGTTGGCCGGCGGATGTCCGATGACGCGAAGAATGCTCTTGTTGAACTCGCGTTCCTCCCGATTTTGCCCTTCCTGTCCGTCGACGTTGTAGCGAACGCCCTGATTGCCAGTGAGCGGCTTGGCCAGGATGCCGTTGATGCGGCCGTCGCCGCCGCCGGTAGACATCACGGTGAACTGCAACAATGACCGGAAACCCTGCGCAAAAATCGGTCGCTCGCCACCGCTCAGGTCACGTACGATATTTTCCAGTTTCAGGCCCTGCTCGTTGGGGACGAACGGGAACACGGTCCACAGGTTGGCCTGGATCTGCGGTAACTTCGTTTGAAAGTCGGTCGCGGGATAACTGGTCGGCCCAAGCCCTGCCAGATGTTGAGCGGCGAAGGTGAAGTTCGCCAGGTATTCGAACTCGTAGGTATCACCGGTGACGCCACACATGGGCACCGAGCCGGCGTATTGCACCGGGTTGTTCGCGGTGGCAAGGGTCTCGGCCTCAACGGCTGCGGCGGCTACGTGCCCTCCCATGGAGTGGCCGGTTATGTAGATCTTTCCAGGCTCCTCCTGGCCGGTAATCGAGCTGAAGGCCAGGGCCAGGGCGTTGGTGTCTTCCACGCCGGCGCGCACATCATAGTAGTTCCGGCTGTAGCTCGAGGCCGCCCAGGCGTAGCCATTGTCCAGCAGCCATGGCCTCAGCGCCGCTGGCGGGCCAACGGTCAGCGCGCTTCCGGTCCCGCGATAGCCGTGGGCATACATGACCAGCATGCCGTTCCAGTTCTGCGGCACCTCGATCTGATAGGAGGCGTTCTGGTGCACACCCGTGAACCGCTGTGTATCAGGAAATGCTGCCAGGGCTGGCAGAGGCGCTACAACAGGAGTGAAACTCCGCGAGTCCTGCTCACGCACGTCGCCCCATTGGGACGGGGTAGGGGTCACTGGCTTGCCTTTGGCGTAGGCGGCAGTGGTGCCCGCCGCACCGAACAGCAAAATACTGGCGCAGAGCAGCGCCGAGGTGGCTTTCTTGTTGTTGTTCATGAACTCTCCAGACTTCTTGTTTTTGTATCGGGTCGGAACTAACTTCGGATCCGGTAGCGCGAGCGCGCTGATAGTCACGGCTCGGCCTTGCTGGTATATGCCTGCCTTGTAGTGGCGTCAACGAAGCGGCGTTGCCGTTCGTCGGAACACTTGATCGACGGAATTATGACGGAGTGCGACCGCTCTGCGCTGCGGGTTCTAGAGGAGAGGGGCAGTGCCGATACACGCTCCCCCATTCGGGGGAGGAGCGAAAGAAGTGCCAGCCGGGGGGTAAGTGGCTGGCGGCTGGATCAGTTGCCTTCGCGGCGCAATGCCTGCGGAGAAAAGTCGCGGGGCGACATCTGCGCATTGAAGTTGTACATCGGCTCGTTGTTATCCAGGCCGTCGACGAAGTAATCGCCGGTCTTCAGGTGGTAGAGCGTTTCCAGCGTGCTGTTGAACATCGGCAGCTCGTAATAGCTGATCGGGTGGCTTTCCTGGACGCCGATCAGTTCACCGTTCTTGTCTCTCAGGTCCACCGCGACGATCTGCCAGCTGTCCTCGTCGATATAGAAGCGGCGCGCGTGATACGGGTGACCGTAACCGGTACGCAACGTGGCATCGACCACCCATACGCGGTGCAGCTCATAGCGCAGCAGCTCCGGGTTCAGGTGAGTCGGCGAGACGATGGTCTCGTACGGGATTCCCTTCTGGTGCACCGCGTAGCTGTTGTACGGCACGATCATTTCGCGCTTGCCGACCAGCGACCACTCGTAGCGATCCGGGGCCCCGTTATACGAGTCCACCACGTCCGCGGTTGCCAGGCCGCTGGTGTCCGGCTGCACCGAATCATAGGCCAGCGTCGGCAGGCGGCGAACGCGGCGGTTGTCGGGGCTGTAACGCCAGGCCTTGCGCGTGGTCAGGACCTGATCCAGCGGATCCTGGACCACCAGCGCGGTGCCGGCGAGCTTGGCCGGGGCCGTGACGACATACTTGTAATACAGCAGCGTGTTGTCGAGGTTGTCCAGCGTGGTGCCTTCACGGTTGTAGACATAGTAAAGGTGCCGGTCGCGGCGAATCAGGCTGGTCTTGCCGTTGACCACCACTGCCTGGTTATTGATGAAATGGTTCTGGTCACCCTTGTAGTGCAGGATGTGATTCCAGATGACTTCCATACCGTCCTGCGGGATGGGGAAGGGGATCCCGGCTGCCGCCCCGCGGATGCCATTGCCGTTGGCAATCAGTTCGGCATTGACGGCGTTCTCCCGGGTAGCGTCATAGATGCGCTGCGGAGCAGCCGCACTGCGGCGCGTGGGGAACACTTGCAGGAAATAATCCGGATGTCGCACCAGCAGATCACCCAGACCCTCCGGCAACTGTGCGCCATGCTCCTCCAGGTTACTGGCATCGATGCGATAGAGCGCAGCATCGGACGCATACGGATCAGGGTGATGCATCCCTTCGCGATAGGACGCCGGCGGTTGGACGCCGCCTGTCCAGGCAGGAATGGTCCCGGCCTGGTTACCCGCCGCTTCCGCTCCGAGGGGCGTCAGATCGCGACCCAGCCGGTCGGCCTGAGTGGCATCGACCTTGGCCTGAGCCTGACCAACGAACGCAGCCAGCAGTGCAATTGCAAACTTCCTGTACATGTTTCACTCCATGCAGCGCAGGCGCGGGGTAGCCGCAGCCCGTGGCTGATTCGGTTAGGTAGGGGAGAGATCGGCGGGATGCCTGGTTATTTTTTGGCGATTGTAACCACGAATCAGGAGCGCAAGCGTAGCGGCTACAAAAAGACACGAAACTTTCGGTCGTACCTGTGAAGCAGCGCCGAAATATCGCTGCTGGCGCGTGATGGCGCGGCTTTCGGGCGACTGTTTGTCGACAGTAGAGCCTGCTCTGCGCCAACCCCGTCACATTTCCGGCACATCAGATGTGCCCGCCAGGGGTAATGTTCCTATGCTTCGCGACATGGAAACGTCTGCCGCGCAACGTGGCGGGTCTTGGCAAGAACAGGGTTACGGACATGAGTTCTAAACGGGTTCTGATCGTCGACGATTCGCGCTCCGCTCGTCACGTCTTGAAACGCCAGTTGGTTCAGTACGGCATCACCGTGGATGAGGTGGAATCTGCCGAAGACGGATTGCAGTATCTGCTGTACAACAAGCCGCACGCCATTTTCATGGATCACATGATGCCAGGCATGGATGGCCTGCAGGCAGTGCGCATCATCAAGGGCAATCCCGCCACCGGGCTGATTCCCATCATGATGTACACCTCCAAGGACGGCGGGGAGGTCTACGTCGGTCAGGCCCGTGCATTGGGTGCGGTCGGCGTACTACCCAAGGAAATCAAGTCGGTCGATCTCGAGGCGGTTCTGCACTCGCTTCATCTTCTGGACGATAGTCCCTTCGAGCACCCGCCGGTCGACGACCATCTGGATGAGATCATCTCTACCCCCCCACCGAAGAATTCCGGCAAGCCTGTAGCCGCCGGCCTGGAAGCAGCGCCGGGCCCGGCGCAGTTGTCCGAGCGCGAGCTCGAATCGCTCGCGCGGGACGCTGCCGACGATGCCATGGTTCGCTTGTTGCGCCCTCATCTCGATGCCCATGCGCGTCGCCTGCAGGCAAGCTTCAAGGCCGAGCTGAGGAGCCTGGTCGAGAACATGCCCGCGCCGGCAGTTGAGACTCCCAGGTCGCGGTGGCCAGCGGCGGCGGCGGGGCTGGTGCTCGGGGTGCTGCTGGTCGGCGGCGCTTCGAAGATGTTCAACGATGCTGCTGCGCCCGAGTCCGCACTCGCTCCGGTCAGCCTTGGTTCGTCGGTTGCTGCAGCACCGCCTGCCGGGCTTTCGCTGGCGTCGATGCAGCTGAATGCAGCAGCCGAGCCCCAGCGCGACGAGTCGTTGCTCCGGGCGCTGGAATGGGCCATCAACCGCGACGGCCGATTTGCACAGGGCGCCACACCGTTCGATGATTCACGGCTGCGCTTCATCGAGGAGCTGGCGGCGCGGCTTCAGGCCGGCGGGTTCGAGGGCGTCATGCATCTAACGGCCCATGCCGGCAGTTTCTGCATGGTGCCGGACGATGACGGAACCATGCGTATGGCGGCAGACGATGTGCCGGTCACCGAGTGCCAGGATTTCGGGCTTGAGGCCGAGCGGCTGCAACGTACCGGTGAACTGGAGTCGGTGGCCTTCGCCTCTCTGGCCAATCGAAAGCCGCTGTTTGACGGCACCAGGCTGCGCATGGTGGTGGAAGCCGCAGCGGAGCCCGAACCCCGGATGGCCTATCCGCCTATCGACGAGCAAACGCTCGCCGGCGACTGGAATGCCATTGCCGCGCAGAACCAGCGCATCGAGGTCAGGCTGGTCCGCTGATTACCCGCGGCTCGTTTGAGCCGCCATGAGCCTGCCGGGCGTGGCGCTCCGTCAGCCTGGTACGGGCGCGTTTTCTTCCATCAAGCCTTTCTCCTTGGCTGATTTCCAGAAGTCGGCCGGCACGCTCGCTGACATGGACGCCACATTCTCTCGGACCTGCTCGGGCGTACTGGCGCCGTGCAGCACCGAACTGACCACCGACGGCGCGTTGCAGAACTGCAGGGCGGCGGTGCGCAGGTCCACCTCATGGTCCCTGGCCAGCTGACGGTAGCGATCGCGCTTCTGGCGCATCTCGTCAGGTACGTCGCGGCTGTAGTTGTAGTAGTCACTGCCTGCCAGATAACCCGAATTCAACGGCGCACCGAGCACAAATGTCACGTCGCGCTGCTCTGCCAGCGGAAAGAGATTGTTCAGCGCGTCAGCGTGCTTGAGCAGTGAGTATTGAGTGGCGAGCAGGATGACGTCCGGGTCCGATTCCTCGATCGCACGGCGGGCCGGAGGCAGCTCATTGACGCCCATTCCCCAGCCCTTGATCAAGCCCTCATCGCGCATCTTGCTCAGCTCGGGCATGGCGCCTTCGACCGCCACCTTGAAATGGTCGGTCCACTCATCACCCATGTCTTCGTTGTCCGGTGACAGGTCGTGGATGAATACCATGTCCAGGCTGGGCACGCCCATGCGCTGGAGGCTGTCTTCGATGGACCGGCGCGTAGCCTCTGCGCTGTAGTCGTACTTGTAGTTGAAGCGGTTGGTGCCCTGCCAGTTCTTGTGCGAGTAACCCGGATCTGGGTAGAGCAGGCGGCCGGTCTTTGACGAAAGCAGATAGCTATCCGGCTCGCGCGGGGAGAGGAGCATGGCATGACGCCGTTCGCTCAGCCCCAGGCCGTACCACGGTGAGGTGTCGTAGTAGCGGATGCCTTCATCCCAGGCAGTCTGCAACAACTCGAGCGCGCGCTCTTCCGACATCTCCCGGCGCATATCGCCCAGGCCCACGGCACCGCCCAGCCCGACCCGGTGTGGTGGACTATAGCGAGGCGCGTCTCCCGAGTTCATCGGCAATGCGCCGGGGGATTGAGTGGATGCCGAAGCCTGGGCGCGAGCCAGCGCCGGCGCGAGTGCCAGGCCGGCGCCGGCGATGGCTACATTGGAAAGGAAGGTGCGGCGTTGCATGGTGCCTCCGGGAATGGACGGGTAGCGGGTGCTTCACAGGGTGTAGACGGGCAAGGCCGTATGCGGTTCCGCGGAACGAAGAGGCGGCGGCGTGCGAACGAAGCGCCGGAGCAGATCGGGTAAAAGTCGGCTACCCTTGATGCCCATGACCGAGTCCTCACTGATCCGCTTCGGCCTGCTTCTGATTGGCGACGAGATACTCAACGGGCGAAAGTCCGACGCACATCTGCCGGCCATGATTCCGCGCTTCGCCCAGCGAGGGCTGGAGCTGTCCTGGGTGCGCATGGTTACCGACGATGCGGGCCTGATCACTCAGACGCTGAAGCAGACGTTCGACAGCGGCGACATCGTTTTCAGCTTTGGTGGTATCGGGGCGACGCCGGATGATCTGACGCGCCAGTGCGCTGCTGCCGCCCTCGGCGTCGCTCTCGAACTGCACCCGGAAGCCGACACCGAGATACGCGCGCAAGTGGGTGATCGACTCAATGCCCACCACCTGCGCATGGGCGAGTTTCCTGTCGGGAGCTCCGTCATCCCCAACCCGATCAATCGCATCCCCGGTTTTTCGATCAACCGGCACCACTTCGTGCCGGGGTTCCCGGACATGGCCTGGCCGATGGTCGAGTGGGTGCTTGATCATGACTATGTGCATCTGCAGGCGCCCGGACGCCAGGTCAGCCAGACGCTGCATCTGACTGATACCAGTGAGGGGCCGCTGATCCCCATGATGGAAACCCTGCTCCAGGAGTTTCCCGATCTGCGGCTCGCCTGTCTGCCCAATGCGGAGCACCGGCGGGAAGTGGAACTGACCCTCAAGGGCGCACCCGAACAGGTGGTAGCAGGCATGAACCGGATGCGCGAGCTGCTGCGGGCGCTGCCCCCCTGAGCACGGCCGAGGCGCTCGTCCTGCTGAACTAACGAGGCGACCCCAGGGTCCCTCAGATAACCGCCTGACATCGAGAACCCATGACCATGGCTATCCCGCGTTATCGATTTCCCATCGGCCTGATGGCCGTACTGTTCCTTGCCACGCTGTTGTCCGGATGCGGCATCAACAACATTCCGCGCTACGACGAGCAGGTCAAATCGGCCTGGGCGCAGGTAGAAAACCAGTATCAGCGCAGGGCTGATCTGATCCCCAATCTGGTGGAAACGGTACAAGGCTTTGCTCGCCAGGAGCGCGAAACGCTGCGCGAGGTGACCGAAGCGCGATCCCGTGCCACATCGATCCAGATCAGCGCCGACGATCTGGATGATCCGGAGAAGATGCGCCAGTTCGAGCAGGCGCAGGCGCAGCTGACCGGCGCACTGAGTCGGCTGATGGCCGTGTCGGAGCGCTATCCCGAGCTGCGTTCCAATGAGAACTTTCTCGCACTGCAGTCTCAGCTCGAAGGCACCGAGAACCGTATTGCGGTGGCCCGGCGGGATTATGTAACGGCAGTGGAACGGTTCAATACCGAGATTCGGACCTTCCCCGGCCGCATCTGGCACAGCATTCTTTACAGCGACTTGCCGATGCGCGAGAACTTTGAAGCTACGGCAGAGAATGCCGAGCAGGCGCCGCGGGTCGAGTTCGAATGAGGCTTGGCAGCCTTCTGACCCTCGTATTGCTTCTCTGGGCAAGCGGCCTGGCTGCACAGCAGGCTGACGGGGAGGCAGGACTCCCGGCGCTGACCGGCAGGGTGGTAGATCAGGCCGAGTTGCTCGACACCCAGGCCGAGGCTCAGCTCACCCAGATGCTCGCGGCGCACGAACAGGCGACCAGCGAGCAGGTTGTAGTCGTTACGTTGCCGGATCTGCAGGGGCGCAGCATCGAGGACTATGGCGTTGAACTCGGGCGCGCCTGGGGTATAGGACAGGAAGGCGAGGACAATGGTGCGTTGCTGATCGTCGCTCGCGATGACCGCCGCGTAAGGATTGAAGTCGGTTATGGCCTGGAAGGGCGCCTGACTGACGCCCAGTCCTCGATCATCATCAATCGTATCGTGTTGCCTGCGTTCCGCGAGGGCGAGTTCGAGCGTGGCATTGTCGAAGGTGCGCAGGCAATGGTCACGGTCCTCGGAGGCAACCCTTTGCGGGCTCCGGCGCAGCCGCAGCGTGGGCAACGGCCTGAGCAACCCCCGGTCGGCATCTTCATACTGCTGCTGTTCATAGTCCTTGGCATGCTGGGCGGCGGCCGGGGTGGTCGCGGCGGGCGGCGGGGCCGCTTCGGCAATGCGTTGCTTGCCGGTGCGTTGCTGGGCGGGATGGGCCGCGGCGGCGGAGGCCTTGGTGGTGGGGGCGGATTCGGCGGAGGCGGCGGTGGTTTTGGTGGCGGCGGTGCTTCCGGTGGCTGGTAATTCAAGGGACGACTCAAGATGACGCTTTTGACAGAAGCAGAGCAGCGGCAGGTGGCCGAGGCGATTGACCGCATCGAGCAGGACACCGATGCGGAGATGGTCACGGTACTGGCCGAGCAGGCAGACGACTACCGGTACATCCCGCTACTGTGGGCGAGCCTGCTCGCGCTGATCGTACCGGGGGCGCTGCTGTTCATTCCCGGGCTTGTGGGCGCCGGCTATCTGCTGCTAGTGCAGTGGGTGACCTTCGTCGTGCTGGCGCTGCTGTTCAGGGTGCCCAGGATCGGCACCAACCTCATACCCCGTTCGGTTCGACACTGGCGTGCCTCCAATCTGGCGCGGCGCCAGTTCATCGAGCTGGATCTGCACCATACCGACGGCGCAACCGGGATGCTGATCTTCGTCTCGGAAGCCGAGCGTTATGTGGAAATCATGGTCGACCGCGGCATCGCAAGTCGGATCGACAACAGCGTGTGGGAAGCAATTGTCGAGCGCTTCACCACGCAGGTGAGGCGGGGCGACGTGCTGCAGGGATTCCTCGATTGCATCGAGTCCTGTGGCGCAGAGCTCAAGGCCCATGTGCCGGCTTCGCATCAGCGAAACGAACTGCCCAACCGGTTGGTCCTCATCTGACTTGTCAGCCGAAAGGCGACTTGATGCAGGTCAACATCGTTTACCCGTCTAAAGAGTATGGTCAATCCGCCGATACTGGAGATGGTGGCAAGAAAAAAGGACTTTACCCAACAGGGTTCCAGCGTTCCCGAGAGACTCACCGCTGGAGTTGACCATGTTCAAGCTGTTCCGCAATCTAGGTTTTCGTTGGAAGCTGACCCTGCCGCTGGGCCTGCTGGTGGCCCTTTTCTGCGCATTGGGCGGTGTCTCGTTCATCGCAGTGAACGACCTTGCCTCCAGGCTACAACTCTTCTCCTCCGAGCTCTTGCCACAGGCTACCAATCTGCTGGAAGCCGACCGTGACCTGTATCAGGCGCTGGTGGCCGAGCGTACCCTGGTTCAACTCGCCGGTGCGGGCGACCATCCCGAGCTTGAAGCTGATCACCGCGACAACATGCAGCAGGCGTATGACCGCGTAGCGGTGTTCGCTGAAAAGACCGATTCTGCCCAGGCCAAGGCTCTCGCAGAGCGATTCAATCAGGCTTTCATGGCCTGGAAAACTGAAAGTCGGCAAGTGGTCTCGCTCGCACGCAGCTCCACGTCTGCAGACGTGGAACGGGCGCGCGAGCTGAGCTTCGGCGTTTCGTATGAGCGCTTCAGTGCTGCACGTGCGCTCATCGACCAGATGACCCAGCAGGTTGACGGCCAGTCTGCCGCTGAAGTGACTGCAGCAGAGGCAGCCGTGGTCAGGGATACCGGTATCTTCACAACGGTGGCGCTGGTCGGGCTGCTGGTCTGTGCGCTGCTGATCGCTTTTCTTCCAGGTCTTATTCTCAAACCGCTGCACGCCATCCTTGCGCGGCTGCGGGATATAGCAGACGGAGAGGGCGACCTCACCCGACGCGTTAAAGTTACCTCCACGGATGAAATCGGTCAGCTGGGGGTGAGCGTCAATACCTTCCTTGAACAGTTGCAGGCGTTGATTCAGCAGGTGTCTGATTCAACTCTGCAGGTGGCCGCGGCGTCGCAGCAGTTGAGCATCATCGCCGTGACTCAGCAGCAGCTGGTCAGCGAGCAGTACCTGGCGATCGATCAGGTCAGTACCGCTGCGACCGAAATGAGCGCTGCCATCCACGAGGTATCCGGCAATGCGCATTCCACTGCGGATGCGGCGCGGGAAGCCGACAGTCAGGGCGCCAACGCGTCGGAACTGGTGGGGCAGACGATGGGAGCACTCCGCAAGCTTGCCAGCGATGTAGACGAGGCCGCCGGTGTAATCAACAGCCTGGAGCAGGACAGCAATCAGATCGGTGGAGTTCTCAGCGTCATTCAGGCCATTGCCGAGCAAACCAATCTACTGGCGTTGAACGCCGCCATCGAGGCAGCGCGCGCGGGTGAACAGGGCCGCGGCTTTGCTGTGGTGGCCGATGAGGTGCGCGCGCTAGCCGGCCGCACCCAGGCGTCTACCCAGGACATTCAGAAGATGATCGCAAGCCTGCAGGCTGGCAGCGCCAGGGCGGTCAGCGTCATGCAGCGCAGCGCAGCAGTGGCGGCGCAAAGCGTGGACCAGGCCGCCGGTGCCGAGCGTGCGCTGAGCGATACGGCCGGGTCGGTAGTGCGAATCAACGACATGGCAGCGCAGATTGCGTCTGCCTGTGAAGAGCAGAGCCAGACCACCGAAGAGATTGCCCGAAACATCAGCGGCATTCGCGATCTGTCGAATCAGGCCGCGCAGAGCTCCGAAGAAAGTCGCGGCGCGAGCGAGTCGCTGGCGCGTCTGGCGGCCGGCTTGCAGCAGCAGGTCGGCCGTTTCAGGACCTGATCGCGAAGCACTATTGAGCAGCGCGGACCCGACTGTGGACATCGCGAATGAAATCGGTGGTCAGCTGCGGCTGGGTGACCGGCAGCATATGCCCGCCGTCAACCAGCTGCAGTTGCGCCTGTGACACGGCATCCTTGAGCGCCTGTCCCTGCTCGCTGGGGTCGAGAATACGGTCCTGACGACCATACAGAATCGAGATCGGCAGCTGCAGGTCGGCGTAGCGCTGCTGCATCAAGGGCAGCACATCTTCCAGCGCCCCGAGATCACGTGAAGAGGCGATGAACTGACTGGGACGCAGGCCCAGAAAGCCTCCGCCGCGTACACCGAAGTCGTCCGGTACCGATTCGGGGCCGAAGACGAGATCCATTACCTTGTCGCGATTGAGAATGGTCAGCGGCGTAGCAACTGTCCAGGCGATCAACCTGCGCAGCCAGCCCTGGCGTATGGTCATCCCGGCGAAAGCTTTCGGGACGTCCTGTGGGGTATGCGTCAAGGGTGCGATCAGTGCCAGACCGGAGACCTCGCTGGGGTGGCGCAGCGCAGTGGCAAGCGCAACGGCGCCGCCGAGCGAATGCCCGACCAGCAACGGCCGGTCCAGTTTCAACACCTGTATCAGCCCTGCCATGACGTCCGCCTGCACGTCGAGCCCAGCCGAGGACCTTCGATGGCGAGTGGAGTACCCGCTGCCGGGACGGTCTACCGCTACGACACGGTAATCCTTGGCTAGCTCGCCCAGTACCTGATAATTGAAGTTGCGCGCGACGCCGCCCAATCCATGGATGAGCAGAATCGCCGGGCCTCGCCCCGCCTCGATGATGTGCAGGCGCGAGCCCATCACTTCGACAAAGCGACCTTCAGGAGGTAGGCCCGCTTCCACTCGCTTGGCGGTAAAGGCAGTGAACAGCCAGAGCCCGGCCAGGACCAGGAGCATGATCGCGCCCAGCCCGATGAGGATATTCATGGGATGCGTCCTTTACTGGCGGTTAGGGCTGGTTGCTAGGTGCAGCCGGTGACTTGGCAAGCGCCGGGAACAGCCGCCAGTAATGGACCGGCATCAGGCGCTCAAGCCAGGAAAGAATCCGCGCATCATTCCCGACCAGGACCCTGGCACGGTCGCGTTCGATGCCCGCTATGATGATCTGTGCTGCCCGTTGGGGCGGCATGCGCAGCAGCTTTTGTGCCTGTGCCCGGCTTCGCTCGATGTCGTCTGGCGAAACGTCCGCGGAGACGCGCGCACTGGTGGCGATGGATGTGGCAACGCCACCGGGATGCACCACCGTCACGCCAACGTTGCTGCCTTCGAGTTCCAGGCGCAAGGCATTGGAAAAGCCGCGCACGGCGAATTTACTCGCACAGTACGCCGTCTGGCCTGCTGGTGTGATCAGCCCGAACAGGCTCGACACGTTGACGATGCGCGCAGCAGGCCGCTCCTGCAGGAAGGGGAGGAAGCCGCGCGTCATGCGTACGACGGCTTCGAAATTGATCGCCATCAGCCAATCGAAATCCTCCTCCGACACCTGATGAAAGTGCCCACCCAGCGCGACGCCAGCGTTGTTGATGAGCAGATCGACCTGACCGTGAGCGGCCAGAACCGAAGCCGGTAGTGCTGCGACCTGCTCGCGGCTGGCGACGTCCAGCACATGTTCGCTGACCCGGGCGCCCTCGGCTTTGGCCAGTCGTGCGGTTTCGGCCAGGCCTTCCTCGGCGATGTCGGCCAGGGCCAGATGGCAGCCGCGGCGCGCGAGTTCCAGCGCCAGCGCACGTCCTATGCCGCTGCCTGCGCCAGTCAGAACAGCGACGCAATCGTTGATTTTCATGGCGATTTCCCTGTTATTGGAACTGCATTACGCCGTCATCAACACGGCCGTACTGAATGGTGAGCTTGTCCTGCATGTAGTTCTGGTAGACCTGCCAGGGTCTGCGATCCCCCTGGCGTGGCAGCAAATCGGCTGACCGCTGCACGTAACCGGAGGTGAAGTTGAGGAACGGCATGTCGGCCACCTGCGAGTCTCGTCTGGGGGTAGCGATCCTGAAACCTTTCCGGTCCATGTAACGCAGCAGACGGCAGGTGTAATTGGCGGTTAGTTCGGCCTTGAGTGTCCAGCTGGAATTGGTGTAGCCGAAGGTCAGGATGAAGTTCGGGATGTCGCTGAGCATCATCCCCTTGTAGGCCATCCTTTCGCCGGGTTTGACGGCGTCGCCGTCCACGGTCACCTGCACGTCACCGAGCGCATTGAGTTTCAGGCCGGTGGCTGTGATGATGATGTCGGCCTGCAGCTCCTCTCCCGAAACGAGCCTGATCCCGGTGTCGGTGAAGGATTCGATGGTATCAGTGACAACCGAGGCGCGGCCGCTTCGCAGGTCGTGAAACAGATCGCCATCGGGCACGGCGCAGATGCGCTGGTCCCATGGCTTGTAGGTGGGGGTGAAGTGCTTCATGTCGACCGCCGGCCCCACCTGCATCTGTACCATCTGCAGTAGTCGCTGCTTGAACAAATCAGGTTTGGTACGCGCAATGCGGTAGAAGAAACTCCCCACCAGGACATTTTTCCAGCGAGTCGCCGCATGCGCCGCCGGCATGGGGAGCCACTTCTGCAGATGTTTCGCGATCCCGTCATGCAACGGACGCGACACCACGTAACTCGGTGACCTTTGCAGCATGGTGACGTGCGCTGCGGTCTTGGCCATGGCCGGGACCAGAGTGACCGCGGTGGCGCCGCTGCCGATCACGACGACGCGCTTGCCGGCGTAATCGAGGTGTTCGGGCCAGAACTGGGGGTGGATGATCTGTCCCTTGAACGCCTTTTCATTGGGGAAGTCCGGGCGGTAACCCTCGTCATAGCTGTAATAGCCTGCGCATACTGAAAGCAGACGGGCCTTGAACACCTTTTGCTGAACCGGCGCTCCGTCGGTACTGACCTCTGCGGTAACGGTCCAGCAGGCTTCCTCTGTAGACCAGGCAGCGGACCTGACCTTGTGACCATAGCGAATGTTCTGCACAACGCCGCCTTCTTCGGCGGTTTCCTCTATATAGCGTCGAATGTCCGCGCCATCGGCGATGGCCTTGCGGTTGTGCCAGGGCTTGAAGCTGTAACTCAGCGTGTACATGTCCGAGTCGGAGCGGATGCCGGGATAGCGGAACAGGTCCCAGGTGCCGCCGATGGCATGGCGCGCCTCAAGAATGGTGTAGCGTTTGTCGGGGCATTGTTCAGCCAGTGCTCGCGCCGCGCCGATCCCGGACAGACCGGCGCCGATTATCAGTACATCCAGGGGCATGGGCTGGAATTGATTTTGTTGTGTGCTCATGATGTTTATCCGCGATGGCAGTGGTGACAATCTAGATTGTCACTTACAATTTGGCAATGCCCATTGTCAGAAATCCACCGATGCCCACTTCCAGCACTGTCCAGCGACGCTACCGTGGAGCGGCCGCCATTGAACGCAAGGCGCAGCGTCGTCAGCAGCTGATAGATGCTGCGATCGAAGTCTACGGACGCAACGGTTATCGGCACTCCGGCGTCAAGCAGGTCTGTGAGGCCGCAGGCCTCACCCAGCGCTACTTTTACGAGTCATTTGCCCATAGTGACGAGCTGCTGATTGCCTGCTACGAGCAGGCCGCCTCACAGCTGCGCGAGAATATAACCACCGCTGCCGAAGCCGTGGGCGACGACCGCAGGGAGCGGGGCAGGGCCATGCTGTTGGCATACTTCCGGGCGCTGAAGGCGCAGCCGCTGATAGCCAATCTGCTGCTGGTCGAGATCCGAGGTATCAGTCCGGACGTCGATCACGCCATTATGCGCGAGTTGCAGGAAGTAAGCCGTAACATCACCCGTGTCGTCGCGCGGCCCGATCATCAGCCTGATGAGCTACTGCGCGCCGGCATCATGGGCGGCGTCATCCATATAGCCCTGCACTGGATGAGCACCGGCTACCGCCAGTTGCCCGAAGACGTCGCAGAAACCGCCTTCAAGCTCGGTGGTGCGATCCTCGCTGAATAGCAGGCTAAAGTTAACCCAAGCGTCACTGTTGCGTCATTTGCCCTAGCCAATATCGAGCGCGCTGCATCCACTCAACTGAAAAAGGAGTCTGGTATGAAGTTACGCACGATGGCGACCATGGCGTTGACCGCCGGCACGCTGCTGCTTGGCAGCCCGTTGGCGCTGGCAAAGAACTGGCATGATCAGGACGATCGGTCCGAGCGTCTGGAGCACCTGCGCGCGAAGATGGAAGAGTTGCGCCACAAGCAACGCGGCAAGAAAATTGCCGTGGATCTGGGGCCTCGCCCGCTCTGGCTTGTCGACGATATGGATGAGGGCCCATTGAAGACGCGTTTGCAGGCGTGCGGCAGCCAGCATGCGCGGCGCACCGATTTTTCCATAGGCCATCGCGGCGCCCCGTTGCAGTTTCCCGAGCATACGCTTGAATCGTACGTCGCTGCCGCACGCATGGGCGCCGGGATTCTGGAATGCGACGTCGCCTTCACCAAGGACCGTCAACTGGTCTGCCGTCATGCTCAGAATGACCTTCATACCACGACCAATATCGTCGCCGTACCCGAGCTGAACGCCAAGTGCACTCAGCCGTTCGTACCGGCGGACCCGGAAAACGGTATTCCCGCTCAAGCCGAGTGCCGTACCAGCGACATCACCCTCGCGGAATTCAAGACGTTGCAGGGCAAGATGGATGCGTTCGACCCGATGGCCACCACGCCTGAAGCCTATCTCGGCGGGACCGCCGATTGGCGCACGGATCTCTATTCGGCTCGCGGTACCTTGCTCAGCCACAGGGAAAGTATCGAGTTGTTCCAGGCGCTGGGGGTCAAGTTCACGCCTGAGCTGAAGACGCCTGTGGTGCCCATGCCGTATGAGGGCGATTACAGCCAGGAAGATTACGCCCGGCAGATGATCGAGGAATACGTGGACGCCGGCGTGGCGCCGCACAAGGTCTGGCCGCAATCGTTCCGCCTTGACGATGTGTTGTACTGGATCAACGAGACGCCCGAGTTCGGCCTTCAGGCGGTGTTCCTTGACGAATCGGCCATCACGCCCGAAACAAGCTCGCTCGCCTACATGGATGATCTGAGAGCGCAAGGGGTACGGGTGCTTGCGCCGGCCATCTGGAAGATGCTGACGCTCAATGGGAGAGGGGATATCGTCCCGTCGGAATACGCCGAAAACGCGCGTAACGCCGGACTCGATCTGATCGCCTGGTCGATGGAGCGCAGCGGTCCGCTTGCAAATGGTGGTGGCTGGTACTACCAGACGGTCAACGAAGCAATCGACAACGATGGCGACATGCTGACTGTCATTGACGTGCTGGCGCGTGATGTTGGGGTTATCGGCATCTTTTCCGATTGGCCGGCCACTACGACCTTCTATGCGAACTGCATGGGGCTGAAGTGAAATGAATAGCCGGGGCTAGGCGGCCCCGGCTACTGCAGCATTCCAGCCGCGTCATTCTGATTGGTCGGGCGATTGCGCAAGAGACTCCAGCGCATCCGGACTGCTCTTGAATGCCTTGGCGAACACCTCCCGATGCCGGGCCATATAAATGCTCACCTCTTCCGCATGTCGCTCGCTAAGCCCCGGTACGCCGGCCTGCAGCGTCGCAGCCAGGGTTTCGGCCAGCTCAAGCATCTTGTCGTGACGATCGGCTTCGGCTTTGTCCATGAACAGTTGCTCCGGGTCTCTGCTGCTTCGGTATACGATTTCTACGGCCACGTCGGCACCTCAAGCTGAATGAATCACCTGGCGGACTGTGCTGTGCCGCCGAATGCAATGGCGCGATAATACTGTATATGCATACAGATATCGAGCCGTAGCCGCAAAAAAGGGCAGCGTGGCTGCCCTTTTTTCATATCGTCCGCTGTGCGAGGGTCAAGCCTTGGGACCGAAGTCCGAGCAGTTGCCCTTGCCGACGTACTTCTTGAGTACTTTCCACTGCGGCTTTTCCTTGCCCTTCTTCGGTTCCATCGACAGGAAGTGATTGCCCCATGCCGGGCCGCCAGCGAAGTAGGTGACCGGAATACAATGCTTCTGCAGGTGCTTGAGCGTGTTGTCCATGGCCTTCAACCAGCGGGCATCATGCGGCGGAACTCCAATTTCGCCGATGTGGCCGCGCTTGCCGTTTTTCTTCAGCCAGTTGATGAAGGGCGTAACACGCTTGACACCGACGTTCATGTCGAAGTTTTTACCGGGAGACTCGACATAACGGCCACTGGCGTCCTTGTCCAGGTAAACGTGTGCAGAAAACACGATGTTGTCGGACGGATCTTTCAATGCAAGCAACTTGTCAGCGTACTTGGGCCAGCGAGCCGCGCTGGAGTAAGAAGCGCCTTCGACGAAGATGATGTTCTCGCGGTCAAACTTGCGCACACCGTTAATGCCAGCCTGGGCTGCCTTGGGCCAGTACTTGTCGGCAAGACCGTAGGGTTCGTTCATGATGTCGTAACCGTACAGGGCAGAGTGCTTGCCCCAACGCTTGGCCATCCGCTCCAGAAGGTTCTGGTAGGCGCCCAGGGGAACTTGCTTCGTGCCAACAACCTGCTTGCGATAACGACCGTAGTTGTGCACGTCGAGAATGACGTCGATGTCATTCAATGCAGCGTTAGTCATCAACTTGTCGATCTGAGCGGCATAGAAGGGGTCGAACTCGCCACGCAGTTTAGGCTGCAGACGTTCCCACTTGATCGGGAACCGAATGGTCTTGATTCCGCGCTCTGCCCAATACTGGAGATAGGTATTCTTTGGAAAAAAGTAATGCTTGTTGAGTTGGCCCGGCAACACGCCGCCGGTGAACTCGGCGCCGGCTACGTTCATGCCGACTAGATCAACTTTGGCGTGTGCAACACCAGTAGTTACGAACAAGCCAAGTGCAATAGGTGCGAGCCATTTTCCGACTACTTTCTGGAATGTCATGCTAGCGATTTCTCCGCTTTGATATTTTTCTTATGCCACTACGAAGCCGTGGCCAAGCGCACCTATGTGCGGGGACCCGGGATCGAACTTAAGGGTTTGTTGTTTTCGAAGTTTAGGGAAAGTTGCCTTTCGGTTTGCTGCGAGAACGTGGGCATCCTACCCCAGGGTTTTAACTTGAAAAAGCGGAAATTCAGCAGTGAACAGTGAGAACAGCAAGCGAAGCGGCAATATTAATATGATGTCTATAGGGCATCATAAAAGCTGCGCCGTAGGACCGGCGTCAAAAAGAAACCGCGCTATTTCACAAGCGAAGCATGGTGGCACCCTCGTGATGCAATTTTGTGAAGTGCGTCACGCCGATACGAAGTAGAGCGATACGAGGGGCGTTTATGCCGACGAACGGTATAAAGAAAGTTCCGTTGCTACCGACGAGCGGTATCGAAATGTGTCGTTCTTGTAATATATGCGAAGCCAATGGGGGGGTGCGCGCTTGAGAAGCGCGTGCTTCACGACGGAGGTCGCCGGACCATCGATGAATCGGCCCGAGGCGCTACGCACCGGCCCCGATGGGCGCGAGCACACGTTCAGCCCGAGCGGTGTGAGAGGTTGCTGGGGCCGCGCCGCTGTTCATAGTTCGTCTCGTATGTACCGCCGACAGCGACGCAGTGAGCCGCCCACGCAGAATCCCTGGCTGAGTTGAAATACTGCTGGGGTCCGGTCCGGATCGCGTTTTCCGCCTCGTCCTGAGTTTCGAACCGTACTGGTACATGAAATCCTGCCGAGGGCAGATTGGCCATCGACACCATCTGGATCCCGGGGCCGTCTGCGACGCTCCAGCCGCCATCGCTGAGCTGCACCGCGAAGAGTCCACGCTCTATGGGGACGGCCTGGATGTAATCATTGCGAAGTGGCATGGGAGACTCTCGCTATCTTGAGGGGCTTGAAGTCGAGACACCGAGTGGCTCGCTCTGTTCCCACGTGGCTGTGCCAGTTGGCGTATCCAGACCAGCCCGCACCGACCGACGGTGCAAAGCTCGCCTGGGCGACTACCCTGACAAGACAGTGTGCGTCGCGCGCACCGCAGGCGCGAACCAGTGTGGCCCCGCTGCATCCGATTCGACACTTGCCGGCTCGCACCGCGTTCTTGAATGCACGCTTGCTTGAGTACTGGCTAAATGGTATTTCACGGTATGACGCTTGGATGGCCGAACGTGACGAGGGCGATCGGCTGTTTTCACCACTGAGGATCAGGGGGGAGAGCTCCGAATATGGTACGAAGCGAAGAACAATGGCTGGAAGTTGTCGATTGCTTCGGCGATGCGGCGGTTACCGGCTGTGGCTGGTATTACGCGCTCGAGCGTCTCGCTCAAGCCACAGGTTCGGAGTATGGCCAGCTGATCGGGCTCGGCGCCGAGCCAGCGGTTCCGTTCAATGTGTGGACGGTCGATCCGATCATTCCAAAGGAATTCGAAGAACTCGGATATGGCGACCCGGACCTCAACCCCCGGGTGCGCGCTGGCACCGGCATTCCCGAGCTGGCGGTCCGCGCCGAAGTCGACTTCATCACTCCCGAACAGGCCAGGCATCATCCGCATTACAAGTGGGCCAGGCATCACGGTATCGGTTACATCTGCCTGACCCCATTGATAGCAAGGCCTGACATGTTGATCGGTATCTCGGTTTGCCGACGGCAGGAAACCGGCCACATCACCTCAGCCCAGCGAAACGTGTTCGCCTCGCTTGCCGCACATGCCCGTGCTGCGGTACGCACACAGCTGTTGCTCGAAGGCGACGCGGGAGGGCTTCTGGTTGGCGCCATGGAGGCGATGTCGCTCACAGCCTTCGCCTGCAATGCCGCCGGACATGTGATCGCCATGACGCCGTCTGCGGAACGTCTGGTCCTGTCCGGGCACTACCTGAAGCTTCGCAAGCAGGTGCTTTCTACCGAACTGGACAAGGATAACTCTCCATTAACTGATGCGGTTCTGGCCGCCGCAGGCGGACTGTCGCGCCCGGGAGCGCCGCTGCTGCGCAGTCTCTTCGTGCACTCTGCTTCCGCTGCCGGCCCGCTGATCGTCGACATCGTCTCGCTGCCGCAGAAAGCCTTCACCTTCGGCTTCAGGCCGCAAGTACTGGTCATTGTGCGGGGGTTGAATCACGGCGATAAGCAACTGGTCGGGGCACTGCGGGCCGGCTTCAAGTTGACGGCTGCGGAGGCGGAAGTGGCGTTGCAACTCGCCGATGGACAGGGTCCTCAGACGATCGCAGAAGAGAGGGGAGTGTCGATCAACACGGTGCGAACTCAGGTGCGCAATATCTATGACAAGCTGGGAGTCAGCCGGCAAGGGGAGCTGGCAGCCAGGCTAAGGCCCTTGCGCTGAAGGGCCCCAGTCGGAGGGCGGCGACAGGCCGCCCTTTGCAACCGGGTTACTGGTTCTCTTCGGATTCCGAATCGTCACCTTCACCCACTGGTTTTTCGTTCGGATAGGTCTTTTTATACGGGCTGGTATGGGTGTCGCGCGCCGCTTCTGGGTCGGAGTCTTTGGTGTCCATACCAGGGTTGTTCATTGAATCTCCGCCGCCGCTGCCCATGTTGCCGGTCGTACCAGAGGCCGAGCCCTGGCCGGTGCTTTGGGTGGTGCTATTGGTCTGGCCTCCGGCACTGCCTGCGGAAGAATCGCTTTCCGCCATAGCCGGTGCTGCGATGCCAAGTGAGGCGAATGTCAGTGCAGCTGTAAGCATTTTCAAGGTCTGCATAGTGCTTCTCCTTTGTTGCCTAGGCTCGTGCGGCATTCGGGCTACTTCGGCGAGCCTCGTTCTGGACAGGGCTGCAAGCGCCCCGATGTGGTGTAGCGAACGCCCGGCCGCAAATCGGGTGTACACCCCGATAGACAGGCAGGGCAGCGGTCCGTTCACTCAAGGTTTCCTGCTATGGGCCAGCCGAGGTTGATCAGGCAACCCTCCGGCCCTCCATGGCAGTTCGAACGGCGCGGCAGGTTTTCGAGCATCGGCCAGGACGTCCGCGACTAGGCTGTCTAGCTTTCGGGGTCGCCGGGATATTGCGAGCCCTTGAGCAGTTGCGCCAGGTGCAGGCAGTTTCTCGCCATGGCCGCGGTGGTCTGGACGACTTTTTCCGGTGTCGTCTCGAGTTCCTTGTAGTCCGTCCCGTGCATGGCTTCGCCAACCCAGTACGTACAGCTGTTGGCAGGAATGGTGAAACCACAATCATTGAGCCCCTGGAATAGCTCAGCGCACACGTGATGCGCGCCATCCTCGTTGCCCACAACGGCCACGCCGGCGACGCGCCCGTACGATATCATCCGGCCCTGATCATCCATCTCCCCAAGAAAGGCATTCAGCCGTTCAAGGACCCGCTGGCAGATGCTCGATTGATGGCCCAGCCAGATCGGTGTACCCAGAATGAGTATGTCTGCAGCGAGCACCCGGGCGCGGATGGCGGGCCAATCGTCGCCGTCACCCTCGTCAGAGGTGACACCGGGCTTGATGTTGTGATCGGCGGCGCGGACCATCTCACCCTTGACGCCCAGCTTTTCCAGTTCCCCCAGGCTCTGGCGCAGCAGAAGCTCGCAGGACGAGGATGAAGGGGACTGCTTCAAGGTGCAGTTTATTGCCAGTGCGGTGATCGACATGTCGGCTCCGAATGCGTGTGAGTTGCAACATTTTGGTCTGCCGTCAGTCGATCTCGTTCCGCTGTCTGGACAGACGGCGAGCCGCGATTGGTCGATGGGGCACCGGCAGCGAACGTCCGGACATCAGCATGGTCCCAAGCGGGGAATGCCTAATGAATCAGCCCGATGACAATATTGCTCACACTTCTCTCGGTAATCCTCGCGGTGGTCGTGCTTTGGGACCAGTTCGTCACGGTGTTCAGCACCAGCGGAGCCGGGCCGCTGACGCGGTCCGGCATGCGACTTGTGTGGAGGGGGCTGCTGGCGATCCATCGGCGTCGGCGCATGCACCGCGTGCTCGCGTTTGTGGGGCCCTGTCTGCTGCTGATCAGTATCGTGCTCTGGTATCTGTTGTTCGGATTCGCCGTATTTCTCGCCTTTGCTGCGCACACCGGCTCGGTCATCGATGGAACCACCGATGCGCCGGCGACCAACCTCGAAACGCTCTATTTCGTCAACACGACCATATCGAGCCTTGGATACGGCGATTGGGTGCCCTCCGGCTTCCCCTGGACCTTCGTTGGGACCCTCGCCACGTTGGCGGCGACCATCGTGCTGACTGTTTCGCTGTCATACGTGCTGTCGGTGATTTCCGCTGCGATCCAGCGGCGGGCATTGGCCAGCGGCATATTCGCCATGGGCACCAGCGTCTCGGAAGTGATCGACAATGCCAGACTCGATGACCCGCAGGCTTCGCTGAAGAACTACCTGCTCAGCCTCTCGTCGACCATAGACAGCGTCGCGCTACAACACCTCGCTTATCCCGTATTGAAGTACTTCCATTCTTCCCGCGTCGATCTCTCCCCGGCCAGAGCAGTGCTGCTTCTTTCCGACACCCTGTTCGTACTGAACGTGAGCGGCCGGGAGGTCCCGCCAGGCGTCGTACGTGTGGTGCGCAGCAGCATCGACAATTTCGCCAGATACTCCCGCGCCGAGACCGGATCCTCACAGGGCCTGGCGGCGGAGTCGTTCCCCGACTTTCTGAAACAACTGACCGCGAAAGAAGGGGTGCCGGCAGACGTCGTGACTGCAGAGTTCGAGTCCTATGTCGATCTGCGCTCCCGCCTGGTAGCGCTGACCGCGGAGGATGGCTGGCTGCAGGAAACGCTATAGCGCACGGGTGCGCCAGGGCTGCTGTTGAGGAAGGCGTATTGGCATGTTGAAAAACGCCGCTTTTGTGGCAGGATCAGTCATTCGCTGATCAAGGAAGCGCACATGGCGGCTCGACTCTATATTGCCAACAAGAATTACTCGTCCTGGTCGTTGCGGCCCTGGTTGCTGATGCGGGAGCTGGATATCCCCTTCGTGGAACAGCTGATGCCTTTCAAGCCCGGAGCCAGTGATCATGGCTTCAGCACGTTCTCGCCCAACGGCAAGGTCCCCTGTCTGGCTGATGGCGACTGTGTCGTGTGGGATTCGTTGGCAATTACCGAGTATCTGGCCGAGTCGTATCCGCAAGTCTGGCCAGAGGATCGCGAGGCGCGCGCCTGGGCCCGCAGCGCGACTGCCGAAATGCACTCGGGTTTCGCTGAAATGCGCGCTGTCTGCACGATGAATTGTGGCATCCGCGTCAGGCTGCATCACGTGACAGAGCGACTCGAAGGTGAATTGAATCGGCTGGAAAGCCTGTGGTGCGACGGCCTGCAACGGTTCGGGGGCGAGTTTCTTGCCGGCCCGGCCTTTACCGCGGTGGATGCGTTCTTCGCTCCGGTGGTCTTTCGCTTGCAGACCTATGGGCTCGAGCTGGCGGCCGCGCCTGCCAACGCCTACGCCCGGCGTATGCTCGAGCTCAAGGGCATGCGCGAGTGGTATGAGGCGGCCTTGAAGGAAAGCTGGCGGGAACCCCTGCACGAGGACGAGGCGCGGGACGCCGGCCAATGGCTGGAAGACCTGCGTTACTGATAGTCGGTAAATTCTACGCGGTTACGCCCGTTGGCCTTGGCCAGGTAGAGCGCCTCATCGGCGCGGCGAATCAACTCGGCCGGGGTCACCGTGGCGGCAGGGCTCGCTACACTGATGACTCCAAGGCTGATAGTCACCTGCTGATCGCTGCCGGGAATATGAGGCAGACTCAGATCCTGCACCGCCGTGCGCAGCGCTTCGGCTACCTGCAGCGCGCCGATGCGATCGGTATTGGGTAGCACGACCGCAAATTCCTCTCCACCATACCGCGCCACCAGGTCCCCCTGGCGACACACGGTATCGCGCAGCGCGTCGGCAATACGCTGCAGACAGGCATCGCCCGCCGGATGGCCAAGCTGATCATTGTAGGGTTTGAAATGGTCCACATCGCACATGATCAGCGAGAGCGGCTGGAAACGTCTCTGCAGCCGCTGACAGGCGCGGTCGAGAAAGTCGTCAAGGCGGCGTCGGTTGGCCAGAGAGGTGAGGGTGTCCGTGCTGCTCAGCTCTTCGAGGACGCGGTTGTTGCGCGTCATTTCACTTTCGGCCAGGTCGATCTCGCGGTGAAACAGATAGGAAAACACGGCCGACAGTGTCAGTACTCCGAACACGCTCGATATGTACATCAGCTGTAACTGTTGAGGCGACAGCGCGAGCAGTGCGCGCTCGGGCGTCAGATAGAACTGGCAGAAGCAGAACAGCACGCCAACCCCGAGCGGCAGCAGGATGAAGCGCGAAGCGCGCATCCGCTCATGAACCAGTGCGAGGAAGCCGGCCACCGCGAAGTAGAACAGGTGTCCACCGGCCGCCGAACTGAGGAACACCGTCGCCAGCAGCGCATGACTGCACCCCGCACCGATCAACAGGTTGCGCGCCGAGGTGTGGCTGCCGCGGTGATTCAGAAACAGCACCACCAGATAGACCAGCATGAAAAACAGGTTGACCAGAAATACGCCGAGATAGGACGCGAGGCCATCCACGAAATAAAACAGCTGGTACGGCAGCACCATCGCGAAGCCGAAGATCGCCACCTGATTGGTCAGCGCTATCTTTCTTCGCAGTCGCGACGTTCTGCCCTGCGTCCCTGCCGACCAGAGCCAAGCGAGATTGTTTACCACTGACTGTCCTCATTACTACAAACGATGAGCACGTATCTGATCGGCATCCGTGCGATTTGGTTCAATGGGTATCGATATGCCAGCATATTGTTTTCAGCACGGCAATGCCAACAGTAAAAGCCCCTTCGAGAGCCGGGGCCGCCTACCTACTTGGCCGTGCGCACGCCTATCACCATTTCGCTGATCCAGTTGGTCAGTAAATACGTATAGGCCTTCTGATCGCGCTCCTGACTCAACCCGTGGTCGGCGCCATCGATGATGCGATGGGTGAGTGAGTGAGCCTGAACGAAGGCTGATCGGTAGTTCATGAGGGTGGCGTGCGGAACATGTTCGTCGAATTCCGACTCGACCAGCAGCACATCGCCGCGGAACGCTGCGCAGGCGGCCAATGCACGGTTGGCATCGGGCGTCAGCGGTTGCTCGCGAAATTGCAACAGACGCGGTTTATCGAGCGACAGCTTGGGCGTGTGCCACTGTTCGTCCCAATACATGGCCGGGACGCGCAGGGCGAGCCAGCACACCGTGCGCAGTTGAGTGAGAATGGCTGCGAGGTAGCCCCCATAACTGGTCCCGATCACCGCGATGCACGCGGGGTCAACCGCCGGGTGGCTGGCAAGCTGATCGTAGGCGGCGAGAATATCCGCCAGATTCTGCTCGCGGGTCACCGTTTTCTTCTGGCCGCTGGTGCGCTCGTGCCCGCGCAGGTCGAATGTCAGGCACACGCAACCGAGGCCGGTAATACCCTGCGCCCGCTCCAGATCGCGTTGTTGACTGCCGCCCCAGCCGTGAACGAACAGTACGCCTGGCAGCTTCTGCTGCGGTTCCATGAAGGTGGCGGCAATATGTTCGCCGTCTACCAGGAGATCGAAGGGAGCCTTAACGGCGCTCATGGGCCTGAGTCCTTATGTACTTGGTGATGAATCCGTTCTCTCCATCATCTCCACTGTAGACGACGCTAGCGCCGGCTGGCGCAGCGTGCCCGGTACCGTAGCGCTCGATCGTCGAGGCTTCGACGTAGCGCAGCGCGGGGTCGTCTGCGAAGGCCGCCAGCGCCGCGACTTCAGCGCCACTGGCGCCGCCTATACGCCATGATTGCTCGAGTACGCCGGAAACCCGCACGCCGTGGGGATCCAGTCCGGACGCCACGTCGTAGTTGCGTCGGGACAGGATGAGCCCCGGCAGGGCCTGCAGTGCGGCGGATTCGTACTGGCGAGCCTGAACGATGGCATGTCGAAACGGTTTCGCGGCGTCCGCCTCGATCAGCGCATCGTAGTCGCCGCGGACGATGTACAGGTCTGATCCGCCGTATACCATCTGACCTGTCGCGTACGGCGTCAGGTTTTGCGTGCCGCAGTAGCTGGCGACGATACCCCCGGCACGGACCTGTCCGACGCTGTAGGTCTCTACGTCGCTGAGGTTGCGCTCCACTACCAGCCCCCAGGTATTGAGCTCGTGCTCATCTGCCTGACTCAGCGCGGCTTCGAGTTCGCTTTCATCGCGGATCACTGCCTGCCCTCGGCCGGCCTTGGCACGCACGGGCTTGAGTCGAATGGGCCCACTGGCAAGCATTTCTCTTGCGGCCATGCGCGCATCGGCCAGGCAAAAGGCGCTGTAGCCGGGCAGCACCGAGTCGCCCGCCAGCTCATGCAAGGCGTCGGACCACCCCGGCGGCCTGGTAGCAGGTGCAGCGATCAGCGGGTGGAATATCGCCTTGCCGGACATGTACGGCACCGAAACCACGCCACCGAACAGATCCGTTTCACTGTGTATGCCCAGTGCGGATGCGTCCGACAGACTGTTGAGCGTATCGGAAGGAATATAGTAGGGGCGCTCCGCCTGGCTCAGCTTATGGATCGACTTGAACGGGATGCCCATCATTCGGGCCAGGGTGTTCCCAATGGCTTCGTGGCAGCTCAGTTCGTGCTGCGGGACGGTCTCGCTGGCTGGCAGCAGTACAACGCAGGTTGGTGCTCGATCTGACATGAGATCTCCGACAGGACGGACGCGCATGCGCCGTCTCGGTGAATTCGATCGCTGGAGTCTACGGCGGCGGGCCGCCCGTCGCGGCTATGGGGGCGAGCAGCGCAACCAGTACTCAGCGGCTGGCATGTCCCTGTGACTCCGATTGATCGTCTGTGTTCGCTGGCATCCGGCATCCGACCGCCAGGGATACGCACTCAGAACTGCGGAAGGGGCTTGCGAGTACGCGGCGACTGAGTCACGGCGAAGGAGGACACCTGCCACCAGCCAGGCAGCAGGCTTCGGACCTGTGCTTGGCTGAAGCGATCATCGAGCAACATCACCATTCCCCGGTCCGAGGTGGTACGTATGACCCGGCCAGCGGCCTGGACCACCTTCTGCAAACCAGGATACAGGTAAGCATAGTCGTAGCCGTTGCCGAACATCGTCTGCATGCGGGCCCGGACTTCCTCGTTCACCGCATTGACCTGCGGTAGCCCGAGCGTAGCGATGAACGCACCGATCAGCCGCGCGCCGGGCAGGTCGATGCCTTCACCGAAAGCGCCACCCAGGACCGCAAAGCCGATCCCCTGCGAGGTGTCGGTGAAGCGGTCGAGAAACGCCTGACGCTCGGCTTCGCTCATGTTGCGCGACTGCTCCCAGACCGGCACATCAGGATGATGGATACGCACATGATCGATGACCTGCTGCAGGTAGGCGTAGCTGCTGAAGAACGCCAGATAGTTACCGGGCATGAAGCGATACCGCGCCGCCAGCACGCTGCCGATCGCATCCAGGCTCCCGCCGCGGTGCTGGTAGCGAGTGGAGACGTTGCGCGCGATGCTGACGTCCAGCTGCTCGGCGGAAAACGGGGACTCCACCTCCAGCCAGCGTGTGTCGGACGGCAGGCCTAGCAGGTCCCTGTAGTAGCGGGAAGGACTCAATGTGGCGGAGAACAGAGTGACACTGTGGGCATGGGCGAAACGCGTCGCCAGATACGGCGCAGGTACGATGTTGCGCAGACACAACGTCGACAGCGTACGCTGGCCGGGACGTGCATGCCGCGTGATGTCGAACAGTGAATGATCGCCGTACGTCTCGGCCAGCCGGGTGAACAGCATGGCGTCGAGATAGAAGCGCAGCAGGTCAGCATCGTTGCCGGTCGGCTGGTCGGTAAGATGATCGGTGATGGCGCTGACTGCTTTCTGCAGGCTGAGAATGAACAGATCGGCAATCGCCGGATAGATCTGGTAATCGACCTGCTGTTCCTTGTGCAGCTGATTCCAGTGGCGGTTGACCCTGTCCAGCGACGATTTGAGTGGAGCCGGCGCAACCTTGCGCAACGCGTTGAAACGTCCCTGATCGAGCTCGGCGGAGTACATGCCGCGCCCGCGATCGACCAGATTGTGCGCCTCGTCCACCAGCAGGGTCACCCGCCATTCGTTCATCACCGTCAGCCCGAACAGCAGGGCGGTCATGTCGAAGTAGTAATTGTAGTCGCAGACCACCACATCGACCCACCGGCACAGCTCCTGGCTCAGATAATAGGGACACACCTGGTGCCTGATAGCCACCTCGCGCACCTGCTGCTGGGTCAACCAGTTGCTGGCGAGCGCCTCATTGCGTGCGGCGGGCAGCCGGTCATAGAACCCGGTTGCAAGTGGGCATGATTCACCGTGGCAGGCGCGGTCGGGATATTCGCAGGCCTTGTCCCGGGCGACATGCTCCAGCACCCTCAGCGGCATGTGTTCCTCCTGATCACGCAGCGCCGCGAGCGCATCAAGCGCCAGACGCCGGCCTGGTGTCTTGGCTGTCAGAAAGAACAGGCGATCGAGATTCTGCCCGGGGAAGGCCTTCAACTGTGGGAACAGCGTAGCAAGTGTCTTGCCGATTCCGGTGGTTGCCTGGGTCATCAAGGCATCGCCATCGCGTGCAGCACGATACACCGCCTCGGCCAGTTGGCGCTGGCCCTTGCGGAAGCTGGGGAAGGGAAACTGCAGACGCTCAAGGCTCTGATTGCGCGCCTGACGGTGTGCATCCTCCTGGCGTGCCCAGGCGACGAACCGCGAGCACTGCAGCTCGAAGAACGTGCGCAGCGTGGCGGCGTCGAAACGTTCGCGAAAGACGGTTTCCTTCTGCGAGATCACATTGAAGTAAACGACGGCGAGCTCGATGTCGTCGAGGCTCTGTTCAGCGCAGAGCAGATGGCCGTAAACCTTGGCCTGCGCCCAGTGCAACAGACGGTGATTCTGGGGGATCCGCGCGACGTCCCCACGGTGCGTCTTGATCTCCTCCAGCCGATTGGCCTGCTCGTCGTATCCGTCGGCGCGTCCGGTGACCAGCAAACCCGGGTATTCGCCGGCCAGCGCGACCTCGCTGAGATAACCCGCGCCACGGCGCAGTACCACTGTCTTGTGCCCGGCTATGCCTTCCTGCGCGGTGGGAGCCGGGGTGAAGCGCAGGTCCAGGTCACCTTCCTTGGCCGTGAACTCGCAGAGTGCGCGCACTGCGATGCGGTAGTTCATGCGTCCGCCCAGCGTACGTGACAGACATCCACGGGTATGTCATGCAGTGCGCAGAAAGCCAGCCAGCGACGCTGGTTGTCCTGTAGTCGATCTCCCGGGCCCTTGACCTCGATCATCCTGAACCGCCGCTCGGCCGGCCAGAACTGGATGAGGTCAGGCATGCCGGTCCGGTTTGCCCTGATGTCGTCCAGTAGCCGCTCGAAACAGGCCTTCAGCTGATGGGCCGGCAGGCAGTGCAGAGCGAGTTCAAGCAAGTCCTCGTTCAGCGCGCCCCAGAAGACGAAGGGCGACTGCAGCCCGTGTTTGTCCACGTAGGCCTGGCGAATGGTCGCCGCATGGGTGCCGTCATCGAGCTGGGCGAAGCGCTCGGCTAGCAATGTCTCGCGGCGACGGCGGAAATCGCTGTCGTGCAGGTCTGCCGGTGCCCCCTGGAATGGGTGAAAGAAAGCGCCCGGAAGCGGTGCAAAGATGGCGTCCCAGAACAGCAGACCGAAAAGACTGTTGATCAACGTGTTCTCCACGTAATACACCGGGGCGTCAGGCTGCAGCAGATGCTCGCGAACGGCATATTCCACCGAGCCGGCGTCGGGCCGTGGGAGGGTCAGCTCGAGTAGCCCATGCGGTGCTGCAGCGCTGCGCGCGGGCCGTGGTTTGCCCAGCTTGCCAGCCAGTCGAGCCTGTGCTCGGGTCATCAATTGCCGCTCGGTATCACTTTCCGGCGCCTGCAAGGCGATTTGCACGAGGCCCCAGGCTTCATCGAACCGCTGCAGTTTCTCGAGCACCCGTACATGACGCTGCCGTGCCCCGGGATAGCTGCTGGCTCGGTAGAGATCGATCGCGTCCTCCAGTCCGCCGCAGCGCTCCAGATGCTGACCCATGCGCAGGAGCAGCTTGGCATGGCGCAGGCGCAAATGACGGTTGTTTGTGGTGAACGAGCCCAGGCGCCCGATGACCGCGCTGACGTCTTCGCCATTGTCGAACGCCTCGCGACAGCGAAACAGATGCAGGTAATCCTCGACATCGCGCCGGCAAGTGAAGCCGCGCGAGGCGGTGCTGAAGGGCACCTGTTCGTACCGAAACACGCCCAGATCGGCAAGCACGAATTCGGACCAATCCTGGTTGAGGTTGCCGAAGAACAGCAGTCTGAGGCGATCACAACAGTCCCCGACGGTCAACGTGAGTACGGTCTCGTCGAGCGCTGGACACCAGCTCGACAGCGACTGGAGATGAAGACAGGCGGACTGGAGGCGGGCGACCAGCTCGCCTTTCGCGATACCGCGATGCGGCACATGCTCAGCGAAATGTGCGAGCAGCTCGTCCCGGCGCAGCAGCGCGCAAATGTCGTTGATGCTCAGGGGATGAACGTCATCCAACCAGCCAATGCCCAGCAGTGGTTTCACCGCGGCTCGCAGGTCACCGATCTCCGGGTAGCTCAGCCGCGAGACCCTGAAGTGCGGCCCCTTGCGCATGACCAGACGCACCAGTAGCGCCTGGCTCGCCGGGGGCAAGCCACTGAACGCTTCGATGAAGGCAGCTTCGTCCTCGGCCAACAGGTCGGCATAGCGCACGGCTACCCAGTCCACGGCGGTGCGGAAATTGCGCAGATAATAGTCGGCGGGAAGGTCGGGAAGCTGCATGATCATCTTGCTGGTTGGTTATCCAGTATTCTGCTTCGCCAGACGGACGGGGACAAGCCAGTCAGGATGCAGTCCGTCGGACCAGGGCATCCCGAGCGGCGCACCTTGAGTCCCCGACGCCTATGGCGCCGCTGGCCGCAGTGGTAATATCGGCCCCTCGCGCATATGCGTACCGTCATGGACATCATCTTGGCTCTGGAAACCTGGCTGGCATTTCTGCTGGCGTGCTGGATCATCAGTCTTTCGCCCGGGGCAGGCGCGATTGCCTCCATGGCGAGCGGGCTCAATTACGGCTTCGCCCGGGGCTATTGGACTGCCATCGGGTTGCAGCTGGGGCTGCTCGCGCAGATCGGTATTGTTGCGGCCGGCGTGGGAGCGGTGCTGGCGACTTCAGCTCTCGCCTTCAGTCTGATCAAGTGGTTCGGGGTGGTGTATCTGCTGTATCTGGCCTATCGCCAATGGCAGGCGCCTGTCGGGAAGCTGGAGCCGAGCGAGCAGAATGTCATGGGTGGCCGTCCATTTCAGCTGGTGCTGCGGGGGCTGGTCATCAACGCCAGCAACCCCAAGGCCGTGGTCTTCATGCTTGCGGTGCTTCCGCAATTTCTCGATATCAGTCAGCCGTTACTGCCCCAGTATGGGCTCATGGCGTTGACCATGGTCGCTGTCGACCTGATTGTCATGGCCGGTTATACCGGTCTCGCCGCCAGGGTGCTGCGAGTGCTGCGTTCTCAGCGGCAGCAGCAGATGGTCAACCGCAGCTTTGCCGGATTGTTCGCAGGTGCTGCGGGACTGCTGGCGCTGGTCAAGCGCGCCACCGTCTGACCCACCGCCTGACTCAGCAGACCATGTGTTGCTGTCGTCCATGGTCGGCATCGAAATAGTCGATACGCGCCTGCTTGAGCGTCAGGTCTACCGTCAGCAGGCAGTGATGCTCGTCGTGTCGCCATCCCATCGCTACGCTGGAATCGTCCGAGTAATGCAGCTCGAAGTGTCCGTTGAAGGCGGGATAGCTTGAGCGAAAGCGCATCAGCGTCAGTAGCCTTCGAACCACAGGCGCGTCCATCGCCTGTTCTGCTTCCTTGACGCTGTAGTAATGCCGGTTGATATCACGCAGTTCGCCAGTGGCGTCCATCAGCAGTTCATCGTTGCAACCGGCCAACAATCCAACGTAATAGACCTGCGGGATTCCCGGCGTGAAGAACTGTAACGCCCGGGCGGCGATGTAGCTGTCGTCGTTCTGCATCAATGCATCGTAAAAAGTGCAGGTCAGTTGGTAGATGGCACCGACGCTGTCTCGACGGCCTGCGGTGCGACGTAATATGGGATCCGCGCTGCGTGCATCGAGATTGTCTATGAGCCGCCTGATCTTGTCCTCCGGCAGGACGCCCTCGACATCCGGGATGCAGATGCCGTCATGCGTATCGAGCACCGTGATCGCATTGCGGGGGCACATGCGCAGCCAGTGTCTGAGATAGCGACTGTCACCTTCGAGCAGCGTATAGAGCATCAAGGGAGGCAGTGCGAACGCGTACGGGTGCATGTTCCGTTGGCTGATGGCGTATTGGAAGCTGGGATGATCATGCACTTCCGGCAGGCACTCGGCACCATAGCGGGCTGCAGTCTCGTTGATCCAGTCGAGAATCTGATAGACATCCGGCTCGACCAGAAAGCAGCTGGTGCCGATGCGTTTGGTGGTATAGCCGAACGCGTCAAGCCTGAGCAGCTTCACCCCCTTGGCGGTGAGAAAGGCAATGTACTGCTCCATCAACTGGAAAGTCTGCGAAGACCGGTAGTTCAGGTCGATCTGGCGCTCGGTGAAGGTACACCACACCCGGCCGGTTGAGCCGTCGGCAAATTCCACCGGGCGAAAAGGCTCCTTTTCCTTGCGTATATGTATCTTCTGCAGATCGTCCTGGGTGATCTCGCCCATCGCATCGACGTCCACGAACAGATCTGCGTAACGGCTGTTGCTTCCGTGCCGGAGATAGTCCCGGAACTCCTCGGACGCATCCGATATGTGGTTGACGGTGAGGTCCGCGCAGAGGTCGTAGCGCGCGGCCAGTCGTTCGACATCCTCCCAGGTACCGTAACGCGGGTCGACCTGCCTGTGCGTCAGAGGTGAAAAACCGCCGTCAGCGTTGGACGGGTAAAACGGCAGCAGGTGGACGCCTGATATCGCATCGTCGACGTGATTTTCCAGAAAGCGTGCCAGGTCATTGATGTTCGACCCTATCCGGTTCGGATAACAGATGAGTTGTACGGCGTTGCGCAGGGCCACAGTGATCTCCTTGCCAAGCTCGACGAGTTTCGTACGTTAAGGGTTACGAGCGTCCAGCGAATGAATGATTCCGCGCGCGCCGCACATCCGCGCACGGCACTTTTTGTATCGTGTGTTTTCAGAATCGATGAGCCAGCGAGGCGATACGTGTCGCTGGGGCAGCGGATTACCGACACGATCGGTTTCGCAGCGGACGGAAATCGAGGAGGAATACGTGAGCCTGAAAGCGATCTGTTGGGCTTCTCTACTGGTGCTGACCGCAGGCTGCGGCGGTGGAGGTGGCGGAGGATCTGATGCTCCTCCGCCCGAAGAGCCGAACGAGGTAGTCGACCCGGAACCAACCCCGGGACCCGAGCCCGAACCGGAGCCAGATCCAGAGCCCGAACGGGATCCAGACACTGGCGGCGGTGGAGGATCAGCGGACCCCGACCCGGACACCGGAAATGGCTCGGGAGATGACGACTCCAGTCCGCTTCCGACGTACGCATCTCAAGGATGCGGCGCTGTACCGATCTCGGCAGGGCCCAGGCAGATCACAGTGAACGGGACGCAGCGGGAATACGAACTGCAAATCCCCAGCGGCTACGATGCCGACAACCCCTATCCTGTGGTATTCGGTTTTCATGGCCGGGGACGAGAGGGAGAGTTTCAAAACGCGTCCTACGGCAACCTGCAATCCACCATGGGTGACAACGCCATCCTGGTGTTCCCCAATGGTCTGATCATCGAAAACCAGACAGCCACCGGAGAGAAGATCGCCAACAATACCGGTGAGAGCTGGCAGACCACCGGGGACGAAGATCTTCAATTCTTCGACGCGATGCTGACCGAACTGAGCCAGGGCTTGTGTGTGCACGAGGAGCGCGTATTCGCCACCGGTTTCAGCATGGGCGGCTATTTCAGCGCGCGGCTGGGCTGTGAGCGCGGCGACGTGCTCCGCGCCTTTGCCGCCGCTGGCGCGGGCCCGCCGGAGGCGAGTATCAACAGTTGCCTCGGGCCTGCGGGCGCGTGGTTGGCCCACGATCCGGAGGACGTGTACATCGATTACACCGCGGGCGGCATTGCGCTTCGGGAGTACTGGAAGGACTCCAATATGTGTGGTGATGTCGAAGCGTCGGTTGGTAGCAACGGGTGCGTGGAATACACCTGCGGCGGGGAGAGAACACGCTGGTGTGAATACAGTGAGGGGGCTCCGAACCATCATCGGTGGCCGAGTTTCGCTCCCACCGAGGTCTGGAATTTCTTCCAGACCTTCAACTGATGAAGGCGCTCCGATCGGGTCTGCGTGGTCCGGTCGGGCTGTGTCCCGGCTTGTGGTACCCTTGCGCGCCGACACAGCCTGACAACGCAATTCGGATCAAACTCAATGACTTCCAGCAAAGTATGGACCCACAAGGGTACGTTTCTCCTCGCCGCGGTCGGCTCTGCCGTCGGTCTCGGCAACCTCTGGCGCTTCCCTTATCTGACCGGTGAAAATGGCGGCGGCGCGTTCATTCTCGTTTACGCCCTGACCATCGCCATGGTCGGTATTCCGATCCTGATAGCCGAGACGCTGATTGGCCGCAACAGCCGCCGCAGTCCGATCATGGGCATGGCGCATCTGGCCCGAACGCACAAGGCCAGTGGAGCGTGGCGGGCAATCGGCTGGATGGGCGCAGCCGCTGCGTTCATCATTCTCAGCTTCTATTCGGTGATCGCCGGCTGGGCCGTGCATTATACGGGGCTGATGTTCTCCGGGGCGCTGGCCGGCGCCGATACTGCAACCATCAGCGGCTCGTTCGATTCGCTGCTTGCCTCGCCCGGCCTGCTCCTCACTTATCACACCGTGTTCATACTGGTGTCCGGGCTGATCGTGGGCATGGGCATTCACAAGGGCATCGAGGGTGGTCTGCGCTTCATGATGCCGGCGCTGTTTCTGATCCTGGTGATCGTGCTCGGCTATGGTCTGCTGGTCGGCGATGCCGCTGCGGCGTTCAGCTTTCTGTTCACATTCAATCTGGCGGACTTGAGTCTCGAGGGTTGGCTGCAGGCGATGGGACAATCCTTCTTCACGCTGAGCCTGGGCATGGGCGCAATCATGGCTTACGGCGCCTACATGTCCAGCGAAGCGTCACTGACGCGCACCGCGTTCTGGATTGCAGCAGTCGATACGCTGATCGCGCTCATGGCCGGGTTGGCGATCTTCGCACTGGTTTTCGGTAGCGGACTGGAGGCAGGGCAGGGGCCGGGACTGATGTTCGTCACCTTGCCGATCGCTTTCGCCGGGCTGCCGGGCGGATCGATTCTCGGCGGCATCTTCTTCGTACTGGTGATCGGTGCCGCACTGACCTCCGCCATTTCACTGATCGAGCCGATAGCCGCCTGGCTGGTCGAGCGGTTCGCCATGGGTCGCCCGGCTGCCGTCGCGTTGATGGTGGTGCTGTGCTGGGCACTCGGTGTCGTCACGGTGTTCAGCTTCAACAGCTGGTCCGAAGGTACCATCACCCATGAGCTGTTCGGCAAGTCGCCGTTCGACGTTCTCGAGTTCATCACCAACATACTCATGCCGCTGGGTGGACTGCTGATTGCGCTGTTTGCTGGCTGGATACTCAGCCGTGAGGAAGTGCTGCGCGAGATGAATACCTCGGCAGGCTGGTTCGGGCTGTGGCAGTTCCTCGTGCGCTTTGTGGCACCCACCGCAGTCGCCTTCGTGTTTCTGCGGACTATCCCCCAGGTCGAAGGCTACTGGATCCCCGCGGTGGGGGCGGTCCTGATCATAGGCGGCTTTACCCTCGCGCGGACCGTCGCGGCTCGACGCTCCTGAGGTACGCGGCGGCGTCTGCAGCGCCCATCGCCTGGGCAAGCTGCAGCGCCGTCTTGCCCTCGCTGTCACGCAGCTGCGGATCAGCGCCGGCCTCGAGTAACCTGAGCAGCAGGTCGGTGCGGTTGAACATCGCCGCAAACATCAGTGCTGTCTTGCCGCCAGGCGGCAGCTGATCCACCGGCGCACCGTGCTCGAGCAGCAGCTCCACGACTGCATGATCGCCCTTGAACACCGCTCCGGCGAGCGGTGTCTGCGCACGGTCGTTGGCAAGGGAAGGATCGCCGCCATGTTTGAGCAGCAAACGCGTTGTCTCTACCCGACCGTGGTAGCTGGCGAGCATCAGCAGACTGTCACCGGTGGAGGTAAGCAGATTGGCCGGGAGCCCGGCGTCCAGCAGCGTGGCCAGTTCGGCAGAGTCCCCGTTGCGGCAGTGATTGAACACCTTGTGGGCAAAGGCGAGGGTATCGTCGTCTAGCATCGTCGGCATGGAATGGTTCCTCTTGGCTTCGGTCACAAGACTGGCACCGTATCGGCAGAAGGCAAAATAGATTTCCCCAATGCGGTCGATCGGCGCAGGGAGCGCAACAGTGTGTTGCCGCCATGTCGGCACGCTTTCTGTCATCATGTGCTGCTCCGGCGAAACATTGTAGCCTGCTAGCCCGCTCCTGGTGGTTCATGACTCTACGACTGCTGCTCATCCTGGGTGGCCTCAGCGCATTCGGTCCATTGGCGATCGACCTCTATTTGCCCGCATTCCCGGCGATGGCTGCCTCCTTCGGCACCGACAGTGAACATATACAGCTCAGTCTGTCGGCCTATTTCATCGGTCTGGCATCCGGTCAGCTGTTCTACGGCCCCATTGCCGATCGCTTCGGTCGACGCAAGCCGCTGTTGTTCGGCATCGTTCTGTTCTTCCTGGCTTCGGTAGCCTGTGCCCTGGCTCCGTCGCTCGAATGGCTGCTGGCAGCACGCTTTGCACAGGCACTGGGAGGCTGTGCCGGGATCGTGGTCAACCGGGCGGTCGTGCGCGACCTGTGCACGCCGATCGAAGCGGCCAAGGCCTTTTCACAGCTGATGCTGGTGATGGGCGTGGCGCCGATCCTGGCACCGCTCGGTGGCGGAGCGCTGCTGGCGCTCGGCGGCTGGCCGCTGATCTTCATTTTCCTGGCGGCATTTTCGGGTATCTACATTTTCGCCGTGTATTTCGGGCTGCCGGAGACGATTCCGCAGGGTGTGCCCCGGGCCGCCCTGTCCAGCGCTCTGGGTCGCTACGGCGGGCTGCTACGCGAGCGCGTGTTCATGTACCACGCACTCACTGGCGGTATCGCCATGGCCGGCATGTTTGCGTACATAGCGGGCTCGCCCTTTGTCTTCATCGAGTTGTACGGCATTCCGGCGGAGCATTTCGGCTGGTTCTTTGGCGCGAATGCGGCGGGCTTCATCCTGTTCGCCCAGTTCAATAGCCGGTTGCTGCGTCGCCGCTCGCCCGTGAAGGTGCTCAAGCTCACCGCGCTGATTTACATGGTGTGTACCCTGACGCTGCTGCTCGTCGCGTTGAGCAATCCGTCGACACTATGGGCGATGATGCCGCCGCTGTTCGGCAGCGTAGCGGTGATCGCGCTGGTGCTTCCCAATTCTTCGGCCAGTGCCATGGCCGGGCATGGTCATCAGGCGGGCGTGGCATCCGCGCTGATGGGAACAATGCAGTTCGTGATCGCCGGTATTACCTCGGCCTTGGTTGGCGTGCTGCACAACGGCACTGCAGTGCCGATGGCCGGAGTCATGGCCACCTGCGGAGTGCTTGTGGTCATCATGGCGCGGCAGGCCCGGCGAGCCAGCGCCGCCCAAGTCTGAGCCGGGTCAGGCCACTGCGATCGAAATACTCCAGCACCGCAATGCTGTGGTTGCGGCCGATCCGTGTCAGATCACGAAACTCCGCCGCGCTGAAGCCGCCATCGGCGCTGCGGCTCGCGAGCTCCCGGGCAGATTGGTAGAGCTGGTCTGCCGAATCCGGCAGCAGATAGCGGTTGCGTCCGACAAACACCAGCCAGCCCAGCGCACTCAACTCATCCAGCGCCGTCTGCAAGCTGTCACGCTCGAGCTCAAGGGTATCAAGCAGCTCACCGATGACCGGCGGGCGCGGAGCACAGTGGTGGAACAGCGGCAGCATCCTGCCGAACATGTCCGCAGAGTCTGGACTCGGTTGTGGCTGATGACCGGGTCGATGCAGGCACGGTCCGCTCTGCACGATGCAGTGCTGATCCAGCACCTGGCGAACCGCGTGTGAGAGTAATGCGCTGGGCAGGCTGATTCCCAGGCGTCTGGCCAACGCGGGGAAGCTCGGCCCGCGCATCTGCGGATACTCGCCATGGAATGCATCGACGCTATCGAGCAAGCGATCCACGCAACGACCCAGCTGCGACCGTGCGCAGACCCAGCTTCCACGGCGATACAGCTGACCGTCCTCGACCAGCGGCGCAATCGTCGCTTCCATGGCCTGACTGCTGACGTGTCGCGAGCGCCGCACCCAGTCGAGGTCCAGCCCATCTTCCGATACCGCCAGCAAGGCTTGGAGGCAACGCAGAAGATTGACCTCATCCAGTGCGTGCAGAATGCGCAGGCGTGCGGGGGATTGTCGCCCGCGTCCGGGGGCGGTCGGATCGACCACGACGCCGCTTGCGACCAGTCGATGGGTAGTGGCATTACGGACGATGAAACGATCGCCGTGTCGGCAGGCCAACGGCTCGGCAAGAATCCATTGCGCGTAGCCTTTTCCATCGTCGGTTTCGATGCCGCGCAGGGGAACGTGGCGGGCCGTTACGGTATTCCCCGCGAGATGCAGCTGCAGGTCTCCCCGCGTCGAGTGGCTGGTCAGCCGATCCATTCGTGCGTCCAGACGCCGGGTCTCCAGCCAGGCGTGCTCATCGAGCAACTGAGCGCCGCGTTCACAGCCCTGCTCGGGCAAATCCCCGGCCAGATCCAGCGCCCCGCGTTCGCCAGCCATCAATCGCTGCACCGGCCGACCGTGGCGCTGAACCGCGCGGATACGCACGACTGCGCCGCCGGGCGTGAGCCTCAGCGACTGTCCGGGCGTGACGCAGCCCTGATATAGCGTTCCGGTTACCACATGGGCTGCGCCAGGACGGTGGAAATGCCGGTCGATCCAGAAACGTGACAACAGCTCCGTGTGCGGGGGCGGACAGTGCGCAGCCAGGGCGCTTAGTATCTGGCGCAGGCGATCGATTCCAAGCCCGGTCAAGCTGTCGACTTCGACGGTCTGCACCGAGGGGATGCCGGCCTCCGCGAGCCGCTGGCGCACATCCTGCGCCAGCGCTTCGCGCTGCTCGAGCGTCGCGCGGAACACCTTGGTCAGCACGACGACCACGCGGTCGATGGCCAGCAGGTGTATCAGCTCGATGTGCTCAAGCGTCTGCGGCATCGCGCCTTCGTCGGCCGCGACGACGAGCATCACCGCGTCCACGGCACCCACGCCGGCCATCATGGTGCGCATGAAACGCTCATGTCCCGGCACGTCGACGATATCGACTTCGGTGCCGTCAGCGGTTTGCAGCCAGGCGAAGCCCAGCTCGATGCTCAGGCCACGCCGGCGTTCCTCTTCGGTGCGATCGGTGTCCTGCCCGGTCAGCGCGCGGACCAGCGACGTTTTACCGTGGTCGACGTGGCCGGCCGTGGCGACGATCACCGTTCGGCCCGCAGTTGCTTGCAGAAGGTGGCTTCGTCCTCCAGACAACGGCAGTCGAGAATCACCGACGCGTCCTGCACCCGTCCGATGACCGGCACCGGGAGCGCGCGTAACCGTGCAGCCAGTGCGGTGAGCCGACTGCCCGAGCCCTTGCTCGGGCCCACAGGGCGTACGATCAGCGCCTGACTATGCAGATGCTCGATGGGCAACGCGCCGCTGCCGATCTGCCCCATGACTGGCTCGCTGGAGACGCTATAGTCGCTGCCGGCCCAGGTGGCGACGATATCGAGCAGACGTGCGCATTGCGCGGCGACATCGGTCTGCGAGCGGCTCAATGCCCGCAGGCTGGGCAGCCGCTCAGCGAGGCGATCCGGATCGGCATACAGGCGCAACACAGCTTCGAGCGCGGCAATCGTCAACTTGTCACAACGCAGCGCTCGCTTGAGCGGGTTCTTCTTTAGTCGATCGATGAGGTCGCGGCGTCCAATGATGATGCCGCACTGGGGCCCGCCCAACAGCTTGTCGCCGCTGAACGAAACCAGGTCGACGCCGTTGCCGAGGCTGGCCATCGGCGTCGGTTCCGCCGGGAGGCCCCAGCGACTCAGATCCACCAGGCTGCCGCTCCCCAGATCGACCGCATAGGGTATGCCGTGCTCCTGTGCCAGGTGCGCAAGTCGCTGTTCCGGCACACTGGCGGTGAAACCGACGACCTTGTAGTTGCTGGTGTGGACGGTCATCAGTATGCCTGTGCGCTGTCCTATCGCATCGGCATAATCGGCCAGGTGGGTGCGGTTGGTGGTACCTACCTCACGCAACCTGCACTGGGCTCGCTGCATGACGTCCGGCATGCGGAAGGCGCCGCCGATTTCCACCAGCTCACCGCGGGAAACGGGTACTTCCTTGCCCTTGGCCAGGGTGTTCAACATCAACAGCACGGCGGCTGCGTTGTTGTTGACCACGGTGGCTGCTTCGGCGCCGGTGAGCCTGCACAACCAGCTCTCCAGATGCGCATCCCTATCGCCTCGCCGGCCGGTATGCAGATCAAACTCCAGATTGCTCGCGCCGCGGGCAACGGCCGCCATGGCCTCGATGGCCTCTTCCGGCAGCGGCGCGCGACCGAGATTGGTGTGCAGCACGGTGCCGGTCAGGTTGAAGACCTGGCGCAGCGAGGGAGATAAAACAGCCGTCAGGCGCGCCTGTACCGACTCGCAGAATGCGTCAGCGTCGAAAGCCACTGCTTCGGCACGCAGGTGCGACAGCTGTTCGGCGACGATCTCCTTGAGCAGCGTCTTCCCGTGCTGAACGGAGAACGCGCTGATGACCGGCCAGCGCAGCAGCTGATCGACCGAGGGTAGGGTTCGGCGGGGGTCGGTTATGTGTTCCATATGCGTCTGATCGTCGCTTTAGCTATTTGATGAAACGCATGGCCTGGGATGTGCGGTCGGGCAGGGGCAGGGCGGACCGTCCGATGCAAGGGATGGCATCGGTGAGCTACACGGATGTACTCGTGCGTGTCCGCTCTGCTCCTGGTCGAGCGGACACGCGCGGATACAGCAGATTGCCAGTCACGTGGGTTGTCTGGTCAGCGCCTCCACAATGTCGGCAAACGCCTGATCAGCCAGCGCGCGCAACTCGTCGTCGGTACGGTCCTGAATCGGATGCGGTACGAATACCATGTCCGGACTCATGCCCAGTGCCTTGCTCTGCAGCGCCGCTGCCTCGACAAACTCGCTCGAAGCAATGCCGACGCCCGGGATGCTACGGCCTTCGAGGTCGCCTATATCATGCATACAGCACGACGTACAGGAACCTCAGTCAGCCAATCCTTCTACCAGAACGTCACATTCACTGGCTATGCGTTGCTTGAGTTCGGTCGGAGCGATCCGGGCGAACGTCGGCTTGCGATAACGCTTCACTTCGATGCCGCGCTCTGCGAGCAGGGCGTCCAGGCGATTGAGAAACACATCGCCGCGAGACTTGGAGATGTCCAGCAATCCAACGGTCAATCCATCCAGGCTGGCCGGCCTGGCACTCAGGCTGCGGCCAGCCGGGGACGATTCGGCGGTTGGGTCGAGCAGTGTGGTCGGCGAATTCATGCCGTTACCTCCTTGCTTACCGGGGTGGAGCCGGTCGGACCGGAAGCGGCCCAGCCAGCGATGACGGCGGAGAACAGACCGGCCGGGCCACCGGCCCGTACGATCAGCAACCCGCCGGGTCGAAACTTGGGAATTGCGGCATCGGCGAAATTCGCCGGCATGCCTTCGGCAATGCCGCCTGCGCCAACGATCAGATCCTTGCCGGGCATGACCATCAGCTTGTCCAGTTCCTGGCGCAGCCGCGCCTTGCTCCAGCCCGCTTCGATGAACACTCTGGCGTGTTCCGGCGAGACCACCAGCATCGCATCGCCGTGCATGGCCAGTTTGTAATGGTCAACCGCGCGTAGTGAGAGGGCAAAGCTCCTGGCGAGCGATTCCGGGGTGCGTGACTTTTGATCGAGAATGCCCTGAACCCCTTCGGCAGCGAACAGGGTTACCACCGATTGCTCGCTGGTGAAGCCACGCTCCACTGCCAGGGAATCCCACTCACTGTCTTCGGACTCGGCAAAGCAGAAGGTGTATTTGCCTGGCGTGCCCAGGGTGGCGCGATCGATTTCGCCCGGCCGACCACCGCCGACGTTACGCACCACCAACTGCAGCGCGCGACCGATACTCGCATTGGCCCGGTTGCCCTGGCCGAGGGCATTGACGCCTGAGTTCATGCCGATCTGGCGCGCGGCAGGGCCGTTCACCAGGACCAGCGGCCCCGCGAACATGGTGGTGCAGAGCAGGCCGTGCATGCCGAACTCATCGATCAGTGCGGCCTCCACTGCAGCCAGCACGACGGGCATGTATTCCGGTTTGCAGCCGGCCATGACGGCGTTTATCGCGACCTTCTCCACGGTACAGGGCACCAGGTCCGGCGGCATCAGTCCGAGGACGTCATCAGGCTTGCGTGTGGTGCCCTGGAGCATGCGGTAGACGCGTTCGGGAGTGGGCGGGACGACCGGCAGCCCGTCACTCCAGCCGCGATCGAAACACGCCTCGATGGGATCCTCGCTGTCGCCGATTTCGACTTCGCGCGAGGCGAACCGCACTGCACCGAAACGAATTGCCAGCCGATCAGCTACCCCCGGGTCCTGGGTTTTCGACCCGCAACCGGGGCGCGAAGCCGGTAACGCTGCGCCCAGATTCTGGCAGCCGCTGATGCGCTCCCAGTCTTCGCGAAACCAGCCGTAGGTACGCTCGGTCTCGCTGCCGTTGTCCCGGCGAATGAGCGTAGGGACTATTTCGCAGTCCAGTTGCCAGGACCACGCCAGATCATGATCGTCGATCTGAGTGGCGTCGCCGGCGTTGAAATCGGCGATGTCCTGGGCCACCACCGTTACCGGAACTCCGGCTGCGGATAGCTCGGACAGCACCGGCTCGATCAGGGCGCACGTCGGACAGGCGCGTTTGACGATGACGATCAGGCCGTCGGGAAGCGTGGGCAATGCGTGATTGTTTGTCATCCCTTGTTTTTAGCAGGTTACGTACGGTAGGCAAGTACTATCAGTCGGGCTGATGTGTGCCGCCTTTTGTCGCAAATCGAGACACCGTTACCACGCCGCGGATAACCCCGGCTGATGCTGGCCGGATTGACGCGCTACCGGGGCGCGGGTCAGGCCTGACTGGTTCAACAGGGCAGACAGGCGCACGTCGGCGCCCAGCACATAGCGCAGGCGTCCGTCCTGACCGAACACCGGCGCGGATAGCGTGAAGCAGAAGGTGTCCGTGGCCGTCGAGCGGTAGACCGGACTGATGAACGGCTTGAGGCTGTCCCGCACGCTCCTGAACCAGGGCCGCGTGGCCCAGTTTCTTCCGCGCACGCTCTCTCTTGGCACGCCTGCCAGGTCATCGGCAAAGATATTGTCACTGACCTGAGTCCCATCGGCTGCGACCAGATACATCAGCTCGAGGCGATGATCGCGGCCCATGTACCGCTGCATAGCCTGTTCGGCCTGGGCGATGCCTTCAAGCAGAGCGGGTTCTGCTGCGAATTGCTCGACGCGGTCGCGAATCTGCTGATGCACCGTGAGCTGAAAATGGCCAAGGCCATCGAGCAGGTGATCGCCTTCGCTGCGCACGGCTGCGCTGTGCTGACTGACCTGAACGGCCTTGCGCAGTAGCTGGTGGGCTACGCCGGAGACGTTCTGCACATCTTCACTCACCGAGCGAACCGCTGCGCCAATCTGTTCGGTGCCGCTGGCCATACTCGACATGCGCTGATCGAGCTGTTCCATGCCCTGCACCGCATCGGCCAGACGCTGATCGACCCGCAGGATGCCGTCACGCCCCTCGGCTATGGAGCGATGCATGCTCTCGCCAGCCTCGTTCAGCCGCTGCATGCCGCCCCGAAAGCCCTCGATGATGGCGCTGACCCGGTCTGTCGCCTCGGTTGTGTTCCCGGCCAATCGCCGCACTTCCTCTGCTACCACGGCGAATCCACGGCCCTGCTCACCTGCACGAGCGGCCTCGATGGCAGCGTTCAATGCGAGCAGATTGGTCTGCTGTGAAATGGTCGCAATCATGCCGATGACTTGAGTGACTTCTTCGATCTGCTTGCCGAGCCGTTGAATTTCCGTGGCGAGAGAGCCTTCCGCGCCCTGAATGGTTTCGACCTGGCAGAGCACCAGGCGACTATCCGCCTCGCACTGCTTCAGCTTGTGAGTGACTTCACCGGTCAGCAGTGCAATGGCAGAAGCGCCAGGCACCAGTTCGGATTCGAGGGTGGTGCTGACTTCTTCGATGGCGCTGGCGATCATCTCCGATGACTGTGACAGCTGCTCGCCGTTGCGCTCCGTCTCACCGGCGATTGAAGCCAGCTGGGGGGCGTGAGCGGCTATACCGACAGCCGCCTCCAGGCTGCTGGCGATGCGACTGTGGAGCGTGTCCACAAACTCGGGCAGCGAGGTCAACGCGCCTTGCTGCGCGGGAATCGCTACGCTGAGGTCGAGATTGGTAAATAGCCGCTGGCAGGCAGCCGCGTCGGTCGTTGAAAGGCGTAAAAGGTTGAAAAAGCCCATGAGGTGTCCTTGCGCGATGGGAACGTCAGGAACCTCTAAGCAAGGATGGTGCCATCAGGATGCTGCGGGACTGCTGGCATTGCGCGGGGCATGATGCCCTGCAACGGGGCGAAAGCCGGTCAGGTGCGCGAGAATGATACGGGGATGGTAAGAAACGAAGGTGAGCGGCCGCCAGGCCGCTCACCTGGCCGTCAGGCGCCGGTCCAGCGCTTCATGATCAACGTGGCATTGGTGCCGCCAAAGCCGAAGCTATTGGACATGACCACATCGACTGCCTGGTCCAGCCGCTCTCGGAGGATCGGCAGGTCACCGGCGTTTTCGTCCAGCTCCTCGATGTTGGCCGAAGCGGCGAGGAAGTTGTCACGCATCATGAGCAGGCAGTAGATCGCTTCCTGGACACCAGCTGCGCCGAGCGAGTGACCGGAGAGGCTCTTGGTCGAGCTGATCTTCGGTGCCTTGTCGCCGAACACTTCCCGGATCGCCTTGAGCTCCGCGACATCGCCGACCGGCGTGGAAGTGCCGTGGGTGTTGAGGTACTCGATAGCGTCGTCAACCGTTGCCAAGGCCTGCTGCATGCAGCGGACGGCGCCTTCGCCGCTGGGAGCGACCATGTCGTGACCGTCCGACGTTGCGCCGTAGCCGATGACTTCTGCGTAGATCTTCGCACCACGCGCCAGGGCATGCTCGAGTTCCTCGACCACGACCATCCCGCCGCCGCCGGCAATGACGAAACCGTCGCGCTTGGCGTCGTAGGCACGCGACGCCTTCTCGGGCGTTTCGTTATAGCTGGTGGACAACGCACCCATGGCATCGAACAGCATCGACTGCGACCAGTGTTCTTCTTCGCCGCCGCCGGCAAAGACGATGTCCTGCTTGCCGAGCTGGATCAGCTCAGCGGCATGACCGATGCAGTGTGCGCTGGTGGCGCAGGCCGAAGAGATCGAATAGTTCACGCCCTTGATCTTGAAGGGGGTCGCCAGGCAGGCAGACACCGTACTGCCCATGGTGCGGGGAACGCGATACGGCCCGATTTTCTTCACGCCTTTCTCGCGCAGGATATCCACCGACTCCATCTGGTTCAGGGTCGAGGCGCCGCCGCTGCCGGCGACCAGGCCGGTGCGCACGTGACTGATCTGCTCCGGGCTGAGGCCGGCATCGGCTACGGCCTGCTGCATGGACAGGTAAGCGAAGGCGGCGGCATCACCCATGAAGCGCTTGAGCTTGCGGTCGATCGCGGCATCAAGGTCGATCTTCACACTGCCGGATACCTGGCTGCGCAGGCCCATCTCGGCGTATTCGGGGTTGAAGGTTATGCCCGGCTTGCCTGCCTTGAGGCTGGCTGCCACGCTGTCCAGATCCTGGCCGAGGCAGGAAACGATGCCCATGCCGGTAATCACGACGCGACGCATAATAGTGTCCTCAGAAGCTGTCTGTTGAAGTGAACAGACCTACCCGCAGCCCTTCAGCGGTGTAGATCTCGCGGCCGTCCACGGCCATGCTGCCATCGGCAATGCCGAGGGTCAGCGAGCGATTGATGGTGCGCTTGATATGGATGGTGTAGGTGACCTTTTTAGCAGTCGGGAGCACCTGGCCGAAGAACTTGACCTCTCCTGATCCGAGTGCGCGACCACGCCCTTCATAGCCGAGCCAGCCAAGGTGGAAACCCACCAGCTGCCACATGGCATCCAGACCGAGGCAGCCCGGCATGACCGGATCGCCTTCGAAATGACAGGCAAAAAACCAGAGGTCAGGATGGATATCCAGTTCGGCGACAATCTCGCCCTTGCCGAAGCGCCCGCCGGTGTCGCTGATATGCGTGATGCGATCGATCATCAGCATGTTGGGGGCGGGCAACTGCGCGTTACCGGGACCGAACAACTCGCCGCGGCTGCACTTGAGCAGCTCTTCCCGGTTGTACGCGTTCTGTCTAGACATTAAAAGCTCCTGCTGAACCCCGACTGGGCGGGATGCTGTTGTTCTGCTGGGACGGTATTGATTCACCCGCCGGCGTAAGCTCAGACTGCCTGGCATCGGTGAAAGTCACACCCGGTCAAACCAGGCGAAGAGGATACCCGCAAGCCAGCCCAGAACAAAGTGTCTTCGAACCAGGCCGGCGGGGCGCTGATGCAGGTCAATCCAGCTCGCCGAACTCCGCCTGGAACTGGTCGCGCAGCTCGCGCTTGAGCACCTTGCCGATGGCACTGCGCGGAAGCTCATCGGCAATGATCAGTCTGTTCAGCCTCTGCGTCTTGCCAACGCGCTGGTTGAACCAGTCGAGTATGTCCCCGGCAGCGATGGTGACGCCCGGTTTCAATACAGCATAGCCCACTGGCGTTTCGCCCCAACTGCGCGACTGAACGCCGATCACGGTTACTTCCAGAAGATCCGGGTGCTTGCGTAACTCGGCCTCCAGGTCACTGGGGTAAATATTGAAGCCGCCGCTGATGATCATGTCCTTGCGACGGTCCATCAGCGTGAGAAAGCCGTCCTCGTCGAATCGGCCAACATCGCCCGTGCGGATGAAGCGCTTGCCTTCGCTGTCGTACCACTCCGCTTCGCGGGTCTTCTCGGGCTTGTTCAGGTAGCCGGTCATCATCGCCGGGGAATGGCCGACGACTTCGCCGATTTCGCCATGCGCCAGTTCGTTGCCGTCTTCGTCGATTACCCGCATATCATGATTTTCCAGCGGTTTGCCGACGGTGCCCAGCTTGTCCGGAAACTGATGCGCCGCGAGCATGCAGGAACCGCCGCCCTCGGTCATGCCGTAGAATTCGATCAGCCCGCCCGGCCAGCGGGCCAGAATGTCCGCCTTGAGCTCGGCATGGAAGGGCGCACTGGTGCTGAACTTCATCACGAAACTGGACAGGTCGTAGTTTCCGAAGTCCTCCCGGGACATGATGCGCTGGTACTGCACCGGCACCAGCATGGTATGCGTGACGCGGTGCTCGGCGGCCAGCTTCAGATACTTCGCTGCATCGAACTTGGCCATCAGCACTACTGTTCCGCCGAGGCCCAGCGTGGGCAGGAAGGACACCAGCGTCGTGTTGGAATACAGGGGCGTGGAAATAAGCGTGACGCAGTCCGGACCGTAGCCGAACACGATGCCGCGCTGAATGTGCGACCAGCGCATGCCATGCGATTGAACGATACCCTTCGGTTCGCCGGTGGTGCCCGAGGAGTAGATCACGTTGAAGGACTGCTCAGGCTGAATATCCACTGGCGTCGGCGATCCTTCGCCCAGCCATTGGTTGAATCCGCGCTCGGCGTTGCTCTCATCCAGCGAATACAGCTCAATGGCGATGCGCTCCTTGACACCCTCCAGAGCCTGATCGCTCGCCTGGTCGACGAAGAACAGCTTCGCCGCCGAATCCTTGAGCATGGTGAGCAGGCTTTCCGGGGTCGAGGAGGGGGCCAGTGGCGCGACGATTACCCCTGCGCGCAGTGCGCCCAGGAACAGCACCGCATAGGGAATGGAGTTGGCCGAGCAGATGGCCACCGACTCGCCGGGCTGCACACCGTCACGCTGAAGCGCTGCGGCGACCTGATCGACCAGCCTGTCGAGCTCGCGGTAGTTGATGACGCGTCCGTCCTGGACGAGAGCAGGGTGATCAGCACGCTCTCGGGCGTGCAGACCGATCAGTGACGGCAAGGTGGTAAACGGTGTGTCGAGGGTGATCGCGGGGGTGACGCTGGCGTTCATTGTTGTTGGCCCTGTACGGATGGGAATGGCCGCTAGTGTCGCCATTTGCTGCGGCGGAATCCATGCCGGACTGCCGCCGACGAGGCGCAGAATAGTGCCTGATCAGTCTGGTCAATGATCGACCGCTGCGTCACCTACCCACCTGTTCAGCGTCTGTTGCAATGACTGGCGCGCCAACGGCTTGCCCAGAAACGCCTGCATTCCGGCATCCAGGCAGCGACTGCGATCGCCCTCGGTGGCGCTCGCGCTCAGTGCGATGCATGGAATCAGCGGCTGGTTGTGTTCCTGAGCGAATCGGCGATAGGTGGTGTACACGCTCAAGCCGTCGCAATCCGGCAACTGCAGGTCCATGAGGATGGCGGCAAAGGGCTGCGAAGACGCCAGATGCTCCAGAGCTTCATCGCCTGTCTCGGCGACGATGACTTCGTGTGACAGGCTCCGCAGCATGCCTTCGATGACCATGCGGTTGACCGGGTTGTCCTCTACCAGCAGCACCGGGTCACGGGACCCAGTCGGTGCTTTCTGTACCGGGATCGGCGGTTCCTCCACCTGCTCGGAGATCTGCAGCGGAATACTCAGCGTGAAGCAGGAGCCTTTGCCTTCCAGACTGGTTGCGTGCAGGTCACCGCCCATTCTCCGGGCAAAGGTTCGTGCGATGGACAGCCCCAGTCCGGTCCCGCCGAATCGGCGAGACGTGCTGCTGTCGCCCTGGCGGAACGCCTCGAACATGGTTTCCAGGTGATCGCTGGCTATGCCGATCCCGGTGTCGTACACCTGGCAATGCAGCCATACGCGGCCGGGGCCGTCCTCATCCCAGTTCGCCCGCACGCCGATCTCCCCGGTCTCGGTGAATTTCAGCGCGTTGCCAAGCAGGTTGACCAGTATCTGACGGATGCGTGTCGGGTCTCCGACCACGCGGCTCAGCTCGGTCGGCCCGTGAAGGTCGGTATGCAGTTTCAGCTGCTTTTGCGTGGCCGGGTGCTCGAATGCAGCGACAGTCTGGCGGATGAGATCCGGCAGGTCGAATGTCAGCTCTTCGAGTTCGACAGCGCCGTTTTCAATCCGCGAGAAATCGAGGATGTCGTTGATGACCTTGAGCAGATGGTGCGTCGAGTCACCGGCGATCTGCACGTATTCTGTCTGCTCGCCGTTGAGCTCGGTGGTCTCCAGCAGCTGCAACATGCCCATGACCCCGTTCATCGGCGTACGCAGCTCATGGCTCATCATGGCGAGAAACTCGGACTTCGCCCGGTTGGCCTGCTCGGCGTCTTCGCGCGCCGAGACCAGTTGCGCGATGCTGCGCTGCTGGTTGGTCCGGGCCTGTTCGAGGTTTTGCGCCAGAGCGTTGATGTTGCCCATTAGCTGGCCGATCTCGTAACGGTCCTGAACAGGGAGCCGTGTATCCAGTTGTCCGCCCTGCAGCGCCTTTACGGCCTTGCTCATCTGCTCCATCGGCCGGGCCAGCGCCCGTGCAAGGCGTATTGCCAGGGCCAGAGAGGCTAGTAAAACGATGAGAGCCAGCAGCAGGGTATCCACCAGGATGTCCGCCTGGCGGGCCAGGAACGCGCGCTTGCTGAGGTGTACCTGAACCTGACCGAGGTAGCGCGGCTGCAGCGCGGGCAAGTCACTGTCAGGCATGTCGAGCAGGTACAGCTCGTTATCCAGCGCGACCCGCTGACGGTTGATATCGGCGGTGAACACGTGCAGTTCCTGCGCCTTGATCGGTTCCGGTCGGCTGAGGCTGGCCAGCCGCGTGCCACGTGCGTCGTATACTTCCGCCCGTTGCACATGGGGCAGCTCCAGAGCCGCCTGCAGCAGCGCGCCAAGATTCGCCGTATTGCCGCTGATCACACTGTATTCGGCAGCGGGCGCAAGCTGGCTGGCAATCAGTTCGCCGGTGTCGCGTAGCTCACGGTCGACATCTTCCATCCGCGTGACCGTGAACCAGACCACCGCGAGCAGTGCGAACAGAAGCGCCGGCACCACGGCAATGACAATCAACCGCCCCTTGATCGTGCCCCGTTGCAGAAGGTTCATGGCTGGGTCTCCTGCGCTCTGATCTGCTCCGCCAATTGCTCGTCCTCGGCTATCGGCAGACCCAGCGACCTGGCCACCTGCTGATTGCTCAACACTGAGAAGTCCCGCGGGTAGCTAACGGCTGCGGGCTGCCATTGCTGATCGATCAAGCGATCCACCGCATCGGCCATCTGCGCAGGGCTGCTGAACGTGGTGCTCAGGCTGCCTGCGGCAATGAACGGGGCCGAAGGCCCTATCAGTACCTTGTTGCGCGCGTAGCTGGTCAGCAGGATGGTCTTGAGGTTGTCGGCGTTGTAGATCGCCGGATCGTCGGGCGCAACCAGTACGTCACTGGCGTCGAGGACATACGCAACGCGTTTGGCCAGATCCCCCGCGTCAGCTACCTCGCCGGAGACCACCTCGAGGTTCTGCGCGTCGGCCGCCTTGCTCCAGCCGTCCATCCTCGGCGCAGCTTGCGGGCTGTACAGCAGCCCGACCTTACCCAGCCGCGGCAGCAGCAGACGCGCCAGGGCGAGCTGTCGCTCGGGTTTGGGGGAGGCGAGCAGTGCCTGAACGCTATCCGGAAGCGGTTGCTCGATCGCCGAGAGGGAGCTGGGCGTGACGTAAGTGGCGACCGTTGGGGCACCCGCTGGAAGAGCCACACGCCAGGCCAGGCTGCGCTGGCCCATGGTCACGAGGAAATCCGCCGAAGGGGCCGTGACCTGGTCCGGCTGCAGCAGCGACACCACAACGCGATCGTCAGGACGGCGCTGCCGCAAGGCCTCTACAAACTCTCGAGTTAGCGCCGTTTCGCCGGGCAGCACCACAGCGATGTCCGCAGCCAGGCCGCTGCTGCTCGCCAGGCACAGCAGGGCCGCCGCGATCAGACGAAGGGCGGGCACGGCCACTGACCTGATCCAAACCGATAATGCATGTGACATCCTTGTCCTTGCGGCCGGGTTACGTTAGAAGCTCAGCTCCGCGCTGAGGTAGTACTGGTCACGGCTTTCGTAGAGATTTTCCGGCCAGGTCAATCCTTCGTCGTCGAGGCGATACTGCATCGTCGCAGCCAGCTCCAGGCTGCTGGAGGTTCCGATGGCGAAACGCTTGGCCAGTCGCCCGTCGAGCCGCTCGAAGCGGCGCTCGTTGAGCCGGTCAGCTCCATAATAGATGAGGCTGCTGTTGATTGCCGCCGGCCACTGACGCAGCCAGGCAACCGAGCCGCTGTTCCTCGCCGTGAGCCGCTGGTCGAGTCGGTTGCTGGCGGTGAAGTCGACATAGGCGTACGTCAGGCGCAGGCGGTCCTGCCGGGTCGCGCTCCAGTCGATCTGCGTCTCCGCGCCCGAGAAGCGCGCCGAAGACTCGTTGGTCGGCTGGAAGTTGACGATCTGCAGCGGCTCGCTGATCAGGTTGTCGATGTCTTCGTAGAATCCGCGGACATCGATCGACAGCCCGAGTCTGTGAAAGTGACCGTTATAGCCCACTTCGCTGGAGCGGATGCGTTCCTGATCAAGCCCGCCCGGTGCTTCGGCGATGGCGTAGTACTCGGTATCCGTGACGGCGGGACCACTCAGGTTGTTCGGCGTGTACGTCCAGCGGGCATTGTTCTCGTACATGTCCGGCGAGCGCACCGCTTCGGAGTAGACCAGGCGCAAAGCGTGGGTCGGGCGGATGAAGTACTGCGCAGCCAGGCGCGGCGAGAATGACGAGCCGCTCAGCCGGTCCTGCTCGGCCATGGCGCCGAAATGCAGCATCCATCGCTCGAACGGGCGGTACTCCAGATGCCCGAACAGCTGGCCTATGTGATTTTCCACCTTGCCGCCGAACAACGTCTGGGATTTGGCCTGGTCGTACCGTAGATTGCCGCCGACGACGCCGCGCAGGTTGTCGGCCATCTGCCAGGTGTTCTGCAGTTCTGCCTCGTAGCGGGTTTCACGCAGGTTTTCGTTTATATCCCAGCACGATGGCGGGCCACTGCGCGCCGCGGCGTGCTGGGCGACGACGCTTTCAACCAGTGGCAGCAGCTCTGGCGGCAGTCCGTCTTCGTTTACCAGATAAGCGCGGTAGAACTCGGGGTCGCCCCACAGGCCCCGGTCGCGCAGGATGTAGTTGATCCGCCGGGGGTACACGTTGCCCGCTTCGTACAGGGCTCGCAGCTCCGGCGAGAACACCACCGGCGAATCGCAGGCGCGCCATTCGCTGAGCCGCTCGACGTGTTGCGCGTAGGTCTTCAGCTCGATGCTGTGTGTAGGGGAGAGCTCGTTCTTCCAGCGCAGCTGGGCGAAGTAGTCGCGCGCGGTGACATCGGAGACGTCATCGTGAGCGTCCACCAATCGATCATAAAGAAAGTCGTCGTCGGTCGGGCGGGCCAGAACGGTGTAGTCGTTGTCGACCTGATTGCTGCCCTCCTTGGCGCCCACCTGCCAGTGCAGGCTTTGTGTGGCGTCGAGCTGGGTAGTCCCGAACAGATTGACCGCGTTGAGCCGCCGGCTGTCACGGAAGTCTTCACCGTCATCGTCGAAGTCGAACCCGGTGTCTTCCTTGGCGAACAGGCTCAGGCGGGCATGGGTGTTGCCCACTGCGCCGCCATGGCTTGCGTACAGATCGCGTACGCCGCGATTCCCGTCGGTGATCTTGAGTCGGGTTCCCTGACGCAATTCCGGGCGCGTCGAAATGATGTTGATCACCCCCATCAGGGCATTGGCGCCGTAAGCGGCAGTGTTTGGCCCACGAAACACTTCTATGCGCTCGATGTCTTCGATCGCCAGGGGGATATCGGTCCAGTCGACCGTGGCGAGTCCGGGCCGGTACACCGATCTGCCGTCGACCAGCACCTGCAGGCGGCGGGCTTCAGTGGTATTGAGACCGTGGTAGTTGACGTTGCTGCGGTGCCCGGAATTGTAGCCAATCATCATGCCGGGCACGAGGCGCATGAGCTCTGGCACATCCCGCGCGCCGCTGGCACGAATGAGATCGCGATCGAGCACGGTCATGCTCCCCGGTACCTCGGCCGGAGCCTGTTTGAGGCGCGTCGCGCTGAGAACGGTCGGCAGCTCCATGCCTGTCAGTTCCGGCTCGTCCATGGCTGCCGCCGGTACACCTATCCCCATGAAAACAAAAGAAATAACAAAACCGCGTTGAAGCTTGTACATTTTTAGTTTGCAACCTAGCACTGGCATTATGCGGCCATATTACCCAGCGCTATCCGTTTTGCCAGTGCTTGTGTCGCAGCGAAGCTGAGGGATGCTTATACTGGCCGCATCTGGAACGACCAAGGAACTGTGCATGAGCGAGCAAAAGCAAGCTGTCTGCGTGTTGGGAGGCGGCAGCTTCGGCACGACACTGGCGCATTTGATGGCGACGAACGGTATCCCGGTGACGCTGTGGTTGCGGGACGAAACGGTCGCCAGGCAGATGGATGAGGAGCGGGAGAATCGTCGTTATCTGCCCGGTTTCAAGCTCGACCCACGCCTGCAGATCACCACGGACATGCAGGCTGCGCTGGGCTCGGCGGAGATCATCTTTCTGGCAATACCCAGCGGAGCGTTTCGCACCGTGTTGCAGCAGATCGGTTCCTCTTTATCCGGCAAGGCAGTAGTCAGCACCACAAAGGGTATCGAGCAGCCTGCCTTCCTGATGATGAGCGAGATTGTCGAGCAGGAGGCGCCCCAGGCTCGGGTAGCCGTTCTGTCGGGTCCGAATCTGGCGAAGGAAATGGCGGCGGGCGCGCTGACGGCTACCGTAGTGGCCAGTGCCGACGAACCGCTCTGTCGCGAAGTGCAGGCGGTACTGGGCAGCAGGACACTGCGGGTGTATGCCAGCCAGGATCGATACGGTGTGGAACTGGGGGGCGCTCTGAAGAACGTCTACGCGATCATTTCCGGTATGGCTGCTGCCATGGGGGTCGGCGAGAACACGAAAAGCATGCTGATCACCCGCGCCCTGGCGGAAATGACCCGCTTTGCGGTGCACATGGGCGCCAACCCGATGACTTTCCTGGGGCTGGCCGGCGTCGGTGATCTGATCGTGACCTGCATGTCGCCGATGTCACGCAACTATCAGGTCGGCCATGCGCTGGGTAAAGGGCAGACGCTCGAGGAAAGCGTGGCTCAGCTGGGGCAGGTCGCCGAGGGCGTCAACACGCTGCGGGTCCTCAAGCAGAAATCAGAGGAAGAGGGCGTATACATGCCGCTGGTCACGGGTCTGCACGCGATCATTTTCGAGCAGCGCACGCTGGAGGAGGTCATCGGCCGGCTGATGTCGGGTGAGCAGAGAGATGACGTCGAGTTCGCCGCCTTCTCGCAGCTCGGCCGCCGGGAGGTGAGCCAGTGAGCGCGTTCGCGAGGAACGTGACATCTCCGGACTTCTGGCTGCGGCTGGTGTACACCGCGCTGTTCGGTCTCGCCTGGCAGGTCACCGAGCTGCTGCTTCTGGCAATCGCCCTGCTACAGCTCGGATTTCTTCTGTTTACTGGAGCGGCGCACCCGCGGCTGTGCGGATTCGGCAGCAGCCTGTCGCAGTACGCCCGGCAGATCGGTCGCTACGTCAGCCAGATTACCGACCAGAAGCCGTGGCCGTTTATTGAATGGCCGGCAGCTGAAGCAACCTCAGTCGCGGCTCAGGCCGATAAGCCCGCAGCCGAGCCCGGCCGTGCCGACGGACCGCCTCAGCCATGAGAATCTGGATATTGCGCCACGGGCAGGCGGAGCCTAGCGCGACCACCGATGCCGAGCGTTCCCTCACCGACACTGGCCGGGACGAAGTGGCGCGCATGGCCAGCCTGTTGCGCGAGCAGCCTCTCGACGCCGTGCTCGCCAGTCCCTACCGCCGTGCGCAGCAGACCGCTGAAATCGTCTGCGCGCATATCGGCTTCGCCCGAGGAATCGCCACGGTGCCCTGGCTGACGCCCGACGACGAGCCATCGCAGTGTCTTGGATTTCTTGCCGAGCGGACCGAGGGCAACCTTTTGCTGGTAAGTCATCAACCGCTCGTCAGCCAGCTGGTAAGCCTACTGGTCGAGGGGCATCGACGGGGTCACTATCCAATGCCTACGGCTGGCCTTGTTTGTCTGGACACGGATTTCATCGCGGCGGGTCTGAGTCACCTGCGGTGTATGAGCAATCCGGCCGAGGTCGGCCGCTGAGCGCCTTCGCCTGTGGCTGGACGCGCGGACTGCAGGTACGATAGCGCATCACCCAAACAGGTGAGCTTTCGCTCGGCCTGACTAACAACAATAAGATCAAAGAGGTTATGCATGGCAGAGAAGGCCAGGCCGACGGTGTCGTCGGCGCTCGAGGCGTTTTATCAGCGCGAACGTGCGCACCCCGAGAAAGTCTATCTGGTCCAACCGCTTGCTGATGGGTCTGCGGTGTCGTACACCTGGGCCGCCGTCGGCGATCAGGCGCGACGGATGTCCGCCTACCTGCGCAGTCTCGATCTTCCTGTCGGAAGCCACATCGGTCTGTTGTCGCGCAACTGCGCGCACTGGATCATCGCAGATCTGGCAATCTGGATGGCCGGGCATGTTTCGGTACCGGTCGATCCGACGCTGACTGCCGATTCAGTGCGTCAGGTTCTGGAGCACGCAGATTGCCGTGTCATATTCGTGGGCAAGCTGGATAACTGGCAGACGCTGCGAGCGGGATTGCCCGAAGCGCTGCCATGGGTCGCCCTGCCACTGGCCCCGGAGGACCCGCACCTGCTGCCCTGGCAGAGTCTGGTCGATGCCAGCGAGCCGTCGGCCGACGACCATGCGGTGGACCCGCAGAGTGTGGCAACGATCATCTACACCTCCGGTACGTCGGGGGTCCCGAAGGGTGTCATGCTCAGCTTCGCCAGCATGTACTACGCCGCCAACAATGGACTGCGACTGTTTACCATCACCGAAGACGACCGACTGCTGTCCTACCTGCCGCTGAGCAATGTTGCTGAACGCCAGTTTGTCGAAATTGCTTCGCTGCTGTCCGGTCAGACCATCTATTTCGTCCATAGCGCGCAGACGTTCGTCGAGGACAATCGGCGCGCTCGACCTACGGTATTTTTTGGCGTACCGAGGATCTGGCTGAAACTGCAGCAGAGTGTCTTGCAGCGGGTCCCGGGCGCGCTGCTCAAGGCGGCGGTCGGCATCCCTCTGGTCGGCACCGCACTGGCCCGGCAGGTGCTGGAGAGGCTCGGCTTCGACCAGATCCGCTATGCGGTGAGCGGTGCCGCACCGATCGATGATCAGCTGCTGCTCTGGTATCACAGCCTCGGTCTGAGCCTGGTGGAAATCTACGGCATGACGGAAAACGCCGGCTATTCCCATCTTGGCCGACCCAAACGCTTCAAGAGTGGCTGGATCGGGCTGCCCAATCCGGGCGTGGAGTGTCGCCTGTCAGCAGACGGCGAGTTGCTGGTACGCAGTCCGGCGAACATGCTCGGTTACTACAAGGACCCGGCGCGGACTGCCGAAGCGCTCGACGAGGACGGGTTTCTCCACACCGGTGACTGCGGTGAAATCGACAACGAAGGGTTTCTGCGTATCACCGGGCGCCGCAAGGACATTTTCAAGACCAGCAAGGGCCGTTATGTTGCCCCGGGTCCGATCGAAAAGCGTCTGCTCGCCCATCCGTATATCGAGCAGGCGTGTGTGGTGGGAACGCACCTGCCGCAACCCATCGCGCTTGTCAGACTGGAAGAGCAGACCACCGCCGGGATCAATCCCGTGCGGGTGGAGGAGACGTTGTCAGCAGCGCTCCTGAAGCTCAACGCCGAACTCAATCGGCAGGAGCAACTGGCCTGCCTTGTCGTCATTGCCGATGCGTGGACAGTCGAGGATGGATTCCTCACGCCCACCCTGAAACTGAAGCGGCACGTGGTCGAAGCGACTTATCAGGACCAGCTGGAGTTCTGGTCGGTCAGCGGCCGAACGATCGTGGTGCAATGATCGACGGCTGCTTATGCCTGTGCATTCACGCCGCGCTTCGTTGCTTGTCGGTTCCGCCGCCGGGCCTTAGATTCCCCGCAGACTAGCCCGATTCAGGTGGAGAACGATGGACTCTAACAGTCACGAAGTACGCTTTTCGCTACCTTCCATCGAGGTGGCGGCGAAGGTCTGGGGCGATCCCGATGGCCTGCCTGTCATTGGCCTGCACGGCTGGCTGGATAACGCCGCCACCTTTGATCTTGTCGCGCCGCATCTGCAGGGGGTGCACCTGGTCGCGCTGGATCTGGCCGGTCACGGGCTCTCGGGACATCTGCCCGCAGGCGGCTACAGTCTCTGGCAGCAGGCGGCAACCGTTCTGCAGGTTGCCGAAGATCTGGGCTGGAAAAGGTTTGCATTACTCGGCCACTCGATGGGCGCGATCATCAGCGGCATTCTGACCGGCAGCCTGCCGGACAGGATCATCGGCGCTGCGATGATCGATGGGCTGTTGCCGTTCACCTCCGAACCGGACGATGCGCCGCGGCAAATGGCACGCTTCTTCGAGGCCAGCCTCTCCGTCGGCAACAAGCGCAAGCCGGTCTACAGCAACGTGGAGAAAGCGATCCGGGCGCGCATGCTGGGCGGCAATACCTCGTTGTCTCACCAGGCAGCCAGTTGTCTGGTGGAACGTGGGCTGATGCCGCACGACGGTGGCTGGACCTGGCGCACGGACCCGCAGCTGATGCTTCCTTCACCGTTGCGTTTCACCAACCGTCATGCCGAAGCCTTCATCGAGGCTATCCGCAGCCCGGCGTGCGTGATCCTGGCCACTCAGGGTGTGATGCACAAGCACCCGCAGGTGCTCGACCGTATCGAGCGCTTCGAGCACATCCAGCGACATCACATCGAGGGTGGGCATCATCTTCATCTCGAGGAGCAGGCGGCGGACGTCGCAACCATTCTTGACAATTTTTACCGAAGCCTTGCTTGACCCGATGCGGTTGCTGGGCAAGGCTGTCGGATAAAGCGTAGGCGCCGCAAGCCGGCGTCCGCCCCAAGGAGAGTCAATGCCATCCCGAAGTCGAGTAGCCGGACTTGCCGCAGGTCTGAGCATACTGCTGACAAGCCTTGCCGCCGTGTCCGCCGAAGAGCGCAGCGACGCCGTGATCGAGCCATTCCCGCGGGCCGAGCTGGTTCAGGAACGCAAGCTCGATGATGCCGACCACGGCGTGGTTCTCGGCAACATCCGTCGCATCAACAACCAGCTGCGTGCTGAACGGGAAGTCCGTGCCGTGGGTGATCTGCTGCGCCTGACCTGGCGTATTCCCGACGGCCATAGTGCATCGGAAGCCTTCCTCCATGCCAAGCAGCAATTGCTTGATCAGCCGCATACCATGCTGTTTTTCTGTGAGGCGCGCGAATGTGGCAGTAGCAGCCTCTGGGCGAATCAGGTGTTCGGCTTCTCGCGGTTGTACGGCCCGGAAGACAATCAGGCCTATGTGGCCATCCGGCTTGATGGCGAGCCGCAGCGATTTGTCAGCCTCTATTCGATTACCCGGGGCAATCGCCACGTCTATCTGCATCTCGATCAGTTCACGCCGTCCGAGCCGGTTCTGACGCCGCTGTATCCAACGCCATCAACACTCATAAAGCTGTTACGTACTGACGGAGAGCTGCTACTTCCCGAACTGGACCTCAGCGACGCGGACAGCGCCCAGTCACGGACCTGGCTGGAGCTGCTCAATCGCACTCTACGGTCCGATACGCGGCTGCGGGTCGTGCTGCACGGGAAGGACGCCGGGGCCGTCGCACAGTCGCTGCGTGATCTGGGCCTGCGCGGACAACGCGTTGAAATCGGCGAAACCGGGGAGTCCGGTCTGCGCATCGAGCGGCTCTGACCGCTCAGCGCGGTCGCCGCCCGCTCGGCTTCAGCTCCAGGCGATCCGGTAACGCCTCGATCGCCTGCCAATCGAACAATTCAGCGCGATAACGTCCTTCGTTGAAGGCCTCGGCCTGATCGGCGTAATGTCTGTCCAGCGGGTTGCCCGACTGTCCGAGAGGGTTGATGCCCAGCCCGGCCTCGACGTCCGCCAGATCGATCAGGCGACGAGTCGACGGGCCGGTCTCTACCTGATAGGACCCTTCGCCCAGTGGGAAGCGCATGTTGTTGAGCGTCTCCCGACCACCATCTATCGCGACCGGTTCGGTGCTCAAGCGGCCGGCGAAGGGTAGCCTGCCGTCCAGCGGATGCGTGTGCTGCAGCGACGCGACCCGGGACCAGCGCCAGTCGTCGGGCTCGCTACCCAGCTCGCCGGCCAACGACTCGATGGTTTGAGCCCAGGCGTATTCCACGGTCGCCTGGCGTCCGTCGCGGGTAGGTTGCTCGCGGTTGTCCCACCAGGGCGAGGCCGGCGTCCAGAACAGCTGGGCCAGGCTCTTCTGCGCCATGTTGGTATTGCGGAAGAACTCGTACTGCGCTCCGAGTTCATCTGCGAACAGCGCCCGCATCAGATTTTCCTCCCAGCGCTGGAAGATCGTGGCGCCCACGCTGTTGCGGTCAAATGAGCCGTCCCACTGTGCCAGCAGCTCCGCAGCCCGTGCAGCCGGCTGGCGAAGCGCCCCATCTACCAGCTCCGGGCGCAGCAGCGGCAGGACATCGGCAACCATGGCCTGAGCCCTGGGCCGCCGGTTGTCCATTTGCATGGCCTTGAAATCCAGCAGATTCAAAGGCCGGTCTACATCCAGCAGCTCGGCAATGCGATCGGCGCGATCGGCAGGGGCGTAGTAGCCAGGCAACACCCTCCGCGGATTACTGGTGCCAGGAGGATTGTTCGCGCTCCAAATCTGCCCGCTGCGCGGATTGATCTCCTTCGGGTTGGCGCTGAATGGCTGATAACCCATGAACTCGTCACGTTCGGCAGCGCCGCTGAGCAGTGCGAAACCGTTGTTGCTGTCCGGCCAGCTCTTGATGCGGCCGATGGTCCATTTGGCGATGTTGTTCTCTACATCGGCATAAATGACGTTCAAACCGGGAGACCAGTGTTTTGCCGCCGCCTCCTCGAATTCGGCCATGCTCTCGGCCCGTGAGAAGCCATGGAAGGCTTCGGTGGAGTCACTCTGCGGGTCGAGGAACGTCCAGAACAGGCTGACCGGTCGGCGGTCGGCACCCTGCTGAGGTCCGCCGGGCTGATCGTTGATGATTGGTCCGCGGCGGGAGCTGTACATACGCACCAGCCGGTCTTCCTGACCGCGGATGCGGATCACTTCCTCATGCTGCTGCAGGGCCTTCCAGCGACCGCGATCCCAGATCTCCCGGGCATTGTCCGGATTGACCCGCTCGCGGTAGAAGTCCACCTCGTCATTCATCAGCATGGTCAGGCCCCAGCTGTGGTGGCGAGTGTGTCCCAATAGCGCGAAGGGCAGGCCGGCCAGAAAATGCCCGTACACCTCATGCTCCGGTGTACGGATATGGGCTTCGTACCACACCGCCGGTATTGCGAAGCCAATGTGTGGATCATTGGCCAGCATGGGCATGCCGCTTTGGCTGCGGCTGCCGTTGACCGCCCAGGCATTGCTGCCCATGAACTGGCCGGCCGGCAGGTACCGCTCTACCTGCGCCAACTGCTCCAAGACCGGGGTCAGCGCGGAAATCTGCCCTGACGGAGGCGATACGGGACTCCGTCGGTTGGTCGGCCAGCCTGGCACCAGATCACGCATGTGGCGTTCGCCGAGGGTGCCCCGGACGTGGTCAACCAGGGCGTCGGTCTTGAAAGCTTCAGCGAAGGAGTACGCCATGTAACCCATCACATGGGCGATATCCGGCAAGGTGAAGTAGTCAGGGCTGGTCAGCAGCAGCCGGTATTCCGGCGGCATCCTGCCGCTGTCGATGTACTGGTTGATGCCATCCTGATAGGCCTTGATGAGTTTTACGTGTGCAGCGTCCGGTTGGCTCTCCAGCCGCTCGGCATAGTCTCTGGCATAACGGCTGATACCCAGGGTGCGAAAGAACCGGTCGGTGGCGAAGGACTCGTGCCCGAAAAGTTCCGACAGCCGGCCGGCGCCGATCCGGCGTAGCAGATCCATCTGAAACAGACGGTCCTGCGCATGCAGGTAGCCCAGCGCGCGGTAGGCGTCAGCGTCATTGCCGGCATTGATGTGCGGCACGCCCCAGGCGTCGTAATACACGGTCACCGGCTGGGTGAGGCCGGATAGCGTCAGCTCCCCGGAGCGCTGCGCCTGGGTGTTGCGAAAAGCCCACAGACCCGCGGCAGCGATCAGTGCAGCGATGAGCAGAAGGAGGGCTACAAGCTTGAGCAGGAAACGGCGCTGTATCACAGGGTGCCTTGTATTGAAGCAGACGAAGCCGGCATCATGCTGAGAGAGCCATTCGGCGTCAATCGGGATTCGCAACAGGGAAAGGCTAATGGGAAAAAGCGTTGCGCTGGTGCTGGGCAGTGGCGGTGCCCGAGGGTATGCACATATCGGTGCGATCGCGGAGATCGAGCGGCGCGGCTATGAGATCAGCTGCATCGCGGGCTGCTCGATGGGCGCGGTGGTTGGCGGCATTTATGCCGCCGGCGGGCTGGAAGCGTATGAGGAATGGGTGTCGGGTCTCGATTATCTGGATGTGTTGCGCCTGGTGGATATCGGGTTCGGCAGTCTGGGAGCGATACGCGGAGAGAAGGTGTTCGGCCGCATTCGCGAGATCCTCGGCGATGTCAGGATCGAGGATCTGCCGATCTCCTTCACCGCGGTCGCGACGGATCTGACCAACCAGCAGGAAGTGTGGTTTCAGGAAGGGTGCCTGCACCAGGCAATGCGCGCCTCGGCCGCAATCCCCAGCCTGTTTTCCCCTGTGCGCCAGGGCACACGCGTGCTGGTCGATGGCGGGTTGCTCAATCCGCTGCCGATCGTCCCGGTCGTGTCCTCCCACTGCGACCTGATCATGGCGGTCAATCTGAACGCGATTCACAGCGGTGGCTATGTGCTGCCGTTGATCGAGCGCCCCGCACCCATTCGCCAGCAATGGGACCAGTTGCTGGAAAATCTAAGTCCGCGCAGCTGGATGGGCCGCCGTGAAGGGGAGGCGGTAGACGTGCTGGACGCTCTCGAGACAGCGGAGCTGGAGCCACCGGCTGAGGCAGCAGCCAAGCGCCGGCGTGACGAGCATGCGCCGGTCGAGGTCGAGGAGCACGTGGGGCCGGCGAGCATGCTCGATCTGGTCAACCTGTCCTTCGAAACCATGCAGGCTTCATTGACCCAATACAAGATTGCCGGTTACCCGCCGGACCTGGTGATCGATATTCCCAAGCGCCTCAGCCGCTTCTTCGACTTCCACAGGGCGCCCGAGCTGATCGAACTTGGTCGGCTCGTGACCAGCGACACGCTGGACCGTTTCGAAGGCCGGCAGTCGCCGCACGCGTAGGCCGCTACCGCTCAGCCTGCTAGAATGCGCGGCTGGTTTTCAGCGAGAGAGCGCCATGACACAGCAGATCCGACTCACCGAATACAGCCATGGCGCCGGGTGCGGCTGCAAGATCGCGCCGAGAGTGCTCGACGAGATCCTTGCGGTCGGGCAGCCGGGGCCGGCGTTTGCCAACCTCTGGGTCGGCAATGACAGCCGCGATGATGCTGCCGTCTTCGGTCTGGATAACGACCAGGGAATCATCAGCACCACCGACTTTTTCATGCCGATCGTCGATGATGCCTTCGACTTCGGCCGCATCGCCGCGACCAATGCCATCAGCGACATCTACGCAATGGGCGGTTCGCCGCTGATGGCGATCGCCATCCTCGGTTGGCCCGTAAACCTGCTGCCTCCCGCGCTGGCCGGTGAAGTGGTGGCTGGCGCCCGTTCGGTATGTACCGAGGCCGGCATGCCTCTGGCGGGTGGGCATTCGATCGATGCACCCGAGCCGATCTTCGGTCTGGCCGTGACCGGTGTGGTACGCCGCCCTCATCTCAAGCGCAACGACACGGCCCGGCCCGGGGCGCGCCTGTATCTGACCAAGCCGCTGGGCATTGGTATTCTGACCACCGCCGAAAAGCAGAAGAAGCTGCGCGCGGACGACATCGGCGTCGCCCGTGATCTGATGTGTCAGCTCAACCGTATCGGCGCCCGATTCGCCACGCTCGAGGGCGTGCAGGCGATGACCGATGTGACTGGGTTCGGTCTGCTCGGGCATCTGGTCGAGATGGCCGAAGGGTCCGGCGTCAAGGCGCGCATCGAGTACGCCCGGGTGCCCCGTCTGGCCAGTGCCGAACACTATCTGGCCGAGGGCTGCGTGCCGGGTGGAACCGGTCGAAACTTCGCCAGTTACGGCCACAAGGTGGCGGAGCTTGCCCAAGGGTGGCGCAACCTGCTGTGTGATCCACAAACCAGCGGTGGCCTGCTGGTGGCAGTTGATCCTGTCGCAGAGGCGCAGTTTCTTGACCTTGCGAGCGCGGAAGGCCTGCGGCTCGAAGCCATCGGCGAGTGCCTCCCCTCCGATGGCGGTGCCTGGGTCGAGGTGGTCTGATGCGCGGCAACACGGAGGACTTCCGTCAGCTTTTCCTGTCCGGCACGCCGTTGATGGATGTGCGTGCGCCCATCGAGTTCGCCAAGGGCGCGTTCCCCAATGCGCAGAACCGGCCATTGATGAACGATGGCGAGCGGCAGAAGGTAGGTATCTGCTACAAGGAGCAGGGCCAGCAGGCGGCAATTGATCTGGGCAACACGCTGGTGCGCGGCAAGATCAAGCAACAGCGCATCGATCAGTGGCGCGCATTCGCCGAAGCCAACCCGAACGGCTATCTCTATTGTTTCCGTGGCGGCCTGCGCTCGCAGATCGTGCAGCAATGGCTTGCGGAAGCGGGCGTGGAGTACCCGCGGGTGGTCGGCGGCTACAAGGCGATGCGACGTTTTCTGATCGATACACTTGATCATGCGGTAGCCGAGTGCCCCCTCACGCTGGTGGCGGGCCTGACGGGCACCGGCAAGACCGAAGTCATTGCGGCGCTCGACCACAGCCTGGATCTCGAGGGGCATGCTCACCACCGTGGCTCGAGTTTTGGTCGCCACGCCACGCCGCAGCCGGGGCAGATCGATTTCGAGAACCGTCTGGCGATCGAGGCCCTGCACGTGCTCGAAGCAGGCCACCGCTCCCTGGTACTCGAGGATGAAGGGCGGATAGTCGGCAGCTGCTCGGTTCCGGTCGAACTGTTCCGCACAATGCAGGCGGCGCCCCTGGTGTGGCTCGATGACAGTTTTGATAACCGCGTCAGCCGTATCCTGGGTGACTATGTTATCGACATGCAGGCCGAGTTCGACGAGCTGTATCCTGAGGAGCCGGACAGAGCGTTCGCTGCCCTCTCCGAGCATCTGCTGGGTAGTCTGCTGCGCATTCGCAAACGCCTTGGCGGAGAACGTCATCAGCAGCTGGAGGCGCTTATGCAGGCTGCGCTCGACGTGCACCAGCGGACCGGCGACGAGCAGGAACACCGCGCCTGGATTGCCGCGCTGCTGGAGCATTATTACGACCCGATGTACGCCTATCAGCGATCCGGCAAGGAGGAGCGCGTTGTATTCAGCGGTACCCAGGATGAGGTGATCGATTATCTGCGGGCCCAGCGCCCGGCTCAGTCCGGACCTGGCGTCTGACAGGGCGGCCGATATCGTGCCTGCGTGGCAAAGCCGTTCCTGCGGGACCGGCGGTTGACGTGGCACCCTCATGAGCAGCGGCGGTGACTGATATCAAGCGCACGGATATAGCGTGAACACTCGCAAGAATCTGGTCGGTTTCTGACGAATCCTCTCGTATGATCTTCGCATTTGCCGACGTTCGTCGGCAGCGCATGGGGGAGACTGCGAAGTGAGCAAGCAATTCCAAGACAAGGTTGTGCTGGTGACGGGTGCCGCAGCGGGCATCGGCGAGGCCACGGCACGCGCATTCGCCGCCGCCGGTGCGAAAGTGGTGCTGTCGGACGTCAGTGTCGACGTGGGCGAGGTGGTCGCGTCAGCGATTCGTGCCGACGGCGGCGAAGCGCTGTTCGTCGCCTGCGATGTGATCGACGGCAAGCAGGTTGCAGCGTTGATGGAAGCGGTCATTGCTCGCTACGGTCGGCTTGATTGTGCGTTCAACAACGCAGGTGTCGAGTACGAAAAGGGCAAGCTCGCCGAAGGCACTGAAGAAGAATTCGATGGCATCATGGGCGTCAACGTGAAAGGCGTGTGGCAGTGCATGCGACACGAGATACCCCTGATGCTCAAGCAGGGTGGGGGAGCCATCGTGAACACGGCGTCCGTGGCCGCATTGGGTGCTGCACCAAAGATGAGTATCTACAGCGCAAGCAAGCACGCCGTCCTCGGCCTGACCCGCTCGGCAGCCGTTGAATACGGCAGAAAGAACATCCGGGTCAACGCGGTGTGTCCAGCAGTCATCGACACCGACATGTTCCGCCGCGCTGCGGCTCTCGATCCACGCAAGGCCGAGTTCGCCGCTGCCATGCATCCGGTCGGTCGGATCGGCACGGCCGAGGAAATCGCCGCCGCAGTGCTCTACCTGTGTTCGGACGGCGCCGCATTTACCACCGGCATCGCGCTTCCCGTCGACGGCGGCGCCACCTGCGTCTGAACAGCAGATGCAAGCTTCAAGTGGCAAGCTGCAAGCGCAACGGCAGCGGTAAGCCTCAAGCAGCAAGCTTCAAGCAAAAACCAAAGCAGGCTCGCGTCAAGCTCAGGCTTTCAGCCCGAGCGCCGAGCCCTGGCTTCCAGCCATAAGCCTCCAGCCTCAAGCCTGAACCCAAATCTCAACCTTGTAGCTAGTAGCTAGTAGCTAGTAGCTAGTAGCTAGTAGCTCGACGCTTGCCGCTTGCCGCTCATGACTAGCCGCTCGCGAGCGGTTAGTCATCCCTCCCTTCGAGCATGGTCCGCTTGAGCAGTACATAGACCGAGCCGGTGCCGCCGTGGCGGGGGATACAGGATGTGAATCCGAGGACCTGGACGTGTTGGCGGAGCCAGGTATTGACGTGGCTCTTGAGAATCGGTTTGCGGCCATCCTTGCGCAGCGCCTTGCCATGGGTGACCCGAACGCAGCGAACTTCCATCCTCGCGGCCTCGGCGAGAAACGCCCACAACAACTCGCGGGCCCGTTCTACGGTCATGCCGTGCAGGTCGATACTGCCCTCGAAGGGAATCTGCCCGGTCTTGAGTTTCTTCAACTGTGATTCCTGGACGCCATTGGCGGCCCAGCTGAGCGCTTCTTCCGGGTGTACGTCGATCACGAACTGATCCGACAGGCCATCGACCTTGATGCCCTGCTGATCACGCGTGGCGCGTGCCTGGAGCGTTCTGACCAGTGTGCGGTCCGTACGCGGCTTGCCGACATCAGCCCGATCGGTGGAGATGCGCTTGACGCCCTGGGTGGCTTGCCGAAACAGCTCCAGCTCGTCCGGTTCGTTGCTGTCCTGGGTCATGGTGCGCGACTGTATCGATAAGTGGGGTGTTCAAGTTTACCAGTAGTGCCGTAGTGGAGCGATGCGGTTAGAATGCGCTTTTCTCCGACCCGGGCCCGAGCATGTTCGAAACAGCCGCACTCAAGACCATTAGAGACCTGGTGCGCTGGGGCGTCAGTCGATTTCATCAGGCCGGGGTCTATTTCGGGCATGGTACCGATAACGCCTGGGATGAGTCCCGCCTGCTGGTGCTCGAGGCCCTGTACCTCCCCTGGGAAACACCACAGGACTATCTCGACTGCCATGTCACCGATGATGAGCGCGATGCGGTGCTCAGCCTGTTGCAGCGCAGGGTCGATGAACGCATCCCTGCGGCCTATCTGACCGGCCACGCGCGCTTCGCGGGGCTTGATTTCATAGTCGACGAACGCGTGCTGGTGCCGCGGTCACCCATCGCCGAGCTTATCGAGAACCGTTTCGAACCCTGGCTGGAGCGGGATCCGCTGACCATCCTCGACCTGTGTACCGGCAGCGGCTGTATCGGCATCGCATGCGCCTATGCGTTCCCCGAAGCTGACGTTGTGCTGGCCGACCTGTCCGGCGATGCACTGGCCGTTGCCGAGCTGAACATCGATGCCCATGGTCTGCAGGACCGGGTTGAGGCGCGCTGGTCAGACGGCTTGAGCGGGATGGCCGGCGAGCGCTTCGACCTGATCGTCAGCAATCCGCCCTATGTCGACGCTGAAGACATGCGCGACCTGCCCGATGAGTACCTGCACGAGCCCGAGATCGGTCTGGCCTGCGGTGAAGACGGCCTCGATCTGGTACGGCGGATGCTGGCCGAGGCAGCCGATCACCTGACTGAAGATGGTCTGCTGGTTGTCGAGGTAGGTAACAGCATGGTTCATGTCATGGCCGAATGGCCTGAAGTGGACTTCGAGTGGGTCAAGTTCGAACGGGGCGGGCATGGCGTGTTCGTCCTGTCAGCGGAGCAGTGCCGCCACTACCAGGATCTCTTCTAACGCAGCACCACCCAGAGCAGCAGCAACGCCTGGAAGATTGCCAGGGTGATCAGGCAGCCTATGGCGAAACGGCTGCCCATATCGGTTCGGCGAAGCTGTTCGATCTGCGCCTTGAGGGTGTTGTTGCTCGCCTGTGTTTTCAGTGTTTCGCTCTCCTGCTCCCGCAGACGCCGCAGCAGATCAGCCATTTCCAGAAGCTCCACCCGCTGCATGTCCCAGCTGCTGACCAGGTCGCCCGCTCGACCAACCTGTGCCCGGACTTTGCCGCCATCCAGTGGCTGGATATCGAAACCGGCGCGCCTGAACAGTTTGTCGCGCGCTTCCGCGGTGTCCGTACCCTCCGCCCCAGGCAGCAGGATCGGGGTTACGATGTACTCCGGACAGGTACGATGGCACCAGTCCACACTATGCGCGAGCATGAAGCCGCCGAGGCCCCGCCGCGGCGGCACTATTTGCAGATTGGACGGGCCAAAGCGCAGCCGCTGGGTGCCGTGGTCGACCAGAACCTCGATTCGATTGCCTTCGGATACAGTCGCCTCGCCCTCGGTTAGTGCTTCCAGGCGCAGCAGCTCGAGCTTGCCGGCTTTCTGATTGGTCACCGCGATGCGCACCAGGCGCTCGGAATGAATCAGTTGTCGGGCCTTGTAGACCGGCCGCAGGAGCACCCAGAGGTAATCTGTAGGTTGCGCGCGTGCGAACGGATCCCGCGGCGGGGTTATTTGCACAGTGTCGATGACGGTCGGTTCGCTGCTCATGGTTGCACCTTTGGCTACCCGCTTTGTATCGGCTTCGCCGGCGAATACTTGACTCAGATCCAGCCGCTGATCGCTGTCCAGGCCAGACGCAGCGCGAGCAGGGTGAGCAGCACGTTGAATATCCGCGCAAAGCGTTGGTCGCTGACATGAGTCAACAATCGCAGTCCGGCCCAGGTGCCAACGGCGCCTGCCACAATCATCATCACCATCAGGCCCAGCCAGTCCCGGAATACGAAGCCTGCTGCACCGTATACCAGCGCTTTCGGAGCATGCTGCAGGCTCATCGCGGCGGCGAAGGTGGCCACCGTGCTGAAACGCTCGCCGCCTTGCTGTTGCTTGACAAAGGCCGCTACCAGCGGCCCGGTTGCTCCGACGAACAGGCTGATGAACGTGGTCATGATCGAGGCGAGGAGGGTACCGACTCGCCCGGTCGCCAGTCTTGGAATAGGCGGACCCCAGCACAGCAGCAGGATGAATAGTGCGATCGCCAACTGAACGACCGCCAGTGGCAGCTCCACCAGCAACAGACTGCCCAGGGCCGCGCCGATGACGACGCCGGGCGCGAACCAGGCAATGACCCGAAGATTGATGTGGCGGACGGTCATCAGGGCGCGATTGGCGTTCGAGCCCAGCTGCACCACGCCATGCACCGGGATAATCGCCGCCGGCGGCATGATCAGTGCCATGATCGCCAGCAGCAGAACCCCACCGCCGATCCCCAGGGACGCCGTGACGGCCGACGTGCATCCCGCGGCGATGACCAGTATCCAGGCGGCAGCGAGGTCCAGCCCGGGAGGCATGACAACTTCCAGCATGGCTTCCATTCAAGAATTCGCCCGGGCCGAAAAGCCAAGCGTAGCGTCGGGACTTCGTGCTGTCACCCATGCAGGCGTGACGCTATACTGCTCGCCTTTCGATAAGCAGACATCGGGTTCGAAGCATGTCCGGGAATACCATTGGCACTCTGTTCACCGTTACCACCGCCGGCGAAAGTCACGGTCCGGCCCTGGTTGCCATCGTCGACGGGTGCCCACCCGGCCTCGAGCTCAGTGCCGATGATCTGCAGCGCGATCTGGATCGGCGCAAGCCGGGTACCAGCCGCCATACCACCCAGCGTCAGGAGCCGGATGAGGTGGAAATTCTCTCCGGCGTATTCGAAGGCCGCACGACCGGAAGCCCCATCGGTCTGCTGATACGCAATACCGACCAGAAGTCCAAGGATTACTCGGCGATCAAGGATCTGTTCCGTCCGGCGCATGCCGATTACACCTACCACCACAAGTACGGTATCCGTGATTACCGCGGCGGTGGGCGCTCTTCTGCACGCGAGACAGCCATGCGCGTCGCCGCGGGTGCCATCGCCCGCAAGTATCTGGCTGCTCAGGGCATACAGGTGCGCGGTTATATGAGTCAGCTTGGACCCATCGACATCCCGTTCCGCAGCTGGGAAGGCGTGCAAGACAACGCGTTTTTCTGTGCCGACCCCAGCAAGGTCCCCGAGCTTGAGGCCTACATGGACCAGTTGCGTCGCGACCAGGACTCGGTCGGCGCGCGAATCACTGTCGTTGCCGATGGCGTCCCGCCGGGCCTCGGTGAGCCGATCTTTGACCGGCTCGATGCTGAACTGGCCTACGCGCTGATGAGCATCAATGCCGTCAAGGGGGTCGAGATCGGCGCCGGGTTCGCCTCGGTCGCTCAACGCGGTACCGAGCATCGCGATGAGCTGACGCCCGCCGGTTTCACCAGTAACAACGCTGGCGGGGTGCTGGGCGGCATCTCATCGGGGCAGCCGATTGTCGCGCATATCGCGCTGAAGCCGACCTCGAGCATCACCACCCCGGGCCGCTCGATCGATGTGCATGGCCAGCCGGTGGAAGTGATCACCAAGGGTCGCCACGACCCGTGCGTGGGTATCCGCGCCACGCCGATCGCCGAAGCGATGATGGCCCTGGTGCTGATGGATCATCTGTTGCGACACCGCGGGCAAAACGCGGACGTGCGGGTCGATACGCCGGTGCTCGGGCAGCTCTGATCCGCCCTGGGCTGAGGGCTGGCGGCTAAGCGGCTGAAGGCTGGAAGGCTGGAAGGTCTCGCCTTACTGAACGTTGTAGTTGTGAATGGCGACGCGACGTACGCGACTCCAGCTTCAGGCCTTCAGCCTTCAGCGTTGCGCCTCCAGCCTCCAGCCAAGCGAAGCTATCCCACATGCCCCCCATCCCTCACGTCCGCCTCTCGAGTTTCTATTTCGCCTACTTTGCGTTGCTGGGCGGGGTAGCGCCGTTCCTGTCGCTGTATTTCCACCATCTGGGGTTCTCACCGGCGCGTATCGGCGAGCTGGTCGCCATTCCAATGCTGATGCGCTGCCTGGCGCCGAATCTGTGGGGATGGCTGGGCGATCGTACCGGGCAGCGCCTGCTGATCGTGCGGCTGGGCGCGTTGTGTACAGCAGTTGCCTTCAGCGGCATCTTTCTGCGTCAGGATTATCTATGGCTGGCGATGATCATGGCTCTGCACAGTTTCTTCTGGCACGCCGTACTGCCCCAGTTCGAGGCAATCACGCTGTCACACCTCGGCGATAAGGGCTCTCGCTATGCACGGATTCGCCTGTGGGGTTCGGTAGGGTTCATCGCGACGGTAGCGCTGCTGGGCATGGCACTGGAATGGTCGACACTGGATGTCTACCCGGCGGTGATGTTCGGCATCATGCTGGCAATCTTCTGTTGCAGCCTGGTCGTCCCTGCGCCACCGACCCTTCGCCCGCGAGCCGGTGGCGAGGCCGCCAGCGGCTTCCTGCAGCAGCTGCGCCGGCCTGGCGTCATCGCCTTTTTCGTATCGGTAGCACTGATGCAGCTGTCGCATGGCCCGTACTACACCTTCCTGACGCTGCATCTGGAGGCCCTTGGCTACGGACGAACATTGATCGGCTTTCTATGGGCGCTGGGAGTGATCGCCGAAATCGTGCTCTTCCTGTTCATGGCCCGGGTGCTGGCCGCGGCGTCACTCAAACAGCTGCTCGTCGCCAGTTTTGCATTGGCTGCGTTACGCTGGTTGCTGATCGGATCCCTCGCCTCCAGCCTGCCCGTATTGCTGCTGGCGCAGCTGATGCACGCTGCCACCTTTGGCGCCTTCCATGTGGCGTCCATCCACTTTGTGCAGCGCAGCTTCGATGAGCGGCTGCAGGGGCAGGGTCAGGCGTTGTATGCCACCCTCGCGGGCATCGGTGGCGCGCTAGGTGCGCTGTACTCCGGGTATGCCTGGCATGATCTTGGTGCCCTCTGGACTTTCACAATCGCGAGCCTCGCTGCGGCGACGGCTGCCCTGCTGCTGTGGCGCCAGCTGCCTGCTCGCCCATAAGACCATCGCAGCGTGCCCGGGGCCGACGCTGGCACCTATACTGCACGGACGTTTTTCAGAAGGCCTCGCCATGTTCCTAGCCGTTTTTCATGTTGATGACCTGCAGTGTCCGGTCAAGGTGCTCACCCATCTGGACGATATCAACGCGGCGCTAGGAGGCGCCGATATTCACTGTGCTGACGATGGCGCTATGCGGGGGCTGGATCGGGCCGTCCTCGAGGATGATGCGCAGTTGCTGGATGCGGCAGCCCGGGTTCTGCCTGGTGGGCATGCGTGCTGCGATGTGCTGCGCATGGAGGGGCCTCCCGGTTACGCCGTTGCGTCCGATGCACGGGCAGAGCCGGAGGCACTGGCCGGCGGTCCGGTCGTCTGGCATGTCATCCGTGGCGGCGGACAGCTGGTGATGCGCATAGGCGATACGCTTGCCGTAGTCGAGTGCGGCCCGGGTGAGGCCGTGGGCCTCGCCGCAGGTACACGGCACTGGTTTCGACCGGCTGCCGGTCAGCGCTGCATCATTCTGCGCACGGCCCCCGTTGCGGCAGCGCTCGAACGGTGTCCGAGCGGAAGCGACCTGGCGGCGCGCTTCCCCGGGTTCGGGTTGTGATTGGCCTGTCCGAACGATCCTGTTTCGCTGCAGTCGGAAAACATGAGACCCAAGCGGCTTCCGATAGCCGCAACGGGACAAGTCATGTGTCGACCATAGGGGATTCTTATGGACTTAGGTATAGGCGGGGGCCTTATTGGCCTGATCATCCTGGCGCTGGACATCTGGGCGATCATCAATGTTATCGGAAGTGGCTCCAGCACCGGTTCGAAGGTGCTTTGGGTACTGCTGATCCTTCTGCTTCCGGTCGTCGGTCTGATCATCTGGGCTATCGCCGGACCGCGAAGCGCAAGGGCCTAGGGCCGTGGCCGATCACGGTCTTCGAGTCGCTCTGGTAACGGGTGCGGCGCGCGGTATCGGCCATGGCATTGCTGCCGACCTGCTGGCTCGAGGTTGGTCGGTGGCGCTTGCCGACATCGACGCGGACGAGGGCCGTCGCGCCCTCGACGCGCTGGCCGGCACCGGTGAAGCAATGTTTGTCGAGATCGACATCTCCGACGAGGCAAGCGTTGTACAGGGTATCGATGCGGTGCGCGCCAGGTTCGGACGGCTCGACGCCCTGGTCAATAATGCCGGCATAGCCGACCCCGACAATGGGCCATTGGAGCGACTCTCGCTCGCCGAATGGAACCGGCGTCTGGGCACCAACCTGACCGGTGCGTTTCTGATGACCAAGCACAGCGTTCCGATGCTGCGCGAGTCGCATGGCAGTATTGTCAACATGGCGTCGACGCGGGCGGCACAGTCAGAGCCGAACACCGAAGCGTACGCTTCGAGCAAGGGCGCCCTGGTCGCGTTCACGCACGCGACGGCGGTCAGCCTCGGCCCGGATGTACGCGTCAATGCGGTCAGTCCCGGCTGGATCGACACCCGCGGTGAGGCCGAGCGGCAACAGGAGCCACTGCGACCGATTGATCACGCGCAGCACGCAGCAGGGCGAGTAGGCCGCCCGGCGGATGTGGCAGCGCTGGTCGCTTACCTTGTGGGCGATGAAAGCGGCTTCGTTACCGGGCAGAACTTCACCATCGACGGCGGCATCAGCCGTCAGATGATCTACGCGGAGTAGCCATGGTTGCCTGGCGCGGTGGGGTGGGCGCTGCAGTGCTTTTGGCCTGCCTCGCAGCGCATGCTGACCCGTTGGCCAATCTGCAGGCAGACCGGGCTTTCCTGCTGATGCGACACGCTCATGCGCCGGGTATTGGCGACCCGGAGCACTTTAAGCTCCGAGACTGCGATACCCAGCGCAATCTTGATGAGCAAGGCCGGAACGAGGCGCGTGCCTGGGGCCGAAAGCTTCGCAGTGTCCCACTGGCAGGGTCGATCCAGCTCTACTCGAGCCGCTGGTGTCGTGCGCTGGACACGGCAACGGGCATGGATCTGGGTCCGGTTGTGGAAGTGCCGGCGCTAGATTCGTTCTTCAGCGAGCGTGGGCGGTCGGAGCAGGCGACACACGAGCTCAAATCCTTCGTCGACGAGTTACCTGAAGGCCAACTGGCGGTGCTGGTCACCCATCAGGTGAACATCACCGCGCTGACCGGTATCGTCCCGGCTTCAGGAGAGGCGCTGCTCATCGCCTTGCCGCTGACCGACCCGCCGGACATCCTCGCTCGCATCCCGCCGCCCTGAGCCTTATTTTTCGACGAACGCCCGCTCGATCACGTAGTGCCCCTGGTCACCGTGTCGGGCTTCCTTGAACCCCTGAGCATCGAGGATCGCGCACGTATCCTTGAGCATGCTCGGGCTGCCGCAGAGCATGAAACGGTCATGTTCGAGGTCCAGCGGCGGCAGACCGATGTCCTGATAAAGCTTGCCGCTGTTCATCAGGTCCGTCAGGCGCCCCTGATTGCGAAATGGCTCGCGGGTGACGGTAGGGTAGTAAATCAACTTCTCGCGCACCTGATCACCAAAAAACTCATGGTTGGGCAGCTCTTCGGTGATCAACTTTTCATAGGCCAGTTCACGCACGTATCGACATCCGTGGGTGAGGATGACCTTGTCGTACTGCTCGTACGTCTCCGGGTCCTGGATGATACTGATAAACGGGGCTAGCCCGGTGCCCGTGCTCAGCAGGTACAGATTGCGGCCGGGCAGCAAATGGTCGAGTACCAAGGTACCGGTGGGCTTGCGACTCAGCATGATCTGATCGCCGGGCTGGATGTTCTGGAGGCGCGAGGTGAGTGGGCCGTCGGGCACCTTGATGCTGAAAAACTCCAGCGTATCCTCGTAGTTCGGACTGGCGATACTGTACGCCCGCATCAACGGTCGGCCTTCGACCTCCAGGCCAATCATGATGAAGTGACCGTTCTTGAAACGGAAAGCAGGGTCGCGCGTCGTGGTAAAGCTGAACAGCGTATCCGTCCAATGATGGACGCTCAGGACGCGCTCGTTGTTGAATCCGGACATTGCAGGCTCTCATGCTCGTTTGCGATGGCGACAAGTCTAAGCTTTGGTAACATATCGGTTAAGCGAGTTATTTTCATAACCGTTAACGGAAAAACCGATAATGAAATTCACCCTCCGGCAACTTGATGTTTTTCTGGCCACCGCCTATCACGAGAATCTCACGCGCGCTGCCGAAAGTCTGGCCATGTCTCAGTCTGCAGCGAGCAGTGCGCTGCGCGATCTGGAACGACAGTTCGACGTACAGCTGTTCGACCGGGTCGGCAAGCGTCTGCAGCTCAACGAGTTGGGACAGACCATTCGGCCGCGGGCCCAGAGTCTCGTTGATCAGGCGCGCAGCCTGGAAACCGCGCTGGCGCAACATGAGGATGTGGGTCACCTGAAGGTGGGCGCTACGCTCAGTATCGGCAACTATCTGGCGGTGGAGATCATGGCTCGGTATATGGTCGACCAGCCCGGTTCCCGCGTTGAACTCGAGGTGGCCAATACCGCGACCATTGCCAGGAAGGTGGCGAACTTCGAGCTGGACATCGGCTTGATCGAGGGCGAGGTGCATCATCCGGAGCTCAACATGCAGCACTGGCGTGATGATGAGCTAGTGGTTTTCTGCGCGCCGGATCATCCCTGGGCCGGAAAACCGTGGCTGACGGACGCCGAGCTGCTCGATGCAGACTGGATTGTCCGCGAGCCGGGATCCGGGACACGACAGCATTTCGAATGGGCCATGCACGGCCTGTTGCCGGAGCTCACCATCAAGCTGGAGCTGCAGCATACCGAGGCGATCAAGCGAGCGGTGGAGGCGGGACTGGGGATCGGTTGTCTGTCGGCGATCACGCTTGGCGATGCGTTTCGCCGAGGCAGCCTGGTGCCCCTGCCTGTGCCGCACCGGGACTTCCATCGCGCGTTCTATTTCGTCCTGCAGAAGAGCAAGTTTCGTAGCGCCGGGATTGAACGCTGGATCGAGCTCTGTCGTGAAGTGATGCCGGTGGCGGGAGAATAAGGTGCCTGCCGGGGCAGGCACCTTGCAGGCTTACTGAAGATTCAGTGCCAGCTGGCCATTCTGAAGGGGGATGCGCTCGCCTGGATGACTGTCCATGCGAACGGTGCCAGTTTCTTCGCCGATGCGATAATCCACCTGGTACCCAACGATCTTGTCGTTGATGTCGTAGACGGTTTCGCAGCGCTGTTCCGTAGTGGTGTAGGTGCTGTTGGCCTGGAGTTGCTCCTGGGCCTTGTTGCCTGCGTAACCACCCGCAGCAGCACCAGCCACGGTGGCAACCTTCTTGCCGTTACCGCCGCCGACCTGATTGCCCAGTACGCCACCAATCACTGCTCCTGCGACGGTGCCGATCACCTGGTGCTGGTCCTTGACCGGCTTCTGACGCGTGACGGTGACGTCACGGCAGACCTGGCGTGGGGTTTTTTCCTGTTCCTTGATCTCCGCGACCCTGGTGACGTCAGCATGGGTCGGGGTCTTGTTTGCCATCGCGCTGTAGCCGGCAATGGCGCCGCCGGCTGTGGCGACGACAGCGCCGAGCACGATACCTGACAGCATTGACTTGTTCATCGTGTTGCTCCGATAGGTTGATGCCTGACGGGATTCAATTCCCGCCGCGCCGAGTTTGCCACGCGGACGCGTCCCCCGTCTCGCTTGACGAACGTTATGTGAACTCTGTCGCAGTAAACGGAGCTCAGCTTTTCCGAAGCAGCTCGACGAAATCCGCTTCGCTGAGCGGTGCGCTGAACAGATAGCCCTGGTAACAGTGGCAGGCGACACCACGCAGGAAGCTCAATTGCTCTTCGGTTTCCACCCCTTCGGCAATCATGTCCAGTTTCAGGCTACGGGCGATGGCGACGATTGCCCGGATGATTTCCGCGTCATTGCCGTTGCTGGCACAATCCCGCACGAACGACTGGTCGATTTTCAGCAGGTCGAGCGGGAGCCGCTTGAGATAGGACAGAGACGAGTAGCCGGTGCCGAAGTCATCGATGGCGAAACTGACGCCCAGCCGACGGAGCTCCTGCATCTTTTCCACGGTGTCGCTGATGTTCTCGATGACCACGCTTTCGGTGATTTCCAGCTTGATGCATCCGGCCGGCAGGGCGTGCGAGCCGATGCTCTCGCGCACCAGATCGACGAATCCGGTCTGGCGGAACTGGCGTGGGCTGATGTTGACGCTCAGACTGAAATGATCGAAGCCGACCAGCCCGGCTTCGCCTAGCCGTGAGAAAAAACGGCAGGCCTCTGCCAACACCCAGCGACCGGTCTCGATGATCATGCCGCTTTCTTCCAGAACCTTGATGAAGCTGCCGGGCCCGATCAGGCCCTGCTCGGGATGGTCCCAGCGCAGCAGCGCTTCGGCCCCTATGATCCGACGCGACAGGCTGTCGAACTGCGGCTGGTAGTGCACCTTGAACTCGCTGCGTGCCAGAGCGCGACGCAATTCGTTTTCGATGACCAGCCGGTTGCTGGCCGTGACCTGCATGGACTGTTCGAAGAAGGCCACCCCGTTGCGCCCGCTTTCCTTGACCCGATAGAGCGCGATATCCGCTCGCTTGAGCAGGTCATCGGGGCTCTCGCCGTGATCGGGTATCAGCGCCACGCCGATACTGGTGCTCAACTGAAGGCTATGGCCCTCAATGAGCATGGGTTCGGACAGTACCGACCGCAGCTTTTCTGCCGTGGTCTGGACGCCCTCGACAAAGGCATCATCGTTTGCCTCGAGCCCGCTCAGCAGGACCACGAATTCGTCGCCGCCGAGGCGTGCGACTGTGTCCTCGCGACGCACGTGCTCTGCCAGCCGTCTGGTGACCTCCTGCAGTACCGCGTCGCCGCAGGAGTGACCCAGCGAGTCATTGATGTGCTTGAAATGGTCGAGATCGAAAAACAGCAACGCCCCTTTGAGCTGATGCCGGTCGTACAGCGCAATATGCTGTTCCAGCCGGTCCTTCAGCAGCGCGCGGTTGGGCAGATCGGTGAGGGCATCGTGATAGGCGAGGTGCTTCACCCGCGCCTCGATCGCCTTGCGTTCGGTTACATCACGAAAGCCGAACAGAACGCAGCGCTGCCGGTTGATCGTCAGAAGGGAGCTGGACACCTCGCATACGTGAACCTTGCGCTCGGCATCGCACAGCTCCATGAGTTCGTTGCTCAGCGATTCTCCGGTGGCCAGCACGCCGTGAATTCGTTCGGCCAGAGCCGTCTTCGGCCATAGCGCGATCTCGCCCAGCGTGCGTCCGATGATCTGCTCGGGTTGGTAGCCGAACACGTCGGCGAAGCTTCGATTGATCTCGATGAAAACATGGGTCCGGGTATTGAGCAGCGCGTAGGGGTCGGGCGAGCCCTGAAACAGTGAGGCGAACTTGTTTTCGCTGTCGATCAATGCCTGCTCGCTGCGCCGACGCTCGGTGATGTCCACCAGCGTACCGACCATGCCCAGGGGTTTGCCGCTGGCGCTGCGATTGAGCGTGGCCATGGCTTCCAGCCAGCGAGGCTCGCCGGTGCGCCGCTGCAGGCGGTAGGTCAGGCGATAGCGCTGTTGCCCGCCGCGGCAGATGGCGACGAAGGCCTTGCGCATGGCCTTGCGGTCGCTTGGAGCGGTGTCCGCCATGAAGGTGCCAAGCGCGCCTTCCCAATCCGCTCCGCTGAAGCCGTGCAGTCTGGCCGCACGGGCTGAGGCGTGCAGTTTTCCGTCCGAGAGATCGAGCTCCCAGATGCCCATCTGGGACGCGTCCAGCGCCAGGCGCAGACGCTCCTGACTCTGCTCGAGCGCCGTGTCGGATTGAGACAGAGGCGGCAGGCCGGGGCCGACCACGCTGCCGGCATGCCCCCGGATGGTATACAGCCGAGCGTCGATGCCGCCCACTTCAAGATACTCGACTGACACCAGCGCGGGTTTGATGGTGCCGTCCCGGCTACGCAGCAGCATCTCCAGCGGCTCTTGAGTAGCGTTCTCCACGTTGGCTGCGTGCAGGCGCCGACGCTGCTGCCGATCGCTCCACATCGGGAAGTCGCGCTCCGGCTGGCCAATGATCGACTCCGGACGCCAACCCAAACGCAGGTGAAAGGCGCGGTTCAGGTCAATGATGCGGCCGCTGTTGTGATCGACCAGCATGCAGGCCATGGGCAGCCGGTGAAAAAGCAGCCGAAATGCCTCGTCCTGATAAAACGCATTATCGGCCATGAATGCGCCCGGCGTGTGGACCATAGACCGTCCTCTAATTCAGCTGTCCCGCAGTTCAACATAGTCGGCGGGGTTTGAAGCGACAAGGCGCACCGCGCCTGAGTACGCGTCAGCCGTCGGTTTGCAGCATCTCCACCATCGCACGGCCCGCATTGGACAGGGTGCGACCGCTGTGCCAGATACAACCGAGTTGACGACTGATGTCACCGTTGGCGACGGTAAGTGGCGTGACCTGTTCATCCACCATGGTGCGGGGCAGTACGCTCCAGGCCAGGCCGATCGAGACCATCATCTTGATGGTTTCCAGATAGTTGGTGGTCATGCTGATCTGCGGAACCACCTCCTCACGCTGGAACAGCCGGCTGACGACGCGGTGGGTGAAGGTACTAGGCCCGGGAAATACGGCGGGAAATCGCCCCAGTTCGCTCAACGTCACCGAACCGTAGTCGGCCAGGGGGTGCTCGGGGGATACGACAAAGTCGAGAGGATCGTCCCAGATGTGTCTGGCCACGATGGGCTCGTCCAGCGTGGGAGCCAAGGTGATCACCGCCAGCTCGATTTCTCCATGCAGGACCTGATCGTAGGCGACCTCCGAATCCAGAAAACGTATGTCCAGCGCCACGTCGGGATACCGGGACGTGAATTGTCTGAGCACTGGCGGGAGACGATGCAGCCCGATGTGGTGGCTGGTGCCGAGCACCAGCCGGCCTTCAACCTTGCTCGACAGATTGCTCAGCGCCCGACGGGTATCCTCGAGTGTCTGCAGAACCTGGCCCGCGCGGGGCAGCAACGCTCGTCCGGCTTCGGTGAGCGAGATGTGCCGGCCGATGCGATCGAACAGTCGCGCGCCGAGTTGGTGCTCAAGCGTGGCGATCCGCTTGCTCACCGCCGGTTGGGTCAGGTGCAGCATGTCCGCGGCCTGGGAGAACGAGCCGGACTTGGCGACAGCGAGGAACGCGGTAAGGTTGGCGGTATCCATAAATTCCTCTAAGGAATACTTTCCATGAATAATATGAATTTGTTTTATTCGATACCAGCTCTTACCATCGCTTCCTGATGATTCAGGGCCAATTCGAGCCTTGAACGAGCAGCCTGATCTGGAGCGCCACATGTCCGCCAAAACACTTTACGACAAGCTTTGGGATAGCCATCTGGTGAAGCAGCGCGACGATGGGTCGGCACTGCTCTACATCGATCGGCATCTCTTGCATGAAGTGACCTCGCCACAGGCTTTCGAGGGCCTGCGCCTCGCTGGCCGCAAGCCATGGCGAATCGACGCCAACCTGGCGACGCCAGATCACAACGTGCCGACCACCAACCGCGCGGCGGGTGTATCCGGTATCGATGATCTGGTTTCCAAGCTGCAGGTCACCACACTCGATGACAATTGCCGCGACTTCGGCATTCTCGAATTCCAGATGACCGACCGCCGCCAGGGCATCGTCCATGTGGTCGGGCCGGAGCAGGGCGCGACGCTGCCGGGAATGACCATCGTCTGCGGCGATTCGCACACAGCCACGCACGGTGCCTTTGCTGCGTTGGCGCATGGCATCGGCACCTCCGAGGTCGAGCATGTGCTGGCTACGCAGTGCCTGGTCGCCAAGAAAATGAAGAACATGCTGGTCAAGGTCGACGGCAAGCTCGGCTTCGGCGTGACCGCCAAGGACGTCGTGCTGGCGGTCATCGGAAAGATCGGAACGGCTGGCGGCAACGGGCATGCGATCGAGTTCGCCGGCTCGGCGATCCGTGACCTGTCGATGGAAGGCCGTATGACCATCTGCAACATGGCCATCGAGGCCGGGGCGCGCGTCGGTCTGGTGGCCTGTGATAGCAAGACCGTCGAGTACGTCAAGGGTCGCCCGTATTCGCCTGTCGGTGAGGACTGGGAGCGCGCGGTTGACGTATGGAAGGGGCTGGTCTCCGATGCCGATGCGCACTTCGATACTGTGGTCGAGCTCGCCGCCGAAGACATCAAGCCGCAAGTGTCCTGGGGTACGTCCCCGGAAATGGTCGTGGCTGTTGACGCCGCCGTGCCGAATCCTGTCGATGAAGCCGACGCGGTAAAGCGTAACGGTTACGAACGGGCGCTGAAGTACATGGGGCTCGAGGCCAATCAGCCGATCACATCAATCAGGCTTGATCGTGTGTTCATCGGCTCCTGTACCAACTCGCGCATCGAAGATCTGCGTGCTGCAGCGGCGGTGGCCAAGGGTCGGCACGTTGCCCCCTCGGTCAAGCAGGCGATGGTTGTACCCGGTTCGGGTCTGGTGAAGGAGCAGGCTGAGCGAGAGGGCCTGGATATCATCTTCAAGGCGGCCGGCTTCGAGTGGCGCGATCCGGGCTGTTCGATGTGCCTGGCGATGAACCCCGATCGGCTGCAGGCAGGCGAACACTGCGCCTCCACCTCCAACCGGAACTTTGAAGGCCGCCAGGGCAACGGCGGACGTACGCACCTGGTCAGTCCGGCCATGGCGGCCGCCGCGGCGATCGCCGGCCACTTCGTCGATGTTCGTGAGATGCTCAAAGAGGAGGCGCACGCATGAAGCCGTTTACCCAGCACACTGGACTGGTCGCGCCGCTCGATCGCGCCAATGTCGACACCGACCAGATCATTCCGAAGCAGTTTCTCAAGTCGATCAAGCGCACCGGTTTCGGTCCGAATCTGTTCGATGAGTGGCGCTATCTGGATGAAGGCTATCCGGGGCAGGACAGCTCCCAACGTCCGCTGAACCCGGATTTCGTGCTCAACCTGCCGCGCTACCAGGGGGCCAGCGTGCTCCTGGCGCGCAAGAATTTCGGCTGCGGCTCCAGCCGCGAGCATGCGCCCTGGGCGCTGGACGAGTACGGCTTTCGTGCGGTACTGGCGCCGAGCTTTGCCGATATCTTTTACAACAACAGCTTCAAGAATGGCCTGTTACCCATTGTTTTGACTGAAGAACAGATGGATGAACTGTTTGCCCAGGCCGAGGCGCAGGAAGGCTATGGGTTAACCATCGACCTGGCCGCCCAGACCGTGACCCGGCCTGACGGGGTGCAGTACACCTTCGAGATCGATGCCTTCCGCAAGCATTGTCTGCTCAATGGTCTGGACGATATTGGCCTGACATTGCAGGACGGCGACGCCATCGCCGCCTTCGAGTCCCGACACAAGGCCAGCCAGCCCTGGCTGTTCGGCGCAATCAAGTAACGACTGGACGCTACGGCTGCAGCGCAGCCGCGGCGCTCAAACTGGAGAATGCATAGAATGACAAAGATACTTGTGCTGCCCGGTGATGGCATCGGCCCGGAAATCATGGCCGAAGCGGTCAAGGTGCTGACGATCGCCAATCACAAGTTCGATCTTGGCGTTGAACTCGAATACGACGATCTCGGTGGGGCAGCGTACGATCGTTACGGCGTTCCACTGGCTGACGAGACGCTGGCACGTGCGCGTGCCGCCGACGCAGTGCTGCTCGGCGCAGTCGGTGGCCCGAAATGGGACACGATCGACCCCGCGCTGCGTCCCGAGCGTGGTCTGCTGAAAATTCGCTCGCAGCTGGAATTGTTCGGCAATTTGCGCCCGGCGATCCTCTATCCGCAGCTGGCCAGCGCTTCGACGCTCAAGCCTGAAGTGGTGTCGGGCCTGGACATTCTCATCGTCCGCGAATTGACCGGGGGCATCTACTTCGGCCAGCCGCGCGAGCGCCGCACCCTCGACAATGGCGAGCGGCACGCCTACGACACATTGCCGTACAGCGAAAGCGAAGTCCGCCGCATCGCCAAGGTCGGCTTTGACATGGCCATGGTGCGCAATCGCAAGCTCTGTTCGGTAGACAAGGCCAATGTACTGGCCTCGAGCCAGTTGTGGCGGGAGGTCGTTGAGGAAGTTGCAAAGGATTACCCCGAGGTCGAGCTATCGCACATGTACGTCGACAACTGCGCCATGCAGCTTGTCCGCGCGCCGAAGCAGTTTGACGTGATCGTCACGGACAACATGTTTGGCGACATCCTGTCCGATCAGGCTTCGATGCTTACCGGATCCATTGGGATGTTGCCGTCCGCGTCGCTGGATCGGAACAACAAGGGCATGTACGAGCCTTGCCATGGCAGTGCGCCGGAAATTGCCGGCCAGGGTGTGGCCAATCCGCTGGCGACGATCCTGTCGGTATCGATGATGCTGCGCTACAGCTTCAATCAGGTGACAGCGGCTGACGCGATTGAAAAGGCGGTCAGTCTGGTGCTCGATCAGGGTCTGCGCACGGGAGACATCCTGTCCGAAGGCTGTCGCCGTGTGGGCACCTCGCAAATGGGTGATGCCGTGGCTTCCGCTCTGGAAACCCTGTAACCTGTACGGCTCTTTGCGCGCCGGGCCTGCTGGCTGGGCGCCGTTGTCTTTGAATTTTTTACCCCACGGGGGTCGCAGTTATGAAAAGAGTAGGTCTGGTTGGCTGGCGTGGCATGGTGGGTTCCGTACTCATGCAGCGCATGCGCGAAGAAGACGATTTTGCCGGCATCGATCCGGTGTTCTTCACCACCTCCAACGTCGGCGGCAAGGGCCCGGACATTGGCAAGGACATCCCCGCGCTGCAGGACGCCTTCGACATCCAATCGCTCAAGCCCATGGACGTGATCATTACCTGCCAGGGCGGCGATTACACCAAGGAAGTCTATCCGAAGCTGCGCGCCGAAGGCTGGAACGGCTACTGGATCGACGCAGCCTCCACGCTGCGCATGGAAGATGATGCGGTGATCATTCTGGATCCGGTCAATCGCCGCAATATCGATCAGGCAATCCGCGACGGAATCCGTACCTATGTAGGTGGCAACTGCACCGTCAGCCTGATGCTGATGGGTCTGGGCGGGCTGTTCGAGCATGGTCTCGTCGAGTGGATGAGCGCGATGACCTACCAGGCCGCCAGCGGCGCCGGCGCTCAGAACATGCGCGAGCTGATCACCCAGATGGGCACCATCAATGCGTCGGTTTCCGAGAAGCTTGCCGACCCGGCCAGCGCCATTCTGGAGATCGATCGTACGGTTGCCGAGACGCTGCGCAGCGATTCCTTTCCATCCGAGCATTTCGGAGTGCCGCTGGCGGGCAGCCTGATTCCCTGGATCGACAAGCAACTGCCCAACGGGCAGAGCCGCGAGGAATGGAAAGCCCAGGCCGAAACCAACAAGATCATTGGTCGCAGCGGTCGCCCGATTCCGGTCGACGGCATCTGTGTACGCATTGGCGCCATGCGCTGCCACAGCCAGGCGCTGACCATCAAGCTGAACAAGGATGTCCCTCTGGCTGACATCGAAGCGATGCTCGAGCAGCACAATCAGTGGTCGAAGGTCGTGGCCAACACCAAGGAAGATACGCTGCGTGACCTCACACCTACATCGGTGACCGGTACGCTCACCGTTCCGGTAGGCCGCCTGCGCAAGTTGAACATGGGTTCGCAGTACCTGTCCGCGTTTACCGTCGGTGATCAGCTGTTGTGGGGTGCCGCCGAGCCGCTGCGCCGGATGTTGCGGATCCTGCAGGAAAGCTGATTCGTAGCAGCGCCGCAGGCCAGGGCATCCCGGGAAACCGGGGTGCCCTTTGCGTTTAAAAAGTCTATAAAACATAGGGTTGGGCTACTAATGTCAGGTAATATCGCAATCGTTGGTGTAACCGGTCTCGAAGGCGAAAGCCTGCTCGACGTGCTCGCAGATGAGGGGTATCCCTTCGCCGCAGTGCATCTGATCGAGCCGACCGATCGGGCTGGCGAGCGTCTGATGCTCAGAGGGCAGAGTCAGCGCGTCGAGGCGCTCGAGTCCTTCGATTTTGCCGGCATCAAGGTTGTGATCTTCCTCGGCGATGCCGAGCAGGCGGCTCACTGGGCCCCTGTCGTCGCAGCGAAGGGATGCGTGGTTGTCGATACCACCGGTGCGCACAGAGGCCAGGCCGATATTCCGGTCATTGTGGCAGACGTCAATTCACAGCAGATCGGCGACTTCGCGGGCCGGCGGATCCTGTCCTGCCCCGATGCGCAGGTGGTTCAGACGGTGACGGCATTGAAGCCGCTGCTCGATGAAGCAGGCTTGCGCTCTGTAACAGTATCCACATACCAGTCGATGTCGACCCACAGTAAGGATGCCCTGGAAGCACTGGCGTTTCAGACCGGCCGCCTGCTCAACGGTCAGCCGGCAGAGAAGGGTGCGTTCGACAAGCAGGCGGCGTTCAATCTCCTGCCCCGTATCGGTGATGTCGACGAGACAGGTGCCGCGGACGCAGAGCGTGCGCTGGCCGAGGACGTACGGCGCGTGTTGAATCTGCCGGAACTGCCCGTCTCAGCGACCTGTGTACTGGTTCCGGTGTTCTTTGGCAGCGCTCAGTCGCTGCAGGCTGTTACCGAGCAAGTGGTGGCACCGAAGCGTCTCGCCGGGCTGCTGCGCAAGGGGATTGGTCTGAAGCTGCTTGACAAACCGGCCGCCGGCGGATATCCCACTCCTGTCAGTGATGCGACGGGCAGTGATCACGTGTGGATAGGGCGTTTACGTCAGGACGCGCTCGACGCGCACAGCGTCAACATGTGGGTGGTCTCCGACAATCTTCGAAAAGGTGTCGTACTTAACAGTCTTGCGGTCGCAGCGCGGTTGATAAAAGACTTTTTGTAATCGATACTTGCTGTGGATTTTGTATCAAGCGGTTTAGGTTGGTACCGGAGCGCTGGAAGCTCGTTGGACTCGCTGAATTGCTGGAATGACACCTGTCGGCCGGATGGGGAGCACTACATAGGCCGGGCGATGGGTGGCGGAATCTCTGGGACGCGTGAGAAAACGATAAAAGCAAAGGATTTTCGCTATGGTTCGCAAACTGGTTTTGGCTGTCGCCGCAGCAAGTGCGCTGATGTCTTCGAATATGGCACACGCGCTGGGGGTAGGGGACATCAACCTGCGTTCGGCCTTGAATCAGCCTCTCGATGCAGAAATCGAGCTGCTGCAGGTACGAGATCTTTCCAGTGCAGAAATACGCCCCGCACTCGCCTCGCCAGATGACTTCGGTCGAGCCGGAATCGACCGTGACTTCTTTCTTACAGACCTGAAGTTCACTCCAGAAGTTCGATCCGATGGTCGCGCGATCATTCGTGTTACCTCGAACAAGCCAGTCCGCGAACCGTTTCTCAACTTCCTGATGGAAGTGAAATGGCCGTCCGGGCGGGTGTTGCGTGAATTCACCCTGCTGCTTGATCCCCCGCTGTACCAGCCTGCGCCGCTCGCCGGCCGGCCGGCGCCGCCGACCTCCGCTGCCTCCCAGCCGTCGGTCAACCGCCAGCAACCCCAGGTCACACCCCCCCGCACCTCCTCCACTCAGGCCGCACCTGCTGCCAGCAGCGCTTCAGGTGACGGGGCCGGAGCCAGCGGGCAGGTTCGTGCCAATAGCTCGGATACCCTGTGGGAAATCGCCCAGCGTTATCGTCCACAGGGCGCCTCCGTGCACCAGACCATGCTGGCCATCCAGGATCTGAATCCGAACGCGTTCGTCGATGGCAACATCAACCGGATGCTCTCGGGCTCTACCCTGACCATGCCGGACGCCGAGCAGGCCGGAGCGCGCACTCAGGCAGAAGCCATCAATCAGGTCGCCGAGCAGAACGCGGCATGGCAACGTGGTCGTCAGGTCGCTCAACCCGTGCAGCGGCAGCTGGATGCGCGGGAGCGTGACACTGCCGCAGCCGCACCAGCCACGACCGATGGCGGTGATTCCCTTCGCCTGCTTGCCGGGACGGGCGAGGGCGGCGGTGGCGAAGCAGAAACCGAAAACAACAATGGCGAAGCGTCGCAACTGCGCGATTCGCTTGACCGTACCAAGGAACAGCTCGATTCCGCGGAGCGGGAAAAGGCCGAAATGGCTGATCGGCTGCAGGACGTACAGGGTCAACTTGACACGCTTCAGCGTCTCCTGGCGCTCAAGGATGCGCAACTTGCCGCGCTGCAGGACCAGCTCGGTGAAGACGGACAAGCCGCAGCCGATGTGGCGCAGGTTCCTCCGGTGGACCCGGAGGCCGTTGCATCCGAGGCAGATGCCAATACCGAGACCGCGAACGAATCCGACCCAGGTACCGAAGGAGCCGAAACATCGCCGGCTTCTGAAGCGGCTGAGTCCATCGACCCGGCTGAAATCGCTGCGCTGGAGTCAACTGAAGAGCTAGAGGCTGCGACTGCTGAGCCTCTGCTCGAAGGCTCCGACGCCGAGCAAGGCATCGAAGCGTCCGAGTCGGCGAGCCAGGTAGCTGCTGACGAAGCGGCGAGCGCTGCCGACGCTGACACAGCACCTGACGTCGCACCCGTGCTGCAGCCAACCCCCGAAGAGGTCAGCGCGCAGCAGTCTTCCGCCGAGCGTGACGACGGGATCGAGTCGCTGTTGCAGCGCATGCTGCAGAATCAGACCCTCATGCTGGTCGCAGGCGCAGCCGCCTTGCTGGTGCTCCTGCTGATCCTCATGGCGCTGGCCCGTCGCAATGCCCGCCGGGAAGAGTCGCTCGCCGATAGCTACATAGCCCCGGTGCCGGTCGGTCACGATAATGAGCCGGCTTCTGACGATTTCAACGTCGCCCTTGCGTCCTTCGATTCCGCTGGAGACGAGCAGTCCATAGCTCAGGATCCGTTGACGGAGGCCGATGCGCTGATTGCCTACGGCAAGCTGGAAGAGGCCGCCGAGGTGTTGCGCGCGGGTATTGCTGAAGATCCGGACCGCGCCGATTTGCGTCTCAAGCTGATGGAAGTCGAAGGCCTGCTGAATCACCCGGATGGCTATGCCGCTCAGGCCGAAGCACTGCGTAACATGGGTGGGCATGACTCCCAGATCGAGGCGCTCAACCTGCGCTTCCCGGCGATGACTGCCGCGCTGCTTGGCGCCTCGGCCACGCTGGCAAACGATGACGAGACCATTGCATTCGACTCGACCGACGAAGCGGCGTACGCGACCGAAGCGCCGGTGGCAGAAGAGGCGCCTGCCGAAGACTTCGATTTCAGCGATTTCGATCTGGGGGATGACCTGTCCCAGCCGGTCGAGCCTGAATCGGAGAAAGCTGCCGAACCGGTAGCCGAGCCAGCCGAGCCAGCCGAGCCAGTCGAAGAAGCCGAGTTCGACCTTGATTTTGATCTCGAAGACACGCTTGCCGGAGAAGGCCAGCCGCAATCGCTCGACCAGGGGTATCCGGCGAGCGAGCCCGTCGCTCCGGTCGACACTGTTCCCGCAGCCGCTGAGTCGACCGATGAGGCAGCATTCGATGCGTCCGAATTCGATCTGAACTTCAACCTGGACGAGGAGGCGAGCACCGAAGAGCCAGCCGCTCAGGCGCCTCTCGACAAGTCGCTGGAAGCATCGCTTGACGACGATTACGACCTGTCGCTCAACGAAGACATGCAGGCGGAGCAACTGCTGGCAGAATTCGAGGCGATGCAGGACGAGGCCGGCGACGCTGCTGAAGCGCCCCGCACCGAGTCGTCAGTCGAGGATTTCAATCTTTCCGACGAGGACCTCGCTGGCTTCGAAGAGGAGCTGAATGCCTCCATCGAAGCCGAAAGTGCCCAACTCGATTCAGGCGACGCGCAGGATAGCGACGCAGCGGAATCAGTGAGTGGCGAGCGTGTCGGCGATCAGCCCAGCGAGCTGCCGGATGCGCTGGACCCGTTCGCAGCGGATCTACCAACCGAACAGGCTATGAGCGACAGCATGGAAGACGAGTTCGATTTCCTCTCCGGTACCGATGAGTGCGCGACCAAGCTGGATCTGGCGCGGGCCTACATCGACATGGGAGACGAAGAGGGCGCGCGCGATATCCTCTCCGAAGTAGTGGAAGAGGGCTCCGATCAACAGCAGCAGGATGCTCGGGACATGCTGGCTCAGCTGGATTGATCAATGGCTGAAAGTGAGTCCAAGGCGGCCGCCCTCGGGGCGGCCGCTGGCATTTCCAGGGTTGCTGCCTGCATCGAATATCGCGGTTCGGCTTACCGCGGCTGGCAGCTCCAGCAGCCTGGTGTCGCGAGTGTTCAGGGCGCCGTCGAAAAGGCCTTGTCACGCGTTGCCAATCATCCGGTTCAGACCTCCTGTGCCGGACGAACGGACGCAGGTGTCCACGCGTCCTGTCAGATCATCCACTTCGACACCACCGCGATCCGCTCCTCGGAGAACTGGTTTCTCGGGACCAATGCCAATCTGCCGTCCGACATCAGTTTGTCCTGGGCACGAGCCATGCCGATGGATTTCCATGCCCGGTTCTCCGCCATGGCCAGGCGCTACCGGTATGTGATTTACAACGATCGGGTTCGCCCTGCGCATCTGGCTCACGAAGTCACCTGGAATTACCGACCGCTGGATCTGGAGCGCATGCAGGCTGCGGCCGAGGTTCTGGTCGGCGAGCACGACTTCACCTCCTTCCGCGCCATCGCCTGTCAGGCCAAGTCGCCGGTGAAGAAGGTTCATCATCTGCGGCTGGTTCGCTTCGGCCGCTTCATTGTCCTCGATATTCGCGCCAATGCATTTCTGCATCACATGGTGCGCAACATAGCCGGAACCCTCATGCAGATCGGCTGCGGGGAGCGCCCGGTGGAGTGGACCCGCGACATCCTGCATGCGCGGGATCGACGGTCGGGCGGGCTCACTGCCCCGGCGTTCGGTCTGTATCTGGTTGATGTCACCTATCCCGAGCGCTTCGTTCTTCCGCAGCGTTACATCGGTCCACATTTTCTGGCGCCGCTCAACGAGCTCGACGACTGACGCTCCCTGGCACATCTGCTACTATCGTCAGCCTTGTTTCAGGCAGCGGCGTGGTCAGACCCATGGTTCGAGTCAAAATCTGCGGTATTACTCGCCCCGAGGACGCCTTGGCGGCTGCCGGCGCAGGCGCAGATGCCATCGGGCTGGTGTTCTATCCCGGTAGCCCGCGACACGTCTCCCCGGATGCAGCCGCCAGGATCGTCAAGGCGCTGCCCCCCTTCGTGACGTCCGTTGGCTTGTTCGTCGATGCTGGCGAGGCTGACGTGCGCGAGGTCCTTCGTCAGGTTCCGCTGGACCTTCTGCAGTTCCACGGAGACGAGCCGGACGAATTCTGCAGCCGTTTCGGCGTCCCGTACATGAAGGCGCTGCGCGTACGTCCGGGCGACGATCTCGACGCACTGGCCGCGCAATGGCCGGGCGCATGCGCAATCCTTCTCGATGCTTACAAGCCTGGCATGCCCGGTGGTACCGGCGAACGGTTCGACTGGTCGATGATCCCGGCGAGCCGCAGCTGGACGCTCGTTCTGGCAGGCGGGCTCGACGCGAGCAATGTGCGCCAGGCGATCGATCTGGCGAGGCCCTGGGCAGTCGATGTCAGCGGCGGCGTCGAGGCCGACAAGGGCATCAAGGATCCGGAAAAAATCAACGCTTTTGTTCAAGAGGTGAAGCGTGTCTGAGTCAAATCCCGTCGATTACAAGCTGATCCCCGATCAGCGCGGTCACTTCGGCCCCTACGGTGGCCGCTTCGTCTCCGAAACGCTGATGGATGCGCTGCAGGAGCTGGAGGCGCTGTACAACCGTCTGTCCCAGGACGCCGAGTTCCAGGCCGAGTTTGACCGCGATCTCGCTTTCTACGTAGGCCGGCCGTCGCCGCTGTACCTCGCCGAACGTCTGACCGCGCGGGTAGGCGGAGCGCAGATCTACCTCAAGCGTGAAGATCTGAACCATACCGGCGCGCACAAGGTGAACAACACCATCGGACAGGCATTGCTGGCCAAGCACATGGGCAAGCCGCGAGTGATCGCTGAAACCGGTGCCGGGCAGCATGGCGTGGCAACCGCCACCGTCGCTGCGCGTCTCGGCCTGAAATGCCAGGTTTACATGGGCGCGGACGACGTCAAGCGTCAGTCCCTCAATGTCTACCGCATGAAGCTGCTTGGTGCTGAGGTCATCCCTGTGACGTCCGGATCGCGCACGCTGAAGGATGCGATGAACGAGGCCATGCGTGACTGGGTAACCAATGTGGATGATACGTTCTACATCATCGGCACGGTGGCAGGTCCGCATCCGTACCCGAAGCTGGTCCGTGATTTTCAGTGCGTGATTGGCCGTGAGGCGCGCGAGCAATGCCTGACCCAGACCGGCCGCCTGCCGGACGCGCTGGTCGCCTGCGTAGGTGGCGGGTCCAATGCCATCGGTCTGTTCCATCCATTTCTCGAGGATGACTCGGTCGCCATGTATGGCGTCGAGGCCGGTGGACACGGCATCGCCACCGGCATGCATGCCGCGCCACTTAGCGCGGGTCGTCCGGGGGTACTGCACGGCAACCGCACCTACCTCATGGAAGACGAAGCCGGACAGATCATCGAAACCCATTCGGTTTCCGCAGGGCTGGATTATCCCGGTGTCGGACCGGAGCACAGCTGGCTCAAGGATATCGGGCGCGTGAACTACGTGGATGCGACCGATGAGGAAGCCCTGGCAGCGTTCCGTGAGCTGACCCGTACCGAGGGCATCATGCCCGCTCTGGAGTCCAGCCACGCCGTCGCCTACGCGTTGAAGCTGGCGGCGACCATGCGCCCGGATCAGACCATCGTGGTCAATCTTTCCGGACGTGGTGACAAGGACATTCACACCGTCGCCGGCCTCGACGGCATCAGCATCTGACACGAGTACGTTATGAGCCGAATCGATACCTGTTTCCAGTCGCTGCGCGAGCAGAACCGCAAGGCACTCATTCCCTATGTCACGGCGGGCGATCCCAACCCTGCGATGACGCTGCCCCTGATGCACGCGCTGGTGGACGCCGGCGCCGACATCATCGAGCTGGGCATTCCGTTCTCCGATCCCATGGCCGACGGCCCGGTGATCCAGCTGGCCATGGAACGGGCCCTGGCCCACCACGTCAGCCTGCGTCAGGTACTCGGAATGGTGGCGGAGTTTCGACACACCAACGACTCCACGCCGGTGGTGCTGATGGGCTACCTCAACCCGATCGAGCGGATGGGATACGAGGAGTTTGCGCGCCACGCCTCCCAAGCCGGCGTGGATGGCCTGTTGACGGTCGACCTGCCGCCGGAAGAGGCTGACGACGTGACCGACCTCTTCAAGCAGTATGGATTGGAGTGTATTTTTCTGTTGTCTCCGACCACCACGCTGGACAGGGCTCGGCAGATTTGCGAGCGCGCCAGTGGATATGTCTATTATGTTTCACTCAAGGGTGTGACCGGCTCCAGTGCTTTGGACGTCACCGATGTAGCTGCGAAACTGGAAAAACTGCGCACCGTTACCGATCTGCCGATCGGTGTCGGTTTCGGCATCCGTGACGGCGCCTCGGCGGCCGCCGTCGGTGCGGTCGCGGATGGGGTTGTGGTGGGCTCGGTGTTGGTGAACGAGATTGCTCGTCACGCCGACCAGCCGGAGCGCGCACGCGAAGCGATCAGCGCAATCATTCGTGATATGCGCCGCGCGATGGACAGTTGAGCGAACCCCTAATTGGCACTGAATAACAGATAAGGATTGGCGATGAGCAACTGGCTGGTGGACAAACTGATTCCTTCCATAGTGCGCTCCGAGGCTCAGAAGAGCAGCGTACCTGAAGGCTTGTGGCGCAAGTGCCCATCATGCGATGCGGTACTGTATCGGCCCGAGCTGGAAAAGAATCTGGACGTGTGCCCCAAGTGCACCCATCACTTGCGCATCAACGCCCGCCGCCGGCTCGACATCTTCCTCGACGAGGATGATCGCAGCGAGATCGCCGGCGAGCTCGAGCCCATCGACAAGCTGAAGTTTCGTGATACCAAGAAGTACAAGGACCGGCTCAGCGCAGCGCAGAAGGAGACTGGGGAGAAGGACGCACTGGTGGTCATGCAGGGCAGGCTCAAGGGCATGCCGCTGGTAGCCAGTGCCTTCGAGTTCAACTTCATGGGCGGCTCGATGGGCAGCGTGGTGGGTGCGCGGTTCGTTCGGGGTGCCGAAGTGGCGCTTCGCGAGCGAATTCCGTACGTCTGCTTCCCGGCTTCCGGCGGTGCGCGTATGCAGGAAGCGCTGTTTTCGCTGATGCAGATGGCCAAGACCAGTGCTGCGCTGGCCCGTCTGAAGGAAGAGGGCATTCCCTTCATTTCGGTCATGACCGATCCGGTATACGGTGGGGTGTCCGCCAGCCTGGCAATGCTAGGTGATCTGAACGTCGCCGAACCCAACGCGCTGATCGGCTTTGCGGGGCCACGGGTCATCGAGCAGACCGTACGCGAAAAGCTTCCGGCAGGATTCCAGCGTAGCGAGTTCCTGCTTGAGCACGGGGCCCTGGACATGATCGTTCCGCGCAATCAGATGCGTGATCGCCTTGCTGGCATTCTGTCCATGATGCTCAATCAGCCTGCTCCGGAAGATCAGCTCATCGCCTTGCCTGACGGCGAGGTCTGATGTTGCCCAGCAGCCTGCCCGAGTGGCTGGCCCGTCTCGAAGGGCTGCATCCTACCGAAATAGACATGGGGCTCGCGCGGGTTGCCGAGGTGGCTCGCCGCCTCGATGTCCTCAAACCTGCCGAGCTCGTATTCACCGTAACCGGCACCAACGGCAAGGGTTCGACCTGCGCCGGTCTTGAAAGCCTGTTGCGTGCCGCAGGGCTGCGCACCGGCTTGTACACTTCGCCGCACCTGCTCCGTTACAACGAACGTGTCTGTATAGACGGCCAGCCGGTGCCCGATGCGGATCTGTGCCTGGCATTCGAAACCATCGAAGCCGCTCGCGGCGTTATTTCACTCACCTACTTCGAGTTTGCGACCCTGGCCGCGCTCTGGCTCTTCCGCCGAGCGGGGGTTGCCGCCGTCGTGCTCGAGGTCGGGCTGGGCGGAAGGCTGGATGCGGTGAATATCGTCGATGCTGATATCGCGGTGGTCACCAGCATCGGTCTGGATCACGCCGAGTACCTGGGCGATACCCGCGACTCGGTCGGATACGAGAAAGCCGGCATCGGGCGCGCAGGCCGGCCGCTCGTTTGCGGCGAGCCCGATCTGCCAGACGGGTTCGTGCAGGAAGTTGTGCGTCGTCAGGCTCGGTTGATCTGGCGTGGACGCGATTTTCACCTCCGCGCTGATGCCGAGGGCACCAAGTTGCAGGGGGCTGACGCAGGTGGGCACGTCCGAACGCTGAGCGTGCCGGACACACCACTGCCGATCGACAACCTCGTGCTCGCCTTGCAGGCGTTCTGGCTGGCCGGCCTGGATATGCCCGACGCGGTAGCTGCTCAGGCACTGCGCGATGCATTCGTTGCCGGCCGACTGGAGCGCCGGACCATCAGCTGGCACGGTCAGCCACGCCGCCTGTTGCTCGATGTCGGGCACAATCCGCACGCCGCAGCGTTTCTGGCTCGCGCGCTACGCCGGGACCAGGTGCCGCGGCATGCAGTGTTCGGCCTGCTTGCAGACAAGGATCTCAGCGGTGTCGTGGCCGAGCTGCACGGTATCTTCGATGGCTGGGCTGTTGCGCCGCTGGCGAGTCCGCGAAGCAGGCCGGCGCGGGACCTGGTGACGCATCTCATTGCTACCGGCGAGCGGGCCGAGGCCTGTGAATCGGTAGCCGAGGCATTGCAAACCTCGCTTGACGAGACGCCGGCCGGTACCGAAATAGTCGTGTTCGGGTCGTTTTTCTGTGTGGCTGACGCCATACTCTGGCTTTCGACCCAGACTCAGGAGCTCACCAATGGATAATGGTCTCAAGCAGCGAATCATAGGCGCGATCGTACTGGTGATCGCGGCGGTGATTTTTCTTCCCATGCTGCTGTCCGGTCAGGACGAGACGGTCCGTGTCGAGGTCGATGCACCGGAGCCGCCGGAAATGGATCCTACGCCGATCGCGCGTGCAGCGCCGGTGGAGTTGGCCGAGCCAGAGCAGTTACCTGATATACCGCCTAGCGTGCCGACGCCCGGTCCGATTGAACCGCCGCAGCCCGGCGAGCCCGAGACCCCGCCCGAGCCGGCGGTGGCTGTTGCCCCGGCGGCCCCGCCGGTTGCGTCGCCACCTCCGCCGGCCGCACCCGAACCTGCCGCTGCGCAGGGTAACTGGGTGGTGCAGCTGGGCAGCTTTTCCAGCGCAAGCAATGCCAGTGCGCTGAGCGAGAAGTTGCGCACGCAGGGATATAACGCCTATACCGTGCCTTCCCAGGTGAACGGAAACAGCATCACTCGCGTATTCGTTGGGCCGGTGGTCGACCGCGACGGCGCCAATCGGCTGCGCGACGAGCTGGCTCGCCGGAGCGGCAGCAAGGGAATGGTAGTGGCTTATGACGCATCGACCCGCGCGCGATAGCTCGTCCGGATTGTTCCGATGCGGTATGCGGCTCTGTTAGAATGACCCCCTTTTTTCGACAGGGTAGCGCAGCGTGACATTTGCCTGGGTGGATTGGCTGATCATCGGCATCATCGCGGTATCGGCTCTGATCAGTTTGACGCGGGGCTTCGTCAAGGAAGCACTGTCGCTGGTGACCTGGGTGGTCGCAGGCCTGGTGGCCTGGACGTTTGGCGGGGCGCTGGCCGAACTGCTCGTCGGATACATTGAGACGCCTTCGGTACGTGTCATCACAGCCTGTGCCATTCTGTTTGTGCTGACGCTGATACTTGGCGGGCTGGTCAATTACCTTATCGGGCAGCTGGTCGCGGTCACCGGGCTCACCGGGACCGATCGCTTTCTGGGCATGGTCTTCGGTGCCGCCCGCGGGGTGCTGCTGGTGGTGATCGCGGTCGGATTGCTGAGCCTTGCGCCCGTGGAGGGCGATTTGTGGTGGCGCGAGTCTGAGTTGATTCCTCATTTTCTTCTGGTGGCCGACTGGTCCAAGGGATTCATCCTTGGCATGGTCGGACGCTGATGTCCGCGCCGGGTCGGCGCGAGCGTTTCAAACTTCAACGAAAGGTGTTCAGCCATGTGTGGCATTGTTGGCATAGTAGGCAAAACGAACGTCAACCAGGCGCTCTATGATGCCTTGACCGTCCTGCAGCATCGCGGTCAGGACGCCGCCGGCATCGTGACCTGCGACAGTGGACGACTGTTTCTGCGCAAGGACAACGGCCTGGTGCGCGACGTGTTCCATCAGCGCCACATGCAGCGGCTGGTCGGCAACATGGGCATCGGCCACGTTCGCTACCCGACTGCCGGTTCGTCAAGCTCGGCCGAAGCACAGCCGTTCTATGTCAACTCGCCGTACGGCATCACGCTTGCGCACAACGGCAATCTGACCAATGTCGAGCAATTGTCGCGCGAGATCTACGAAGCTGACCTGCGCCACGTCAACACCAATTCGGACTCCGAAGTGCTGCTCAATGTGTTCGCTCATGAGCTGGCCAGTGGAGGCAAACTGCGGCCGAATCAGGATGACATCTTCAACGCCGTGCGAGCTGTCCACAACCGCTGTCGCGGCGGCTATGCGGCCATCGCCATGGTCACCGGCTACGGCATCGTCGGCTTTCGCGACCCGAACGGCATTCGGCCTATCGTGTTTGGCAAGCGTGAAACACCCGATGGCATCGAATACATGATCGCATCCGAAAGCGTTGCCCTCGACGTGCTCGGCTTCGAGCTGATCCGCGACCTCGAACCTGGCGAGGCGGTCTACATCACCGACGCTGGCGAGCTGCACACGCTGCAGTGTGCGAAGAACGGTCACTATGCTCCGTGCATCTTCGAGCATGTCTATCTCGCCAGACCCGACTCGATGATCGATGGGGTGCTGGTGTACAAGGCTCGACTGCGCATGGGCGAGAAGCTCGCCGAGAAGATTTTGCGCGACCGTCCCGATCACGGCATCGATGTGGTCATTCCCATTCCCGATACCAGCCGGACCTCTGCCGTCGAGCTGGCGAACCGGCTGGGCGTCAAGTTTCGCGAAGGGTTCGTCAAGAATCGTTATATCGGGCGTACTTTCATCATGCCCGGGCAGGCGGCGCGCAAGAAGTCGGTTCGACAGAAGCTCAACGCCATCGAGCTGGAGTTTCGCGGCAAGAACGTGCTGCTGGTCGACGATTCGATCGTGCGCGGGACCACCTGCAAGCAGATTATCCAGATGGCGCGTGAAGCCGGCGCTGCCAACGTGTACTTCTGTTCGGCTGCGCCCGCGGTACGCTATCCCAACGTGTACGGTATCGACATGCCCAGCGCTCACGAGCTGATTGCACACGGGCGCACCACCGAGGAAGTGGCGGAACTCATCGGCGCCGACTGGTTGATCTACCAGGACCTGGACGACCTGGTCGAAGCGGTTCGCGAAGGCAATCCGAACATCACCGAATTCGATTGCTCGGTGTTCGATGGCAAGTACGTGACAGGTGACGTCAACGAAGCCTATCTGGGCAAGATCGAGCAGGCGCGCAACGATGCGGCCAAATCTACCAACAACGTAGCCAGTGCGATCATCGACCTGCACAATAACTGAGCCCGGCGAAGCCGGGCAGCACCTGATTCTGGCGAGAGGACAGCGATGAGCAACGAATGGGAAGCCGGCCGGCTGGACAGTGATCTCGACGGCGTAGCGTTCGACACCCTGGCGGTGCGCGCAGGTCAGCATCGGGGGCCGGAAGCAGAACATGGCGAGGCGCTGTTCCTGACCTCCAGTTATGTGTTTCGTACCGCAGCTGACGCGGCGGCCTGTTTCGCTGGCGACGCGCCAGGCAACGTCTACTCGCGGTACATGAATCCGACGGTACGCACCTTCGAGCAGCGTATTGCCGCGCTTGAAGGCGCCGAGCAGGCCGTGGCAACGGCCTCCGGCATGGCGGCGATTCTGGCCACGGTCATGAGTTTATGCTCGGCTGGCGACCACATTGTCGTATCTCGCAGCGTGTTCGGCGCAACCGTGACGCTATTTGAAAAGTACTTCAAGCGCTTCGGCGTCGAGGTCGACTACGTTCCGCTGGGCGACCTGCAGGGTTGGCGATCAGCATGCCGGGCCAATACGCGGTTGTTCTTCGTCGAATCGCCGTCCAACCCGCTCGCCGAGCTGGTCGACATTCGCGGCCTCGCGCAGGTTGCGCACGAGCAGGGCGCGCTGTTGGCGGTGGACAACTGTTTCTGCACGCCTGCGCTGCAAAAGCCTCTCGAGTTTGGCGCGGACATCATCATCCATTCCGCTACCAAGTACATCGATGGCCAGGGCAGGGCGCTGGGTGGCGTGGTCGCCGGGCGTCGCGAGCACATGCAGGAAGTCGTCGGATTCCTGCGCACCGCCGGCCCGACCATGAGCCCGTTCAATGCCTGGGTATTCCTCAAGGGCCTTGAAACATTGCGGCTGCGCATGCAGGCCCATTGCACCAGTGCGCAGGCGCTGGCTGAATGGCTTGAGCAGCAACCGCAGGTCGAACACGTCTATTACGCCGGCTTGCCCAGCCACCCGCAGCACGAGCTCGCCCGCGCGCAGCAGAGTGCCTTCGGTGCAGTGGTCAGCTTCGAGGTACGCGGGGGGCGTGAGGAAGCCTGGCGATTCATCGATGCCACGCGGCTGCTTTCGATCACTGCCAATCTGGGCGATGCAAAATCGACCATCACGCATCCGGCCACCACTACCCATGGACGGCTGACGCCGGAGGCGCGGTCGGCTGCGGGTATCAGGGACAACCTGATACGCGTTGCGGTGGGTCTGGAAGACGTGGCGGACATTCGAGCCGATCTGCAACGCGGGCTCGACGCGGTCTGACCGGTGGGCCGGCACGCTGTCTGCGGCGTGCCGGTTGCCGAACGGTTCGCATATTTGAGCATCGCGTTTGGCATCGCCGCGCATTTATCCTAGGGTACGCCTGCCGCAGGGAAGCGGGCGTTCCGAGCAGTAAGCCTCAGTAGTCACCCTTGTAGTACGGCTTCGCAACTACTCACAAGGAGTGATCCTCATGAAAAAACTACTCAGTACCGTTGTTCTTGTTGCTTCTGCATGGCTCGTGGCGCCCGCGTTCGCTGAAACCACAACGCCGAACTTGTCCGTCAACATCAACACTGCCAGCGCAGCGGAGATCGCCGAGACACTTCAGGGCGTGGGCGAGGCAAAGGCGCAGGCCATCGTGTCGTATCGGGAAGAGCATGGGCAGTTCGAGTCGCCTGAAGCGCTCAGCTCGGTCAGCGGAATCGGTGCGGCGACGGTGGAAAAGAACCGCGAGCGGATTGCGGTTCAATAGCAGACATCGGGCAGCAGGCGCTGCCCGGTTCAGGTTCAGGTACGCAGCTTGCTGACCGATGCACTGAGCGTGTGCGCGAGTGTCGCGAGCTGTTCGCTGGTCGAGGCGCTACGGTGAGTTTGCTGGACGGTCTGCTCGGTCACATCGCGAATCTGCACCACGCTCTGCGTAATGGCTTCGGCGGCCTGGCTCTGCTGTTCCACTGCCGAAGCGATTTCGCTGTTCCCGGCAAGGATCTGGCTCACGGCCGAGGTGATTCTGCCCAGTGATGCACCTGCTTCTTCGATCTGTTCTACCGAATCGTGCGTCAGCTCGGCGCTGGCCTGCATGTCGCGCACCGCATCCTGCGTTCCGCCCTGCAAGGCTTCGATCATGCGGTGAATTTCGTCAGTCGACTTCTGTACCCGCTGCGCCAGCGCGCGCACCTCGTCGGCGACCACCGCAAAGCCGCGGCCGGATTCCCCTGCACGGGCGGCTTCGATAGCCGCGTTCAACGCCAGCAGGTTGGTCTGCTCGGCAATGTCTCGAATGACCCGCACCACGCCGCTGATCTCCTGGCTGTGCCCTTCGAGTTTCTGCATATGGTGGGTGCAACGCTCGATGCTGGTCGCCAGCCCGGCTATGGTGCCACTGACCTTCAACACCTGGTCGCGCCCGTGGCGCGCCAGCTGATCCGCCTGATCGGACTGGTCCCGTGATGCCGCCGTATTGCCGGCAATGTCCTGAACCGTAGCGCTCATTTCGTTCGCAGCAGCCGCCACCATATCGGTTTCGCCTTGCTGCGCAATCATGCCGTCGCGTACCTGCCCCATCAGTCTAGCCAGTTCGGAGGTGCCGCGGTCCAGGTCTTCGGCAGCATGTCGCACGGCCCCCACCACCTCCTGCTGAGCGGATTGCATCGCGTTGAATGCCCGTGCGATCGAGCCCACCTCATCGCGAGAATCGGCTTTCGCGCGCAGGGTCAGATCGCCGGTTTCCTGAACGGCGAGCATGACATCGCGCAACGCAGTGATGTGCCGGGTGATGAACAGAATCAACAGCTGCGAGACCACCAGTACGCCGAGCATCAGAACGAACACCGTCACGGCGTAGAAAGGGGCCTGGGCAATCAGCAGAGCGAAGTACGGCTGATGATTCACTGCCAGCAACACGGTCTGCTCGCCGTTGCGCATGCCCCAGGCGCCGTGTACTCCGCCTGCCATTGCTGGTGGCAGTCTGTCTGCATCGATCCAGACCGGCGCAGTACCCAGCGCCGGCGGCGCTGTGCCCAGAGCGTCTGCATTCAGCCATGTCAGGTGCGGCACGGGTTGACCCGCTTCGAGCTGCGTGATCAGCGAGCCGGCCACGGCCTGACGCTCCTTGTGCAGGGTGCGTTGCTCGACCCAGAGCGCGACAAGAACCAGCAGCAGCGTACTGATGAACGTCACGCCATTGACCGCCCAGAATTTGTACTTCAACGGTAAATGCTGAAAAGCCATGCCTGCTCCATTCGCTGCACTCGTATCGGACGAGGGGACGCCGATGAGCGCCAATTATAAGAATCCAGTGACTGTATCGGTTGATACGGATCAATCTTGATGGTGAAGGGACACGTTCGGTATCGCTTTCGGGGCCGGGCGCCGGCCGTTTCATCGGTTATACTGTCGCCCCGCTCAAGGAACCGCATCATGACCGCATCCCGGGCTCAGCCCCTGATGATCGCCGACAATTCCGAACTTGCCGCCTGGTGCGAACGCTGGCGGACGCTGCCGTTCATTGCGGTGGACACCGAGTTCGTGCGCACCGAGACCTTCTTTCCGATCGCCGGCCTGATTCAGGTCGGTGACGGCGAGCAAGCCTACCTGATCGATCCGCTGGCCATTACCGACTGGGCGCCGATGGTGGCGCTTCTGGAGGATCCGCAGGTTATCAAGGTGCTGCATTCATGCAGTGAAGACCTCGAGGTGTTTCACCAGTTGTGCGGGGCGGTGCCCAAACCGTTGTTCGATACGCAACTGGCGGCCGCCTATCTGGGTATGGACTTCTCGATGGGCTATTCACGATTGGTCAATGCTCTGCTGGGCATCGAGTTGGCCAAGGACGAGACGCGCTCGGACTGGTTGCAGCGTCCACTCAGTGAAACTCAGCTGCAATATGCCGCAGACGATGCGATACATCTCGCGGACATCTACAAGGAGCTGGCTCCGCGTATCGAGCAGGCCGGCTTCACTGCGTGGTTGTTGAGCGATACCGCCGAGCAAAGCGCGGTCGTGGGTCTCCAGCAGGATCCGGATCAAGCCTATCGTTCGATCAAACAGGCCTGGCGTCTGCGCCCGGACCAGTTGGCCGTGCTGCAGCGGTTGGCCGCCTGGCGGGAGCGCGAGTCCCGGGCTCGCAATCAGGCGCGCAATCGGCTGCTCAGAGAGACCACGATGGTGCCACTTGCTCAGCGTCAGCCGGATAGCCTCCAGGATCTGGCGCGTATCGAGGACATGCACCCCCGCTCGGTGCGCCAGGACGGCCAGCAGATTCTCGAGTTGATCCGGCAGGGCAAGGCGGTGCCGCAGGATCAGTGGCCGGCACGGCTGCCGGAGCCGCTTCCGGCGGACGCCAACAAGATGCTCAAGGCGCTGCGCAAGGTGGGTCAGGCGCATGCCACCCGGTTGGGCATCGCCCCGGAAATCATGTTACGCAAGAAGGTGCTCGAGGCCATGGTGAGGACCGGCTACCCTGGCGGGCCGTACCAGTTACCCGATGAACTGGTGAGCTGGCGTCGACAGCTCATGGGTGAGCAACTCCTTCAGGTCGCAAACGGAACACAGGAAGGCAACGATGTCGGTTGAATGCTCAATCTATCGCAGCAAGCGCAAGCCGGGTATGTACATCTATCTACGCCGCGGAGCGGATGTCAGCGACCTGCCCGAGCCGATACAGCACATGGCCGGATTGCTGGAGCACGCCATGGACCTGGAGTTGCACGAGCACCGCAAGCTGGCCAAGGAAGACACTCATGCCGTGTTGCGCAATCTGTCGCAACAGGGCTATCACGTGCAGATGCCGCCGCAGGCTGAAGACTGGATCGTGCATCTGCCCGAAGAACTGCTGACCCGCAACGATCCCATCTAGATCAGACCAGCATCTCGATGGCTGCAGGGTGGCCGAGAAACGCGGTGGGACTTGCGCTCGGACCGTAGGCACCTGATTGCAGGACCACCAGAAAATCGCCTGGCTCCGCGCGCGGCAGCTCGACCTTGTCCGCGAGAATATCCAGCGGCGTGCACAATGGCCCGTGGGCGCTGACCATTTCCACTGGTTGCTCGTTCAGGCGATTACCAATGACCACCGGATAATTCTTGCGAAGCACCTGGCCGAAGTTGCCGGAGTTGGCCAGATGGTGATGCAGACCACCGTCGCACAACAGATACGTCTGGCCGCGGCTGTGTTTGCGCTCAATGACGCGACACACGTAATAGCCCGCTTCGCCGACCAGGTATCGCCCCAGCTCCATGATCAACCGCGTGTTGCCAAGCCAATGGGCATTCTCGTCGATCAGTCGCGCCAGCTGCTCGCCAACACGCGTGACGTCGAGCGGCCGGTCGGCAGGAAAATACGGAATGCCAAGTCCCCCTCCGATGTTGATCAGTTCGAACGGGTTGCCCCAGAACTGGGTGAGACGTCTGGTCAACTCAAAGGTCAGGCTCTGCGCTTCGGCGATCGCTTCCTCGCGCAGGTTCTGCGAGCCGCTGAAGATGTGCAACCCCTTCAAAACCAGCTCGTCGCTGCGCAATGTATCGAGCAGTTCGGGGACCCGCTCGGCATCGATGCCAAAGGGTCTGGCACCGCCGCCCATCTTCATACCCGACGACTTCAGCTCGAAGTCCGGATTGACCCGCAGCGCAATCTGCGCAGGACACTGCAGCCTGGATGCAATGCCTCGTATGCGCCGCAACTCATCTGCTGACTCAACGTTGATCAATACGCCATTGGCGACGGCTGCGGCGAGCTCGTCATCACCCTTGGCGGGCCCTGCGAAGCTGATGTCCGCGGCAGCGGTGCCGCTGTCCAGCGCTACGCGCAGTTCGCCAATCGACGCGACGTCCAGTCCGTCAACGCAGCTGGCCAGCAGATTGACCACGGCCGGCATCGGATTGGCCTTGATTGCGTAATGCAACTCGACGCGCTGTGGCAGGCCCGATCGAAGTGTGTCGACACGCTGCACGATCGCGGCCCGGTCGTATGCGTAAAACGGCGTTCCACCGGCGCGCAGAGCCAGTTGATCAAGCGTAAGGCCGTTTATCAGCAGTTCGGGGCCGGCATCGGTAAAACGGTCTAGCGCAGAGTGGGGCATTCGGCGTCCAGGGAAGGTTCAACGTACCCGCGGCGACGAGCGCAACGGATCGAGCAGGGGAGAAAGTCCGTTGTGATCGATTTCCTGCATGAGCGCCAGCAAGCGACCGATGTCTCCCGGCGGAAAGCCCTCCCGGGCAAACCAGTTCAGATAATGCCCCGGCAGGTCGGCAATGAGCCGACCCTTGTACTTGCCGAAGGGCATTTGACGAGTCACTAGCAGTTGCAGGTCTTCAGGCTTCATGGAAATCCGTGGACAGTGTCAAAGGTGGCATTATGCCCGAAGCGTTGACGCCATTTCTCGTTCAGTCCGGTTCGCGTTCGATCAACCACTGCTCCAGGGCTTCCGCGGACATGGGGCGGGCAATCAGATAGCCCTGCAGCTCTTCGCAGCCCAGGGCATGGAGGAAATCGCGTGATTCGATGCTTTCCACGCCTTCGGCCACGACGCGATAGCCCATGTCGTGGGCCATCGAGACCATGTTGCGCACCAGCGTCTGGCTACGGGCATGTGTGTCCAGGCGGCTGACGAAAGAGCGGTCGATCTTGACCACGTGCGCCGGGATTTCCTGCAGGTAGGCGAGGCTGCTGTAGCCTGTACCGAAGTCGTCGATCGCCACGGTAATGCCTTCTGCACCCAGGCGGCCGAGCCGCTCCGAGGCCGAGCGACTGTTGCCTATCAGCGCACTTTCAGTCAGCTCAAGCTCGAGCGCCGAGCTCGGCAGTCCGTGCTGTCGCATCGTTGCCAGCACGTTGTCGACGAAGTCATCCTCATCCAGATTCGCTGCCGACACGTTGACCGATATACGCAGGTCCCGACCCTGTCGGTTCCAGATGGCGCTGCGGGCGATAGCTGCCTGCATGACCCAGGCGGTGATCGGTCGAGCCAGCGGGGTGTTTTCCAGCAACGGGATGAATTCGGCGGGCGAGATGTCGCCCAGCGTCGGATGACGCCAGCGCAGCAGGGCTTCGGCGCCAACGCAGCGGCCGGTGGCTGACTCAATGCGCGGTTGAAACACCAGGCGCAACTGATCCTGGCTGAGCAGGGCAGAGCGGATGTCTGCCAGCAGGGTGAAGCGGCGTTGATGTCCGGCATCGATGCTCATGGAAAAGACGCCGACGCCTGCTTCGGTCTGCCGCGCATCCAGGCATGCGCTGTGCGAAGTGCGCAGCAGATCGCTGGCCTCGACCGAACCTGGCAGAAAGGGTGATACGCCCAACGCGGGCCGGATGCTGATCGAGGTGTCGTGCTCCCTGCAAAGTGCCAGCAGATCATGCCTCAGGCCCACGGCGTAGTCGACGGCAGCGGCTTCATCGCGGTAGATGCAGATGTAGACGTACTGGCAGGAGCCGAGTTGATAGACCTGGGTCTTGGGACGCAGTCTTTCCAGCAGGAACCGCGCGACTTTGCGCGACAGGGAGTCGAGCACGGTCTGACCCATGACCCGCTGGACGGTCGATATCTGCTGTGAGTCGAGCAGTTCAATGAATACGGCAAACCGCCGGTCATCCGGTGCGTCACGACCCAGATCCTCCAGGTCTTCGGCAAACTGGCTGCGATTCGGCAGGCCGGTGGTGGGTTCGATCCGGCCGAATGCATGCTGCAGTTCGATCTGCGCCATGACCATCGCCGCGAGGTCCTGAAGCGCGGCTAGCTCCTCGCTGGTCGCCTGGCGCGGCTCGGTGCCCAATACGCACATCGCGCCGAGGCTGTAGCCTTCGCGGGTGAGGAGAGGGGCGCCGGCGTAGAAACGGATACCCGAATTTGCCAGCACACTGTCCCGGTAGGTATCGGACTCGAGCAGATCGTTGACTACCAACATACGGGTTGTGTCAGCGACCTCTCCGCAACAGGCACGTTCGCGCGGGATCTCCCAGTGTTCAACGCCGACTCGGGACTTGAACCACTGCCGGTCTTCGTCCGTCAGCGAAACAGCGGCAATCGGCAGGTTGAACAGCCGCGCAGCCATGCGCGTGATGCGGTCGAAGCTTTCGCTGGGTGGCGTGTCGAGGAGGTTAAGCTGACGCAGCGCCTGTAGACGCTCGCGTTCGTAGTTGGCGAAGGGATGGGACGAGTGCACGCTCATGAGTTCGGTCAGTTCTCCTCGAAAGTCGGCGCAGCGTAGTCAGGAAGGCGGAAAATGCCTAATTGAAACAGACTATGCCAGCATTAGTTGCTTTCTCCGATGGACTGCACGGGCACCATCATCTTCCGGAGGTCTTTCAGATGCATCGGTCTGTCCAGATGGTAGCCCTGTGCTTCGAAGCAGCCAAGGCGCCGCAGTTGTTCCAGCTGTTCCGACGTTTCCACACCCTCGGCGGTGATCGTGAGGTCGAGCGCGCTGCCGAGTGCGATAACTGCCTCGACGATCGCCTGACTCGAGGCTGAGTCGCCCAGCCCGGCGATGAATGCTCGGTCGATCTTCAGTCCGTCGAATGGGAAATTGCTCAGATAACTCAGTGAGGAATAGCCGGTCCCGAAGTCATCCATCGCCAGTCGCACCCCCAGGGCCTTGAGTTGCAGCATGACCTCCAGCGCGCGCTCGGCATCTTCCAGCATCACGTTCTCCGTGACTTCCAGTTCCAGACGATGTGGTTCGAGACCGGTCTCCCGGAGAATGTCGTGAACCCGAGCGACCAGATCACCTCGGCGGAACTCGCTGGGGGACAGATTGACCGAGACCCGCACATCGTTCTTCCAGGCTACGGCCTCCTCGCAGGCGCTGCGCAGGATCCAGGTACTCAGTGGATGGATCAGCCCGGTTTCTTCGGCGATGGGAATGAACAGATCCGGCCCCAGCTGTCCGCGAACCGGGTGATACCAGCGAACCAGCGTCTCGGCTGCGACCATGCGGCCTGACTCGACGTGGTAGCGCGGCTGCATGACGATGTGCAGAGTCTGGTCCTTTATCGCCTGGCGCAGATCGCGTTCGAGCTGGTTGCGCTGCAGGATGCGCTCATTCATGTCGCTGGCGTAGAAGCACCAGGTCTTGCGCCCTGCGCCCTTGGCCTCATAGAGCGCGATGTCCGCATAGCGCAACAGCTCAGCCGGATCGGTGGCGTCCATCGGCGCCATGGCCACGCCAATACTGGCGCTGATGAACACGCGTTGCCCACGATACTCGATAACGCGCTCGACGCTGTCGATCAACCGCGCACACAGGCGGGCAATCTCGTCCTGCGTAGCCAGCCCACTGACTATGAGGATGAATTCATCGCCGCCCAGACGCGCCACCAGGTCGCCGTCGCGCAGGCAACTGCGCAGGCGGTTCGCAACTTCGGTCAGCACCAGGTCGCCCGCGTGATGGCCGAAGGTATCGTTGACCGGCTTGAATCGGTCCAGATCGATGCTCAACATGGCCAGCGGTTCGTTCTCCGCAGCCGTGTCCTTGAGCCGGCCATCGAGAAACTGCTGCAGCCGGTTGCGGTTGGGCAGGCCGGTCAGAGAGTCGTGCTGTGACAGATGTTCGATCCTGGCGCGTGCCTCGACTTCGTCGGTAATGTCTCTGGCGGTGCCGCGGTACCCGCCCGCAAGCGGGCTCTCTTCAATGTAACGCAGCGAGACCATGCAGACGCGTCGCCGACCATCGCGAGACATGTAGTAGCACTGCCAGGTGTCGCCGCCGGGCGTGCGCCCGATCTGACCGTTGAGCCAGGAGGCCAGGTTGGCAGGGCAACGCAGAAAATCAGTGATAGGGCGACCCAGCCAGTCCTTGCGAAGGTGACCGGTCACCTTGGCAAAGCGGTCTGAGAGGTAGGTAATCTGCAGGTCCGAGTCGGTTTCCCATATCCAGTCGGACGAGGCCTCGGCAACGTCGCGGAACCGCGCTTCGCTGATGGCCAGCGCCGCTTGGCTGGCCGACAACGACGCGTAGCTGGCATCGACATCTCGCGCGGTGTTGAACGCGCGCTGCAGGATCGCCAACGCGAGACCGGCACACAGAATCCCGGTAAGCAGTAGCAGGGGGAGCATCACGTACAAGAGTTGCTCGCCCGGGCGCGCCGGATCCCAGGTAAGAGCGATGGACGGACCCTGCGTGTCGAGATCGAGCCAGGCCCGCTCGTTGGAAGCGCCCTGATCTGCCACGCGCAATCCATCGACACCAAGATCCCTGCCAATTTGCAGCAGCTTCTCCGGACTCATGATGGAGACGAACAGCACAACCGACGTCCCGCCCCGCATCGGCGTTACTGTCGGATCGCTGCCGACCGTCAGCGGCGCGGCCCCAACAAGCACCGGCTGTCCATTCATGTTGTGGATGACGCTCACCGGCTCTTCTGCCTCGTACTGCGCCCGAGCAAGTGCAAGGACGCCGTCCAGCCCCTGTCCCAGCCAGCGCTCCGCGGAAAGATCGGTCAGCGCGCCGCGTATCACCGCGTAGGTGGTCGTGTCGTCGGGACCGATGACGAGCAGGCCTTCGTAGCCGAAGTCTTCATACAGCGACGGCCCCATGTTCTGTCTTTCGTAGGCCCACCCTGTATCGACGGTAACGTGCAGGTGGCGATAGGCGTCGCCCCAGAATGCATAGTCGCTTACCACGGTTTCCAGCGCGCGCAACTGTGAGTCGATGGCTCTTGCGGCATATTGCCGAGAGTGTTCGAGGGCGGCGTGGTTCTGTTGAAACGCGATGACGACGAGCGTGGCGCTGGCGACGAGAAACAACGACAGCATCAGCCCGGCGATGAGCAACAGGGAGCGCCGTGTGTGTCGAAGGCTCGGGCCGGCCTCCGTTGAAGCAGCCCGCGGTTCGGTGTGCGGCATTCGCAGCCCCGGCAGGTGGACGGTAAAGGTCAGGCAACGTCCGTGTTGCAAAAAGCTGGCGTCAGTATACCGACGGCATGTGGTGGCGAATAGCTATATAAGCAGGTATGGCGGGTTTTCCCGACAGACGAGCGATCAGGCCGACCGGAACTGTGTTGCAAGCGTCCGTTTGAGCAGGCTGCGATCGTACTTGCCATTCGCATTGCGCGGGATTGCGGGATACCAGAGCCAGGCCTGTGGCTGCATGTAACCGGGCAGCCGGGCCTTGATCCAGTGCTGCAGCTCTGGCAGTCGCTGCGGGTCGCCGGTCAGAATGGCGATTGGCGCTTCGCCGAGAGCAGGGTGTTCGGCAGCCGTCACCACCGCTTCATCGACCAGTCCGCTGGCGAGGATCTGTTGTTCGATCTCATCGGGTGAAATTCGATAGCCCGAGCATTTGATCTGCTCGTCACGTCGGCCTACGAAGAACATGAAGCCGTCATCATCGCGATAGACCCGGTCCCCGGACCAGACTGCTACCGCGTCGGCCGCCGGCCTGCCGGGACCTTGCGGAAGCGGCCGAAACCGCTCGCGGGTGCGTTCAGGGTCGGCCCAGTAACCCGATGCCACCAGGCTACCGCGGTGCACCAGCTCGCCTTCCTCAAAGGCATCGCACACCGAGCCGTCCTCGCGCACGACAAGCACGTCTGCATTGGGAATGGGAATGCCGATCGAACCCGGTTTGCGCTCCAGCCACGCCGGCGGCACCCACGTGGAGCGAAAGGCCTCCGTGAGGCCGTACATGAGATACGGTTCGGCCTGCGGCTGACGTGTCCGGAGTCGGTTCAGCGTGTCGTCGGGCAGCCGGCCGCCGGAGTTGGTGAAATAGCGCAGGCAGCGGGCATCGTCGGGCCAGTCGACCGCCGCCAGTTGATGCCACAGGGGTGGGACGCCGGCGAGACCGGTGACCTGATAGCGGGCCACGGCGCGGACGACGTCACGTGGCAACAGGTACTCGCACAGTACCACGCTCGCACCTACGTGAAACGCCGTCGTCAACTGCGACAGGCCGTAGTCGAAAGACAGTGGCAGCACCGCCAGAAGGCGGTCTTGCGGCTCATTGCGCAGGTAGTCGGCCACGCTTTCGGCGCCGCACAGCAAATTGCGCTGGGTCAGCATGACACCCTTGGGCAAGCCGGTGCTGCCTGAGGTATAGAGCAGTGCGGCGAGGTCGGTATCGATGTTCTGCGCTGGCGTCGGCGTCCGTCGCGTCAATGCTCCCCATTGCCAGTGTTGAACTGACAACTCCGCGGGACCGTCAGTCAGAATCGCGCCGCGCAGGGACGTGATTCCGTGCAGCTCGCGGTCAAGCTGGCGGGCGCGCTGTGCGCTGGTCACCAGCAGGCTGGTGCCCGCGTTCGCCAGAATGTGCGCCACCTGCTCAGGCTTGAGCTGAGGATTGATCGGGATGAACACCGCATCGGCGCGATTGCAGGCGAACAGTGAGATGACCGTCTCGAACTGCTTGGGCAGATACACCGCGACGCGTTCACCGCGCTCGAGTCCTAGTGCCTGCAACGACCCGGCCAGCGCTTCGATATGCGCCCAGAGCTGCGAGTAGGTCAGCACTTCGTCGCGCCAGAGCAGGGCCTGCGCATCAGGGTTACGTTTTGCCGCGCGCTCGATCAGCTGATACAGCCGGTAGGGCATGCTCAGTCGCCGCGGTAGATGCACCCGCTGGTGCAGGTCTCGCGGATGGTGACCTGACAAAGCTCGGGCAGCAGAGGCTTGAGCTCGACCCAGATCCACCGCGCCAGCACTTCGCTGGTGGGGTTTTCCAGGCCTGGAATGTCGTTGAGATAGTTGTGATCGAGCTGATCATAGATCGGCTTGAAGATGGCTTTAAGCTCGGAGAAGTCGCGGATCCAGCCTGTATGCGGGTTCACCTCGCCGGCGATGTGGATGGCAACCATGAACGAGTGACCGTGCAGGCGCCCGCATTTGTGGCCTTCCGGAACATGCGGCAGACGATGAGCTGCCTCGAAAGTGAATTCCTTGAAGATCTCCACGCTGGACCACCTAATCTGAAAAAAGCGCAGTGTACCTGATCCGTGCGCGCTGCGAAGGGTGGCGTTGTGCTCCGGATACTCGGTCTGCCTACCAGTCCCGCTGCATGTTCTTGACCGAGATCTGCTCGTTCAGCGTCCAGTAGTCGTAGAGCACGCCGATCAGGAACAGGCCGCCGGTGCAGAAGTAGATGATCGCCGTGATCCACTTGCCCATATACAGACGATGCGCGCCGAAGATGCCGAGGAAGGTCAGCAATACCCAGCACAGGTTGAAATTGGTCCGCCCGCTGCGGAATCGCAGGTCCGCCTTGCGGTCCATTGCCGGAATCAGGAACAGATCGATGATCCAGCCGATGAAGAACAGGCCGAGGGTGAAAAACCACAGGGTCCCCGTCCAGGGCTTTCCGTAGTAGAAACGGTGCGCACCCATGAAGCCGAAAATCCAGAGCAGATAGCCGATTCCCTTGCTGTGCGTGTCCGAGTAGGCCATGGGCTCAATCCTCTATAGCGCTGAGTGGTTATGCAATACTGGGCTAGACCTTAAATGATTTTCGGAGTGAGTGCATGGCGGGAATGCAAAATCAGCGCTGGCTGCGTCAGGCCAGGGAGCAGGCAAGTCGTCTGGTCGGCACTCATCTGCGCGTTGGCGTGACAGGGCTGAGCGCAGCCGGCAAGACCACCTTCATCACCAGCCTGATCAATCAGCTTGAAAACCATCGCCGCGGCCTGCTGGCCCGGCGGCCTCCGTTTGACCGGCTGGAGTCGGTCCGCTGGCTGAAGGACGGCATCGAGCAGCCGTTCGGCTATATCGAGTCGCTTGCGGCGCTGGCGTCCGACCCGGCGAAATGGCCTGACTCGACCACCGACCTGTCGCGGGTGGTGATCGACCTGCGCTTCCGGCCCCAGGGCCTGCTGGGCAAGGTGCAGGGAGCCCGTTCGCTGCGCCTGGAGATACTCGATTACCCAGGCGAGTGGTTGCTCGATCTGCCGCTGTTGCGTCTGGACTACGGCCAATGGTGCGAACAGATGCGCGCCTGGCTGGACGCCGAACCGCGCCGAACCCTGGCAGGCCCACTACGCGAGCGCCTGTTGGCCATCGATCCGGCACAACCCCATGATCAGCAGGAGCTGGACGAACTTGTTGTCCAATGGACCGATTTCCTCAAGCGCTGCCGTACCGAGGCGGGCCTGTCACGCAATCAGCCCGGTCGCTTCCTGCTGCCCGGTAGCGGCGTTTCCGCAGAGATGCTGGCGTTCGTACCTTTACTGTCGGGCAACCGACACGCCGGTGGAGAGGCGGGCAGCTGGTGGGCACAGTGCGATGCGCGTTTTCGCTATTACCGGGACTATCTGGTCAAGGGTTTCTTCGATGAACACTTCAGTCGTCTGGACCGGCAGGTACTGCTGGTCGACATGCTGGCTCCGATGGATGCGGGTCAGCCGGCGCTGACCGATCTGAAGTCCGCACTCGAGGCGGTCATGGAAAGCTTTCGTTACGGCCCGAGCAGCTTTTTCGAAAGGCTGTTCAAGCCGCGCATCAACCGCCTGGCGATCTGCGCCACCAAGGTGGATCAGGTTACGCCTGACCAACAACGCGCCGTACAGCAGTGCCTGGAAGACCTGATCACCGACAGCCTGTCCGAGGTACGACACGGCGGCGTGACCGTGCGGGGGCTGCCGTTGTCGGCCGTGCGCGCAACGCGCCAGGAGGGTGATGCGTTGGTTGCGGGGCTGGTAGGCCAGCAGGGCTGGGTGCGCTACCAGCCCGGCAGCATTCCCGAGCACCTGCCACTGGATCTGACGGTCAATGGCCCCGAACTGCTTCGGCTGCGCCCGCCACCAGGACTGCACCGCAGTGAGCCGTTTCCGCACTATCGTATGGACGACGTGCTGGCGTGGATGCTGGAGGGCCGCTCGTTATGAAGGACCCGGGCAAGACACGTATCCTGGAAACCTGGGAGCCGACTGTCGCGAGCGAGCCGGATATCACCCGTGTTCTCGGCGAAGCGACCCTGTCGCCGCGCGAGCAGGAGCTGGCAGAGCAATTGCCGCTGCCCGGCAGTCTGAATGCCCCACCGTTGACGCGCTGGCCGCAGCGTCTGGGGCGGCTGGCGCTGGCAGCGGTATTTGGCGGTGCGACGTATGAGTGGGCGCAATGGACGGTCAGCGCCTGGCATTGGCAGCCCGTGGCCGGCGTATTGCTCGGCGGTATCGGGGCGGCGCTGGTGTGCAGTGGCCTACTGGCGTGGCGCGATATACGTCGGCAGCGCACCCGCTTGAATGAACTGGAACAGCTTCGGCTGGAGATGCAGCGTGCGTTGGCTGACAACGAGCGCCTCAGCGTCGACTGGCTGGAGCGACTCCAGGCGCTGTACCGTGACACGCCACTGGCCGGTCGGTTACGCGCCGTATGCAAGGAGCTGGACGGGTCACACAGCGCCGAAGAAGTCGCCCGACGACTCAATCTGCTGTTCTACAAGCCGCTGGACGAACAGGCCCGACGGATGATCCGGCGTGACGCCATAGGCACCGGCATGCTGGTCGCGACCAGCCCCTGGGTGGCAGTGGACCTGATGCTGGTGGTCTGGCGCAACATCCGCATGATGCAGAAGGTCGCCGTGTGCTTTGGCTTGCCGATCGGACAGCTGGGTCGCTGGCGGCTGGCGCGGCATGTGTTGCGCAACATCGCGCTGGCCGGCGGTACCGAGATGGCCATCGGAGCGCTGAGTGACAGCCTGCTTTCAGGATTGATGGAAAAGCTCGCGGCGCGGATCGGGCAAGGCGTGGGCATCAGTCTGTACAGCTCGCGACTGGGTCATTTCACCCTTGATCTTTGCCGGGCCGTGCCGATAACCGACAGGGAAATGCTGGTGGAAGACAATCGCGGCATTGTTAAGGGTCTGAAGGAGCGGCTGGGCAGAGGCAGGGATGAAGAACAGGTATAAGTCCCGGCCGCGCTGGTTGATCGAGCGCTGGGTCAAGGCTCGCACCGACGATCTGGCCGAATACTGGAGCACGCTGCGCAAGCAGCTGGTGCCCGCCGACTGGCCAACCCGCTGTGCGCGCATGCGCAGCGTTGCCGATGCCAACTTCAGCGACTGGACGCCAGCGCCTGGCTCAAGCAGCGCAGAGTTGCTACTGGTTCTTCGCGCCTTGCCGCTGCAAGAGCGCCGCTGGCTCGCCGTCCTGGTCGATGCCCCGGCTGCGGGCGCTGAGACCCTGGTCGAGGCGATCGAGCGCCTGCAGCTTGACTGGCGTGCCCGGCTGGATCCGCTGCACACGCACCGTCAGTATGCGCAGCAGCTGTCGACGCTGGCCCAGGAGCTGGGGCTGCCCAGCGCGGCCCCGGCGGCCTATATCGAGAACGAGCGCAAGATCATGCCGCGCATTGACGAGCTGTTGTTCGAATCACTGCCGATGCGTTTGCGCACGGTGATGGCCAATGACATGGCGCCTGGCCAGGGCGGGTATCTGCGATGGTGGTATGAACGCCTGCTTGCGTACGGCGGAGCCCAGCAGATGGGGCACGGCGGGGCAGGCGAAAATGACTGGCCCGATATACCCGCTGCATGGCTCGCGTTCGGCTGGATAGCGCTTTTGCGGGCACATGATGGCGAAAGAATGGCGCCTGGAAAATGACTGATCATTCCGTGACGCTATGATACTCTTCGCGCCTTTGCGACCACGGTACCGCCAGCCTACCATCGGCTGATGTTTATTACAGGGATTGCCAGAGCATGACATTCGCAGAGCTACTCGCTGAACTCGCCGCTTCCGATAATCAGGTTACCGTGCCGCCCGGCTGGGCTCAGGGTCGCGCCGGTTACGGCGGCCTGATCGCCGCGCTGGTCTACGAGGGGATGCGGCAGAAGGTCGCCGCCGGTCGACCGGTGCGTTCGCTGGCCATCACCTTCGTCGGCCCGGTGGCGCCCGGCGAGCCGATGCAGGTGGAAGCTGAAGTGCTGCGCGAAGGCAAGGCCGTGACCCAGATGTTCGGTCGCGCAGTCCAGGGCGGGCAAACCATGTGCATCATCCAGGGCAGCTTCGGTGCCTCGCGCGAATCGGTAGTCAACGTTCAAGCCGAACCCGCTCCGCATGCCCGGCCCGCGCATGATTGCGTGGAGATGCCGTACAGAGAAGGCGTCAACCCGAGCTTCATCCGCCATTTCTCCGTGCGCTGGGCGTTCGGCGATCTGCCGTTCAGCGGCAGTCGCAAGCGCGAGATGGGCGGTTGGATGCGCTTCAAGGAAGACGAGGGTGAAATCGGTGCGGCGCATCTGCTCGGTCTCGTGGACGTCTGGCCGCCGGCGGTACTGCCGCACCTTACCTCCAAGGCGCCGGCCAGTTCGCTGACCTGGACCATCGAATTCGTCCAGCCGCAGCCTGCCATCGGCAATAACGACTGGCTGTTGTATCGCGCCGATATCGAACACGCCCGTGACGGCTACGGCCATGCTGCGGCAATGGTCTGGACGCCGGACGGTGAATTGGTCGCCATCAGTCGACAGACCGTTACGGTCTTCGGATAGGCGTTCACTACGTGCTGACGCCCCGTCGTCCCTATCCTGGTGGAATCCTGTACGCATCCGCCGGTTTGCTCGCGCTGATCGCGATCTCGTTGCCTTTCATCCCGCCGGTATACATACCGGCCATGGCGGTCCTGGCACTGGCTTGCCTGGCGCTCCTGATGGTGTCTATGCGCCGCGCCATCCGCGCCAGAGAATGCACTATCGCCACGATGCGCGACGACGCGGCGCGGGTGATGCGGCGCAATGTCCAGGTGCTCGGCAATATTCAGGACGTCATCTACCGGACCGACCTTGAAGGCCGGATCGCCTACATCAACCCGGCCTGGCAGGACCTCACCGACATTCCGCCAACCGAGGTGCTCGGTCGCAACCTGCTCGACTACATCCGCTCGGGCAGTGGATCCGAGCTGGAAGACTTCTTTGCGCGGGTGCGCGACGGTGATAGCGAGGCGCTGCAAGCCACGGTAAAGGTGCTTTCGCAAACCGGACGCTATCGCTGGGCAACGCTCACTGCCAAACGCTTCACCACGCTGGAGACCGGCAGCGCGGTCATCGGCACCTTGCACGATACACACGGCGATCAGCAGCAGGCACGTTTGCAGGCTGCCCGAACCAGCGTGCTCGACGGGCTGCTGAGCCACACCAGCCTTGACGCTCTGCTCGATCGTATCGCCGGCGAGTGGGAAACCTTCCAGCCTGGCCACCGTGTAACCATCCTGCTTATGCAGCCGGATGGATCCTTGGTGGTAGCCGCAGCGCCAAGCTTCGGTGCAGATTACCGCCAGCGGCTCACAGGTCTGGTCCCCGGACCCTCGGTGGGCAGCTGTGGCGCCGCGATTCACCGAGGTGAGCCGGTGTATGTCGCTGACGCAGCCAGCGACCCGCTGTGGGCCGACTTTCGGGATATCGTCGCGCAATGGAACATTCGCTCGAGCTGGTCGGTGCCGTTCAAGGATGAACACGGGGCAGCGCTCGGTACCTTTGCCGTATACGGTGACCGTGACGGCCTGCCGGATACTCGAGAAATCGCGGCACTGGGGGAGTTCAGCCGGTTGGTGGCGCTGGTAGTGCAGAAGTCCCGGCTGGCTGCGGAGCGAAAATCATCGGAAAAGCGCTTCCAGGCGATCTTCGAGTATGCGGCGATCTGCATCAGCCTGATCACGCCCGACGGCAAACTGCTCAGCGGCAATCCGCGTTTTTATGAACGCACAGGTCTTGCGCGCGGGGACGAGATAAGCTTTCAGGCCCGCGACCTGGTACATCCTGCCGATCTTCCAGCTCTTCAGGCCGGTCTCTGCAGTCTGCTCGCCGGTCAGGTGGCCAGCGTGGCGATGGAGGCGCGATACCGTGGCACGGAAGAGCCGTATAACTGGGTCAGGCTCACCGTTACGCTGGTACGAGATGATGCTGGCAACCCACTGTATTTCGTACTGTTCTCCGAGGAGATCGATGATCGGCGGCGCAGCGAGCAGGCACTTCGCGAAGCGGCTGCGGTGTTTGAAAGCAGCCGCGAGGGCATGCTGATCACCGACTCGGATTTCCGCATCGTCAACGTCAATCCGGCATTCGAGCGCATCACCGGCATGGGGCGGGAACAGGCCATCGGCCGCCGTCCGTTCGTGCGCGATCGCGTCCACGAACACCGCAACCTCATCCGCAATATCACCAATGCGTTGCGTGAGGACGGCTACTGGCAGGGCGAGGCGGTCCTGGATACCGAGCGCGAGCGGGGCGTGACATTGCTGGTGACGGCATCGGCCATTCGCGATGCCGACGACAAGGTCAGCCGCAATGTCATCATGTTCAGTGACATCAGCCGTTTGCGCCGTAGTCAGGAGCAGTTGCAGCAACTGACGCAGTACGACAGTCTCACCGGGCTGGCGAACCGGAATTTTGCCATGCAGCGCCTGGAAAGCGGACTGCAGATGGCGCAGGTGAACAGCAGCAGCATCGCCGCCCTGTTCATCGATCTCGACCGCTTCAAGGCGATCAACGACGGGCTGGGTCATGCAGCTGGCGATGCGGTGCTGCGTCAGGTGGCCGCGCGGCTGCTCGCCGTATGCGAGCCGGGCAACATACTCGCCCGGCTGGGCGGCGACGAATTCCTGCTGATCGCACAGGATCGTGATCGCGACGCCATTCAGCGTCTGGCGGAAAGTGCCTGTTCGACCATGCGCATGCCGATCGTTCTGGGTGACGGGCGCGAAGTCTACATCGGCGCCAGCGTCGGTTACGCCTGTTACCCCGAGGACGGCGACTGTTCGGCTGACCTGGTGCGTAACGCCGACGCCGCGATGGACAACGCGAAGGTCCTCGGTCGCGACCGCGTGTGCGGTTACTCGAGGGAAATGACCGAGGCCGCCAACGAACGCTTCGAGCTGGACCGGGCGCTGCGCAAGGCACTGGAGAACGACCAGCTCGAACTCTACTACCAGCCGCTGATTCAGGTCCGCACTCGGCGTGCGATCGGCGTGGAGGCGCTATTGCGCTGGCGCCACCCCGAGCGGGGAATGGTCAGTCCGGACGTGTTCATTCCGCTGGCCGAGCAGAATGGACTGATCGTACCCATCGGGCGTTGGGTGCTGAACGAGGCATGCCGCCAGGCCCGACTCTGGCAGCAGCAGGGGCTGGGGCTCGAGTCAGTCGCCGTCAACCTGTCGCCGCGTCAGTTCGTGCAGCAGGATGTGGTCGCGCTGGTCAGCTCCGCGCTGCGCGACAGCGGCCTGCCGGCGAGCATGCTGGAGCTGGAAATCACCGAAAGCGCGTTGATGACCAACGCCGAGCAGGGCGAGCAGACGCTGCATGAGCTGAAGAAGCTAGGGGTCGGCGTCGCCATCGACGACTTCGGCACCGGCTACTCCTCGCTCGCCTACCTGCGCCGATTCCCGCTGGACCGACTGAAGATCGACAAGAGCTTCCTGGCCGGGGTGCCCGAGCGCCTGGAGGACAACCAGCTGGTGACTACCATTCTGGACATGGCCGCGAACATGCAGCTGGATGTGGTCGCCGAAGGCGTGGAAAACGAAGCCCAGTGGCGGTTCCTGCAGAGCCGCGGCTGCAACGTCTGCCAGGGGTATCTGTTTGCCAGACCGATGCCGGCTGGTGAGCTGGCGGAGTGGCTGATCCAGCAGTAGTCGCTAGCGTGTCGCTACCAGGGTGGCGCGCAGCGGTGCCGGGTAGCCTTCACAGGTGCGCGTCGGGTCAGCGGGATCGAGAAAGTCCGGCAGCGATTGAAAGCGCATCCATTCGGTGCTGCGCTGTTCGTCGGTGCTGGTACGGCTCAGGTCAACGCAGCGCACTTCGCTGAAACCGGCCCTGCGCAGGAACAGCTCGAGCATCTTCACCGAAGGCAGGAACCAGACGTTGCGCATCTGGGCGTAGCGGTCCTCGGGCACCAGGCATGCCGTCTCATCGCCCTCGATCACCAGCGTTTCCATCACCAGTTCCCCGCCCGGCCGCAGGCATGCGCGCAGTTGCAGGAGATGATCAATGGGCGAGCGCCGGTGATAGAGCACGCCCATCGAGAACACGGTGTCGAATCCTTCGGTCGGCTCTGGCAGATCTTCCAGTGTGAATGGCAGTTGCCACACTGGCGCGTCCGGCAGATAGGTGCGCACCGCTTCGAACTGCGTCAGGAACAGCAGATTGGGGTCCACGCCGATGACCAGGCTGGCGCCTGCGGCCCACATGCGCCACATGTAGTAGCCGTTCCCGCAGCCTACATCCAGCACCCGCCGACCACGTAGATCGAGGTGCGGAGCGACGCGTTGCCACTTCCAGTCCGAGCGCCACTCGGTATCGATGTGCACGCCAAACAGCTCAAACGGCCCCTTGCGCCACGGGTGCAGGCCTCTCAGTGCCTGCTCCAGCTGCTCATGGCCGGTTTTGTCAAGATCGGCAGGCGAACCTATCCTGACGCCCTCGGAGAGATCGGCAGTCGTGTGAAGAGCCGGCAGATCCGCCAGGCAGGCCTGCCACCGCGGCAGGTCGCCGTGGCGCTCGGCGATCGCCAGTCTCTGTCGCAGTGCAGCGGGCAGCGGGTCAAGCCAATGGGCCAGGGGGGAATCGCGCAGCTGGTCGAATAGTGGGCTGTAGTCAATCACGGGTAGGCAATCATCGAGCAGAAGTTGAGGCATTGAAACCAGGTATGCGCATGGCTGAAGCCGGCAGCGCTGAGCCGTTGTGTGTGCGTTTCGAGCGTATCGGGGATCATCACGTTCTCGATCGCGCTGCGCTTCTGTGCGATTTCCAGCTCGCTGTAGCCGTTCGCCCGCTTGAAGGCGTAGTGAAGCTGTTCAAGGCAATGCTGCGTCGCGTCGTCGGTAAACTGCAACTTTTCCGACAGGATCATCACGCCGCCGGGCAGCAGCGCCTCTCGGATGCGCGTCAGTAATGCCAGGCGCTCGGCAGGGGCCACGAACTGCAGGGTGAAGTTCAGCACCACCACCGAGCACGGCGCCAGTTCCAGGCGGGTGATATCGGCCTCGACCACTTCGACGGGGCAGGGCTCCTCGACCATCGCATCCTGCGCAACCATGTACTCCCGGCAGCGTTCGACCATTGCCGAGGCATTGTCGACAGCCGTGATGCGGCATCCTTCCGCGCGTACATGGCGCCGCATGGACTGAGTCGCTGCGCCTAGCGAGCAGCCCAGATCATACAGGCGAGTCCCGCTGGTGGCATGCTGACCGGCGATCAGCCCGATGCTTTCGACAATCGTGGGGTAGCCCGGTACCGAACGCTTGATCATGTCCGGGAATACGCGCGCAACGTCGTGATCGAAAACGAAATCCGCCACCTGGCTTTTGCGGGTGGAGAACAGATTGTCGGTGTGGGTCATGGCGGGCGCTCGCAAACAGGCAAAGCGCGATTCTACCGCAAGCTACCGTCCGTGACAGGGCACTTGAACGGCCGGCTCGCTAGCGGCAAGATGTACGCCGTGTGTCATGAATACGTCCAACAGCGCGAGGTGAATGTGCTTTTGCAGCTTTTTTTGACGTCTGACGCAGATCTGTTCAAAATTTGAACCGCTCGATGGCATAATGATATTAATTTGCTCCTCCCGCCCATGCCAACGCAGGATTCCCGCTGCGGGGATGCAACGGATAGCATCGATGAACGAGGGCGTGCGCCTGTCGTTCGCATGAATGAGGATATGGTATGGCTGTGAAACGCCAGATTGTCTGGGGCGTCGCATCATTGGCGACGTTGTACATCGGCGTCGCCAATGCGCTGGGTCTGGGTGAGTTGAAGCTGGACTCGGCGCTTAACCAGCCTCTTGATGCCACCATATTCCTGCAGGGCGGCGGTGATGTGGACCCGTCCGACATCCGGGTAAGCCTCGCGGACGCGGCTGCCTTTCGCAATGCGGGCCTCGAGCGGCCGCATTTTCTCACCGAGCTGCGCTTCACTCCGACCATGGAAAACAACCAGCTGGTTGTGCGCGTACAATCGCCCGGCCCGGTACGCGAGCCGTATCTGAACTTCCTCGTCGAACTGCGTCGACCGAACGGTCGTCTGCTGCGCGAGTACACTCTGCTCCTAGACCCGCCACTGTACCAGCCGCCGAGTGCGCCGCAGCCGCGTTCGTTTCCAGCGCCTGCCGGCAACCCGGTGCAGCAGGGGCGAGCCGTAGACGCAGCGCCGCGGGCGCCTGCCGCGCCACGCCCGGCAGCGGCGCCTGCTGCGCTGCCTGACCTCGCTCCTGCTGCCGGCGCGCGGCAGTACCGTACCGCTGCAGGGGACAGTTTGTGGGGGATCGCCTCGCGGGCCCGGCCGGGTGAGTCTGTGTCAATCGAAGAAACCATGCTGGCGATCCGCGCGTTGAATCCTGATGCCTTCATCGACGGCGATCCAAGCCGCCTGCGCGTGGGTCAGGTGCTTACGCTGCCCACGGCGGAGCAGTTGGGCGCAGCGGGCGAGGCGCCAGTGCCCGAGACAGCCTCGGACGGATCGCTGTCACAGGAACGCGCCGCTGCGCCGCTGATCGCTCCGCGTCCCGCGGCAACTACCGACAGCCGTTCAGGAATGGACGCCCAGACCGGTTCCGCTGCAGCGGCTGGTAGCCGCTCCGAGCCAGCCGTCACTGACGCCGAGCCAACAGCGCGGCTGCGGATCGAAGAAGAGCAGCGCTCCGAGCGGGTCAGTGCAGATGCGGCGCTGTTGGCCGATCGGCTGCGCAGCCTGGAAGCCCGCTTCAATGTGATGCTGGACGAACTCGATGCACGTGATCGCCAGATTGCCAGTTTGCAGGCTGAGCTGGAGATCCTGCGGCAGGCGCAGCAGGCAGAGAGCGATCAGGGCGAAGGGAGCGCTGCATCCGCAGCCGGCCCTACATTGAGCGATGCACAGGACGCCGAGGGACCTGTTTCCACCACGGGCAGCGAAGAACCTGAGCCCGGCGCCGTGGACGCGGAAGTATTGCCCGCCGTAGCGGAAGCCCCCGAACCGGCCCAGCCGGCGGATGGCGAGGGGAGCACTGTGCCGGAGGCCCAGGAACAGGGCCTGATTTCACGCTGGTGGCCGGCTCTGCTTGCACTGCTGGCAGTTCTGCTGGGTCTGGTGTTCTTCGCCCGCAAGCGCGCTGACGATCAGGATGACCCCGAAGAGGAAGAACGGGTGATGCCCGCGCAGCCCACCCGGGTGGCACCTGAAGCCGCTGCGCCCCTGGCCGCAGCGATGGCCGCTGATTCGGCTACTCAGCGGCCGACGGCCGTGCGGGCCGCGCCCAAGCCCGTTGACCCACTGGATGGCGTCGAGCTGTACATCACTTATGGACGCTTTGCAGAGGCACGCGCCATGCTGGACAAGGCGATTGTCGAGCAACCCAACCGGCTGGATCTACGTTACAAGCAGCTGCGGGTTCTGGCGGAACTGGGTGAGTCCCGCGCTTTCACCGCGCAGGAACAGAACGTGCTGGCCCAGGGCGGCGATGCCGGCCGCATCGAGCAGATCAAGGCACGCTTCCCGGCCCTGTTCGCCGCCACGGACGCCGGGCTGGTGGAGCAGGTAGACCACGTCGAGCCAATGCTGGCCGAGGAGACCACACCGGAGGCGGACGAACAGGCCGAAAGAGAGCGGGCCGAAGACATCACCGCGACCCAGCTTAATCTGAACGACTTCACGCTGGATCCCGATTGGGATCTGATCGAGGGGCTGACGCCTTCTGCGCCGCGCAAGGATAACGAGACGGCATTCGGTGCAGCGGATGAGCGCTTTGAAAGCAGCCTGCACGAGTTCCCCGAGATCGAGGAGCTCGACGACGAGCACAACGAGCACTTTCCGGGGATGCGCAGGGACGACAAGCCCCGGTCCGAGGACAGGTAAGGCGGGACGAACGTAAGCAAGGCGACCGGATGGTCGCCTTGTTTGTTTTCTGATCAGGCAAACAGCCGCCTGGCGACATCCTTGTAGTGGCTGGCGAAATGCACCGTCATGCCATCGGTGAGGTAGTCCGGCAGCTCTTCGTAATCACCCCGGTTGGCTTCCGGCAGAATCAGCTCGAAGATCGACTGGCGTCGCGCGGCGATGACCTTCTCGCGTATGCCGCCAACCGGAAGGACCTGTCCGGTCAGGGTAATCTCTCCGGTCATGGCCAGGCCGGGGCGCGGCGCTTCGTTGCGAGCCAGCGACAAAAGAGCGCTGGTGATGGTCACGCCGGCGCTCGGCCCATCCTTCGGCGTCGCCCCTTCAGGCACGTGCAGATGCACGAAGGCTTCGTCGAAGAAGGTCTTGTCAGCCTTGTAGCGTTCGAGATTCGCGCACAGGTAACTGTAGGCAATTTCGGCCGACTCCTTCATCACGTCACCCAGCTTGCCGGTCAGCTTGAATCCCCGGTTCAGAGTATGGATCCGCGTTGCTTCCACGGGTAGCGTCGCGCCACCCATGGAGGTCCAGGCCAGCCCGGTAATGATGCCGGTTCCCTTTAACGTCTTTTCGACTCTGAACGCCGGGGTGCCAAGCAGCGGCTTGAGATTCTCGGGCTTGATGCTGATTTTCGCATCGCCTTGCTCAAGCAGCGTGACCACGGACTTGCGCACCAGCTTGGACAGCTGTTTTTCCAGATTCCGTACGCCGGCTTCACGAGCGTATCCCTCGATCACCTGCCGCATGGCCTTGTCGCTGATGCGCAACTGACCCTTGCGTACGCCGGCGCGCTCGAGCTGGCGAGGCCAGAGATGCTGCTTGGCGATCGCCATCTTTTCTTCGGTGATGTAGCCGGACAGACGGATTACATCCATGCGATCGAGCAACGGCCCGGGAATGCTGTCCAGCGTGTTGGCGGTACAGACGAAGAGTACCTTGGACAGGTCCAGGCGCAGGTCCAGATAATGATCGAGAAACTCGCTGTTCTGTTCCGGATCGAGCGTTTCCAGAAGCGCCGAGGCAGGATCCCCCTGATGACTGGCGCCGAGTTTGTCGATCTCGTCGAGCATGATGACCGGGTTCATTACCTTCACGTCCTTCAACGCCTGGACGAACTTGCCCGGCATCGCGCCGATGTAGGTGCGCCGATGACCCTTGATTTCCGCCTCGTCGCGCATGCCGCCAACGCTGAAGCGGTAAAACGGACGCCCGAGGCTTTCAGCGATCGAGTGTCCGATGCTGGTCTTGCCCACCCCGGGTGGGCCAACAAGCAGAATGATCGAGCCGGCTACCGAACCGCGATACGCCCCCACAGCCAGAAACTCGAGTATTCGCGCCTTGACGTCATCAAGTCCGCTATGGTCACGGTCCAGCACCTTGCGCGCGTGCGCGATGTCGAGCTTGTCCTTGTGGGTCACGCCCCAGGGCATGCTGGTGGCCCAGTCGAGGTAGTTTCGCGTGACCGCATACTCGGGTGAGCCGGTCTCCAGGACCGACAGCTTGTTGAGCTCTTCTTCGATCTTGTCACGCGCGGTATCAGGCAACGTTTTGCCTTCGAGGCGCTCACGAAACTGCTCGACATCGGCGGTTCTGTCGTCCTTGGACAGACCCAGCTCGCGCTGGATGATCTTGAGTTGCTCCTTGAGGAAGAACTTGCGCTGATGGTCGGAGATGGTCCGGTTCACCTCGGCGCTGATTTCGCCCTGCAGGCGGGCGACGTCGATCTCCTTTTTCAGAAGCACCAGGACCTTTTCCATGCGCCGCAGTATCGGCACCGTATCGAGTACGTCCTGCAGCTCGCCGGGCTTGGCTGAGGTCAGCGCTGCGGCAAAGTCCGAGAGCGGCGAGGGCTGGTTGGGGCTGAAGCGGTTCAGATAGTTCTTCAGCTCTTCGCTGTACAGCGGGTTGAGCGGCAGCAGTTCCTTGATGGCGTTGATCAGCGCCATGGCATAGGCCCGAACTTCATCGCGCTCGTCAGCCGGCGGTTCGGGGTATTCCACTTCCACCAGATAGGGCGGCTTGCGGCTGAGCCATTGAGTGATACGAACGCGAGTCAGCCCCTGGGCGATGAACTGGATCTTGCCGTCTTCCTTCACCGCGTGGTGGATTTTCACCGCGCAGCCGGTCTGCGGCAGGTCTTCGCTGTTCAGCAGACCGGTTTCGCCTGGGCTGCCATCCACGTAAAACAGCGACAGGGCATGGTGCGGCGTGTTCGACACGCGCTCGATGGTTTCCGCCCAGGGCGCTTCATTCACCACCACCGGCATAACCTGAGCGGGGAAGAACGGTCTGTTGTGTACCGGCAGCAGATACAGCTTGTCCGGCAGGCGCTGGTTGGGGATCACCAGTCCGGTACCGGGCTGGAAACCGGCTTCCTGATCCTGCTCTTCGATTACGTCGGGTTGCTGGTGCTCATGGTCGGTCATCTACGCTACCTGTTCAGCGATATGTATGCCTACTGAGATAGTGGCGGCGCGCGAACAATTCAATATGGGTTTTCTTGTTACCAAACGGTGCGAGGGCTACCATCTCTTCTGGTCCACCACGACACGCACACCCATGCCCACAACCCGCATCCTCGATCTGCCAAGCCAGAGTGCGACGCATGCTCACCCGGAGCATCAGCTGGTGCTTGGCCTGAACGGGTGCGCCGACTTCGAGGTTGACGGTACCGGTGGCGCGGTCAGCAGGCTTCATGCCTGCATCGTTCCGGGTGACGCCGCCCACGCTTTTTCCGGCCGTGGCGAGAATCGTATGCTGATCCTCGATGTGGCCATGCAGGAGTTCACCGACGCGGGACTGAAGCGACTGTTCGATCGGCCGCGCTTCCTCACGCTGGATTCCCGGCTGCTTGGCCTGCTGGATTTCGCCGGTGTCGAGCTGGGCCGGCACGGCAGCGACACACCGGTGGCCTGGCATCTGGGCAACACCGTGCTGCATGCAATCAGCCAGCAGCTCTCGTCATACGTGCCATCGCCCCGAGCGGCGCTGGATATCGAGGTGCTCAGGCGCTACGTGATGCAGCATCTGGACAAACCGATCAGCGTCAGGGATCTGGCCAGACAGGTCCATGTGAGTCCCAGCCACTTTCATGCGCTGTTTCGGCAGGCCACCGGTCATACACCGCATCACTTCGTGCAAATCTGTCGCGTGCGCCAGGCGGCCGACTGGCTCAGGGAAACGCGCCTGCCCATTGCCGAGGTCGCCAGCCGCAGCGGTTTCTGTAGCCAGAGCGCGCTGACGCACGCCACCCGACGGCATCTCGGGCTGACTCCCGGCGCGATTCGCCAGGGCGTTGCCGCTGCTTCATAGTTCCATGCAACACAATCCGAGTTTCATGCAAGAAGCCGTCGGGCTTCGCTCCTACATTGGTTAGATGGCGCATCGCCTCAGTTGCAGACGATGCCAGCCACGAACAATGAATTCGATTCGCCACCTGTCGAACCCTGAGCTAGGGTTAGTCGAGGCGAATCCTTTTGTCCGGCAACGTGCCGGGCGCGATTGGAGCGTGCCAGATGTTCAAAGCCAGCGAAGTGCTCGACGGTCGGTTTCTTTCGGACGACCCGGATTCCCTGTTTGGCGCCCTCAGCGCCAACTACGCCGTTGACGAAAGCGCCTATCTCACCGACCTGATTGCACTGGCCGAGCCGGCCGATTCCGCTGCGCTGTCTGCCCGCGCGCGCAAGCTGATCGAAGCCGTGCGCAAGCGCGACAACGCCGTCGACAGCATCGACGCGCTTCTGCAGCAATACAGTCTGGATACCCAGGAAGGCATCATGCTGATGTGTCTGGCCGAGGCACTGCTGCGCGTACCTGATTCGGACACCGCAGACGCGTTGATCCGCGACAAGCTCAATGCCGCGCAGTGGGATCGGCATCTCGGCCAGAGTGAGCACACGCTGGTCAATGCCGCCGCCTGGGGCCTGGTGATGACCGGCCGTGTGGTGAAGATGGACATGCGTCAGGACGGCACGCCCGGCACGGTGCTTGGCAAACTGATCAAGCGTAGCGGTGAACCGGTGATACGCACCGCCATGATGCAGGCGATGCGCATCATGGGCAGGCAGTTCGTGCTCGGACGTACCATCAAGGAAGCGCTCAAGAACGGCAAGCCGCAGCGTGACGCCGGTTATACCTATTCCTTCGACATGCTCGGCGAAGCGGCGTTGACCCGCGCTGACGCGGAGCGGTACCGCCAGGATTACAGCGACGCGATCCGCGCGATAGCCGAAGACAGGTACAAGGGCAAGAGCCCCCGGCCGACCATCTCCATCAAGCTCTCCGCCTTGCACCCGCACTACGAGCCGGCACGTGAACAGCAGGTGCTGCGCGAGCTGGGTACGACAGTGCTCGAGTTGGTTCGCCAGGCGCGGGCAGGCGATGTCGGCATCACCATCGATGCCGAGGAGGCCGACCGCCTGGAGCTGTCGCTGAAGTTGTTCCGCGAGGTCTATCGGCACCCCGAGGTGCGCGGGTGGGGCAACTTCGGTCTGGTTGTCCAGGCCTACTCCAAACGCGCGCTACCGGTACTGGCGTGGCTGACCCAGCTGGCCAAGGGGCAGGGCGACCAGATCCCGGTACGCCTGGTCAAGGGCGCCTACTGGGACACCGAAATCAAGTTGTGCCAGCAGGCTGGGCTCGAGGGGTACCCGGTCTTCACGCGCAAGGAAGCGACCGACGTGTCGTATCTGGCCTGCGCGCGCTATCTCCTGAGTCCGGTCACGGCGGGGCTGATCTACCCGCAGTTCGCAACGCATAACGCCCATACCGTGACCTGCATCCTGGACATGGGTCGCGACCAGCAGTTCGAATTCCAGCGCCTGCACGGCATGGGTGATGCGTTGTATGACACGGTCATCGAGGAAGTCGGCTGCCCCGTGCGCATCTACGCGCCGGTCGGGGCGCACAAGGATCTGCTCCCGTATCTGGTGCGCCGGCTTCTGGAAAATGGCGCTAACTCCTCGTTCGTGCACAAGCTGGTGGATCATCGCGTACCGGTCGGTTCGCTTATCGAACACCCCGTCGACCGCCTGCGCCAGTACGCCAGCCTGGCGAATGATCGGATCCCGCTGCCGCCGGCCATCTATGGTCCCGAGCGGCGCAACTCACGCGGTCTCAACCTGAACGTGGAAAGTCAGTGGCTGCCGCTCAAGCAGGAGCTGGACAGCTTCCTGCAGCGCACCTGGACCGGGGCGCCTATCGTCAATGGCAAGCGTCTGCAGGGCGAGGCGCGTCCGGTGATGTGTCCCTATCAGTTGGACGTGCAGGTCGGAGAGGTGATCTGGGCGACCGGCGCGCAGACGCGCGATGCGATCGCCGGGCTGGCGACGGCTTTCGCGCACTGGAACGCTACGCCAGTCGATACGCGTGCTTCGATCCTGGAGCGTTCCGCCGACCTGCTCGAGCAGAACATGCCAGAGCTGATGGCACTGTGCAGCCGCGAAGCGGGCAAGAGCTTGCAGGACGGCATCGATGAGGTGCGTGAAGCAGTGGATTTCTGCCGCTTCTATGCGCAGCAGGCGCGCCAGCGCTTCGCCGTGATCACGCTTCCCGGGCCGACGGGCGAGAGCAACGAGCTGTATCTGCAGGGCAGAGGCGTGTTTGCCTGCATCAGCCCGTGGAATTTTCCGCTGGCGATCTTTCTCGGGCAGGTATCGGCTGCGCTGGTGGCGGGGAACACGGTAGTGGCCAAGCCCGCAGAGCAGGCCAGCCTGATCGCCGTACGCTGTGTCGAGCTGATGCTGCAGGCAGGCCTTCCCGGCGAAGTGATCGCTCTGCTGCCTGGCGACGGCGCTCAGGTCGGCAGCGTCATCAGCTCGGATCCGCGTATCGCCGGTGTGGCCTTTACCGGCTCCACCCAGACAGCTCACATCATCAACCGGGCGCTGGCCGCGCGTGACAGCGCGATCGCGCCGATGATCGCCGAAACCGGCGGGCAGAACGCCATGCTGGTGGATTCGACCGCGCTGCCCGAGCAGGTGATCAAGGACGTTTTGCATTCCTCCTTCACCAGCGCCGGTCAGCGGTGTTCGGCATTGCGCGTGCTGTTCATTCAGGAAGACATAGCCGAGCGGGTGATCGAATTGCTCAAGGGCGCGATGGCCGAGCTGCACATCGGTGATCCCTCGCGGCGTGACACCGACGTCGGACCGGTAATCGATGCCGAGGCACGGAAAGGGCTGAGCCAGCATATCCAGCGAATGAAGGACGCCGGCTACCTGATCGCGGAGGCGACGATGCCTGCGGGCCTCAATGGTCATTTTCTAGCACCGGTGGCGTTTCGCCTCAAGAGCATCAGCGAACTCGACCGAGAGCACTTCGGGCCGGTGCTGCATGTGATCACCTGGCGGCACGATCAGCTGGACCAGATCATCGATGAAATCAATGCCACCGGGTTCGGCCTGACGCTGGGCATTCATAGCCGCAATGAAGACACCGCGCGCTACATCGATCAGCGCGTGCGCATCGGCAATGTCTACGTCAACCGGAACCAGATCGGCGCAGTAGTCGGTGTGCAGCCCTTCGGGGGCCAGGGCTTGTCCGGAACGGGACCCAAGGCCGGCGGCCCGCATTATCTGCTACGATTCGCCACCGAACGGACCCGTACCATCAATACGACAGCAGTCGGTGGGAACGCCAGTCTGCTGTCGCTGGGCAATGGCGAGCCATGAGCAATGGCCGGTTCCAGGCGGAGCCGGCAGCAAAGGGAGTGGAACGTCTCCCATACCAATAACAGGACACGGATGGTCCGCAAGGAGAGAAGAACATGACAGGTAACATCGGCACCGTCAGTGCCACCTTCGCAGTGTATATAGCGGTAATGCTTCTGTTGGGTTACGTCGCATACAAGCGTACGACCAACCTGTCCGATTATATCCTCGGTGGCCGATCGCTGGGCCCGGGTACGGCAGCCCTGTCCGCTGGCGCCTCGGACATGAGCGGCTGGCTCCTGCTGGGTCTGCCGGGTTACGCGATGGTGGCCGGTTATGAGGCTACCTGGATTGCCGCAGGCCTGTTGATCGGCACCTGGCTGAACTGGCTGATCGTCTCGCGTCGTCTGCGTGTCTACTCCCATGCGGTAAACGATTCGCTGACGCTGCCTGCGTACTTCGAGTTTCGCTTCGAAGACAAGACTCGCCTGCTGCGCGTGATCTCGGCGATCTTCATCCTGCTGTTCTTCCTGTTCTACACCAGCTCTGGCCTGGTTGCCGCGGGCAAGCTGTTCGAAAGCACGTTCGGGCTCGACTACCGCATCGCAGTGGTACTCGGGACGCTGATCATCGTCTCCTATACCTTTTTCGGGGGGTTCCTCGCCGTATCATGGACCGACGTCATCCAGGGGCTGCTGATGGCGGCGGCGCTGGTCGTGGTGCCAATCCTCGCGCTCAACAGCGTAGGCGGCTGGGATCAGGCGCATGCCTCGATGGAAGCCAGCAACCCGAACCTGTTGACCTTCCTCACGGATGTCGAGGGCGAGTCGCTCGGCTTTGTCGCCATCATCTCGCTCCTCGGTTGGGGGTTGGGCTACTTTGGCCAGCCGCATGTGCTGGCTCGCTTCAAGGCCATTGGTGACGACGCTGCCTTGCCAACCGCGCGGCGCATCGCTGTAGCGTGGACCGCGATCTGCCTGCTGGCGGCGCTGTTTACCGGTTGGGTCGGCATAGGTTATTTCGGCGACGAAGGGCTGGCAGATCCCGAGACGGTTTTCCTCGCTCTGATTCAGGCGCTGACGCACCCGATCGTAGCCGGTATTCTGCTCGCGGCGGTGCTGGCAGCGATCATGTCGACGGCCGATTCGCAGTTGCTGGTGTCGTCTTCTGCCCTGGCAGAGGACTTCTACAAGGCCCTGTTTCGGCGCGACGCGTCGCAGGCGCAACTGGTGTGGGTAGGGCGCTTCGCCGTCATCGGCATCGCTCTGATCGCGCTGCTTTTCGCCTTCAATCCGGAGAGCACTGTTCTCGGGCTGGTGTCCTACGCCTGGGCCGGTTTCGGGGCGGCGTTCGGCCCGGCGATCCTGCTATCGCTGTTCTGGAAGCGCATGAACCGCAATGGCGCGCTGGCCGGGATCATCGTCGGCGGCGTCACCGTGGTGCTCTGGAAGCAGATCGATACCATCGGCCTGTACGAAATCATTCCCGGGTTCATCCTCGCTACCGTGGCGATCATCGTCGTATCGCTGGTGACGCCGGCTCCGTCCGCCACCATCGAACGCACCTTCGACGACGTCGCCGGGCGATACTGAAGCCGAAACAGGCCGTGCTCCACCGAGCGCGGTGCCTCCCCGGAAGGACTGTTGTACTCCACGCAACAGTCTTTTTCCGGTTCGGCGGCTTGTCCTGAGCCGTCGGCTGATCTCTAATACGGACTGACTCGTCAGTCCGTTTAGCGAAACTCCCATGCCAGAGCACACCAGCAATCCTGCAAAGCGCCAGCGCAAGTCGGCGGAGCAGCGTCGGGAAGATATTCTCGTTGCCGCCGGCAAGGTGTTTGCCGAGCAGGGTTTTCGGTGTGCGGAAGTCCAGCAGATCGCCGATCTCGCTGGCATCGGCAAGGGTACGATCTACCGTTTTTATGCAACCAAGGATGAGCTGTTCAAGGCTGCCGTAGATGCTGCCATGCAGCGGCTTACCGGGCGGGTTGACGCTTCGATCGAGCATTGCCGGGATCCTTTGTTGCAGCTGCGGGCTGCGTTTCGGGCATATATCGAGTTCTTTCGCGAGCATCCCGAGACGGTGGAGCTGTTCATTCATGAACGGGCGGAGCTACGCGGCAGCAAGCCGTTGTACTTCGTCTACTCGGAAGCGCGGCGGCGGCGCTGGGTTGATATCTGCCAGCAGCTGATCGAGCGCTACCCGTGCCGGGTGAAAGATCCAGAGCTCGTGCTCGATGCGCTGGCTAATCTGGCCTACGGAAGCGTGTTCGTCACGCGTATTTCCGAGCGTCGGGTATTGCTCGATGACGAGGCGGAGAAACTGACCGACCTGCTGTTCAACGGCATTCTCGGCCAGGATTGATCATAAGGCGACCGGCGTGTGCCGCCGGCCCAAGTAAAACGACCAATACGGATACACACATGAACTTGCGAACCATCCTCTCCGCATCGGCCCGCCCATCGGCGACGCGGCTTCTCGGCCTGGCTTCCATTGCGCTGTTGCTTGGCGCCTGCGGGGACGAGGAGCAGCAAGCTCAGGGTCAGGGCCGCCCGGCACCGGTGGTGACGGTTCAGGAAGTGCAGCGCGCCGACGCTGAAATGGTTCAGGAATACCCGGCACGGATTCGCGGCGCCCGCGAAACCGAGGTTCGCGCGCGCATCTCCGGTGTGTTGCTGGAACGTGCCTACCAAGAGGGAGCCGACGTCGAGGAGGGCGATCTCCTGTTTCGCATCGATCCTACTCCGATGCGCATTCAGCTGAAGCAGGCCGAGGCCGCGCTGTCCAATGCTCGCGCCGAGCAGCGCCAGGCACAACGTGACTGGAGCCGTGCCGAACAACTGTTCGAGCGCGGGGCATTGAGTGCCAGCGAGCGCGACCGGATTCGGTCTCAACTGGATTTTGCCGAAGCGGGCATGGCGCAGGCGCAGGCCGGGCACGACGAGGCACGGCTGAATCTGTCCTACACCGAGGTTCTGGCACCGATTTCCGGCTCTACCAGCCTCGAAGTGCTGCCGGAAGGCAGCTTGCTGGGGGTGGGAGCCCTGTTGACGACCATCGTGCAGCAGGATCCGGTCCACGTGATCTTCGCTCTGCCGGAGCGTGATGCAGCAATTCAGCGCGCCGCGCGAGTGAACGACAAGCTGCTCGATGCCCATGTTGACATTCTCCTGCCTGACGGCTCTGTCTATCAGCGTCAGGGCAACGTCGACTTCACCGCCAGCAGCATCGACAACGCCACCGGGACCATCGCCGTGCGGGCCGTGGTCGAGAACCCCGATCAGCAGCTGATCCCGGGTCAGTTCGTGCGTGCGCGGGTCCTGCTGCGCCGCTTCGAGGACCAGATCATCGTGCCGACCGAAGCCATTGGCGCCGATGCGCGCGGGCCGAACGTCTGGGTCATCGATGGCGAATCGAAGGCCCAGTTGCGTCCGGTGCGCCTGGGTACGGCGATCGGTGAACGCCAGGTCATTGAGGACGGCGTCGAGCCGGGTGAGCGCATCGTTGTGAATGGTCAGGTGGGTCTGCAGCCGGGCATGGAAGTGCGCATCGCCGGATCCGGTGGTGGCGCCCAGGCTGACGCCGCCGGTCGGGAGTAAACGGCATGTTCCAGTTCTTTATCGACCGTCCCATCTTTTCGACCGTTCTCTCGATCCTGATTCTGATCGGCGGCGGCGCGTCGCTCTGGCAATTGCCCGTGGAGCAGTATCCCGAAGTAGTGCCGCCGCAAATCGTGGTGCAGGCAACCTATCCCGGCGCCAGTGCCCAGGTGATCGCCGATACCGTCTCCGCCCCGCTTGAACAGGCAATCAACGGCGTCGATGACATGCTCTACATGGAATCGTACGCGGCCGACTCCGGCGCCATGCAGTTGACCATCTCCTTCAGTATCGGTACGGATCCGGATCAGGCGACCATCGACGTCAACAACCGTGTGCAGCGTGCCACGGCCAAGCTGCCGCAGGAGGTGCGCGACCTTGGCGTGACGGTGCAGGCGCGTTCCACGTCGCTGCTGCAGGTGATCACGCTGTCGTCGGAAACCGAACAGCTCGGCACATTGGCTATCAGCAACTATGCGCTGCTCAACGTATTGGATGAACTGGTTCGGCTTCCGGGCGTCGGTGATGCTGCGCTGTTTGGTGCACAGGATTACTCCATGCGCATCTGGCTGCGACCCGACAAGCTGGCCGAGTACGGTCTGACGCCGAGCGATGTCGCTGCGGCGCTGCGCGAGCAGAACGCTCAGTTCGCGGCTGGCCGGATTGGCGCTCAGCCGGCTCCGCCTGACCAGGCCTTCACTTTCAGCGTCAGTACGCCGGGCCGGATGGTTTCGCCGGACGATTTCGAACGCATCATTCTGCGCAGCGATGCCGACGGACGCACCTTGCGCCTGGGTGATGTTGCCAGAGCGGAGCTGGGCGCTCAGAGCTACGACTTCACCGCAACGTTCAACGCCAAGGCGGCGGTGCCGATCGGGGTGTACATGCAGCCGGGCGCCAACGCGCTGGATACTGCCGAAGCGGTTCGCGAAGCGATGAACGACCTTTCCGACCGCTTTCCCGGCGATCTGCGCTTCGATATACCCTACGACACGACTCGCTTCATCGACGTGTCGATACGTGAAGTGATCATCACCTTTGTCCAGGCGCTGGCGCTGGTGGTGCTGGTGACATTTCTGTTTCTGCAGCATCTGAAAGCCACACTGATCCCGCTGGTAGCCATTCCGGTCTCGCTGATCGGCACTTTCGCCGGCATGAGCCTGCTCGGTTTCTCGGTCAATCTGCTGACGCTGTTCGGGTTGATCCTGGCGATCGGGGTGGTGGTCGACAACGCCATCATCGTGATGGAAAACGCCGAGCGGCTGATCAAGGAAGAAGGACTGTCTGCGTACGAGGCTGCCAGCAAGACGGTGCAGCAGGTGTCAGGTGCAGTGGTGGGCTCGACACTGGTGCTGGTGGCCGTGTTCGCCCCGGTAGCCTTTCTGGGTGGCTTGAGCGGGGAGCTGTATCGCCAGTTCGCCATCACGATCGCGGTATCGGTATTGTTGTCGGGCGTCGTGGCGCTGACGCTCAGCCCGGTCATGTGTGCGCTGCTGCTGAGCCGTGAAGAAACCGAGCCCTCCCGCTACTTCGCCTGGTTCAACAACAGCTTCGACAAGCTCACCGACGGCTTCGCTGCCACGGTAGGCTGGATGCTGCGCCACGCGGTGATCTCGCTGGTGCTTTTCGCGGTGCTCATCGGCTCGACGGTGTTCCTGCTCAACCGCATGGCCGGCGGCCTGGTGCCGCAGGAGGATCAGGGCTTTCTGATTACCGTTTTCCAGCTGCCGCCGGTGTCCGCGCTTGGCCGTACCGAGACAGTGCGTGACGAGCTGGCGCAGCAGGTGGTCGACCTGGACGAAGTCCGTGGTATCACCGCCTTTGCCGGCTTCGACATTCTCAATCGGGGGCTGAAGACCAATACGGGCGTAGGCTTCGTGTCGCTGATCGACTGGGACGACCGGCCGGGTCCGGAGCACAGTGCCCAGGCTGTCGCGGGCAAGATCATGGGGCTGGGCGCCGGCATACAGGAGGCCAATGTCATGGCTTTCGTGCCGCCGCCGATTCTCGGGCTCTCGCTTACCGGTGGTGTCGAAGGTTATCTGCAGGTACGTGGCGATAACGACCCCGCGGCTTTGAAGGAGCAGGCGGACAAGCTGCTTGCAGCCGCGCGCGAGCGGCCCGAACTCAGCAACGTCCGCGCCGCCGTGAACATCGGTGTGCCGCGTTTCGAGGCCAAGGTGGACTGGGACAAGGCGAAGGCGATGGGCATTGCCATCAACGACATCTTCACCACCATGCGCAGTACCTTCGGCGCGCTTTACGTCAATGACTTCACCCTTCAGGGCCGAAACTGGCAGGTCAACATGCAGGCCGAGGGCGACTTCCGCAGCCATCCGGACGATCTGCGCCGCATATTCGTTCGCTCCGGCAGTGGCGAGCTGGTTCCGCTCAGCAGCGTAGTCAACCTGGTACAGACGCAGGGTATCGATAGCGTCAGCCGCTTCAACCTGTATCAGGCGACCAAGATCACCGCTGATCCGGGTCCGGGCTACAACACTGCGGCGGCGCTGGCGGCGTTGCAGGAAGTAAGCATCGAGGCGCTGGACGATCAATCCCAGCTCGGCTGGATTGGCGAGGCGTATCAGATCGTCGATTCCGCTTCGGCCGGTGGCATCGCCTTCGCCCTTGGCATCATCATGGTGTTTCTGATCCTGGCAGCGCAGTACGAACGTTGGAGTCTGCCCCTGGCGGTGGCGACAGCGATTCCGTTCGGGGTGTTCGGCGCGGTCATCGCATCGATGCTGCGCGGTTTCCCCAATGACATCTACTTCCAGGTAGGTTTGCTCGTGCTGATCGGTCTGGCCGCGAAGAACGCGATTCTGATCGTCGAATTTGCAGCGCAGAACCGGAAGCAGGGCATGGCGCCCTTCGATGCGGCATTGACCGCCGCCCGCCAGCGTTTCCGCGCGATCATGATGACCGCACTGACCTTCATCATCGGCAGCATGCCACTTGCATTCAGTACTGGCGCCGGTGCGGTCAGCCGGCAGGAAATAGGAACCGTGGTGGTGGGCGGCATGATTGCAGCCAGTACCCTGGCGCTGATCTTCGTACCGGTGTTCTACATGCTGCTGGAACAGAGGGGCTTCAAGCACAAGGCCTGAGCAATCAGGCCCGGTAACCGCGCTGGGTAGTGCCCACAGGACGTGCGCTGATGCACGCTCATCCTGTGGAAGCGCGCCGCCGGCGAGGGGGGCAGACTCTCCTGTCTGGCTCCGCCGTCAGCTCCCAGACTGCCACGCGGTGATGACCGACAGCAGAAAGCTGTACTCCTCTGCCAGCTCTCGAATGGCCTGATACCTGCCACTGGCTCCGCCGTGTCCTGCCGACATCTGCGTTCTCAGTAACAAGGGGTTGTCGTCCGTCTTGATATGACGCAGCTTGGCGACCCACTTTGCCGCCTCCCAATACTGCACGCGCATATCGTGATAACCGGCCGTGACGAAGAGGGCCGGATAGGCCTGCTGCCTGACCTGCTCGTACGGCGCATAGCCGCGGATCCGTTCGGCCACCTCCGGCTCGTTCGGGTCGCCCCATTCCTCGTACTCGCCAATGGTCAGCGGCAGATCCGGATTGTTCATCGTATTCCAGACATCAACGAAGGGAACGTCTGCTACGGCGGCAGCGAACAGCTCCGGACGCTGGTTGATCACGTTGCCGATCAACAGTCCGCCCGCGCTCCCGCCGGCGATTACCAGCCGATCAGTGCTGGTCACCTGACTGGTTACCAGCTCTTCGGCACAGGCGATGAAGTCCGTGAAGGTGTTGTGTTTGTGCTCCAGCTTGCCCGCCTGATACCAGGCTTCTCCCATGTCGGCGCCGCCGCGAATATGCGCGATGGCAAATATCCAGCCACGGTCGAGCAGTGACAGTCGCGCGTGGGAGAACCAGGGGTCCATGCTTGCGCCGTAGGAGCCATAGCCGTACAGATACAGCGGGGCAGGGTGGGTGAACGCCTCGGGCCGGCCGACCAGGCTCATCGGCACACGCGTACCATCAGGCGCCACGGCCCAGCGCCGCTCGACGTGATAATCCTCGGCACTGAAGCTGCCTTCGACGGGGGTTCGCTTGAGCACGGTCTGTTCGCCACTGGCAAGGCTCAATGCGCGGATTTCGGCTGGCCGGTTCAGCGATTCGTATCGGATACGCAAGCGGTCACTCTGGTAATCCTCCCCGCCCTGCGCGCGCAGGCTGTACACCGCATCAGGCATGCTCAGCGGATAGGCATCGCCGCCGGCAGGCTGTACCTCGAGTGTTACCAGGCCCTGATCACGATAGTGCAGCACGCGTGCTTTCTGCTGCAGGGAGAAGTCTTCCAGAGTGCGTTGTGGGTCGACGCCGCGCAGCAGCTTCCAGGCAGTCTGTTCGGGATGCAGCGGGTCGGCGCCATACAGCGCGAAGTTCTCACCATCAGCATTACTGCGGATCACCAGGCCGTCCGGTCCGTGATCGACGTGGTACTCATGTCCGGTCGAACGCGCGCTGATCAGCCGCCATTCGCCAGTCGGCTCGCTGGCATCAAGCAGTCGAACTTCGCTGGTGTTCTTGCTCGCGCTGCTCGCCAGTAGCCACTGCTCGGAACTGCTGCGATAGACGTGAAGCAGAAAACGCTGGTCGGGCTCGTGGAAAACCTCCTGCGGGGGTTCGGTGCGGCTCAGGCGCCACAGCGTGCTCGGGCGCGACGCTTCATCCATGCTTACCGCGAATACTGTCTGGCTGTCATTGGCCCAGGTCAGGCTGCCATCGGCACGGTCGAGGGGCAGTGTGAGGACGTCTCCGGTTGCCAGCTCCTTCAGATGCAGGGTGTAGATCTCGTCGCCCTGACGATCGACACTGTAGGCCAGCCAGCGGTGGTCCGGACTGATGGCAAAGTCGCCCAACTGGAGGAAGCCGTCGCCAGCCAGTTCGTTGAGGTCCAGTAGCAGCCTCTCGGTCTCGGCGTCGATTTCGAGGCTGTACGGTTCCGCCTGCCGGCAGCGGTAGTAGCGAGGATATTCGGCGCCGGCTTCGGTCCGCTGATAATAGAGCCAGCCCTGCCAGATGGCCGGGAGTGAAAGGTCGGTTTCACGTATGCGGCTACGGATTTCATTGAACAGCGCGTCGCGACGGTCATCGTGGGCTGCCAGCCAGGCTTCGGTGTGCCGGTTCTCTGCTTCGAGGTGGGCTATCACCTCCGGGGCGTCACGTTGTTCCAGCCAGGCGTAGGGATCAGCTGCTGTGTCACGGCGAGCTACAGGTGGCATCGTGTTGGGACTCCTCGGATAAAACCAGTATTATAGCGGCTCGCACAGCCAACCCCGGTTATCGCTCGATGTTCAACGAACAGGAATACCAGATCGTCTGGATCGTCTATCTCGCCGCGGCCGCGGGCGGGCTGCTGGTCTGGTGGCGCATGACGCGCTGGATTGGCTGGTGGTTCGTGCGTGAGCCGCTGGTGATCGCAATGGCAGTCCTGCTGTTTACTCCGGCCGAAGTCGAACCGATGCAGCCTGAAATGGCCCCGGCATTCATCGTCTGGCTGCTTGATACGTTGTTCGATACGGGTAGCAATCAGGCGCGCATGCTTGGAGACCTGTCGCTGACACTGGTCATCGCGCTGTTGGCCTACGTTGGGCTGGCTTGCCTGAGGGCGGCCTGGCAACACTGGCGAGGCCGCACGGGTGATGCAGACCAGGAGCCGAGCCAGGCCTCAGGCCCGGCTGCCCGCTGATTACTTCTCGTTGCCCTGCTCGTACAAGGTACGGGCAAGACGCATGATCTGCTCCTGGAATTCGGTGCGCTGCTCGTCGGTCATCGGGCAGATGCCGATCTGTTCGAACAGGCGATAGCCTCGTACGGAAAAGAACAGGATGCTCGCCTGGGCCAGCCCCAGTGGGGATTTGGCGAGAATGTCGAACAATCCCTGCACGTCATCAGCGGTGGTTTGCAGTAATGCCGGATTGCTGGCCGCCGCGGCGAAAATCGCCGAATCGAGGTTCTTCTCTTCGCTGGACTCACTGAGATTACTGAGCAGCAACGCCTTCAGCTCGCGCATGGGCTCGTCGGGAAGAACGCTTTCGTAGGCGCCCCAGCGAACGCGGAAACGTTCCAGGCGGTGTTCGATCATGGCAACCAGCAGCGCTTCGCGATCGGGAAACATGCCGCGCAAGGTTGCTTCGTCGGTGCCGGTCCGCTCGCTGAGACTGGTGAAGCTCAGCTGAGAGGCGCCTTGCTCGCTTACGATGGCTTCGGCGGCGCGGAATATCGTGAGCCGGAGCGAGTCGTTAGCCTTCTGTGCTTGATTGTTGTCCACTGCGAAAACCCCTTCCGGACGTCTGGTTAGAGTCGGTCGCGACCGGCTATTGCCGGTGTGCTGCACCCACTACGAATCGGCATAGGGTACGATTTACAGGCTGCGCAGGCGAGCGTTTTTTGCCAGCGCCGAGGAGAAGGGTGGAAGCAAATCGCGGGCATAAAAAAACCCGACCGAGGCCGGGTTTTTTATCAAATATCGGAATTAACCGATGATTTGAATGTTCGCAGCTTGCTTGCCCTTCGGACCAGTAGTGATGTCGAAAGACACCTTCTGGTTCTCGGCAAGGGACTTGAAGCCCTGAACCTTGATCTCGGAGAAGTGGGCAAACAGATCGTCACCGCCGCCGTCCGGAGTAATGAAGCCGAAGCCTTTAGTGTCGTTGAACCACTTAACTGTACCAGTTGCCATTTCTGATAATTCCTATCAAATTGAAATACTTGAGCTTGTGCTCAATTTAGCGCGGGAATCAAAGATTGCGAGAATGACAAACTTACGTACTGGACAGTGCGCTTGCAGCCTACAACTCTATCTTGAAAACCTACGCGCCCACTCTGCGCCTTAAGACCGAACATGTCAAGCAATCGCTGGCTGTCGATGGTCAGGCTCCGGATGGACGAAATTCAGTATACGTCAGTTTTGAAAAAACACATCCCTTTCGTCGGATATTTTCATTGACAGGCTTTACGCCTCTTTTTTCTCAGGTTTCGAGCGCCGATAGGGGTATACGTCGATCACCAGCCCGGCGCGGATCTTGTCCTGCATCCCCTTCCAGTAACCGGCGTCGAACAGCTCGCCATGCATGCTCGAAAACAGCCGGCGATGCTTGATATCGGCGAACAGGAAGACCGGGAATTCTTCCGGGAACACGTCGTTCGGGCCTACCGAGTACCAGGGCTCTCCCGACATCTCCTGCTCGGGATACATCGGTTCGGGGATATGGCGGAAATTCACCTCGGTCAGGTAGCTGATCTCGTCATAGTCATAGAACACCACCCGCCCGTGGCGGGTAACGCCGAAATTCTTCAACAGCATGTCGCCCGGAAAGATGTTGGCAGCAGCCAGTTCCTTGATCGACTTGCCGTAATCGTAGAGCGCCTCGCGGGTCTGCGTTTCGCTGGCATTTTCCAGGTAGATATTCAGCGGGATCATCCGCCGCTCGGTCCAGCAGTGGCGAATAAGGATCACGTCGCCTTCCTCGATCACCGTCGAGGCGGCGACTTCCAGCAGTTCTGCCAGACACTCGGGCTCGAACTTGTCGCGCGGAAAACGAAAGTCCGAGAACTCCTGCGTATCGGCCATCCGGCCCACGCGGTCGTGACGCTTCACCAGACGATACTTCTCGATGACGGTGGAGCGTTCGATGTTCTTCGACGGTGCAAAACGGTCCTTGATGATCTTGAACACCGTGTTGAAGCCGGGGAGGGTGAACACGCTCATCACCATGCCGCGTACACCCGGCGCCATCATGAATCGATCATCGTTGTTGGCAAGGTGATCGATCAGCGAGCGGTAGAACTCCGATTTGCCCTGCTTGTAGAAGCCGATCGCCGTGTATAGCTCGGCGATGTGCTTGCCCGGCAGCAGCCGCTTGATGAAGCTGACCACCTCGCAGGGCACCGGTGCGTCGACCATGAAATAGGAGCGGGTGAAGGAGAAGATGATCGACACCTCCGATTCGTCGGTGATGAGCGTATCCACGCTGATCCCCTGATTCTCCTTGTGAACCAGCGCCAGCACGAAGGGCCATTGCTCCCCGTGGCTGATGAGCCGGCCGACCAGGTAGGCACCCTTGTTGCGGTAGAAAACTGCCTGAATCATCTCCGCCGTCAGGTCGCTATCGAGTCTGGCCCAGTCCGGCAGGCCCTGTTCCAGCTGATCGACCACCAGCTTGCGGTCGCGCGAGTAGTCTTCCCAGGGCACGTCGAAGGCGAACTCATCGAGAATCTGTCCGGCCAGATCATCCAGTGAGCCGCCGGAAATGAATCCGCGGGTCAACGGGATGTGGGACGGCGGACGGGTAACCGGTCGGGTGCTGTGCACGAACATGGTTTCATCACTGATGTCGTCATGCTGGTGCAGCCGGCAGAAGATCGAGTTGAACCAGGTCTCACCCAATTCGCCATCGAAACGCTGGTCGATCAGCTCTATATAGGCCTGGCGGATTCCCGGCCAGCTGCTGACATCCATGATCGCCTCGTTGCCTTCAGTCGCAGCGAGACTGTCGGTGGTCAGATCGACACATTCTTCGTAGAGATTGATACGGGCGGTCGAGGCATCCTGAATGTCGGTCCAGCGCGCCTGCTCGAAGCGGACCCGAGCACCGAGCGTCAGCTGACGGAAGCGGGTCCGGTAATCATCGAACCCGTCGAGAATATATTGGGCAATGCGTTCGAAGCTGTTGGGCATGGAAAGGCTGCGTCTGGTTGAAGAATCAGCCGGCAGCATAGCCAGATTGCCTGGCTCGCGGAAGTGGCCGTGCGTAGTAGTAATGCGGGCCCTTCTGTGTGTGCGGTCCGGCGACAGGCGCTTAGCGCCGGTACGCCGGAACGCCGCACGATCCTAGGGCAGGTTTTCCTGGTCGCTGAACAGATCAGCGAAGAGCATGGTCGACAAATACCGTTCGCCCGAGTCGGGCAGTACCACAACGATGGTCTTGTTCTGCATCGACGGATCCTGCGCCAGGCGCACCGCTGCGGCCATCGCTGCGCCGCACGAGATACCACAGAGAATGCCTTCCTCGCGCATCAGACGCAGTGCCATGTCCTTGGACTCGTCGTCGGTCACCTGCTCGACCCGATCGACCATGTCCAGATCGAGGTTGCCCGGCACGAAGCCCGCGCCGATGCCCTGAATCTTGTGCGGGCTGGGCTTGACCTCTTCACCAGCCATCGTCTGGGTGATCACCGGCGAGCCGACCGGCTCTACCGCAACGGACAGGATCTGTTTGCCCTGCGTCTTCTTTATATAACGGGAAACACCGGTGATGGTGCCGCCAGTACCGACGCCAGCGACCAGCACATCGATGGCCCCGTCGGTATCGTTCCAGATTTCCGGTCCCGTGGTCTTCTCGTGAATCGCCGGATTTGACGGGTTCTCGAACTGCTGCAGCAGCAGGTAGTGCGACGTATCGCTCTCGGCGATCTCGCGCGCTTTCTCGATCGCGCCCTTCATCCCCTTGGCTGGCTCTGTGAGCACCAGTTCAGCGCCGAGCGCCTTCAGAACCTTGCGGCGCTCCAGGCTCATCGACGCCGGCATGGTGAGTATCAGCTTGTAGCCCCGGCTGGCCGCGACGAATGCCAGACCAATGCCGGTATTGCCGGAAGTCGGCTCGACTATCGTCATGCCCGGTTTCAGCTTGCCGGTCGATTCGGCGTCCCACACCATGCCTGCGCCAATGCGGCACTTGACCGAATACGCCGGGTTACGGCCTTCGATCTTGGCCAGAATGGTCACGCCCTTGGGCGCGAGTCGGTTGATGCGTACCAGCGGTGTATTGCCGATCGACTGGGAATTGTCGGCGAAGATGCGGGTCATGTCTGAAGGCTCCATGTGGCAATGCCAGGGCCATTCAGCGTAAAGCCGCTGACGGTCAGCTGCAAGCGGGCCGTGAACAAACGTCTGCGCCGGCTGATGGGGCATGCGGCTGTGTATCAGGATTGTGAATATCCCCGTTCGTTTACACCCGATTCGGGGGCACGCTATAGTGCTTTTTTCCCGTTTTCATGAATCGCCTGGCCTGCCGGGCTGTCGTCCAAGGAACATATTCAGATGAAATTCGAAGGCACTCAGTCGTATGTCGCAACCGACGACCTCAAGCTGGCGGTCAACGCAGCCATTACCCTGCAGCGTCCGTTACTGGTCAAGGGTGAGCCGGGCACCGGCAAGACCATGCTCGCCGAACAGCTGGCCGAGTCGCTGGGCGCCAACCTGATCACCTGGCACATCAAGTCGACCACCAAAGCGCATCAGGGCCTGTACGAGTACGACGCGGTGAGTCGCCTGCGTGACTCGCAGATGGGCGATGACAAGGTTCACGACATTCGCAATTACATCAAGAAGGGCAAGCTGTGGGAGGCGTTCGAGTCCGATCAGCGCGCCATCCTGTTGATTGACGAGATCGACAAGGCCGATATCGAGTTCCCCAACGATCTGTTGCAGGAACTCGACAAGATGGAGTTCTACGTTTACGAGACCAATGAAACGATCCGGGCCAAGCAACGCCCGATCATCATCATTACCTCTAACAACGAAAAGGAACTGCCCGACGCCTTTCTGCGCCGCTGCTTCTTCCATTACATCGCCTTCCCGGACCGCGAGACAATGCAGAAGATCGTCAACGTTCACTTCCCGGACATCAGCAAGGAACTGGTGGCCGAATCGATGGACATCTTCTTCGACGTGCGCAAGGTTCCGGGTCTGAAAAAGAAGCCGTCGACCTCCGAACTGGTCGACTGGCTCAAGTTGCTGATGGCCGACCAGATCCCCGAAGCCGTTCTGCGTGATCGCGACCCGACCAAGGCCATCCCCCCGCTATATGGCGCACTGCTGAAGAACGAACAGGACGTGCAGTTGCTTGAGCGCCTGGCGTTCATGACCCGTCGTCAGAACCGCTAACGTACCCGCGCTGCAGTGGGGTGGGGTTGAACAGGAGGATTGATATGCTGACCGGAAGCTGCCTGTGCGGCGCGGTGAAGTACCGTATCGATGCGCCAATTTCGAGCCTCACCCACTGTCATTGCAGTATGTGCCGCAAGGCGCACGGTGCTGCCTTCGCGTCGTACGTCGGTGTGCCGTTGGATGCTTTTCATGTCACCGAAGGCAAGGATGCGGTCGCCGCGTTTCACTCGTCCGAGACGGTAACACGTACTTTCTGCAGGCACTGCGGCGCTAACCTGCAGTTTGTCGACAGTCGCGAGACGGAGCTGGGCGTCGCCGCCGGCACCCTCGACTCGGCGTTGGGAGTACCCCCGCAGGCGCACATCTTCGTGGCGTCCAGGGCAGACTGGTATGAGATACGCGACGGCTTGCCCCAGCACCACGAAGATATCTGATCTCATCAATCAAAAGCGCGCCGATGTCTCGGCGCACTCAGAGGTTCCGTAACAATGCTGCTTGGCCTGTTTAATGAAATGCGCGCCGCCAAGGTGCCGGTATCGGTCCGGGAACTGCTCGACCTGATCAATGCGCTGAAGCATCACGTGGTCTTCGCGGACATGGACGAGTTCTACTACCTGTCGCGCACGATCATGGTCAAGGACGAGCGCCACTTCGACAAGTTTGACCGCGCGTTCGGTGCCTACTTCAACGGGTTGCAGGACCTGAACCAGCTGATCGAGGCTATGATCCCCGAGGACTGGTTGCGCAAGGAGTTCGAGAAGATGCTCACTGACGAGGAGAAGGCCAAGATTCAGTCCCTTGGCGGCCTCGACAAGCTGATTGAAGAATTCAAGAAGCGTCTCGAAGAGCAGAAGGAAAAGCATGCCGGCGGCAACAAATGGATCGGCACAGGCGGTACCAGCCCATTCGGATCGGGTGGCTACAACCCCGAGGGGATTCGCGTCGGTGATGCAGGGAAACGCCAGGGCAGGGCGGCCAAGGTATGGGACCAGCGCGAATACAAGAACCTCGATGATTCAGTCGAGCTGGGCACCCGGAATATCAAGGTAGCGCTACGCCGCCTGCGCAAGTTCGCCCGCCAGGGCTCGCCCGATGAACTCGACATCGATGGCACTATCGACCATACCGCGCGGGACGCTGGGCTGCTGAACATCCAGATGCGTCCGGAGCGGCGCAATGCAGTGAAGCTGCTGCTGCTGTTCGACATTGGCGGTTCGATGGATGCGCACATCAAGGTGTGTGAGGAGCTGTTTTCCGCGTGCCGGACAGAGTTCAAGCATCTGGAGTACTTCTACTTCCATAACTGCGTGTATGAGTCGGTGTGGAAGAACAACCTGCGCCGAACGGCCGAGCGGACGCCGACCATCGACCTGCTGCACAAGTACGGGCCTGACTACAAGGTCGTGTTCGTCGGCGATGCGGCGATGGCGCCCTACGAGATCACCCAGCCGGGCGGAAGCGTTGAGCATTGGAACGAAGAGGCGGGTCACGTGTGGATCCAGCGTTTCATGGAGAAGTACAAGAAGCTTATCTGGATCAACCCGTATCCGCGCGACACCTGGGATTACACCACCTCTACCCGGATCATTCGTGATCTGGTCGAGGACCGGATGTTTCCCCTGACCCTGCAGGGTCTGGAAGACGGCATGAAGTTTTTGTCCAAGTAATGGTCAAGCGGGCAGCGAAACCCTTCGCGGTCATGCCCGCTCCTACAGGGCGGGCTACATCGGGTGTCGCCGTAGGAGCGCACCCGGGCGCGAAGCAGAATCCACAAACCCTTCGCGGTCATACAGGGCGGGGCTGATCGGGGCTTGATGTAGGAGCGCACCTGGGCGCGAAGCAGAATCCACAGACCCTTCGCGGTCATGCCCGCTCCTACAGGGCGGGGCTGAATAGGCGTCGATGTAGGAGCGCACCCGGGCGCGAAGCAGAATCCACAAACCCTTCGCGGTCATGCCCGCTCCTACAAGTCGGGGCTACATCGGGGTCGATGTAGGAGCGCACCTGGGCGCGAAGCAGAATCCACAACCCTTCGCGGTCATGCCCGCTCCTACAGGTCGGGGCTGATCGGATGTCGATGTAGGAGCGCACCTGGGCGCGAAGCAGAATCTGCCTCTATCGTCGCCGGAAACCATCCCGCAGGAATTGCGCTCAGACCTCCGCCCAGCGCCGTAGCAGGTTATGATACACCCCGGTCAACTGGAGAATATCGGGGTCTCCCTTCGCCTGTTGGGGCGTCAGCGACTGAATCGATTGGTCGAGATCAAACAGCAGGGTCCGCTTGCCATCGTCGCGCACCATGCTCTGGATCCAGAAGAACGAACAGACCCGCGCCCCTCGCGTTACGGGCTCTACCCGGTGCAGGCTGGACGACGGATACAGCACCATGTCGCCTGCCTCCAGCTTGACCTGCTGCGCGCCAAAGGCGGTCTCGATGGTCAGCTCACCGCCGTCATATTCCTCCGGCTCACAGAGGAACAGGGTGGCCGATAGATCGCTTCGCAGCGTGCCATGACTACCCGGCAGCGGCATTACCGCCCCGTCGACATGCGCCCCGTAGTGCCCGCCACCGCTATAGCGGTTGAACTTGGGTGGGTAGATCTTTTCCGGCAACGCGGCGGAAATGAACAGCGGGTGCCCACCCAGGCGGCGGAGAATGTGGTTACCCAGCTCGATAGCGATTCCTGCACTCTCATCGAGCTGTTGGTTCTGCTTCACACCTGCAGCCAGCGTGCCAGCCGTTTTCAATCCATCCTGCCATTCGGCGCGGTCAAGGTGTGCACGAAACTGCCGAACCTCGTCCTTGCTCAGTACGTTGTCCAGGGTGATCAACATGTCACGTCTCCAACAAGGCAGTCGGCCGTAATGTCAGCCAGTGTAGGCGTGCCGGCCTGAGCCATGCACAGCTCCAGTTCGTCGCGCAGCAGCTTGAGCATGTGCGCAACGCCCAATGCACCTACCAGTGCAAGCGCATAGCCCTGAAGTCGGCCAACCAGCACCGCATCGGCGCCCCAGGCCAGCGCCTTGAATATGTCGGTTCCGCTACGTACGCCGCCGTCCACCAGCAACGGATACGCCTGACCAAGCGCTGCGCGGAGAACCGGCAGCCTGGACAGGGTCGAAGGGGAGCCATCCAGGGCGCGACCGCCATGGTTGGATACGATCTGCCCGGCCACGCCGAGATCGCGCAATCGTCTGGCGTCATCAGGATGTGATACACCCTTGGCCACGATCGGCAGCCGGCTCTGCTCGATCAGCCAGGCCAGGTCATCCCAGTGCGGCGCTTCGGACATCATGCCGTGCAGCACGATGCTTTGCCCGGGTTCGAGTGCTACCTGTAGTGGTGGTGCAAACGCAGCAAGATTGGCCGGAGTGTCACCCGGAAAACGAAAACCCGCACGCTGTGCGCGCCGGCTCAATGGCTGCACCGGCGTATCCAGGGTGACGACGATGGCACGGTAGCCTGCCGCCTCGGCACGGCGGAGCAGGGCGAGCGTGTCGTTACGTCGGGGTTGGAAATACAGCTGAAACCACTTGGGTTCGTCAGTCGCGGCCGCGATGTCTTCCAGGCTCAGGGAGCTGAGAGTGCTGCAGACAAAGCCGCAACCGGTCGCAGCCGCTGCACGGGCGCAGGCCGTCTCGCCATCAGCGTGCAGAAGGCGCTGATGGCCGAGCGGGGCAAGCAGTATGGGGTGGCCGAGCGGAGTCCCGAGGAGATGTACGCGCGTGCACGCCTTGCTGAAATCAGTGAGCAGGCGAGGCACGATGCGCAGGTCGTGGAAGGCGCTGCGATTGGCCCGCAAGGTGTGTTCGTCGCCACTGCCACCAGCCAGCCAGGCCAGTGTAGGTGGGGCAATATGGTCAGCCGCACGTTGTTCATAATCGGCAGCTGAAAGAATATCGGCTGGAATGTGATCCAGCGGAGGTAATGCGGTCATCATGGTTCCTGGCGTAGACCCGGCGGGCACCGGTGACGATATCACCGGTGCCCGCCTGGCACGAATCAGAATTCGTAGGCCAGGGTCAGACGGGCGTTGCGACGGTCACCGATATAGGCGAACGAGCCGCTACGGTACGAAGCGAGGTAGTAATCTTCGTTGGTGACGTTGTTGACGTTCAGGCGAGCTGAGAGGCTCTCGGTGAACTCGTAGTTGGCGAACGCATCGTAGACGGTGTACGAAGGCACATGCCGATCGCTGGCAGCGGCATCAGGCTGGCCTGAATAGACCTCGCTGCGGTAGGTTCCGGCTGTTCCGATGGCCAGTGCCGGCGTCAGCTGATAGCGCAACTGCAGGTACATGCTCTTGTCAGCAAACTGCGCGAGGGTGCCGCCTTCGCTGGCTTCGTTGAAACTCTCTACCACCTTTGCGTTCATCACCGTAGCGCCAAAAACGGTGCTCAGGCGGTCGGTGATGTTGCCGGCCGCGCTGACTTCAACGCCATGTACGCGATTCTTGCCAGTGTTCAGCGTGCCGGTGGTCTCGTAGTCCGCGCCTTCCATGACGTCGTCCTTGGTGATGTGGAAAGCAGCGGCGGTCAGCAGCAGCTTCTCGTCCATCACGTTCCACTTGGTGCCGATTTCCCAGTTTTCCGACTTCTCGGGCTTGCTCTCACCGATGATTTCGGCGCTACCGCACAGCCCGCCGTAGCCGCAGTTGCCGCCCACGTCCGACTCGCCACCATTGATCTCTGCAGCGGTGCTGTAGGTGGCGTAGACGTTGCCGTACTCGTTGATCTTGTAGGTCAGGCCAACGTGGCCGTTCCACAGGGTGTCGGAGTAATCGTACTTGGTGTCGGTACCATTGTTGGCGGTAACGATGTTGGTGTAGTCAAAACGATCGGCACGCACGCCCGCCGCCAGGATCCAATTGTCCGTCAGATCGATGGTGTCCATGACCGATACTGAAATGGTATCGATGGAATAGTCGGTGGTCTGATTGCCCTTCGCGTAGCTGCGCTGGATCAGCTCGTCGATATTGGCCACTTCGCTGCCATCTGGAGCAATGATGCAATAGCCAGGTGAGGAACCGAAGCGTCCCGGCAGTACGCAGTTCGTCGCACCGTTGTTGGCAATCGCATAGCGCCCGTTAGCCACGTCGTGCTTGCTGTACTCGGTGCTGAATACGAACTGGTTCTGCTTGCCGGCGAGCTCGGTATCGAAATACAGGTTGGTGATGTTGGCGAAGTAATCCACCTCCTGCCAACCGTTGTGAGTGCTCAGACCGATGGTCGGTGTGCCGGTGACCAGGTCAGTATTGCCCCGTGCGCCTGTGACGATATAGCCGTTCTCGGTGGTGCCGTAGCGCGTGGCATTTTCAAGCCGCAGGTTATCGGTGAAATCGTAGCCTACGCGGAAGGTGAAGACTTCGACGTCGGACTCGAGGAAGTCGCTCTTCTGCAGATAGACCGGGATGTCGTCGTTGGGCTTGTTGTTGCCATCAAGGTACGAACCAAGGTCCGGCGTGTCCTTCGCTTCAAGGAAGTAGTAGTCGCCCTTGAAGTCCAGCTGCTCGGTCGCCTGCCAGGCGCCGGCCAGGGCGATACCGTTACGCTCGCGATCCGCAGGTTCGCGGTCCGGCACGTCGCGGTAGGCATGCAGCAGGTTCAGGCGAACGGCGATGTCGTCGGTCAGGACGATGTTGCTGTCCAGCGTCGCACGCCGGTAGTCGTCGGTGCCCAGGCCGCCTTCGACCTTGTTGAAGCCGTACTCGGTGCTGGCCTGCTTGGTCACACCGTTTACGGCGCCACCGGTGGAGCCACGACCGGCAAAGGTGGAGCTCGGTCCTTTGGTGATTTCCACCTGCTCGAGGGCGAACACTTCACGGGTGGTCATGCCCGGGTCGCGCAGGCCATCGACGAACACGTCGCTGCGCGCCTCGTGGCCACGGATGATGTAGCGGTCGCCAAAGGCGTTGCCGTTCTCGCCGGTACCCAGTGTCAGGCCAGGCTGTGCGGCGAGGATTTCCTTCAGGTCATCCTTGCCCGAATCCTTGATCTGGGTCTGGGTCAGAACAGTAATGGTCTGCGGAGTCTCGGCCAGCGGCTTGACCTTGCGCTTGTCGCCGGAGTACTTCGCCTTGTACGGCGCGCCCGGCTCGGCGTAGGGGTTGGTGTCGATGGTGCGCTCTTCGATCTGCAGCGTGTCCAGTTCGAAGGTCTCTTCTTCCTGCGCCATGGCAAGGGGGCTGCAGAGGGCGGCGGAAATGCTCAGTGCAAGAGCGCTATGGGCACCAAAGGCAGGCTTGGCCGGGTGGCGCAGGCTCAGAGGGCGCAAGGATTTAGCTTGGTTCGCAGACATTCTGTTCTGGTTCCTTTTTCAAACGTCTATCGGGTGATGAGTGAGTACTCAACGGGGATGGCAATGCTGATCCGCTCCTTGCCCATCGAGTCTGGGATGGGTGGCAGCGGTTCGGCCTTGGCCAACATTTCCAGCGCAGCGCGATCAAGCTCGGCGTTACCGGAGCTCTGCTTGATGGAAGCGCTCAGTACGTTGCCGCTGCGGTCGACGGAAAATGTCAGGATGACCGTGCCCTGAATCTTTTCCTTCTTCAGGTGCGGCGGGTAATGCTTGTGTGCGTTCAGCCAACCCTGCAGGTCACTGAAATAATTCTTCGGGCTGCTCTTGCGGCCACCGGCCTGGCGGTCGGCTGCGCGGCCTGTTGCCCGGCTGGCTGCAACGCGCTGCTGCGCAGCTTTCCACTCGTCGTTCGTGGGACTCTCCGCTTGCGGCTCGGGCTTGTGCACCGGTGGCTCGACAGGCTTCTTTTCTACTGGCCCGGCTGGCTGATTCTGGGCAACCTTCACGTCCTCCGCTGCCGGCTCGGCCTTGGTAACGGTGCGCACCTCTGGCGCGGGCTTCCGCTCCGGCGCCGGCTCGGGTTTCGGCTCTGGCCTGGGCTCCGGCTTGGGCTCGGGAGCCGGCTTCGGCTCCGGTTCCGGCACGGGCTCAGGTTGCGGCTCCGGGGGCGCGTCCTGCTTAACCGGTTCCGGCTCGACCACCGGTTCCTCAGCAGTTTGCTCGGCTACGTCGGCATAGGTCCCGGCAGCGCCAAGGCCGATTTCCAGCCCGAACAGACCCGCATCGAGGGCGCCGCCCACAGATGTCGACGGGCGTGTAGCCAGCGCAAGCGCAGCGCCAACGTGCAGCGCCAAGGCGATAACAAAGGCCGCGATCCAGTAACGCCTTGGCATCATTCGGTTTCCGTCAGGCGGCTGTGCAGCGTGATGGTGCTGACGCCGTTGTCGCGAAGCTGGGTGAACACGGCGTCCAGGTCTGCGGCGGTGGCATCGAGATCGGCGCGTAACGAAACACGCAATTCCGCGTCGTCCTGAGTCAGCTGGGTAATACGCGACTGCAGGGCCACCTCGTCGAGATCCATACCTTCTGAGCGCAGGTCGCCGGCGGCGGTGAGTGACAGCTCCAGCACGGCTGGCTCAAGCGGTTTTTCACTGGCCGATTCAGGCGGATTCACAGTGGTGTCCTGCTGCGGCGCGATCTGCCCGGCAACCATGAAGAAGATCAGCAACAGGAAGACGATGTTGATCAGCGGGATCAGATTGTCGTCCGGACTCGCCTTGCCTCGGCGGGGCATCAATGATTGATCATGCATGCTTGAGTCTCAGTTCCTGCGATCGACTGGGTCAGCGACCCCGCCCATGGTGACGGCCAGCCCCAGCCCCTTCATTTCTTCAAGCCGGCTGACGATGACCTGCACCTTCGCATCGGCTTCGGGTAGCAACACCAGCACCGCGTCTGCAGCGAATCGGTCGGCGTCGACCGCCTGGTTAGCGCCGATCCGCATTGAGCCATCAGCCATGCGTAGCGCACCATCGGCACCCAGAAACAGCACGCTGGGCTTGTTCGCAGTGGGCTCAGTGCTGGCGACAGGGGAATGGAATTCCACCGCCTTCCATTGACTGAACGTGGACGTCAGCATGAAGAACATGAGCAGGATGAACACCACATCGATCAGCGCCGTGAGACTGATCTTGTTCGTCTTGCGGCTATAAAGGCTGGTTGCTGGCATCAGGCGAGCTTCAGCCGGGCCCTGGCGTCCGCCTGTGCACTGGTGCGAGCCGCTTGAACGCTGAGCAGATGTTCCAGGTCGTTCTGAATCAGTCCGGCCTGTGTTTCCACCCGGCGCTCGAACCAGCTGTGCAGCAGTGAAACCGGAATAGCCACCGCAAGGCCGACGGCGGTCGTCAGCAGAGCGACCCAGATACCGCCGGACAGCACCGACGGATCAACTTGCGTGCCGGCCGCTTCCATTGCCTGAAAAGCCTGGATCATGCCGAGTACGGTCCCGAGCAGGCCGAGGAGGGGAGCGAGTGTCGCGATGACTTCGAGGATGCGCAGGTAGCTGGCCAACCCGACCACCGCCTGCCTGGCCTGGCGCATGATCTCCTTGTGCAGGGCCTCGCCTTGGAGCTTGCCTGCTTCGATCAGTTGCAGCGTCTGCGCAATCAGACGAGGCCGCGGTGCACGACGGCCCTTGACCAGCACGAGGGCCTGATTGTGCTCGCCGTTGGCAAAGTAGGCGATCGCCTGCTCGGCGACGGCGTCACCACCATCGCGCAGGGTCCAGAACTGGATGGCCTTGACCAGTACGACGGTCATGGCCAGTACCGAGAACATGCCGAGTATCCAGACTACCGGTCCGCCGAGAGCGAGAATATCCAGAACGGGAGCGAACATGCGAAATCATTCCTAGGCATTAATGAGAAGGATTCGCATTCTACGCAACGGAAACAAAGTTGCAACAGGTTTTTACAACTTGCTTGTTTTTTTTCAAAGCGCCGAGCTAGAGCGGCTCGCTATGAAGGAGCCTTTCGCTAGCCATCACCCGCCGGCTTTCAGCCCTTCACGCTCACCTCAGGCAGGACGGGGCGGGGCAGACTGACCTTTTCCGTTGGCGCCATGACCGTAGCGACGCCGTCGACTACCCGTTTACCATCCTGATTGAACACGCGAGTGGCCACACGCACGCGGTTCTTCGGCAGCTTCTCGAGGATTTCCAGTTCGACGCGAATGGCGTCCTGCAACCGTACCGGTCTAAGAAAAGTCATCTCCTGTCCTATATAAATGCTGCCCGGCCCCGGCAGCTCGCAGGCGATGGCAGCGGAGATCAGCGCGCCGGAGAACATACCGTGGGCTATCCGGCCCTTGAATGGCGTAGCCGCAGCGAAGTCCTCGTCCAGGTGGACGGGATTCACGTCACCGGACACCGCTGCGAACAGCATCAGATCGCGCTCCGTGACCCTGTGGGTCACCTCTGCCTTGTCGCCAACAGCCAGTTCGTCATAGGTGCGGTTGCTCAACATGTCCATACAGGTTCCTTCAATCGTCTTTGGTGGGTGAAGCGTTATGCGTTGCCTTGCTCCGGGCGAGTTGCGACAGATGGCACTTTCATATACCAAATGAAACAGAACGGGGTTTCACGTTCCAGGGCAATGCTGGTAATTTTGCCGATCAGGCGTTTTCGCATGACCATTCAACTCCGTCCGGCGTGGCGGAGTGACGATAAGCAGGCGCACCAGCGCCGCCATACACCGCACAACGGGGAAGAGGATAAGAATAATGGAAGCATCGTTCTGGAGTGACAAGCGTCCGGCGGGCGTGCCGAACGATATCGATCTGACCGAGTACAGCTCGATCATCGATGTCTTCGAACGCTCCTGCAAGAAGTACGCTGACCGTCCCGCTTTCAGCAACATGGGCGAAACAATGACCTACGGCGAGCTGGATCGCCAGTCTGCTGCATTCGCCAGTTACCTCCAGAACCACACCGATCTGCAGCCGGGCGACCGCATCGCAGTGCAGATGCCCAACGTCCTGCAATTCCCCATTGCGGTCTTCGGCGCCATTCGCGCCGGCCTGATCATCGTCAATACCAACCCGTTGTACACCGCGCGGGAAATGCGCCATCAGTTCACCGATTCCGGTGCCAAGGCGCTGGTCTACATGAACGTGTTCGGCCACCTGGTCCAGGAGGTATTGCCCGATACCGGAATCAAATACCTGTTCGAGGCCCGTATGGGCGACATGCTCAGCCCGCTCAAGGGCTTCATGGTCAATACCGTCGTCAAGCGTGTGAAAAAGATGGTGCCCGCCTATGATCTGCCCCAGGCGGTGTCATTCAAGACTGCGCTCGCGCGCAGCAAGGGCGAATCGCCCAAGCCGGTTGCCAAGACGCTGGACGATGTGGCGGTATTGCAATACACCGGCGGGACCACCGGTGTCGCCAAGGGTGCCATGCTGACCCACGGCAATCTTGTCGCCAACATGTTGCAGGTGTACGCCAACATGCAGCAGGTCGACAAGGACGGCAAAAGGATCATGAGTGATGCCGGCGAGACCGTCATCGCACCACTGCCGCTGTACCATATCTTCGCGTTTACGGCGAACCTCATGTGCATGATGCTCGCCGGCAACCACAATGTCCTGATCACCAATCCACGAGATATCTCTGGCTTCGTCAAGGAACTGAAGAAGTGGAAGTTCTCTTCCATCGTCGGTCTCAACACGCTGTTCGTAGCGCTGATGGAGCATCCCGAGTTCAGCGAAGTCGACTTCTCCAATCTGAAAAGCACCACCTCCGGCGGTACGGCGCTGGTCAAGGCGACGGCCGAGCGCTGGGAAGGCAAGACCGGCAGCCGAATCGGTGAAGGCTATGGTCTGACCGAGTGCTCTCCGGTGGTCTGTTCCAGCCCGGGTGACGGTCTGGCGAGGCTGGGTACGGTTGGCCTGGCGGTTCCGGGTACCTCGCTGAAAGTGATCGATGACGACGGCAACGAGATGCCGATCGGCGAGCGCGGCGAACTGTGCGTCAAGGGCCCGCAGGTCATGAAGGGTTACTGGGAACGGCCAGATGCCACCGCAGAGAGCATCGATGCGGACGGCTGGCTGAAAACCGGTGACATCGCCATTATCGATGAGGACGGCTTCGTCAGCATCGTCGACCGCAAGAAGGATCTGATCATCGTTTCCGGCTTCAACGTCTATCCGAACGAGATCGAGGACGTGGTCGCAGCTCACCCGAAGGTGGCCAACGCCGCAGCAATCGGCGTGCCTGACGAGAAGTCCGGTGAAGCCGTGAAGCTGTTCGTGGTGCCCAGCGCCGACGATCTGACGATCGATGAGCTCAAGGCCTACTGCCGCGCCAACTTCACGGGCTACAAGGTCCCGCGTCACTACGAGATTCGTGATTCGCTGCCGATGACGCCGGTTGGAAAGATCCTGCGTCGCGAGCTGCGCGACAAGTAAGGCTTTTGGCGGCCCCGACTCCGGGGCCGCTTCCCATTGCGAGTTTGTCTCGCTTCGCGACACTTCTTCGAAATACCTGAAGTAACGGCCTCATACTGGCCCGGGTATGCAAAACCTGCTAGGCTTCGGCCACTTTTCGACCGCAGCTGAGATATCGTTCACGAACTGCCTCGAAAAGCTCAGAACATCTATAAGAGTACCATCCCAAGAGAGAACATCGGTTGCAGGACGACCGAGCATGTTTCAGGAGCGAGCACGCATGCTTGAAAATTTCTGGAAGGACAAGTATCCCAAGGGTCTCCCCACCGAGATCAACCCGGATCAATACCCCAACATCCTCGCTGTAATGAAGGAGTCCTGCCAAAAGTTCGGCGACAAACCGGCCTTCACCAACCTCGGCAAGACCATCACGTACGGCGAGCTGTATCGTCTTTCCGGTGAATTCGCTGCCTACCTGCAAAACCACACGGATCTGCAGCCTGGTGATCGCATCGCCATTCAGATGCCCAACGTGCTGCAATATCCGGTAGCGGTGTTTGGCGCCCTGCGCGCAGGCTTCGTGGTGGTCAACACCAATCCGCTGTACACCGCGCGGGAAATGGAACATCAGTTCAATGATTCCGGCGCCAAAGCGCTGGTGTGCCTGGCCAACATGGCTCACCTGGCAGAGCAGGTGGTTCCCAAGACAGGTGTAAAGACGGTCATCGTGACCGAGGTCGGCGATCTGCTGCCGCCGGTCAAGCGCCTGCTGATCAACTTCGTCATCCGCAGCGTGAAGAAGATGGTACCGGCCTACAGTATTCCCGGCATGGTCAAGTTCAACGACGCCATGGCGAAGGGCAAGGGGGCCCGGTTTACTGAAGCGAGCCCGACCAACGACGACATCGCCGTGCTGCAATACACCGGTGGCACCACCGGCGTGGCCAAGGGCGCCATGCTCACCCATCGCAACCTCGTCGCCAACATGCTGCAGAGCAAGGCGTTGATGGGTTCGAACATGATCGATGGCGAAGAGGTCATCATCTGTCCGCTACCGCTGTATCACATCTACGCCTTCACCTTTCATTGCATGGCGATGATGATCAGCGGTAATCACAACATTCTGATCACCAATCCGCGTGATATTCCGGCGTTCGTCAAAGAGCTGTCGAAGGTCAAGTTTTCCGGCTTCGTCGGCTTGAACACGCTGTTCGTGGCGCTGGCCAACGACGAAAACTTTCGCAAGCTGGATTTCTCCAACTTCAAGGTCACCTTGTCCGGCGGCATGGCCCTGCAGCTGGCGACTGCCGAGCGCTGGAAGCAGGTTACCGGCTGCCAGATCTGCGAAGGGTACGGCATGACCGAAACCAGCCCGGTCGCCACCGTCAACCCGATTGATGCCGTGCAGCTGGGTACCATCGGCATCCCGGTTCCGTCCACCCTGTGCAAGATCATCGACGACGCGGGCAATGAAGTGCCCCTGGGCGAGCGCGGCGAGCTGTGCGTGAAGGGCCCGCAGGTGATGAAGGGCTATTGGAAGCGCGAAGACGCCACCGCCGAAATCCTCGACAGCGAAGGCTGGTTGAAGACCGGTGATATCGCGATCATTCAGGAAGATGGTTACCTGCGCATCGTTGACCGGAAGAAGGACATGATTCTGGTGTCCGGCTTCAACGTCTATCCGAACGAACTGGAAGATGTCATGGCATCGATCCCCGGTGTGGCCCAGTGCGCCGCGATCGGCGTGCCGGATGAGAAGTCCGGCGAGGCGATCAAGGTATTTCTGGTCAAGGCGCCCGGCGCCAAGCTGACCGAGCAGCAGGTCAAGGATCATATGCGTGAGAATCTGACGGCATACAAGGTGCCGAGGTACGTGGAATTCCGCGACGCCCTGCCGACCACCAACGTGGGCAAGATTCTGCGTCGTGAGCTGCGCGATGAAGAGTTGAAGAAGCTCGGCAAGTAACACGGCCGCTGCAGAAAACACCCCGCCCAGGCGGGGTGTTTTCGTTTTACTGCCCTGTCCACCTCTAGATGCCTGCGAACCCCATTCGCGCCGCGGACGGCGCTCCCACAACTAAGGCCAAAACGACCGCCGGTTTTCTGTAGGAGCGGACCTGGCCGCGAAGCAGGATGCACGAACCCTTCGCGCCCAGGTGCGCTCCTACAACGACATGTGCGCGCCCCAACGGTAGGAGCGGCGCCCTCGCCGTGATGGGGCTATCGGGCTCCGCCATCGCGCTGGGGGACGGCGCTCCCACACACAAGGCCCAAACCACCGCCAATTCTTGTGTAGGAGCGGACCTGGCCGCGAAGAAGAATGCACAAAGCCCCTTCGCGCCCAGGTGCGCTTCTACATAACTGCCGAACCAATGCGAGTTTTTTAGGCGCGGACCTTGCGGTATGCCAGCTTGCTCTACCTTCTGCCCCTCGACAGCCTAGCCCGCGCACCAGACAATACGCACCATGACCGATTCGCATATTCCCACCCCCGATTTCAGCCACGCCATGGCCGCCGACCGGCATCGCCTGTCGCGCCAATTCAACGACCTTCGCAAGAAACCCGATCCCGGCGCACAGGCGAAATGGCTGGAACGCTTCCAGACGTCCTGCGCGCGGGTCGAACAGCGCCGTCAGAACGTTCCACGCATCCGTTATGACGATAACCTGCCTATCGCCGCCAAGCGCGAAGAGATTTCGGCGGCGATTCGCGATAATCAGGTGGTGGTGATCGCCGGCGAGACCGGCTCGGGTAAAACGACCCAGATCCCCAAGATCTGCCTCGAGCTAGGCAGAGGCGTGCACGGTCTGATTGGCCACACCCAGCCGCGCCGCCTCGCTGCACGCAGCGTAGCGGCGCGTGTGGCCGAAGAGCTCGGCACGCCCCTCGGCGAAACCGTCGGCTACCAGGTGCGCTTCACCGACCAGAGCAGCGAGAGCACGCTGGTCAAACTGATGACCGACGGCATCCTGCTGGCTGAAACCCAGAATGATCGATTTCTCAATCGCTACGACACGCTAATCATCGACGAGGCCCACGAGCGCAGTCTGAATATCGACTTCCTGCTCGGCTATCTGAAAACCATCCTGCCCCGGCGCCCCGACCTCAAGGTCATCATCACCTCGGCGACCATCGATCTTGAACGGTTCTCCGCGCACTTCGACGGCGCGCCGATCATCGAGGTTTCCGGGCGTACCTTCCCGGTCGATGTCTGGTATCGCCCTCTGTCTGCCGAGATGGACGAGGAGGGTAATCGCGTTGAGGAAGATCTGAGTATCGACCAGGGCATCCTCGCTGCCCTGCGCGAGATCGATGAACACGAGAAGGCCACGCGCGGGCTGCCGGGGGACGTGCTGATCTTCCTCCCGGGCGAGCGGGAAATCCGCGACACCGCCGAGTACCTGCGCAAGGCCAACCTGCGGCACACCGAAATCATGCCGCTGTATGCGCGGTTGTCAGCGGCCGAACAGCAGAAGATCTTCGCGCCGCATTCCGGTCGCCGCGTAGTGCTCGCCACCAACGTTGCCGAAACGTCGCTGACCGTGCCGGGAATTCTCTACGTCATCGATCCTGGCGAGGCGCGTATCAGCCGCTACAGTCCGCGCTCCAAGGTCCAGCGGTTGCCCGTCGAGCCAGTGTCCCAGGCCAGCGCCAATCAGCGCAAGGGGCGCTGCGGGCGCGTGGCCCCGGGCATCTGCATTCGCTTGTACAGCGAGGACGACTTCAACAGCCGCCCGGCGTTTACCGACCCGGAAATCCTCCGTACCAACCTGGCCGCGGTCATCCTGCAGATGCTGCATCTGCGCCTGGGCCGGATCGAGGACTTCCCCTTTATCGAGCCGCCGGATGGCCGCGCGATCAGTGACGGCTTCACCCTGCTGCAGGAACTGGCGGCAGTGGATCGCAGCGGTGCCATCAGCGAGATCGGCCGGCAACTCGCCAGACTTCCGGTCGACCCGCGTATCGGCCGCATGCTGCTGGAGGCGGTCACCCAGAACTGCCTGGACGAAATGCTGATTATCGCCAGTGGTCTTTCGGTGCAGGACCCCCGCGAACGGCCGGTTGAGCGTCAACAGGCGTCCGATCAGGCGCACGCGCAATGGGCCGATGACACATCCGACTTCGCTGCCTTCGTCAACCTGTGGCGCGGCTTTGAAGAGCAGCGTCAGGCCATGAGCCAGAACCAGCTGCGCAGCTGGTGTAGGCGAAACTTTCTCAATTACCTGCGGATGCGCGAATGGCGCGAGACGCACCGCCAGCTGCTGCTCACCTGTCGCGACATGGGCTTCAAGCCCGGCGCCGAGCCCGCCGGCGCCGACCCGATACACAAGGCGCTGCTCGCGGGGCTGCTCAGTCACCTGGGCAACAAGACCGAAGACGGCGATTACATGGGCGCGCGCCAACGGCGTTTCATGATTCATCCATCGTCCAAACTGGCGAAGAAGCGCCCGGCCTGGATCATGGTCGCCGAACTCACCGAGACGCGCCGGCTGTACGGACGCATCGCTGCCAAGCTCGATCCGGACTGGGTCGAGCCGCTGGCCGGTCATCTGGTCAAGACCAGCCACAGCGAACCACACTGGGAGAAGAAGCGCGGCCAGGTGATTGCCTACGAGCAGGTCAGCTTGTACGGCCTGGTTATCGTCCCCAAACGGCGCGTGCACTTCGGGCCGATCGACCCGGTCGTTGCGCGCGAAATATTCATCCGTCAGGCGCTGGTTGGCGGTGAATGGCACGGTAAGGCGGCATTCAATAAGGCCAACCAGGCGCTGCTCGAGCAACTCGACGCACTCGAAGCCAAGGCTCGCAAGCGCGACATTCTGGTCGATGACGAGACGCTGTTCCGCTATTTCGACGCGCGTGTGCCGGAAAACATCTTCCAGCTAGCCAGCTTCGAGCGCTGGCTTAAGAAGTCGAGCGCGGAGGATCCAAAGCTGCTGCACATGACTCGTGACGATCTGTTGCAGCGCGACGCCAACGAGATTACGGCCGAGCAGTACCCGGACACCTGGCGTTGGGAGAGGGTGGCGTTGCCGCTGTCCTATCACTTCGAGCCCAACCATCCGGCCGATGGCGTCACGCTACGTGTGCCGGCCGCGCTCCTGCGGCAGCTTCCGGAAGAGCGTCTGGAGTGGCTGGTTCCCGGCCTGATCTATGACAAGTGCCTGGCTCTGGTCCGCGGCCTGCCCAAGAGCCTGCGCAAGAACTTCGTGCCGGTACCGGATTTCGTCCGTGCGGCGCTCGAGCGCATGCCGTTCGGGCAGGGCAGTCTGACCCAGGTCTTGGCCCGCGAGCTGACGCGGATGACCGGTGCCCGTCTTCCTGAGGACGCCTGGGCGGACATCGAGCTCGAGCCGCATTTGCAGATGCGCATTGAGGTTGTCGATGCCCAAGGCCGCGAGATCGTCTCGGGTCGCGATTATGGCGAACTCTGCGCGCGTCTCGCTGACCAGCCGATCGAAGCTGCCGCGCCGGCCGCACTCAGGACCGAAGAAGCGGCTCGGCCTGCCGGTACCGCCGCATTACCGGAACAGGTCAGCCGCCGCCAGGCCGGCATCGATGTCACCTTCTGGCCGGCCTGGGTCGACCAGGGCGACTCGGTAGTGGAGGAGCTGTTCGACATTCAGGCGCAGGCCGAGGCAGCGCACCGCCGGGGGGTCCAGCGATTGCTGCTGCAGGCGATGCCCGAACAGGCAAAGTTCCTGCGGCAGAAGGTGACCGCGCTGAAGGATGCATCGATCTACTACCGCGAGTTGGGCACCGTGCAGCAACTGACCGATGACGTACTGCTGGCAGCGCTTGATCAGGTCTGCCTGCAACCGTTGGATACGCTGCCTCGAGACCCCCAGGCGCTTGCTGCCTGCGTCGAACGCGGGCGCGCAGAGTGGGTGCCGGCCACGGAGAAGCTCGCCGGCCGCGTGCTGAGCATTCTCAAGGACTGGCACGCGGTACAGAAGCGACTCAAGGGACGCATTGACCTGTCGTGGGCCATGGCGCTCAACGATATTCGCGAGCAGCTGGCACATCTCGTTTATCGCGGCTTCGTCCGGGATGTGCCGGGGGAATGGCTTGAACAATACCCTCGCTACTTTGCGGCCTTGCAGCAGCGTCTGGACAAACTCGGCAGTCAGGTACAGCGTGATCGAGTCTGGACCGACGAGATTCAGCACCTGTGGCAGCAGTACTCGGCGAGGCTGGAAAAGCACCGCCAGGAAGGTCGGGTGGATCCGCGTCTGCAGACCTGGCGCTGGGCACTGGAGGAGTATCGGGTGTCACTGTTCGCGCAGCAGCTGGGCACGAAAATGCCGGTTTCGATCAAGCGACTGCAAAAACTTTGGCAGGAAATCACAGCTTGATCCGCCTGCAGTCGCTAGACTGGCCTATCGCTTCGCAAAGGATCGACCGTGCCCGACATTACCGTCACTACATTGCAGTGCGCAGTTACTGCGGATATTTCCCTGGAGGTTCGGCGGCTCTTCGCTGATCCCGGCGGCCCGGCCGTGTTGCTGGTGCACGGGTTGGTCGAGGACGGAGGCGTATTCTGTCCGCGCAACGGCGCGGGCCTGGCTGTCTTTCTCGCCGAAGCAGGGTTCGATGTCTTCGTACCCGATCTGCGCGGTCACGGCGCCAGCCCGCCGAAGCTGGGTCCAGGCGTTTCGATCACCCAGCACGCTATGGTCGTGCAGGATATCCCCGCACTGTTCGAGCTGATCGAGAATCATCATCCCGGTGAGCCGGTCTTCGCTGCAGGGCACGCCTGGGGCAGTGTGTTGCTGGCGGCCGCGCTGATTCGTCAGCCGGTTTGGCTTGACCGCATTGCCGGCCTCATGCACTTTGCCAGTCGACGCGTCGCTCGTAACGGGGGCTGGCGCCAGCGACTGATGCTCGACACGCTTTGGGGAAAGGTGATGCCCGCTTTAGGCCGGCGCCAGGGGTTGATTCCCGCACGCTCACTGGGCATCGGCTCGAATGACGTATCCCTTGATCTGCACGCCGGACAACTGGCCTGGTCTCGTGCCGCCGAATGGCGTGATCTGGACGACGGATTCGACTATGCTTTGGGGCTAGAAGAACTGTCCTGGCCGCCAGGGTTGTATCTTGCGGGCAAGGATGACAAATATCTGGGTCAGTTTGATGACGTCAAGGCGTTCGCCCGAGGGTTCGGGCCACATGACATGCAAATGATCCTGCTGCAGAAAGGGACCGGCTGCTCCCGCGATTATGGCCACAATGACCTGCTCATCCATCCGCAGGCCACACTGGACCATTTCCCCCTGGTGCTGGCCTGGATGCAGCAGCGACTCCACGGGGCGAAGACCGCCGGGAACGCTGCCTGATCGACCTGCGGCTTACCACGACATTGCCAACACTATAAAGAGGACCGACCGTGCAGAAAGTAGTGATCAGCGGAACGGGTTTGTACACACCGCCCTACAGCATCAGCAACGAAGAGCTGGTTGAAAGCTTCAATGCCTACGTCGAGAAATTCAACCAGGAAAACGCTGCCGCCATCGCTACCGGTGAGGTTGCACCGCTGGCCCCATCGAGCACTGAATTCATCGAGAAAGCTTCCGGCATCAAGAGCCGCTACGTGGTCAACAAGGACGGCATTCTCGATATCAACCGCATGAAGCCGGACATCCCCGAGCGCTCAAATGACGAGCTCGCCGTGCTGGCCGAACTGGCCGTCAAGGCTGCGACCCAGGCGCTGGAACGCGCAGGCAAGACCGCTGCCGATATCGACGGCGTGATCATGGCCTGTTCCAACCTGCAGCGGGCGTATCCGGCCATGGCAGTGGAAGTGCAGGAAGCGCTGGGCATTGAAGGTTTCGGTTTTGACATGAACGTTGCCTGTTCCTCGGCGACCTTCGGCATCCAGGCCGCGGCCAATGCAGTCCAGCTGGGCCAGGCGCGTGCCGTGCTGATGGTCAATCCGGAGATCTGCACCGGTCACATGAACTTCCGCGACCGTGACAGCCACTTCATTTTCGGTGACGCGTGCACGGCGGTCGTCATCGAGCGCGCCGAAGACGCCACCTCGGACTATCAGTGGGAAATCCTGGGCACCAAGCTGCTGACCAAGTTCTCCAACAACATCCGCAACAATTTCGGTTTCCTCAATCGCGCCGATGATCAGTATGCCGATCAGCCGGACAAGCTGTTCATCCAGCAGGGCCGCAAGGTGTTCAAGGACGTCTGCCCGATGGTCGCCGAGCTGATTGGCGAGCATCTGCAGCAGACCGGGCTGCCGGTCAGCGACATCCGTCGCTTCTGGCTGCACCAGGCCAACCTGAACATGAACATGCTGATCGCACGCAAGCTGCTCGGCCGTGATCCCAATGAGCAGGAAGCGCCGGTCGTCCTCGACGAGTACGCCAACACCAGCTCCGCCGGTTCGATCATTGCCTTCCACAAGCACCAGGACGATCTGGAGCAGGGTACCCACGGGGTCATCTGTTCGTTCGGTGCCGGCTATTCGATCGGCAGCGTGATCGTTCGCAAGTTGTAACGGTCGCACAATTGTCATGAAAAATCGGGACCCTATGTCCCGATTGTCTTTTCTCAGGTTCTTTCCCGCCTCCAGCTACATCCTCAGATTGCATCGTCCTCCGGTTGCTCCCCGCGGCGTAGGGCCGGTACAACTATTTGAGGCAGAAGTTCCGTAGTCATCAAATCTTCACAGAACGGAAAGCTCAGCGTCACATGGCCTTTCCATAATCGCTTCGGTCGATACAAACGACGTCACGTCACGAATTGGATTGACGTTCTCAAAACCCGAAGGAGTTTGTCTGATGAAGAAGAAGCTGATTGCGATTATCGTGGGTGCTGCCGCTGCCATGCCTGCGCTGGCCATGGCTGATGTAAGCGTCTACGGTCGCGCTCACGTATCCGTTGATTTCCTGGACGACGGTGCCGATTACTCCGAAACCAATCTGTCCAGCAACTCGTCGCGCCTGGGCTTCAAAGGTGATCATCAGATCAACCCGAACCTGAAAGCCTTCTTCCAGCTCGAGCAGGAAGTGTATTTCGGCCGCGAAGGCGGTAGTGACTTCAACACCCGCGACACCTTCGTCGGTCTGGGCGGCAACTTTGGCGACGTGCGTCTGGGTCGCTTCGACAGTCCCTTCAAAATGGCTCGTGGTCCGGCCAACCTGTTCGGCGACCAGGTTGGCGATATGCGTAACCTGACCCGCGTTGGCAATTCGCGCTTCGACGAGCGTTATGACAACACCGTGATGTACACCACGCCTTCGATGGGCGGCTTCTACGGCCAGGCAGCTTACTCGATTCACCAGGGCACCTTCGCTGGCGAAGATCATGAAAGCAGCTCATACAGCCTGGCGCTGAACTACGTCGGCGGCCCGCTGGAAGCATCCATCGCTTACGAAGACGCTGAAGACGAAACCCGTAGCACCACCACCGGGACGCCGCCTGTGACTCTGGGTGTGGGCGATCGCCAGGGCGTGCGTGTTGCAGCTGCGTACAAGGTCGTGGATCCGCTGAAGGTCGTCGGCTTCTACCAGACCCTTGAGCACGACAGCGACAACCTGACCGCCGCTCAGAACGACCAGTTGACCGCTGACGTATACGGTCTGGGTGCCGAGTTCAAAGTAGCTTCCAACACTGCGTTGAAAGGCATGTGGATGACCCGTGACGTTGACGCCGATGATCGCAACAGCGACATGTGGGTAGTAGGCCTTGAGCACAAGCTGGACAAGGCAGTGCGGGTGTACGCCAACTACGCTGTGGTAGATAACGAAGACAATGCTGCTCTAACTCCCTGGGGTCAGGCTCGCACCGCTACCCCGTCGGGCACCGCAGGCGAAGAAGCCTCCGGCCTGTCGGTCGGCCTGCGCTACGACTTCTAAGTCGAACTAGCAAGCGTCCGCTTCAAAGCCGGATTGTCTCTTAGAGGCAATCCGGCTTTGTCATGTAAATGACATCAATCAGACTTAATCTTGCAGCGTCACGCCCGCCGGCTCTGCTGGTCGAGGGATCAGGATCGTGCGTCTTTCTCATTCGGAGTTCTCATGCGTAACATCGTTTTACTAGCGCTGGCTTGCCTTCTGCCCGCTTGCGCACAACAGTCTCAAGTACAGCTGTATCCCGGGGCGGAGTTGCCTGAAAGCCGCGAGTTGATTGTCGAGGTACCGTCAGGGTTGGAGATCATCGACGTCAACGGGCAGGAAGTACCCGCGGCCAATTCGATGTTCAACGGTGACAAGCGTGTCCTCAAGCTCGAGCCGGGCACTTATCGCATCCATGCGTTCTTCAAGAACGTCTACGATATCGGCGGCGGTATCAGCACCGAAGTGGTTCGCACGCGCAGTGCCATCTTCTCTGTCGATGGCAGGGCAGGGGAAACCTGGCGTCTGGGTTATCGCGCACCAGAGAACCTGGAGCAGGCCCGTGAGCTGAGAGAGTCATTCAGCGGCTGGAGCGAGAACCTCGCCACGGGTGAACGCACTGAAACGCAACCCGGCGGAAAGTTGCAATCTTCTCTGAGTCAGCTGATGGGCAGCGGCCCGGCCACGCCAACCGCAGCCGAAGCGGTCGCTCCGCTGGAATCCACTCGCGCTCCCGTGGCAGCAGGCGTCGCTCCGCCTGCTCCGACCGCCGCTGCCTCGCTGCCGCATAACGACGCCACGCTAGCAACGTTGCAGCAGTTGTGGCGGTTGCTTACGCCGGAAAGCAAGGCAGCATTTCTCGAATGGCAAGAGAATAATCGCTGATCCAGCGAAGACGGGTACCGCCCGATACTGGCTCAGCGCTGTCGGACGCGTGCGCTGTCATCATAAATTCACCGCTCTGCCATCAGTTTGCTATCGGCGAGCGTGAACATGAGTCACCGGAACGATGAACGCATATGCGTGGCCGGTCTGCTCCTTCAAACCCCACTTCGGTGGGGTTTTTTTACAGCTGCGCATTGTCCGGCGGTGGATTGCCTGTGGCATGCTAGAGCCATGACGCTACTTCAACTGCAATCCATCGACGAGGTCCGGCCCGAGCATTGGGACGAGCTGGTTGGCACCGGCTATCCCTTTCTCCGGCACGCCTTCCTGCATGCTCTCGAGGCCAGCGGCTCGGTCTCACCCTCCAACGGCTGGACCCCGGCACACCTGGTTCTAAAGGCCGACGACGGCAGACTCGATGCGCTGATGCCGCTGTATCTCAAGATGCACTCCTATGGTGAGTACGTTTTCGATTTCCAGTGGGCCGATGCCTGGGAGCGGGCAGGGCAGCGTTATTACCCGAAGCTGCTGGCAGCGGTGCCTTTCTCCCCTGTGCAGGGACCGCGCCTGATTGCCCGCAAGGCCGGCGGAGCAGACGCTCTGTTGGCGGGCATCGACAGTCTGCTGATGGACCGTGAGGCCTCAGGTGGGCATGTGCTATTCAACACCGGTGGGGAAGATCACGCACTTGAAAAGCATGGCTGGGTGCAGCGGCTGGGCTGCCAGTTTCACTGGTTCAACCGAGGATATGCCGGGTTCGACGACTTCCTGACTGCGTGCAGCTCACGCAAGCGCAAGAACTTCCGCAAGGAGCGCGCAGCGGTTGCCGCGCAGGGTTTCGGTTTCCACTGGGTCGCTGGTGAGGCATTGGAGAAGCGGCACTGGGATGCGTTTTATCCCTTTTATGCCGCCACGTACTACAAGCGCGGGCAGGAGCCTTACCTGAACCGTGCCTTCTTCTCATTGCTGAATGCCGGCATGGCTGACGCCGTCCGGTTGCTCTTCGTGCGCCATGAAGGTCGGGACGTGGCTGGCGCCCTGTTTCTTGCTGGAAACGACACGCTGTACGGCCGCTACTGGGGATGCCTGGAAGAGTACGACCGTTTGCATTTCGAGACGTGCTTCTACCAAGGCATGGAGCTCTGCATAGCCGAAGGCCTGTCGCGGTTCGACGCCGGTGCCCAGGGCGAACACAAGCTTATCCGCGGCTTCGAGCCGGTCCTGACCCAGTCCTGGCACAAGCTTCAACCGGGGTTGCATGAGGCCGTGGCGGATTTTCTGGTGCGCGAGCGGGCGGGGATCAAGGCGTATCAGCAGGATGCGAGGAGTTACCTTCCGTATAGGCAGGAGTGAAACCCTAGCGGGGCAACTACGGTGCGATTGTCTGGCCCCGGGCTAGCGACACAGCGCGCTATCGCGGCGAGGGCGCCGCTCCTACCGGTTAGGGTGGAGATGACCTTGGGTCCGGGCTTCCACGGATGCTGGTAGGAGCGGCGCCCTCGCCGCGATAGGGGTGGGTTCAACTCTGACGACCGGATCTCAAAACCGCTTCGTTCCGCTTCATTGTCGTTCCGCCCCATGCGACCCTTCGATTTACTTGCTGAAGAGGGTTAGCGTGAGAGATTCGAAATCGCCACCGCGCGGAAACTGCCTACGACAGGGTCGGACCTCGGAGCATGGCAGGCTCTACCTGATCACTACCGTTACACGCAGCCGCAAACCGCTGTTCGCTAACTTCGCTTTGGCAAGGACCACGATCGCCACTCTGTATACGGATAAGCGCGTAGCGACCATGGCATATGTCCTCATGCCCGATCACCTCCATTGGATTTTTGAGCTGAAGCGAGGAACGCTCTCTACAGTGGTGGGCGCAATGAAATCGGTATCTGCAAGACAGCATGGCGGTCCAATGTGGCAGCCCGGTTTCCACGACCACGCGCTGCGAAGGGAAGAGGACATCCAGAAGGTCGCGCGCTACCTGATCGCCAACCCCTTGCGCGCCGGCCTTGTGGACTGCATCGGCGATTACCCACATTGGGATGCGGTTTGGCTGTAAGTGAACCGTCGCCGTAGGAGCGGCGCCCCCGCCGCGATGGGTTCTAACGGCCCTTAGCTTTCAAATAGACCTTCCATCGCGCCGTTGACTTTCTTTACTTTACTGCTGCTCTCCCTCAACCCGCTTCGCACTAATGATCGTCACCGGATTCTGCGGCACGTTCTGGTGCATGCCCTGATTGGCGGTGGGTACCTTGGCGATGGTTTCGACGACCTGCTGGCCTTCGGTGACCTTGCCGAACACCGCGTAGCCCGCGCTGTTGGCGTTGCGGTCCAGGAAGTCGTTATTACTGTGGTTGATGAAGAACTGGGCCGTGGCGCTATCCGGATCGTTGGTGCGGGCCATGGCTACGGTGTAGCGCTTGTTCTTCAGGCCGTTATCCGCCTCGTTCTTGATCGGCTCGCCGACGCTGCGCTGACGCATGTTGGCATCGAATCCGCCGCCCTGAATCATGAAGCCCGGGATGACGCGGTGGAAGATGAGATTGTCGTAATGACCCGCATCGACGTAGCGCAGGAAGTTGGCGACGGTCACCGGTGCCTTGTCTTCATACAGCTCCATCTCGATCTCGCCGAGGCTGGTGTTCAACAGCACCCGGGGGTTGTCGGCGTGGGCGGTCGTGGCAATCAGGAACAGACCGCAGGCAGCGGCGAGGCGTTTGAACATCTTCAGACTCCGGTGGTTTCTTGTTGAGGTTGCCTAGCAGACTCGGATTGGCGCAAAAAGTCCAGTATCAGGCGGTTGCAGTGCTCGGGCTGGTCGACGGGCGTGGCGTGGCGTGAGTCGGCGATCACTTCGAGGCGAGCATCGCCGAGGCGGGATACATACTCCCGCTTGCGCTCGACCGGCATGTAGTCGTTGTCCCCGCTGATGACCAGCACCGGGCAGCAGATGCGGTCCAGCCGCTCGACCACGCTCCAGCCAATGATCGCACGCAGCGAGGCCAGATACGCCTTGCGATCGTTCTCGCACCAGCGTTGCTCAAAGGTTTCCCGCAGTTCCTGCTGTTCGGGCTTGGGAAACAGCACGCGCGCAAGCCCTCGTGCAGTCACGCTCAGCGGCAGGGCATGCGCAAGGATCAGCCGCTGCGCCACCTTGGCAAACTCGCCGGGTCGGCGCGGGCGGACTTCCGGGGCACTGTTGATGATGGTCAGACTGGCAGGTACATCCGGGTGATCGGTGGCGAGCTGGAAGGCGATCATGCCGCCCATCGAGATGCCGATGATGTGCGGACGCTGCACCTTGAGCATCTCCAGCAGGCACACCACGTCGTCGGCAAAACCCTTGATCGAATAGGCGCCGCGCGGCTTGTCACTGAGGCCGTGCCCGCGCATATCGATGCTGACGACCCGATAGCGCTCGAGCAGCACGTCGGTCTGGTTCTCCCAGTCCCGCGAACTCGAACCGAGTCCGTGAATGAGCACCACAGGCTCACCCTGACCCTGATCGGTGTAGTACAAGCGGCAGCCGTTGGCGGTAAGGTGCGGCATAGGAGTTCCTTTTCGCGAGCGCTTATTGTTAACAGACTCGCGGCGCGGTTTGAAGCCTCATGCCTCGTCGGTCATCGAATGTTCAATGATCAGGTCGGCCAGGATGCGCGTTGCCGGGCCAAGCGGTCGATCCTTGTTGGCGTACAGATAGAGAAAATGCGAGCGGCTCGCGCCTTGCTGCAGGGGCAGCGGTTTGAGCAGCCCGTCCGCCATCTGGCGAACAATCTCGTGGTTTGGGAGCCAGGCGAACCCGAGTCCGCTGGCGACCAGTTCGGCAGCGGTACCCAGGCTGGCCACGGTCCAGCGCTGCTCGGCGCCGAGCCAGCCGGAGTCCCGGGGCTGGCGGCGGCCCGAGTCGCGAATCACCACCTGCAGATGGTTCTCCAGATCCGCGTGGGTCAGTTGCCGCTGCAGCTGGTGCAGCGGATGATTGGGGTTGGCTACCGCGACGAATTCCACCGCGTTGAGTTGTTGCGGCAGATACCCGGCGATGCTGATGCCTGAGATCGCCAGGTCCGCGCTGCCGGACAACAGACATTCCTCCACACCGGACAGCACTTCTTCACGCAGCTGCACGCGGCAGCCCTGGCTGAGCGGCATGAATGACTGCAGCGCGCGGGCCAGGCGGCCGGTGGGGTAGGCTGCATCGACTACCAACTGAACCTCGGCTTCCCAGCCCTGGTCCATATTCCAGGCGAGCTGTTCCAGTTGGCTCGCCTGTTTGACCAATTGGCGCGAGCGACGCAGCAATGCGGCGCCGGCTTCGGTCAGCACTGCCTTGCGACCTTCGATCTCCAGCAGCGGCACGCCGAGCTGTTCCTGCATGCGCGCTACCGTGTAGCTGATCGAGGACTGCGAGCGATGCAACGCTTCGGCGGCCTGGGCAAAACCGCCGTTGTCGACCACGGCCTGAAGTGTGCGCCACTGTTCCAGCGTGACCCTGGGTGCTTTCATTGAGCTAGTTCCTTGTGCCCGTTCAAACGGAGAACCGATATGAAGCGGCAAATCTGTGCAATCGCACTGGCGATGGTCCTTCCTGCAACGACCTTTGCATTCACCATCGATCTTAACGTGGAAAACGAGGGTGTCGATATCGAAGGCACCACCGGCTATATCGGCAACGTGGCGACCATCAGCCTGACCAACAATGGAGACCAGGCCGCCCGCTGCGAGGTCTACTTCGAAAACGGCCCCGAGCGCCCTCCGCGCAAGCGACTCACCGTTAACGAAGGCGAGAGCACCACGGTCACTCAGGCCTTCGAACGTGAGATCAATCGCGTGCGCTCCCGTGTCGCCTGCGAGCCGGAAGAAGAATCGAATTAATCGATTCGATTAAGCTTGTTTTTGCGCTTTTATATAGGCAAACCAGATCATAGCATCTCTTCATTGAAGGCAACCTACAGAGGACGATGTCATGACACAGATACTGGTTCTGCAAACAAGCGCTCGCCGGGAAGGCTCCGCATCTCGCGAGTACACCGATCAATTGGTCGCTGCGCTGGGCAACAAGCACCCGGACGCGCGGATCATCACCCGCGAGCTGGGTGTTGATCCGCTGCCGCACCTGGACGAGACGTTGCTGGGCGGCTGGATGAAGCCTGCCGATGCACAGACCGGGGCCGAGCGTCAGGCCGCAGCGCGGTCCGCTGAGCTGATCGACGAATTGCTGGCCAGCGACATCGTGGTCATCGGCTCGGCGATGTATAACTTCGGCATTACCTCGACGCTCAAGGCGTGGCTGGACCATGTGCTGGCAGCGGGCAAAACCTTCCGTTACACGGAGAATGGCCCGATTGGCCTGGCTGGCGATCGCAAGGTGTATGTGGTCGCCGCTCGCGGTGGCCGTTATCAGGGCAGTCCGCTGGACCATCAGGAGCCCTACTTGAAGACCGCGCTGGGCTTCATCGGCATCAGCGACGTGGAGTTCGTCTACGTTGAGGGGCAGGCGATGGGCGAGGCGGAGTCGGCCAAGGGCCGTGCCGAGGCGGCCGAGGCGATCAAGCGCGTCGCTGCCTGACCGACCATAGAGCGGCAACAAAAAAGCCTGTGTATCGCTACACAGGCTTTTTCAGTTTGGCTCCGCGACCTGGACTCGAACCAGGGACCCAATGATTAACAGTCATTTGCTCTACCGACTGAGCTATCGCGGAATGAACGCTGCGCACTTTATCAAAAAATCCAGCCAAGTCAACGCCTTCGCCGGACTTCCTGAAGCGCTCCGCAGGCGCTTATGCCTCTTTCATCACTGCAGCCATGGCCTTGGCAACGTGATCGATATTGCCTGAGTTCAGCGCAGCAACGCAGATCCGGCCGCTGGAGACCGCATAGATGGCAAATTCATCCGCCAGGCGCTTGACCTGATCCTTGTTCAGACCCGAGTACGAGAACATGCCGCGCTGGCGCTGGATGTAATCGACGTTCTGGGTCACGCCGGCGTCCTTGAGCTTTTCTGCCAGTGCCTGGCGCATACCACGGATGCGCTCGCGCATCTCGGCCAGTTCCTCTTCCCACATGGCATACAGCTCGGGGTTGTTCAGCACTGCTGCGACAACCTTGGCGCCGTGGGTCGGCGGGTTGGAATAGTTGGTCCGGATCACGCGCTTGAGCTGCGAGAGCACGCGGTCGCGCTCGTCAGGGGTCGAGGTGACCAAAGTCAGCGCGCCAACGCGCTCGCCATACAGCGAAAACGACTTGGAAAAGGAGCTGGCCACCAGGAACGGCATGCCAGTCTCGGCGAACAGCCGAACGGCGAGGGCGTCGTCCTGCAGGTTCTCGCCAAAACCCTGGTAGGCGATATCCAGGAACGGTACGTGGTTCTTGCGCTGGATCACATCGATCACTCGGGCCCAGTCGGCCAGGCCCAGATCCACACCGGTCGGGTTGTGACAGCACGCATGCAGCAGCACGACGCTGCCTTCCGGCAGTGCTTCGATACCTTCGAGCATGCCGCTCAGGTTCAGGCCGTTGGTCGCGGCGTCGTAGTAAGGGTAGGTGACCACTTCATAGCCCGCTGCTTCGAACAGCGCACGGTGGTTTTCCCAGCTCGGATCGCTGATCGCCACCAGCTTCTTGCCGGTCAGGCGGAACAGGAAGTCCGCGCCAAGCTTCAGCGCGCCGGTGCCACCCAATGACTGGGCGGTAATCAGACGCCCGGACTCGACGATCGACGACTCGGTACCGAACAGCAGCTTCTGCACAGCCAGGTCGTACGGCGCCAGGCCTTCGATCGGCAGGTAAGAGCGGGGCGCATGCTCGGCAACGCGTGCTTCTTCGGCGGCCTGGACGGCGCGCAGCAAAGGCACCTTGCCTGCTTCGTCGTAATACACCCCCACGCCCAGGTTCACCTTTTCCGCGCGCAGATCGGCGTTATAGGTTTCGTTCAGGCCCAGGATCGGATCATGTGGGGCCATTTCGACAGGGAAGAACAGACTCATGGTATCTGGGGTACTCGAGACAGGTGAATGGAGGGTGTCGGCGAATGCCGCTTGCGGCCGCACATTATAGACGGACCGATCAGGCGATGCGAGTGGCGCATCGGCCCCTTGAAACCATCCGACGCGGCCACCACTCTGATGGTCACAGGCCCAGTGTTATGCTGAGCGGTCGCAATCAAGAGGCAGAAGCGGTACTCATGAGCCAGTTCAAGTTGCAAACCCGATTCAAGCCGGCCGGTGATCAGCCCGTAGCCATCCATCAACTGGTGGAAGGGCTGGAAGCGGGGCTGTCGCATCAGACGCTGCTCGGTGTGACCGGCTCCGGCAAGACCTTCACCATCGCCAACGTCATCAGTCAGGTGCAGCGCCCGGCGATCATCATGGCGCCGAACAAGACGCTGGCTGCGCAGCTGTATGGCGAGTTTCGTGAGTTCTTCCCAAACAACGCGGTGGAGTACTTCGTTTCCTACTACGACTACTACCAGCCGGAAGCCTATGTGCCGTCGTCCGACACCTTTATCGAGAAGGACGCCTCGATCAACGACCACATCGAGCAGATGCGCCTCTCCGCGACCAAGGCGCTGCTGGAGCGGCCGGACGCAATCATCGTTGCAACCGTGTCGGCCATTTACGGTTTGGGTGACCCGTCGTCCTATCTGCGGATGGTGCTGCACATCAGCCGTGGCGATCTGATCGATCAGCGCACCATGTTGCGCCGCCTGGCCGAACTGCAGTACACCCGCAATGACATGGAACTGTCCCGTGCCACCTACCGCGTACGCGGTGACGTGATCGACGTGTTTCCGGCCGAGTCGGACCTCGAGGCGATCCGTATCGAGCTGTTCGACGATACGGTGGAAACCATCAGCTTCTTCGACCCGCTAACAGGTGAGGTTTTACGTAAGGTTCCGCGCACAACTATCTATCCCAAATCACATTATGTGACGCCGCGGGAGAATCTGGTCGACGCCGTCGAGAAGATCAAGGTCGAGCTCAAGGAGCGGCTGGAATACCTGCACGCGAACAACAAGCTGGTCGAGGCACAGCGCCTGGAGCAACGCACCCGGTTCGATATCGAGATGATCATGGAGCTTGGTTACTGCAACGGCATCGAGAACTACTCGCGCTATCTCTCAGGGCGCCCCCAAGGCCTGCCGCCGCCGACGCTCTACGATTACCTGCCTGCAAACTCGCTATTGATCATCGACGAGTCCCACGTTTCGGTGCCGCAGGTGGGCGCCATGTACAAGGGCGACCGCTCGCGCAAGGAAACGCTGGTGGAGTATGGCTTCCGCCTGCCCTCGGCGCTGGATAACCGGCCGATGCGCTTCGATGAGTGGGAGGCGATCTCCCCGCAGACGATCTTCGTATCGGCCACGCCCGGGCCTTACGAGGCAGAGCACGCCGGGCGTGTGGTGGAGCAGGTGGTTCGACCGACCGGCCTTGTCGACCCGACCATCGAGGTTCGGCCGGCGCGCACCCAGGTCGACGACCTGCTCTCGGAGATCAATCTGTGCATCGAGAAGAGCCAGCGCATACTGGTGACCACGCTCACCAAGCGCATGGCGGAAGACCTCAGCGATTACCTCGCCGATCACGGCGTCAAGGTGCGTTACCTGCACTCGGACATCGACACGGTCGAGCGCGTGGAGATCATTCGCGACCTGCGCATCGGTACCTTCGATGTGCTAGTTGGCATTAACTTGTTGCGCGAAGGCCTTGATATGCCTGAAGTTGCGTTAGTTGCGATTCTTGACGCCGACAAGGAAGGCTTCCTGCGGTCAGAGCGGTCGCTGATTCAGACCATCGGCCGGGCCGCGCGGAATCTCAATGGCCGGGCCATTCTCTACGCCGACCAGATGACCGGGTCGATGGAGCGGGCGATCAACGAAACCGAGCGCCGCCGCGAGAAGCAGATAGCCTTCAACCTTGAGCACGGCATTACACCGATCGGCGTGACCAAGAGCATCAAGGACATCATGGAAGGCGCCGTCGTGCCCGGCAGCCGCTCCAACAAACGCAAGAAGGCCCAGGCTGCGGAAGAGGGCGGCGAATACGCCGTCAACCTGCGTTCGCCATCGGAGATCACCAAGCGGATTCGTCAGCTGGAGGAAAAGATGTTCCAGGCCGCGCGGGATCTGGAGTTCGAGCTGGCGGCAGGTATTCGCGACGAGATCACCAAGCTGCGTGATCAGTTGAAGAAGATTTGATCGAGGGGGCAAGAGTTATAGGGCCGTGCATTCTGCTTCGCGGCCAGGTCCGCTCCTACAAGGTATGCACCGGCTTGAATGTAGGAGCGCACCTGGGCGCGAAGACGGAGCCCGGTCAATCTTCGCGGTCATGCGCGCTCCTACAGAAACGCCGGTGGTTGATAAGGGTGTGGTAGGAGCGCCGCCCCCGGCGCGATGACGGCCTCCGATAACACCATCGCGGCGAGGGCGCCGCTCCTACCAGCTTGGTTCAGGGGTCAGGCGTCTTTAGGAGCGCACCTGGGCGCGAAGGCAGGATCTGCGGATTCTTCTTCGCGGTTATGCCCGCTCCTACAAATGCCGAGGATCGACGATTGGGTAGGAGCGCCGCCCCCGGCGCGATGACGGCCTCCGATAAGCCCATCGCGGCGAGGGCGCCGCTCCTACCGACTTGGTTCAGGGGTCAGGCGTCTTCAGGAGCGGACCTGGGCGCGAAGCGGAGCCTGGCAACCCACTCCGGCCTCTCCACCCGCACCCCCAAACGAAAAAAGGGCGACCCTTTCGGATCACCCTTTTTCAGCCCCGTGCAGGACGGGAAATGTTTGGTAGGCACGATTGGATTCGAACCAACGACCCCCACCATGTCAAGGTGGTGCTCTAACCAACTGAGCTACGTGCCTGCAATGGCCGCGAACTTTACGCACGCCCCCGAACCTTGTCAAGCGTAACTGACTGAAAAAATACGAATTAACTGCGCAGCCCGCGAGGGCTCTGCGTCGCGCGTGGGGAGAGGGGTGACGATGTCCGTCGCATGCGCCGCTCATTGGTGGGGGCGGCCTCGAGGCTGTAGTCGGAATCATCCGGCTCGGTTGCGTTTGCCCGTCGATCGCAGGCTCCGTATGGGAGGGGCGACTGCGGAGTTGCCGGATGCTCATGCCGACCCATGCCGACACGGCAGCATTCCGGCGTACCCATCTCACTAAAAAGGGACTGGTTCACCGGGGCCCACCGCAAAGACAAGCCCACTGCTCTGGTACAAAGCCATGCCGTTCAGCAACGCTCCGTCCGCATGGCTCTGCGGCGGCACTGCAAGGCGCGGAAAAAGCGATACGGACGGTGCACCGTCGCCGGTTGGGTTTCCACGCCCGTCCTTTACCTGACAGCCCTGGCACGAATTGGTATTGAACAGGGGCCCAGACCATTCCGACACCCTTACACCCGTCGCCCCGACTTGAACTAGCCAGCCCCTCGGGGTCTAGATTCTCAGGCAGTTCAATCGGAGGTCGACATGGCATTTCTCACCAAAGCGATTCCCGCCGGTGCCGCACTGGCTCTGGTTATGGCTGCTTCGGTACAGGCGCAGTCAACCGAAGCGAGCTTCTCGGACCTGGACGTGAACGGTTCCGGCGCCATCGAAATGGACGAGTTCCATCACGAGCACGGTGATGAGGACGAATCAATGTCCGAGCGAACGGACGCCGAGCATGACGGCTTCGGCTACAACACCGAATCCTTCGATCCGCTGGAAGGGCGCGATCTTGATCAGACCTTGTTCGAGCGCTTCGACACCGACAACAGCGGCGGTCTCGACCGTGATGAATATCAGCAATATCAAGATAATGTGACCAACCGCTTACGTGACTTCTAAACTGGAACAGGAGGCAACCCATGAAGCCTCGGCTTATCATGATATGTGCCAGCGTGGCGCTGGCCAGTGCGTTCTCCATCGATGCGATGGCGCAGAACTCGACCGGCGACCCTGTCGTCCGCGATGCGGGTGAAAAGGGCGGCGTGAACCTCAACCGGTTTCGAGATGCCCCGGCGGATGAACCGCTTGAGTTGTTGAATACCGACGACGAGCGCGGATCGGTGTCGGCCGAAGAGCGCGAGCGGGAGTTGAGCGACCCTGATCGACGGACGTATCAACGGTATGACCCGGAAAAGAGCGACCTGGGCCCCGACGCCTATCGCATGGACCCCTCACGCGGCGATTGGTAAACCCCGATACGTCCCAACTGCGCGGCTAATTTTGTGATGTAGGAGCGGACCCGGCCGCGAAGCAGAATCCGCACACCTTCGCGCCCAGGTGCGCTCCTACACCTGCACGATGCCGCCTGGGGAATGTAGGAGCGGACCTGGCCGCGAAGAGGAACGCACAACCCCTTCGCGCCCAGGTGCGCTCCTACACTGCACGGTGCCGCCTGGGGAATGTAGGAGCGGACCTGGCCGCGAAGAAGAACGCACAAACCCCTTCGCGCCCAGGTGCGCTCCTACACCTGCACGGTGCCGCCTGGGGAATGTAGGAGCGGACCTGGCCGCGAAGAAGAATGCACGGACGCCCCCTGGCACCTGTTTTGGTAGGAGCGCCGCCCCCGGCGCGATAACATCCTCACAGGCGGCAGCCATCGCGGCGAGGGCGCCGCTCCTACCAACCGCACCCACCCAACCCCACAATCCACCGCAACGCTACAAGCCCCAGAACACTTGTGATAGAGTGCTCCGCTTCCCGCCGGGCGCACGTCGCCGGGCATTTCTCTCAGTCATTCGTGACGACCTTGCAGTGGCCCATCGGGCTGTCGGCGATCGTGTGCCGCCTGAACTGCATCGTACACAGCGAATGGCAGTTATCCATCACGTGGCCTTGCGTAGGGGTCACCACTGAGAAGGAGCGGCACATGCCCGTTATTACCCTTCCTGACGGCAGTCAGCGTACGTTCGAACAACCCGTATCCGTAGCCGACGTGGCTGCATCTATCGGCGCTGGCCTGGCAAAAGCCACCGTAGCCGGCAAGGTCGACGGCCGTCTGGTCGACGCCTGCGATGTCATCGAACACGACGCCACGCTGCAGATCATCACGCCCAAGGACGAGGAAGGGCTGGAGATCATTCGCCACTCCTGCGCGCACCTGGTTGGCCACGCGGTCAAGCAGCTGTACCCGACCGCCAAGATGGTCATCGGCCCTGTGATCGAAGAAGGCTTCTATTACGACATCGCCTTCGAGCGCCCCTTTACCCCGGAAGATCTGGCAGCGATCGAGTCGCGCATGCGCGAGCTGATCGACACCGAGTACGACGTGATCAAGAAGGTCACGCCGCGCGAGCAGGTTATCGAGGTGTTCAACGGCCGTGGCGAGGACTACAAGCTGCGCCTGGTCGAAGACATGCCCGACGAAAAGGCGATGGGCCTGTACTACCACGAAGAATACGTCGACATGTGCCGCGGTCCGCACGTGCCGAACACGCGCTTCCTCAAGGCCTTCAAGCTGACCCGCATTTCCGGCGCCTACTGGCGTGGCGATGCCAAGAACGAGCAGCTGCAGCGCGTCTACGGCACCGCCTGGGCCGACAAGAAGCAGCTGGCTGCCTACATTCAGCGCATGGAAGAAGCCGAGAAGCGCGATCACCGCAAGATCGGCAAGCGCCTCGGCCTGTTCCACACCCAGGAAGAAGCGCCCGGCATGGTGTTCTGGCACCCGAACGGCTGGACCATCTATCAGGTGCTCGAACAGTACATGCGCCAGATCCAGCGTGGCGCTTCCTATAAAGAGATCAAGACCCCGCAGGTCGTCGATCGCGTTCTGTGGGAGCGCTCCGGTCACTGGGAGCATTACTCCCACGCCATGTTCACCACCGAGTCGGAAAGTCGCGACTACGCGATCAAGCCGATGAATTGCCCGTGCCACGTGCAGGTATTCAATCAGGGCCTGAAGAGCTACCGCGAGCTGCCGCTGCGCCTGGCCGAGTTCGGTTCCTGTCACCGCAACGAGCCGTCTGGTTCGCTGCATGGCTTGATGCGCGTACGCGGCTTCACGCAGGACGATGCTCACATCTTCTGTACCGACGAACAGGTCGAGTCCGAGGCGTCCGACTTCATCGCGCTGACGCTGCAGGTGTACAAGGACTTCGGCTTCGATGACGTCGAGCTCAAACTGTCCACCCGTCCGGAAAGCCGTGTCGGCGATGATGCGTTATGGGATCAGGCGGAAAAAGGTCTCGAGGCTGCCTTGAACAAGGCCGGGCTGAAGTGGGATCTGCAGCCGGGCGAGGGCGCCTTCTACGGTCCGAAGATCGAATTTTCGCTGCGTGACTGTATCGGTCGCGTCTGGCAGTGCGGCACCCTGCAGCTGGATTTCATGCTGCCGGGCCGCCTGGGTGCGCAGTACGTTGCCGAGGACGGCAGCCGCAAGACACCGGTCATGTTGCACCGCGCGATCCTCGGATCCTTCGAGCGCTTCATCGGTATTCTGATCGAGCACTACGCGGGCGATTTCCCTGCGTGGCTCGCGCCGACTCAGGCCGCGGTGCTGAATATCACCGATAATCAGGCCGAATTCTGCAAAGAAGTCGAGAAAACCCTCAATGAAAAGGGTTATCGAGCCGTAGCGGACTTGAGAAACGAGAAGATCGGCTTTAAAATCCGGGAGCATACTTTGCACAAGACTCCCTATCTACTTGTGATAGGTGATAGAGAAGTCGAATCGCACACAGTGGCCGTGCGCACGCGAGAGGGTAAAGACCTGGGTTCCATGACTGTTGCCGAGTTCTCCGAATTCCTGTCCCGCGCTGTCGCACACCGAGGCCGCCCGAATTCGGAGCTATAAAGATTAAACGCGAGATGAGACAAGACAAAAAAGCCGTACAGCGCCCGCCGATCAACGAGAACATTACGGCGCGCGAAGTACGCCTGATTGGCGCCGAAGGTGAACAAATCGGTGTCGTGTCCATTCAGGAAGCGATGGCAGCCGCAGAGGAAGCCAAGCTCGACCTGGTTGAAATCTCTCCAGACGCGGCCCCGCCCGTTTGCCGAATCATGGATTACGGCAAGCACCTCTTCGAAAAGAAGAAGCAGCAGGCGGTCGCGCGCAAGAATCAAAAGCAGATTCAGATCAAGGAAATCAAGTTTCGTCCTGGGACGGAAGAGGGAGACTATCAGGTCAAGCTGCGTAACCTGATTCGTTTCCTGTCTGAAGGGGACAAGGCCAAGGTATCGCTACGATTCCGTGGTCGCGAGATGGCCCATCAGGAGCTGGGCATGGAGTTGTTGAAGCGGGTCGAAGCTGACCTCGCCGAATACGGCACCGTTGAACAGCACCCGAAGATGGAAGGTCGTCAATTGATGATGGTCATCGCTCCCAAGAAGAAAAAGTAACCTCCGGGGCAACGCCAGGCCTCATGGTTATCTTATTAACGCTAAATGCGGAGTACATGAACATGGCAAAAGTAAAGATGAAAACCAAAAGTGGTGCCGCCAAGCGCTTCAAAGTGACTGGCAAGGGCATCAAGCACAAGCACGCTTTCAAGAGCCACATCCTGACCAAGATGAGCACCAAGCGTAAGCGTCAACTGCGTGGCACCGACCAGCTGCATGCGTCGGACGTCCAGAAAGTTGAGCGCATGTTGCGCCTCCGTTAAGTCTAGGTTGAGGAATTAAAGAATGGCTCGTGTTAAGCGTGGTGTAATGGCGCGCAAGCGTCACAAGAAAATCCTGAAACTCGCCAAAGGCTACTACGGTGCGCGCTCGCGCGTGTTCCGCGTTGCCAAGCAGGCGGTCATCAAGGCAGGTCAGTATGCCTATCGTGACCGCAAGCAGCGCAAGCGTCAGTTCCGTGCTCTGTGGATCGCCCGTATCAACGCCGGTGCTCGTCAGAATGGCATGTCGTACAGCCGTCTGATCGCTGGCCTGAAGAAAGCGTCCATCGAAATCGATCGCAAGGTTCTGGCCGATCTGGCCGTGAACGAAAAAGCGGCGTTTACCGCGATTGTCGAGAAAGCAAAGGCTAGCCTGGCTTAAGCCCTCGTTACGACAATCACCGGAGCCTCGGCTCCGGATGGCAACGTCAATGATAGGGGAAGAGCCTCAAAGCTCTTCCCCTATTTTTGTTTCTGGAGTGCGTGTTAATGGAAAACCTCGACGCCCTGGTCTCCCAAGCCCTGGACGCAATCAAGCAGGCCGCTGACATCAATGCGCTTGAGCAGCTGCGTGTGCAATACCTCGGCAAAAAGGGCGAGCTGACCCAGGTGATGAAGACCCTGGGCAACATTCCCGCCGAAGAACGTCCCAAGGTCGGGGCGATGGTCAACGAAGCCAAGGAACAGGTGCAGAGCGTGCTCAACGCGCGCAAGACCGATATGGAAGCCGCCGCGCTGAATGCGCAGCTGGCCGCCGAGCGGGTCGATGTGACGCTGCCGGGCCGTGGCCAGGTATCCGGTGGGCTGCATCCGGTCACCCGCACCCTGGAACGGATCGAAGAATTCTTCACCCGCGTCGGTTATGCCGTCGCGGAAGGCCCCGAAGTCGAGGACGACTACCACAACTTCGAGGCGCTCAACATTCCCGGCCACCACCCGGCCCGGGCAATGCATGACACCTTCTATTTCAATGCGAACACGCTTCTGCGTACCCACACCTCGCCGGTTCAGGTGCGCACCATGGAAACCCAGGAGCCGCCGATCCGCATCGTCTGCCCGGGCCGTGTATACCGCTGCGATTCGGATATCACCCACTCGCCGATGTTCCACCAGGTCGAAGGCCTGCTGGTCGATCGCAAGGTGAGCTTTGCCGACCTCAAGGGCACCATCGAAGAGTTCCTGCGGGTGTTCTTCGAGAAGGACCTGGGCGTGCGTTTCCGTCCGTCCTTCTTCCCGTTTACCGAGCCGTCCGCCGAAGTCGACATGCAGTGCGTGATGTGCAACGGCAACGGTTGCCGCGTGTGCAAGCAAACCGGCTGGCTGGAAGTGATGGGCTGCGGCATGGTGCATCCCAATGTGTTCCGCTCCGCGGGAATCGATCCCGAGCAGTATCAGGGTTTTGCCTTCGGCATGGGCGTCGAGCGCCTGGCCATGTTGCGCTATGGCGTGAACGACCTGCGCCTGTTCTTCGATAACGACTTGCGCTTCCTCGCGCAGTTTCGCTGAACACCGCCGCACCCGAGCAAACCTTTTGACAGCAGGAAACGATAATGAAATTCAGTGAACAATGGCTGCGCGGCTGGGTGAACCCCGAGGTCACGCGTGACGAGCTGGTCGCCCGCCTGTCCATGACCGGCCTGGAAGTCGACAGCGTCACCCCGGCCGCCGGCGAGTTCAGCGGCGTGGTAGTGGGCGAGATCATCAGCGCCGAGCAGCATCCGGACGCCGACAAGCTGCGCGTGTGCCAGGTCAGCGACGGCAAGGAGCAGTTTCAGGTGGTCTGCGGTGCGCCCAACGCGCGTGCCGGCATTCGCATCCCGTTTGCCCAGGTCGGCGCCGTGCTCGGCGAAGACTTCAAGATCAAGAAGGCCAAGCTGCGCGGCGTGGAATCGCACGGCATGCTCTGTTCGGCTGCCGAACTCAAGCTGTCGGAAGACCATTCCGGCCTGTACGAGCTGCCCGCCGATGCGCCGGTAGGCCAGACCCTGCGTGAGTACCTGGGCCTGGACGACGCCATCATCGAAGTCGACCTGACGCCGAACCGCGGCGACTGCCTGTCGATCGCAGGTTTAGCCCGTGAAGTCGGCGCCAACTACAACGCACCGGTCGCGCGCCCGCAGATCGACGCCGTACCGGCCGCCAATGACGAAACCCGTCCGGTCGAGCTGGTCGCGCCCAAGGCCTGCCCGCGCTATGTGGGTCGCGTCATCCGCAACGTCGATCTGTCCCGCGGCACGCCGCTGTGGATGATCGAGCGCCTGCGCCGCAGCGACATCCGCAGCATCGACCCGGTAGTGGACATCACCAATTACGTGATGATCGAGCTGGGCCAGCCGATGCATGCCTTCGACCTGTCCGAGGTCAAGGGGGGCATCCGCGTACGCATGGCCGAGGAGGGCGAGAAGCTCACCCTGCTCGACGGCCAGGACGTGACCCTGCGCAGCGACACCCTGGTCATCGCCGACCATGAGCGCCCGCTGGCTATCGCCGGCATCATGGGTGGCGAGCACAGCGGCGTCAGCGACAAGACCACGGACCTGTTCCTGGAAAGCGCCTTCTTCGACACCATCGCCATCGCCGGCAAGGCGCGCGGCTATGGCCTGCATACCGACTCCTCGCACCGCTTCGAGCGCGGCGTGGACTGGCAGCTGCAGCGCGAAGCGATCGAGCGCGCCACCGCACTGATTCTGGACATCGTCGGCGGCGAGCCGGGCCCGGTGATCGAAGCCGTCGAGCCCAGCGCATTGCCGACCATCGCCGAAGTGACCCTGCGCAACGAGCGCATCACCCAGATGCTCGGCATGGAACTGCCGGAAGCCGATATCGAGGCGTACCTCAGCAACCTGGGCCTGACCGTGAAGGCCAGCGGAGCAGGCGAGTGGCAGGTCACCGTGCCCAGCCACCGCTTCGACATCAGCCTGGAAATCGACCTGATTGAAGAACTGGCGCGCCTGTACGGCTACAACCGTCTGCCGGTCAGCGCACCGACCGCGTCGCTGAACCTCACCGCCAAGCCGGAGACCCGCGGCGAGCTGCCGATCCTGCGTCGCCTGCTGGTGGCACGCGGGTATCAGGAAGCGATCACCTACAGCTTCGTCGAGCCGAGCCTGAACAAACTCTTCGATCCCGAAGTCGAGCCGCTGGCCCTGGCCAACCCGATCTCAGCCGACATGGCCGTCATGCGCACCTCGTTGTGGCCGGGCCTGAGCAAGGCCGTGCAGCACAACCTCAACCGCCAGCAGTCGCGCGTGCGCCTGTTCGAAAGCGGCCTGCGCTTCGTCCCGCAAGCCAATGGCGAACTGCTGCAGCAGCCGATGCTCGCCGGTATCGCCTGCGGCACCCGTCAGCCGGAAGGCTGGGCCAACGGCAACGACAAGCTCGACTTCTATGACGTCAAAGGCGACGTGGAAGCCGTGCTGGGGCAGGGCGGTGCACTGGCCAGCTTCCGCTTTGAGCCGGCCGAGCATCCGGCGCTGCATCCGGGCCAGACCGCACGTATTACCCGCGGCGGCGAAACCGTCGGCTGGCTGGGCGCGCTGCACCCGCAGCTGGTCAGCGAGCTGGATCTACAAGCGCCGGTGTTCGCCTTCGAGCTGACACTGAGCGCCATCACTGAAGGGCGCCTGCCGGTCTTCCGCGAACTGTCCCGCTTCCCCGAGGTGCGCCGCGATATCGCCGTGCTGGTCGATCAGTCCGTTGCTGCCGAAGACCTGCTCGCGACCATTCGCGATGTGGCTGGCGAGAACCTGACGAACCTCAGGCTGTTTGACGTTTACGCAGGTAAGGGTATTGATCCGAATAGAAAAAGTCTTGCCATCGGCTTGACGATGCAGCATTCATCGCGCACTCTTACTGACGATGAGGTGAACGCTGTCATGGACAAGGTACTTACGTCCCTGGAGCAAGGGTTCAATGCCACGTTAAGGAAATAAGGGTTATGGCGGCTCTGACGAAAGCAGAAATGGCCGAACGTCTCTACGAGGAACTCGGCTTCAACAAGCGTGAAGCCAAGGAACTGGTCGAGCTGTTTTTCGAAGAGATCCGCAATGCTCTGGAGAGTAACGAGCAGGTCAAATTGTCCGGATTCGGCAACTTTGACCTGCGCGACAAGCGCCAGCGTCCCGGTCGCAACCCCAAGACCGGCGAAGAGATCCCAATCACTGCCCGGCGCGTGGTCACCTTCCGCCCCGGACAAAAACTCAAGGCCCGAGTAGAAGCCTATGCTGGAACCCACTCATAATGCCGAGTTGCCGGCCATCCCCGGCAAACGCTACTTCACCATCGGCGAAGTCAGCGACCTCTGCGCAGTCAAGCCTCATGTTCTGCGTTACTGGGAACAGGAATTTCCGCAGCTGTCACCGGTCAAGCGCCGTGGCAACCGTCGCTATTACCAGCGTCAGGACGTGCTCATGATCCGCCAGATCCGCGCACTGCTGTATGACCAGGGCTTTACCATCGGCGGCGCCCGTCAGCGCCTGTCCGGCGACGAAGCCAAGGAAGATGTCACCCACTTCAAGCAGCTGATCCGTCAAACGATCTCCGAGCTTGAAGAGGTATTGCAGGTGTTGAAAGCGCACTGATACAACGGCCTGAAACCGAAAAAAACCTTTCTCATTTCAGGCGGTTAATGTATCATGCGACCCGCTTTGGCAGACAAATCAAAGCATCGTCGGGGCGTAGCGCAGCCTGGTAGCGCACTTGCATGGGGTGCAAGGGGTCGAGTGTTCGAATCACTCCGTCCCGACCAATTACAGGAATCCAGTTGCCTTGCGGCGGCTGGATTTTTTTCGTTCATTTGGGGACCGCTTGTGGGGGTTCCAATGCTGTTGGCGCACGCGATGGTCCTCGCTGATCTCGGCTGTGATGCTGAGAAGGCCCCGTTTGGTTGAACACCGTGCACCTATCTCTTTCGGAGCTCCAAAACCATCTTTGGGAATCCGCCAACATACTCCGCGGCCCGGTGGATGCGGCTGACTTCAAGACCTACATTTTCCCGCTGCTGTTCTTCAAGCGCATCTGCGACGTCTGGGACGAGGAGTGCCAGGAGATTGTTGATGAGACCGGCGACGAGCAACTGGCCTGGTTTCCGGAGTCGCATCGCTTCCAGATCCCGGAAGACTGTCACTGGAACGACGTTCGCACCAAAGCCAGCAATGTCGGTACGGCCCTTCAGCGCGCGATGCGCGAGATTGAGAAAGCCAACCCCGACACCCTGTACGGCGTGTTCGGCGATGCCCAGTGGTCAAACAAAGATCGGCTGTCTGACGCCTTGCTCAAGGATCTGATCGAGCACTTTTCCAAGCTGCCGTTTGGCAACAAGAACGTCAATTCGGACCTGCTTGGCGATGCCTACGAATACCTGATCAAGAAGTTCGCCGACGCCACCAACAAAAAGGCCGGGGAGTTCTATACCCCACGCAGCGTGGTGCGGCTGATGATCGACATGCTCCATCCCAAAGAAGCCGAGACCATCTATGACCCGGCCTGCGGTACAGGCGGCATGTTGCTGGCCGCCGTGCAGCGCGTGAAGGAACAGCATGGCGATGTGAAGCGGCTGTGGGGCAAGCTGTACGGGCAAGAGAAGAACCTCACCACCTCATCCATCGCGCGGATGAACCTGTTCCTGCACGGCATTGAAGATTTCCAGGTGCTGCGTGGCGACACCCTACGTAACCCGGCCTTCTTCGAGGTCGACCGGCTGGCCACATTTGATTGCGTGATCGCCAACCCCCCGTTCTCGCTGGAAAAGTGGGGCGAGGACCTGTGGCTGAACGATCCCTTTGGCCGCAACTTTGCCGGCCTGCCACCTTCATCCAGCGGTGACTTCGCCTGGGTGCAGCATATGGTCAAGTCGATGGCCGACGTCAGCGGCCGGATGGCAGTGGTGTTGCCCCAGGGCGCACTGTTCCGCAAAGGTGTGGAAGGTAGCATCCGCCAGAAACTGCTGGAGATGGATCTGGTTGAGGCTGTGATCGGGTTGGCGCCCAGCCTATTTTACGGCACCGGCCTGGCCGCGTGCATCCTGGTCCTGCGCAAGCGCAAGCCGGCCAAGCACAAGAAGAATGTTCTGATCGCCGATGCGTCACGCCTGTTCCGCCGAGGGCGCGCGCAAAACTATCTGGAGCCCGAGCACGCCGCCGATATCCTCGGCTGGTATCGCGGCTTTGCCGATGTGCAGGACGCGGTCCGCGTGGTCAGCCTCGACGAGATCAAAGCCGAGGACTGGACTCTGAACATTTCGCGCTATGTCCTGCCGCCATTGCAGGAAGACATCCCACCGCTGCCCGATGCTATCGCGGCATTCAAGGACGCGCTCACCCGCTGCCGTGAAGCCGAAGAGCGGCTCGCGCAGGTCATGACTGAAGGGGGCTGGCTGCAATGAGTTACCCAAACAAACGCATCAGCCAGCAAGAACTCGAAAGCTACCTCTGGAGCGCCGCCGTGCTTCTGCGCGGCCTCATCGACGCCGGCGACTACAAGCAGTTCATCTTTCCGTTGCTGTTCTACAAGCGCGTGTCGGATGTGTGGGAGGAGGAATACCAAGCGGCTCTGGCCAACTCAGGCGGCGACCTCTCCTACGCGCAGTTCGCGGAGAACCACCGCTTCCAGATTCCTGAGGGCGCGCACTGGAACGATGTTCGCCAGGCACCCAAGAACGTGGGCGCAGCCATTCAGAAGGCCATTCGGGCTATCGAGATTGCCAACCCGGATCTGCTCGATGGCATATTCGGCGATGCACCCTGGACCAACCGCGAGCGCCTGCCCGACGAAACGCTGAAGAACCTGATCGAGCACTTCTCGACGCAGACACTCTCGGTTGCGAGTGTGCCCGAGGACGAGTTGGGCAACGCCTACGAGTACCTGATCAAGAAGTTCGCGGACGATTCAGGTCACACGGCAGCTGAGTTCTACACCAACCGCACTGTCGTTCACCTGATGACGCAACTTCTTGCACCTCAGGAGGGCGAGTCGATTTACGATCCCACGTGCGGTACCGGCGGCATGCTGATCTCTGCACTGGACGAAGTGAAGCGCTCGGGCGGCGAATACCGCACGCTCAAGCTCTTCGGGCAGGAGCGCAACCTCATTACCTCATCCATCGCCCGCATGAACCTGTTCCTGCACGGCGTGGAAGACTTCGAAATAATCCGAGGTGACACCCTAGCCGAACCCAAACACATCGAAGGCGACCGCCTGCGCCAATTCGATGTGATCCTGGCCAACCCGCCGTACTCCATCAAGCAGTGGAATCGCGAGGCCTGGAGCAGTGACAAATGGGGCCGCAACTCGCTGGGTACGCCGCCGCAGGGCCGTGCCGACTACGCCTTCCAGCAGCACATCCTGACCAGCCTCACCGCCAAGGGGCGCAGTGCCGTGCTCTGGCCTCACGGTGTGCTGTTCCGTAACGAAGAACAGGCCATGCGCGCAAAGATGGTCGAGCAGGACTGGGTCGAAGCCGTCATCGGTTTAGGCCCCAACCTATTCTACAACTCCCCGATGGAGTCGTGCATTGTCGTCTGCAACCGCAAGAAGGCCGCCGCTCGCAAGGGCAAGGTGATTTTCATCGATGCGGTGAACGAGGTCACCCGGGAACGGGCGCAGAGCTTTTTGAAGCCCGAGCACCAGCAACGCATCCTGACCGCATACAAGACGTTTAGCGATGTGCCTGGTTTCGCCAAGGTCGCCACCCTGTCCGAAATCAGCGCCAATGCCGGCAACCTCTCGATCCCGCTGTACGTGAAGCGCATTGCCGCCGCCATCGCTACCGACAGCAATGGTGACGCGGTATCGCTGCGCTCTACCTGGGACCAATGGCAAACCGATGGTCGCGCGTTCTGGCAACAGATGGACGCACTGGTGGAAACGCTGGATGGACTGATTACGGAAGACATCGAGCGTGTCTGAAAAGAACAATAAAACCCTGAAGCCCGGCTGGCGTCGGGTGAAGTTCGGCGATGTGGTGCGCCTCTCGAAAGCACGTAGTCAAGATCCGCTAGCCGATGGCATTGAACGCTATGTCGGTCTGGAACATCTCGAACCAGGTGATTTGCGCATCCGCAGTTGGGGCAACGTCGCGGACGGCGTGACCTTCACCAGTCTGTTTCAACCTGGGCAGGTGCTGTTCGGCAAGCGACGCGCTTACCAGCGCAAGGTGGCTGTAGCGGATTTCTCCGGGGTGTGTTCCGGGGACATCTACGTGCTGGAGACCAAGGACGCACAAGTCTTGCTGCCGGAGCTGCTGCCCTTCATTTGCCAGACGGATGCCTTCTTCGATCATGCGGTGGGCACGTCGGCAGGCTCGCTGAGCCCACGCACAAACTGGACGAGCTTGGCGGACTTCGAGTTTGCGTTGCCGCCCATAAAAGACCAGAAAGACATAACTCTCAGTCTATCTTGTGCAGACGAAATGATCGGATCGCTCCAAGAAGCAGAACGTGCCGCTCGGAACGTTTTTGAAAGCACTGCACAAGAGTTCTTTGAGTCATCGTCAAATAATTGGCCAAATAAAAGGATCGATGAAGTTTCTCTATTTGTCACAAATGGCTTTGTTGGAAAGTCTGCTCAACACTATGTTGCGGAGGGCGGTGTTCCTTACCTTGTCTCAAAAAATGTTCGTCGGAACAGATTGAAGCTGGACGAGGTAACCTACATTTCAGAAGAATTTCACCAATCCTCAAAGAAAAGTCAGCTCCTTGAGGGAGACATTCTCACTGTCCAGTCGGGGCACATCGGTGAAACTGCCGTAGTTCCAAAGGAATATGCGGGCGCAAACTGTCATGCTTTGATCATTACCCGTCCTGATCCAAAACAGCTCGACCCATATTTCGCCAGTTACTACCTTAACAGTGCAGTCGGACAGAGACGCCTGTCACAACTTGTAATTGGCTCGACCATTCAGCACCTGAACACATCTGATCTAAAGAAACTCGATATTCCGCAGCCGAACATAGAAGAGCAGAAAAGGATTTCTGCTCTTCTATCTTCAATTGCTTCTGATCAGGAACTTCTTGCCAATAGGATTGAGGATGCCAAACGGCTGCGTCTTCAATTGTTAGCTGAGGTGTTCTCATGAGTTTTACGGAATCCAACACAGTCGAAGCCTACGTCCGCGATCTGCTCGCCGGCCCTGTCAAGGCTGTCCCGGCCAACACCGCCCAGGAACCTCAAGCCAGCTACGGTCCCAGCCCAAAAGGCATCGGCTGGCGCTACGCTGCTCCGTATGAGGTGCCGCGCCAGATCCAGGAAGTGCTGGTCGAACCCTGGCTGCGCGATGCACTGATCCGCCTAAACCCCGAGATTGCCGCCCAGCCCGACCGCGCCGACGAGGTGCTCTACAAGCTGCGCGCCATCGTGCTGTCGGTGCGATCGGATGGCCTGATCCGCGCCAACGAGGAAATGACCGCCTGGATGCGCGGTGAGCGCTCGATGCCCTTCGGCCCCAACAACGAGCATGTGCCGGTGCGGCTGATCGACCTGGATGATCTGTCGCAGAACCAGTACATCGTCACCCAGCAGTTCATCTACCGCGCAGGCCCCACCGAGCGCCGCGCCGATCTGGTGTTGTTGGTCAACGGGCTGCCGCTGGTGCTGATCGAGGCCAAAACGCCAGTCAAGAAGTGCATCAGCTGGATCGATGGCGCGGTGCAGGTACACGACGACTACGAGAAGTTCGTGCCTGAGCTCTTCGTCTGCAACGTGTTCTCGGTGGCGACCGAAGGCAAGGCTTACCACTACGGGTCCATCGGCCTGCCGGTCAAGGATTGGGGGCCGTGGCATCTGGATGGCGACGTTGACGATGGTCAGCACCACCCTCTGAAGTCGCTCAAACTATCCGCTGAAAGTATGTTGCGCCCACATGTGGTGCTGGACATTCTCGGCAGCTTCACCCTGTTCGCCACCAGTAAGAAAAAGCAGCGCATCAAGATCATCTGCCGCTACCAGCAGTTTGAAGCGGCCAACAAGATCGTCGAGCGCGTGCTGGCGGGCTACCCCAGGAAGGGCTTGATCTGGCACTTCCAGGGCTCGGGCAAATCTCTGCTGATGGTCTTTGCCGCGCAGAAGCTGCGCATGCATGCCGGCCTGAAGAATCCCACCGTGCTGATCGTGGTGGATCGGATCGATCTTGATAGCCAGATCACCGGTACCTTCACCGGAGCGGACATTCCCAACCTGGAAAAGGCGGATACCCGCGAGAAGCTGCAGCAGCTGCTGGCTCAGGACGTGCGCAAGATCATCATCACCACGATCTTCAAGTTCGGCGAGGCCACAGGTAGCCTGAACGACCGCAGCAACATCATCGCGTTAGTCGATGAGGCTCACCGCACGCAAGAAGGCGACCTGGGCCGCAAGATGCGCGAGGCCCTGCCCGATGCGTTCCTGTTCGGCCTGACCGGCACGCCGATCAACCGTGCCGACCGCAACACCTTCTACGCCTTTGGTGCAGAGGAGGACGAGAAAGGCTACATGAGCCGGTACGGCTTCGAGGAGTCAATCCGCGACGGTGCCACGCTGATGTTGCACTTCGAACCGCGACTGATTGACCTGCACATCGACAAGGCGGCGCTGGACGCCGCCTATAAGGACTTGACCGGCGGCCTGTCAGATCTGGATAAGGACAACCTCGCCAAGACCGCTGCCAAGATGGCGGTGCTAGTAAAGACGCCCGAGCGCATTCGCAAGGTGTGCGAGGACATCGTTCAGCACTATCAGACCAAGGTGGAACCCAACGGCTTCAAGGGCCAGATTGTCACCTTCGACCGGGAGTCCTGCCTGCTGTTCAAGGTCGAGCTGGACAAGCTGCTGCCGCCCGAGGCCACGGACATCGTGATGTCGGTGCAGGCGGCGGACAAAAAAGAACACCCGGAGTACGCGCCCTACGACCGAAGCCGCGACGAAGAAGAGCGACTGCTGGATCGCTTCCGTGACCCAGCTGATCCGCTGAAGCTGATCATCGTCACGGCCAAGCTGCTGACGGGCTTCGACGCGCCCATTCTGCAGGCCATGTACCTGGACAAGCCGTTACGGGACCACACACTGCTGCAGGCCATTTGCCGGGTGAACCGCACCTATTCCGAACAGAAGACCCACGGCCTGATCGTCGACTACCTCGGTATCTTTGATGACGTGGCGGCCGCACTGGAATTCGACGACCAAAGCGTCAAGCAGGTGGTCAGCAACATCCAGGAACTGAAAGACAAACTGCCAGAAGCCATGCAGAAATGCCTGGCCTTCTTTACCGGCTGCGACCGTACATTGGAGGGTTACGAAGGTCTGATCGCCGCCCAGCAGTGCCTGCCCAACAATGCAATACGGGACAATTTTGCCACCGAGTACAGCGTGCTCAACAAGATCTGGGAGGCGCTGTCACCGGACACGGTTTTGGGCCCCTTCGAGAAGGACTACAAGTGGCTGTCGCAGGTGTACCAATCGGTGCAGCCCTCCAGTGGTCACGGCAAGTTGATTTGGCACTCGCTGGGTGCCAAGACCATCGAGCTGATCCACCAGAACGTGCATGTGGACGCCGTGCGGGATGACCTAGACACGCTGGTACTGGACGCCGATCTGCTGGAGGCTGTGCTGTCGAACCCTGACCCTAAGAAGGCCAAGGAAATCGAGATCAAACTGAGTCGGCGTATGCGCAAGCACGCAGGCAACCCAAAGTTCAAACAGCTCTCCGAGCGGTTGGACGCGCTGAAAGACCGCTTCGAGTCTGGGCAGGTCAACAGCGTTGAATTTCTCAAGCAACTGCTGGAGATCGCCAAGGAGACGCTGCAGGCCGAGAAGGAGGTTCCGCCTGAAGAGGACGAGAATCGTGGCAAGGCGGCGCTAACCGACCTGTTCATCGAGGTAAAGACCTCCGAGACGCCGATCATAGTCGAGCGCGTGGTGGCAGACATCGACGAGATCGTGCGACTGGTCCGCTTCCCAGGCTGGCAAGGCACGCAGGCCGGTGAGCGTGAGGTCAAAAAGGCATTGCGAAAGGCTCTCTTCAAATACAAGCTGCATGCGGATGAGGAGCTGTTTGAGAAGGCCTACAGTTACATCAATCAATACTACTGACGGATCATTTGTGCTGCAGTAGGCATGCATAATATCTTGACGCCATCGCGAAATTCTCCTACCCTGTGTGTCAGGGCGCCCTACTGCAGTGGCGCCACGTTGGCGATAGGAGGCCTCTGTGGCACAGGGTAAGGGTTCTAAAGGGCGTTCGGAAGCAGCGTTGATGTTTACACTGTATCTCATAGTTCACCCCAATCTTTCGATGGAATACTTGCAGGTCTCACAGAAGAGCGAGACGCAGCAAACCGATACGATGCATTTCTCTTTGCGCGCCTCGGTAGTGAAGGAGAAGCCTAGTGGCCACTGATTTCAAGACGCTTGAAACTGTTGCATCGGTATGTGCAGGTCACGTATTCCGTGGTAAGGCAGAGGCCGCCGAACCGTCTTCGGGAGTACGGCTTCTTCAAATTAAAGATATACGAGAAGGCCTTTACGAGGGAGGTCATCTGTCATGGGCAAACGTCGATCCAGAAAGGCTTTCGTTTGAATTCGAAGGAGGAGAGTTAGTCATACCCCTTAGGGGGGAGAGAAGCGATGTGATGTACATAAGCGATTCTTTAGAAGGACCAACCACTGCTCCGAATCAGGTCGCTGTGATCCGGCCAAATACCAAAATAATAGAGCCTCTTTTCTTGCTTTGGTATTTGAATTCAACAGATGGTCATGGAGCGATCAGTTCATTACGTATTGGAACCACTGTAGGGCACATAAGTGTAAAAAATCTAAAAACCATATCTATTCCTAGCCCGTTGCTAGAGGACCAGAAGAAGATTGCCGCGGTTTATGCTAATTGGTTAGAAAGACGTAAAGCACTCCGTAAGGCTATAGAGCTTGGGAGTGAGCTGAGCCATGGCCTCTGTTATAGGATACTTAACAGGGGCTCGGGTACTCGTTATGGCAATTGATAAAATCTTTGAGATATTCCGAACCGCGCGGATGACGGTTGCTGAAAAAGACATGGTGGCCGAGGCGTTACTGGCGATTCTCGTTTTGTGGCAGGTGAGAAACCATAACATCATGGATAGTCGCGCTGAAGGAAGTGACTTAGGTTTTGCTCCCCAGTCGTTTCGGTCGATCCATGATTTGGATAGTATGAGCGGATACGCGAAGGTGGTGGATCGCTGTTTCGGGCAACCCAGTCTCGAACTTCGAGAGGCAATACTCGCGCTTTCACACAGGGTACATATAGACCCCATCATGGAGAATTTCTTCGCAAGCGTGGCGGAAATTCTCTTAAACACAGCTGAGCATCCAGCCGGATTTGATATATCTGAATTATTCGACAAGTTCCGGGCGAGCTTAGCTCCGCAGGCCGGACTAGATGGGATCTTCCAGACTCCTGAAGACTTAGCTGAGCTAATGGTCTACTTGGTCGATCCCAAGCCTGGCGACACCATTTTTGATCCAGTGTGCGGTTCGGGCCAGCTATTGTTGCAGGCGGGGAAATACTTGGGAAAAGACGGGTGCGATCTCGGCAACGCTTCGTTGAGCGGTTGGGATAGGTCGCGAAATCTTGCGAAGATCACAAGTTGGACGTTTCTAATACATGGTCTCGATCCCAGGAGTATCTCCTGTTCAGACGCGTTCGCCTCGCGAGAGCCTTATCTGAAGCACGATGTGGTTCTTGCCAACCCTCCGTTTTCGACAGCTGATTGGGACAGAGATGCATTCGCAAAAAGTGAATTTGCGGTTTTCGGTGTGCCCCCGCAGTCAAATGCGGATTTTGCGTTTTTGCAGGTTGTTATAGGTAGCTTAAAAGAAACCGGGAGAGGTGCCGTAGTCGTGCCTTCGGGAATGCTGTTTCGCAAAGGAACAGAAGGGGAGATCAGAAAAAAAATCGTCTCGGCACGACTAGTTGACATGATTGTCGCACTGCCTACAAGCGCGCAAAAGCCTCGGAGCATATCGCTATATCTGCTGGTGATAGATAAACAAAAAAAGGATCCATCCATTCTGTTTGTTGACGGGACCAAGGCGTGTGAAGAGATTGTCCCGCAGGGTCATACGTTAAGAGCTTTGGGAGAATGTATCAGAGGCGTACACGGCGAAGATTACCAGCACTCCTTCCCGTCTAGATTGGTTGGACATCATGAGATTGAACAGAACGATTTTGATTTAAGTGTGACGCGATACCTCTTTTCGGAGAAAGGTGAGCGTCGAGATTTGAATATTATCTATACCGAATATGCGCAGGTTAATCACGATCTGGATCGTCTTCAAAAGGAACTGGAGTCGTACTTGGCGGCAGAGCTAGATGACGGCCGCTAGGGCACCGAGAGCACTCGGAATAGACGGGACTTTAGGATTGAGCAGAGCTTCCCTACCTCAACACACGTGCCTACTAAGAAGCAAAGAGCATCACCCGTTTCGTAGGGGAAGCGTGTATTCAAAAAGGTGACAGATTTATTTCTGTCGTCACCGCAGGGCCGCCTAGGGACGAAGCTCTATCGACGCGTAGTCATGCGATTGCTTGCGCTGCTCTGGAGCGCATGCGCCTAGCGTGGCCTCAAGCGCAGCAAAAACGGGACAGACTTATTTTTGTCTTTAACCGGCTGGTCTAGGTCCGAGCCCAGCCGTTTTCGCTCAGTTTCCCGCTTGGAAGACATTCTCTCGATGCCATCGAACCATATCACCGGCCGGCAAGAACCGATCGGGCAGTTCAATCGGAGCGCCCTCTAACTTCACCAAGGTTGATTTGATGAAGGAATCCTCTGCTTTCTTAAGGCGATCGCTAACCAGTACGGTGTGCTCATCAGTCAAAGCGATCAATCCCTGATCGAAAGCCCGGTCATGCAAAGCTGAGAGGCAGAGGCCATTGGCTGGGTTCAGCCGGTTCGCTGGGTCAACGCTCCAAGGACTGATGTGACTCGCGTTCAGCAACCGCGGCTCGCTTGTGCCAGACATACAGCACTTGCCTCGGTAGCCGGCAAGCACCGCTTTACGGAAAAAGCGTTGTCGGACTCGCACCTTAACCCTCGTTTCGCGAGTCAGTCCCTCATAGTCCGCTGGAACCTGAGCGAAGCTCAGGTCTTCTTCCTCCAACGGCTCCCCAGCTTGGGCGAGCAGCGCGCTGCAGTCATCCACCAGGCTTTGCCAGTCGTCATGAAATTGATCCCAGATCAGGCGATCAAGCTGGGAGGTACCCGATAAGCCTTTTCGTCCGGTACCGGTAATCACTGGGTCGAGGCTGGCGAAGTTGCTGAGTTTCATTGCTACGGAGGAGGGCGTCCTGCCGAGCCTAGCCGCTAGGTTAATGATTTCTTGGTTGCCTCGGTGAAGCTGGCCAAACGGCAACTGGCAGTACAGGTAAAAAGCTAGTTTGAGTTCGTCGACGGTCCAGCGGATGTTGGCCAAAACGGATTCCTTTCTCGTTTCGTAAGGGGAGCGTGGGAGCTGAGCTCATGCTGCGCCCAGGATAGCCGACTCGCTAGGCTTGCGGCTATGATCCGTCCACGCACATTCGCAAGGAAGCCTGATGCAAAAATGGACTGACCGCCCGCCAAGCAAAGATCCGATTGACGCTGTGCTTGAATCGTCAGAAGCGCTGATTCGGCAGCATGCGTCTTTGCTGAGCAAAGCCGTGCCTCCGGTGGTTGGCTTCGCCATTTTCCTTCTATATTTCTACCGCAACCAGTTTTACCCAAGCTTTGACTTGTTCCAGTTTTCATCGTTGCTACTGGCCGCGGCGTGCATCGGCTTCGCAGTCGTGGGCTTGGTCGTTATGACGATGTTCGCTCCCGGGTCGCTGCTCTTTCACCTGTTCATCAACACTAAGCCAATCAAAGAAGAGCTTCAGTACGCCATGCCGTACGCAGAAGAAAAGCGCGGCGGTACGGTTTTGCAGTTGATTGGGCTGGCTTATTTCGGTCCGTTTTGCTTGTGCGGCCTGGCCGTGTTGGCGATGGTCTTGTTCGGCTATGCCAGCTTCACCGTGGCGGCGTTGATCGTACCGGCGATCGTAGGGTTACTTTTCGGCTGCTTGTTGCAATGGCGGTTCGATCTGCCGCGTTACAGCTTTTTCAGCTTCGCTTGGATCGCTTATCTCGCGCAGCTCGTATTCATGCTGCTGCTGATAGCGGTTGTTCGCAATAGCGCCCCATTCATAGGTGAGCTAAACGGTGCTTGGCACTATCCCATCGTCTTAACGATCCCGATAATCCTTTCGCTGATGGTGACGATCTGCTCGATGGCTCACTTCGGCGGTTGGAGCGCGGCGATGCATTTCAGCCTGTTTTTCGGAATTGTTGCCGTTGCCTACAGTGGCGGCTTGACGACGCTGCCTGAGCAGACTGTCCGCAGCTTGGGTCTGGGCGCCTATGAAGCAGAAATGGTCGCCCTCGACCCGGCTTTTTGTGATCGTGACATGAGCGCATTGGGGATCAGCGAAGACTGCGCATTGCGCGACGTGCACGTGGTGTGGTCGTTCGGTGACGCAATCATTCTGCGCCCAGCGCTAGAGCCCCTGAGCCACGTGCAGATTCCAACGAAGTTTGTTCGGTCGATTATCCGTTCAGTTGCTTCCGATTAAGAATCGGCGCGAGGCGGCTGCTATGCCTCACCTTTGGTAAGTCCATTCGGCGAGCTGCTGGCTTGCCTTCAGCTTCGTCCGTTGGTGTTGCATCGCAGTGTATATAGCATCGACGTCGCTGCGCTCTGTCACTAGTGGCAGTGCAGCTTCCGCTTCCAGTAGGAACCGGTTGGACAATGCCTCGCTGCCCAGAAATGCTTCCTCCCACCAGTTAAGAATCGACGGCTTTGCTTGCTCCAGCAGCGTAGCCGAGGGCAACTTGTCGCCCTTCGCTCTATTCGCGGTCTCGCTGGTGGGCATCAGATTCCATAGATCGTTGTTGAACCAGCGTGACCAGGGGAAGCAATGGTCCACGGCGAAACTCTCGGCCTTTAGCTTCGTGCGACTCCAAACGCAGGAGAGCGTCCTGCCGGCGTCGTGCAGCGCCTGCACCCTCGCTCTCACCTCAAGCGTGTCGCGTCTGTCTTCGTTCCATTGCAAGGCGCGCTCGTACACCGATGCGTCGTATTGATAGCTCCAGCCACGCAATAGCTTCGCCCATTCATTGACGATTGCAGGCTCCAGCCAGCAGGCATGCTGCGAGAACGTCTGCCACAGAAAAGCAGGGATTCTGAACGTGCCGAATTCAGCTAGTGAGTGCTTGTTGCACTGCCACGCGCTCTGGCTGCTGCGAACACGGAGACGACTGCACTCAAAGACCTGGCGGGCTTGCCCTGGGTAGGTGATGAAGGTCGCGGGCATCGCTTCGATGTTGCGGCAGATGTCCTTAAGCGCGCTGATCAAACTGGTGGCCGTTTCCCCATGGAACGTAGCCCCAACGCGCAGATCGTACGGCGATAGCGTTGCGAGCTGGTAAAAGCTGCGGCTACTCGCCCAACCGTAACCTTTCTGGTTCTGATGGTCAGCGGTAGGGGTTTGGATCAGGTTGTGCTTGAGCACGAGTGGTAAGTACATCTTCAGCCAGTACAGAGCCACCAGGCCGAAAGGTACATCGACCCAAACGTCATCTCGTTTAATCACCATGCCAGGTGCGCCTTCGGCGATACGGATGAGTGCACGCAGTAGTCCGAGCTTGTAAGTGGCGGACTTGTTGTCATTGACGATGATGTGCCTAAGCAAAGGCAAACTGCCGCTCCCATCGTCGGGCAGCAGAAACACGAGGCAATCCCACTCAATTCCTGCTCGAGCTAAATCGGGCTGTCGACCACGATGCCGGGCGATCAACGCTCGGTCTTGTGCGAGCGCAATCAACTGGTCAGCCGTGACGGGATGGAAACGTCCTTCGTTGTCTTCTCCATGGCGCAGCGTAATCACCAGCAAACCGCCCGGTGCGAGCAGTTCGCTGACGATCCTCATTGCCCGTTCGTGCTGTTGGGGCGTCAGGTGCATCCAGACAGCGCTTACCAATATCAGCTGGAATCTTTGGTCCAGAGATCGCAGCTGTTTCAGGTCGGGTAGGGCGTCGTCGAGCCAGATAACTGATCCAGGCGCGCACAACGCGGCAGCAGTAGACTGCTCAGCGAGTGATCTGAGACGTTCGTTGGGTTCGACTGCAGTGACGTCCCAACCTTTGGCGGCTAACCACCGAGCATCCCTACCGGATCCAGCACCTATGTCACAAGCGAGGCCAGGCTGTTGTGGAAGCAGATGACCCCATGCCGAATGGACTGCATCGGGCGGAAGAGCTTGGTAAGCATTGAAGAGTGCATCAGCGTTATCGGTGTAGTAATTCATGTAATGACATCCGTTGGCTGAGCTGAGTCTATCTAGCTTGAGAGCGTCAGGCGAGGGCGGGCGCAGCACCCCAACAAGCACAACCCCACCCCATCCTGTAAACTCCCCGAACTAATTCTCATCCAGGCAATCGGTTGTATGCCGTCTTTCAGAAAGGGGTTGGTCATGAAAGCAAAGCTATGGTTGGTTCCGGCATTGTTGCTGGTGAGCGCATTTGCGCAGGCGCAGGAGACGTTGAAGGTCGGGTTCATCCGGGTAATGGACGATGCGCAGGTAATGGTCGCCAAAGAGGCGGGCCTGTATGAAAAGCATGGATTGAACGTGGAGCTGGTGGAATTCAGCTCGGGTACCGACCTGATCAAGGCCATCGTCGGTGGGCAGTTGGATACCGGCGTGCTGGGCTTCACCAATGCGGTGTCCTGGGCCTCGCGCGGTGCGGATCTGAAGGTGGTGGGCGGCGCGCAGCGCGGCTATCACTCGATTCTGGTGCGTGAAGAGACCGGCATCGAAACCGTGGCGGACCTGAAGGGCAAGACGCTGGCGTCGCAGCGCGAGGGCAGCACGGCCGACGCGGTATTGCGCGGTGTGACGCTCAAGGGTGTCGATCTGAAGCCGAGCGACCTGAACATCATGGGCGTGAGCCCGGCGGTGGCGGTGCAGTCGCTGGTCTCCGGTCGGGCAGATGCAGCCTTCCTGTTCGAGCCCTATGACCGCATCGCGCAGCTGGTGGCGCCGGTCAAGCAGATTTACGAGATTGGCGAAGTGTGGCCGTTCCCCTGCATGGTGGTGATCACCTCTGGCGAGACGCTGGAAAAGCGCAAGGATGTGATCTGGAGCTCGCTCGATGCGCAGCGTGATGCGATCGAGATGCTCGAGAACGAACCGGCCAAGGCGGCTGAACTGATCGCCGATTACTTCATCGCCGAGCCGACGCTAAAGACCCTGAACCGTGGCGAGCTGCCGCGCGAGAAGGTGATCGAGGAAGCCATCAGCACGCAGGACTTCGATGCTTCGCTGAGCGAGCAGGACATCAGCCGCATTCAGGAACTGGCCGACATCATGCGCGATCAGGGCTCGTTGAAGACCCGCGACGGTGGCGCGTTCGATACCAGCAAGATTCTCGATCTGTCCTGGCAGCAGGCGCGCGAACTGTAACGCCTGCCCAATCGTGTAGCGCGCCCGGCAACCTGTCGGGCGCCTTTCGTTCCGCTTGGCGGATCCTTCAAGTGAGTTGTTAACCCATGCAATTGAAGTTCGAGGACGTCAGGAAGCGCTTCGGCAGCCTGGAAGTCATTCAACGGTTTTCGGCGGAAGTGGCCGAAGGTGAACTGGTCGCGCTGGTCGGTCCGTCCGGCTGTGGCAAATCCACACTCCTGCATCTGGCCGCCGGGCTGGAAAAGCCCACCGAGGGCCGGGTGCTGGGCGATGGCAAGCTGATCACCGCACCCAACCCGCAGCGCACGCTGGTGTTTCAGGAGCACGCGCTGTACCCCTGGCTGACGCTGCAGGGCAACGTCGCCATGGCGCTTGAGCTGCAAAATGTCGGCAAGAAGGAAGCGTACACCGCTGCCGAGGGCTGGCTGGAGCGGGTAGGGCTGAAAGGCTTCGAGCACTACTATCCGCACCAGGTATCCGGTGGCATGCGTCAGCGGACGGCCCTGGCCCGTGCCTTTATGGTCAAGCCGGAGATTCTGTTGCTGGACGAACCCTTCGGCGCGCTCGATGCGCTGACCCGTATGGCGCTGCAGGATGTGCTGCATGAGCTGATCGAGGAGCACAAGCCGTCGGTCATGCTGGTGACGCACGACGTGGACGAGGCGCTGTACCTGGCTGACCGCATCATGGTGTTCAGCAAGCGGCCGACGCAGGTGCTCAAGGAATTCAGCTTCGAGCATTGCGAGCGCAGCCATGACCTGTCCGGCGTGGCGCCGCAGCGCAAGGAGATTCTCGCGCTGCTCGGGATCAAGACGGAGGTGCACGCATGAGCCAGGGACGTCGTTTGACCGGGCCGAAAAAATACCTCGCCGTGGTGCTGGCGGTGCTGTTCATTCTGCTGATCTGGCAAACCGCGGCATGGAGCCTGCCGGACTTCCTGATGCCGGATATTCCGGTGGTACTGGCGCGGCTGCTGCAGTCGGTCACGGAGCAGGAGTTTCTCGACGGGCTGATGGGCAGCATGAGCCGCCTGGGAACCGGTTACGGCTTTGCGCTGTTGTTCGGTATCGGCTTTGGCCTGATTGGCGGTGTGTTGTTCTTCTTCCGCGAGACGCTGCGCACAGCCATCATCATTCTGCAGTCGATTCCGTCGATCGCCTGGGTGCCGCTGTTTCTGATCGTGATGGGGTTTGGCAGTCTGCCGATCATCGTGGTGGTGGCGCTGGGCGCGTTCTTCCCGATGGCGCTGTCGGTGATGAACGCGACCGAAAGCGTGCAGCCGGTGCATGTGTCCGCCGCTCGGGTGATGGGTGCGTCGCGCTGGCAGTTGCTCAAGCGCGTGTATCTGCCTGCGGTGATGCCGGAGCTGATCACCGGTGCCCAGTTGGCCTTTGGTAATGCCTGGCGTGCGCTGATTTCGGCGGAGATGCTGGTTGGTTTCGGACAGGGTCTGGGGCGGTCGCTGGCGTATTCCGGTGAGATTGCCGACATGGTTGGCGTGATGATGAACATCGTGGTGATCGCGATTCTGGCGACTCTGATCGATCAGGTGATCCTGGAGAAGTTCAAGCAGCGGGTGTTGCGCTATCAGTACGTGTAAGGAGTCGGGATCGACATTTCCGGGGTGGTCTCGAACGTCGTACTACCTTCTTCGCGGTCAGGTCCGCTCCTACACGTCGGGGTGGGCACTGGTTTGATGTAGGAGTGCACCTGGGCGCGAAAGGGGCGTCTGAGCAACCCCTTCGCGGCCAGGCCTCGGCGGCCCCTTCCGTCCTACAAGGCCAGGTCGGGTCAGGCTTGGGATGGCACCAGCAGGGTGTCGCCGGTGGCGACGAGCTTTTCTTCTCCGTCCTTGGTGGCGTAGAGCTCGGCGGTTGTGAATATCTGCTGGCGGCCGGGTTTGATCACCTTTGCCACCACTCGGAAGGTGTCGCCCACTGCGGGGCGCAGACAGCGCACGGTGAACTGCGAAGCCAGCACATGCCCGCTGAGCGTCGCCGCGGCGAAGCCACAGGCGGTGTCGATCAAGGCGCCCTGAACCCCGGCATGCAGAAAGCCGCTGTATTGCCCCATCTCCTTCTTCCAGCTCATGTGCAGCTCGACCTCGCCCGGGGCAGCGGAGACCACCTCGAGTCCCAGCCAGCTATTGAACTCCGCAAGGCGGGAGATGCCGCGCAGGCGTTCGAGCAGTTCGTTGTTGTCCGTCATCTCAGGCAGCTCCCTGGCTGGTCTTGATCTGCACCTTGAATACCGCCTTGGCGGTGGCGCAGAGCTCGTCGTTGGAATAGATCTTCGCTTCGGCAAAACACAGCGACCGGCCCAGGCGGGTGGGCGCGGCGCGCACTTCGATCCAATGGCCCTTGTGGGCCGTCCCGATGTAATCCGTGTTCAAGCTGATGGTGACCAGCCCGCCGACGTTGTCGATCAACCGGGCGCAGCTCAGCCCCATGGCGTTGTCAGCCAATGCGGAAAGCAGCCCGCCGTGGACGAATCCGCGGCTGTTGACGTGTGGCTCGTCGGCCATGATGCCGAGGCTGAAGGTCTCCTCACCCGTGGCGGCGTATATCGGCTCCCAGGGGTCGGTTAGTCCACTGCGCCGGGTGTGGCGGGCAAATCCTGCGGGTGGGGCAAATGCGGTGTCCATGCTGCGCTCCTGCGATTGGTATAGGTCGGGTCATGTAGACCAGTCACCATAATCTAGGCGCAAACGTATTTATTGCAAGCACAATAAGCGGCAGGGGGTCAGTCTCGTGGGGTACGGGCGCGCATGAGGCCGGCCACTTCTTCGGCAGAGTCGATGATCGGTTGCCCGCTCTGCTCGACGCGCGCCTGTATCAAAGAGCCTTCCAGGGTAGCGATCGTCAGCCTGGCGAGCCGCTGGGCATCGGTCGGTGTGGCGCCGTCGGCCAGTAGCGCCTGAGCGAAAATATCGCTCCATGCAGCAAAACCTTTTTGCGCCGCTGCGGTGAGGCCGGATGCGCGGGGGACGGTCTCCAGTATGGTCGTGGCCATCGGGCAACCGTCCTGATACGCCGAGGCTTCCAGCCACTGAATCAACTGGTTGGCGAACGCCATGAGCAGGGCGGGTGCGCTCGGGTTGTCAGCCCGCAAGCTGACCAGCGTGTCGGTGGCCTGCTGCGCGGCATAGCGCAGCGCCTCTTCGCCGAGCTGTTCCTTGCCCTTGGGGAAGTAGTGATACAGCGACCCTTTTGGCGCCTTGCTCTCGGCAAGAATGTCGTTGAGCCCGGTGCGCGCATAGCCCTGCTTACGAAACAGCGTGGCCGCGGCGCGAATGATGTTGAGGCGGTGTTGGGAAGCCGCGGGCATACATGCCGTCCTGTTGGGTCGTGGGTCAGACGCAGATGAGTTTACAGGCAAACGCGCTTCGGCGGCGTTCGGTTCGGGGTACGTGATGAGGGGCGGAGCGGGAGTGTGGTTGGTAGGAAGGGGCGTGGGCGGGAGTGAGTGCATGCTGCTTCGCGGTCATGCCCGCTCCTACAATGCGGATCGGAGTCCCTCGGGAGCGCTATGGCGGAGTCGGATAACGCCATCGCGGCGAGGTCGGTCCTACGGGTTCTAGTTCTCTCATTGCGGCGCTGTGCTTGCAGATACTATAAATAAGCTATAGTGTCTGTAGGCACAGCGTTAAACGAGGTCTCGCCATGCTTAGCTCTCTAGCTGCTCCCGAAGTCAAATCCACTGCCGCAACCGGTTTGCGCACTGCCGTGTCCATTCTGGACAAGTGGGGCGCAACGGGCGAGCAGGGCGAGGCGATTCTGCGTGTGTCGCACAGCACCTACGCGCGGGCCAAGCGCAAGGATGGCCTGCAGTCGATCAATCTGGACCGGGATCAACTCACCCGGGTCAGCTTCGTGTTGAACATGCATGCGGCCCTGCGGGTGGTGTTCGACAACCCCGAGAACCTCTACGGCTTCATGCGCATGCCCAACCACAATGCGTTTTTCTACGGCCGCTCACCGCTAGATGTCATGAGCACCGGCGATTTCGTTGCCGTGTATGAAACCTTCAGACGCATCGATGCGCTACGGAGCAGCCAGTGGTAACAGCTCGAGAGCTGCCGGTGCTGCCAAATCGGCAGGTTCTCGCGCATCGGCTGGTCAACTCGAAGTTTCCGCCGATCGCCATCTTCGATGATGTCGCCAGCGCCGATGAGTTCGAGGATCTGTTCGCGATCCAGGCGCTGACCAATCCGCGTCTGTCGAACCAGACCGGGCGGTTGGAGCTGATCCCCCGAGCGGATATTCCGTTTGGCATTCCCGGTTGTTCCTACGCCACCGCGCCCTTTACCCATGTGACGCCCGATGGTTCGCGCTTCAGTGACGGATCCTTCGGCGTGTTGTATCTGGCCGATACCATCGAGACGGCCATTGCCGAGGTGCGGCATCACCAGCAGGCGTACTGGTCCCGTGTCCCTGAGCTGCGTTACGAGCGTTTCACCTTCCGTGGGCTGGCGGCGCGGTTCGATGAAGCCGGTGCGCTGGATGCGTTGTCGGTCGCACGCAACGATCCGATCTATTCGCCATCCGACTACAGCGCCTCGCGCCAGTTTGGCCGCATGGCGCTCGATGCAGGAGCCACCGGCATCCGCTATCACTCGGTGCGTCAGCCAGAGGGTACCTGCTGGGGGTTGTTGACGCCGCGACAGGTGGTCTCGGTCAAGCAGACGTCGCATTACGAGATGATCTGGAGCGGTGAGATAGCGGCGGTGCACAAGCTTGTTCGGGAAATCCGTTGACCGGCGTCGCTTCGCATACGCGATCATCAGACTATTGTGATTTCCTTCAAGGTGAGATATCAATTGGCTATCTTCCTTTTTCAGCAGTAGGGAAACAGCATGGACAAGCCAACCAGTACGTTGACTCTTGCCCGCGGCGCACATGGCAACGGGAACAGCTCCGCCGACAATCAGGACGCCAAGGGAGAAGCGAAACCGCAACGCAAAGAGCCGCCGGGTCAAACCAATAAGCCGGCGGATAAAAAAAAGCCTGCCAGCGCCAGCACCAGAACATCATCGCTTGCCCTCGACAAGGAGGTAGGTAAGCAAGCTCTACAAAGCGTTTCTGTCATTTCCTCGAACGTCGGCAGGACGGATGCGGCACAGATCGGCGCCGATAAGGACACGTCCTCGAAAACGATAGAGGCGCTCCGGGAAGGGTTGAAAGTCGCTTCCACGAGCGAGGAGCGCCGGTGGTATGCGGAAAGAATTCTGGAAACAGACCAGCGTCAGAAGACGGCTTCCAACAACGCAGCCGAACGTTCTACGCAAACGCAGCGAGGTTTCATGAAGGTCGCACTCGGCCTGACGCTGGCTACCATAAGCCTGGGCGCGATCAAGCTTCTTCAGAAATAACGATTTGAAAAAAGCGGTATCGCTACGCCAGTAGCCATCACCGCAGCAGAGTGTGTCAGAGCGTGAAGGCGCACGTAAAAAACCCGGCAGCGTGTCCTCTGCCGGGTTGTTTCCCTGAATCTTTTTGATCCAGTGATCCTCCCGACTACACCTTTTGTAGAGTCGGGGTTTACACCTGCCACAGACCCGAAGGAGTACTTTTGGGGTGGGCCTCGCAAGCTGTCGCGGTTCTTCGGGAACGGGTGACTCACGACTTTACCCCGTCCGGACATTCCCCTGGGGGCCGCTCCGGCTACGGATGAACACACTCTGGTCTCTACAGCCACAGTATGGGGATACCGGGGTTAAGAACGGGTTATCAAACCGGACCTTTTGCAACATTGAAATGAATCCTGCGAGCCCTTCCTATCGGTTGCGCATCAAACCGAAAAGGCCCTTGGCTGCCTGACGCACCCGTTTGAATTCCTTCGACGCAGAGAACGCCCCGGCTTCGCGGCGTCGTCTGTTGAGCTGCACGTTCAGCGCCTTGTTGTACCGCTCGTTGAGCAGGTCACGCAGGGCGTCGACGTTGTACTGTTCGCGCTCGGGCGATACGCAAACAGGCAGGATCTCATCCAGGTGCAGCACCTCACGATTGAAGTCCAGCGCCTCGCGGATCAGCTCGGCTTTCGGGTCCGTGCTGTCCAGGTCGTAGGGTGGATGCCAGTCGTTGTGCGTGCCCAGCCGATCCACCTGGTTGAGCAGGCCGATGGTGGGCGGCGACTGCACATGCACATGCTTCTGCCGCCATTCTTCAAATCGTTTGCCAAATTCCTGATCCAGCTTGCGGGCGGGCTGGTTGGCGCGCAGTACCCAGAGCACCATGTCGGACTGCACCATCTCTTCGAAAAGAATTTTCTCCAGCTTCGGATCGCCGTTCAGCCCTGGCAGGTCGAGCAGGCGCAGGAAGGGAATGCCGTCCACCTTGCATTCGTAGACCAACCCACGATCGGTGCTTGGCAGCGCACTGGTTTCGGCATTCCAGCCCTCGGTCAGCGCGTTGATGACCGATGACTTGCCCGCTCCGGTCTGGCCGATCAGACAGATGCGTATGGGTTCGGGCTTCTCGGCCTGGCGCTCGTCATCCCTGATCGTCGCGGCGGTGACGGACAGCTCCTCCTCGTCGAACCGAAGATGGCCGCCGTACAGATCAATCGCAGCTCGCAGTACCTCAAGCAGCAGCAGGCGCTTGAGCCGCTCCTGCATTTCATCGCTCAGCCCTTCGAACGACTGCCCGATCGCCTGGCTACCCAACTCGGCAAGCATGCCTTCGGGCGTGAGCATGCGCACCTTTCGATAGACGTTGAAGATCTTCACTGCGGGGGCGAACTGGTCGGTCTTTTCGTCCAGCCAGAGCACGTGGGAGATCTTCAGGTGATCGATGCCGGGCACGTGCTCCTTCAAGGTGCGGCGGTAGCGCTGCGAAAGCTTTTCTGCAATGGCCAGCAGCGCGATAGGCGAAAAGGCCCACTCGGCGTGGCGCTTGCCCTTGCCGTAGTACGCGGCCACGCCACGGGCCAGCAGCAGGGCATCGTCGGGCATCACCCGCCAGCTGTCCCGGCGCTGGATCAGCGCACGGACTTCGGGCAGCATCGCCTGCTGCACCTGCCGGTCCAGCGGCGTCCAGTAATCGGGCGTCTCCATCTGTTCGAGCAATTCCGGCTCCGCCGGCGGGGCGCGTTTGAGTTTGCGCTTGCGGGCGAAGAAGAACGGCAGTACCACCAGGATCGTGCACAGGCCGAGCAGGCCGACGAACGTAAGAATGTAGTTGTAGCGGATGATGGCGTAGACGCCGAATGCGGCCAGCAGCGCGATCGGCAACAGCACGGCAATCAGCAGAAACGGCGTGATCCGATCGGACAGCTGCGCCGCAGAACGCATGGCCTTAACGGTTGTTTTCAGCGTCATCCTGGGCTACCGGCAAAATGTGTTTGAAGGCCTTCCGGTACACCGCCTGCAGTTCTTCAGGCGAGGTGAGCTTGCCACTGATCTTGTTGAAGAAGTAAATACAGCCGACCCGTCCAAGCGCATAGGTCACGCAGTAACTGGTGACTGCTGCAGACGCGGCACCTACCGTCTGCCCATACACCGGGATCAGCTTGATCAGCTGCCGCAACCCCAGCCTGGATGCATACTGCACACCGAAGCCGGCACCCATGGCGCCGAGCAGTTCGGTCAGCAGCCGACGGTTCCAGGGCAAGCCGTAGTGATTGGCCAGGCTGTGCAGCATCTTGGTCTGGATGGCCGGTACCGCGACGAGCCCGACCAGGGGGACGGCATCCGTGGCGCCCGCGGCGCCGGCGTACCACATGATCTCGCTCTTGAACTTGCGAAAGTTCTTTTCCTCTGCCGTGCTCTTGCCGCGCCGCTCGAACAGCTCGGCGACGATCGGCAGGAACCGCCCCAGTTCTTCTACCAGTCTGGCGACACCGACCGGTTTGCCATCGCGTCCGATCAGATCGACCGGGACCCCGGTGATCTCGCCCCAGACGGCTTCGACCGCCTGCTGGTTATGCAACACGCACTTATCGCTTTCCCGCTTGGAATCCAGCGTATCGATTGCCGTATGCACGAGCAGGGCGTTGCGAACCTTGCCAGAGCGCTTGATGCGTTTGAGTGCTTCCAGGAGTTCAGACTGCTCGGGATCATCGGCACGCATCACCACCACCAGCGCATGGCTGCGATGCTCGCAGGCGCGGATGTCTTCGTCCGGGTCGTATTCGGCTTCGGACAGCCCGCGGGTATCGAGAAACCGCAGCACAGGCGTCTGCTGAGGAAAGTCGTACTGGGTAGCGGTTTGCGTACACGGTCGAAATCCCCGCCCGACCTCGATCTCGTTCAAGCCGGTCAGGGTACGGATCAGGGTGGACTTGCCAGCACCGGTCTTGCCGATCAGCCAAAGGGTGGGCAGGTGTTCTTCGCTATGCCGAAAGGCGGGCGCCAGGTCTTCCGCCCGGGTGGGGTTGAGTTTGCGATATATGCGTTTGACCAGGCTCATGTGCTTACCTTGAGGGTGCGCAGAGGCTTTTGCAAGAACCGACCAGGCAGACGGCGGTTGGTTCGCTTGGCAGGGTTGGCGGGCGGCGGGCAGGGCGGCTGCTATTTTCCCTCGCCGGCATCCGCACGCATCGAACTACCACCTCGGCGGTGAATCGAAGGCTATGCACGCACTGTTCACCGAGGAGGTTCACATGTCCAACGATCCGAAGAAGCCGACCGAGTACGACGAGATGGAAGAGGGCGCACCAGAGGGTGCGGTGAATTCCGAAAATCTGGAAAAGGTCGATGCGGAGAAGATCAAGCGCAACATCGACACCGACGAGAACGAGGTGCCCGGCTAGTGGGAGCTCGGGAAGGCATTACCGAAGCCGCCGCAGGCTACGATCTGGAGCGCTTCGTGGAAGCCCAGAACGGTATCTACGAACGCGCTCTGGCCGAACTGCAATCCGGTCACAAGCAGTCGCACTGGATGTGGTTCATCTTTCCGCAGATCGCCGGGCTGGGGCAGAGCGACATGGCCCGCCGGTATGCGATTGCGACGCTGGATGAAGCGAAAGCCTATCTGGATCATCCGGTGCTCGGAGAGCGGCTTGAGCGATGTGCTGCGGCGCTCCTGCCCTGGGGAAATCGATCCGCGCGGCAGATCATGGGCTCGCCGGATGACATGAAGCTGCGCTCGAGCATGACGCTGTTCGCGCTCGCCAGCCCACAGCGGGACGTGTTTCAGCAGGTGCTAGACCAGTTCTTTGGCGGGGATTACGACCCCATGACGCTGAGCATCCGCTCCGAGGGCATGTAGCTTCGGAGCGGAACGCTCGCGCCGATCAGCGCGTTTCCTGCGTTTCGTGCAGCGACTTTTCGCCGGTCACGGTACCGCGCACACCGTCATCGCCCTCATCGTCTTCCAGATCGCCTACGTCGTCATAGGGTGTGGTCTCTTCAGCGCCGCCTCCGGCTGACGGTACTTCTACCGATCCACCGACGCCTTTTTCACAGGGCGTGCCGCCGGCATCCTCAGCGGGGGAGTCGTGGTGCGGATTGTGCTCGGTGTCATGGCCGTGTTCATGGGCGCCGGCGGTAGAGGCCAGTGCCAGGGTCGCTGCAAACAGTGCAGCCGATAGCGTTTTAAGTTCGTTCATGTGTTCCTCCAATCGATCGATCCTGTTCAGTGGACCCTCCGAGCGGGGCGATGTTCATCGCGTCCGATTTTCCTCTGCCGGGAAAGTGTCGCCCAGCTCACAGTTTGCCGGCACAGCCAAGCGAAGCGCTGAACTTTCGGATGTGGCGATGTGTCACTACTTACGCACTACACATTGTTTATTAATTCGAGATGTTGTTTCGATATCACTTTGATCTCGGATCGCACTTGGTACGAAAAAGGATATCTGGACCCCGTAATTCAAACTTCTCGACTTCCGTTGAAAGCAAAGAACAAGGCGAATCATGGACACGTTTCATTTTTTGCCGGCGGCACTCTTGCTAGGATTGCTCTCAGGTTGTAACGGATTTACAAAACCTCTGCCTCCGGGATCTGACTACACAGGAAGTCAGCCTGTGTATTCCAGTCTGCCAGCGCCCATGGTGTTCATGGGTACGGCCACCCAATGGAATGAGGAGTACGCGGTTACCGCGGCCCACATTCCGTTTACCGATAATGTCGTTCATCGTTGCAGCACAGGTTGCGATCTGGTGTTCATCAAGCGCAAGGCTGAAGGTCCGGTGCCGCAATGGCGCGAGCCGGTGCCTGGCGAGCAGGTGGTCGCCGTCGGGTACAGCGGTGCCATGCTGTTCCCCATCCATGGCAAGGGGCAGGCCAAGTCGACGCGTGTGGTGCTCGAAGACAAGCCCTCGAGCGTCGCCTACGCCACTCATGATGCGCCCCTGACAATGGGCATGTCGGGCGGGCCGTTGTACGGATCGGACAAGGCTGTACTGGGAATAAACCTCGGCTTTGGTCTCGACTACCAGTGGTACACCGATCTTGATGATCCGCACAGTATCGGCCACGCCAAGCGCAATAGTTATTATCTTTCCACTGATGTTATTCGAGCGGAGTGGGAACTTTTCCAGCGGTCTTTACCGCAAAACCAGATTACGCAAGCGCACTGAAATCGACCGCTAATCAACACTTGAAGCGGCGCATTGAAAGATCACTCCTTCAACTCGATACCCGAAAGCAGGAACAAGCCAGAGGGTGTCGAGTCCACCTATGAACGACGTGGCCGTTTTGCTCGTACGAAAACGGCCACGATTTTTGCGTTTCAGGTGTTCCCGGGAGCCCGTTCGTGGCTAAAGTCGGCCGTATTGTTCTGATCGTCATATTGATTCTGCTCTCGCTGGTAGTGGCGGCCGCCGTGGCGATAGAAACCCGCTGGGCGCGCGGCGTCATTGAAGACCAGATCAGCCAGCGCCTCGATGATCGTGACGTCAGCATCGGCGATCTGAATATCGACTGGGGGTTTCCACTTCGGATTAGCGCCAGTGACGTCACCATCGGCAACACCGACTGGGCCGAACATGACCAAATGCTCAGCGTCGATGCGCTGGAGGCGTCGTTGAAGGTGGGCTCGCTGCTGAGCGGCAAGGTCGCGCTCGGAGAGCTCGATCTGCAACGGCCGCAGGTCCATCTGGCTCGCCGCGAGGACGGCACGACCAACTGGGAGGCTCTGACCAGTGATGACGAGAAGCAGGACAAGGAGCCGGCTGTTCAACCGGACATCATCCGCGTGCGCGACGGTGAATTCACCTATCAGGACGAAAGTCTCGACGCCGATATCACCGTTACCTTCGCCACGGAGGAAACCGAGCAGGAGCGGCAGCTGAGCGTCGACGGTAACGGCAGCTTCCAGGGCCAGCCGTTTCAGCTGAACGCCAGCGGCGGAGCGCCCTCCGAGGCACTGGAAGAAGGCAACGCCTACCCGGTCAGCGTGGATGCGCAACTTGGTGACATGCAGGTGAACTTCGAGGGTGAATCGCTCAACGTGTATCGCCTCGAAGCCTTGAGTGGCCAACTCGACATCGACGCGCCCAACGCCGATCAGCTGGAAAATCTGGTGGGCCTCCTCGATCAACCAGGCTTGACCATTCCGCCGGTGAACATGCAGGCACGTGTGCAGCATGAAGACGATCGGTGGGAGCTTGAGGACATCCAGGCGCGTGCTGGCAGCAGCAGGATGAGCGGATCCATTTCACTCGAACTCAGCGATACGCCGCGCGTCGAGGCTGACTTGCAGGCCGAACGTATCGATCTCAACGAGTTCGGCATCGCGGAGATGCTTGGTGAAGACGCGCCGCCGCCGGCAGACCGTGAGCGCGGTGCAGACGTGGGCGTTGAAGAGGCCCGCGAATCAGAACAGGAGCGCGAGGGGGAGCCGGCCTGGGATGAGCGCATGGCCGAGCGGCTTTCCATGCTGCGCGAGTACGCAGGACGCATTGATGTGACGGTCGACGAACTGCTGCTGGGCGACGCGCGGTACACGGATCTCTCGATCAAGGCGGGGCTGGACGAGGGCAGGCTGGAGCTGGAACAGCTCAACGCACAGCAGGGCGATGGCGGCCTGGAGGCCAGCGGCTGGCTCGAAGTGGATGAGGACACCCTGCGTACCGACCTGAATGCTCAGCTCGATCAGCTGAACCTGGGCGCTGCCTTGCAGCCGCTGGGATTCGGCCAGCTGGGCACCCTGGATGGCGACCTCGGTGCCCGGTTTGATGGCAACGCCGTCATCGTCAACGACACGCAGCTTGCCTATCGTAATCCGGCGTCGGACCTCTCGGTGGAGGCCACCATCACCGCGCGCGACCTGCCGGATACCGATGCGCCGGGAATGCAGGTCCAGGGCGAGGGTAGCCGCGGCGGAGAACCGATACGCTTCGATCTGAGCCTCGGTCCACTGCTCGATCTCACCGCGCCGGATCAGCCGTATCCGGTGGAGGGATCGCTGACCGCGGCGGACACCCGCGCCCATGTTGACGGCACGCTAACGCAGCCGCTCGATTTCAAGGCGGCAGACCTGCGCTTCGATATATCCGGCCCCACGCCGGCGCAGCTTAACGCCGTGACCGGCCTGAATCTGCCCGATCTGCCGGGCTATGAGGGTTCCGGCCGGCTGCAGCTGGAAGATCAGCTGCTGCGGCTCAACGAGCTCAAGCTCGAGATCGGTGAAAGCGATATCAGTGGTGACGTGCGGCTGGATTATTCCGGCCGCCCGATGCTATGGGCCACGCTGCACTCGCGGCAGCTGCGCACCCGAGACGTGATCAAGGCGGCCGAGGCGGTCGACGAGGCCGATAAGGAGGATCCGGACCAGTTCAAGAGCGCTGATCGGGTTCTCGACGACGAACCGCTGGATCTGCAACCAATGGGTCTGCTGGATGCCGAGGTACGCTATTCCGCCGATGAAATCCTGGCCAAGGATGTCCCTCTGAACAGCGTGGAGCTCAATGTGACGCTGGAGGAGGGGATCCTTCGTATCGACCCTCTGGCGCTCGGCGTGAGCCAGGGTACGGTCCGTGTACAGGGAAGCCTGAATGCCCAGGAGCCGGCGCTGCAGGGTGATCTTTCCTTGCAGATGCAACAGGTAGACCTGAAGCCGCTATTGCGCAGCGCCGACCTTCCCCAGGTTGCCCAGGACAGCGCCGGTATTCTTGGTGGCAAGGGTGATCTGCGCGCCGCTGGCGAATCGATCCGCGAGTTGATGGGTAGCCTCGACGGGGTGATCGAACTGGCCATGTCCGGTGGTGAGATGGATATGCTGGCAACGGAATTGGTCGGTCTGGACGTCGCCGAGTCGCTCGTCGCGGCGCTGTCCGATGACGATAGCGTGCCGCTGCGCTGCACCTATGTGCGTCTGGCTACGGAGGATGGGCTGGCCGAATTCGAGCAGTTCTACATCAATACCCAGGACACCAACTTTACCGGCGGCGGCACCATCGACTTCGGTAGCGAAGAGCTTGATCTGGTCATCAAGTCGCATCCCAAGGACTTCAGCATCGTTGCGGTGGATACGCCGGTGTTCCTCAAGGGTACGTTGGCTGACCCCAAGGTGTCGGTCGATACCGGCAGTCTGTTGGCCAAAGGCGCGGTGAGCATCGTTGGTGCGCTGGTTGCGCCGCCGTTGGCGGTCCTGCCCTGGGTCGAACGCGGTGATGGGGAGAGCGTCGGGCCGGGGTGCAAGCAGGCGCTTGCCGAATACGAAGAATCTTCCGCCAGAGAGTAGGAGCGGGCATGACCGCGATGAAGCATGCCCAGACCCCTTTCGCGCCCAGGTGCGCTCCTACATCGACGCGTCTGAGCCTGTGTAGGAGCGGACCTGGCCGCGAAGAAGGATGCACCAAACCCCCTTTCGCGCCCAGGTGCGCTCCTACATCGATGAGTCCGAGCCTGTGTAGGAGCGGACCTGGCCGCGAAGAAGAATGCACCAGACCCCGTTCGCGCCCAGGTGCGCTCCTACATTGGGGGAGATTTACTGTCGCTGGTACGTACCCACCAGCGTGCCGCTGGCCAGCACCTTGTCGCGCATCGCCTCCAGCAGGGGGGTACGGCCCACGCCGAATGGCAGGCCGAGCTTGCTGTTCAGCGCGAATACGTGAAAGTGGTAGCGGTGCGGATTTTCACCCTTGGGTGGGCGGGGGCCGTAGTAGCCCAGCGTGCCGCGATCGTTCTGGCCCTGATAGGCGCCGTCAAGCTGCGTCAAGCGTGGCATGCCGGGTATCCCGGGGCTGAGTTCGGTGACGTCGGCCGGAACGTCGTACAACAGCCAGTGCACGAAGGGGCTGGCGGTCGAGGCGTCGGGATCTTCCATGATAACCACGTAGCTCTGCGTTCCTTCCGGCCCGGCCTGCCAGCTCAGGGCGGGCGAGATATCGTCTTCCTCGGCCACGTGCTCGGCAGGGATGCTGGTCTCTGGCTCAAAGGCGGCGGAGCTGATCTGAAGACCCGGGCCGTCGTGCTGCAAGAGATCGGTAGCCAGTTTGCTCGAAGCGGGCGGACGCTCCTGCCGGTTCACCTGCTGGTCATCGAGCATGCCGACCCATGCGCCCTCCGGGTTGGTCGGGGTCATCTGCACCGGCTCGGCGGACTGCGCGGCGTCGGCGGAATAGCTGACGCGATAGATGATGCCGCCGCTGTCGTCGGAGACCAGCAGTGATCCATCGCCCGCCTGAGCCAGACCGGCGAGCCGCGCCGAGCGTGTCCACTGGTCGCCATCCTGCGTCAGGAAGCCGGTCACGAAAGGTTCGAAGGCAATTGGCCTGCCGCTTTCAAAATGAATGCGCACTACCTCGTAGCCGGATGGCGGCTTGCGGTTCCACGAGCCGCGCATGGCGACGAAGGCATCGCCCCGGTAATCGTCAGGAAACTGCTGACCGGTGTAGAACGCCATTTGCATGGGCGCCGCATGCGGAACATACAGCCCCACCGGATTGACGCTGCGCTGCGCCCATTGTTCGTGACTGATGCCGCCGGGTGGTGCGTCCGCCGGATTGGGCTTGCCGTCGTCGTAAACGTACGGCCAGCCATAGCGGGAGCCTTCGCGGATCAGATTGAGCTCTTCGTGCTGGACGTTGTCACCGAGCCAGTCGGTGCCGTGATCCAGACCATACAGCCGACCGGTCTCGGGCTCGAAGCCAAAGCCTATGGTATTGCGCAGGCCGCTGGCGAACACCTTGCGCGACGAGCCGTCCGGCTTCACCTGCAGCATTGTGGCGTTCTCCGGATTGGCCTCGTTGCAGCTGTTGCAGGTCGAACCGACGCTCAGATACAGCGCCTTGTCCGGCCCGATCACCACGGTCCGGTTCGGATGCTGACCGGCATCGGGCAGATCATCGAGCAGCCGCTCCAGCGGCTCGAAGCTGCCATCTTCGAGGATCCGGGTGCGGTACAGGTTCTTGATGGTCACGAGGTACACGGTGTTGCCATCGATGGCGATGCCATGCATGTTCGGTCGGTTGGCGACGATACGTCGCTCGTCGGCGGTGCCATCACCATCGGTATCGCGCAGCATCATCACGTCGCCGGTCTTCTGCCGGGTGACATACACAGTGCCGTCGTCACTCACGGCAATCATGCGCGGGTTGACCAGATCCTCGGCGAACACGTTCACCTCGAATCCGGCTGGCACTGCCAATTGGTCGGGCGAAACGGATGTTTCCGCAGGTTGCAGGACATGCCCGACAATTTCGACTTCGGAGGCTTTCAGATCATCGGTCTGTTCCTGTACCGGATCCTGGGCAACGGCGGCACCGCTGATAATCAGCGGCAGGGCGTAGAAGGGGCGAGCTGTGATCATGGAGGCGAGCCTGTTTTTCGAATTGGTGGCAGCGCAGGGCTGAACGGCCGGATATCACAGGTGTGATAGCCCGTTGCCGGCAGGAGTTCCGTTGCGCTGGCGGGCTTGAACCATTCGGCACTCGACCTGAACCTCGGGCGACTGACCGCCTCAAAGGTATACGCAGTCACCACGAGGAGACCCCTATGCAAGTTCAGGTAAACAGTAATCAGATCCAGGGCAGCGTTGATCTACAGGAATGGGTGGGTTCGACCGTGGTCGAGCGCCTCGAGCGCTATGATGAGCTGCTGACGCGGGTGGAGGTTCACGTCAGCGATGAAAATGCACATAAATCCGGTGCGGATGACAAGCGATGCCAGATCGAGTTCCGGCCCAAGGGGCATCAGTCGATGTCGGTTACGCACAAGGCCGATTCACTCCTGCTGGCAGTCGAAGGTGCCGCTGAGAAGGCACGGCATGCGCTCGATCATCTGACCGGCAGACTGGATACGCATCCGGTATCACCAGGCCGGCTGGCCGATCCGCTGCTGGATGAGTCCCCAGAAGAGGTCAAGGACGCCATGCTCGAAGAGGACTTCCTCGCCAAGCAGGAACGTCTAAACGGCGAATAAGTCGCCCGCGCGCGGCGTGCCAGCGCCGCGTGTCACTTCAGATTTTTCCCAGTTCGGGAGCCTCCGTGAGCACGCTCAAGATCGCCACCTTCAATATCAACGGTATTCGTTCGCGCCTGCCGAGCCTGTTGCAATGGTTGGAGCGGGAGCAGCCCGATATCGCCTGTCTGCAGGAACTCAAGGCGCCGGACGATGCCTTCCCCATCGACGAGATTCGCGCGGCCGGGTATGGCGCCATCTGGCAGGGCCAGAAGTCCTGGAACGGTGTGGCCATTCTTGCCAGAGGTATGGACCCACTGCCGATTCGACAGGGGTTGCCGGACGATCCCGACACGTCGCAGAGCCGTTATATCGAGGCGGCCGCCCATGGCGTGGTGGTTGGTGGGTTGTATCTGCCCAACGGCAATCCGCAACCGGGGCCCAAGTTCGATTACAAGCTGGCCTGGTTCGAGCAACTGATCTCGCATGCCCAGGGGCTGTTCGATTGTGGACATCCGGTGGTGCTGGCTGGCGATTACAACGTGATTCCGACTGATTTCGACATTTACAGCACGCGATCCTGGAAGAAGGACGCGCTGTTGCAGCCTGAAAGCCGCGAGTGCTATCAGCGTCTGCTCGACCAGGGGTGGGTTGATTCGCTGCGGCACCTCTATCCGGAGGAGCGGATTTACACCTTCTGGGACTACTTTCGCCAGCATTGGCCGAAGAATTCCGGAATGCGCATCGACCATCTGCTGCTCAATGCCGAGCTTGCTCCGCGTTTGCGTGCCGCCGGCGTCGACCGCTGGGTGCGCGACCTGCCCAAGGCCAGCGACCATGCACCGACCTGGATCGAGATCGAGGCGGAGTAACCCAGCGGCCCGCGGTTTTTTGTAGCAGCAGTCTCGTGCGCTACCAGGTTCTGTGCATCCTTCTTCGCGGTCATGCCCGCTCCTACGATGGTCCAGACGCATCGATGTAGGAGCGCACCTGGGCGCGAAGGGGGCTGGTGCGTTCTTCTTCGCGGTCATGCCCGTTCCTACAAAAGTGTGAGCCCAGGGGTTGGTAGGCGCGTCGGCCGGGCGCGACAGCAGAGCCCGATAAACCCCTTCGCGGCGAGGGCGCCGCTCCTACCAGTTGGCACTCTGGTGATGTAGGAGCGCACCTGGGCGCGAAGGGGGTAAGGTGCATTCTTCTTCGCGGCCAGGTCCGCTCCTACAGACATACGAACCCGGCGGGGTGGTAGGTGCGTCGGCCGGGCGCTAAAGCAGAGCCCGATAAACCCATCGCGGCGAGGGCGCCGCTCCTACCAGTTGGCACTCTGATGATGTAGGAGCGCACCTGGGCGCGAAGGGTTTGGTGCATTCTTCTTCGCGGTCATGCCCGCTCCTACGGGGGGGGCGGGCTCGACGCGAAGGGGTTACGCCTGGGCCTGGTCCGGCTCGTCCTCATCCGGCTGGATTTTCTTTTTGCTCAGCCAGCGGCGTATCACCAGGTAGAACAGCGGCGTGTAGAACAGCCCGAAGGCGGTGGCGACGATCATGCCGCCCATGACGCCGGTGCCCACGGCGATGCGTCCAGCGGCGCCGGCGCCACTGGATAGCACCAGCGGCAGCATGCCGAGGATAAAGGTCAGCGACGTCATCAGGATCGGCCGAAAGCGCATGCGTACGGCATCCATGACGGCGTCGGTCACCGATTTGCCCTGCGCTTCCTGCTCGATGGCGAACTCCACCACCAGAATGGCGTTTTTTGCCGACAGCCCGATGATGGTCACCAGCCCGACGTTGAAGTACACGTTGGCCGGCAGATCGCGCATCATCGCGAACAGGATCGCGCCCAGTGCGCCCAACGGGACCACCAGCAGCACGGCAATCGGAATGGTCCAGCTTTCGTACAGCGCTGCCAGCACCATCAACACCATGATGAACGACAGGCCCAGCAGCAGGCCGACCTGGCCGGAGGCCTGCTGCTCCTGGAACGAGGCGCCGGACCATTCGTATCCGAAGCCTTCGGGCAACTGCTCGGCCAGCCGCGCCATCTCATCCATGGCCTGCCCGCTGGTATGGCCTTGGGCGGCACTGCCCGAAATGCTCATTGCCGGATAGCCGTTGTAACGATGCAGCTGCGTCGGGCCCTGCGTCCATTCCACGCTGGCGAAGGAGCCGAACGGCACGTTTTCGCCGTCCTCGTTGGGCACTTTCAGATCGAGGACGTCCTGCGGTGTCATGCGATGCGGTGCGTCGCCCTGCAGCAGTACCTGCAGAACCCGTCCATCGAGGTTGAAGTCGTTGGCGTAGGCGCTGCCGAAGGTGGAACTGAGGGTGGAATTGACCTCGCTGATCGAGAGCCCGAGTGCCCGTGCGCGAATACGGTCGATGCTCACGCGCAGGCGGGGTGCGTCTTCCGCGCCCTCGGGACGTACACCTTCCAGAATGTCGCTCTGGCTGGCCATGCCCAGCAGCTGATTGCGCGCCTCGACCAGTGCGTCGTACCCGCGACCGCCGCGGTCCTCCAGCTCGAAGCTGAAGCCACCGGCGACCCCGAGCGAGGGGATAGCCGGCGGATTGAGCGCGATCACCCTGGCTTCGGCGACCTGCGACAGCGCACCCATGGCCTTGCGTACCAGCGCCGGCGCGCTCTGTTCCGGCTCGGGGCGATCCTCCCAGTCGGTCAAGCGGACGAAAGACATCGCATGGGCCTGGCCCTGGCCGAAGAAACTGAAGCCGTACACGGCCAGGACATTGTCCACCACCGGCTGCTCCTGGTAGAAACGCTTGACCTGCTTCATGGCCTCCGCGGTGCGGTCGATGGTAGCGCCCGGCGGTGCCTGCACCACCGTCATCACCGAGCCCTGATCCTCTTCCGGCAGGAACGCCGTTGGCATGCGCAAAAACAGGAACGCGGTAAGCGCCAATAACGCCGCAAAGCCCAGCAGGAACAGCAGCGGGTGCGCGAGCATCTTTCCTACGCCGGCGTGGTAGCGCGTGGTGGTGGCGTCCATGAAGCGGTTGAACGGCTTGAATACGCGCTGGCTCAGGCGCTTGTTGCCGCTGTCGTCACGCGGCTTGAGCAGACTGGCACAGAGGGCGGGTGTAAGCGTGAGCGCGAGAAAGGTGGAGATGGCCACGGCGATCGACAGCGTTACCGCGAACTGTCGATAGATGCCCCCGGTGGACCCGGGAAAGAACGCCAGCGGGACGAATACCGCGATCAACGCCAGGGTGGTGCCGATGATCGCAGCGCTGACCTGATTCATCGCCTGCACTGTCGCCTTGTAGGGCGAGAGGCCTTCCTCGTCGATCAACCGTTTGACGTTCTCCACCACCACGATGGTGTCGTCCACCAGGGTACCGATCGCCAGTACCATGCCGAACAGGCTGAGCAGGTTGATCGAAAAACCCAGCAGCCAGAGCCCGAGGCAGGTGCCGATCAGCGTGATGGGGATGACGATGGTCGGGATGACCGTGGTGCGCCAGTTCTGCAGGAAGACCAGCATGACCAGAATCACCAGCAGCATCGCCTGGCCCAGGGTCATCAGCACCTGTTTGATCGACGATGAGATGAACGGTGTGGAGTCGTACGGCACGCTCCAGCTGATACCCCCGGGAAAGCTGTTTTCCAGTTCAGCCATGCGCGCCTTGACGGCGCTGGCCGTTTCCAGCGCATTGGCGCCGGGCGACAGTTGCACTGCGAGCCCGGCAATCGGCTTGTCGTTCAGTTCGCTGCGCGAGGTGTAGTCCTGCGCACCGAGCTCGACGCGCGCAACATCGCGAAGACGCACGGCCGATCCGTCGGGATTGGCCCGCAGGATGATCTCGCCGAATTCCTCGGGTGTGGTGAAGCGGCCCTGGGTCTCGATCGGCGCGTTGATCTCGATGCCTTCGGCTAGAGGCGTGTCGCCAATCGCGCCGCCAGCGGCCTGGCTGTTCTGCTCGCGCACTGCGGCCAGCACTTCGCTGGCCGACATGCCGAAGTTTGCCAGCCGATCGGGGTTCAGCCAGATGCGCATGGCGTAAGGCGTGTAGAACTCACGGATGTCACCGACCCCCTGCACCCGGCGCAGTTCATCGACGATGTCGGTCGTGGCGAAGTGACCGAGATCCAGGCTGCTCATGGCGCCGCTTTCCGAGCGGATGGCGATGATCAGCAGAAAGCTCGAGCTGGCCTGATAAACACGGATCCCCTGGCGCCGGACCTCTTCCGGCAAGCGCTGCTCGATGCGGCTCAGGCGGTTCTGCACATCCATCTGGGCGGTGTCGATGTCGGTGCCGGGCTCCAGCGTCAGTTCGATCTGCGCGCTGCCGTTGGAGCGGCTGGTCGAATCCATGTACAGATAGCCTTCGACGCCGTTGAGCTCCTGCTCGATCACCTGGGTGACGTTGGTCTCCAGCACCTGGGCATCCCCGCCCGGATAGGTGACGTTGATGTTCAGCGCCGGGGGAGCGATCTCCGGGTACTGTTCGACGGGCAGATCGCGCAGCGCGATAAGACCGCCGAGCAGAATGCCCAGCGCGACGACCCAGGCCAGAACCGGCCGGCGGATGAAGAAGGTTGGCGACATGTCAGTTCTGCTCGCCGGTGGTGGCCGCGTTCTGCGTCGGCGTCTCTTCCCGCTGGAAGGGGCGGGTGCGGACCTCGGTCCCCGGACGCACACCCTGCCAGCCATCAACGATGATCCGTTGGCCGGGCTCAAGCCCGCCGCGCACCACCCAGTTGCTGCCGCGCATGTCGCCCAGAACGATCTGCACGCTCTCTGTCTCGCCGGCATCATTGACCAGCATCACGCTGCCGCCGCGGTTGTTCATCATCACTGCACGCTGCGGGATGAGAATCCCTTCGGGCCGGGAGCCGGCCAGTACCCGGGCCTGCACGAACTGGCCTGGCAGGAGCGACCGGTCAGGGTTGGGAAACTGGGCTCGGGCAGCGACGGTTCCGGTGGACCGGTCGACAGTCATGGCGAGAAAGTCGATGTAGCCGGGATGCGGGTACTCGGCGCCGTTTTCCAGCACCAAACGCACCTCGACCTTGCCGTCCTCGGGCAAGACCAGCTGGCCTGCGGCGAACTGCGCGCGCAGCGCAAGCAGATCGGAATTGGACTGGGCGATGTTCACGTAGATCGGATCGTTCTGCTCGACGCGGGTCATCAGGGTGGCGTTGGCAGCACTGACCAGCGCGCCCTCGGTCACATCGGCGCGACCGGCGACACCGTCGATCGGGGCGGTGACGCGGGTGTATTCCAGGCTCAGCTCCGCGCTTTCCACGGCAGCCTGGGCCTGGGACACATTGGCGCGCGCGGTACGCGCCTCGGCGACCGCAGCGTCGTAATCCTGCCGGCTGATCGCCGAGCGCTGCACCAGTTCCTCGTAGCGCTCGGCGTTGCGCGTGGCGTTGGCAGCATTGGCCTGTGCGCTTTTCAGCGCGGCCTGGGCCGAGTTCAGATTGGCCTGGGTTTCCCTCGGGTCGATATGGAACAACTCCTGGCCCGCTTCGACTTCCGTCCCTTCCTCATAGAGCCGGCGTTGCACGATTCCGGTGACCCGAGCCCGCACCTCGGCGGTGCGGACCGCTTCTACGCGGCCAGGCAGTTCGATGACGTTCTGCACGGGCTGCGACTCGATCGTCATCACGGCCACCTCAGGCGGCGGCCGTGATCCCTGCTGCTGATCTGCGTCATCCGAGCAGGCTGCGAGGAGGGTGGACATGAGCAGAACGGAGTACCTCACCACTGGGGAAATCATCTGTGCTCCTGGATCTTGGCACAGGCTCCGAGGGCGCTGGACCGGGTGCTTCGATGGTGTTTGCTGGTAATCCCTCGACAGCTGCTACCGGCTGGCGTTCCGCTCGCCACTCGTCCGGATGTTTCGAAACTTAAAGTTACAGGCCCGGTCGGACTCGGCATGGAGACAGCTCGCAGGGACGTATCGAGACAGCGGTGACGCGTCGCCAGTGGAAAGACATAAGGGCAGACGCGACGAACGAGGCATGGACCATGCTGTTCAATTCGACGATCTTCATTGCCGGCTTCCTGCCAGTGGTGCTCTTCGGTTTCTTCCTATTGGCCGGAACCGGTCGCCAACGCGGCGCGGTGATCTGGCTGGCCCTGGCCTCCCTGTTCTTTTATAGCTGGTGGAATCCTGCCTACACGCCTCTGCTGTTCGGCAGCATCGTGGCCAACTTTCTGCTCGGCGGCTACCTGTTGCGTCACCCGTCGCGCGGGGTGCTGATCGCTGGGGTCGCGGCGAACGTGGCGCTGCTGGGGTATTACAAGTACACCGAGTTCCTGTTCGGCACTCTCGATGCAGCGTTTGGGACGCATTGGGGCATTGACGACATCATCCTGCCGTTGGCGATTTCCTTTTTTACGTTTCAGCAGATCGCCTATCTGGTCGATGCGCATGACGGCGAGGTGCAGGAACATGATTTTTTCAACTACTGCCTGTTCATCGCTTTCTTCCCTCAGCTGATAGCCGGCCCGATTACCCACCATGGCGAGATGCTCCCGCAGTTTCGCGACCGCGACATGTTCCGCCCGCGACTCGCCGGCCTGGCCATCGGCGGCACGGTTTTTCTGCTGGGCCTGTTCAAGAAGGTGGTGATCGCCGACCCGCTTGGCGAGATGGCGTCGCCGAGTTTCGCCGAAGCGGCTGCGGGCACCATCCCAGGCTTTCTTGACGCCTGGACCGGCGCGGTAGGCTACACGCTGCAGATCTACTTCGACTTCTCCGGCTACAGCGATATGGCCATCGGTCTGGCCCTGCTGTTCGGTATCAGTCTTCCGGTCAATTTCAACAGTCCGTTCAAGGCGCGCAACGTCATCGACTACTGGTCACGCTGGCACATGACCCTGACCCGCTTTCTCACAGCGTACATCTACAACCCGATCGTGCTGCGGATGACCCGGGCCCGCATGGCGGCCGGCAAGCCGCAGCCGCGTCGCGGAAAGATGACCGCCGGCACGTTCGCTGCGCTGGTGGCCTACCCGACGATTCTTACCATGTTCATCTCGGGGGTGTGGCACGGGGCAGGGTGGCAGTTCGCCGTATTCGGCCTGTTGCACGGCTTCTATCTGGTCGTCGCGCACGGCTGGCGCGCGTGGAAAGTCCGCCGGGGCTGGGAGCTCGATAGCGACCGAATCGTGCATCGCGTGACGGCGGTTCTGCTGACCTTCGGCTGCGTGGTGATCGCCATGGTGTTCTTTCGGGCCGAGAGCGTGTCGGCGGCGATGGCAATGCTGTCCGGCATGCTCGGGCTGTCCGGTGAGCGGGGGAATCTCGCCCGTGGTGATGCGCTCATGGTCGCGGCGCTGCTGGTGGTGATCTGGGCGCTGCCGAATGTGGAGCAGTGGATGCGGCAGGTGCGGACCGCGCTGAACTTCGATGCCCAGCCAAGCTGGACGGAACGCTGGGTGCCGCTGATGACCTGGCGCCCGACCCCGGTCATGGGCGCGGCGGTTGGTGTCGCCGGGTTCTTCGCGCTGGCCGTGGCCTTCTCCGAAGCACCGACCGAGTTCCTCTACTTTCAATTCTGACCCTGCTCGGAGTGTCCTTGATGGAACAGTTGTCCTGGTTGCCTGCGCATGAGGATCTTGGCGCGGCAATCGCTGAAGCCAAACGCCAGACCGAGCCCGTGCAGCGGCTGCTGACCGTGGCGCGGCTCGCGGGCTTTCGTCGCGATTTCATGCTCACCAACAAACTCGATCGTCTGGCCAGCGAAGGCTTCTCACAGCTCGGCGATGAATCCGCCCGCGCTGCCGGCCTGACGCCGCTGCGCGTGGCGATACTCGCCTCGCATACGGTTGACCATCTGGTGCCCGCCCTGCGTGTCGCGGCACTCGAACGCCGCCTGGCTCTGTCGGTACATGTGGCGCCCTACGGCATGTATCACCAGGCGCTGCTGGCGGACGACGCGCCGCTTGCCGGGTTTGCCCCGGAGGTCGTGTTGCTGGCGCTCGATGCATACGATGCGCCCATCCGCCTGCCGCTGCAGGCGGGTGTCGAAGAGGTCGCCGCGGCCATCCATGACCGGGTGGCAGAGCTGCGCATGCTCTGGCGCCGCGCCCGGGAGCGCTTCGCTGCGCAGGTGATCCAGCAGACGCTGGTGCCGATGGACCCGCCGCTGTTCGGCTCCTACGAGGCGCTGGTGCCCGCAGCTCCGCTCAACGTGCTGCTGCGTCTCAACGATGCCATCCGTCACGCAGCGCGTGACGAGGGTGTGCTGCTACTCGATCTCGCCTGGCACGCCGTGCAGGGCTCCTATGGCGAAGGACTGGCCGACCCGGTTCGCTGGCATCAGGCCAAGCAACTGGTCAGCCCGAACCTGGCGCCGCTGTATGCCGACCATCTTGCTCGTATCCTTGCCGCTGGTGCCGGACTCGCCCGCAAATGCCTGGTGCTGGATCTGGACAATACGCTGTGGGGCGGCGTGGTCGGAGACGATGGCGTGAACGGCATTCAGCTGGGGCAGGGCAGCCCGACGGGCGAAGCGTTTTCGGCATTCCAACACTATGTAGCCCAGCTGGCCAACCGCGGGATCATCCTGGCGGTGTGCAGCAAGAACGATATGGCGGTCGCCGAGGCGGCTTTCGAGCACCCGGAAATGGTGCTCAAACGTAGTGATGTCGCAGCCTTCGTTGCCAACTGGGAGGACAAGGCGGGCAATCTGCGGCGCATCGCCTCGATGCTCGACATCGGACTCGACAGTCTGGTTTTCGTTGATGACAACCCGGCCGAGCGCGACATCGTGCGCCGCGAACTGCCTCAGGTTGCGGTTCCGGAACTACCCGATGATATCGCCGGGTATCCCGCCCGGGTCGCGGCCGGCGGGTATTTCGAAGCGGTGTCATTCACGGCTGACGACGCCACGCGCGGTCGCAGCTATGCGCTGAACGCCGAGCGCAAGGCCGCACTTGGCCAGGCGTCCGATATGGACGGTTATCTGCGCGGCCTGCAGATGGTGATGCAGGCCGCACGCGTCGGTCCCGCCGAGCTGCCGCGCACCGCTCAGCTGATCAACAAGACCAACCAGTTCAATCTCACCACACGGCGCTACAGCGAGGCGCAGGTCGACCGCTTCGCCAGCGATGCGCGTTGCCTGGCGCTGGCCTTCCGCTTGGCAGACAAGTTCGGTGACAACGGATTGATTGCCGTCATTCTCGGTCGCCCGGACGAGCACGTCGACGGTGCGCTGTTCATCGACAGCTGGCTGATGAGCTGCCGCGTCCTCGGCCGCCAGGTGGACGTTGCCATGCTGGAGGTGCTGGTCCGGCTCGCGGTCGCAGCCGGGTATCGTTCGATGATGGGCGAGTATCGGCCGACCGAGCGCAACGGCATGGTCGCAGAGCATTATCCGAGTCTCGGATTCGCCCAGCAAGCCAGCCCTGCGCACGCCGACGCGAACAGCACCTACTGGCGGCTCGACCTTGGATCGGCCGCACCTCAATCCCATCACATCGAGATTCATATCGCATGACTGAAGACAAGGTTTTGAACGAACTGCAGCCGCTGTTTCAGGACGTCTTCGACGACGATGAGCTGGTCATCACGCGGGATACATCGGCCCCGGATGTCGAAGGGTGGGACAGCCTGGCTCACGTCAGCCTGATCGTGGCCGCCGAGCAACGCTTCGGCGTCAAATTCCGTACTGCGGAGCTCGAGTCGTTGCGCAACGTCGGGCATTTCGCACAGCTGATCAGCAGCAAACTCAGTGGAGGGTAACTCGCATGAACGCCCGTGATGCCGCCTCGGCCGAGCCGGATATCGGCGGTGAACGTGGTACTGGAGGTTATTTCGTCGGCATGCTGGCGGGACTGCTGCTGAGCATGGTCGCGTTCGCCGGCCTGCTGGCCGCGCTTGGTGAAACCGGCCATCTACCCGCGCCGGCGTTTTCCAACAGCATCTGTATCGACGAAAAGCTCGCTTTCATGCGTGATCATCCGGTCGTCGATCCGAATCTGCTGATCATCGGCTCGTCGGTAGCCTGGCGTCATGTGGACAGCTCGACCCTGTCTCGACACGCGCCCGGACTGCGACCGATGAATGGCGCGTTCTGCGGGCTGCACGCCAATCAGACGCTGTATGTCGCCGACTGGCTGCTCGATCGTGAGCCGGGGGTCACTGATGTGGTCATGGTGGTCGATCCGATCGACTTCGGACAGTGCTCGGTCAATCGCGATGCCGTGTTCAATCGTGAAGATGCTGACCGCTATGTGTATGAAGACACCTGGCCATGGCAGTACTACATGCGTTACTTCGCGCCTGCGTCGCTGCTGCGCAACGCAGCCGTCGTCAAGGAACGCAGGACCGATCCGCAGAGCATGGACCCTTTGCGGTTTACCCCATCCGGGGCGGGACCGCTGACCACGGCCAGAAATCGAGGCCTGTTCTATGGCGAGCCCGAGCCGCTCGACCCCGAGTGTTTCACCGCGCTGAGTCAGCTGGCCAGGCGTCTGGAGCGGGAGGGGCGCACATTCACGGTGGTGTCGACGCCGCTGCACCCCGCCTGGAAGGCGCAGGTCGACCCGGATGGGCAATTACTCCGCAGCTTCGACGCCAAGCTGATGGCGGCTCTGGCCGGTACCGGGGGACAGTACTGGAACGCCGATCGGGAGTGGGCGCCTGACGAGGACGGATTCGTGGACGCCATACATCTACGCTGGCCCGCCGCGCAGGCCTTTACCGAGAACCTCGCTCGTCGGCTGCGGCCACCTGCGCTGGCCGGCCCCTGAGACCTGTCGGCCGAATGAGGTGAACTCCTTGGCCGACGGCGCTTCTATAGAAGATCAGCCCAAGCAGTAAGGTTGCACATGATCATCACGCCACAGACGCCGGAAAAGGCCATACGGGAAATCGAGACGGAAATGTTCGTCTCCCCGAAGGATCGGCTGGATTTCTATCGTCGGGAAATTCACAACGAAACCAGCAATCTGTCCAGCCGCACCAATGCGTATCTGTCTGCGCAGTCATTTCTGGTAATCGCCTATTCCTCTTCCATGGCCAATACCAACCCCGAATGGGGCGACATCTTCACGCTGGTGGTTCCGGCAACGCTCGCGCTATTCGGCATTCTCAGTTCGATCAGCGCCTGGCCGGGAATCAAGGCCGCCTGCGACATCATCGACCACTGGTACCACAAGCAGACCGGCCTGCTCAGCTACGAGCCTTCGATCGGTCAGGCCTATGATGATTCGCCGCTATTCTCCAGTTGGGAATCGAGCCACTCGGGGCAGCGCAAGAGCCTTGTGTTTTCCAAACGCACGCCGTGGCTCTTTTCGTCGTTCTGGTTGTTCCTGGGCGGCTTCGCTGTCTGGGTGAACCTTCAGTAAGTACCTCTTGCAGGAAGCAGTACCTCTTGATGCATATCGAAGCCACCCCTTTTGCTCCAGATGCCGGTCGGCGTCTCTGTTAGCCTGAACGAACGTTATCTGTTCGGATCAGACCCATGCACATTCATTCTTACTCAGACCTCATTAACGCGGCTCGGGCGCAGCCTGAGCCGCAGCGGCTGCTGTTCGTTTTCGCCCGTGCCGAACTGCCTGACGGGGCGACAGAGGACCAGCGTCTGCTGTTCGAACAGGGCGAGGGTGGGGCGCTGGCCCCGGTCCTGTGCGTTGACAAGACACCGCAGGAGGCCGCGAACTTTCAGACCCTGATCGACGAGTCGGCACGCACCGGCATGAGCTGGGATGTGGCCTTCGTATCTACAATGAACGGCCGCGGGGGCATCGCCCCCAACAGTGACGAAGCGGAGAAACCGCTGCGCTTGATGACCGAACAGATCCAGGCAGGCATAGTGTCCCAGTTCATCGCCATTGATCGCCGCGGTAACCTGCTGCAGCTGGCGTAGTCGCCGCATTGCCTCTCTCGATTGGCTTTAACCGTTCCGCCATCCGTCGGCGGTCAACTAACCGCAATACCCGGCTGAATTTTTCCGCTTCGTTGGACCCTAACGATCAGAGAGCGTTGCGACGCTGCCTCATCGACTGGTATACGGGTGTGGCCCAAACGAAAGGGAGCGGCAGAGTGGATTGGCGAGGCAGGCGGCAGAGCAACAACATCGAAGATCGACGTGGCCAACCCCTGCGCGGAGGTGCCAGCGGAGCGGGGATGATGATGCTGCTGCGCTTTTTGCCGTTTCTGCTGCGTACCAGGATCGGTCGCATCCTCCTGGGGCTGGGCGTGCTGGCCTTCATTGGGGCCAAGATGTTGGGTATCGATCTGCTGCCAGCGCTGCAAGGGGAGAGCCCCGGGGTAGCGCAATCGTCGCGTGAGCTGACAGCCGAAGAGCAGGAGCTGACCGACTTTGTCTCGGTGGTACTGGCTGACACCGAGGAGACCTGGAATCAGGTCTTTTCCCAGTCCGGTGAACGCTACCAGGAACCGACGCTTGTGCTGTTCGCCGACCGTGTCCGGTCTGCCTGCGGTACTGCCAGCGCAGCCGTGGGTCCGTTCTACTGTCCTGCCGATAACCAGGTCTATCTGGATCTGTCGTTCTTCCGCGATCTGGACAGGCAACTCGGGGCGCCGGGGGATTTCGCTCAGGCGTACGTCGTTGCGCACGAAGTAGGTCATCACGTCCAGAATCTGCTGGGTATCGGGGAACGGGTTCGGCAGGCGGGTCGCGGCAAGAGCGAAGCCGAGATCAATGAGCTGTCGGTGCGCCAGGAATTGCAGGCGGACTGTTTCGCCGGCATCTGGGCGCATGCCGCGAACAATCAGCGCGATCTGCTCGACCCTGGCGATCTGGCTGAGGCGTTGACTGCCGCGTCAGCCATCGGTGACGACCGGCTGCAACGTCGCTCGGGCCAGGATGTGGTGCCGGACAGCTTCACCCATGGCACCTCCGAACAGCGTATGGCGTGGTTCCGCCGCGGCTTCGATAGCGGAAACGTGCAAGAGTGCGATACGTTCTCCGCCTCGTTGCAGTAATGTAGGCGCTACACCTGAGCCTTCCGATGCTGCGCATGATTGTCTTCGTTCTGTTCATCCTCGTTGTTCTGCTGTCCAGCGCCTGGGCAGTGCTTGCCCTGTGGTATCAGTTGCCCTGGCCGGCGCCGCTACGCGCCGGTGTCTGCACAGGATGGGCCATACTGGCGCTGATGGCGGTCTGGCTGGTCTGGAGCGGCCGCGCATGGCCGGGAGCCGGCCTGTACATCCTCATGTTCGCAGTGCTGATGATCTGGTGGGGCCGTCTCGATCCTTCACATGACCGTCAGTGGGCGGATGATCTGGCGCATATCACCACAGGGCAGGTCCAGGGCGACATAGTCACGCTCGAGAACGTGCGCAATTTCACCTGGCGCACCCAGGAAGATTACGACGTGCGCTGGGAGACGCGTCGGTTCGACCTGTCCAGGCTGCGCTCTGTGGATCTGATCACGTCGGAATGGGGCATGCCCGGCATCGCCCACATCCTGGTGTCCTTCGGCTTTGATGACGGCGAGTTCATCACCTTCACCGTCGAGATTCGCCGCGAACGTAATGAAAGCTTCTCGGCGATTGGCGGATTTTTCAAACAGTTCGAACTCAACGTGCTGGCGACTGATGAAAACGATGCCGTGCGGGTACGTAGCAACGTGCGCGGCGAGGCTACGCACATCTACCGCGTGACCATGCCCGAAACGGCCATGCGTGATCTGTTCATGGCCTACGTCGATGAGGCCAACGAGCTGGCCGGCGAGGCCCGCTTTTATCACACGGTCACCGCCAACTGCACCATCATCGTCTACAACATGATGCGACGCATCGTTGACGGGTTGCCTCTGGATCATCGGCTGCTGCTGTCTGCGCGGCTCCCGGAGTACGTGAAGGACGTAGGCGGGCTCGAGGATGAGCCGCTGCAGGAGCTCAGGGCGCGGGGCGACTTTACCGAGCGGGCACGTGCCATCGAGGACGGTGAAGACTTCTCGCAGGTCATCCGCCGCGGTGTGCCGGGCTGGACCGATCAGCCCTGAGGCGGCGCATTGTTTGCAGAGATGGTACAAACGGCAGAAATCTGGCGGAGAAAAGAGATGGACGAGTTCATGCAAGCGGCGATCGACGAGGCGCGCGAAGGATTGAGCGAAGGCGGCATCCCGATAGGGTCGGTCATCGTACATCGCGGGCGAATTATCGGCCGGGGCCACAATCTGCGTGTGCAGGATGGAAGTGCCATCCTGCACGGCGAGATGGCTGCCTTCGAGAACGCAGGCCGGCAACCGGCTGAGGTGTACGCCGAATCGGTGATCTATACCACGCTGTCACCGTGCCCAATGTGCAGCGGTGCGATCTTGCTCTATGGAATCCCCAGGGTCATAGTCGGCGAAAACCTCACCTTTCAGGGCGAAGAAGCGCTGCTGCGCTCGCGCGGCGTCGAGGTGACGGTGCTGCAGGATGAAACCTGCATAAAGCTGATGCGCGAGTTCATCCGCGAGCAGCCGCAGGTGTGGAATGAAGATATCGGCGAGCGGGACTGATACGAAGCAGGTTGCGAGGCGTTGAATGAAGCTTGGATTGTTGCAGTGCGATGATGTGACCGCCAGTCTGCAGGCCAGACACGGAAATTATCCCGAAATGTTCCTGCGACTGCTGCGCGAGCATATACCGGCGGCCGAGGTTCAAGTGTTCCGTACTCAGGACGGTGATCTGCCGGCGCGGATCGACGACTGTGACGCCTACCTGACAACCGGTAGCAAGTATGGGGTGTATGACGGGCTGCCGTGGATTGCCGAGTTGCAGGCTTTCGTTGTCGAACTGTGGGAGCGGCACAAGCCGCTGGTGGGTATCTGCTTCGGTCATCAGCTGATGGCGCAGGCCCTGGGTGGCGAGGTGCGCAAATCGGAAAAGGGCTGGGGCGTAGGGGTGTCGTTCAACCGGGTCATGGACCGCAAACCCTGGATGGAGCCGTGGCAGGACAAGCTGGATCTGATCGTCAGTCACCAGGACCAGGTCATGTTGTTACCGCCGCAGGCCGAGGTGCTCGCGCAGAGTGAATTCTGTAATTACTACCTGGTGCAGTACGGTGAGCACTTCATGAGCGTCCAGGGCCACCCGGAATTCTGCAAGGGCTACTCGCGAGACCTCATGACGGCGCGCGAAGGGATGATCCCCGCCGAGCGACTGCGTGCAGGGCACGCCTCGCTCAATGCGGAGATTGACGGCCCGTTAATGATGCGCTGGATAGTGTCCTTCCTCCAGCGCGGGGCCGCGCGCCACCATGCCCTGAGGGCCGGCTCGGCGGCCGGCGAGCGCGATATCGCGGGCTACTGAGCTGCTGGAGCCGTCCAGCCCGGCGCTTGACCGGTTCCTGTTGCTGATTTCTCCGCGGAAATACATTTCGAACTGAAAGGTGATGCCCACCCGTGGGTCGAAATCGTGCTCGCGGGTGAAACGCAGCTCCGGCACCACATCAAAGAACAGGATGTCCTTGTGCAGGTCGCGGCGGTACTGCGCCAGCACGACGTAGTCATCCATGCGTGGGCGCGAGAGGCTGCTGCCGACCGCTGCCGCAGCGTAGCGCAGGGCGCTGCGTTCGCTGAGAATCCGATTGAGCTCGACGCTCTGAGCGAACTCGAGGGTGTCGTACTCCTCGCGCCACTGTACATTGCTGATGAAGCGCAGATGCCGGGCTTCATCCAATGGTCTGCCGAAGTCCCAGCGGGTGCGCACGGAGTAGCCATCGCTGTTGAACCAGGAAGCGCGATTGTACGAATCGAGCTGCCACGGACCGTCACCGACATCCCACAGGCGTTCTGCGGTCAGCCGCACATAGGGGTCGAGCGGAAAGCGGAACTTCACCCCGGCACCCGCACGCGTCTCCCAGCCCAGCGTCTTGTCATCACCGCCGAACTGACTGAGACCGATGATCGAGCTACTGCTGACGTTGCGGTCGCGCAGGATGCGCTGTCCGGGTTCTTCGGACAATGTGCCGCGGTTCTCTTCGGGATCACTTTCGATGATCAGACGCAACCGGTCCTTGGTAGTGGGCAGGTCGAGCTTGAAGCGTATTCCTGTGTCCGAATCGAAGCCTTCGCGCTGCATGTATTCGAACTCCTGCGTCAGACGCAGGTACGACTCATTGTTCACCGCGCGGTAATCGTCGGTTCCGAAGAATCCATCGATACTGCGTGAGGTATTGGTAACCCAGCGTGACACGTTGTCATGCCAGGGGTCGATTCTGTCTACGGTCCAGTCCGGTAAATCCGAATCATCTTCCTCGACCGGGGTCTGTTGGGCATGCGCAAGGCTCGAAGCGAGCAAGAGTGCACTGATCAACGGCGTTTTGTGCATCGTCCTTTTCTCCTTTACGCTGTTGAGTCCTATCCGCTTCGCTTAGTTCAATCGGGAATAGCAATGATCGAACTGTCTCACAATGTAACGCTGGATGAGTCGGAACTGGAGTTCGCCGCCATCCGCGCGCAGGGCGCTGGCGGCCAGAACGTGAACAAGGTATCCAGTGCGATCCATCTGCGCTTCGACATTCGTCGTTCCAGCCTGCCGGACTTTTTCAAGGAACGGCTGCTGGCGCTATCAGATCATCGCATTACCCGTGACGGTGTCATCATCATCAAGGGGCAGCAGTATCGTAATCAGGAACAGAATCGGGAAGACGCGATCCGCCGATTGCAGGAGCTGATCAACGAGGCGGTAGTGATCCGCAAACAGCGTCGCCCGACCAAGCCCAGCAGAGCGGCCAAGCGCAAGCGCGTCGACAGCAAGACGTCTCGGGGCAAGATCAAGGCGCTGCGCGGGCGCATCGATCCCTGACCGGCCTCGAGGGCGGTCAGAACACGCCGCTGCTGATCAATCGCCGGTTGGCTGCCCCGATGCGGGTAACGAGCGTCTTGGCGCGCGTATCATCCATCGCATAATCCCGCTGCTTGACGGTGTCGACGAAGCGCCAGTCGGCCTGAGCCTGCTCATCAGTGAAGGTGACGATCAGATAACCGCGCTGGTTGGCATTGAGATAACGCAGGGGATCCACCAGCGTGGTGATGACCTGTTCGGTCTGACCGACCGCCTCGGGCGGCACGGCCAGATAGCTTTCCAGCCCAGGGGATGACACCGATGCCGTGGCAAACTCCACGCCTACTGCCGAACCGTCGAGCGTTTCCAGATCACTTGCCCAAGCGTTGTGTGTATCGCCTGCCAGCACGACCAGATTCTTGTCCAGCGAGCGGCTGAGGCCGAGCAGCACCTCGCGCTCATACGCGTAGCCGTCCCAGGCATCCAGGTTGTACGGCACCACGGTTTCGACACGGGCGATCTCCTCCGGAGTCAGGGTCGGATCATTCATCTCCAGGCGCATCTTGATCTGCACCAGTTCGGTGAAACGTGTCACCAGGTCGGCGTCCGGGTTGGTAAGCGATGACAGCAGCTCGGCAGGCAGAAACATGCGGCCCATCAGCACCTGCTGGCCCAGCACCTGCCAGGTGGCCGTCGAGTTGGCCAGGCGTGCCTGTAGCCAGTCCATCTGCGTCTGGCCGAGCAGCGTCCGACTGGCGTCGCTGGCGTCGGCGGCAAAAGCCTGCATATCGAAACCCGATTCGGTCATGTAGGTGCCATAGGACAACTGTTCGTCACGCCCAACGACGCGAGTGTCGAGCATATGCAGGCTGACGAGATCGCCGAAGTCGAAGCTGCGGTAGATGGTCAGTTCGTCATCCGGCGCCGCCGGCCGGATCGGCATCCACTCGAAGTAGGTCTGCAACGCGGCCAGCTTGCGTTCGCTGAACTCACCTTCGCCTTCATTGTGATTTTCTGCACCGTCGCGCCAGGTGTCGTTGGTGATTTCGTGATCGTCCCATACGGCGATCATGGGGGCCGCCGCGTGCAGCGCTTGAAGATCCGCGTCGGTTCGGTAGAGGGCATATCGCTTGCGATAGTCTTCCAGCGTGATGATTTCCACGTCGTTGTCGGCGGGCAGGGCGCGGCCCAGGGCGTCGGCGTCTTCGGTTGCGTAACCGCCCATCGCGTATTCGTAGATGTAATCGCCCAGATGCACCACCGCGTCGACATCAGCCTCCCGTGCAGCGGCAGCGTAGACATGGAAGTACCCGGCCGGATAGTTCGAACACGACAGCACGGCCAGCCGCACCTGCGAAACGCCGCTGGCCGGGAGGGTCTTCATGCTGCCAGCGGAGGATGTGACGCCGTTGGAGATGAACCGATAGTGATAACGCTTGCCCGGCTCGAGGTTCTGCACATCGATTTTCACCGTGTAGTCGCGCGCGACACCGGTTCGGGTGCTGCCGTTATGCAACAAGTCTTTGAACTGCGCATCGGCCGCCACTTCCCATTCAACGGCGATCTCGTCGGCCTGTGCATCCAGGGGTGTGACGCGCGTCCAGATCATGACCCGGTCTGCAAGCGGGTCACCGCTGGCCACGCCATGGCGAAAGGCAACCTGGCGCAGCACCGGTGTCGGTGCTGGTTCGGCGCGGTTGGACGAGCCGCTTCCGCTCAGGCAACCCTGCAGCCCGGTGGATACGACGACCCCGCCAATCGCCAATCCGGAAACACGCAGAAAATCCCGCCGTGACAAACCTTTCATACGCCGACACTCCGTCTCTCGCCCGCAGGGGCTGGTTGAAGAAAACGCAGCGAGAATGGCAGGGCCGTGTTACAGGAAGACGTCTGTCAGCGGCCCTGTGGAAACCATTGGGCAATGGCCTGACGCTCAAGTTCTTCACGTTGGCCAGCGCGCGGGATCCAGTTGCGCCAGCTTTGCGCCGCGCTGGTCAGAAAGTCGAACAACGGCAGATGCTGGCGCAGCACCCTGCGTTTGCGATGGCTGATGACCGGGTTGAAGTAGCCGAAGTAGTCGAGCATCTGCCTGGGGTTCTTGCGCACCCAGAGCCACGAACCCATTTCCAGCGTGAACGGCAGGAACATGTTCTGCGGATGAGCCTCGCGCGCATGATCGTAGAGATAGTCCCAGAGGTCACCGTGGGTGGTGTAATTGATCGATTGGGGCTCGATGATGTACGAATGGTGATTGGGAAAGGTTCGCTCGTAGAGCTGCTTGAGCGCGAAGACCTCGGCGATGTTTTCGATGGGCCTGTGGCTACGCGCATAGCTTGACCAGATGCGGTCGCGGCGACCGAACCCGCTATGACAATCCACGCTCAGCGCGAAAGGGGCGCGCAGAAGACGATCCTGCACCGTACGGACCAGCGCCTGGGCTTCTGCCTGCATCGGCTCGTCCCGCTCACCGCGGTACCAGGGCAGGTGCGGGCTGATGCGATGCCCGCCGACCAGCCAGGGGACCGGCCCCATGGCTTCCACCGGCGCGTTGCGCATCAGATCGACGCCGTTGAGATTGCTGCGCGTGCGATGCCAGATGCCGCCGGGGTTGATCATCGGCATGAATACCAGCCTCACGTACTCCAGCTGACGCGCAAGGCTTTCATCCCATTCGAGGCGATGGATCAGACTATGCAGCCAGGACAGCAGCACCTGCGTCCCAATCCGCTCGACCCCATGTACGCCGCCGAAAAAGCCGATGACCGGAGCGCAGTCGCTGCGGCTGCCCAATTCGATGACCCGCAGCGGTATGTCGATGCCATTGACCTTGATCGTCGCGGCCACATGGCTGCGCAGATGACGGCTACCCTGATCGAGCAGGCTGTCGAGTTGCAGATGTTCCGGAAGATGACGTTGAATCTGATGGAGCGTTTCAGCCATGGCGGGTCACGTCGTTTTCTGTGACAACAGCATGACAAAGCGGTGTGACAGGCGAGTGACAGACCCTGATGTCAGGGCCCGCATGGTTCCATTCCGGGGGATATGCAGGAGCGGGCATGACCGCGAAGAACGCTCGTATTTCGGGTCAACCGCCTTCGCGCCTGGGTGCGCCTCTACAGGGTGGGGTCGATGTAGGAGCGGGCATGACCGCGAAGAAGGATGCACGCATGCCGCTGGCGCGCCGCCGCGCGCCTACCGCCCGGGTCGCTCAGTCCACCAGCGCGCCGTAGATGATCGCCCGCAGCTCCTGGCGAATCGCGTAGCTGGAGGAGGGAATCAGCTGCGTCATGAAGATCATCGACAGATCTTCTTCGGGATCGATGAAGAAGTTCGTGCTGGCCATGCCGCCCCAACCGTACTCGCCGGCCGATCCATTGGTCTGCGATTTGGCTACATCGGTCTTGACAGAAAAGCCGAGTCCGAAACCGGTGCCCTCGTAGGGCGTTTCGCTGAACGAACCCACGGAAACGGTAGGCAGATCCTGATTGCCCGGCAGGTGATTCATGCGCATGAACGCTAGCGTCTTGCGGCCTATGATGCGTGCTCCGTCAAACTCGCCGCCGTTGGCCAGCGCCTGCACGAACCGATAATAGTCATCGACGCTGGATACAAGCCCGCCGCCGCCGGACAGGTAACCGTGGGCTCTGGTGAAGTTCGACGTCTGGGGGTCATCCTGAAGGTCGAACCGGTCGCCGGGCTTGTACTGGTAGCACGCAGCGAAGCGTTCGATCCGGTCTGCCGGTACGGTGAAGAAGGTGTCCTGCATGCCCAGCGGAGCGAAGATATGCTCGGCGAAGTAGTCGGTCAGCTCCATTCCGGAGATCACCTGCACCAGGTAACCACACACGTCGGTGGACACCGAGTAGTTCCAGGCGCTACCGGGCGAGAACTCCAGCGGCAGGCGCGACAGCTCGTCGATCAACCGCTCCAGCGTCAGCCCCGCGCCTCCGTCGAGCTTGAGCGCACGATAGGCGGCATCGACGTTGGTGCGGTTCATGAAGCCGTAGGTCAGACCGGACTGATGCGTGAGCAGATCACGAATGGTCATCGGCCGGGCAGGTGGCGTGGTCATGAACGTCGGATGCACGCCTGCCTTGTACACCTGCAGGTTCTTCCATGACGGAATGTACTTGTGCACCGGGTCATCGAGCAGAAAGCGACCCTGTTCGTAGAGCTGCATCAGCGCGATGGACGTGATCGGCTTGGTCATGGAGTACACCCGAAATAGCGTGTCGCGACGCACCGGTTTGCTTCGCTCCACATCCATCTGTCCGCGAATGTCCAGATAGGCTATCTCGCCCCGACGGGCGACCAGGGTCAATGTGCCGGGTAGTTTGCCCGGATCGATATAGCGTTGTTGGAGGTGCTCGCCGATCCGACTCAGACGCCCAGTATCCAGCCCTGCGATGATGCCCGATGCGCTACTCATGCGATATTCCCGTTTGCGTATGTCAGGCGATGATAGTAACCGTTCGAGGTCCGAGTCCAAGGCCAGGTAGTGAATGTTTATGAGCGGTCATAAGCGCCGCGTCAGCTTGCAAAATATATTTTGCAAAGCGGCTCGTGAGCTCTTGTGCGCAAGGCGTACGGCGCTGTACAAATCGCGCTCCGAAGCTGCCTGAGGTATCCGATGAAATGAGCGACGTGCCCTGTCTGAACTGCGGTGCTTGCTGCGCCACATTCAGGGTTTCATTCTATTGGGGCGAGACCGACGCCGCCCCGGAAGGGATCATCCCTTCGCTTCTCACCGAGCAGGTCAATCTCCATTACAGCTGCATGCAGGGAACCAATCAGCCCAGCCCGCGATGCGTCGCGCTTCTGGGTAGCATTGGCGAGGGCGTGCGCTGCAGCATTTACGAGAAACGCTCCAGCACCTGCCGCGATTTCTCGTATCACGGCGAAAACGGTCAGAGCAGTCCCGCCTGTCAGCGCGCCAGGGCCTTGCACGGTCTGCCCCCGCTGCCTTTCGATCCTCAGGGACCGGAACTGATTCCGACCATTGCCGCCTGACGCTTAGCTGGCACTGCCGTAGTCCGAGACTACGGCGTGCACCAGAAACAGTTTTCGCAGGCTGTCGGCATTGAGCACGAAAGGATACAGATCCGGAACGCCCATGCTGCGTGCTAGCACGTTCAGCACGCTGGACAACTGCACCCAGCGGTTGATGAAGGCGAGAAACGCCAGCGGATCGGCATCGCCGGCGCCGCAGCCGCTGAGTATGCTGCTGTCGAATGGATCGGTTTGCAGTGCCAGTGTTTCCACCTGGAGGCCATAATCCAGCGCCACATTCAGGGTGTCGGTCATGTGCAGATAATGTGCCCAGGTTTCTGCCCAGTCTTCCCATGGGTGGGTAGCGGCGTAGCTGCTGATGAAATGCAGGTTCCAGTCTTCCGGCGCACCGTCGTTGTAATGGCGGTTGAGCGCCTCCTGGTAATCCATGCGGTCATCGCCGAACAACTGCCGCACCGGCTCGAGCCATTTCGAATCGCGGACCAGACGATCCCAGTAGTAATGCCCCGACTCATGCCGGAAGTGGCCGAGGAGGGTGCGATAGGGCTCGTGCATGTTCTCGCGTACCTTCTCGCGGTGCGAGGGGTCGGCTTCGTCGATATTCAGCGTGATGACGCCGTCGGCATGACCGGTCATGACCGGGTCGCCGCCGGGCACCTGGCGCAGGAAGTTGAAGCCCAGCCCTTGCTGTTCATCGAGCTTTCGGGACACCACAGGCAGGCCAAGCAGGATCAGCTGAGCGGCCAGACGCCGTTTTGCCTGCTCAATACGTGACCAGTGGTCGGCGTTCTCGTTCAGACTGAGGTCGGGGATGGTCATGTTCAGTGAGCAGGCAATACAGAAGGGCGCGGTGGCCGGATCGGTCACCAGCCAGTTGCATTGCGCCGGCCCCTCGACGTTGGCGCACCGAGCGTACTCGCGACCATGCTGGGGGCAGTCGCTGGTGACCCGCCAGGTAGTGTCAGAAGCGGGCTCGATACTCAACAGGTCGCCCGCGGTGGGGTGATACCCGAGACCGGTGCCGCACCGTACGCAGGACAGATTATCGAAGAATACCGCCTGGCCGCACCGACAACGCTGGACGTGGCCGTTCGGGTGATAGTCGAACAGCTGCTTGCCGTCGGTACGTTTGACCAGTCGATCAAAGTAGGTCATTCAAATGCGCTCCACAGGGTCAACCGGAGCGCATCGCATGGCTCCTATGACTGTTGCTGGTGTTGGGTCGTCTCATCCGGCCGGGCGAAATAGGTCTGCCGGATGGCCTCGTGCAAATCGGTAAAGTCGATCTGGATCTCATCGACGAATGCATGCAGCCGCTCCGGTTCGGCCGCGAGACGCGGAATCTCCGCTGCCGATATGTCGGCCACGCAGCTTTCCACTTCCTGCAACGCCATCTCGTTTCTCGGCAGACTGCGCAATGCGAGCGTCAGGCGCTCGAGCGAACAGCATACCGAGCGCGGGAACTGGCGATCCTGCAACAGGAAACGCAACACGTCCGGCCCGCGAACCCGCAGCCGCACATGCTGGCGATACATCTGGTATCCGCTCAGGGACTTGAGCACGCTCATCCATTGGAGATTCTCGAAGGGCGTCAGTTCCTCCGCAGTGCGAGGAAGCAGATTGGCGGAGCGTACGTCGATGATGCGCGTGGTCATGTCGGCACGCTCGATCTGCCGGCCAAGCATGAGAAAGGTCCGCGCCTGGGTGTAGCTGAGGGTGCCTTCGATGAGACCGTTCACCGTCTGGCAGCTGCGGATCACCCGGCTCAGGAAAGCGTCCCGACGGCGCGGGGTAATGCCATGCTCGACCTGCTCCTTGACGCTGAGAAACAGGTGGTTCACTTCTTCCCAGATTTCCCGCGGGATGATGTCGCGGGTGGTGCGCAGGTTCTCGCGCGCGGAGTTGAGCGAGCACAGGATCGACCCGGAATACCGGGTATCACCGCACATGAAGGCCAGAACGCTGGATTCGTCACGGGTCTGGTAGTGCTCGTCGAACAGTGCGTCGTTACCGGTGATCGCGATGATCTCTGCCCAGCCGAGCTTGGTCGGCCGTGGCAGATCGAGCATCAGGTTGCTGCTGACGCTGAGAAGCCGGGCGGTATCTTCGGTGCGTTCGAGATAGCGAGCCAGCCAGTAGATGTTTTCTGCAACTCTTGAAAGCATGATCAGTTCCCCGCGCCGTCGACAATCCAGGTGTCCTTGCTGCCGCCGCCCTGAGATGAATTGACCACCAGCGAGCCCTTGGTCAGGGCGACGCGCGTCAGTCCACCTGTGGTCACCCAGGGCTTCTCGCCGGACAGGATGAACGGCCGGAGATCGACATGGCGTGCTTCCATCTCGTCGCCGCACAGGGTTGGCGACGTCGACAGGCTGAGTGTCGGCTGCGCCATGTAGTTGCGCGGATTGGACCTGATCAGGTCGGCAAACGCCTCCCGCTCCTTGGCAGTTGAATGCGGTCCGATGAGCATGCCGTAGCCGCCTGATTCGTTGGCCGGCTTGACTACCAGCTTGTCGAGGTTGGCCAGGACGTACTCTCTGTCCTTGTCGAACATGCACAAATAACTTGGAACATTTGGCAGCAGCGGCTCCTCGCCAAGGTAATACTGGATGATCTGCGGCACGAAGGCATACACCACCTTATCGTCAGCCACGCCGGCTCCGGGCGCGTTGGCCAGAGCGACGTTGCCGGCGCGCCACGCGCGCATCAGCCCCCTTACACCCAGTGCCGACTCGGGGTTGAACACCTCCGGATCGATGAACATGTCGTCTACGCGGCGGTAGATGACATCGACCCGCGAGACCCCGTCGATCATGCGCATGTACACGCAGTCATCGTCGCCGACGTACAGGTCACTGCCTTCCACGAGCTGAATCCCCATCTGCTGGGCCAGATAGGAATGTTCGTAATAGGCAGAGTTGTAGATGCCCGGCGTAAGGATGACGATGACCGGGTCGTCCCCCGGGCGCGGCGACATCGAGGCGAGCATGTCATACAGCTGGGAGGTGTAGTCGTCGACCGGCTGGATGCGGCCGGTGGCGAACAGGTCGGGGAGGACGCGCTTGGTGACGTTGCGGTTTTCGAGCATGTACGACACGCCCGAGGGCACCCGCAGGTTGTCTTCGAGCACGTACAGGGTGCCGTCCTTGTCGCGAACCAGATCGGAACCGCAAATATGCGCCCAGACATTGTGCGGTGTGTTCACACCCACGCACTGCGGACGGAAGTTGACCGACTGCTCGAGAATCTCGGCAGGAAACACCTTGTCCTTGATGATCTTCTGATCATGGTAGAGATCATCGATGAACATGTTCAACGCCTGTACGCGCTGCTTGAGGCCGGCCTCGGTCTTCTGCCATTCGGCAAGGGGAATGATTCGCGGAACGATGTCGAACGGCCAGGCCCGGTCGATCATGTTGCCTTCGGTGTAGACGGTGAAGGTGATGCCCATCAGCTGGATGGCCACTTCAGCGGCGGTTTTGTGTTCCGATAGTTCGCGAGCGTCAAGATCCGCCAGATACCTGCATAACATCGACGCTTCCGGTCGGGGCTTGCCCGGCGCGGCTATAAGTTCGTCGTAGAAGCCTTTGGCGGTGTATTGGTCCCAGTTCACTTTGCTCATTCATCTACTCTGTCGGCAGGTAATGGTGAACGTTACGCTGCAAATGCCATACCAGCGACTTGGTGCGGCGAAGCGGCAGATCAGCGAGACGATCCTTCAAATAGGGCTATGCTGTGAATGTCACAGGCTGGTGTTACCAGCTTAGCAGCCGAGACGGAAAGCGCCTGTCGCCAAACCAGAAAGCCTTCGCCAACCGTTGGCACAGCCATTGCTTTCGCGAAGGAGCTGTTCCAGCCAGCGATTGACCGAGAATCCAACCGGGAACCGATTGATGACGATCCGAGTAGCACTCAGGCATTCCACCCGTTACGACTTCGACAAGCCGGTCTCGGTCGCACCCCACCAGGTGCGTCTGCGGCCAGCGCCTCACTGCCGGACACCTATCGAGGCCTACAGCCTGAAGATCGATGGGGGCGAGTATTTTCTCAACTGGCAGCAGGACCCGTTCGGCAATCACGTAGCGCGCCTGGTGTTTCCCGAGAAAATCGATCACCTGTATGTGGATGTGGAGCTGCAGATCCCCATGACGGTGGTCAATCCCTTCGACTTTTTCGTCGAGGAGTACGCCGAGCATTTCCCGTTCGAGTACCCGGAGGCGCTGCGCAAGGAGCTGGGCCCGTATCTGGAAAAGTCCGAGGCTGGCCCGTTGCTCAACAAATGGCTCGAGTCGGTATCGCAGGAGGAGCGGCCGATCACCGGCTTTCTGGTGGATATCAACCAGCGTTTGTCGCAGGACATCGAGTACCTGATCCGCATGGAGCCTGGCGTACAGACTCATGAAGAGACGTTGACGCTCAAGCGCGGCTCCTGCCGGGATACCTCCTGGCTGCTGGTGCAGATCTTTCGACAGCTGGGCCTGGCCGCGCGCTTCGTATCCGGCTACCTGATCCAGCTGACCGCCGACGTCAAGGCATTGGACGGGCCATCGGGCACCGAGGTCGACTTCACCGATCTGCACGCCTGGTGCGAAGTGTTCATTCCCGGCGCCGGCTGGATTGGCCTCGATCCGACCTCCGGGCTGTTCGCCGGCGAGGGACATCTGCCGTTGGCGGCCACGCCCGAGCCATCCAGCGCGGCGCCAATTACCGGCGCCACCGAACCCTGCGAGGTGGAGTTCGGCTTCGAGATGTCGGTCGAGCGGGTCCACGAAGATCCGCGGGTGACCAAGCCGTACACCGAGGATGAATGGCAGCGCATCGATGCGCTGGGCGACAAGGTCGACGCTCAGCTGAACGCACTGGATGTGCGGTTGACCATGGGTGGGGAGCCCACTTTCGTGTCGATCGACGACATGGATGCACCGGAATGGACCATTGCCGCGCAGGGGCCGACCAAAAGAGGGCTCTCCGAGAAGCTGCTGAAGCGTCTGCGCCCGCATTACGCGCCGCGCTCGCTGATTCATTACCAGCAGGGCAAGTGGTATCCGGGGGAGCCGTTGCCACGCTGGGCACTGGCCTGCTATTGGCGACGTGACGGCCAGCCGATGTGGCAGGACGATCGCTGGCTGGCCGACATGGATACCGATTACGACATCAACGAGGACGACGCGCGGATCTTCGCGCGCGAACTGGTCGGCCGACTGGGCATAAGCGATCGCTTCCTGATCCCCTGTTTTGAGGATGCCTACTACTACCTCTGGCTCGAGCAGAACCAGCCGGTGGATATTGATCTGCATGAAAGCGATCTGAAGGATGACGAGAACCGAGCCCGACTGGCAAGGTTGCTTGAGCGAGGGCTCGATTCGCTGACGGGCCTGACCCTGCCGCTGGCCAAGAGCACCGCAGGCAAGGGCTGGGAAAGCGGCGCCTGGCCGGTTCGGCGCAACCATCTGTTTCTGGTCCCCGGTGATTCGCCGATGGGGCTGCGGTTGCCGCTGTCGGCCTTGCCGATTGCCAAGCGCGATGAATTGCTCCCGCGCTCGCTGTTCGAGCCGTTGCCGGCGCTGGCGGATATCCACGGCGAGGTCGCCAGCCGCTACAACGACCAGCAGGCGGCCATGATCAAGGACATGGGCCGGCATCATCAGGGCAGCGGACAGGACTGGCAGGAGCAGCAGCCCGACATGGTCGATGGCGGGGTGATCGGTACCGCGCTCTGCGTCGAGCCGCGTGACGGCAAGCTGTTTGTCTTCCTGCCGCCGCTGGTGCTGCTGGAGGATTACATCGAACTGCTGGCGACCGTCGAGCAGACCGCTGCGCACCTCAACATGCCGGTATGCGTAGAGGGCTACCCGCCGCCGTCCGACCCGCGGGTGGAAAAATTCATGATCACCCCCGACCCGGGCGTGATCGAAGTCAACGTGATGCCCGCGGCGAGCTGGAAGGACATGGTTCGCAATACGCGAATTCTCTACGAGGAAGCGCGCCAGACGCGTCTGGGTACGGAAAAATTCATGCTCGATGGCCGCCACACCGGGACGGGCGGCGGCAACCACGTGACCCTGGGCGGCCAGACGCCCGCCGATTCACCGTTCCTGCGCCGGCCCGATCTGCTCGCGAGCATGTTGACCTTCTGGCAGCATCATCCGAGCCTGTCCTATCTGTTTTCCGGGCTGTTCATCGGCCCGACGAGTCAGGCACCGCGCGTGGACGAGGCGCGTCATGAGGCGATCTACGAGCTGGAAATAGCGCTCGGTCAGATGCCCAAAGGGGAGGTCCCGCAACCCTGGTTGGTAGACCGTCTGTTGCGTCATCTGCTGACCGACATCACTGGCAACACCCACCGCGCCGAGTTCTGCATCGACAAGCTGTATTCACCCGACTCGGCGACCGGTCGCCTGGGTCTGCTCGAACTGCGTGGCTTTGAAATGCCGCCGCATCCGGAAATGAGCCTGATGCAGCAACTGCTGATTCGCGCACTGGTCGCGCGCTTCTTCGCCGAGCCCTACCGTCAGCCTCTGGTGCGCTGGGGCACAGCCCTGCACGATAAATGGATGATGCCGCACTTCATATGGGAGGATCTGGGTGAAGTCATTGCCGATCTGCGGGCCCATGGGTTCGCGTTCGAGCAGCAGTGGTTTGCCCCGTTTCTGGAGTTCCGCTTCCCGCACATTGGCAACGTGCGCTATCAGGGTGTCGGTCTGGAGATTCGGCAGGCCATCGAGCCGTGGCATGTATTGGGCGAGGAGGCCGCTGGCGGCGGCACGGCGCGCTACGTCGATTCATCGGTGGAGCGGGTCGAAGTCAAGGTCAGTGACTTCAACGCCTCCCGGCACGTGCTGACCTGCAATGGTGTGCAGGTGCCATTGCAGTTCACCGGAGTGCCGGGCGAGGCGGTAGCAGCGGTGCGTTACCGTGCATGGCAACCGCCGTCGGCATTGCACCCGAATATTCCGGTGCACGCGCCGCTGGTGTTCGATCTGGTGGATCGCTGGAACCAGCGTTCCATGGGCGGCTGTACCTACCACGTCGTGCACCCGGCCGGGCGCAACTACGAAACGTTCCCGGTCAACGCCAACGAAGCAGAGGCGCGGCGCATGGCGCGTTTCTGGGATCACGGGCACACCCAGGGGCGCATCGTGCGTATCGAACAGGCACCTGGTCAGGAATATCCGCATACCCTGGATTTGCGCCGTGCAGCGATCAGGTCGCCCGGGCTATAATGCCGGCCTGGTTCTACCATCGAGGCGCCTCCCGGTCAGGGTCTAGCGGACAATAACATGCAGCCTACCGGCAAAACGGACCCAGCGGTCAAAACGCTGCTCGGGGACTATCCCGGGCACACCGCCCATGACGAGGTGTTCAACGAGGAGCGGCAGCCACGTGCGCACTGGCAGACCCTGCTGGACGACTTCGCCCAGTTGGGCCCGGAGATGCTTGGGAGCCGGTTCGAGGAAGCGCAGAACCTGCTCCACGAAAATGGCGTTACCTTCAATCCCTACGAGGACGACCCCGGTCAGCTGCGTTCCTGGCAGCTCGATGCAATGCCGTGGGTCATCAGCACCGAGGAGTGGCAGGATCTCGAAGCGGGGCTGAAGCAGCGCAGCCGCCTGCTTGAACACCTGCTGGACGATTTGTATGGCGAACGACGGGTCATCAACGAGGGCCTGCTGCCACCGGAACTGGTGTTCACCCACCCCGGTTTCCTGTTCGCTGCCGCAGATACCCCCTCGCACCTCGAACGCCCTCTGCTGATCTTTCACGGTACGGACGTCATTCGTGATCAGTACGGTCGCTGGCAGGTGCTGGCGGACTGGACCCAGTCACCGTCCGGTGCTGGATACGCTCTGGAAAACCGCATCACTCTGGCCCGCGCGCTGCCCAGCATTTACCGCGATGCGCCGATCAAGCGCCTGGCCGGCTTTCTACAGGCGCAGCACCGCTGTCTCGCCAGCCTGGCCAACACCCAGCGGGAACAGCCGAATATCGTGTTGCTGTCACCAGGCCCGGGTAGCGCCGGCTATTTCGAGCATGCCTGGCTGGCCAATTACATGAACTTCGCTCTGGTCGAAGGAGATGATCTGGTCGTGCGCGACGGCCAGGTCGCCATGCGAACGCTGGGCGGACTGATGCAGGTGGACGTGATCGTCCGTCAGATAAACGACCCCTGGTGCGACCCGCTGGAATTGCGCGCGGATTCGCTGCTGGGCGTCCCCGGCCTGCTGCAGGCTGCGCGAAACGGCGAGGTGCGTATTGCCAACGCATTGGGCGCTGGTGTGCTCGAGCATCCGGCCCTGTCGGCCTTCTTGCCCCGGTTGTGTCGGCACTTCCTCGGCGAGGATCTGATTCTGCCGTGCCGGGAGACCCTCTGGTGCGGTGACCCCGACTCGATCGGCATCATCAACCGCTCAATGGACGACTGGCTGCTGCGCGACATCGCGCGACCCGGCAAGATTCTGCGCCCGGACCAGATGGGGCTTGATGCGCTAAAGGATCTGCGCGCTGATCTGGTGCGCCGGCCACACATGTTCACTGCCCAACGCTTGCTCGAATCGGCGGTGACCCCCGGATTCAACCCGCAGAGCAAGGCGCTGGAGCGTCAGCATACGACCTTGCGCTTTTTCAGTCTGGTGGAGCCGGACGATTTGAAGAAGCCGGTGAGCGAGCGCAACTTCCGCATCATGCCCGGTGGGCTGGCCTGGGTTGGCGAACCGGGCGCGCCGCTGCTGCAAAGCCGCACGGTGAAGGACGTGTGGGTGCTGGCTCCGGTGCCACAGCCGCATATCAGCCTGCTGCGTCAGGCCCAGGGGCCGATTGTGGTGACCCGCGATGGCAAGGATCTGCCGTGCCGGGTCGCCGAAAGTCTGTTCTGGATGGGGCGTTACGGTGAGCGGCTGGATACTCGCTCGCGTTTGTTGCGGGAGGCGCTCGCCCGGCTGCTGCAGGAAGACCGGCACGAATCCGGCTCGAACGTCCTGCCAGACCTCCTTACCGCGCTGGACATTACCCTCGAACCCAGCGAAGACGCGCGCGAGCCGGTGCCGCCGCTGGGTTACGGACGCTTCAGTCGTGATTATCTGGCCACGCGGGATCGCCTGCTGCAGCTGTTTGCCGATGATCAGCCAGATGGTCTGCCGGTCCTTTTCGCGCACTTCGTGCGCAACAGCCGGGCCGTCCGCGACCATCTTGGCGACGACACCTGGCGGGCCATCAACAGCATGCGGCAGCGCTTCAACACGATTGCGCGTACTCGCGGGGTAGTGGTGGGTCAGCGGCATCTCGAAGCTATGATGATCGATCTCTCGGCATTCTTCGGCCTGTGCAACGAAACCATGCCGCACCATTACGGCTGGCGTTTCCTGGATATCGGGCGGTTCATTGAACGCGCCCTGGGCAGTCTGGAGCTGCTGAAGCTCGCGCTGCTGACCGCCAGCCAGCCGGGCATCCCGTTGTGGGAGGTGGTGCTATCCACCACCGACAATTTCACGGTCTATCGACGGCGCTACCGCTCGCAGCTGCATCCGTCGGCCATCCTCGATCTGCTGCTGTTCGACGAGACCAACCCGCGGTCGATTGGCTACATGCTCAAGCGGCTCGGTCGTCAGATCGAGAAGCTGCCATCGGCCGGGAGCTCACCGTATCGTAATCTGGAGACGCGGCTTATCATCCAGGCAACCAGCCAGCTGCATCTGGTCGATATCGACAAGCTGACCAATCTGGAGCGCTCGGCCGAAGCGCGCAAGGCCCTGACTGAGCTGCTTGATGGGCTTATCGAGCCGATGGCCGAGCTGTCCGACGCCATTTCGCACAGTCACTTCAGTCACGTGGAAACTCCGCGGCAGCTGGTGACCGTCCAGTACAACCTGACCTGACGCCGCGACCCATGAAATATCATCTACGCCATACCACGCGCTACGACTACAGCGGCTCCGTCACCCTTAGCCATAATGAAGCGAGAATTCTTCCGCGTTCGTTACCGTGGCAGGTGTGCGAGAACACCAGTCTGGTGATCTCGCCGCAGCCCGAGCGGATGCGCGAGCGCACCGACTTCTTCGGCAACCGCGTGGTGTATTTTTCCATCGAGAGCCTGCACGAGAATCTGCAGGTTGACGTCAACAGCGATATTCAGACGCTACCGCGGCCCCGGCCGTCCCAGGACTTCTTTTCCAGCATCGCCTGGGAAGATGCCGTGCGGGAGATGCGCGAGGACACCATCCACAGCAACCGCGACAGTCTCGATGCGCGCTTGTACGCGCTCGACTCGCCGTTCGTCCATGCGCATCGCAGTCTGGCGGATCTGGCCATCATCAGCTTTGGCTCGGGACGCTATCTGCTCGATGCCGTACTCGAGCTGAACCATCGCATCTTCAGCGAGTTTACCTACGATCCTGAATCGACCACGGTGGCCACGCCACTGCGCGAGGTTCTGGCCAACCGGCGGGGCGTTTGCCAGGATTTTGCTCACCTGGCCATTGGTTGCCTTCGCTCGCTGGGCCTGGCTGCGCGGTATGTCAGCGGCTACATGGAGACCATGCCGCCCGAGGGGCAGCAGAAACTGGTCGGAGCCGACGCGACCCACGCCTGGGTAGCAGTGTTTATACCGGGCTGGGGTTGGCTGGAGATCGATCCTACCAATGGCTGCCTGCCGGATGAGCGTTACGTAATTCTCGGTTGGGGCCGAGACTTTGCGGATGTCACCCCGCTCAAGGGTGTCATGACAGGGGGAGGGGAACACACCCTGACCGTGGCGGTTGACGTCATGCCGGTCTACGAGCAAGCGGCTGACGGATTGTTGGCGAATAGCTGATCCGGTGCGTGTTCCATGGCCCGGTCCGCTCCGGTGCGCCGTAGCGAAGTCGTGCAACCTTTATCACGGTCTTGCCCGCCGCTGCAGGGGGAGCGCCCTCAATCCGGGAGTACGGTGAGCTCTCGTTTCATCTTCGCCCATAAAAAACCCGGCTTGCGCCGGGTTTTTTTATGCCACCAACGTTACATGTTGGGGTAGTTCGGACCGCCGGTACCTTCCGGTGCCACCCAGTTGATATTCTGGGACGGGTCCTTGATGTCGCAGGTCTTGCAGTGCACGCAGTTCTGCGCGTTGATCTGGAAGCGTTTGCCACCGTTGTCTGCCTCGACAACTTCGTAGACGCCGGCCGGGCAATAGCGCTGAGCCGGTTCGTCGTACAGCGGCAGGTTCTTCTCGATCGGGATGCTCGGATCCTTGAGCTTGAGGTGAACGGGCTGATCTTCTTCATGGTTGGTGTTCGACAGGAACACCGAAGACAGCTTGTCGAAGCTCAGTACGCCATCCGGACGGGGATACTCGATTTTCGGCGCTTCGTCGGCCTTCTTCAGGCAGGCGTAGTCAGGCGTCAGGTCGCGCAAAGTGACCGGGCTCTTGCCGCTGAAGATGTTCTGGTCGACGAAGTTGAACGCGCCACCGAAGAAGGCGCCGAACTTGTGGATCGCCGGGCCGAAGTTGCGCGAACGATACAGCTCGTCATAGACCCAGCTGCTCTTGAACTTCTCGACGTAGCCATTGAGCAGATCACCGCCCTCGCTACCACCAGCCAGTGCCTCGAGAATCGCGTCGGCAGCCAGCATGCCGGACTTCATGGCAGTGTGAGTGCCCTTGATCTTGGCGAAGTTCAGGGTGCCAAGGTCGCAGCCGATCAACGCGCCGCCGGGGAAGACCATCTTCGGCAGGGCGTTGTAGCCGCCCTTGCAGATCGCCCGAGCGCCATAGGAGACGCGCTTGCCGCCTTCGAGATACTGCTTGATCACTGGGTGGTGCTTGTAGCGCTGGAACTCATCGAACGGGGAGAGGTGCGGGTTGCTGTAGGACAGGTCAACGATCAGACCCACTACGACCTGGTTGTTTTCCAGATGGTAGAGGAACGAGCCGCCGGTGTTCTCGTTACCCATGACGTCCAGCGGCCAGCCGGCGGTGTGTACCACCAGACCCTGCTCATGCTTGGCCGGGTCGATATCCCAGATTTCCTTGATGCCGATGCCGTAGTGCTGCGGATCGGACTCGTCGCAGAGGTTATAGCGAGCCATCAGCTGTTTGCCGATGTGACCGCGGCAGCCTTCCGCGAACAGCGTGTACTTGGCACGCAGTTCCATGCCCGGGGTATAGAAGCCTTCCTTCGGATTGCCTTCGCGGTCGACGCCCAGGTCACCGGTCACGATCCCGCGAACGATACCTTCTTCATCGATGAGGGCTTCCTGCGCGGCAAAACCGGGATAGATCTCTACGCCCAGATTTTCCGCCTGTTGGGCCATCCAGCGGCACACGTTGCCGAGGGAAACGATGTAGTTGCCCTCGTTGTGCATGGTTTTCGGGACCAGGAAATTCGGAAGCTTGCTGGCGTTTTCCGGACCGGTCAGGAAATAGATGTCGTCGCGCGTGACTTCGGTGTTCAGCGGGGCGCCGAGCTCTTTCCAGTCAGGAAACAGTTCGGTCAGTGCACGGGCTTCGATAACCGCGCCAGACAAGATGTGGGCGCCCACTTCGGAGCCTTTTTCCACAACGCAGACGCTGATTTCCTGACCTTTCTCGGCTGCCTGCTTCTTGAGCTGACAGGCCGCGCCGAGACCGGACGGGCCGGCACCGACGATGACAACGTCAAACTCCATGAATTCGCGTTCCACTATGTATCTCCTACTTTAGGCCCAATCAAAATCGATTTGTCGTGAGATCTTCCGTGATCGGTTTAGCCGGGCATTATATCAGCCCGAATAAGTCGCTCCAACGCAAAGATGTGTCGCGCCTTCAATACGACTTTTTATCTAGACCCAACTTGACCCTAAAGAGTGCGGTCGGCATGATAACAAATCTTGAATGAAGCGCTTCTGTTCGTTGGTTTTGTGAACGATTATCCTGTTTCAGTCACAAATTAGCCACACGCTTCCATTCACTGCTGTGTCGAATCATTCAAACGAGGCTGCCATGAAGGTACTAGTAGCGGTTAAACGCGTCGTTGACTACAACGTCAAGGTTCGCGTCAAGGCGGACAACACCGGTGTCGATCTCGCCAACGTCAAGATGTCGATGAACCCCTTCTGCGAAATCGCCGTGGAAGAAGCCGTGCGCCTGAAAGAGAAAGGCGTGGCGACTGAAATCGTCGCCGTATCGGTTGGCCCGACCGCTGCCCAGGAGCAGCTGCGTACCGCGCTGGCACTGGGTTGCGACCGCGCGATCCTGGTCGAGAGCAGCGAAGAGCTGAACTCGCTGGCCATCGCCAAGCTGCTCAAGGCCGTGGTCGACAAGGAACAGCCCCAGCTGGTCATCCTCGGCAAGCAGGCGATCGACTCGGACAACAACCAGACCGGCCAGATGCTGGCTGCGCTGTCCGGCTACGCCCAGGGCACCTTCGCCTCTGAAGTGGCCGTCGACGGCGAGCGCGTCAAGGTCACCCGTGAAATCGACGGCGGTCTGCAGACCGTTGACCTGAAGCTGCCGGCCATCGTCACCACCGACCTGCGCCTGAACGAGCCGCGCTACGCCTCCTTGCCCAACATCATGAAGGCCAAGAAGAAGCCGCTGGAAACCGTCAAGCCTGACGACCTGGGTGTGAGCACCAGCTCCACCATCAAGACTCTGAAGGTCGAGTCGCCGGCTGCACGCAAGGGCGGCATCAAGGTCAAGAGCGTCGACGAGCTGGTCGACAAACTCAAGAACGAAGCCAAGGTGATCTGAACATGACAACTCTGGTTATTGCAGAACACAACAACGCCGAGCTCATCGCCTCGACTCTGAACACCGTCGCCGCGGCCAAGGCCATCGGCGGTGACATCGACGTGCTGGTCGCTGGCGAAGGTTGCCAGGCCGTGGCTGACGCTGCTGCCAAGATCGAGGGCGTGTCCAAGGTCCTGCTGGCTGACAACGCGGCCTACGCGCACCAGCTGCCGGAAAACATGGGCCTGCTGATCGCAGAACTCGGCAAGAACTACTCGCACATCCTGGCCAGCGCCAGCACCAACGGCAAGAACTACATGCCGCGTGTTGCCGCCCTGCTGGACGTCGACCAGATCTCCGAGATCTCGGCAGTGGAAGGCGCGGATACCTTCGTGCGTCCGATCTACGCCGGTAACGCCATGGCCACCGTGCAGTCCAGCGCGTCGATCAAGGTCATCACCGTGCGTTCCACCGGTTTCGATCCGGTCGCAGCCGAAGGCGGCAGCGCCAGCGTCGAGAACGTCTCCAGCGCGCAGGATGCCGGTGTATCGAGCTTCGTCGGCGAAGAGCTGGCCAAGTCCGACCGTCCCGAACTGGCGGGTGCCAAGATCGTCATCTCCGGCGGGCGCGGCATGCAGAACGGCGAGAACTTCGAGATGCTGTACAAGCTGGCCGACAAGATCGGTGCAGCGGTGGGTGCCTCGCGCGCAGCGGTTGACGCAGGCTTCGTCCCCAACGACATGCAGGTCGGCCAGACCGGCAAGATCGTTGCACCGAACCTGTACGTCGCAGTCGGCATCTCCGGTGCCATCCAGCACCTGGCCGGCATGAAGGATTCCAAGGTGATCGTGGCGATCAACAAGGACGAAGAAGCACCGATCTTCCAGGTAGCCGATTACGGCCTGGTCGGCGATCTGTTCGAGCTGATCCCCGAGCTGGAAAGCAAGATCTGAGCAGTGCGCAGCACGCAGTAAGAAAAACCCGGCCTTGGCCGGGTTTTTTGTTGGCGCACGGCGATGGGTAGCGCGATTCCAACACAGGACTTCGCGCTGCCGGCGATGACGCGTTCGCGCCCAGGTGCGCTCCTGCATCAGAGTGTGCATATCGAATCCTGTAGGAGCGGGCATGACCGCGAAGAAGGATGCACGGTAACCAGGACCATACCCCGGCGGTGTCTGCAATGCCGCTTTCGCGCCCAGGTGCGCTCCTACATCGTGCCTGGGCCCGTAGGAGTGGGCATGACCGCGAAGAAGGATGCACGGTATCCAGGACCATACCCCGGCGGTGTCTGCAATGCCGCTTTCGCGCCCAGGTGCGCTCCTACATCGTGCCTGGGCCGGTAGGAGCGGGCATGACCGCGAAGAAGGATGCACGGTATCCAGGATCATACCCCGGCGGTGTCTGCGATGCCGCTTTCGCGCCCAGGTGCGCTCCTACATCAGGGGGGCTGCACCTATCCGTAGGAGGGGCGGGGCCGCGGAGGCCTGACCGTGAACAAGGATGCACGGTGCCTATAACCTGTACCCCTCTTCACGTACCGTTGCCGTTCAGCTCAAACGACTCCAACCGATACCCGTCCTGGTCGACTTCGAGCACCCAACCCTGGCGATCCCAGTCCCCGAGCACGATGCGCTGCGCCGCTTTGCCTTCGATCTGCAGTTCATGTACGGCTGGACGATGGGTATGGCCGTGGATCAGGGTGCGCACCCCGTGTCGGCGCATGACGGCTTCGACCGCCTGCTGGTTCACGTCGGTGATGTCGCTGGCCTTCATCCGCGTTCGCGTCTGGCTCTCGCTGCGCAGCTTGCGTCCGATGCGATGACGGGTGGACAGGGGTAGGGCATTGAGTACCGCAACCGATACGGGGTTGCGTAGCCAACGGCGCATCTTCATGTAGGCGACGTCGTCCACACACAGACTGTCGCCGTGCATCAAAAGCACCGGTTCGCCGTTGAGGGTCACGCGGGACGGATCGGGAAGCAGGGTGGCTCGGGCTTTGTTGCAGAACCCTTTGCCAAGCAGAAAATCCCGGTTGCCGTGCATGAAGTATATCTCGACGCCGGTATCGGCAAGTCGGGCCAGCGCGGCCGCGACCTGGTCTCCCAGCGGATTAGGGTCGTCGTCGCCCAGCCATGCTTCGAAAAAATCGCCAAGGATGTATACAGCCGCGCAAGCGGGTGCGCGCTCGTCGAGGCAACGCAAAAACGCCCGGGTTATGTCCGGGCGTTCAGCTTCCAGGTGCAGATCCGACAGGAAGAGGTAGCGCATGCGGCGCTTAGTCGACCAGTTCGGCGCGCTCGATGATCACGTCCTCGGCCGGCACATCCTGATGGCCGTTGCGCATGGTGGTCGAGACCGACTTGATCTTCTCAACGACGTCCATCCCCTCGGTCACCTGACCGAACACTGCATAGCCCCAGCCCTGGACGGTCGGTGCGCTGTGATTGAGGAAATCGTTATCGGCGACGTTGATGAAGAACTGTGCGCTGGCCGAATGCGGCTCCATGGTCCGCGCCATGGCTACGGTGCCTTTCTTGTTGGAGACGCCGTTGTTGGCTTCGTTCTTGATTGACTTGCGGGTTTCCTTCTGCTTCATACCGGGCTCGAAACCACCGCCCTGGATCATGAAGTTGGAAATCACACGGTGAAAGATGGTGTTGTCGTAATGGCCGTCGCGGACATACTGCTTGAAGTTCTCCACGGTTTCCGGCGCCTTGTCGGCGAACAGTTCCAGGGTGATGACACCATAATTCGTGTGCAGTTTGACCATGCAGGCAATCCTCGGCTGGATGTAAACAGGGGTTCGTTGTTGCGGTATGATAAGCGCTTTGGCCTGCATGGCCTAGCCACAATCCGCGGGCGCCGTTATTCGGTGCTCGCCCGTAACGAGTCGCTCAACCCTATGAACAAACCGGACAGCACCCCGCCAGCTCATTTTTTGCGGCAGATCGTCAAGGCCGACGTCGAGAGCGGCAAGCACCCGAAGATCGTCACGCGGTTCCCCCCGGAGCCCAATGGCTACCTGCATATTGGTCATGCCAAGTCGATCTGCCTGAACTTCGGCCTGGCGCAGGAATTCGGCGGTGAGTGCAATCTGCGTTTCGACGATACCAATCCGGCGAAGGAAGAGCAGGAATACATTGACGCAATCAAGGCCGACGTCGAGTGGCTGGGATTCCAGTGGGCCGGCGACATCCACTACGCATCGGACTACTTCGACCAGTTGCATGCCTGGGCCATCGAGCTGATCAGGGCCGGCAAGGCGTACGTCGATGATCTGTCGCCGGAGCAGGCGCGCGAATACCGCGGTACGCTGACCGAGCCGGGGAAGAACAGCCCGTTCCGGGATCGCAGTGTCGAGGAGAACCTGGATCTGTTCGCGCGCATGACTGCTGGCGAATTCCCCGACGGGGCTCGCGCGCTGCGTGCCAAGATCGACATGACCGCGCCGAACATGAATCTGCGCGACCCGATTCTGTATCGCATCCGTCATGCCCACCACCATCAGACCGGCGACAAATGGTGCGTCTATCCCAGCTACGATTTCACGCACGGCCAGTCGGACGCGATTGAAGGCGTCACCCACTCCATCTGTACGCTGGAGTTCGAAGATCACCGCCCGCTGTACGAGTGGTTCATCAACAATCTGCCGGTGCCGGCTACGCCGCGCCAGTATGAGTTCGCACGTCTGAACCTCAATTACACCGTGACCAGCAAGCGCAAGCTCAAGCTGCTGGTCGATGAAGGGCACGTGGATGGATGGGACGACCCGCGCATGTCGACGCTCAGCGCGTTCCGTCGCCGAGGGTATACAGCCGCATCGATTCGCAACTTTTGTGAGCGCATTGGCGTCACCCGCTCCGATGGCGTGGTCGACATGGGCGTGCTCGAATTCAGCATCCGCGAAGATCTGGACGCCAACGCGCCGCGCGCCATGTGCGTGCTGCGTCCGCTGAAGGTGACCATTACCAATTACCCCGAGGGGCAGACCGAACGCCTGGAGCTGCCGCGTCATCCGAAGGAAGACATGGGCGTGCGTGTGCTGCCGTTCAGCCGCGAACTGTACATCGACCGTGATGATTTCATGATCGATCCGCCCAAGGGTTACAAGCGTCTCGAGCCGGGCGGCGAGGTCCGCTTGCGCGGCAGCTACGTGATTCGCGCGGATGAAGCCGTTACGGACGCCGAAGGCAACATTGTCGAACTCAAATGCTCATACGATCCTGACACCCTGGGCAAGAATCCCGAGGGTCGCAAGGTCAAGGGCGTGATTCATTGGGTTCCTGCCGCTGAAAGCGTCGAGTGTGAAGTGCGCCTGTACGATCGCCTGTTCCGTGCGCCGAACCCGGACAAGGGCGAGGAGGGTGGTACCTTCCTGGACAACATCAATCCCGAGTCGCTGGTTGTGCTCAAGGGTTGCCGCGCCGAGCCGTCGCTGGCTCAAGCCACCGCCGAGGACCGGTTCCAGTTCGAGCGCGAAGGCTACTTCTGCCTTGACTCGAAGGATTCGACTGCAGATGCACCGGTGTTCAACCGTACCGTCACCCTGCGCGACTCGTGGGGCGGCTGATGACACTGTCGATCTACAACACGCTCAGCAAGAACAAGGAAACCTTCAAGCCTCTGGTCGGTAATCAGGTGCGGATGTATGTATGCGGCATGACCGTGTACGACTTCTGTCATATCGGTCACGCCCGCGTGATGGTCGCCTTCGATGTGATCGCCCGCTGGTTTCGCTATCGCGGCTATAAACTGACGTATGTGCGCAACATCACCGATATCGACGACAAGATCATCCGGCGTGCCAATGAAAACGGCGAGACGTTCCAGCAGCTGACCGGTCGCATGATCGCGGCGATGCATGAGGACGAGACCCGGCTGAACGTATTGCGCCCTGATCAGGAGCCGTGCGCCAGTGATCACATCGACGGCATGCACAGCATGATCCAGACGCTGATCGACAAGGGGTACGCCTACGCGCCCGGGAATGGGGATGTGTATTATCGCGTCGGCAAATTCGAGGGTTACGGCAAGCTCTCGCGCCGGCGCATCGAAGATCTGAAAATCGGCGCGCGGATCGAGGTCGACGAGTCCAAGGAAGACCCGCTGGACTTCGTGCTCTGGAAAGCGGCCAAGCCAGGCGAGCCAAGCTGGGAGTCGCCATGGGGTGCCGGCCGGCCGGGCTGGCACATCGAGTGCTCGGTCATGTCGACCTGCTGCCTGGGCGACACCTTCGACATCCATGGTGGCGGCCCGGACCTGGTCTTCCCGCACCACGAGAACGAGATCGCGCAGAGCGAAGCGGCTACCGGCAAGCCCTACGCTGCGGCGTGGATGCACGCTGGGGCTGTGCGCGTCGATGGCGAAAAGATGTCCAAGTCGCTGGGTAACTTCTTCACCATTCGCGAAGTGCTGGAAAAGTACCATCCGGAGGTGGTGCGCTATCTGCTGGTGTCCAGTCACTACCGCAGCGCGATCAATTACTCCGAAGACAATTTGCGTGAAGCCAAAGGTGCGCTGGAACGTTTCTACCTGGCACTGAAGGGATTGCCATCAGCTCAGCCGGCAGGCGGAGACAGTTTCGCCGAACGCTTCGCTGCAGCGATGGACGATGACTTCAATACCCCTGAAGCCTGCGCGGTGCTGTTTGAAATGGTGCGCGAGGTCAACCGTCTCAAGGAAGCCGACATGAGCGCTGCCGCCGGCCTGGCCGGACGTATGCGCGAACTGGCAGAAACGTTAGGCATCCTGCAACTTGAAGCCGATGCGTTTCTGCAGTCTGGCGCCGAAGGCAAGATCGATGCGGCTGAAATCGACGGTCTGATCCAGGCCCGTCTGGCGGCCCGAGCGGAAAAAAACTGGGCCGAGTCGGACCGGATACGTGATCAGCTCACGGCCATGGGTGTGGTGCTGGAAGACGGCAAAGGCGGTACAACATGGCGACTGGCGGACTGACTATGCCTGCTTCTCTGATTGATCTGCGCGATCGCGTAGCGCTGGTGACGGGCGCTGGCAGCGCGGAAGGTATCGGCTTCGCCACAGCGAAGCTGCTGTTCGAGGCCGGCGCCTGTGTCGCGCTCACCTCGACCACAAACCGGATATTCGAACGGCAGAAGTCGCTGGATCCGAATGGCGAGCGCAGCATAGGCCTGGTGGCCGATCTGACTCACCCGGAGCAGGCGCAGGAACTGGTCGATCGGATCATCGAGCGTTTCGGTCGCATCGACGTACTGGTCAACAACGCCGGCATGACGCAGTCCGGCGCGGAAGAATTCGAGTCAAAGCTTTTTCACGAAATGCCGTTCGAACACTGGCAACGTGAGATCGACCTCAACCTCAACACCTGTGTGCATGTAACCCAGACGGTGCTTCCACATATGCTCAAATCCGGGTACGGCCGCATCGTCAATGTCGCGTCGGTGACGGGGCCATTGGTGACCTTTCCAGGTACCGCTGGCTACAGTGCCGCAAAATCCGCGATGGTCGGGCTGACACGGTCGATCGCCCACGAGGTGGCAGGGCAGGGCATCACGGTGAACGCCGTGGCGCCGGGCTGGATTGCCACACATTCGAGTCTGCCAGATGAACTGCAGGCCGGGCGACGCACGCCGGTAGGGCGTCCAGGCACCCCTGAAGAAGTTGCTCGGGTGGCGCTGTTTCTGGCCAGCCCAGGGTGCAGCTATGTCACAGGCCAGATGCTGGTGGTAGATGGTGGCAACAGCCTCCAGGAAATGAAAGGTTGAAACGAGGCGCTCCGTACCCGGAGCGCCTCGCTGCAATCAGCGCCAGATATCGGTATCGATCTTCTCACGCAGTTCCGGGTAATCGTTGCCACGGAACTTCGGAATCTCCCCACTCTTTCGTTGCGCCATATAGTCCTTGGTCAGCTTGGCTACCGTACCCGACAACAGCACGATTGCGACGAGGTTGATGGTCGCCATCAGACCCATCGACGCATCGGCGGCGTTGAATACCGTTCCGACCGCCTCATACGCGCCCCACACCACCATCGCCAGCGCGGCAGCCCGCAGCAGGGTCAGACCCAGTGTATTGCCCGCCCCGAGATAGATCAGCGAGTTCTCGGCATAGGTGTAGTTGCCGACGATGGAAGTGAAGGCGAAGAAGAAGATTGCCACGGCGATAAAGTAGGTGCCGGCAGGCCCGATATGGGCTTCCATCGCTTGTTGTGTCAGCTGGGTGCCCGTCACACCTGAGCCGGGCTCGAGGACGCCCGACAGCAGAATCATCACGGCGGTTGCGGTACAGATGACGATGGTGTCGATGAATACCCCGAGGGCCTGGACCAGCCCCTGGGAGGACGGGTGATGCGGCATGGGTGTCGCGGTTGCTGCGATATTGGGCGCCGAACCCATACCGGCTTCGTTGGAAAACAGACCGCGCTTGATGCCGTTGAGCATCGCGGCGGCAACCGATCCGGCCACCCCGCCCGCGGCCTCTTCCAGACCGAATGCACTGCGCACGATGGTGGCCAGCACGCCCGGCACCTCGGTGATGTTCACAACAATGACGTACAGGGCCATGAGTACATAGATGCCGGCCATCAGCGGAACTACCAGCTCGGCAAAACGGGCGATCGAGCGCAGTCCACCAAAGATCACGATGCCGGCAAGAACCGCGACGGCCAGTCCGACCCAGATGTTGGGTATGCCGAACGCACCTTCCATCGCATCGGCGATGGAGTTGGCCTGCACCGCGTTGAACACCAGGCCGAAGGACAGAATCAGCGCGAGCGCGAAGATCACCGCAGCCCACGGCGCGCGCAATCCCTTGGCTATATAGAACGCAGGACCTCCACGGTATTGCCCCTTGCCGTCGCGAACCTTGTACAGCTGAGCCAGCGTGCTTTCCGCATAGGCGGTAGCCATGCCCACCAGCGCTACCATCCACATCCAGAAAATGGCACCGGCTCCACCCAGATACAGCGCGACCGCTACGCCCGCCAGGTTACCGGTGCCGACCCTTGATGCCAGACTGGTACACAGCGCCTGAAAGGGCGATATGCCGTTCTGGTCACTGTGTCGCGAACCCTTGATCGCACGGATCATTTCACCGAAGTGGACGAACTGGATCAGTCCGAGCCGGATAGTGAAAAAGATGCCCACCCCGAGCAGTCCGTAGATAAGGATGTAGCCCCAGAAAATGTTGTTGAGAAAATCGATAATTGCGGTCATGTCTGCCTCGCCATTCCCGTTGACGGTAATAATCACTTCTTAATGTAGTCGGCACGATTGATTACGCCAGAGAATAACGGGCGCGGTTCGCTCCGGTGGCCGCGATAGCCATGTGATTTGGCGCTTTATGGTGCTATCGGCCTGCGCGCAGCGGGACTATATTGGTGTATCTGCGTCAATCTCCAAAAGGACACCAACAATGACATCGCTGACGCCCGCCGACCTCAAGATCGTCCCCCGGCGCATGGATTTTGCGCTGCCTGAGCCGTTGCCGCGCCATTGGCATTCCAACGATCCGTTCAAAACGCATTTCTTCAATGCCATGTCGGTGCTGTTCCCGGATGGGGAGCGCTATTTTATCGACTCGGTACGGTTGTTCCGCGACCGGGTCAGCGATCCAGCGCTGCAGGAACAGATTCGCGGCTTTATCGGACAGGAAGGCCACCACAGCCGCGAACACGTCGAGTACAACAATCGGCTGCGCGCGCTGGGGTACGATATCGACCGTCTCGAACTGCCGGTCAAGAAGCGCATCCGCTTCGTACAGAAACAGTTCACCCCCGAACGTCAGCTCGCCGGGACCGTGGCGATGGAACATTTCACCGCCATCCTCGCCGATGCGCTGTTACGCGAACCGCACTGGATAGACGGGGCAATTCCGGAAATGAGGCAGATCTGGCGCTGGCATGCTCTGGAGGAAACCGAACACAAGGCGGTGGCTTTCGATGTCTACATGCAGGTCTGCGGTGATCGCGATCTGCTGCGCAAGGCGATGCGTCAGGCGACCTTCTTCTTTCTCAAGGACGTGACCATCGGAACCTGGCACATGCTGCGCCGTGATGGCTGTGCCAGTTTCTCGACCTGGGCCAGGGGCATGCGCTGGTTGTGGGGGCGTGATGGCTTCTTCACACGTTTGATCCCCGTTTATCGCGACTTCTACAAGGACGGCTTCCATCCGTGGCAGCATGACAATGCCGAACGGATGCAGTCGCACGCCGCAGAATTCAATGCAGGCCTGGTGCGCTGAAGTCGTTGCCCACCCTGACGGTGGCGTTCCGCCACCGTTGCATAATTGCTGCTTGCCTCGAGACAGTGTTGCGCAATAACAACGCTGTCTCGCTTCGATAAGTAATTTTTTGTTGTTCACATCGAATCCATGCTGAGCTTCTGTCTCGCTTCGGCTATGCTGTAGCGCAAAAAAACGGCTAGTCATTTGCCCAGGAGTCTCCATGCCGGTAAAACTGTACGTCCCCCGGGAAACGCGGCTGCACGAAAAGCGCGTTGCTCTGGTTCCCTCTGTTGCTGCCAAACTGGTCAAGCTCGGAATCGAGCCCAGCCTTCAACCAGGTGCTGGCGAAGCTGCCCGTATTCCTGATTCCGCGTTCGTTGATGCAGGCGCCGTGATCGGCGTTGATGCTGCACCGCAGCTTGTCTTCAGCGTTCAACCGCCGTCGGTCGAGCAGATCGGTCAGATGCAGCCGGGCACCGTGTTGTGCTGCTTCGTCTACGCACACCGTGAGCCGGAGATCGTCCGGGCACTGCGTGACCGCAACATCACCTGCTTTGCGATGGAACTGGTGCCACGCACCACGCGCGCCCAGGCGATGGATGCGCTGTCTTCCCAGGCCGCATTGGCTGGCTACTACGCAGCGCTGCTGGCTGCCTCCAGCCTCAACCGAATTCTTCCGATGATGACGACGGCTGTGGGCTCACTGCGTCCGGCCAAGATTCTGGTGATGGGGGCGGGTGTGGCCGGTCTGCAGGCACTGGCGACAGCCAAGCGCCTCGGTGCAATGGTTGAGGGTTACGACGTGCGTCCGGAAGTAAAGGAGCAGGTCGAGTCCGTGGGCGGCAAATTCGTCGACACCGGCGTCTCGGCTGCCGGCACCGGTGGATACGCGCGCGAGCTTACCGCCGAAGAGCAGGCCAAGGTGGCCGAAGTACTGACGCGCCACATCCAGAACGCTGACGCGGTGATCACCACTGCATCCATCCCGGGCCGCCCGAGCCCGAAGATCATCAGCGAAGAGCAGATTCGCGGCATGAAGCCGGGCGCAGTGATCATCGACCTGGCTGCTGAAGGGGGTGGTAATACGCCGCTGACCCAGCCTGGCGAAACGGTCGAGGTGGGACCGGCGACCATCGTCGCTCCGCTGAACGTGCCTAGCCATCTGGCCGAGCACGCGTCTGAGCTCTACGCGCGCAACCTGCTCAATCTGGTCGGCCTGATGATCAAGGACGGCGAACTCAATCTCGATTGGGAAGACGACATTCTGGCCGGGGCTGTTCTCACGCACGCCGGCGAAATCAAGAACGAAACGGCGCGCAAAGCCGTCGAGCTGAGCTAAGGAGCACCCATGGACGTCACTACAGCCATTACAGGTTTCGTAGCGTTATACATCTTCATGCTTGCAGCCTTCACCGGCTACGAGATCATCGGCCGCGTGCCAGCCATTCTGCACACTCCGCTGATGTCGGGCTCGAACTTCGTTCACGGCATCGTGGTTGTTGGCGCAATGTGGGCGCTGCTCAATGCAGGCACTCCGCTGGAGCAGGCGATCGGGTTCTTCGGTGTACTGCTTGGCGCGGGTAACGCAGCCGGTGGTTACGTGGTAACCGAGCGCATGCTGGAAATGTTCAAGGCGAGCGACAAGCGCAAGCCAGAAGCGACCGCCGACAAGGATTAATCAATGTACGCGAACTTCATTATCGAAGCGGCTTACTTCATTGCCGCGCTGCTGTTCATCTATGGTCTCAAGCGCATGGCCAGTCCGGTCACTGCGCGTTCCGGTATTGTCGTTGCCGGCTGGGGCATGATCATTGCGGTCGTCGCCGCTTTTCTCTACGGCCTCGACGTCGCTCCGCGTGCCGAAGAGCATCTGACCGTCAACATCATCCTGGTCATCGTGGCGCTCGCCCTGGGTACCGGCTGGGCCTGGTTCAGCGGCAAGAAGGTCGCCATGACCGACATGCCGCAGATGGTTGCGCTGTATAACGGCATGGGCGGCGGTGCTGCGGCCGCCATTGCTGCCAGCGAGCTGTTCTCCGGAAATGCTCAGGCGCACGGCACCGTTGTCACCATTCTCGCTGTGCTCGGCGGTCTGATCGGTTCGGTTGCGTTGTCCGGTTCGCTGATCGCCTGGGCCAAGCTCGATGGGCGCATGAACAAGACGCTGCGTCTGCCTGCTCAACAGTGGATCAATGCCGGTCTGTTCCTTGCTTCGCTTGCCCTGGGCGCGGCGATCACCACCATGGGTGCAGAAGCCGGCGTGCCGATGCTGCTCATCGCGGTATTCTTTGTACTGGCTCTGATTCTCGGCGTACTGCTCACCACTCCGATCGGCGGTGCCGATATGCCGGTGGTGATCTCGCTGTACAACGCGTTCACCGGTCTGGCGGTTGCTTTCGAAGGCTTCGTGCTGCAGAACCCGGCAATGATCATCGCGGGTACCGTGGTGGGTTCGGCCGGTACACTGCTGACGCTGATGATGGCCAAAGCGATGAACCGTCCGGTTTCCAACGTCATCTTCAGCCAGTTCGGTGAAGGCGGGGATGGTGATGAGGGTGACATCGAAGGCTCCATGAAGTCGGCTGAAGCTTCCGATGCGGCGATTGCCATGTACTACGCCAGCAAGGTGATCATCGTCCCGGGCTACGGTCTGGCGGTGGCTCAGGCTCAGCACAAGCTCTATGAGTTCGTGAAACTGCTGCAGAAGCAGGGCGTGGACGTGCGGTTTGCGATCCACCCGGTTGCCGGCCGGATGCCTGGTCACATGAACGTGTTGCTCGCCGAAGCCGGCGTGCCATACGACATCATCTTTGACCTGGAAGACATCAACGAAGACTTCGCGCAGGCGGATGTGGCGATTGTTCTTGGCGCCAACGACGTGGTCAACCCGGCCGCCCGTCACCGCAAGTCCAGCCCGATCTACGGCATGCCGATTCTGAACGTCGACTACGCGCAGCAGGCCTATGTGGTCAAGCGCGGACAGGGCAAGGGCTACTCCGGCGTGGAGAACGAGCTGTTCTTCGCCGAGAACACGTCCATGGTCTATGGCGACGCACAGAAAGTCATGGTGCAGATGATCGAAGCGGTCAAATCCCTGGGCTAAGCCCAGGGAAGCGGCAAGCTGCAAGCCACAAGCAGCAAGCTGAAAGTGCAAGCGCAGAAGCCTCGGTATCGAACCGGGGCTTTTGTTTGCATGATGTTTGGAAAGCGCATCACCGTATCAGACGGACGCACGCTCACAAAAAACCCGGCTTTCGCCGGGTTTTTGCTTGCTGCTTGGAACTTCTAGCTTGTCGCTTACAGCTTGAAGCTTGCCGCTGCGAAGCGCTAGCCCTTCGCGACGTAGCCGAAGATCGACTTGATCTCCAGAAAGTCTTCGAAGCCATGGTGACCCCACTCGCGACCGTTCCCTGACTCCTTGTATCCACCGAACGGAGCGCGGTTGTCCAACGGCGCACCGTTGATGTGGACCATGCCGGTCCGGATGCGACGGGCCACCTTGCGGGCTCGTTCGATGTCGCCGGACGAGACGTAGCCGGACAAACCGTACTGTGTGTCGTTGGCAATGCGTACTGCCTCATCCTCGCTCTCATAGCCAATGATCGACAGTACCGGTCCAAAGATCTCTTCGCGCGCAATGGTCATCTCGTTGGTGACGTTGGCGAATACAGTAGGCTTGACGTAGTAACCCTTGCTCACGCCTTCGGGACGTCCCGGCCCGCCGGCAATGACCTTGGCGCCCTCGTCGATACCCTTGGCGATGAGATCCTGGATCTTGTTCCATTGCGCCTTAGAAGCAACCGGCCCGATGACGGTGTCCTCCGCGTTCGGATCACCCGGCTTGACCTTGCCAGCGACTGCCTGAGCGATTGCCACTACTTCATCCATCCGGCTGCTTGGTACCAGCATGCGCGTCGGTGCGTTGCACGACTGGCCGCTGTTGTTCATGCACGACATCACGCCATGGGCGACCATCTTCTCGAAGTTGACGTCGTCCAGCAGGATGTTGGCCGACTTGCCGCCCAGCTCCAGAGCCACACGCTTGATGGTGTTCGCGCCGTTTTGCATGACATGACGGCCCGCATTGGTCGAGCCGGTAAAGGACATCATGTCGATGCCACGATGCCCCGACATCGCTGCGCCCACGGTCGGGCCGTCGCCGTTGACCAGATTGAACACGCCAGCCGGAACGCCAGCCTCGTCAAGGATCTCGGCAAGCAGCAGGGCTGACAGCGGAGCCACTTCCGAAGGCTTGAGGACCATGGTGCAGCCGGTAGCGATCGCCGGAGCGACCTTGCAGGTCAGCTGGTTCATTGGCCAGTTCCAGGGGGTGATCAGGCCGCAGACGCCGATCGGCTCCTTGACCACCATGGTGTTGCCGATCTGCTCTTCGAACTGATAATCCTTGAGCACTTCCAGAGCGACCGCGAAATGACCCAGTCCGGAAGGGGCTTGCGCCATCTTCGAAAGCTTTGCGGGCGCGCCCATTTCCTGCGAGATGGCCTCTGCTACGTCACCCATGCGCTTCTGGAACACAGCGATGATCTTTTCCAGCAATGCGATGCGATCCTCGCGGCTGGTCTGGGAATAGGTTTCGAACGCCTTGCGCGCCGCGGCGACAGCAAGGTCGACATCCTCATGGTTGCCCAGCGCGATGGTGGCGACCGCTTCCTCGGTGGCGGGGTTGACCACATCAACGGTTCCCTGACCTTTGGGTTCTACCCACTGGCCGTTGATGTAGAATTGTCTGTGATGGCTCATAGCTACAAGGCTCCTGTCTGACCGTTCGAGTAATAGGCGAAACGATAGCACTGTACGCCGTTTTGTATCATCCGTTTTGTCTTCGATCAGTTGCGGTGATTTTCCTGCATCGGGTCGGCTTCAAGCCGGCGCGCGAATGGCCTTATAATACGTGCGCCATCTCTGGTGTAATAGTTGACTAAATCAGTTGGATATTGCATAGTTGCGCCCATGTAAAACCGGCTCCGGGAGCATCTATGCGTCTTACCACCAAGGGTCGCTACGCCGTCACGGCCATGCTCGACCTCGCTCTGCACCAGGAGCAGGGACCTATTACTCTCGCCGATATTTCCGCTCGCCAGGGTGTGTCCATTTCCTATCTGGAGCAGCTTTTTGCCAAGCTTCGCCGCGGCAAGCTGGTGCAGAGTGTGCGTGGCCCCGGTGGCGGTTATCGGCTGGCCGGCGGGGCCGACTCGATCAGCGTCGCGCAGATCGTCGAAGCGGTGAATGATTCGATGGATGCGACGCGGTGCCTGGGCAAGGGCGACTGCCAGCACGGCGAGGTGTGTCTGACGCACCACCTGTGGTCCGATCTGAGTAACAGACTGCGTCAGTTTCTCAACGAAATCACGCTCGCCGAACTGGTGTCGCGTGACGATATTCAGCGAGTGCGCACCCGCCAGGATAGCCGTGGTTGCAATGGCGCAAGGCAGGCCGTAGCCGAGCTGGAACGCATCATCTAAGCGGCCCCAGAGCCGTCCGAACAGTGCGGTAGCCCAGGGAGGTTGCCGCTAGCCTGAGACAAAGCGCGGGATGTCGGGAATGACATGGCCGCAGAATGAGGTGATACCGTGAGCGAACAAGTCGAAAGTCTCATCAGGAAGGACTACGCGGCCGGATTTCATTCGACCATCGAGTCTGACACGCTTCCACCGGGACTGAACGAAGACGTCATCCGCTTCATCTCCGGCAAGAAAGAAGAGCCGGAGTGGATGCTCGAGTGGCGCCTCAAGGCCTATCACGCATGGCTGGAAATGGAAGAGCCGACCTGGGCGCACGTACACTATCCGGAAATCGACTTCCAGGCCGTGTCCTACTATTCCGCGCCCAAGAGCATGGCGGACAAACCCAAGAGTCTGGACGAAGTCGACCCCGAGCTGATCGCCACCTACGAGAAGCTTGGCATTCCACTCCACGAGCAGGAGATGCTCGCGGGTGTAGCCGTCGATGCGGTATTCGACTCGGTGTCTGTTGTTACCACCTTCCGCGCCAAGCTCGAGGAAGCGGGTGTGATCTTCTGTCCGATCAGCGAAGCGGTAAAGCGGTATCCTGACTTGGTCCGCAAGTATCTCGGCAGCGTCGTGCCGCAGCGCGACAACTACTACGCGGCGCTGAACTCGGCGGTCTTCTCCGATGGATCGTTCGTCTACATCCCGAAGGGTGTTCGCTGCCCGATGGAGCTGTCGACCTATTTCCGCATCAACGAAATGAACACCGGACAGTTCGAGCGCACCCTGATCGTCGCGGACGAAGGCTCGCACGTCAGCTATCTGGAAGGCTGTACGGCGCCGATGCGCGACGAGAATCAGTTGCATGCCGCAGTGGTGGAACTGGTCGCGCTGGACGGCGCACAGATCAAGTATTCCACGGTGCAGAACTGGTACCCGGGCAACGCGGAAGGCAAGGGTGGCATTTACAACTTCGTCACCAAGCGCGGCGTTGCTCACACCGATGCGAAGATTTCCTGGACCCAGGTCGAAACCGGCTCGGCCATCACCTGGAAGTATCCCAGCTGCATCCTCAAGGGTGATAACAGCGTGGGTGAGTTCTATTCAGTCGCGTTGACCAACAATTTCCAGCAGGCCGACACCGGTACCAAGATGATCCACCTCGGCAAGAACACCCGGTCGACCATCGTCGCCAAGGGCATATCGGCCGGGCGCAGCGACAGCGCCTATCGCGGTCTGGTGCGCATCAATCCGGGCGCCGAAGGCGCGCGAAATTATACCCAGTGTGACTCGCTGTTGATCGGCGACCGCTGCGGAGCGCATACCTTCCCGTACATCGAGAGCAAGAACCCGACCGCGGTGATCGAGCATGAGGCGACCACCTCGAAGGTCAGCGACGACCAGCTGTTCCTCTGTCAGCAGCGGGGCCTGGATGCGGAGAAAGCCATTTCCATGATCGTCAACGGCTTCTGCCGTGAGGTATTCAAGGAGCTGCCCATGGAGTTCGCTGTTGAAGCCGGCAAACTGCTTGAAGTCAGCCTTGAAGGCTCGGTGGGCTGATCGGCTCCACCTTGGCGATGCAAACGAATACACAGGATCAGGCGTTAATTATGTTATCTATCAAAAGCTTGTGCGCTAAAGTTGAAGAGAAGGATATCCTCAAGGGCCTTGACCTGGAGATAAAGCCAGGCGAAGTGCACGCGATCATGGGCCCCAATGGGTCGGGCAAGAGCACCCTGGGCAACATCCTGTCCGGTCGCCCCGGTTACGAAGCCACTGCCGGCAGCATTATGTTCAATGGTCAGGATCTGCTGGAAATGGATACCGAGGAGCGTGCGCGTGACGGGCTGTTCCTGGCATTCCAGTACCCGGTCGAGATTCCCGGCGTAAGCAACATGGAATTCCTCAAGGCATCGGTCGATGCCAAGCGCAAGCACAAGGGTCTGCCCGAGTTGTCGTCGGTCGAGTTCATGAAGCTGGCCCGCGAAACCAGCAAGCGCGTCAATCTGGATGCGAGCTTCCTCAAGCGCGGCGTTAACGAAGGCTTTTCCGGTGGCGAGAAGAAGCGCAACGAGATCATGCAGATGATGCTGCTTGAACCCCAGCTTTGCATACTCGATGAAACCGATTCCGGCCTGGATATCGACGCGCTGCAGGTTGTCGCTGATGGGGTCAACGCCATGCGCGATGGCCAGCGCAGCTTCATCGTCGTCACCCACTATCAGCGTTTGCTCGACTATATCGTGCCCGACTACGTCCACGTGCTCGCGGGTGGTCGGATCGTCAAGTCTGGTGACAAGAGCCTGGCGCTGGAGCTCGAAGCCAAGGGCTATGGCTGGATCGAAAACGAGGTGGCCTGACGCATGACAGACTTCAAGCAAAGCGCATTGCAGCTGGCTGCTCAGCAGAACAGTCCTGACTGGCTCGCTGACGTCCGCCAGCTCGGCGCTTCCCGGTGGACCGCGGCCAACTGGCCGGGGCGCAAGACCGAAGCGTGGAAGTACACGTCTCTCGCACCGCTGCAGAACGACAACCCGGCTCGATGGGCTACGGTTGTCGAGTCCGCCTGGCAGGACGAGATCGAGACCCTGCATCTTGACTGCACCCGGCTGGTTTTCGTCAATGGCCAGTTCTCGCCGTCCGACTCAAGTGCCTTGCCCGCCGAGGTGGTCCGCTTTGCCGATGCCAGTGCCCCGCAGCAGGATCTGATACGCCAGCATCTGGGCTCGGTGGTGGATAGTGAGCGGCATCTGTTTGCGGCGTTGAGTAACGCCTGGGCCGCTGATGGTGTCCTGCTGTACGTTCCTCGCAATACGCGCCTGGCCAAGCCGTTGTATGTAGTGAATGTTTCGGTTCCCGAAGCGCAGCCCGCAGCCAGCAATCAGCGTTTGCTGGTCGTGGTGGAAGAGGGTGGCGAGGCGGAACTGATCGAGCATTATGTGTCCAGCGATCGCCAGCAGAATGGTTTCGTCAACAGCCTGACCGAGGTGGTCGTCGGCGCCAATGCTCAGGTTCAGCACTACCGCCTGAACCTCGAACAGGAAGACCTGTTGCACGTTGGCGGCGTACACGTCGCACTCCAGCGCGACGCTCGTTTCCATGGGTTCACCATAGCCCAGGGCAGCCGACTCAAGCGCATCGACTACCACGTGTACCATCGTGGCCAGGGCGCGCATCTTGATCTGAACGGCGTTTATCTGCCGCGCAATCGCCAGTTGATCGACTATCACACAACGGTCGAACACTGTGTGCCCTGCTGCACTACCAACGAAGTGTTCAGAGGGATCGTCGGTGACTCGGCGCGGGCCGTCTTCAACGGGCGTATTCATATCCACCCGCAGGCGCAGAAAACGCTGGCCGAGTTGAGCAACCGCAACCTCCTGACCTCGCGTACGGCTGAGATCGACACCAAGCCGGAGCTGGAAATCTATGCCGATGACGTGCGCTGCGCGCACGGCGCGACCATCACCCAGCTGGATGAAACCTCGCTGTTTTATCTGATGAGCCGCGGCGTGTCTCGCGCTGATGCCGTAACCATGCTCAGCTTTGGCTTCATCAATGAGGTAATCAACCAGGCCCCGGAGGCCGCAGTGCGTGACTACCTGCGCCCTCGATTGACCTCCCTGTTTGGTGAAGGCAATGAACAGGTCGGGCAGCTTGCCTATGAATGATCTCGGGCGACCTGAACCGTTCGATGCCGAGCGGATACGACTGGACTTTCCGATCCTGCATCAGGAGGTCAACGGACACCCGCTGGTGTATCTGGACAATGCCGCCACGACGCAAAAGCCGGAAGCGGTGATCCAGGCGATCGTCGACTACTACCGCCACGACAACAGCAACGTTCATCGTGGCGCCCATACGTTGGCCGACCGGGCCACCGAGAAGTTCGAGTCCGCACGCACGAAGGTTGCGGGTCTGATCAATGCGCCGGCCTCGCGTCAGGTCATCTGGACACGCGGTACCTCGGAGTCCATCAATCTGGTCGCGGCGACCTGGGGCCGTAGCGAGCTGAAAAGCGGCGACCGTATTCTGGTCCCGGCGATGGAGCATCACTCCAACATCGTGCCATGGCAGATGGTGGCGGCCGAAAAGGGCGCGACAGTCGAGCCGATACCGGTCGACGCTTCGGGGACACTTGATCTGAATGCTCTGCGAGAGATGCTTGATGAGCGGGTTCGCATGGTGGCCTGCGGTCACGTGTCCAACGCGTTGGGCACGATCAATCCGGTGGAGGAGATCGTGGCCCTTGCCCATTCGGTGGGTGCGCTCTGTCTGATTGATGGGGCTCAGGCTATCAGTCACTGGGCCGTGGACGTGCAAGCCCTCGATTGCGACTTCTACGTGTTCTCGGCGCACAAGATGTTCGGGCCGACTGGCCTGGGCGTGTTGTACGGGAAGCTAGAGATTCTCGAGAGCATGCCGCCGTATCAAGGCGGTGGAGAAATGATCGAAACGGTCAGCTTCCAGGGCACCACCTATAATCAGTTGCCCTACAAGTTTGAAGCCGGCACGCCGGATATTGCCGGGGTGATCGGATTCGGTGCAGCAGTGGACTATCTGCAGACCATCGATCGAGAGGCAGCGGCGCGACACGAGCAGGATTTGCTTGAATACGCCGAAGAGCGTGCGCGTGCCACCCCAGGCATCAAACTGATCGGCACCGCGGCTCGCAAGACAAGTGTCATGAGTTTTCTGCTTGAGGGCGCGCATCCGCATGACGTCGGTATGCTGCTGGATCAACAGGGCGTGGCTGTACGCACCGGCAATCATTGCGCCCAGCCCATCATGGACCAGTTCTGCATTCCGGGTACCGTGCGGGCGAGCTTCAGTTTCTACAACACCCGGGGCGACGTCGATCGGCTGTTCGAAGCGCTCGACAAGGCCCGGCAGTTTCTCCTATAGGAGTCGAAGCATGAGCGTAGAATCGTTTGATCCGCAATCTGCTGCCACTGGCAGCCCAGCGGTCACCGTTACGCCGGCGGCTTTGGCGCACTTTCGTCGCCAGCTTGCCGCTCAAAGCGAAAAATCGGTCCGGCTGAGCATCAAGAAAAGCGGGTGTACCGGCTTCATGTACGTCATCGACCTGGTCGAGAGCGGCCCGGATGACGATGTCCGGTATCAGCTGGACGATCTGGTTGAACTGCGCGTGGCGCGCGATGCGCTTCCTATCGTGAGTGGCACGGAGATCGACCTGGTCAAGGAAGGCATCAATCGCCAGATCAAGTTTCTCAACCCTAATGTGAAAGATGAGTGCGGTTGTGGCGAAAGCTTCAACGTTGCCTGACCGCCGAACTCAACCGTATAACACGGCCGACTGACCGCGAAGGTCGGTTGGCAAGAGGAGCCAGGCTTCGAGATGGAAAGACGCATGGTAGTGGCGCAGGCGGATTGTCCTGCACGCCGTGTTCCGGATGGTACTCCGTTGACCATTCCCAAGGACACTTTTGTGACCATCACCCAGGCGCTTGGTGGCAACTATACCGTGACCTATCATGGCCAGATGGTCCGCGTCGACGGGACGGATGCGGCGAGTCTCGGGCTTGAGCCTGAGTTGCTGAGTTTTCCGGAGCCGGTCGACGACCGGATCCATGAAGATCAGGTCTGGGAAGCACTGGGCACTGTCTATGATCCCGAAATTCCTGTCGATCTGGTGAATCTCGGCCTTATCTACAGTGTTTCGGTTGATCAGGCGCTCAAGCGAGTCGACATCAAGATGACGCTGACCGCGCCGGCGTGCGGCATGGGGCCCGTGCTGGTTGGAGACGTCGAGTATCGCGTCAAGAGGGTTCCCAACGTCGAGTCGGTCAAGGTCGAACTGGTGTTCGATCCGCCCTGGAGCCGAGAAATGATGAGTGAAGAGGCTCAGCTCGAGACCGGAATGTTCTTTTGAGGAGTGTTTCATGAGCCAGTTTGGCACCGATATAACCAGCGAAGACATTATCGATTCGCTGTCCTTCTTCGACTCCTGGGAAGACCGTTACAAGTACATCATCGACCTTGGAAAAGAGCTGCCTCCACTTGAAACCGATCAGCGCACGGATGAGAACATCGTGCGCGGGTGCCAGAGCCAGGTGTGGCTGGTGAGCAAACGGGAAGGCGATCGCTTGTATTTTGACGCAGACAGCGATGCGTTCATCGTCAAAGGTCTGCTTGCAGTGGTTCTCGCAGCCTACAACGGCAAAACGCCAGAACAGATTCTCGCCTTCGATGTTGACGGCTACTTCGAGGAGCTGAACCTGATGAAGCACCTCAGTGTTACCCGTGGAAACGGGCTGCGTGCCATGGTTACCCGCATACAGGGCACGGCTAGCGCTGCCTGATCGACACAAAACATCGACTTGTTCACGAATCGCTGCTGTCTCGCCAGTGAGCCGCTGAGTGATGGCATATAGATATTGCCTGTCGTCCGTTTAGCCGCTACAGTCTCGGCGGGTCAATCTGTTTGACCCGAGACCCGAAAATAATACTGGCGACCCCATGCACAATGCCTGGAAGCGGCTGAGCGACGATTTCCAGCTGTCGATCATTACCATGGTGGGCGTATGCTCCGTAGCGGGCATTGCTCCCTACGCGGTTTATCGTCTGTACGACGGCAACTGGCTGGTCAGCCTCGTGGACACCTCGCTGGTGCTCAATACGCTGGCTGCGGTGATCTACGCCTGGCGCACCGGGGACACCATTCGACCCGGTCAGTATCTGGCGCTGCTCTATTGTATCGGCACAATCGTCATCGTCACGAAGCTCGGCATGAACGGCCTCTTCTGGGTCTACGTCCTGATTCTCTTCAACTTCTTCGTCGTACCGCCCCTGCAAAGCGTGATTGCCACCGTGTCGGTTCTGGGCATTCTATGCGCTTACGGCGTTGCGAAGCCCGGCGCGTTGTTCGACTCGGCTTTCCAGTTGACGTCCTTCCTGGTAACCAGTCTGCTGTGCAGTCTTTTCGCTTTTGCCTTCGCCTACCGCGGCCGTGAGCAGCGCCAGAAGTTGAGCGAGCTGGCGACCATCGATCCGCTGACGGGGGCCAGCAATCGGCGCACCATGGATAGCGAACTGGAGATCGCATTCAACGAGCACAAGCGCTATGGGGTGGGTTACGGGTTGCTCATCCTTGATCTCGATCACTTCAAGCTGGTCAACGACCGGTACGGCCATCGGGCTGGCGACGAGGTACTGGTCGACTTTGTCGATGTAGTCCGGGCCGCCTGCCGGCAATCGGACCGACTCTTTCGTCTTGGCGGCGAAGAGTTCGTGCTGCTGGTTCCCCAGGTTGATGAGCGGGGCCTGTCCCGGTTGGCGAACAACGTTCTTGCGGACATTCGTCGGCGGTTGAACGGTCCCGGTGGGCCGGTCACCGTATCCATCGGCGGCGCACTGTTATCCGGACATTCGACTATCGAGGATTGGTTGCACGAGGCCGATGAGCGGCTGTATCGGGCCAAGGCACTGGGCCGCGACCAGGCGATCATTTTCGATCAGGGATCGAATTCATCAACGTCGCTGTCGAATCCGTCGGAAGCAGCCGTTCAGGACTGACCCTGATTGTGCTTACCATGCTTCCAGGAGACCACATGTCCAGGCAATCCTTCTCCGACAGCCAATTCTGGGACAAACTTCATCGTTATGCCCGCAAGGCAGGGCGTGAGGTAGTCGAGCGTGCATTGTGCCTGTATTACGCGGCAAGGCGCCCGGAGACCCCCACATGGGCAAAGACAACGATCTTCGGTGCTCTGGCCTACTTCATATCGCCAATCGATGCCATCCCGGATCTGCTTCCGTTCATTGGGTTCAGCGACGATCTGACCGTCATGGCTGCCGCTCTGGCACTGGTTTCCCTGTATATCAATGACGAGGTCAAGCGCAGGGCGCGAGCGACTACCGAAAAATGGTTCGGCCCCGAAATCATCGAGGCCGATAGGTAAAGATCAGGCGGAGGGGGGCAGGTCAGGGGTAGCGCGAGAATTCCGCGCGATCACCATCCTTGCCGATGACGACAACCGAATAAGGGTCCTGGCGCGAGCCCATCTCCATCCCCGGGGACCCGATCGGCATGCCCGGTACGGCAAGGCCCGCGGCCTCCGGCATCTCTGCCAGGCGTTTGACGTCTTTGGCCGGGACGTGACCTTCGATATAGCGCCCGTCCATTACGCCCGTATGGCAGGACGCCAACTCGGCCGGTATGCCGAGCTGGTGCTTCAGCGCAGGCATGTCGGACCTGACGTGGTCGTACACGACAAACCCGTTGTCGGTCATATGGCTGATCCAGGCTTTGCAGCACCCGCAGTTGGGGTCACGGTACACATCGATCTGCAAGGCATCGGCGGCCTGCACGCTGCCTGCAAACAACAGTAAAGATGCGAGTAGTTTTCTCATGCGCCCCCCTTGAAGAGCCGAGAGCATAATCCCGCGAGGACGCCTGAACAATGACTGTGCAACGCCCGGTTACAGTCAATCTGTACCAGGCGCAAGGGTCGGGCGGCGGTCTTAACGCTTGAGGATGATGTAAACCGCGTGGATGATCCCGGGCACATACCCCAGCAGGGTCAAGAGGATGTTCAGCCAGAATGCGCCACTGAAGCCCACCTGAAGGAACACGCCCACAGGGGGAAGAATGATGGCGAAAATAAGTCGAATGATATCCATGGTCAGCTCCCGGACTAAGTATTTGATCTGCCGCAGTACCAGCAGGGTTACTGCTGTGACCGCCGGGAGTCGGAGCCGTTCCAGTTCAGTGATTCGGTGGTCGGGCCAGAAGCAGGACAGCCAGCCCGGCAACGAGGCCCCAGAATGCTGAGCCGATGGAGAATAGCGACACCCCGGAGGCAGTGACCATGAAGGTGACCAGCGCTGCTTCACGCCGATCGTGATCTCCCATCGACTGGGCCAGCCCGTTACCAATCGAGCCGAGCAGAGCCAGGCCGGCGACAGACATCACCAGGGCGTGGGGAAGTGCCATGAATACGGCCGTGAGCGCAACGGCAAAGCAGCCAACGCCGATGGCGAGAACGCCGAACACCAGGGCGGCAGGGTAGCGTCGCTTCGTGTCCGCATGGGCACCCGGACCGGTACAGAGTGCAGCGCTGATTGCGGCGAGATTGACGCCATGCGATCCAAACGGAGCAAAGATCAGCGAAGCCAGCCCGGTTGTCGCGATCAACGGAGCAGGCGGTGGCTCGTAGCCGTCGGCACGCAGGACGGCAAGCCCGGGCAGGTTCTGCGAAGCCATCGCCACGACATACAGCGGCAGGGCGATGCTGGTCATTGCGGAGAATGAGAACTCGGGTGTGGTCCAGATCGGACGTACCAGCGTCCAGTCAATGGGCGGCCAGACGACCAGTCCGTTGAACCAGGCGAGTGTGCAGCCTGCCAGAAGCGCGACCGGCACCGCCAGTACTGGGCGGTACCGCCTGGTAAGGAAAAACAGCGCAAGCATGGCCAGAACCAGACCGGTCTGGTCTTCCACGGCTCTGAACAGCTCCACCCCGATGGAAAACAGAATCCCGGCCAATAGCGCCGCGGCAATCGACGATGGCAACTGCCGGACCAGTTCAGCCAGTGGCCTGAACAGCCCGGTCAGCGTGAGCAGCAGACCGGTGGCGACGAACGCGCCGATCGCCTCGGGGTAACTCACGCCGCTGAGGCTCGTCACGAGCAGGGCGGCGCCCGGGGTTGACCAGGCCACCACCACGGGCATCCGGTAGCGAAAGGTAAGGGCGATCGCTGTCAGGCCCATAGCCACGGATATCGCCCAGACCCAGGAGCCGATCTGGTGTTCATCGAGGCCTGCATTGCGCCCGGCCTGGACCATCAACGCCAGCGAGCTGGTATATCCGGTGACCACGGCGATGAAGCCTGCAGTAGCGGCAGACGCGCTGAAATCGGCCAGTACCTTCGACATCATGGAGAGTGGTTGACGCATGGTTCCAGCCTGCTGCGGTGAATGACCGCAACAGCTTAATCGAGGGGCAGTTTCGGTGAGCGGTACAGCCGGCTGGCGACTGGCCGCAACAGTTGCTGGGGCTTACTTGAGGCGCCTTTCGATGCCCTTGTGAACGAGGATCTTCGCGGAGATTTCCTCGACCGAAAAATGCGTCGAGTTGATATTCGAGATGTTTTCGCGGCGAAACAGATTTTCCACCTCGCGTACTTCGAACTCGCATTGCGCGAAGCTGGCATAGCGACTGTTGGGTCGCCGTTCGTGGCGAATGCTGGCGAGACGCTCCGCGTCAATGGTCAGGCCGAACAGCTTCTCCTTGTGTTCGCGCAGTGCGGGCGGAAGCTGCAGGCGCTCCATGTCCTCTTCGGTCAGCGGGTAATTCGCGGCGCGAATCCCGTATTTCAGCGCCATGTACAGGCAGGTTGGTGTCTTCCCGCAACGCGAGACGCCGACCAGAATGACATCCGCTTCGTTGTAATGCAGCGTGCGCGCGCCGTCATCGTTGTCCATGGCAAAGTGCACGGCATCGATGCGGTCCTTGTAGTGCGCGTTGTGCTGAATCGAGTGGGATTTGCCCACCGAATACGAAGAACCGTCACCTAATTCCATCTCGAGCGGAGCAAGAAAGGTAGAAAAGATGTCTACGATGTACCCGTTGCTCGTAGCCAATACCTTACGGATATCCGAGTTGACAACGGTGTCGAAGATGATCGGGCGAACCCCGTCCTGCTCGGCAGCCGTGTTGATTTGTTGTACCATGTCGTGCGCTTTTTCGATGGTGTCCACATAGGGACGCAGCCGCTTTGTGAACTCGATGTTCTCGAACTGGGACAGCAGGCTCTGGCCAAGTGACTCGGCGGTAATACCAGTGCCATCGGATATGAAGAAAGCGGTGCGTTTCATGCGCGTAGCCTTGATATGTCGTAATTGGCTGAGTGCAGCGGTATCGGGAACCCTGTCGGGCTTCACTTTCGGCATTGTGGCGCATTTGTGACATGCAGGCCAGATGGTCTGCCGGATGCGCTGCTCAATTCATTGATTTACGGAGAGATCACCTTGTTAGAGTACGTAGTGTCCTTCGAACAGCTAGGTGCTGGAGACGTTGAACGTGTGGGCGGCAAGAACGCCTCACTGGGAGAAATGATCAGCAATCTGGCTCATGCCGGGGTGTCGGTCCCGGGCGGTTTCGCCACTACAGCAGATGCCTTCCGTGAATTTCTGGAACAAAGCGGCCTCGATGACCGTATCCACGCGGCGCTCGATGCGCTCGATGTCGACGACGTCGCTGCGCTGGCTCGCACCGGTACTCAGATTCGCCAGTGGGTCATGGAAACCGAATTCCCCGCTCCGCTGGATCAGGCCATCCGCGACGCCTTTGCCTCGCTCTCGGACGGGAATGACAATCTCGCGGTCGCCGTGCGTTCCTCCGCTACAGCAGAAGACCTTCCCGATGCGTCTTTTGCCGGTCAGCAGGAAACGTTCCTGAACATCCGCGGCGTGGACAATGTCATCCGCGCCGTCAAGGAAGTCTTCGCCTCCCTGTTCAACGACCGCGCTATTTCCTACCGCGTCCACCAGGGCTTCGATCACAAGCTGGTCGCGCTGTCGGCGGGCATCCAGCGCATGGTGCGCTCGGAAACCGGTACCGCCGGGGTAATGTTCACGCTGGATACCGAATCCGGTTTCCGTGACGTGGTATTCATCACCGGTGCCTATGGCCTTGGTGAGACGGTGGTACAGGGCGCAGTGAATCCCGATGAATTTTATGTGCACAAGCCCACGCTGGAGGCGGGTCGGCCATCGATTCTGCGCCGTAACCTCGGCAGCAAGGCGATCAAGATGATCTACGGCGAAGTCGCATCGGCTGGCCGCTCGGTAAAGACCGTCGACGTCGACAGCGCAGACCGGTCGCGCTTCTGCCTGAGCGATGCCGAGGTCGTCAGTCTCGCAGAGCAGGCGCTAATTATCGAGAAGCACTACGAGCGTCCGATGGACATCGAATGGGCCAAGGACGGTGACGACGGCAAGCTTTATATCGTCCAGGCGCGCCCGGAAACCGTGAAAAGCCGCGCGACCGGCAACGTCATGGAACGTTATCTGCTCAAGGAAAAGGGTCAGATCCTGGTCGAAGGCCGTGCAATCGGCCAGCGTATCGGAGCAGGCAGGGTAAAGATCGTCAATGATGTGGCGGAGATGGACAAGGTCATGCCGGGTGACGTGCTGGTCTCGGATATGACCGACCCGGACTGGGAACCGGTCATGAAGCGCGCCAGCGCTATCGTCACCAACCGCGGTGGTCGGACCTGCCACGCCGCTATCATCGCTCGCGAGCTTGGGATCCCGGCGGTTGTCGGCTGCGGCAACGCCACCAGCGAGTTGAAGGACGGTCAGGAAGTTACCGTGTCCTGTGCCGAGGGTGACACCGGTCTGATCTACGCCGGTCAGTTGTCATTCGATATTCGCAAGAACAGCGTCGACGCCATGCCGACACTACCGTTCAAGATCATGATGAACGTGGGCAATCCGGACCGGGCGTTTGATTTTGCCAACCTGCCCAATGAAGGTGTGGGTCTGGCGCGACTGGAGTTCATCATCAATCGCATGATCGGCGTGCACCCCAAGGCGCTGCTCAACTTCGACAGCCTGCCTGATGACGTCAGGGGCAGCGTGCAGAAGCGAATTGCCGGCTACGCGAGCCCGGTCGACTTCTATGTCGACAAGCTGGTCGAAGGTGTCAGCACCCTGGCCGCCGCGTTCTGGCCGAAAAAGGTGATCGTGCGCCTGTCCGACTTCAAGTCGAACGAGTACGCCAACCTGATCGGGGGCCGCCTGTACGAGCCGGAAGAAGAAAATCCAATGCTCGGTTTCCGCGGCGCTTCGCGTTATATCAGTGAATCCTTCCGCGACTGTTTCGAACTCGAGTGTCGCGCGATGAAGCGCGTGCGCGATGAGATGGGGCTGACCAACGTCGAGATCATGGTGCCGTTCGTACGGACGGTCGGAGAGGCGGCACAGGTAGTCGAGCTGCTGGGCGAAAACGGGCTCAAGCGTGGCGAGAACGGGCTGCGTCTGATCATGATGTGTGAGCTACCGGCCAATGCCCTGCTGGCTGACGAGTTCCTTGAGCACTTCGATGGTTTCTCCATCGGCTCGAATGACCTGACTCAGCTGACGCTGGGCCTCGATCGCGACTCGGGTATCATCGCGCACCTGTTCGACGAGCGAAACGCGGCGGTCAAGAAACTGTTGTCCAACGCGATCAGCGCCTGCCGCAAGGCCGACAAGTACATTGGTATCTGCGGCCAGGGTCCCTCGGATCACCCGGATCTGGCGAAATGGCTGATGGAGCAGGGGATCGAAAGTGTTTCCTTGAATCCGGACTCGGTGATGGATACCTGGTTCTTCCTCGCGGAAAACAACGTCTGAGTTCACATCAAGGAGAACGCCATGCATTACGTCACGCCCGATCTATGCGATGCCTACCCGGATGTTCACGTTGTCGAGCCAATGTTCAGCAATTTCGGTGGCCATGATTCCTTCGGCGGCCAGATCGTCACGGTGAAGTGCTTCGAAGACAATTCCGTGGTGAAGGAGCAGGTCGATCAGGACGGCACAGGCAAGGTCATGGTTGTCGATGGCGGCGGCTCTCTGCGTCGTGCGCTGCTGGGTGACATGCTCGCCGAGAAGGCCGCCAAGAACGGCTGGGAAGGGATCATTGTTTATGGCTGCGTACGCGACGTCGACGTATTGGTGCAGACTCCGCTTGGAATCCAGGCGTTGGCCAGCCACCCGATGAAAACCGACAAGCGAGGCATCGGGGATCTCAACGTTCCGGTGACGTTCGCCGGGGTGACCTTCCGGCCGGGTGAGTACGTGTACGCCGATAACAACGGCATTATCGTTTCACCCGCTGCACTGTCCATGCCGGAGTAATCTCCCGCCAGCATTCCAACTGCATCAGGAACAAAGCCGGACGATGGTGACATCGTCCGGCTTTGGTGCGTCTGAAATTGGTATCCACTTTGAGGAGGCGCCAAACGTGAGCGATCCGTTGGAAGAGCGGTTGCGCAGTTTGATGCGCGATGGCGGGCAGGACGTGAGCGATGACGACGAACGCCTGGAACGTGTACTGCACAAGGCCCATGTCCGCGGGGGAGCGCTTGATCTGTTGACGCTGTTCGCCCACTGGGGAGAGGTGCTGTCCGAAGCCGGCACACGTTCGGTACGACGCTCGCGCGCGGCAGGCCGGGCGCAGCAGGACGCCACTGTGACATCGCGGAAAGAGGAATAGGAATGGAACTCGATACCTGGAGCCAGAGCTTTCTTGCTGCCATGACCACCATGTGGACGAAGCTTGCTTCATTCATACCCGACCTGATCGCGGCGATACTCATCGTCGTACTCGGCTTTCTGGTCGCCAAGCTGATCGACACCATCCTCAGCAAGGGCTTGGCCAAACTGGGAATGGATCGGCTTCTGGCCGGGGTAGGGGTCAGCAAGATGATCGCCCGTAGTGGTATCACGGCACCGCCGTCGGTGCTGATCGGCAAGGTCGTCTACTGGTTCATCGTTCTGACCTTCCTCATATCCGCAGCCGAGTCGCTCGGGCTGGCCCGTGTGTCGTCCACGCTCGATGCATTCGTTCTTTATCTGCCGAAGGTCTTTGGCGCAGCCTTGATCCTGCTGGCGGGTCTGTTGCTGTCGCATTTCGCCAACGGCGTTGTGCGTGGTGCCGGCGAGAGTATCGGTATCGACTACGCGGCGGGCCTGGGCCGACTGGCGCAGGGGCTGCTGGTGATCATCACCGCGTCGCTGGTGATCGGCCAGTTGCAGATCGAGACGGCGCTGCTCAACACCGTTGTGGCCATTGTGCTGGTCTCGTTTGGAGCGGCCGCTGCACTGGCCCTGGGCCTGGGCAGCAAGTCCGTCGTCTCGCAGATACTGGCGGGTATCTACATTCGCGAGCTCTACGAGGTGGGTGATCGAATCAGCGTTGGTGAAACCGAAGGGGTCATTGACGAGATCGGTACGGTCAAGACGTCGCTAATCGACGACGAGGGGCGGGTAGTCTCGCTTCCGAACACGACGCTGCTCGATCAGCGCGTGTCGCGTTGATTCTTCCGATAACCTGTACGGCGACCTGTTTTGACCAGCTATAGCGCACCGCGTAACCGATATGTGCCGGCCGAGCTTTCGGATGAGGAACTGGCCGGTCGGGCGGCCGGGGAGCTGTTTCATACCACCATCGCCTACGAAGAATTGATGCGACGGTACCAGCGCACACTTTTCAATGTCTGCGCCCGCTACCTGGGGAACGAAAGAGACGCTGACGATGTCTGTCAGGAAGTAATGCTAAAGGTCCTTCATGGACTCAAGCAGTTCGAAGGCAAGGCGAAGTTCAAAACATGGTTGTACAGCATCACCTATAATGAGTGCATAACTCAGTACAGGAAGGAAAAACGCAAGAAGCGGCTTTCCGATGCACTTAGTCTTGAAACCCAGGAAGAGGCTCACGAACCGGAAGAGCCGCTTGCCTCTCGCGGGGGCCTTGACCGCTGGTTGGTTCATGTGAATCCGGTAGATCGAGAGATACTCGTATTACGCTTCGTAGCGGAACTCGAGTTTCAGGAGATTGCCGATATCATGCGAATGGGACTAAGTGCGACAAAGATGCGCTACAAACGGGCGCTTGAAAAATTGCGCAAGCATATAGATCTGCCTGCTTAGAAGTGTTCGGTATTGGAATTCTTGTATTTCTGTTATACTGAGCCCGTGTTTTGCGCAAACCTAACATCCTAATGGATTAAACGGGGATTGAATGATGAAATTGAAGAATACTGTTGGTCTCGTTGTAGGCGCAGTCATTTCGGCTTCCGCCATGCCTGTGATGGCGCAATATGGCATGGGTGGCGGCGAAGTGAGCCGCGCAGGCTCCGTGGAAGCGGAAGCCTTCGCTGAGCGCTACTTCACCGACGACAGCGTTCATGATCTGAGCCACGGCACTCTGGTAGGTGGTGGCTTGGGCTACTTCCTTTCGGATGACGTCTCGCTGAACCTGGGTTTGGGCAAATACCGCAACCTGGACAGCGATGTCACCGGCGAAGACATTGACGGCCGTCTGGCTACGTTGAAAGCTGTTTACCACTTCGGCGAAGGTGCGGTACGTCCTTACATCTCCGGTGGTGTTGGTCACCAGGAGCTGGATCAGTGGGATCGTGATGGTCGCGACAAGACCACCATGCTGACTGCCGGTGCCGGTGTCAAAAACTACCTCAACGAGAACTTCTTCGTTCGCGCTGGTGTAGACGTCCTTCACGGTCTGGATCACTCCAACACCGAATGGATGGCTGGCGTAGGTCTGGGTCTGAATTTTGGCAGCAGCACCGCCCCGGTAGCTCAGGCTGCTCCCGAGCCGGCTCCTGCCCCAGCACCTGCTCCTGCCCCCGAGCCGGAAATGCAGAACGTACGGGTTGAGCTCGACGTGAAGTTCGACTTCGACAAGGCCACTATCCGCCAGGAATATCGTGATGATATCCGCAGCCTGGCTGAGTTCATGAAGACCTATCCGGACGTCTCCACTTCCGTTGCCGGTCACACAGACTCCATCGGTAGCGACCAGTACAACCAGAAGTTGTCCGAAGAGCGTGCCAAGTCGGTTCGCCAGGCTCTGATCGAAGAAGGCGTTGACGGTTCGCGTCTGGAAGCAGTTGGCTACGGCGAAGCCCGTCCGATTGCTGACAACGACACCGAAGAAGGCCGTCAGATGAACCGTCGCGTAGAAGCTGACGTGGAAACTGAGGTAGAGGTTCGCTAATCGCGAATCCGTTTGAAGAAACCCGGTCATCGACCGGGTTTTTTTTATGCTCTCTTCATTCTGCGATGTAATTCACACCCGGGAAGCGCAGCCGGAAGTCCTCGGGCATCGGTGCGACCCGTGAGCTGCTGAAGTGGTAAAACACAAACCCCGACTTCGCCAGTGCAACGAGTTCGCCACCCACCGCCTTGGTGATGCGAAAAATAATATCCCCGCCATATTTGTTCAGATCCATCAGGCCCACTTCAAAGATCAGTGGATCGCGAGCGAACGCTTCGCGCTTGTATGTCGTTGCGAGATCCGTAACGATAATTCCGGTGTCATTCTCGCTTACTTCCTCGATTCCAAACTGATACAGAAAACGCGCCCGAGCCTCCGAGATCATCGAGATCATCGAATCATTGGCGAGATGCTTGCCCGCGTTGATGTCTGTAATGCGCACCGTCAGCTGCGTGGTGAAATAGAATTGGTCTTCGGGAAATTCGAGATGAAGGCGGGCCATACGTAACCTGATTTGATGTGCTAGAAACAGAGGTCGCCGAAGCGAGGGAGTAAATTCGAGGGCGCATTCTACGCGAGTGGAGAGGAGAGTGCAGCCGAACAATAAAAAAGGCCGCCCTGGGGCGGCCTCTTTCTGACGCCGGGATGATCCCGGATGACTCAGTTCTTAGTGGAACTGGTTCATGGTGTTGTCAGCACCACCGGCTTTCAGTGCGGCTTCACCAGCAAAGTATTCCTTGTGGTTGTCGCCGATGTCGGAACCAGCCATGTTCTGGTGCTTGACGCACGCGATACCCTGGCGGATTTCCTGACGCTGAACGCCCTTGACGTAGGCAAGCATGCCCTGGTCTGCGAAGTAACCCTTGGCCAGGTTGTCGGTAGACAGCGCAGCGGTGTGATACGTCGGCAGGGTGATCAGGTGATGGAAGATACCAGCTTCGCGGGCAGCGTCTGCCTGGAAGGTACGGATCTTCTCGTCAGCCAGCTTGGCCAGTTCGGTTTCGTCGTAATCGACGCTCATCAGCTTGGCGCGATCGTACTGGGAAACGTCCTTGCCTTCTTCCTGCATGGCATCGAATACCTGCTGGCGGAAGTTCAGGGTCCAGTTGAACGACGGGCTGTTGTTGTAGACCAGCTTGGCGTCCGGCACGACTTCACGAATCTTGTTGACCATGTCGGCGATCTGACCAACGTGCGGCTTCTCGGTCTCGATCCACAGCAGGTCGGCACCGTTCTGCAGCGAAGTGATGCAGTCCAGAACAACACGCTCGACACCAGTGTCCTTGCGGAACTGGAACAGGCCGGAAGCCAGACGCTTGGGCTTGAGCAGCTTGCCGTTGGCCTTGATGACCACGTCGCCGTTCTGAATGTCTGCAGCACTTTCGATGTAGTCGCCATCGAGGAAGCTGTTGTACTGGTCGCCCAGGTCGCCCGGCTCGTTGGTCACAGCGATGGCCTTGGTCAGGCCGGCACCCAGGGAGTCAGTACGGGCAACGATGACGCCATCGTCAACGCCCAGCTCGAGGAACGCGTAACGGACAGCATTGATCTTGGCCAGGAAGTCGGAGTGCGGAACGGTAACCTTGCCATCCTGGTGACCACACTGCTTCTCGTCAGAAACCTGGTTTTCGATCTGGATACAGGCAGCGCCTGCTTCGATCATTTTCTTGGCCAGCAGATACGTAGCTTCCGGGTTACCGAAGCCGGCATCGATGTCGGCGATGATCGGCACCACGTGAGTTTCATAGTTGTCGATCTTCGCCTGGATTTCAGCTTCCTTCGACTTGTCGCCGGCTTTGCGAGCGGCGTCCAGGTCAACGAACAGCAGGTCCAGTTCACGGGCGTCAGCCTGACGCAGGAAGGTGTAGAGCTCTTCGATCAGGTCGGCAACGGAAGTCTTTTCGTGCATGGACTGGTCAGGCAGCGGACCAAACTCGGAACGCAGCGCAGCAACCATCCAGCCAGACAGGTACAGGTAACGCTTGTTGGTGGTCTTCAGGTGCTTCTTGATGGAAATCAGCTTCTGCTGACCGATAAAACCGTGCCAGCAACCCAGCGACTGGGTGTAAGCGCTAGTGTCGGCGTCGTACTCGGCCATGTCCTTGCGCATGATGGCGGCGGTGTACTTCGCGATGTCCAGTCCGGTCTTGAAGCGGTTCTGGATACGCATGCGAGCAGCGTATTCCGGGTTGATTGCGCTCCAGGTGCTACCAGCGGCTTCTTTCAGCGCGGCAACAGCCTTGATCTCGTTTTGGTAAGCTGACATGGTCAATCCTTCAAGTTTGCGATTGGTTCTGCACGATTGCGACCCTGAACCCGCATAGGCGCCGGTGTGAGACAGCAAAAGACTCGAAAGGTTGCGAAGAAGAGAAGTGAAACTGAGAGGGGTGTGGACGAACAGAGTGGATGACGTGCAATGGCGTTGCAAGCCGAACGAGCAGGTCCGACAGCAGGCGCTGATCCGTCACTCAGGCTGATACGTTTAAATCGCTTCCCCGTCCCTCAGGACAACTTCGTTCCAGTCGCAACCTCGTCAATCTGCCTTTTGGGCTGTCAGGACACGAATCGTTCCGGTGGTTGGGGAGACGACTCGGAGCACCTCTTACAAGGGCTCTGGCTAGCGGGAGCGACGCAATAATGGGACCAAAGCGTGGAGAAGTCAATCGCATGTAGTGTTTTTATCGCTGCACTACATCCTCAATCGAGACGTTCCACCTTCAGCCTCAGGCTGCTCTGGTCGGCGCCGCGGGTGGACAGGCTCCGGCCTATGCCGCTGTCATCGCCAGACCGGGCATCGCCGGTTCCGGCGATGGTGATCCATTCACCCAGCGGGGCCGTAACGACCGTATCTGCCCGCTGGATATCCACGACCCGGTTGTCGTTGCGGTTGAGTCGGTCATTGTTGGCGTTGAGATAGATTGTCGCGAGATTACCGCTGATCCGCACCGTCGCGTAGAAACCCTCGGCGACATCGCGATACTGTGTCTGCTGGACGACCTGTCCGTAGGCATTCTCGCTGGTCGTGGTAATCGGCACGCTGCTGCCGCGCTGAATCATGACCGGATATCCTTCATTGGCCGTTATCTGACGCACACCATCGCTGCTGCCGCGGGTCTGCCGCTGGATGATTCGCGCCTGGTTGCCGTTACGGTCGGTGCGGGTAATGACATCTACGCCGCCGGCCCGAATCCGCCCGTCAAGCTCGTAGCCCCGTTGATCAAGATCCACGGTCTCGGCGCTCGCCACGCTGATCCTCAGGCGCCCGGGCTGACGGTCCAGCTCGCTGACTGCCTCACGGATGGCGCCGATGCGGTCCGGTTCTGCACGGATGATCAGCTGATTTCCGTAAGCAGATGCGCGCTCGCTGTTATCAAGCATGGTTTCGACTGCCGGCAACAGGGCTTCTGCGAGCGTGTGATTAAGGGTGATGACCTCAGTGGTAGGCGCGGCCGCGAGGGGCATGGCTATCACCGAGCTGAGCATGAGGTAGCCGAAGACATATCTCATAGCAGAAATCTCCGTAGCGCCGGGTCGGTCTGGCTGGTTGCCCATAACTCTTCGAACGCGCCGCTCCAGCGGCGCACCTGGTCGGGACTCTGATAACGGGCGAAGCCGGTGCGCGTATGCCGTTGCGGCAGCATGACGATTCCGTCGCTGTCGGCGAGCATGTAAATCTGTGGTTCGCGGGGCACGTCCGGATGAGCTCGACGAATCTCACAGATGCTGGGAAATCGCTGAGCGAGTTTCACCAGACTGTGGCCAAGCGTGAAGCCTTGCGGAACGTCCTGCAGCAGCACCCTGATGCGCGCTTTGGGCTGGGCGAGTATGAGCTGCTCGCAGCTGTCGATGAAATCACGCTGATTGAACAGCCAGACGGCCTGATCGGCAGCATGAATGATCAGATTGCGACGCGTCTGCTGCGCCATATGGCACACGTGCAGACGCGCGGTTGTTTCGTCACACTCGATCAGATCACGGCCCTCGCCGAGCCGGCAGGGGAGATCGGCGATAAAGCGCTGCCGCGGCTCTTCTTCCGGATTGTGAATGGCGAAGCGCCCCGGTGAGGAAAACTCGATCGGAGGAAGCGCGTCCGGCTCGCTTTCCCAGATCATCGCTCGATGCGGAATCCCGGCCTCGAGATACTCGTCGCCCTGAGGGCAATAACCCAGCCGCCGATAGAAGTCCAGCGCATAGGTCTGGGCTGACAAGAGCAAGCGCTCATGGCCGAGCGCCCGCGCCCGTGCCATGACCTCCCGCATCAATACGTCACCAAGTCCCCGGCCACGAAATTCGGGCAGAACCGCCACGCGACCGATGTGCCCATCAGCGAGCAGTCTTGCCGTGCCGACCGGGTGGTTGTCATGGATCAGGAGAAAATGGACTGCGACCGCATCGTCATCGTCCCATTCGAGCTCGGGTTCGATATGCTGTTCATCGATGAATACCGCCTGGCGAATCGTGCGGAGCCACCCGCACTCTTCCCAGTCGACCACCTGAACCCATGTCTCAGCCATCGTCTTCTTCCAGTAAGAGGTCTCCTTTGGCGAACAGCTGCTCTATCAGCATCCAGCCGTCCTCGTCCTGCTGCCAGGCCAGTAACGCCTCGGGATCCAGATAATCCTCATTGCAGATTAGTTGAGCGAGGGGCAACAGGGAAGCAGTCAACAGACAGTGTTCGCCACTGGCGAACAGAATCAGGTCGTCGGTGTTTTCCAGACGGTAGGCGAGGCGTGAGCTGGGATTGCGTACAAGAGCGTGTCCATCCTGGATCGCTTCCAGTAACTCCCCGGTTTCGATGGGCTGCGGTTGGACCAGCTCAGGGTATTTCGGCTCGGTCATGAAGCGGCCGAACCAGACCGCCATGGCCGCGCGATCATCCACCAATCCCAGGATCGTTTCGCGCAGTCGCTCAACGGCAGCATCATCTATGGCGGCGGCATCGGTCGGTGGTGCCATGTCCGCATCGCTATAGCGGTCCTGGTCGCTCAGGTACTGACCCAGAAAATCCGTGAAATGGGCGAGGATGTCCTGATGGGCGGGAGCGCGGAAGCCGATCGAGTACGTCATGCACTCGTCCTCGGCGATGCCATGGTGCGCGAGACCCGGGGGCAGATAGAGCATATCGCCTGGCTCCAGCACCCATTCATCACGCTGATCAAAGTCGGCGAGAATACGTAAATCAGCGTGATCCAGCATCGAGGTGTCGTTCGAGCAGAACTGGCCTACCTTCCACCGACGCCGCCCGTGCCCCTGAAGCAGGAAGACGTCGTAGTTGTCGTAATGTGGGCCGACACTGCCGCCGGGCGTTGCATAGCTGACCATCACGTCGTCCAGACGCCAGCTCGGGAGAAAATCAAATGCCCTGAGCAGTTCACCCACCTCCGGAACGAACTGGTCGACTGCCTGTACCAGAAGGGTCCAGTCCCGCTCCGGAAGCGTCTTAAAGTCATCTTCGGCAAACGGCCCGCGACGCAGTTCCCAGGGCTGCTCGCCATGCTCGAGCACGATCCTCGACTCAATCTCTTCCTCAAGCGAGAGGCCAGCGAGCTCATCCGGGCTAAGCGGGCTCTCGAAGTCCGGAAACGCCTGACGAATCAGCAACGGCTTTTTCTGCCAGTATTCAAGCAGAAACTGTTCTGTGGACATGCCGCCCAATACGTCTGCGAGGGAAGTGGTCATGGCGTTACCTCAAAAATACATGTTCATGAACGAAAACGGCGACGTCGGATGACGTCGCCGCTGCGGGTTGCGAAGCGCTGACAGGTCAGACTCGGCGCGCCTGATCGGCCGCGTTGCCGACGTAGCCGGCGGGAGTCAGAGCCTTGAGCTCGCGCTTGGCGGCATCCGGTATTTCCAGTCCGTCGACGAAGGAGAGCAGGGCGTCGGGGGTGATACCCTTGCCCCGCGTGAGCTCCTTGAGCTTCTCATAGGCCTGGGGCACTGCGTAGCGCCGCATAACCGTCTGGACCGGCTCTGCAAGGACCTCCCAACAGTTATCCAGATCCTCTGAAATACGTTGAGAATTCAGCTCCAACTTGCTGATTCCCTTGAGGGTAGACTCGTATGCGATAACACTATGCGCGAAGCCGACACCCAGATTGCGCAGAACAGTCGAGTCGGTCAGATCGCGCTGCCAGCGGGATACCGGGAGCTTGGAAGCGAGGTGGTGGAGAATGGCGTTGGCGATTCCGAGATTGCCTTCGGAGTTTTCGAAGTCGATCGGGTTGACCTTGTGCGGCATGGTCGAGGAACCGATTTCGCCGGCAACTGTTTTTTGCTTGAAATAGCCAAGAGAGATGTAGCCCCAGATATCCCGGTCAAAGTCGATCAGGATGGTATTGAAGCGCGCCACGGCATCGAACAGTTCGGCGATGTAATCGTGCGGCTCGATCTGGGTCGTGTACGGGTTGAAGCTCAGGCCAAGGGTGCCTTCGATGAATTGGCGGGCGTTCGCTTCCCAGTCGATCTCGGGGTACGCCGACAGGTGCGCATTGTAGTTGCCGACAGCGCCGTTGATCTTGCCCAGCAGAGGAATCGCGCCAATCTGCTGAATCTGCCGCTCGAGGCGATACACCACGTTGGCCATTTCCTTGCCCAGCGTAGTGGGCGAAGCGGGCTGGCCATGGGTGCGGGACAGCATCGGCACATCGGCAAAGCTGACGGCGAGTTGACGGATGCCATCCGCGATACGTTGCATCAACGGAAGCAATACGTCATCACGCCCGCTGCGCAGCATGAGAGCATGGGAGAGGTTGTTGATGTCTTCGGAAGTGCAGGCAAAATGGATGAACTCGTTGACGGCATTGAGCTCGTCCAGCACCGCGACCTGCTCCTTGAGCAGGTATTCGACCGCCTTGACGTCGTGGTTGGTGGTGCGTTCGATTTCCTTGATGCGTTCGGCCCATTCCAGCTGGAAGTCTTCCGCGAGCGAGTCCAGTAGCGTGTTGGCCTGCGCCGAGAACGGCTTGACCTCCGGGATGCCCGGGTGATTGGCAAGGCACTGCAACCACCGGACCTCGACCTGCACGCGAAACCGTATCAGGCCATACTCACTGAATATGCTGCGCAGGCTGCTGGTCTTGCTACCGTAGCGGCCGTCAACAGGGGAGACGGCGGTCAGGGGGGTGAGTTGCATAGGAGGCTCTCGTCAATGTGCTGGCAGAAAGGGCGAAATCATACATCAGTTGAGGTTTTTTTGGGCCGGCTCGCAGGCATGCTCATGCTGATCAGCGTTGACGCGAAGATCAGGCCAGCGCCCAGCCAGGACGAAAGCCCGGGTACTTCGCCCCATAGCACCCACGCAAACAGGCCGGAGAACACGATGGCCAGATAGCTCAGCGGGCCGATCTTCCCCGGCGGCGCCAGTGCGTATGCTCTGGACATCACCAGCTGGCTGGTCGTGGCGACCAACCCGATAGCCAGCAACAGCCCCAGCTCGGGAAGGGAAAGAGGCTGCCAGGCCCACAGCAGCGGTATCGACGAAAGCAGCGCCGAAAACGTTGAAAAATAAAACACGATGCGGCTCGCCGGTTCGGTATTGCTCATGGCACGGATCGACACGAAGGCGAACGCAGCAAGCAGGCTTGCACCGACGCCCGCCAGAGCCTTGGCCTCGAACAACGCGCCCGTAGGCTTGGCCACGAGCAGCACGCCGACGAAGCCCAGAAGTACCATGAACACCATTCGGGATGTCAGTGTTTCCTTGAGCCACCACCAGGCCAGGAGCGGGGTGAAAACCGGCGCCGCGTAGGTGAATACCATGGCGTCCGCGAGGGGCAGATGGGCGATGGCGTAAAAAAAGCAGTACATCGCCCCGAGGCCGTAGAAGGTCCGCAGGAAATGATTGGTCAGTCGCTCTGTGCGGAACGGGCCGAAGCCTCGATAGGCGATCATCGGCAGGAAGAAGAACACCCCCACCAGATTGCGGAAGAATACGACCGTTTCATTGTTGACGGTTTGCGATACTTCCCGAATCAGCACACCCATCACTGCGAACAGAAGGGCCGACACTGCCAGCATCGCGGCTCCACGCCGAGGATGATCCAGTCGTACGGCTTCAACCATAGCCGACGTTCTGCACCGCATCGAGCAGCTTGCGGCGCGACAGCAACATCTGCCAGCGGTGCCCCCCAAGCTGACGCCACAGCCGCGCCGAGCGGATGCCTGCGAGCAGCAACGCCCGTATCTGGTTTGCCGTATCGGGTTGTTGCAGATAGCGCATGTCGCCGTGTACCTGGATGCGCAGCCTCAAGGTGCTGAGCGTGTCCTGGTAGGTGCTGCCCAGACCGGCCATCACGTTGTCATGCAGCAAGCCGAAATGCTCGGTCTGCTTCTCGACCTGATCAAGTCGCTGGCCCAGCACGGCGAGCATGTCGTCACGCTTGGCCAGTTGCCGTTCCAGTGCCAGCAGATTCATCACATAACGCAGCGCTTCGCGTTGCAGGGCGGCCGTGTCGCGTTCGAGCATGGCCTCCAGGGCCAGCAGTCCCTGGCGCAACGGGAGGAACGAGCCACCGTAGATCTGTTTCACATCGTCCGGATTACGCTCAAAAATACTGCGGATCAGGCACTGCGTCGGTCCTTCGACGTACTGACCGGTTCGGGCCAGCTTGTCTACCTGCAATGCCGCCTCGAATACCGCGCCCAGCGCGATGACCTGCTCGTCGACCGGGCTCAAGCGGCGTGCTCCGTTTGGGAGGCAAGGGCGGTTTCTATCACACCGCCGCCCAGACACACGTCGTTCTGGTAGAGCACCACCGACTGACCAGGCGTCACCGCCCGCTGCGGTTCGTCAAAGCGTATGAGGTAGCCACGCTCGCTGTGCTCCAGCGTACAGGCCTGGTCCGGCTGACGGTAACGCACCTTTGCCGTGAGCCTGAGCGGCAACGCATCCTGCAAGTCATTGACCCAGAAGATCTCGGACACCTCCAGTGCGTCGGCAAATAGCCAGGGGTGGGCGTTGCCCTGACCGACGATCAGCACGTTGCGCTCCAGATCCTTGCGCAGCACGTACCAGGGTTCCTCACCGGCTCCCTGCAAACCGCCGATGCCCAGGCCCTGGCGCTGCCCGATGGTGTGATACATGAGGCCATGGTGCCGGCCAATGGTCTCGCCGTCAGTCGTCTGGATATCGCCGGGTTGCGCCGGCAGATACTGCTTGAGGAAATCGCTGAAACGTCTTTCGCCGATGAAGCAGATACCCGTCGAATCCTTCTTGCGCGCAGTGGCGAGCTGATACTTTTCGGCGATCCGCCGTACTGCCGGCTTCTCGAGTTCACCTACCGGGAACAGGGTGCGCGCGATCTGCTCGCCGGCCACGGCGTGCAGGAAGTAGCTCTGATCCTTGTTGGCGTCGAGACCACGTAACAGCAGGGTTTGGCCCTCCTGCTCGGCACGACGGACGTAATGACCGGTCGCGATCAGATCAGCACCCAGCATCAGGGCATAATCCAGGAACGCCTTGAACTTGATTTCGCGGTTGCAAAGAATGTCGGGGTTGGGTGTGCGGCCAGCCTTGTACTCGGCCAGGAAATGCTCGAACACGTTATCCCAGTACTCGGCAGCGAAGTTCGCGGTATGCAGCTTGATACCCAGCCTGTCGGACACCGCCTGGGCGTCCGCCAGATCTTCCTTGGCTGTGCAGTAGTCGGTACCGTCATCCTCATCCCAGTTCTTCATGAACAGGCCTTCCACCTGGTAACCCTGTTCCAGCAACAGGGCAGCCGAAACGGAAGAGTCTACGCCACCGGACATGCCCACGATGACGCGGGTATCGCCTGGCTGTTTGGAGGTCGGAAAAGTCATGTCAGCGAATCAGATCCAGTGGATAAAGGGGTTTGTTCAGAAAGTCCCGAATACAATTCAGCACCAGCGGGCTCCGCAAGTCCGCGCGCCGTGCCTCGATCTCCTCGAGGGACATCCAGATCGCGCGAAGAATCCCTTCATCCAGCGCGCGGCTCGGCTCGACGGACACAGGACGGCCGTGGAAACAGCTGCGCTGGTACGTCGTACCATTGTCTGCCTTGAACAGGTATAGCCCAACCAGCCCGAGAATCTCGACATTCCAGGCGGTCTCTTCGAGTACTTCTCGGCCGGCGGCCTCGATTAGACTTTCGTCGGCTTCCAGGTGCCCTGCAGGTTGATTTAAAACGATGCGGTTGTCGCGGTATTCCTCAACCATCAGGAAGCGGCCGCCGTCTTCCACGATGGTCGCCACGGTGACGTGCGGTAAAAATCGCATTGAAGTGGCCTCTCCTCAAGGAGGCATAGAGTAGCGCAAAGCCGCATTCGCGTGAACCGGCTGCACCTGGCGCACGACGCTGGAAATGGCCGAAAAAAAGGCTAGGATTCTGCTATCTGCATATGTAGTCCGCCATGTAGTGCCACTACAAAACGACCGCTTTCGCGTCGAATGTCGCGCAGCTGACAATTAAAGAAAAGAAATGGTGGGCACCGACCCTTGCGGGTTCGGAAAAAAACGTGACAACGTGTAGGAAAACTACAACAATACGGCCACCAACACATCCGTATTCGCCGGCTCCGGTTACCCCCGGGGCCAGTACGACAACGACAACACAACGGAGTCAAAAATGGGATACCAAAAGATCCAGGTGCCGGCCAGCGGCGACAAAATCACCGTAAACGCGGACCTGACCCTGAACGTTCCGGAGAACCCGGTCATTCCGTACATTGAGGGTGATGGAATCGGCGTGGACATTTCTCCTGTCATGATCGACGTCGTCGACGCGGCAGTCGAGAAGGCCTACGGCGGCAAGCGCAAGATATCCTGGATGGAAGTCTACGCTGGCGAGAAAGCGACCCAGGTTTATGATCAGGATACTTGGCTGCCGGAAGAGACCCTGCATGCGGTCAAGGACTACGTCGTTTCGATCAAGGGCCCGCTGACCACGCCGGTCGGTGGTGGTATCCGTTCGCTCAACGTTGCACTGCGCCAACAGCTCGACCTGTATGTCTGCCAGCGTCCGGTACGCTGGTTCGAAGGCGTCCCCAGCCCGGTCAAGAAGCCTGGCGACGTTGACATGGTGATCTTCCGCGAGAACTCTGAAGACATCTATGCTGGTGTCGAATGGAAGGCCGGCACTGCCGAAGCGCAGAAGGTGATCAAGTTCCTTACCGAGGAAATGGGCGTCACCAAGATTCGCTTCACTGACATGTGCGGCATCGGCATCAAGCCGGTATCCGAAGAGGGCACCAAGCGACTGGTGCGCAAGGCGCTGCAGTATGCAGTCGACAATGACCGCGACTCGGTGACCCTGGTGCACAAGGGCAACATCATGAAGTTCACCGAAGGTGCCTTCAAGGACTGGGGCTACGACATCGCGCGTGACGAGTTCGGCGCCGAACTTCTGGACGGCGGCCCGTGGATGCAGTTCAAGAATCCGAATACCGGCAAGAACATCGTGGTCAAGGACGTGATTGCCGATGCCATGCTGCAGCAGATTCTGCTGCGTCCCGCCGAGTATGACGTGATCGCCACGCTGAACCTCAACGGCGACTATCTCTCCGACGCCCTGGCAGCCGAAGTAGGTGGCATTGGCATTGCGCCTGGCGCGAACCTTTCCGACTCGGTCGCCATGTTCGAAGCCACCCACGGCACAGCACCGAAGTATGCAGGGCAGGACAAGGTCAACCCTGGTTCGCTCATCCTCTCTGCCGAAATGATGCTGCGCCACATGGGCTGGACGGAAGCCGCTGACCTGATCATCAACGGAATGAACGGTGCGATTGCCAACAAGACGGTGACCTACGACTTCGAGCGACTGATGGACGGCGCGAAGCTGCGCAAGTGCTCCGAGTTTGGCCAGGACATTGTCGCCAGCATGCGCTGAGCGATTTCCAGGCACGAAAGGAAGCCGGCATATGCCGGCTTCCTTGTTTGATCTAGCGGGGAGGCTTAGTTAATGACCCGCATTATTGCGCGGTCATCGCTTCCTCGCGGCTCGGGGACGCCACGCTGGTCTCTGCAGCCTGAATGTTGATGGCGTGCAGACCCTTGGGGCCCTGGATGATGTCGAACTGCACAGGCTGACCAGCCTTCAGCGTTCGATAACCATCCATCTGGATTGCCGAGTAGTGGGCAAAAAGGTCTTCTGTGCGTCCGTCTGCTACGATGAAGCCGTAGCCTTTGGCGTTATTGAACCATTTGACCTTACCATTCTCCATTACAACATCCTCTGCTTATCCATGAAGGGTTTACCGGAAGCGGCTGCATGCCCGACGACATAAAACAGGATAGCCGACCTGTCATGCTTGATTTACACTTTTTAACATTGAATCACCGTAAGTCAAGTTAGCCTCAGGCAAGCTGTGTACCAGTACACAATTTCCTGACAGGATGACTCCACCCACTCTGGGACAAGCGAAGCCTGAAATGTTTCCAAAGATGAGAATTCTACTAACCTCGAATCAGGGGCCAAGCGAGCCCGGACGCGAAGAAGAGGACGGTCTGGCGGTCGAAACCAGCAAACCGGAACTCAAGCCGCCGTCTCGCTATCAAGTAGTCATGCTGAATGACGATTTCACTCCAATGGACTTCGTAGTAGAAGTGTTGGAGAGCTTCTTCCTCCTGAACCGCGAAGCAGCGACCCAAGTCATGTTGAAGGTCCACACGGAAGGCAGAGCGGTTTGCGGTGTCTATACTCGGGATGTAGCTGAAACCAAGGCCGCACAGGTAAATGAGTACGCGAGGGAATGCCAGCACCCGTTGATGTGTCAGATCCAGCGGGAAGCGTAACGAAGCGACTGTCGTCGCACTATGAGGTGGCAAAATGCTCAATAGAGATCTCGAGATCACCCTGAACCTGGCGTTCAAAGATGCGCGCAACAAGCGCCACGAATTCATGACCGTCGAGCACCTGCTGCTGGCCCTGCTGGACAACCAGGCAGCCGTCGCTGTCATGCGCGCATGTGGAGCCGATCTGGAGCGTTTGCGCCGCGAATTGACCGAATTCATCGACTCGACCACGCCGCTGATTCCGAAGCATGATCATGAGCGCGAAACGCAACCGACGCTCGGTTTCCAACGGGTGCTTCAGCGCGCGGTCTTTCACGTGCAAAGCTCGGGGAAAGGTGAAGTAAGCGGAGCCAACGTGCTCGTTGCCATCTTCAGCGAGCAGGAAAGCCAGGCCGTGTTTTTCCTGAAGCAGCAGCAGATTGCGCGCATCGACATCGTCAACTACATCTCTCACGGCATATCCAAGGTGTCCGGGGATGCCGAGCAGGCGCAGCCTGATCAGGAGTCGATGGACGAGGAGACTGGTGAGTCGACTGCAACAAATAATCCGCTCGAGAGCTATGCCAGCAATCTGAACGAACAGGCCCGTCAGGGTCGTATCGATCCGTTGGTCGGCCGCGCGTCGGAAGTCGAGCGGGTAGCGCAGATTTTGGTACGTCGCCGCAAGAACAACCCTCTGCTGGTTGGCGAGGCAGGCGTCGGCAAGACAGCGATAGCCGAGGGGTTGGCCAAACGCATCGTCGACGGTGAAGTGCCGGATATTCTCTCCGAAGCAGTGGTGTATTCGCTGGATCTCGGCGCGTTGCTGGCAGGTACCAAGTACCGGGGCGATTTCGAGAAGCGCTTCAAGGCTCTGCTCAAGGCCCTGAAGAAGCGTCCTCAGGCCATTCTGTTTATCGACGAGATCCACACGATCATCGGTGCGGGCGCAGCGTCCGGCGGCGTGATGGACGCTTCCAATCTGCTCAAGCCGCTGTTGTCTTCCGGGGAGCTGCGCTGCATCGGCTCGACTACATTCCAGGAATTCCGCGGTATTTTCGAAAAGGACCGGGCGCTGGCCCGTCGCTTCCAGAAGGTCGATGTGGTGGAGCCCTCGGTGGAAGACACCATACAGATTCTCAAAGGGCTAAAGAGCCGCTTCGAGGAACACCATGGCATCCCTTACACCGACGAGGCGCTGCGCGTGGCAGCGGAATTGGCAGCGCGTTACATCAATGATCGTCACATGCCCGACAAGGCTATCGACGTCATCGACGAAGCGGGCGCCTATCAGCGACTCAAGCCGGTGAACGAACGTGCCGAGCGAATTGATGTGAGCGAAGTCGAGGCGATCGTTGCGAAGATCGCCCGTATTCCCCCCAAGCACGTGTCGTCCAGCGACAAGGAGCTTCTGCAGAACCTGGAGCGGGACCTGAAGCTCGTGGTGTTTGGCCAGGACAACGCGATCGAGGCCTTGTCCACGGCGATCAAGCTGTCGCGCGCCGGGCTCAAGTCGGCCGACAAGCCGGTTGGTTCATTCCTGTTCTCGGGCCCCACCGGGGTCGGCAAGACCGAAGTCACTCGCCAGCTGGCGAAGAGTCTGGGTGTCGAGCTATTGCGCTTTGACATGTCCGAGTACATGGAGCGCCATACGGTGTCACGCCTGATTGGCGCGCCTCCGGGTTATGTCGGCTTCGACCAGGGTGGTCTGCTCACCGAGGCGATCAACAAGAGCCCGCACTGCGTACTGTTGCTTGACGAGATCGAGAAGGCCCACCCTGAGGTATTCAACCTGCTCCTGCAGGTTATGGATCACGGCACGCTGACCGATAACAACGGCCGCAAGGCGGATTTTCGCAACGTGATCATCGTGCTCACCACCAACGCGGGTGCAGAGTCGATGAGCCGTGCGTCGATCGGTTTCACCAAGCAGGATCACAGTACCGATGCGATGGAAGTGATCAAGAAGACCTTCACGCCGGAATTCCGCAACCGTCTGGACACCATCATTCAGTTCGGCCGCTTGAGCCATGAAAGCATCAAGTTCGTGGTGGACAAGTTCCTCACCGAACTGCAGGCGCAGCTGGAGGACAAGCATGTACTGCTCGATGTCGATGACAGCGCTCGCGACTGGCTCGCCGAGCACGGTTATGATCCTCTGATGGGTGCTCGGCCGATGGCGCGCCTGATTCAGGACAAGATCAAGCGACCGCTGGCGGAGCAGATCCTGTTTGGCGACCTGGCTGAAAATGGCGGCACGGTGCACGTCAGTCTGCGCGATGACGAGCTCATCCTGGACGTGCTGGAAGAAGAGATGGCGTAACGAGAAAAGAAGACGCCCCTTTGCGGGGCGTTTTTTTTGACGTGTCGAGCCAAATCGCGCGGGCGTCGAGTATCGTTGAGTGCTCGAACAGCCTGACCTCAGGCCCTCTAGCTCAAGCGAAGACGGTTAGACCCTGAAGCTTGCCCAGACGGGAGCATGGTCGGATGGCTTTTCCATGGCGCGGATGTCGTAGTCGATTCCTGCTTCCACGCAAGAGTCGATCAGCCCGCTGCTGGCCATGACCAGGTCGATGCGGAGCCCGCGCTTGGGTTCAGCCTCGAAGCCGCGGCTTCGGTAGTCGAACCAGCTGAAGCGGTCGTCGCTATCCGGGTACGTGCGGCGAAATGTGTCGACCAGACCCCAGTCCTTCAATCGCTGCAGCCATTCGCGCTCCTCCGGCAGGAAACTGCACTTCCCTGTACGCAACCAGCGACGGGCGTTTTCCGCGCCGATGCCTATGTCGCAATCTTCCGGTGAAATGTTCAGGTCCCCCATCAGTACCAATCGTTGCTCCGGGCTGAAGCGTTGCTCGAGATGAGCCTGCAGATCCGCGTAGAAACGTGTCTTGGCCGGGAACTTGACCGGATGCTCCCGGCTCTCACCTTGTGGGAAGTATCCGTTGAACACCACCACGGATTTGCCGTCCGGGCAGGGTAGCTCCGCAGAGATCAGTCGGCACTGCGCCTCAGGCGTATCGCTTGGCAATCCCTTGGCAACCCAGACCGGTCGTTCCCGCGTCAGCAGCGCTACGCCGTAGTGGCCCTTCTGCCCGTGGAAGTGAACGTGATAGCCGAGCGCCGCCACATCGTCGTAGGGGAAGGACGTGTCGTCGACCTTGGTCTCCTGCAGGCCGATAACGTCGGGAGCGTGGCGCGCGACTATCTCAGATAACTGATGAGGTCTTGCGCGCAAGCCGTTGATATTGAAGGAAACGAATTTCATAATAATCCTGTGATCTGGTCAGCGCCGGCGCAGGCCAGCGATGGAAGGCGTGACCGCCCTTACAGGAGTGTCTGTAAGCGAATGTATCCAGGTCGGGCCGTTTCGCTTGCGCATGTTAGCATTTCATCTGCCCATCTGATGCCGGAAGACAATTACATGGCGCGTCCGTTACTCCTGATCAGCCTGCTCCTATGGTCGGCAGTGTGTCAGGCAGAACTGGTGGTTGAAGTCGAACCCGCCAACAAAAAAGTACGAGACAACATCCGCGCCTTCATCGGCCCGGTCGAAGCAGCTGACCACCGGGCGATGTGGCGGCTGGCCAGACACAGTCGCGAACAGGCGATCAGCGCTGCGCGAGCGCTTGGCTACTACGATGTCTCGGTCAGGCCGCAGGTTTCGGGGCCCGAGAATGATCCGCAGCTTCGCTTGACGGTGAAGCTCGGTGAGCCGGTGCGTCTGCGTGAGGTAAACGTCGATATCCAGGGCGAGGGGAAGGGCACCGATCCCTTTCGCACGCCGGAGTCCGAGCAGTTGCGGCCGGGCGCGGTGGTCAATCATGGTCACTACGAATCGCTCAAGACCCTGCTGTCCAATCAGGCGCTTCGCTACGGGTATTTCTCAGGCCAGTTCACCGAGAGCCGTCTGGTTGTAAACCCGGAAGAGCAATATGCCGACATACAGCTGCGCTACGACACGGGCGAACGTTACCGCTTGGGTGACGTACATTTTTCCGAAACCCTGTTCGATGATGAATTGCTGCATCGAATGGTCCTGTTCGAGCCGGGCGTAGCGTACGACTCTGACCTACTCGCCGAGCTCAATCGGGATTTGCTGTCGAGCGGATATTTCGATGCGGTGCAGGTCACCGCACCGGCCGAGGAAGCCACTGACCTGCGCATCCCGGTGCGCGTTTACCTGGAGGAGAGAGAGCCGAACTCACTTGGTCTGGGTGCTGGGTTTTCCACGGACGTGGGTCCGCGATTGCTGGTGGACTGGCGCCAGCACTATCTGAACGCCAAAGGGCATAGCCGTGGTGCCGAATTCGAACTGTCCGCACCCCGTCAGGAGCTGACGGCGTTTTACCAGATTCCGTTGACACCTCCCCAATCGAGCAACCTGCGCCTGTTCAGCGGCCTTCTGCGAGATACCGTGGAAGACGTGGATACTGTCAACTTCACTGTGGGTGGCTTGTACCAGAAGCGCCTGGCAAACAACTGGGAGCGGGGGATAGGACTGCGTCTGCTGCACGAGCGGTTCACGATCGGCAGCGATGAAGGCAACACTACACTCCTGATGCCAAGCCTGTCCTTCCAGAAGCTGCACAGTGACGGGAGCGTCGACCCGGCAAAGGGCTACAGTCTCAGGTTCGAAGTGCAGGGTGCCAAGGAAGGGATCGTTTCGAACATCGACCTGCTCCATGCAAGCGCAACCGCGCGCGGCCTTTACACTGTGTGGGATCGACACCGTCTCCTTGCGCGTGCGCAGCTCGGCGCGCTGACCAGTAGCGATTTTGGAAACGTCCCGCCAACCCTGCGCTTTTTCGCCGGTGGTGATCAGAGCGTGCGTGGCTATGACTATCGAACGCTCTCCCCGCAGGACGAAACCGGCGAGCGTATCGGCGGCCGTTATCTGGTCGCCAGCGGCCTCGAGTATCAATACGAGTTCATCGACAAGTGGCGCGGTGCCGTGTTTGTCGACCATGGAAACGCAGTCGACTCGCTCAGTGATCCACTCAAGACCAGTGTGGGTGTGGGCATCCGCTGGGTATCACCGGTCGGGCCGATCCGTGTTGATGTCGCCAAGTCGGTCAGTGATCCCGACGAGGGCTTTCGTATTCACTTCGCCATGGGTCCCGAGTTGTGATCTGGTTTTTCGTAAAGGTGGTGTTGCGTGGTCTGCTGATCCTGGCGCTGATCCCGATTGTTCTGGGTCTGCTGTTGACCAGCGAACGAATCAATGGGTGGTTGCTCGATCGCATCCAGGGGATGGACTCGCGCCTGACCCTCGAACATGTTGGGGGTACCGTCTGGGAAGGTCTCCAGTTCGATCGGATCGTTTGGCAGGACGATGGCATCGACGTGGTGATCGTCGATGTCTCGTCCGACTGGGAGACGCGTTGTCTGGCTGATCGGCGCCTGTGCATCGAACATATCGATATCGGCAGTATCGTGGTGCGCACTGATCCAGAGGCGGTAATCGAAGACGAGCAACCGGCAGAGGAAGACAGCCCGGCGTCACTGCCTGACATTCGTCTGCCGCTGGGTATTCAACTGGACCGGCTGCGGATTGGCAGTCTGACGATCAACGGCGAACAGCCGTTGTTGAACGAAGTCCGTCTCGTCGCAGCCATGCGAGAGGATCGATTGACTATCCAGGAGTTTCTCGGCAGAGGGCCCGATATTGCCTGGTCGCTCGATGGCCAGGTTCGTACGACAGGGGACTGGCCGCTGCTGATCCGTGCCGACATTGACGCTCCCCCCGTGGACGAGCAACCCCTTTCAGTACGGCTGCGGTTGGGTGGAAGTGTCGAACGTCTGGCGGTCGACTTGCGTACCGAGGGCTATGTGCAGGGCCAGCTCGAGGGTACTGTCGCGGCGATGGAACCCAACCTGCCTCTCGATCTTCGCTGGGAGGGCCAGCCTTTCCTGGCGCTCGACACGCTACCGGATACATTGACGCTCGAACAATGGACCATCGCAGCACGCGGCGACCTTGAAGATGGGGTAGTGATTACGGCAGACGCCAGACTACCTGGCGAGGGAGGAGCCGTTCTACTGGCGATCGAAGGACTGGTGCAACAGACCCGCTTGCCTGAGCTGACGCTGCAGCTGTCGGTGGCGGATCAGCCCGACCGGGTGCTGACGCTGGATGCGGCCGCTGACTGGGCTGATGAGCTGCAAGCGGATGCGTCATTGATTGCTGAGCGCTTCCCCTGGCAGTGGCTGTATCCGGTGGAGACCGGCGAGCTCGTTCTCGATCGACTTGAAGCCGATGCAAGCGTGCAGGGGGAGGCCTTTCGCGGCGAACTGAACGCCGCCTTGAGCGGCGTTGCCGGGCAGCCTGCACAAATCAGCCTGACGGCAGAGGGCACGCCTGAGCAGATCACCTTTAACAGTCTCAGCGTCGATACGCCGGCAGGGCGCGCCCAAGGCGAGGCGATCGTAGGGCTGGGAGAATCAACATCGTGGGACGCCCAACTGCGTCTCGAGAATCTGGACCCCGGCGTATTCGTCGACGATCTCCGCGGAAACCTCAACGGCCCCCTGCGCAGCAGCGGCAGCCTTACCGAAGCCGGTCCTCAGTTCGACGCCGAATGGGATCTGGACGGTACGCTGCGGGATCAACCGCTTGATCTCAGCGGCAAGGTCACCGCCGACCAAGGCAACTTTGCCTTCTCCGACATCGTGTTACAGCAGGGGCCCAATAGTGTGACCGGGGCAGGTGAGTGGGGCGAGCGAATCGCCGCGGATCTCGACGTCAGCCTCGACAATCTCGCCACGCTCTGGCCGGGGCTGTCGGGAACACTTAACGGCACAGTGAATGCGACGGGTGACCAGACGCAGCCGGAGGTCCGGTTGCGTCTGACAGGTGAAGATCTTGCTTATCAGGACATCGGGTTGGGACTGCTGGCCGCGAACGGAACCGTCACGCTCTCTGATGCGCTGCCCATGCAATTGTCGATCGAAGCCAATCGCATCCGTACCGGTGAGACCTGGCTGGGCAATCTGGTCGTGGGGCTGGACGGTGACAAGGCGCGACATGAGCTGAAGGTAAACCTGTCGGGCGGACAACTGGAGCTCGACACTGCGTTATCCGGTGGATTGGATGAAGAACAATGGCTGGGTGCGCTCACCCGCGGCGAGCTGACGCTCGAGGAGATGACCTGGCAACTGGCTAGCGACGCTGGCATGCGTTATCAGCTTGAACCTGGGCAACTTACGCTCGAGGAGCATTGCTGGACGCACGAGGGTGGACGCCTGTGCTTCGACGGACAGCAGCGGCTGCTGCCCGATCGGGACGTGGCGGTGGTGCTCTCGGATTTTCCACTTGCATCGCTGGAGCAATGGCTACCGGAGGATCTCGCCTGGCAGGGCACACTCGATGCAGACGTCGATTTCAGCCAGACGGCGGGCGGGCCACCCGTTGCAGATATCTCTGTCAGCAGCCGCGATGGCGTCATCTCGGTCAGTGACCCGGAGCAGACACTCGACTTCGACTATTCGCAGCTTGAGCTGACCAGCCAATTGGATGCCGAGCAGGCGCGCAATCGGCTGCTGCTGACCGGCGATACGCTTGGTGAGTTGCGTGTCCAGGCTGATGTCTCCGATCCTGCGGGGGAACAGCGTCTGGTCGGTCGCTTCGATCTGGAAGGGTTCAATCTGGACTTTCTCCGTCCTTTTCTGCCGCAGGTTGAAACCCTGCAGGCAGAGCTTCAGGGACAGGGCGAGTTGGGTGGGACACTGACCGAACCGCTGGTCAATGGTGAAATCGCTATTGAAGATGGGCTGATAACCGGTCCGGAACTCCCGGTGAGCTTCGAACAGCTGGATCTGCGTGTGGGCATAGCCGGACAGACTGCTGACATCGATGGTAGCTGGCAAAGTGGTCCGGATGGCGACGGGTCGCTGACCGGAACGGTAACCTGGGCGCCGGAGCTGGACCTGTCGCTAAATCTGGTGGGCAAGGCCCTGCCGGTGGTGGTCGCGCCCTATGCCAACCTCCTGGTCAGCCCCGACATGCGCGTATCGCTTGCGGAAAACCGCTTGCGCGTGCGAGGCACCATAGCTGTACCCGAAGGCAACATCACCGTACGCGAGCTTCCCGAACAGGCTGTGCGCCTGTCTACTGATGAAGTCATCGTGGGCGAGGAAGAGGAGAGTGTCGCTGGCGATATGCCGATGGAAATCGACGCACGGGTCCGGCTCGTCATCGGCGACCAGCTGCGGTTTTCCGGCTTCGGTTTGACTGGGCGGCTCAGCGGGCGACTTCAGGTGGACGAAGAACTCACTGCCAATGGTGACCTGAACATTCTCAACGGCCGGTTCCGTCGATTCGGTCAGAGGTTGACGCTGCGCCGTGCCCAGATCCTGTTTGCCGGTCCGATCAGCCAACCGTTTCTCAATATCGAAGCGGTACGAGAGGTCGATGACGTCACGGCGGGGTTGCGCCTGACCGGTCGCGCCGAAGCGCCGCAATCGGAAGTCTTCGCCGAGCCGGCCATGCCGCAGGAACAGGCGTTGTCCTACCTGATTCTAGGCCGTCCTCTGGGCAGCGACGGTGGCGACAACAACATGCTCGGCCAGGCCGCCCTGGCTCTCGGCATGGCTGGTAGCGGGCCGGTTACGCAAAACATCGCCAATTCGCTGGGCATACAGAACTTCCAGCTGGAAACCGAGGGCAGCGGTACCGAAACGCAGGTGGTCGCAGCAGGCTATCTTACCGACCGGCTTAGCGTGCGCTATGGTGTAGGCGTGTTCGAACCGGCAAACCAGCTCGCCTTGCGCTACGACCTGAGCAAGCGACTGTATCTTGAAGCAGTCAGCGGCTTGGCGAGTTCGCTGGATTTCTTCTATCGTATCGACTTCTAGCGACACCCAACCCAGTGGCTGCCGAGCAGCCTTCACAAGGAGCAGTTATGTCGAGCGTTACTCTAAAGGGCAATCCCATCAGTGTCGGTGGCTCCATGCCGCAGGTGGGTGCGCAGGCGCCGGAATTCTCGCTGGTGGCCAAGGATCTCTCCAACGTCAGCCTGTCCAGCCTGGGCGGCAAGCGCAAGATACTCAATATTTTCCCCAGCGTGGACACACCAACCTGCGCGACTTCCGTGCGTCAGTTCAACCAGCGCGCTGCCGAACTGAACAACACCGCGGTGCTGTGCATTTCCGCTGATCTGCCGTTCGCGCAGGCGCGCTTCTGCGGCGCCGAAGGGCTCGACAATGTGATGACGCTGTCGACCATGCGCGGCGCCGACTTCCTGCGTAATTACGGTGTTGCCATCGAAAACGGTCCACTGGCTGGTGTGGCTGCGCGCGCTGTCGTGGTGCTCGATGAGAACGACAAGGTGCTGCACAGCGAGCTGGTCTCGGAAATCGCCAACGAGCCGGACTACGAAAAAGCGCTCACAGTATTGAGCTGATCACGCAGGGGCCGGATGTCTACTGGCCCCACTTTCCGCTTCGTCGCATGGCGCCCCAATGGTGCTTGCGGCGGGCGAACCATTGGTACATCCCTCTGCATCGCCACAGGGTGTTGAGCTGGCGGTAGCCGAAGTTCTCCAGAATCGCCATCAGGAACAGCCGCATCACGTCGCGGCGGCGGCTGTATACACGGAAAGACATGGTTTCGAGCAGCAGACCGTTCACCGACAACAGTATGCCCATGCCTACGGCCACCAGCAGGAAGATGGCCATGGCAGTATGCGAAATCCAGCCCATAGCCAGCCCGACAAACATGAACAGGTAGCCGCCCAGTTCAATAAGCGGGCCGATCCATTCGAACAGTGCCATGAACGGCCACGCCAGCCACCCCGGCGCTCCCCCTCGTAAACTGAAGCATAGGCGCCAGTGTGCCATGAGGCTCTCCGCCAGGCCGCGCTGCCAGCGACTGCGCTGCCGCCCGAGCGTCCCGAGATCCTCGGGGGCCTCGGTCCAGCAGATCGGATCTGGCAGATATCGGATGCGATAGGGAATGCGATGCTTTCGATGATGGCGATGCAGCCGAACCACCAGTTCCATGTCTTCACCGACGGTGTCGGTCCTGTAACCACCTACGGCAATGACCCGTTCGCGGTCGAACAAGCCGAATGCCCCCGAGATGATCAATACGGCGTTGAGTGGCGACCAGCCCAGCCGGCCAAACAGAAAGGCGCGCAGGTATTCGACAATCTGGAAGCGAGCAATCCAGTTGTCCGGCAGGCCGGCGTTGACCAGAAACCCGCCACGCACGGTTGAGCCATTGGCGATTCGCACCGTACCTCCGGCGGCTACAGTCCGGGTGTCTTCCAGAAACGGTTGCACCACCCGGAGCAGGCTGTCCCGCTGCAGGATCGAGTCCGCATCCACCCCGCAAAACAGCCCGTTGCGAGCCGCATTGATCCCCGCGTTCAAGGCGTCAGCCTTGCCTCCGTTTTCCTTGTCGATGACCTTGAGATTCGGATAGCGACGCGAGCGATAGATACCGATCACCGGTTTGTGCGGTACGGCCTGACGCAGCGGCTCGGGAAAGGCGACCAGATCGAATTCCTCGCGCAGGACCTCCAATGTCCTGTCGCGCGAACCATCGTTGATTACAACGACCTCAAAGTCCGGGTATTGCAGTTGCAGCATCGACCGCACCGAGGTGCGAATGGTCGCCTCCTCGTTGAAAGCGGGCATCAGGACCGAAATGGATGGCTCGCCGCCCAAGTAGGGCGCTGCCTCGCCGATCTCGGCGTGGCGACGGATGTATTGATGGAGGCTCGCCATGGACAGCAGATTAAGCGAGAGATAGATGCCATTGAGTAGCAGGAAGTACGTGATAACGGCGACCTGCCCCCACCAGAGCCAGTCGATCATCATTCGCGACGTTCTGCCAGTACGCGGCGCAGGGCATCCTTGCCATAACGGTCCTCTACCTGCGCGACGAGCTCGGTCAGTCGGGCGTCGGTATACCCGGGAAGTGCCGCCACCGCGTCCGCGGCGGCCTGGCGAACCCACCAGCTGCGGTCACCCAGCATGTCGATGAGTCGTGCTTCATCGTCCCGACCAGCCATATTCTGGAATGCTCGCAAGGCCAGAAGCCTGACGTTGGGATCATCGTGATCGAGATGCTGGAGTACTCTAGGCCGGTCGCGCGGGTCGTTTATCGCCCCCAGGCAGCGCAACGCTACTTCCAGCAATTCGGTGGTGGACGGCTGCTCAAGCTGCGCCCGTGCCCAGGGCCCGGTCAGTCGGGGTTGGGCTAGAATCATCAGGCTCCCCAGCCGCTGACGCTCGGCTTCATCGGCCGCATACATCACCGCAAGCAAAGGCGCAGTCACCGCGTCCGGCCCGGCGCTCTGACACAGCGCCGTCAGGCGTGGCAGCGCCCAGTCCATCCTCTGTCTCGCCATTGGAAGGACTGTTGTCATGGCGCGCGTTGGGTCAATTTCCACCAGGGTGCGGGCCGCGGCGAGCGCTATGACGGCGTTGCGATGCGAGAGCAGAGCGGCGATCAAATCCCAATGTGCGGCAGTGCCGAAGTAGCGCAACGAGGTCAAGGCAATCAAGCGCTTGCGTACGCCGCCGCCGAGCAGCCGGAGTACATGGTCTTCCATGCCGAAGGCAACAAGCGTGGCATTCATTCTGATCCGCGCCGAGCCACGCAATTGCTGCTGCAGGCGGTTCCATTGCAACAGCCACCACAGGCGGTCGCGGGCCTTGAGTGTCGGGGCATCGGTTGGCACAGGGTCGCTGATACTGCATAGCGCAAGATAGGGCCGCCAGGTTTCATTGAACGCCTTGCGGCGTCGCGCCCGCCGGTTGCCCAGATCAGAAAGCACTAGTATCTGCAACATCACTGCAGTGGTAATCAGCGCCAGCGCTACGGCGGAATAGACCGCCAGCCGCAGCGTCGGCTGTTGCGGCAGCCAGGCGCGCCACAGTGCCGCAAGGTCGCTCTGGCATACCCATGCCGGACAGATTACCGCTGGCTCAGAAAACATGCCGCAGTCCGACCTGCAGCCAGCGGCGCGTGTAGATGTCACCCTGCTCGTGGACGCCAATTTCCCAGGATGCGGCCCAACCTCGACTTAACCAGTGCCGCCCCTGGACGCCGACGGCGCGGACGCTGCTGGTAAACAACTGAGCACCTTCAACCGCTTCCTCTTCGCCTGCTGTCAGGCGCAATCCCGCGTAGCTGAGCCCGGAGTAGTAATAGTCCAGCGAGACAGTATGGCCAATGGGCGTACCGGCGTTGGATACGTCGCTGATGTTCATGGTGTAACCGGCGCGCCAGCTGTCCCAGTAACGTTCGGCGGTAAGCCCGAGACGGTCGACGCGGCTGTTGGCGTACTCGGTGCGCCGTACGCTGGCGGCGCCGAGAAATCCGCGGGTCAGGCTTCGCTGCAGACGGAGGTCGGCATACCATTCAGGCAGGAAAAAGGAGGAGAACTGGTAACCGACCTCTGGTTGCACGCTCCAGTGCTCATCAAGAGCCCACACTGCACCGGCTTCGACGCCTTCGTCCGATTCGCCGAAGCGCTGCTCACGCAGCAGCGCGCCGTACCAGGCAACGCCTTCAGCCTGGCTCGAAAAGTAGTCCAGACGCTGTCTTCGCCAGTTGTCGAAACCGTTGTCGAGCCAGTCCTGCCGCACCGACAGCTCAAGCTCGTGCCGCCGGGTAGTGGTCCGCTGGGGCAGGGTTATCCGTTGCGCAGGGGCGCTCAGTGCTGTGCGTGCCTGGCGCAGGGCATCATTGACAGCAGAATAATCCGGGGCCAGCTCCGCCGCACGTTCAAGCGTTTCAGTTGCCGCGTGAACCCGTCCGGCCCAGAGCTGGGCCTGGCCCAGTGCAAGGAGATAATCGGCGTTCTGCGGGGACGCTTCGAGCAGCTGTTCAAGCATGGGGATGGCGGCTGCCGGATCGCCTTGCCAGGCGAGGATACGCGCCAGGAGAAAGCGGGCTGCAGGGTCCTCCGGCTCGGTGCGAAGATGTGCTTCGAGCAGTGAGCGAGCGCCGGTAAGGTCGCCGGCCTCCACCCGATCTTGCGCCTGTGGTACATCGGCTGTGGCAGCCGGAGCGAGCACGCAACAGAGCAAAACAATGCAGCGTATTCTCAACGTGGCCTCCGTATCAGGCGTTTAATGCGGGCCAGCAGTTCCTCCGGCTGGAAGGGCTTGGTGACGTAATCGTCCGCGCCGAGCTCCAGTGCCTTGACGATGTCGGCCTCCCGGGCTTTGGCCGTAAGCATCAGCACGGGCAGGCTTTCCCATCCCGGTGTGCCGCGCAGGCGCTGCACGATCTCGATGCCATCGTGGTAAGGGAGCATGATATCGAGCAGTACCAGTTCCGGAGGCGTCGAATTGGCGATGTAGTCCAGCGCCTGACGTCCATCGGCAGCGTGATCGACCGTGTATTGCTGCCGCTCAAGCATGAAGCGGACGAGAAAGGCAATGTCTTCCTCGTCCTCAACGACCAGAATGCGAGGTGTATCCGATGTGCTCATGGGACCTCCTGGTGATCGGATGTGGCCGTTCTTGCAGGCCAGTTGTGCAACAGTTGCTGAATAAGCTCGGCGAGTTCGGCGCTCTCATGACGCGACTTGACCAGTCGCTTGAGCACCAGCTGGCCTTCGGCAACCGGTGAATCCAGCGCCGAGAAGATGATGACCGGAGTAGGGGGGCTGGCCATGGCCAACTCGCCTATCAACTCCGAGCCATCGCCGTCGGGCAGCATCAGGTCAAGAATGGCCAGGTCGTGATGCCTGCGCCCCAGCGCCACGCGCGCTTCGGCCAGGCTGCCCACACCGACTACGTTGACGTCCAGCGGAGCCAGAAGATTGGCGAGAAGGGTGCGCAGGTCGGCATCGTCTTCCACATGCAGCACGGCTGGGCGCTCCCCGGCAGGGCGAAGGATGGCCTTTACCACATCCAGCACACGCATCGGGTCAATGGGCTTGTTCAGCCAGTCCATGACGCCCACTGCACTGCCACGCATCAGCTCATTGCGCTCGTTGGTGCCATCAAGAGGCTCGAGACTGACGACCAGAATCGGCAGGTGGCGGAATGCGCGCTGCTCGCGAAGTGTCTGCAGGAACGCTATGCAGTCTTCATCACGCAGCGTAGGACTCAGTGTCAAGGCATGCACCGGCATGTGGGCGAGCATCTGGCGGGCTTCGTCAGCAGATTGCGCCCGCTGCACGCTATAGCCCTGCCGCTCAAGCGTCAGAGCGAGAAATGCGGCCGATCGGTCGTCGGGTTCCAGCATCAGCACCAGCCTTGCCGGGGCTGAAGACGTTTCCGGGGGAACGGCCGCGGAGACCGGGTGTTCAGGAGGGGCGCAGGGGAGGCGTACGTAGAAGCGCGAGCCCTGGCCCTTCTCCGATTCGAACCCTACCTGGCCATGCATCTGTTCTACCAATGAACGCGTGATTGCCAGACCCAGACCGGTACCGCCCAGCTGGCGAACGCTTGATGAGTCTGCCTGAGCAAAACGCTCGAAGATGCGGTCGCGGAAATCGTCGGGCACTCCGGCGCCGCGATCGATGACACTGACTTCGATGGTCGAACCGGAAACGTCCACATCGATGGTCACCAGACCGCCCCGGGGCGAATGCTTGATAGCGTTGGACAAGAGGTTCGCCATGATCTGGGCGAACCGGTCAGCGTCCAGCAACACATGGCCAGGATCGGTGCGGGGTGCATTCAGCTGCAGGGTGACATCGAATTCGCGTGCGTAGGGAAGGTTGGTCGCAAGCGATTGTTCCACCAGTGGTAACAGCGGCTGCGATACGATATTGAAAACCACCCGACCCGAGGCGAGTTTTTCGATATCCAGGATATCGTTGATCAACCGCACGAGCCGCTCGCTGTTCTTGTAGGCGATGTCGAGAAGCGGCTTCTGCTGCGTATCGACCGGACCGAGCATGCCCCCGACAAGCATGCCGAGCGCACCACGGATCGCGGTAAGCGGCGTTCTCAGCTCATGGCTGACCGTAGAGATGAACTCATTCTTCATCTTCTCCATTTCCCGTCGTACCGAGATGTCGACGGCCACCGTCAGAACCAGCCGCTGTCCCGCGGTCTGCTCCAGAACGCGCTTGTATATCTGCAAGCAGATGTGCCGGCCGTTGACAGCAATGTCCAGTTCGCCGATGCGCATGTCATGTTCGCCATCGAGCACTATCGCATCGTCGTCAAACAAGCGCGACATCGCCTGGGCGTTCGGCAGCTCTGCCAGTGGTCGGCCCTGAAGATCGACAGCCCGGCTGCGGCACAGCCCGGCAAAGGCCTCATTGCATAAAAGCAGGCGTCGTCTGGTGTCAGCCACGAAGATGTAGTTGTCGTCCGCGTCTATTACGCTGCGCAGAAACGCGCGCTGATCGGCAACACGCCTCTGGCTGAGGGTGACCAACCAGATGGCCCAGCAGAACAGGGCGGCTGCGAAGAGACCGCCGATCCAGGCTATCCACCGTGCATGCCGCAGACGGTTGTCGACCGCCGTGTTCTGCGCCGCAAGCATGGCCCGCTCGGCCTCTTCGAGTTCGTTGAACAGGGTGCGCAGTTCGATCATCGTCTGCCGTCCCCCGGCATTGAGCAGCCGGTCGGCTGCACTCACCAGACCGGTCTCCAGACGCGCTTCGATGTTGGCATCGGAAATGGCCAGCCGACGGGCGATGAGTCGGTCGAGATCGTTCAGCCAGCCCGGTCGAGGTGTGCCGGACGCACTGAGCAACTCGCCGAGTTGGGCTCTCTGTTCTGCAAGCTGCGCCTGAGCCGCAAGATGAGGTTCGAGATAACTTTCAACGCCGGTGAGGACATACCCACGCTCGCCGGTCTCGATGTCCTGCAGCAGAGAGAACATGCGCTGGGTTGCGGTGATCAGCTCGAGACTGTGCTGCACGGCCTCGTTGGCATCCAGCAGCGAACGCTGGGTCCGGGTGCCCTGCCAGGCGAGCAGGACGAGAACTATGAACGCGAGGAAAAACGCGATGAGATGCAGGCCAATTTTCGATGGAACGCGCAAACCCGGAGGCTCCTTGGGCAGAATGGGACGATGCTGTATGCAGGTCCCATTGCGCATAGTGTAGATGCTTGGGCGGCGAAACCAGAACCTTTGCTGGATATTCACGCCGAACTGGGTGCCGGAGCCGGGGGGATGCCGCTTGGCAGTCCAGCGGTGACAGCTCATCGGCGTAAAGGGCCAACCCCGCTTGTCGAGGCGTGCGACCCTCGGGTTGATGCACCTAGGGGGTAGGCACAGGCAAGACGCTAATGACCTGTCTCGCCCCGCAATAGTCCGCTGGCGGGGGGCTACGGCTCTAGCCGTAACCGGTGTCCCGGTAATGAACCTTGATTCCGTGAGCCGCAAGCTCGCCCATGTATGCAGCCGTGCGCCGGTAAAAGTCGCCTGGATCGGGATTGGCGCTCAAGCCAGCGCCTTTGACTGTCGACCAGTGCCATTCCCCCGGGCGGCGCTGAAACAAGGTCCAGCTACTTTGCTCATCCCGTTCCACCTTCAGTTCCATGCACCTTGCCTCACTCTGTATCAGTGGTCGCGGAGTAGGGGGGTGGCTTACTCCAACCGTGGTCATCGCAGGTTCTTCAAAATACGTCGCGCGATGCCTGCGGGTATCTTCGTTACCAGTTCGATATGGCATACAGAAGACCCAGAATTGAAATGACGAGCAGTGCGATGCTGGACATGATGGAGATCGACCTCTGATACCGTCTGGCGATGCGGTGCTGCATGAAGAATATGTACGTAGTGAGGATTGCCAGATCAATCAATATCCATAGAACGGTCAGGAGCGTAACGCTTCCGCTGAAGGTGCCGGTTATCGATATGAACTGGGGGAAGAAGGCGACAAAAAATATGATGTCCTTGGGATTTGAAATCGCTACTGCGAAGCCTTTTGCCAGGCAACTGAACGATGCGCCGTTCTTTTTTCTATCGGATAGGAGGTCGGTATCGGCTTTGGTGTCGGCTTCGCCCGTCAGACTGAGCGATCTCAACGAGTCTATCGCCACATAGGCTATAAATAGACATCCCAGAACGCTCAGCAACGATATCAATTCTCTGCTTATTGACATCGCACCGCTAAGTATCAATACCGCTGCGGCTATCAGTACGAGAGAAGCCCAGTTGGTGCCAAGCGCCGTGAATACTGCTTGCTTTGCACCCTGCCTGACGCTGGTATTGATGACCAGTGCTACGACGGGCCCCGGTGTCGCAACCAGCAGCATGACTGACACGACATAAGCCGCCAAAATAGAAGTTTCCATTTACAGGTCCTTGTTTTAATTGGATCGAATCTTGAGAGGGCACGCTGATGCGTACAGACCGCCGGGTTCTTCCAGCTGGTACTGTCGCCATTCCAGGCTTTCGGCGTCGCCATAGAAGCCCAGCGAGTGCGGGAAAAATCCCTTGTTGAACTGCCTGACTCGGCTTCTAATCTTGTCCCGTATCTTCAAGCCGCTAACGGTGTCCGCCCCGGCAACATGATCGAAATTTTCTCTGGGGTTCACAACGAAGGTCACCAGATTGCCCAGATTTCGACTGCGCATTTGAGAGTGGCTGGGACAACTTATGTTTATAAACAGCTGAACGCCCTGAAAGCAGAAGGTGAACTGTGGAGAGTCGGGCGATACTGCGACGCCGCTCGGCCATGTGAAGGCATCGTGGTCGTGCAGTTTCTGAATGGCGCGCCAGGAGAAGTCATGCTCGGCCTTGAGGTCATCCTTGGAACTGTTCTCAAAGAAAATAACCAGGGGCGAGTACAACCTGTTCTTTAGTTCGGTATTTTTTACAAAACTTAGGTACTGCGTCGCGCCTTCGATCAGATCCTCTTCAAGGCAGGCTTCCCTGACAAAGAGGTATTTGATCGAGTTTTGTTTGAGCGCCTTTTTTGCAAACAAGCAGGGAAACTCCGCTTCATCCAGAATGGACTTGAATGCTTCCATAGCCTCCAGCATCCAGTTTCCGCGCTTGTTTCTCGCTTTCATCGGGCATTGATTGTTTCGATACAGACCCACCTGTCCAGCATCAATGAGCATGACTTTCTTCCGTGGTGTTGATAGCTTTTTGCCTGCGACGCCATATTCAGCCCAGGGAGCAGGATTGAAAAACGTATAAAGCGAAGGGATACTATGAGTCTAAGTCATCATGAGGGGCTCTAGATGTCCGCAAGCCTACCGCCGCTGTACGCCTTGAGAGCGTTTGAAGTTGCGGCCCGCACCGGCTCGTTTACGCGGGCGGGTGAGGATCTGTCCTTGACACAGGGAGCTGTGAGTCGGCACATCAAGAATCTTGAGTCAGTGCTGGGGTGCAAGCTGTTCGAACGAAAAGGGCCCAAGGTGCAACTGACAGAGCAGGGCAGGCTTCTATCGCAGGAGTTGAGCGAGGGATTCAGGACGATCGAAAACGCCTGCTATCTGTTCAAGGACATCCGCACACGCGTCCGCCTCAAGGCGCCCACATCTCTTACCGTACGGTGGCTTCTGAACTGCCTCAGAGACTACAAGAAGGACAATCCATCTGAAGATGTGCACATGAACAGCGTCTGGATGGATGTCGATACCGTCGACTTTTACGCTGAGCCATACGACTGCGCGATCCTGTTGGGAAATGGGCATTTCGGGAAGAATCTTGGAATGATCAAGCTGCTCGACGAATGGCTGATCCCCATATGTTCGCCCGGGCTGAGCAGGAACATCGATTCGGAACAGGACTTGATCAATGCGACGATAATTCATCCATCTCCGGACAGACGCGATTGGAAGCGATGGTCGGCCAGACTCAACGTGAACGGGGCCTTCAATTCACGCGGTGGCCTGGTGTTCGATACTCTTGATCAAGGTGTACTGGCCGCTATCCAGGGGCATGGGGTGTCGATCGGAGATCTGAGTATGGTCGCGGCCGAGGTGCAGAGCGGCGTTCTGGAGTTGCCCTGCAAGAAAGCAGTCAGTACCGGCGACGGTTACTACCTGATATGGCCCAAGGGAAGTCCCAAGGAAGCGTATATCAATCGGTTGGGGCGTTTCCTGAAGGACAATGTCCCTGATATCGAGATACCGGGCGTCTCGTTTCTGAGCATGACCCCATAGGGACAGGCTCGTCTCGGTCGCCACAGTGGGCGCCAATCTATATGTGCTGCGCTAGCCTTTAACTACAAACTATCCTGCCAGCGATCCCAGGGAGGAATAGGCGACACCGTCTCGAACAGGTATTCCATAAACGCCTGAACCTTGCGGGTGCTGAGCCGACGTTCCCGCGTCATCACATACAGCTCGCGGCGGCCGGGCATGACTTCGCATCGCCATGGCTGGAGCACTTCCAGCAGAGTGCCCCTTGCCAGTTCCCCGGCGACCAGCCATGTCGGAAACAGGATCAGCCCCTGGCCGAGTACCGCCGCTCTCAACAAACTGTCCGCGTCGTTGCTGGCGAGACGGCCGTTCACCTCAAAAGCGACCTCCGCCGCACCACCCTGCTGGAAATACCAGCGCTGGCGGCCAAATTCTCCCTCATAGATCAGACAATCGTGCTCCAGGAGCGCCTCCGGTGTCTCGGGTCTTCCTCGTGTTGCCAGATAGCCGGGTGACGCAGCCACAACATAATTCATCGGCGCGAGCCGTCGTGCCACCAGCGACGAGTCGGATAAATTACCCACCCGGAAGGTAACGTCATGACCTTCGCGCACCGGATCGACAACACGGTCGTTCAAAAACAGTTCGGCCTTGATGCCGGGATAACGCAGCTGAAAGTCACAAAGCAAAGGCACGATCTGGTGCTGACCGAACGCGGCCGGAGCGTTGATGCGCAATACACCGCTGGGCTCGGCCTGTGGTTGATCTAGCGCTTCGGTCGCCATATCGAGACGTTCCAGAATGTCCCGCACTTCTTCGTAATACCGCCTGCCTGCCTCCGTCAAGGTAACTGCGCGCGTGTGTCTGTAGAGGAGCGGCTGGCCGACCGATTCCTCCAGTGCGCGAATCTGACGCGAGATTGACGACACCGCACGATGGAAGTGGTGCGCGGCAGCTGTAAAGCTTCCGGTAGCAGCGACACGCTCGAATACAGCCAAGGCATTAAGGTCCATCAGATCAGGTCTCCTTATGATTGCGTTTGGCGCAATAAAGATTTGCGAAGCTTTCGATTGTAGCAACAGGTTCTCTCAACCAGACTGCATTCATCGATCTGGCGTGAAGCCGGGTTTTCGTACACTTCAAGAAAGGGCTCGATCATGCGTAAAGGTACAGCGCTTGTCGTGGGCGCCACCGGAATCACGGGTGGGAATCTGGCTGCTTTTCTGGTTGCCAGCGGGTGGACCGTCTATGGTCTGTCACGCCGGGCCGCGGATCAGAGCGGGGTTATCCCCGTGACAGTCGACCTGCTGGACAAGCAGGCCGCCAAGCAGGCGCTAACGGGTTTGCCGATAACCCACGTGTTCTATTGCACCTGGGTTCGACGCGAGAACGAGAAAGCCAACGTCGCGGCGAACAGGGAAATGATGAACAACCTGTTCGAGGCGATGGATAGCGCCACTGTGCAGCATGCCTCGCTGGTGACCGGTACTAAACAATATCTCGGTTCGTTTGAGGCCTACGGTAGCGGACGTATCGAGACCCCGTTCAGGGAGTCTGAGCCACGGGTACCCGGTGATAACTTCTACTACGCGCAGGAAGACGTGCTGTTCGAGGCCGCCAAGCGCTACAACTTTGCCTGGAACGTGCACCGCCCGCATACGGTGATCGGATACGCCCGTGGCAATGTCATGAACATGGGCACGACACTGGCGGTTTATGCATCGATCTGCAAAGCGAATGGCCAGCCGTTCGTGTTCCCTGGCTCGCAGACGCAGTGGAATGCGCTCACCGATATGACCGATGCACTGGTACTTGCGCGTCAGATGGAGTGGGCGGCAACTGCCCCGGGCGCAGCGAATCAGGCTTTCAATACAGTGAATGGAGACGTTTTCCGCTGGCGTCGCATGTGGCGCGAGATCGGCGAGTATTTCGACCTTGAGGTGGCAGACTGCCCCGAGACGCCGCAGCCGCTTGAGCAGCGTATGGCGGACGCAGGGCCGGTGTGGCGTGAGATAGCGCAAACGCACAGTTTGGTGGAGGCGGACGTCGAACGATTGGCTTCCTGGTGGCATACCGACGCCGACCTGGGTCGTGAGCAGGAATGTGTGAACGACACCACCAAGTCTCGTGATTTCGGCTTCGACTATTTCCGCGAGACCCGCAGTGCGTTCTTCGACCTGTTCGATCGCCTGCGAGCTGAGAAGATCATCCCCTGAGCCAGCAAGAATGCGCGACGAGCCAGAGCAGCATTAACGCTCTGCCAGACTGATCGAGCATCCTGCGGATCGTCGGGTGTTCGTATCCAGGACAGCGAGCCTCTCGGAAGAGGGCACTTGTCCGGTGGCCTCGGCGCCACGCCTCTAACAGCAGCGTACCCGCCACAGCTCCCCCCAGCGCGTCGTGAAACTCGGGCTCTTCATATCGCGGCGCATTCCCCAACCAGGGGAGGGCGGGACGCTTGCGGGCCGCAGTGTTCCGCGACCCCAGCGGTGGTTGATCTGGTCGAGCACACTCATTACCCGCTCGGCCGCTTCCGGCTGAACCTCGGCAAAGAGGTCGTCCGTATATTCGCCGCGTTGTCGCAAATCCAGCAAGAGTATCTCCGCTTTGCTGTATGAATAGCCGTCGCGAAACACGTGCTCCAGCCCGGCTACGGCATAGCGGGTGATCAAACGGGTATCGTCCGTAGGGTAGGGCAGTTCGCACAGGATGCCTTTGGCGTACTTCGCTTCGTCCGGATTGAACATGCCGGTGCGAATGCTGACCCGTATCCGTTTGCATAGGGAGCCCTGTGCTCGGAGCTTCTCACAGGCGCGTGCTACGTACGTGGCGACGGCTTCCCGGATCGGCTCGATCGTTTTGAGGCGTGTTCCGAACATTCGACTGCAGCAAATTTCCTGGCGTGGCGGCGTGGCTTCTTCCAGGTCCAGACAGGGCGTACCACGCAGCTCGCGCGCGGTCTTTTCGATAACGACGCTGTACTGCTCGCGCAGCGTCCAGGCGTCGGCTTGCGCAAGGTCCCAGGCGGTCTTGATGTTCATTGCAGTCAGGTGTGCAGTCATCTTTCGCCCGATGCCCCACACTTCATCGACCGGCATCACTTTAAGAAGCTTGTCGCGTCGTTCCGGGTCGCAAATATCGACGACGCCGCCAGTTTGTCGCTGCCATTTCTTCGCTGCAGCATTGGCCAGCTTGGCCAGGGTTTTGGTAGGAGCGATGCCCACCCCGGTGGGGATCCCGGTCAGCTTGAGCACGCGTGCTCGAATTTCACGGCCAGTCTGAAGCCGATTCTGCAGACCGCTCAGGTCGGCGAACGCTTCGTCGATGCTATACACCTCAAGCGCCGGGACCATGCTTTCGATGACGGACATCACCCGTTCACTCATGTCGCCGTACAACTCGTAATTGCTTGAGAAGGCCAGGATGCCGTGCTGTCGCAGGACATCCTTGATCTGGAAATACGGAGCACCCATCTTCACGAACGGCTTGGCATCGGCTGAACGGGCAATGACGCAGCCATCGTTGTTGCTCAGCACCACGATAGGAATCCGAAGCAGATCGGGCCGAAAAACGCGTTCGCACGAAGCGTAGAACGCGTTGCAGTCAATCAGAGCTATGGCGCGGTCAGGCATGGTTACCGTGCCGGCGGATGCTGTCGGTCACTACACCCCATACCAGCAGCTCATCGCCTTCCAGAATAAAGCGGGGTGGGTACCTGGGATTTTCTGAACAGAGTACGACCTGGCCAGATTGAAACGTCAGGCGCTTTACAAAGGTATCGCCGTTAATGGCTGCGATGATGATATCGCCGTGCTTCGGAGTGGCGGCGCGACTGACGATCAGCACGTCCTCGTCGAAAATGCCCGCGCCCACCATGCTGTCACCATGGGCCCGTACCAGATAGGTATGCGGGGCATCGATATCCAGCAACGCATCCAATGAAATCGTCTGCTCCATATGATCCTGGGCAGGGCTCGGAAACCCGGCGGGAACCCGGGCTGAAAAGAAGGGAAGCTCGATGGTGGAGCTACCAAGGGACGCAAGAATATCTGCAGTGCTCATGACGCATGCCTTTGCTCGTACTGTATGGGTATACAGTACCTCGCTGCAGCCTTTGTCACAACGGCCTTTGGCGGTCGCCGATGAACGTTTTGAAGGTACTGCCGGTCCGGTCATTTTGATGTACTGCGGGTGCTCGGTCCTATGAACCTTTCCACTTCGGCTGCAACGCTACGAGCACCAGACGAGAAAAGCCATGGCCACCTTGAGGATGACCTTGCACGGATCGGCAAATGCGTCCGCGAGCTGTCTATGCTCGAGCCCTGGGAGTCTTGCCACCGCTGTGGAGGACATCAGTGTTTGCTTTTGGGCATCCAAATAGCGTGAGGAGCGCGCCAACCTCGCCATCCATGAGTTCGTATAATCTATATTATGTTAAATAGACTATTATGGTCAGGCGCTTTGAAGAGCCATTGATCCAGCCTTTGCTGACAAGCTGGCTCCCCGCTACCCCCGTTCAGTTGATGTTAACGATGCAGGCGCGGCACCCACGGTATGGATCCAACGGTCACCTGATGACATCGGTATAAAAGATTTTGACACCCTTGGCCGCGATGTCGGCGATATAACCAGCGGTGCGACGATAGAAATCGCTCGGGTCAGGGTTGGCCATGAGGCCTGCCTCGGCGATCTCGCTCCAGTCGCGTTCGCCGGTGTGACGATGCAGCAATGTACGACGGCCGGTGCCGTTGAGCTCCACTTTCAGTTCGACTGGCATGGTCGGGTTTCCCTTGTTGTTGTCACCCGAGTTAACCAAGCTCTGAAGTTGGTTTCAACCTTTGCGAGCCTCTATCTTGCGGCTTCTGCAATCAGGTCGACAGATTTCCGCTTCTTTCAGCCGGAACGGCTGCCGCTCCACGACGTTACACGCGAACGATTTCCGTCTGCAGTCTATGGCTTTGGCCTGGTGCCAGGACACGTCCGTCGCTGCCGGCATTGGCCGCCTCGATGCACACCATGGTCTTGTAGCCGTCCGGCGGAAAGTGCCCAAGCCGAGCACTTTTATCTACCCAGGGGTTCCACACCACTACCGATTGGCTGCCCTGGCGCTGCACGATGAGGTAATGCTCACTGCCGCCCTCGAGTTGGATCGTTGCTGAATGGCCCTGATAAATCCGGTCGACCTCTCCGGAAAACGTGACTGCGCCCTGCTGACGGACTCGATCGACTCCCGTTAACTGGTCGAGAAATTCAGCGCCTTCGAGCCCCCAGATTCGAGCTTCCCGGATGTCGCGCACTGGCAGGTAGCTGTGCAGGGCCTGGCTGAGCCGCTGTGGCTTCGAACCTGTATTGACCGTCGTCAGGGACATGCGCAGGCTCTTGCCGAGGACAAATTCGACCTGGAGACTCCAGTCTTCATCCGGCAATTGTGCTTTGATATCCGAGCGAGGCAGTTCCAGCGTCAGAACAACGTCACTGCCGGTATCCAGCACCTTCGCGACGTTCCATCTGCTGGTTCGTGCAATGCCGTGACTGGGCCCGGGCCGCTCGTTGCCAAACCACGGCCAGCAAATGGGGATGCCGCCCCGTAACGGCGTGCCGGGCTTCTGCTCGTCAACGGGGCTCATCCATAACAGATCGCCCTGCCCCGCGGGTACGCAGGAAATGATGTGCGCACCCTCCAGCGCGATACGCGCTTGCACACAGGGATGAAGCACCTCCAGGAATTCGCGCCCATTCGCCGTTAGCAGGCGCTTTACAGTATCTGGAAGCGACGTTGCGTCATCCATGATGGGACCCCGATCAGATGGTTTTTGATAAGCAATACGACAGACTGTACCAAGCGAAGTGCCAAGCAGGTCGAGGGGGAGCTGAGGGTATATGGATGGGTCACGTTGAGGAAGGTGCGCCGGGCGGCTGGTCCGTGTAGCGAATGACGGGAAGCCGAGGGCTCCCCGTTCGAACCATCAGTCGCCGGAGCCGATGCGGAAGCCGACTTTCAATACCACTTGGAAATGCGCGACCTGGCCGTCTGTGACATGACCGCGGGTTTCCACGACTTCAAACCATTCGACGTTGTTCACCGTCTGACTGCATTTGGTAATCGCAGTACGGATCGCATCATCAATGCTGGTCGTCGAGGAACCTACGATCTCTATCTTCTTGTACACGTGATCTGACATGTCTCTCTCCATTTCTCTGGTTTGCCTGACACTAAGGCAGGCACCAGCGGAGATAGTTCAGCCCTCGCCGCCCCTCCCGCCTTCCATGGGGCCTCCTGTTTCGCGTCGTTTTATCGAACCTCGACGTTCATCGTGCATGGGATGAAGTGAGCTCGGCCTGCGCAACATGCGCCATGTCATGCAGATTGCCTCGCTGGAGCCTGCCATCTGGGTTGCCGCTTGACTCATCGCTCTCTTCTCCCGCTCTGAATGATGTTTCCCCGAGTATTGATCAGGTCAACCGGTTTGTAAATGAGAATGCATCGCATTACATCGTTATGTGCAGTTGTATTGCAAAACGTAAGCCGGTGCCTATAATCCAGCGAGAATAAATATCATTTACTGCAAAGGACGCCTCAGATGAATGCTCGTTTTCCGCTGGAATCGCTCGCTCTCGTCGTTTCTGCCAGCATGTTGCTGATTGCCTGCGATCAGAAGGAGCAGGCGCCGCCAGAGCCACAGGTCAGTCAGGCTGAACCTGACGCGACCGTCGCCCCGGGCGCAGCGCCCTCCCCTGCATCGGAGTCCGACTCCAGCCGCGAAGACGTGGTCAAAACGTATGCCGACATCGCACACGCTACCTTCCAGGATGCATTGCAGTCTGCCCGGAAGCTCGACGAGGCGGTCGACAAGCTGATTGCCGAGCCCGGCGAGGAAACCCTCGAGGAGGCCCGCCAGGCATGGATTGCGGCACGCGTCCCCTACCAGCAATCGGAAGTATTCCGCTTCGGTAACCCGGTCGTGGACGAATGGGAAGGTCAGTTGAACGCGTGGCCGCTGGATGAAGGTCTGATCGACTACGTCGCCGAAAGTGACTACGAACACGAGATGGGCAACGAAGGGGCGAATGCGAACATCATCGCGAGCAGGGAAATCAACATCGGCGGGACTACCCACGATGTCAGCACACTCACCCCGGAGCTTCTGGCAGAGCTCAACGAAGTTGGCGGATCAGAAGCCAACGTCGCCACCGGTTACCACGCTATCGAATTTCTCTTGTGGGGGCAGGATCGTAACGGCTTCCAACGTGGCAACGGCGATCGGTCGTATACCGACTATGCGAAGGGCGACGACTGCACCAACGGCAACTGTGACCGCCGCGGCGCCTATATCGATGCAGCGACCGACCTTCTGGTCAACGACCTCGAGTGGATGGTGCAGCAATGGGCTCCGGATCAGCCGGGCAACTACCGGGCGGAGCTGGTTGGCCTGCAGCCGGAGGAAGCCTATCAGCGCATGCTGTTCGGTATGGGGTCGCTGTCACTCGGGGAATTGGCCGGCGAGCGCATGAAGGTGGCGCTGGAGGCCAACTCGTACGAGGACGAGCATGACTGCTTCAGCGACAACACGCACAATTCCCACTACTACAACGGGCTCGGCATTCAGAACGTCTACCTTGGCCGGTACAAGCGTGTCGACGGCGATGTGGTCGAGGGTGCCTCACTGGCAGATCTGGTTGCCGAGTCGGACCCGGACCTGGACAAGAGCCTTCGTGCCGAGCTGGAAAGTTCAATGAAGGCACTGGCGGACATAAAGCAGACGGCGGAGGCCGAAAGCGAGCCGATGCCATTCGACATGATGATCGCTCCAGACAATGAGCAAGGACACGCGTTGATCAACGCGGCGATCGATGCGCTGGTTGCCCAGACCGGTTCGATCGAAACCGTGGCAGCAAAGGTCGGCGTGGATTCGCTCGAACCGGATGATGCAGGGCATTCATTCCAGTAGGCCGCCGGACGCCCGAGGTGTGACGACCTGCCGCGGGTCGTCACACGCAGTTGCTTCAGTTTGCCGCAGCTCATGGTTTTAGCCAGCGGAACGGTTACCATCAGCATTCGAATCAGCGGGTCGATACTCCAATGAATACGTTGCAATGGCTGACCGGTCTGCTCGTGCTGGCTGTGGTAAGCCCTACGATGGCCAATCCTCCGATTCAACAGAACCCACGCTCCGGTGGCGACGGGAGTATCGGCCTGTCGAACCAAAATGCCTTTTCCCTTCCGCAGGCTAACCTGCCGATGACCAAACGGCTGGATTTCAGCGTCGGCAACAGTTTTTTTCGCAATCCCTGGGTCGTTGCTCCTGCCAGCACCGATGCGCGGGATGGTCTGGGCCCCCTGTTCAACACCAATTCGTGCCAGGGCTGTCATGTAAAGGACGGGCGTGGAAATCCGCCCGGCGACGGTGCACCGTCCGTATCGCTTTTCCTGCGCCTCGCAGTGCCGCCGCAGAGCGATGCGGACAGCGCGTTGCTGAAACGGCACGGCTTTGTACCAGAGCCGGTTTATGGCAGCCAACTGCAGACCGCCGCGATACCCGGCTCCCGGCCGGAAGCCGATCTGGTTGTCGAATGGGAACGATTCCAGGAAGAGCTGGCGGATGGTACACGCGTGCCGATGCGTCGCCCGCTCTACACCATCGCCAATCCCAATTACGGGCCACTGGCCGAGAACGTCCAGATCTCGCCGCGCGTAGCGCCACCGATGATCGGGTTGGGCCTGCTCGCCGCGATTCCCGAACAGGACCTGCTTGCTGCCTCCGATGCTGATGACGCCGACGGCAATGGTGTCTCCGGCAGAGTGAATCGCGTCTGGGATCGCGCCGTCGAGCAGACCGTAGTCGGCCGTTTCGGTTGGAAGGCCGGTGAGCCCAACGTGCTGCAGCAAAGCATGGGCGCCTTCGCCGGCGACATGGGCATCACCTCTTCGCTGGTGCCGGCTACCGACTGCACGCCACAACAGGGTTGTGACAGCTTTGCGCACGGGGGTGAGTTCGAAGTAAGCGACGAAGTCGCCAGTTTCGTTGCCTTCTATGCCAGTAGTCTGGCTGTGCCCATGCGCCGGGACATGGACAAGCAGGAGGTCAGGCAAGGGGCGGAGCTGTTCAATGATTCGGGCTGTGCGGCCTGCCATACACCCCGGCATGTCACCGGGGTCATTGAGGGGCGCCCGGACCTGTCGGCCCAGGAAATCTGGCCGTACTCCGATCTGCTGCTGCACGATATGGGCGCTGGCCTGGCCGATGGTCGCGGGGAGTTTCTGGCCGATGGCAACGAATGGCGAACCCCGCCCCTGTGGGGGCTGGGTCTGACCCACACCATCAATCCGTTGGCAGGCTACCTGCACGACGGTCGCGCGGAGACGCTTGAGCAGGCGATTCTCTGGCATGACGGCGAGGCATTGGCAGCGAAGGATGCCTACCGTCACCTGGAAGCATCGCAGCGCAATGCCCTGTTGCGCTTTCTTGAATCGCTGTGAGGAACCATCGCGTGTACGCCTTATTTGATCGTCCACGACTCAGCTCGCTGCTGATCGGTGTCACGACCTGCCTCCTGAGTCCGTTCGCCCTGGCCGACACAGCGTCCGCACGATGGTACGCCGGCATTGCCGGCGGTTACGAGGCGCTGGCAGACTCTTCGCGGAATCTGGAGCAGGCTGCCGATCGCTTTTGCGCCGCGCCATCAGCAAACCCGCATGAGCGGGCACGCCTGGAGTCGGCCTGGGCGGATGCGTTCTTCGACTGGCAACGCGTCCGCTTCGTCGATTTCGGTCCCGTCAAGCAGGACAGCCTGTCCTGGCAGTTGCAGTTCTGGCCAGACCCCAAGAATCTGGTGGGCAAGAAAGTGCGGGCCCGATTTGACGGTGATCAGCCGATCAGTGCCGAATCGATCGCTGGCGACAGTGTCGCGATCAAAGGTTTCCCGGCAGTGGAATACCTGCTGTTCGACGAGCAATTCGAGCAAAGCCCGAACGCGTTGCCCGCCAGTCGCTCCTGCGCCCTCCTTACTGCTATAACCGCCCATATTCGCGCCAATTCGGGCCGTCTGGTGGCCGACTGGGCCAGATTCCGTCCGCACTTTGTCGAACAGGACCGTTACGCTGACGATACTGTTCTGGCGGCCATGCATGCCCTGGAATTGATGAAGGATCGGCGCCTGGGCGCGCCGATGGGCGCGGCGGGCAAAGGCCGACGCAACCCGTATCTGAGCGATGCCTGGCGCAGCGGGCAGTCGATGACGTCGTTGAAGGCTTCCCTGGAAGGAATACGCGACATGTTTCTGCCCGGACTGGCCTTGCGCCTCGATAGCGAGCAGGGACAGACCCTGTACCAGCGCTTCAGCAGACAGCTGGCTGCCGCGATCGAGCGGCTGGACTCCCTTTCGCATGACATCTCACCACTGCTTGATGACACCGCAGGCTATCGACAACTACAGCTCCTGCTGCTGGATATCGAGCGCCTGAATACGCAGCTCTCCGGCTCCATCGCGCCCGAACTCGGTGTGGTGAAAGGCTTCAACTCCAGCGACGGAGATTGAGATGGCGACACGCCGTGCCGTGCTGCAGGGATTATTGGCGAGCTTGGCGCTGAGCAACCTGCCGTGGACGGCGCGTTGGGCCAGCGCTTCCACGTCGTCTTCGACCTTGCTGAGTGCCATGACCAACCTGGCGGGAGATCATTTCATCTGCCTTGAACCGGTCGGTGACTCTGCAGGTGACACGCTAGCGGTATCGAACCGCTGCCACGGTGGCTGCCAACGACCAGGATCGGATGAGGCCGTCGTTGTCGAACGCAGGCCGGGTCGATCCTTCCACGTTATTCAGACCTGCGCGGGGCGTATCATTCGCGCCGTACACGCCGGCGAAGAACATCATTTTTTTGGACATGCGGTGTTCAGCCATGATGGAAGGCGGCTCTACGTTACCGCCAATCATGTGCCGAGCGGTGAAGGTCAGTTGCACGTCTACGACGCGACTGCGGGGTACACGCTGGCCGCTATATTTCCCGTCGGAGGGATCGACCCGCACGAAATTCGCTTGCTCCCGGATGGATCCAGACTGGTGATCGCCATGGGGGGCATTCTCACGCATCCGGACTATGACCGCATCAAGCTGAACCTCGACACCATGCAGCCGGCGGTGATTGTCATGGACCGGCACGAGGGACGCATTCTGCAACGTCACAGCCCGTCACACCACCAACTCAGCGCGCATCATCTGGACGTCGATCGCCATGGAATGGTGGTCGTGGGATACCAGTACGAAGGCCCGGAATGGGAGGCGCCCCCTCTGATCGGTGTGCTCGACAGTCGGGACGGCACCTATCGAGAGATCGCTTTCAACGCGGACGAACAGCTGCGGCTACGCAATTACATCGCCAGTGTGGCCGTTGATCCTGCCTCAGGCATTGCAGCGGTCACCGCGCCCCGCGGCAATGTCGTGGCCCTCTTCGATTATCGGACGGGAGAGCTGAAACGCCTGGTGGAGGTGCAGGATGTAGCAGGTGTCGTGAGCGAGGGCACTGGCTTCATCGTGTCGTCCGGGCGGGGTGGTCTGTATCGGGTCGATGCGAGTCACGACAAGGCGACGTTGCTGAACGATTCAGATCGGCGTTGGGATAACCATCTGACCTGGCTGAGCCGCTGATTCAGCGGCTGGCCACCATTCGCTCGATGCACCCGCGAGAATCCTCGGGGACGTTGGTAAACTGCAAACCGGTCCAGAACTGCCCTCCCCCAATGCTCTCGCGATTCCACAGACTTTCGGCATCAAGGCAGAATTCGGTCACCCCGTTCAAGGTCATCGGCAGGTTGATCTGCAGAGCATAGGACTTGAACATCTCGATGGGTTTTTCGCTCAACAACATCAAACCTTCAACGTGCAGGTCGACCACCCGGCCCAGCAGAGTTCCGGTGTCCAGATCGTATACTTCGAGGCTGCTGCTCACGCTGTGACGCTCCAATTTTCGTCTTTCGTTCATGTCTCACTCGTCGACTCGGAATGCGTCCCTGACCTAACAACCAAGCTGTCCCTCGAGTGCACAGTGTGCTGCATTTGCATGCTGGCGAACAGCCATGACTCAACAGTTTTTTAGTCAACCGCCTCACATCTTCGTTCATTGCAACGAGTCCGCAGTCAGCCAGCCTTTCGGCCTGGCTGTGTTTACAGACCTATGACAAAACATTTGATTCGCGACGGGTAGCGGCATATTTCAAAAGCAAGACGTGGTTCAAAGATTGCTGTTCGCCGCCGCCCTGGGCCGGTAATCTTTCGCAACCGTCATCCACCGGAGTTGCCTATGATTCGCTCGATCCTGGCCCTTTCGTTGTTACTGTTCAGCACCCATTCCCTCTCGGGCGATGCCCAGACCGGGTCCGTTCATGTCGCCGACGCCTGGTCGCGGGCCCTGCCCCCGGTTTCGCCAACAGGCGCAATCTACCTGAAAATCGAGAACCGCGGCGAGGAGTCCGAGCGCCTGGTTGGGGTGTCGACTACCGTGGCACAACGCGCCGAGATTCACGAACATGTTCACGCCGACGGCGTGATGCGCATGCAGCGGGTTGAGAATGTGCTCATTGAGCCAGGCCAACGCGCCACCTTCGCTCCCGGCGGACACCACATCATGCTGTTCGGACTCAAGGAGCCACTGGTCGCCGGCCGACAGTACCCGATCACGCTGCGTTTCGAGAACGCCGACGAAGTGGAGGTCGAGGTTGACGTCCTGACGGATGCGCCTGAGGAGCCTCATCATCAGCATTCGGCAAGCGAGCATCATCACTGATCAGTCGTCGTGCCGCTCGCGATCGAGCAGGTGGAAGCGCGGAAGCTGCAGGTGCCAGCGAATGGCAGCCAGGCGAATCAGCAGTACGGCCAGCATGGCAACGCTGACATCGAGCCCCGGCGGGCTGGGCAACGAATGCAGGACGATATATACCAGTGAACCGGCGATGCAGGCAGTGGCGTAGACTTCCTTGTGAAAGATCAGCGGAATCTCGTTGCAGATGATGTCGCGAATGACCCCGCCGGCCACCCCGGTCATGACGCCCATGATAACCGCCGCGCTGACTGGCACATTCTGTTGTAACGCCACCTGGGTGCCGATGACGGTAAACACCGCGAGACCGAAGGCATCCGCCACCAACAGCCCAAGCTCCGGTATCGGTCGAGTCAGTCGCACCCAGGCGATGGTACCGAGCGCCGCCAGGACCGCCACGACGATATACCATTCGTCACGGATCCAGCTCACCGGATGGTTGTCGAGAATGGCATCGCGCAGCGTGCCGCCACCAAGCGCCGTAATCAGTGCGATCACCAGCACACCGAACAGATCCATGGACTTGCGTCCGGCCATCAGCGCGCCGGTTATGGCAAATACCGCCACGCCGAACAGATCGAATGCATAGAACCAAGTCATGGGTGTACTCCGCCGGAAACAGGGCCGGCGGGAAGCTCAGTCGACCCTCGCCGGGGTGCGCATGGTAACGAATTCTTCAGCTGCGGTGGGATGAATTCCCAGAGTCGCGTCGAATACCGACTTGGTCGCTCCGGCCTTCACCGCAACGGCAAGCCCCTGAATGATCTCGCCGGCTTCAGGCCCCACCATGTGCACGCCCAGGATACGGTCGCTGTCCTTGTCGACCAGCAATTTCATGAAGCTTTGCTCCGGCCTGTGGGCAAGCGTGTTGCGCATCGGCCTGAAGCGGCTTTCGAACACCTTGAGCTTGTGGCCCTTGGCGCGCGCCTCTTCTTCGGTCATCCCCAGTGTGCCGATATTGGGGATGCAGAACACCGCCGTGGCGATGCCGTCGTAGTCCACGGGGTGATAGTCCTCCGGCTTGTACAGACGGCGCGCCAGGGCCATACCTTCGGCCAGCGCAACCGGGGTCAGCTGCACGGTGTGCGTTACGTCCCCGATCGCAAAGATCGCTGCGTCATTGGTTTGATACTCGTCATCAACTTTGACAAAGCCCTTCTCATCGAGCTGCACATCCGTATTCTCCAGACCCAGGCCCGCCAGATTGGGCCGCCGCCCGGTGGCGTACAACACCAGGTCGGCCTGGATCGAGCCACCACCCTTCAGGGCTACGTCCAGGCTGCCATCGGCCTGCTTCTCGATACGTTGCACGTCCGTCTCGAAACGCAGATCGAGTCCCTTGGCGCGCAGTGTCAATGCGACATGCTCCCGGATGCCCAGGTCGAAGCCGCGCAGGAACAAATCGCCGCGATACAGTTGAGTCACGTTACAACCGAGGCCGTGAAAGATGCTGGCGAACTCGGTGGCTATATAGCCGCCGCCGACGACGAGCGTGCGCTTCGGGAGTTGCTTGAGATAGAACACGTCGTTCGAGCTGATGACATGTTCGTTGCCGGGAAAGTCCGGAATGTGCGGCCAGCCGCCGGTCGCGATTAGGACCCGCTCGGCAGTGTAGGTCTGATCGCCCACAGCCACGGTATGCGAGTCGACGAAGCGCGCCCGGCCGTTGATGACCTGAACGCCCGCAGAGGTCAGCAGGTTGTGGTAGATACCATTGAGCCGCGTGATCTCGGCATTCTTGTTCTCCACCAGACGTTGCCAGGTGAAACCGGCCTTTGGCAGGTCCCAGCCATAGCCACGCGCATCCTCGAAGTCTTCGGCGAAGTGAGCGGCGTAGGCGAACAGCTTCTTCGGCACACACCCGACGTTGACACAAGTGCCCCCGAGGTAGAGGTCTTCCGCGACAGCTACGCGCGCGCCGTACGAGGCGGCGGTCCGGCTCGCCCTTACGCCGCCCGAGCCTGCGCCGATAACAAAAAGGTCGAAATCATAATCTGCCATGTTCGGTTTCCGCTGCTGAGCCATGGCCGCAAGCATACCGCATTGCCCGACCGTTTTTCAGGTGAGCGACGCTGACGACGACTCAGGCAGTGCTCTCCTTCTGCCCACGATTCTTGCCCTCTACCGAGGCATGCTCGATTACCGCATTCATCTCGACGCCGAGCAGCAATACAGCGGAGGAGATATAGAAATAGAACAGCAGAATGATGATCGCACCGATGCTGCCGTAGGTGGCGTCGTAGTTCCCGAAGTTGCGCACATACAGACCGAAGCCGATCGATGCTGCGATCCAGACGATCACTGCAACCGCCGCTCCCGGCGTGATGAAACGAAACTCCTGCTCCACGTCGGGCATGAAATAGTTGATCACCGCGACGATCAGCATCAGCAACAGGACGATCGCTGGCCAGCGCACCCATGTCCAGATAGTCACGAACAAGTTGCCGAAACCGATCTGATCCGCGAGCCATTGCATCACCTGCGGCCCGAGGATCATCAGCCCGGCGACAGCGAGCAGCATGATCGCAATCCCGAGCGTGTAGACAAGCGATACGATGTACAACTTCCAGACCGGACGACCCTCCTGGACGCCATAGGCCTTGTTCATCGCGTTGATCAGCGAGCGAACCCCGACCGAGGCAGTCCAGAGCGCAATCAGGACACCTATGGACATGACCCCACCGTTATCGGATTGCAGCTGATCGATGACCGGATTGACCTGGTCCATCGCCTCGCCTGGCAGTGCCATGGCCGCCTGCTCGCGGAGCCAGTCAAAGAACTGGGGAACGTGGAGAAAGCCCAGTAAGGCGATCAGGAACAGCAGAAAGGGGAACAGCGCGAACAGGCCGCGGTAGGCAAGCGCCGCTGCATAGGTAGACATGTCATCATCACCGAACGCCTTGAATGTCCGTTTCGATAGCTCAATGAACCCTACCCCGCGCGTATCGAACATGCCCATGCTGCCCTCCCGATTGAATGGTCTGCAAACTGTGACGGTACTTGTACAAAAGAGTTCGTCTCCAGATTGTTCAAGACAGATCACGAGCCAGGACAATGACCACACCGACGACGTAGATGACGATCAAGCTGACGCTTTCGAAGCCTATCTTCCCTAGCCCCTGTTTTTCCCGCCTGATCAACCCCATGAGAAGTACGGCGGTCATTGCGACAGCGAGGGACACCCATAGCAGGACCGAGTCGGAGATCGCGTGATAAATCGAGCCCTCTCGGTAGGCTACGTCGGACGCTGCCGCGAACAGCGTATCGAACGCATTGCCCCCGATGATGCCTCCCACCGCAAGCGTTAAGGCACCGCGTCGTGCTGCAGCCACCGTAGTCACCAGTTCGGGCAGCGAAGTGACGACAGAGGTGAGCAGAATGCCAACAGCGGCTTCGCCCACTTCCGTCTGCTCGGAGATGACCGTAGCGACCTGATGCAGGAGCCAGCCCGACAGTCCAAGCGTTCCTGCAAGTACCAGAAAAAGCATCCATAAAGCAGTCAGCGACGTCTTGCTGGGTTCTTCGTCGGGTAGGTCTTCGATGGTTTCAGCTGTCTGCCTGGGCTGCCACATATCGTCAGCCTGGCCGGCTCGGATAACGCGCAATCCGTAGAGGTAAGCGCCGAACAGAACGAAGGTCGCCGGATGAATCGACCAGATAGTGTAGTCAGGTGAGAAAGTACCAACGAGGATGATCGCCAGCAGACACAACAGGAGCGCGCCTTGAAGCATGTTCCCCAGCGATGCCGCCGCATGCTCCAGGTTCACTCGCCTGACACTCATGTCAGCTGCGGTGAGGAACAATGTCTGAACGGCAATACCGCCTACGGCGTTGCTCATCGCCAGCTCCGGCTGACCTCGATACGCAGCAGTGACCGACAGCACGATGCCTGAGAGTGATGTCGCCATGCCCAGCAGGACTGCGCCTGCCATCGCCTCGCCCATCCCGGTGCGGTCCGCCAGTTCATCGACCACTGCGGCGAGCTTCACCCCCGCCAGGCCAATCACCGCGGCACAGCCCGCGACAACCAGGAAACTTACGGTGAGCGTCATATCCGTAAACAGGCTCATGGGCACCGCCGGACGCAATTGTAGACGAGCTTCCCCTGCGTGCGGACGCCGCCGGGGGAGAAAGGTGAGTCATCGACCCGCAGATCGCGCGCCATCTGGCTTTCCTCCTTTTGAACAGTGCTCGATCACTGCGTTGACCTCCGCGCCGAGTAGCAGCACAAGCGAGGACACGTAGAAGTACAAGAGCAGCATGATTATGGCGCCCAGCCCGCCGTAGACGGCTCCATAGTCGGCAAAATTGCGCATGTAGAAGCTGAACCCAATGGACGCCCCTATCCACACCGGGACCGCAATCAGTGAGCCTGGTGTCACGAAGCGAAAGCGCTGCTTGACGTCCGGGGTGACGTAGTACAACAGAGCAGCGATGAAGAAGAGCATCGTGACAATGACTGGCCATCTCAACCATCCCCACACCCAGGCGATGCGTTCGCCTGGGTCCAGCTGATCGGACAACCACTGGGTCGCGTCGGGACCGAGCAGCATCAGTCCGGCGGTCAGCAACAACATGGCGGTAATCGCCAGCGTTGTGCCAACCGTGATGCCGACAATTTTCCAAAGCGGGCGACTCTCTTCCACTTCGTAAGCGTTGTTCATCGCCAGCATCAGGTCCCGCACGGCCAGCGCAGCGGTCCATAACGACACGATGACGCCCCCCACCAGCGCGCCGCCGCGGCGTGTCTTCAACTCTTCAATGACCGGATTGAGCTGCTCGACAATAGCCTCAGGCAGCACGACTTCGGCTTGCTGCCGCAGCCAGGTGAAGAATTCCGGAATGCCAAGAAAGCCCAGAATCGCGATCAGAAAGAGGAAAAACGGAAATACGGCGAATATCGTACGAAAGGCCAGCGCAGCTGCGTACGTCTGCATGCGATCACGCGCATACGCTTTGAATGTCCGCCTGGTCAGGTCGGCCCAGCCAAGCCCGTGAGTGTTGAACAACCTCATCGGAGCGGCTCTAACAGGTCAGCGTCATCCTCGCTCATTCCCCGTCGGTCTTCTGCTTGTCTGCATGCAGGATATTGCTGAGGATGTCTGCGATCGTCTGGACGTTCTCGTGGGCCAGCGTGTGATATTGCTGTTCCTGCATGAAAATGAGCAGATCCGCGTCCCCCCCTTCCCGCTTGCGGTTAAGGTTCTGCTCGAGTCGATCGAGAGCCTGGCGGGCGTCGTCGTGCTGCGCGGTGTTATATCTCCACCCATAATCGGAGCCGGCTTCGCTAAGCGCGCCAAGCAAGTCGCCCGTCGTCTCGCGTAGCTCGTCGAGCTGGTCCAGCACCTCATGTCCGACAACTACCTGCATGTTGCTGGTATCCCAACCGCCGCCGAGAACGGAAGACAGCTCGTCCAAATGATCGCCCAGAGCTCGAATCTGCCGGGTCACGGTTACAGTGTAATCGTCGTCCTCCAACCAGCTTAGCCATGACGCATCAGTCGCGTCTGCCTTCTGGTCGAGCTCATCTTCCATGTCCTGCAACGCGTTCTGCATCGCTTGCAACCTGGACTGTTGCTGCTCCCAGTTCGGTATCCCCAACCGCTCACCGCCCTCCAGTAGCGACGCGACCAGACCCGCCGTAGCGCCTCGAACGTCATCGACTGCATCAACGATAGTGTGACCCGCAATGATGGAGGTCGGCCCGGGTTCGCCGGGCTGGCCAGGTTGCTGTGCGAAAGATGCGCTGGGGGCGCCTAGCGCCAGCGTTGCAGCGAGGACCGCTGTAGGCAGAGACCACCTGGAAATGCCGCTCATTGATTACCTCCTCGGGACGTTTTGGCGAAGCCTCGAATGGCAGTGCATGAATGTTCGGCAGGCATACGCCCCAAGGGTTCCTTGGTTCGTGGAGAGGTGCTACAGGCGGATCAAGGTTCTACAGGCCAACTGGAGCCAATCCGCGGATGCGGGCGAAGCACACTGGAAGCCGCAAAAAGAGACGAGGGAAGCCCAACGAGGTGGCACTGCGAGTATGAGGAAACCAGCGGATGGTGCCCGGAGCCGGAATCGAACCGGCACGGGGTTACCCCCGAGGGATTTTAAGTCCCTTGCGTCTACCAGTTTCGCCATCCGGGCTGACAGGTACCGTAACGCTGAATAATGGAGGCCGAGGTCGGAATCGAACCGGCGTACACGGATTTGCAATCCGCTGCATGACCACTCTGCCACCCGGCCTCTAAGGGGGCTGTCAGACCGGTGACACCGGTCTGACACAATACTGGAGCGGGAAACGAGACTCGAACTCGCGACCCCGACCTTGGCAAGGTCGTGCTCTACCAACTGAGCTATTCCCGCTTTGGAACGGCGCCCATTCTATCCTGCCAAGGCGCTCTGTCAAGTCATTGATTCAGAAAAAGTTATTTGTCGCTTTTTTGAGCAGTTTCCATGCTCATGTACGGCCAGGCAGCATGTAGATAGACGTACATCGACCACAGCGTCAGCACGGCCGAGATCATCAGCAGCACATAGCCCAGGGTCACCCAGCCGGTCATGATCGGCGGATTGGCCAGCAGCACCACCAGAGCGACCATCTGGGCGGCAGTCTTGTACTTGCCCAGCCGGGAGACCGCCACCTTGCCACGCGCCCCGATCTCCGCCATCCACTCGCGCAGCGCCGAAATGACGATCTCGCGACCGATCACCACTGCCGCCGGTGCCGTCACCCAGAAATTGCCGTGACTCTGCACCAGCAGCACCAATGCCACCGCGACCATCAGTTTATCGGCTACCGGATCGAGAAACGCGCCGAAGGGCGTGCTCTGCTCCCACTTGCGTGCCAGATAGCCGTCCAGCCAGTCGGTGATGCTGGCAAACGTGAATACGATCGAGGCTGCCAGATAGCTCCAGTCATACGGCAGGTAATACAGCAGGATGAAGATAGGGATCAGCGCAACCCGCAGGAGCGTGAGTAGATTGGGAATGTTCATGTAGTCTCGACTATCGGCTTTGTAACCATTCTAGTCGCTATGCAGTACCGCATAAATCTGCTCGGCGAGTTTTTTGCTTACACCCGGCACCTTGGCGATCTCGATCACGCTGGCTCTGCACAGCTCCTGCAGCCCGCCGAAGTGCTTGAGCAGCTCGCGTCGGCGCTTGGGTCCAACGCCTTCGATGCCCTCCAGCGTCGAGGTATTGCGCGTCTTGCCCCGGCGCTGGCGGTGCCCGGTGATGGCAAAGCGGTGCGCTTCGTCGCGAATCTGCTGGATCAGGTGCAGCGCTGGCGAATGCCCCGGTAGGACCAGTTCGTTGTTCGTTTCGTTCAGATACAGGGTTTCCATCCCGGCTTTGCGCGTCACGCCCTTGGCTACCCCGACTACTGTCAGGTCATGGATCATGAGCTCGCCGAGTACTTCCAGCGCCATGCCCATCTGGCCCTTGCCACCGTCGATGAGAAGAATGTCAGGCAGCTTGCCCTCGCCCTCCTTGATCTTGTTGAAGCGTCTACTCAACGCCTGACGCATCGCCGCATAATCATCGCCTGCGGTCACGCCCTCGATGTTGTAGCGACGGTAGTCGCTCTTCAGTGGCCCCTCGGGCCCGAAGACCACGCAGGAAGCCACGGTGGCTTCACCGCTCGAGTGGCTGATATCGAAACACTCCAGCCGCGTTGGCGCCTCATCCAGGCCAAGCGCCTCCTGCAGCATGTCAAACCGGGTCTGCATGTTCTGGCGGTTGGCCAACAGTCCCGTCAGCGCCGCCTCGGCGTTGGTGACAGCCATCTGCTGCCAGCGGCTTCGGGTTCCGCGCACACGGTGACTGATGGTGACGCCAAAACCGCGGGCGACGGCGAGCGCCTCGGCGATGACCTCCAGATCTTCGTGCACGGCATTGACGATGATTTCACCTGGTAGCTCGCGCTCGGCTCCGCCCAGGTAATACTGCGGAAGAAACGCCGCGACCACCTCGCCCGGGGTGTGCTCGATGCCAATGCGCGGAAAATGGTTCTTGCTCCCCAGCACTCTCCCCTGCCTGACCATGACCACATGAACACAAGCGCCACCGGGCGAAACGGCGGCGGCAACGATATCCACGTTGCCTTGTTCGGTGTCCATGCTCTGTTGATCCTGAACCCGACGGAGAATGCCGATCTGGTCACGGACTTCGGCTGCCCGTTCGAAATCGAGATTCGCCGCGGCGCTTTCCATGGTCCGTGTCAGTTCGCCGGCCAGCGCGTTGCTCCGGCCCTCGAGAAACATGACCGAGTGGCGCACATCTTCAGCGTACTCCTGCGGATCGACCAGCCCCACGCAGGGCCCCTTGCAGCGCTTGATCTGATACTGGAGGCAGGGTCTGGTCCTGTTCCGATAGTAGCTGTCTTCGCACTGACGGACCTTGAACGCTTTTTGCAGCAGGCTCAGGCTTTCCCGGATGGCGCCCGCGCTGGGATAGGGGCCGAAGTAGCGCCCTTTGGCTTTCTTCGTGCCACGGTGCAAGCCGAGACGGGGAAAGTCGTCCTGGCTGAGAAACACGTAGGGGTAGGACTTGTCGTCCCGCAGCAGGATGTTGTACGGCGGGCGGGATGCCTTGATCAGGCTCTGTTCAAGCAGCAGGGCTTCGGTTTCGTTGCCGGTGATAGTGGTGTCTATGGCGCGGATGCGCGACACCAGTGCCTCGGTCTTGGGGCTCAATCCGGTCTTGCGGAAGTAACTGGCCAGCCGCTTCTTGAGGTTGCGGGCCTTGCCGACGTAGAGCAGTTCGCCCGCTTCGTCGAGCATGCGATACACACCGGGCTTGCTGCTTGCGGTGGAGAGAAATGCCTGGGGATCGAAAACGCTGTGATTCATGCTCAATTGGGTGCGGCGTCAACCATGCCGTGTCGCACGGCCAGCAAGGTGAGCTCTACGTCGCTGGTAATGCCCAATTTCTCGAAAATGCGATAGCGGTAGGTGTTGACGGTCTTGGGGCTCAGACACAGCTTGTCCGAAATGCTCTGGACCTTCTCGCAGCCAACGATCATCAGCGCGATCTGCATTTCGCGGTCGGACAGCGCATCGAACGGGCAATCGCTGGAGGAGTCGTAGAGTTTGGATATCAGCAGCTGCGCGACGTCGGGACTGATGTAGCGCTGACCGGCCGCCACCTTGCGAATGGCGGTGACCATTTCGTCAAGGGCTGCGCCCTTGGTCACATAGCCCGACGCGCCGGCCTGCATCAAGCGGGTCGGAAAGGGTTCTTCGTCGCAGACGGTGACGGCGATAATCTTGACGTGCTTGTCGTGCAGCGAGATCTTGCGTGTCGCTTCCAGTCCACCGATGCCGGGCATCCGGACATCCATCAGCACCACGTCTGGCTTGAGCTTGCGCACCTGGTCGAGAGCCGATTCCCCGCAATCAGCCTCGCCGACGACGGTCAGGCCCGGCACATCGCTCAACATGCGGGAGATGCCCATGCGCACCAGATCATGGTCATCAACCACGAGTACCTTGATCAAATCGGACCCCTTCGCCAATACCGAATGCTTCTTCTGCTCCCGTCGTCGCAGACGACCACAGCAGGAATATGTAAAAGCATATTCCGTTACGCAATGCAGGCCACCTTAGCAAATCGGTGCAGGTTGTGGAACGACCAACCGTAGCCGCGCGCCGGGTATCGGACGATCAGCCTGCGGCGTTGAGCCGCACTGACCGTAGCTGGGCGGCGAGCTCATCAAGGCATGCCGGGTCGTCGATCGTCGACGGTACGGCAAAGGATTCTCCGGCTGCCATCTGCCGCATGATCCGCCTGAGAATCTTGCCGGAACGCGTCTTCGGCAGCCGCCGCACCACCAATGCCCGCTGGAAGCAGGCCACTGCACCGATTTCCTGGCGTACCAGCCGAACAAGCTCCTCGCTCAGCGACGACACCTCCCCCTCGACGCCATCCTTGAGTACTACCAGCCCCACCGGCAGCTCACCCTTCAGCTCGTCAGGCACGCCTATCACTGCGCACTCGGCTACCGCCGGATGCGCGCCGAGAACCTCTTCCATTTCGCCGGTGGACAGGCGATGTCCGTCAACGTTGATGATGTCGTCGGTGCGGCCCATGACGAACAGATAGCCGTCATCATCCAGGTAGCCGGCATCGCCAGATTGATAGTAGCCAGGGAAACGTGACAGATAACCATCGTGAAAGCGTTGCGCATTACCCCAGATGCCGATCAGACATCCCGGCGGCATCGGCAGGCGCAGACAGATGTTGCCTTGCATCCCGGGCGCCAGGGGCTGACCTTCGTCGTCCAGTATCGCCACTTCGAAGCCCGGCATCGGGTGCGTAGCCGATCCCGGTCGGGTCGGCTGCAGCTCATACCCTGCAGGATTGGCTGCGATCGCCCAGCCGGTCTCGGTTTGCCACCAATGATCGATGACCGGGCGCTGGAAATAGGTGTTCAGCCACTGCCAGGTCGGCGGGTCGAGACGCTCGCCCGCCAGATACAGTCTTTCCAGCCGACTGAGATCGTATTGGCCGGCCAGATGCGCGTCGGGGTCCTCCTTGCGGATCGCGCGGAAAGCCGTGGGCGCTGCGAACAGGGCCTTGACCCGGTGCTCGGCGCAGACTCGCCAGAAACTCCCGGCATCCGGCGTGCGCACCGGCTTGCCCTCGTACAACACGGTGGTGCAACCGGCCAGCAGCGGTCCGTAAACGATATAGGAATGGCCGACCACCCAGCCAACATCCGATGCTGCCCAGAAAACGTCTCCGGGGCCGACATCGTAGACTGCTTCCATGCTGAAGCGCATTGCCACCGCATGACCGCCATGATCGCGCACCACGCCCTTGGGCTTGCCGGTCGTCCCGGAGGTATAGAGGATATACAACGGGTCGGTGGCCCGGACCGGAACCGCATCGGCCGGCTTCGCTGCGGCCATGGCGGTAGACCAGTCGAGGTCCCGTTCTGCGTGCATCTGCGCAAGGCAGCGTTGACGTTGCAGCACCACGCAATGACGTACCGGGTGGTGCGCCTTGGCGATGGCGGCATCAACCAGCGGCTTGTAGGCGATCGTGCGATCGACCTCGATGCCGCACGATGCAGTGATCAGTACGTCGGCTCCGGCATCGTCTATGCGCACGGCCAGTTCATGCGCGGCAAAGCCGCCGAACACCACGCAGTGCACGGCACCGAGGCGCGCGCAGCCCAGCATCGCGATAACCGCCTCGGGCACCATGGGCATATATACCACCACCCGGTCGCCGCGTTTCACGCCGAGGGCACGCAGCATCCCGGCACAACGGGCAACGTCGTCGGTCAGTTCGGCGTAGCTGATAGAGCGTTTGCTTCCGGTCACCGGTGAGTCGTAGATGATTGCCGTATGCGCTCCCCTGCCCGCCTCGACATGGCTGTCGAGTGCCAGATACGAGGTGTTGAGCAATCCATCGGCAAACCAGCGAAAATGCCCGTCCTCCTGCGTCAATACCTGCGTTGGCGCCGTGTGCCAATCGATTCGTTCGGCCTGTTCGGCCCAGAAATGGCCCGGCTGTCGGCAGGATTGCAGGTAATCTTCAGCGTAGGTGCGGTTCATGGGAGGCGTCTCCTTGTTATCTCCTCAGACTAGACCCTACAAAGTGAAAGGGAACTAGACTTACGTCGGATGGGAGCGTGCGGCACAGGTACGCACACTGTCGCCACTCACAATAAGGTCTTGCCCATGAGTAAAGACGACGCCTTCGCCCAGGCCGGCAAAACAGCCGTGATGCAGAACGTGCACGGTACGATGACGTTCCTGCTCAACTATCCGCCGTTCAATCAGATGGAAACGGCGCATCTGGCCTGGCTGGTGGAACACTGCCAGCTCCGCTTCTACGCGCAGGGCGATACGATCATTCGTCCGCAGGAAGGCCCGGTGCAGTACTTCTACATCGTCAAGCAGGGGCTGGTGCGTGGCGAACGGCTGCTGGCCGGGCAGGAGGAGCCGGACACTACCTTTGAAATCAGCGCAGGAGAATGTTTTCCGCTGGCCGCCTTGATCGGCGAGCGGGCTACGCGAACCGAACATCTCGCGGGCGACGACACCTTCTGCCTGCTGTTGTCGCGAAAGGACTTCGCCAGGTTGTTCGGTATGTCCCTGCCGTTCCGCGACTTCGCCCTGCGCGGGGTCAGCAGCCTGCTTGATCAGGTCAATCAGCAGGCTCAGGCGCAGGCTGCCGAAACGCTGGGCGCGCAGTATTCGCTCGATACCCGCCTCGCTGAACTGGCCGTCCGCAACCCCGTTACGTGCATGCCCTATACCTCGGTGCGCCAGGCGGTGCGGGAGATGAACGAAGCGAGTGTCGGAAGTATTGTTATCGTTGACTCAGAGCAGCGGCCTCAGGGGATATTTACGCTGCGAGACCTGCGGGGCGTCATTGCCGATGATGCCATCGATCTCGACGGCGCGGTCGACTCGGTCATGACCCCGAAGCCCTTCCACCTGCCCCCGTCCGCCTCGGCCTTCGATGCCGCCATCGCCATGACCAGCCGGCACATTGCGCACATTTGCGTGGTGGAGCAGGAGCGGCTGGTCGGGGTCGTCTCGGAGCGTGATCTGTTTTCCCTGCAACGCGTGGACCTGGTCCATCTGGCACGTACGGTCCGCCAGGCCGGACAGGTCAGCACGCTCGCGGCCCTGCGTACAGACATTCGTCGTCTGGTCGACAGCATGCTGGCCCACGGCGCCTCCACTGCGCAGATCACGCACATCATCACGCTCTTGAACGATCACACGGTCTGCCGGGTCATCGAACTGTGTCTCGAAGAATCAGGCGATCCGGGCATACCCTTTACCTGGTTGTGCTTCGGTAGCGAAGGACGCAGGGAGCAGACATTGCATACCGATCAGGACAACGGAATTCTGTTCGAAGCACAATCGCCGGAGCAGGCAGAGGCATACCGAGCACGGCTGTTGCCCTTGGCGCAACGTATCAACCAGGCGCTGGCCGAGTGCGGATTCACGCTGTGCAAGGGCAACATCATGGCGGGCAATCCCAAGCTGTGTCTGTCGGTGGCGGAGTGGCAGCAGCGCTTCGAGCAGTTTGTCCGCACCACCACGCCTGCGAACCTGCTCAACTCGTCGATCTTCTTCGATTTTCGCGTGATCTGGGGGGACTCGGGTGCTGCCGAAAGCATGTTCGGACGAATACTCGACCAGACCAGAAGCAACTCCTTGTTCCAGCGCATGCTGGCTCAGACCGCCCTCACCCATCGCCCGCCCATTGGCCGATTCCGTGATTTCGTCGTGGCCCGCAGCGGTGCCGAAAAGGATACCCTTGATCTCAAGACCCAGGGACTAACGCCTTTCGTCGATGGTGCGCGCGTTCTGGCTCTGGCCAACGGCATCGCCGAATGCAACACGCTTGAGCGGTTGCGGCGGCTACGCGCAGCGGGAATCATCGAGCCACTCGATGCCGATGCCTATGAAGAGGCCTACCATTTCATTCAACTGATCCGCATGCAGCAGCATCAGTTGCAGGACCGGGACAATGCCCCCTTCAGTAACCGCATAGATCCGGACACCCTGAACCACCTGGACCGTCGCATCCTGCGCGAATCGTTTCGACAGGCCCGTCGACTGCAGGCCAGTCTGGCCTTGAGGTATCAGTTGTGAGTCCGCTTTCGTGGATGTCGGGCTTTCGCTCCGGCAAGCTCAGCGATGCCCAGCGGCTGCGTCGCGACGAGTTGCCCGCTCCGCAACCGCTGGACGAGACGCCGCTGGACGACCTGCGCCTGGTTGTAGTCGATCTGGAGACCAGTGGACTCAATACCCAGCGCGATCAGGTGCTGTCGATCGGCGCCGTGGTAATAGAGGACGGCGCGATTGACCTTGGCAGTCAATACGAATGTACGCTGTACCGGGCCGATCAGCGGGTCACCGAATCGATCCTGATTCACGGTATTGCGCCGAGCGAGCTGGCACGCGGCACCGCTCCGCAGGATGCCCTGCTGGACTTCATGGAGTTCGCCGATCACTGTATTTTCCTGGCTTTTCATGCGCCGTTCGACCAGCGCATGCTTGCGCGAAGCCTGCGGCAGGAGCTCGGAGTACGCTTGCAGCACCACTTCATCGATGTGGCCGAACTCGCGCCGATGCTGTGCCCTGAAGCGGAGGTCGGCCGCGGGGGGCTTGATGATTGGCTGGGATATTTCAGACTGAACAACAGCCAGCGTCACCACGCAGCAGCCGATGCACTGGCGACTGCCGAGATCGGGCTTATTCTGCTTAGCCGCGCTCGCATCCAGGGCATTTTCACGCTGGCGGACATGTCCACCCGCCTGTCCGATTGGCGCAAGATTCAGCGCAGCCGATCCAATACCCTCTAGGTCGTTCTGCCCGCTGGTCCAGCGGTTGCGCCGGGTCACGTTTGTCGACTTTCACACGGCGCCGCTGGCCTGCCTTCGAACAATTTGCTACCGTCCGCGCCCTCGACAATGTGGAGCTCCGGATGATTCGACGTATGTGGTTCAAGACAACGCTCGCTGCCGCTATTGCGGCGGTCTCTTCCCCTGTTATCGCCAATGGCCTGGCCATCAACGAACAGAGCGCGAGCAGCATGGGTACAGGATTTGCGGGGCGGTCCTCGGCCGTGCTCGATGCCAGTACCGTCTATGGGAACCCGGCCGGTATGTCTCGCCTCGATCGGACGGAAATCAGCGGTGGTCTGGCGCTGATCGACGCCAGTACCGACATTCGCGACGCCCGCGGCGCGCTGCCAGGCAGCAATGACGGTGACATGGTTCCCTTCACTCCCGTGCCGTTTGGCTATTTCGTCACGCCGCTCAATGACCGTTGGCATGCCGGATTTGGCGTTTATGTGCCGTTCGGGGTAATCAGCGATTACGAGAACGCATCCCAGGGTCGTTACTACGGTGAGTACAGTTCCGTGCGTGTGGTCACCTTCCAGCCCACTCTCAGCTACAGGATCAATGACCGGGTCAGCGTAGGCTTCGGACCGACGATCAACCGCATCGATGGCAAGTTGACCCGCGCGGTTGCGTTCGTCCCGCCGACCACCCCGGTGGCGTTACCGGACGGACGTGTCAGCATCCTTGGCGACGACATCGGGTATGGATTCAACGCCGGTGTGCTGGTCGACCTTAATGAAGATCTGAGTTGGGGCCTGACCTATCGGTCCAAGGTGGATTACACCCTCGAAGGCCGTACCAAGGCATCGGGCTTCCCCGGGCCACTCGCCGCCGCCAACGGCCAGTATGATGCGCAGCTCGACTTCACTTCGCCGGAATCTGTCGACACGTCGCTGACCTACAAACTCGATGACTACTGGACACTCTACGGTGGTCTGACCTGGACTCGCTGGAGCCGTCTGCAGGAAATCGTGGTGGAGAACGAGGCCGCTCCAGCGAACCTTGCGAGAATCCAGGAAGAGCAGAACTGGTCGGATACCTGGTCGTTCGCAGTTGGCGCGTCCTATCAGCTCAATCCGAGCTGGGTGCTGCGCAGCGGTTTTGCCTGGGATCGCTCGCCGACCACCGACGCGGACCGTACCGTGCGCATTCCCGTGGGTAATCGCAAGGTTCTTTCTCTGGGTGCAGGCTGGCGTCTGAGCGACGACATCACCATCGATGCAGCGTATGCCTATCTTCACGAGGATGCGGCCGAGGTCAACGAGCCAGCCTATCAGGCCGAATACCGTAACAGCGCTCATGGAGTGTCGACGCAGCTGACCTACCGCTTCTGACGCAGCCGATCGCACATCGCCCCTCGCGGATGATGTGACGCGCACAAAAAAACGCCCCGATCAGATCGGGGCGTTTTCGTTACAGCGGGTAAGGCTCAGTGGTCGACGGCAGCGCCGGCACCGCGCGGGACACGAATGTCCTCGATCAGGTGCTGGATGCGCTCCGGCGGAGCCTTGGTGAAGCTGGCTACTGCCACGGCAGCGATGAAGTTGAAGATCATGCCCAGGGTGCCGATGCCTTCCGGCGACACGCCCAGCCACCAATGTTCAGCGTTGTCCATTTCCGGGCTGATGAACTTGAAGAACACGATGTAGCAGAAAGTGAAGGTCAGGCCCACGATCATGCCGGCGATGGCGCCTTCCTTGTTCATCTTCTTGGAGAAGATCCCCATGACGATGACCGGGAAGAACGATGCCGCAGCGAGACCGAAGGCAAAGGCCACCACCTGAGCCACGAACGCTGGCGGATAGATACCGAAAATGCCCGCGATCACGATAGCCACCCCCGCCGCTATACGTGCTGCAAGCAACTCCTGCTTCTCGCTGATGTTCGGCATCATGTTGCTCTTGAGCAGGTCATGCGACACCGAGGTTGAAATCACCAGCAACAGACCTGCCGCAGTAGACAGCGCCGCAGCCAGACCGCCCGCTGCGATCAATGCCACTACCCAGCCGGGTAGCTCAGCGATCTCCGGATTAGCCAGAACCATGATGTCGCGGTCGACGTACAGTTCGTTGGCATTGTCCGTAGGCGCGTTGGTCACAGCGCGCTGGCCATACTCGCCTGGCTCACCGGCAAAGTTGGGTGCGCCTGCGAACGGTGCACCAGGCCCGTACTGCACGATCCCGTCGTCGTTCTTGTCCAGCCAGGCAATCAGGCCTGCAGTCTCCCAGGTAGAAAACCAGTCCGGAATCTCCTGATATGCAGTATTGGGAACACTGGTCAGCAGGTTGGTGCGTGCAAACGCGGCTACAGCAGGAGCGGTAGTGTACAGAATCGCGATGAAGAGTAGCGCGTAACCTGCTGATTTACGGGCGTCGCGCACTGTCGGAGTGGTGAAGAAGCGAACGATTACGTGGGGCAAGCCGGCGGTACCGACCATCAACGCCATGGTGATGAAGAACACGTCGATGGTCGACTTGCTGCCATCGGTGTACTCGCTGAAGCCAAGCTCTGCCCCCAGTCCGTTCAGTCGCTCCAGCACCGACGTGTCGGTTCCTACCACATTGCTACCGAAGCCCAGCTGCGGGATGGGGTTGCCTGTGATCATCAGCGAGATGTAAATCGCCGGGACCATATAGGCGAAGATCATCACGCAGTACTGCGCCACCTGCGTGTAGGTAATGCCCTTCATACCGCCTAGCACGGCGTAGAAGAAGACAATCGCCATACCGATGAGCACGCCGAGGTTGATGTCCACTTCCAGATAGCGGGAGAACACGATGCCGACACCGCGCATCTGACCTGCTACATAGGTAAAGGACACGAAGATCACACAGATGACCGCAACCACCCGTGCAGTCTGCGAGTAGTACCGCTCTCCGACGAATTCCGGCACGGTGAACTTGCCGAACTTGCGCAGGTACGGCGCCAGACACATGGCCAGAAGCACATAGCCACCGGTCCAGCCCATCAGATACACACTGCCATCGTACCCGGTGAACGAGATGATGCCGGCCATGGAGATGAAAGAAGCCGCTGACATCCAGTCAGCGCCGGTAGCCATACCGTTGGCGACTGGATGTACACCCTTGCTGGCTACGTAGTATTCACTGGTGCTACCGGCTCGCGACCAGATGGCGATCCCGATGTACAGCGCAAACGTCGCGCCGACCACCAGGTAGATAAGGGTTTGGGTATCCATTGCAGAGCTCCTTTTTATTATTCTTCGTGGAAGTCGTATTTACGATCCAGGGTATTCATCTTCACAACGTAAACGAAGATGAGCACCACGAAGGTGTAAATGGAGCCCTGCTGAGCGAACCAGAATCCCAGCGGGAAGCCAAAGAACTGGATGTTATCAAGCAGGTCGACGAACAGTATTCCGGCGCCGAAAGATACCGCGAACCAGATGATCAGCAAGATCAGCATGAGCCGCAGGTTTTCCTTCCAGTAGCCGCGCGCTGCGTCTTCTTTAGATAAGGACATAACCATCTCCGATTGTTGTTTTTATCGCATGTTCACGTTAGCACCGGGATGGTCGATACGAGACTAAGACTTTCGTCTGAAGAATGGAGGCCAACTCTCATGAACTACATTACGTACAGATCGTAACGCCATGATAGATATGGTTTGATGATAAAAAGAGGCTTCGGCCGCGTCCGTGCGACCAAGGTCTGAGAGCGCTACTGCGGCAGCGCGTAGCCGATGATGTAGTCGCCTGCGGCGGTGCCGGTCGATCCGTGGCCGCCAGCGACAACTACCAGATACTGTCGACCGTCCTCACCTCGATAAGTAGCAGGCGTTGCCTGGCCGCCGGCTGGCAGTCGGGACTTCCAGCGCTCTTCCCCCGTGGCGAGGTCGTATCCACGCACGTAGTAATCGAGCGTGCCGCTGAGGAATGCAACACCACCCCCGGTCACGATCGGGCCACCGATGCCCGGCACTCCCATCTCGAAGGGCAGCGGAACAGGCGCAAGGTCACGTACCGTACCGTTGACGTGCTGATACACAGTCTCCCCCGTTGCGAGGTCCACCGCCGCGATATAGCCCCACGGCGGCTGGTGGCAGGGCAAGCCGATTGGCGAGGTAAACGCGCCCAGTTTCATCGCATAGGGCGCGCCAAAGTTCTCGTTGATGACCGGTTCACCTTCTCCGGTCACGACGCGTTCCACGGCATCAGGTCTGCGCTCGAACTGCGAGGTGAATGCAAGATATACGGGCATGGCGAACGCGATCTGGCGATGCGGATCGACCGCGAGCGACCCCCAGTTGAAGGTTCCGAAGTTGCCGGGATAGACCAGCGTGCCGTTTTCCGAAGGCGGCGTGAAAATGCCTTCGTAATTCAGTTCGCGAAAACTGATGCGGCACATCAACTGATCGAGCAAGGTGGCGCCCCACATGTCTTTCTCTTGCAGCGGCTCAGGCCGGAAGGATACCGCCGAAGCTGGCTGGGTGGGAGCCGTCCAGTCGCCCTCCACCGCGCCCGCAGGTGCCGGGCGCTCCTCTACGGCGTAAACCGGTTCGCCTGTCTCCCGGTTGAGCACGAATATATCGCCCTGCTTGGTCGGAATCACGAGCGCCGGCACGCGCTGGCCGTTGAGCGTCAGATCGACAAGCGACGGCTGGGCCGGCATGTCGTAGTCCCAGAGGTCATGATGTACGCCCTGGAATTCCCAGGCGACCTCACCGGTATCGGCATCGAGTGCCAGCACCGTGTTGGCGAAGCGTTCCTGATTCTCGGTGCGATTGGCTCCATATTGATCTGGCGAAGGTACGCCCATCGGCAGATAGACCATGCGCAGATCCGGGTCGTAACTGGAAATGCTCCAGCTGTTCGGAGAGTTGGGCGTGTAGGTTTCACCTTCAGCGATAGGGTCTGTCGACTCGGGGTTACCGGCATCGAAATTCCAGACAAGCTCGCCGGTATTGACGTCGTAGGCGCGGATCACGCCCGACGGCGAGGTGACAGACACGTTGTCGTTGATCGCGCCGCCGATGATCACAACCCGGTCGGTCACTACCGGCGGAGACGTCGAATAGACCGAACCCGGCGTGATGTTAGGCATGTTAGCCCATAGGTTCACCGTACCGTCTTCGCCTCCAAAGCCCGGGCAGATCTCCCCGGTCTCGGCGCTAAGCGAAATCAGCCGGCCGTCTGGCGTCGAATAGTACAGTCGACGGGTGCACTGCGGCAGTGTCGCAATGGGCGACTGGGCGGGCTCGCGTGCGACCTGTGGGTTGGGTTCGTCGCGCTGCGCCTGCCCGGCTGCAACGTTCTGCGGCACACCCGCCGCATCGCTGGTGACGCTCTCGGCGCTCTGCTGGATACGTTCCTCCGGATCCAACGCAGGCGCAGTGCTGGTGTCGGACTCGGAAGCGGCGGTTCCGTCGTAATACGAGACCCCACGGCAGCTCATGTGCTGGGTGGTCTCCCTCGGCGGTTTGCGCAGCTGAGGATCGAATTTCCAGAGCTCTTCGCCACTGCCGGCATCCAGCGCAATGACGGTGCCGAACGGGGTGCACACGTAAAGGCGGTTTTCCACGATCAGCGGCGTCGCTTCGTATGTGGTTTCAACCGGATCATCCTCCGGGTCACGCACCTCTCCGGTCTGATAGCGCCAGACTTCCTCCAGCTCATCAACGTTCTCGGCGGTAATCTGATCGAGAGGCGAATAGCGCTGCCCTGCCGATGTTCGGCCGTACGCATGCCATTCACCATCGGGGACGTCGTCAGCCACTTGCGCTCCCGGCTGGGCATTCATCCGTTCGTTGGAGAACCGACCTTCACGATCATGCGGATTCTGCAGCAGCGCATAGGCGCCGACCACCAGCGACGCAACCACCGACGCCCCCAGGATGGCAGAATGTTTTCCATAGCCCGCTCGCGCGTTGCCGTGATCGAGATCGCGGACCAACGGTGGCAGAAGCAGCAGTACACCCAGGAGAATCAGCAAGCCCCCTCGCGGCGCCAGTGCCCACCAGTCAGCACCGACCTCCCACAGGGACCAGATCAGGGTAATCAGGATAGCGGCCGCAAAGACCGACAGCGCGATGGGACGATGGCCCAGCAGCAACAGCGCCGAAGCCAGCACAACCAGTCCGAGCAGGACGAAGAACCAGGAGCCTCCCAGCCAACCGAGCCAGCCCCCGCCGATGATCAGTGCCCCGCCCAGCAGTAGCACGAGGAACGCGAGAATAATCCGGTACATGAGCCCAACCTCTGCCATGCACGCGCCAAAGTGGGACGCGCGTGCTATTGCGTCAGAGTTTTCAGGCCGGCTTCGGTTCCCCTTTGACAGACACCGTCCGGCCCACCCGGCAGGCGTCCATCACGGAAAACACTTCGCTCCACATTTCGCGCGACCGCTCCTTGAGCATCGCGGAATGCTCCGACAGCTGAGACGCCAGCTGCGCATGGCGTTGCGGGTCGGTGATGGTGTCCAGCGCTGCTGCGAGCTCGGCGTCCGAGATATTGATGTCCAATACCCCCTCCTCGAATCCGTAATCGGCAAACAGCATCCGGTACTTGTGACTCCATCCGGTTGCCAGCGACGGCACGCCCTGTGAGAGCGCGCTGACCAGACCATGGAAGCGGCTCCCCACAGTGCCCTGGCACTGCCCGAGGATCCCCTTGATCTTCAGCGGGTCGGCCTCGGTAAGAATCGGCAGGCCGCCCGCCGCTTCGGCAATCTCCCGCGCCAGGCGATGATCATCTTCCCCTTCGTGCACCAGCAGGAACGGTTTTGCGCCGCGCTCGTCAAGCATCTTCGCTGCCCGCTGCATGAACGGAACATACCCGCCGGCGACCGAACCGGTGGTCTTGTCGAGCATGCGGTAATTGGGAACAAGACATACTCGATGAAGCTCGGCATCGAAGCTGTCCGGCACTACACCTTCAACCAGGTTGGTAAAGTCCGGGCACAGGCGAATCTTGTCCATCTCGCCGACCACGCCGGTCAGATGCTGATAGGAGATAGTCTCGCGTGCGTAGATCAGGTCGCACTGGTCGACAAACGCCTTCACCGCCTCTCTGCTGCGCTGACTCTCGAACGGACCAAACGCCTGAGGCAAGAGGATCACCTTGGTGCCGCGCGCTTTCCAGCGGCGAGATGAACGTGCCAGCTCTTCGGACAGCTCAGGGCCCCATTGATCGCTGTAGGCGAAACCGGCCGCGTCGAGTACCACGTCGATCTCGCTGTCCAGCACCACCCCGTACTGCTCCCGCAGGCCGGTTGGCACGAAACGCGCCAGGTCACCGAAGGCGATGCCTTTGCGCCATAGCCAGGCCTTCTGATACAGGCCCAGCTCGGAGCGCTTCGCGTAAGGATAGGGGCTGCCCGGACGGCCAGGCTCCATGACGCGCTTGGCGGCTGGATAGCGCTTGGCCAGTTGCTGCAATACGGCGTGGAGCATCAGCTCCGCCCCCTTGTTGACGAATCCGGCCTTTCTGATCTCTACATACATATTATCCACTCCTGAATCGTCGAATTTGTGCGGGCACGCTTATCACAGCGTGTAGACAGATGCTGCGCGTCATCATCCTGAATACTTCACGGGTTTTCGCAGAAAGCAGCAGACTGAAATAACTGGCGATCGAGTATGAAATGAGCGTCGCGAGCGCGGCACCGACGATGCCGTGCGACTGAATGAGCCAGTAGTTCAAGGCGATATTGCTCAGAGCACCCAGACCCTGGGTGATCAGAGAGAAGATGAACACCTCTTCCAGAATGATCCACTTGCTGAACAGCGCCCGCATGAACACGAAGATCGACGCGAATATGTGGATCGACAGCACGGCGGCGGCCGGTGAATAGGCGTCCCCGTACAAGACTGCGATGATAATGTCGGAGAAGAACCAGACGAATACCGAGAGACACAGGGCGCTGAAGAACAACAGATCAAACAGGAGCTGGAGGAAACTGTTGAACTTGCTTTTATCACCATGGCTCACATCGATAATCTTGGGAAAGATGGAGGCCATCACCACCTGAGGAAGTATGTACCAGGCTTCAGACAGCTTGGCTGCAGCGGCGTATTGACCGACCGCTTCGTCGCCCAACATGTGCTGCAGCATGATCTGATCGACCTTGAGGTAGATCACCGCAGAGAGCGAGCCAAGAAAAATCAGGAAGCTTTTGCCCAGCAGCTCCTTGCTGAGCTGCCATGAAAAGTCGAATCGAAAGTCACGCTTCAATTGAAAGGCGAAAAACAACAACAGGACGACCGTTATGACAATGATCGACACGTGGGCAGCTGCCACCGCCACCAGACCAAACCCTGCGACGGCCAAGCCGATTTTCAACAGTGCGCCGCTGAGCTGGCCGATCATTCCAGCCACGGCCGCGTATTTGGCTTTGACCTTCGACTGGAACCAGTCGTTAAGCATCTCGAATGGTGTGAACAGCAGCATGATGCCCACGAGCGGCAGCACCGCCATTCGATGATCCTCGCCACTGAGCCAGACAACCAGCATCACGCCATAGGCGAGCAGCGCAGAACAGACTTTCACGACGAACACGGACGATAAAATGCGGTTCTCTATTTCGGGCCGCACACGCAACTCTTTGACCAGCAAGCCGGTCATGCCCATGTGGCAGACGATCTGCAGCAGCGCCACCAGCGAAAGCGCGTAATTCAGATAGCCGAAATCGCCAGGGCCGAGGTATCGAGCGACGACCATGGTTGCCGTCAAGCCGGCGGCGAGCATCAACACTTTATCGAGCAACAGCCAGCCGGAGTTGAAAACGTACCGACGTACTTCGCTGATCTTTCCTTTACTCATGCTTCATCCGTAGCAAGTGCGCTCGTGACCCTGTTGTTCAGGCCACATCACGTGATATGCACGCGTTGCTCCGCGGGCTCGACCCTCGCAACGCTCTGCACGGGCACCAATGAGAGACGCTGATTCACCGTGCGGCAGCTGTTGTGCTTTCCCAGCCCAGCACTTGCAGACAGGGTCGAGCGGGCAAAAGTTCAACCAGGCAGTGACCATCGCGCCGCACCGAGGCTCAAGAAATTCGCACCGGTACGGCCCAGGACGGCAAAGGCGGTGCTTCACACCGAACTGGATTCTGGCCTGCCGTAGGCACGCACCTGTTCCAGCGAGAGCTTCTGGGAAAAGGGAATCATGCCCTCACCGGCGGCGTATCCCAGCGAGATGAACATGACGATGCGCTCATCTGCTGCGAGGTTCAGTTCCCTAGCGGCTGCGGCTTCTCTTTCCGGGATATCAGGCCAATTGATCGAACAGGAGGAGATGCCCTGGGTCTGCAGGGCGAACATGAACGACATCGCGGCCAGCGCGCCGTCGATATAGATGACGTGCCGATCTCGGACATGCGGATAGGCGCGGAGCTGGCCTACTACAGCGACGATAGCCGGAAAATTGTGGTTGAAGCCGGCAACGCCCATTGGCAGCTCTGAAACCCGAGCAATGTCGTCAGGCTCGTCGAAGATCATGAAACGGTAGGGCTGGCGGTTGCACGCACTCGGCGACTGAACGGCCGACAGCACCGCGTTATCGATGAGATCCCGCGGTACGGGACGTGGCTGATACCAACGTACCGAGCGGCGCTGCATGGCCAGCGAATGAAAATCCTCATAGCTGATGGCCGGCGCCGAGTCCCCTGCCGCAAACGGCACAAGCTCGGCGTCGGTCTGGCGAACGTTTTCGCAACGAACCGGAGGCGGCCCCGCACGCTCGAAGCGTTGCCGAGCGGCGTCGATCACTGGATGGCTGGCAGTGGCTTCGAAATATGCAGCCAGCACATCGTGCGCCCAGCAAACCTCGTCCGCGCTCCCCGTCGTCCGCGAGCATTCGTACGCCACCACCGCGTCATCGACATAGTCCAGCGCGAAGACATCCTTGCGCGGCTGCATGATCAGACCCTTCTCCAGGCGGTGCACTGCACGCCTCAGAAAGTAATTGGTGGCGTCGGCCCCCTGCCGATTTTCGACATGGCGTAGATGACCCACTACAACCGCCCGAGCTTCGCGGTCGAAGGCATCGGAGAAGAACGCGAAATGAACTCTGCGCAAAAAACTCGACGCAGTCAGCGCACGCAGCAACTGGACGGAAGACCTGTCGCGTGCGCGTTTCAGATGCTCAATGGCTTGCCCGGGGAGTAGCCGACGGGCCAACGATTTGAATTTGCTCATGGATTCCTGTTTCCACTACCGCCATGCGACCGCCCTACCCGCCGCGGGGTAGGAGTTGATCTTGATTGCAACGCCGTAGATGGCGGGTAGGCGCATCAATTTATGCGAGGCGATACCCTGTTCAAACAATGACTTATGTGACGACTCGGACCACTTCTGATGGAAATGATTCCTCCCCATCACCGTCCGCTGGACCAAGCGTGATGGGCGTCACATTTCCAGCCGGCGACGCTGGGGGCCGCTGAGTGCCCTCATCGGCCCCAGGCAGCGACGTCAGGGCTGCACGACGCTCAGAGCAGCTTGTCCATAGTGATCGGCAGATCTCGCACCCGCTTGCCAGTGGCGTGGTAGACCGCGTTGGCGACCGCGGCTGCCACCCCGACGATCCCGATCTCCCCTACCCCCTTGGATCCGAGTGCATTGACCACCTCGTCATGTTCTTCGACGAACAGCACATCCAGCTCACCGATATCGGCATTGACCGGCACGTGGTATTCGGCAAAGTTGTGATTCATGTAACGACCTAGCTGGTGGTCTATCTGGGTTTCCTCGTGCAGCGCCATGCCGATACCCCATACCAGGCCACCAACAATCTGATTGCCGGCGGTCTTCGGGTTGACGACCCGCCCCGCTGCCACGGCGCTGACGGCCCGACTGACCTTGACCGTGCCGAGCAGCTCGTCAACGCGTACCTCGACGAAGACGGCCGAATGAGTGGCGGTTGAATACCCGTCACGCTCCTTGCCCGGCTCGGCATCGACTTCCGCTTCAAGCGCGCCGCTGGCGGCTATGATCTGCTCGAGAGAAATGGCCGCGTCCGGCCGGCCTTTGGCACGCATCATGCCATCGCTGAATTCCAGTTCGTCCAGCGGGACGCCGGCAAACGGCGAGGCCGGCGACTGCTGCGCGGCATCGAGCAGCTTCTGATGGAGCGCCTCGCAGGCCTGCTGCACAGCAGTGCCGACTGACGACACGGTAGCCGAGCCGCCTTCAAGTGGCGCCTTGGACAGACTGGAATCACCCAGACGGAAGTCGACCTGTTCCATCGGCAGACCCATAGCCGCAGCGGCGATCTGCGTCATGACCGTGTAGGTACCGGTACCGATGTCAGCCGTTGCACTGCTCACCACCAGCTTGCCACCGGGCTCCAGCCTGGCCTTCGCGCTGGCCGGCATCTGCATCGCCTCCCACACGCCTGTACACATGCCCCAGCCGATCAGTTTGTCGCCGTCGCGCATGCTGCGCGGTTCCTGCGAGCGGCTGTACCAGCCGAAGCGTTCGGCGCCCTGTTCATAGCATTCGCGCAGCGCCTTGCTGGAGAACGGCTTGTCTTCGTTCTGATTGCGCTCTGCATAATTCTTCAGGCGAAACGCCAGCGGATCCATCCCGACCGCGTAGGCCATCTCGTCCATGGCGCACTCCAGCGCGAACACGCCTATGGCCGCCCCAGGGGCACGCATATCAAGCGGCGTGTACACATCCAGAGGCACCAGCCGGTAGTCCAATGACACGTTGGGACATTGATAAAGCATCCCGGACCACTCGACTTCGTGTTCTGTAAAATCCTCGAAACGCGAGGTCTGTCCGATGGCCTGATGGGTCAATGCCTGAAGCGTCCCGTCTGCGGCAGCTCCGAGCGACAGCCGCTGAACCGTCCGCGGGCGATAACCGAAGGTGAACATCTGCTGCCGCTTCAGCGTAACCCGCACCGAACGCTTGAGCTTGAGGGCAGCCATCACCGCCATCGGCAGTTGATATTGCGGTCGCAATCCAGAGCCGAAGGCTCCCCCCACGAAGGGCGAAATGATGCGTATGCGGCCCTGCATACCAAAAACCCCTTCGAGATAGTGCATACAGTTCTGCACACCCTGGGTCTTGTCATAGATTTCCAGCGCGCCATCGCCCAGGTAATGCACCGTCGATGCATGCGGCTCCATCGGATTGTGATGTTCGACCGGCGTGCTGTATTGCACATCCACACGGAACGCGGCGCTGCCCAGCGCTGCAGCTGCATCACCCCTGGGATCGGGCAGCTCGGCGGGAGCCGGATGACTCTGCTCGAGTGCGGCCATGAGGTCGGTCTGATGCGCTTCGGCTTCGTAGCGCACCTGAATCAGGCTGCCAGCGTAGCGGGCCAGCTCCAGATCATCGGCGACGACCAGGGCAATCGGCTGCCCGCTGTAGAGGACGCGATCATCGAACAGAGGACGGAATGGCGAGCCTTCCGCGGCGTCTTCGTCCTCGTAAGGTTCGTCATAGCTGGCAACAGGCGGTCGGTTTTCATGCGTCAACACCAGTTGCACGCCCGGTACGGCTTCGGCTGCACTGGCATCGATGGACAGAATGCGACCGCGAGCGATCGTGCTGTTGACTACGCCGCCGTACAGCAGATCGGGCAGATGAAACTCGCCCGCATAGCGGGCCTGGCCGGTAACCTTGAGCGGGCCGTCCACCCGGCAGACAGGCTGCCCGAAGGGCGATGTCGAAGTGGTCATTTAGCGCCTCCCTTGGCCGCGTCGTTCAGCGCACGGACGATGGCTCGGCGAGCCAGATCGATCTTGAAGGTGTTGTCAGCAAATCCGACCGCCCCCTGCAACAGGATGTCGGCGGCAGCTTCGAATGACGCATCGCCAGCGCGCTTGCCCACCAGGGCCGCTTCGGCCTGTGGATCACGCCAGGGTTTGTGCGCTACGCCGCCCAGAGCGATACGTGCACCGCGAATGCTGTCGCCGTCAAGGTCCAGCGCAGCGGCGGCTGAGACGATAGCGAACGCATAGGAGGCGCGGTCGCGCACCTTCAGATACGCACTGTGATTCGAAAAGTCCTCGGGCGGCAGCTCAATCGCGGTGATCAGCTCGCCGTCGAGCAGAGTATTGTCACGCTCGGGATGTTCGCCCGGCAGGCGGTGAAACCCACCCATCGGGAGCGTGCGTTTGCCTTGGGGACCCTGTACATGGACCGTGGCTTCCAGCGCGGCCAGCGCAACGCACATGTCGGAGGGATGCACGGCGATGCATTCCTCGCTGTGTCCGAGAATGGCGTGCATGCGATTGAGCCCCTTACGTGCGCCGCAGCCGGTACCCGGCTCGCGCTTGTTGCACGGCGCGGTGCTGTCATAGAAATAGTAGCAACGCGTGCGTTGCAGCAGATTGCCCCCGGTAGTAGCCATGTTGCGCAGCTGCGCGGAGGCACCGGCCAGAATCGCCTGGGAGAGCAGCGGATAGCGCTCTTCGACAGCCGGATGCCAGGCCAGATCCGAATTACTCACCAGCGCTCCAATGAGCAGCCCGCCTGCGGCCGTCTCCTCGATGCCTCGAAGCGGCAACCGAGTGATATCGATCAGCTGTGTCGGCCTCTCGACGTTTTCTTTCATCAGGTCGAGAAGATTGGTGCCGCCAGCGATGTACCGGCTGTCCGGGTGAAACAGGCGAATGGCTTCGTCGACCTGCTCCGGACGTGCGTAGCTGAACGGGTTCATCGATTCACCTCCCGGTCCGATCCGGCGGTTTTAGCGGCGAGTCTCGCTCGGGTCTCGGGCATTGCTGACTCGATGGCGCTGAGAATGTTCGGGTAGGCACCGCAGCGGCAAAGATTGCCACTCATCTGCTCGCGGATCGCGTCGGAGTCATGTGCACGATCTTCGTTGACCATGCCGACCGCAGAACAGATCTGACCTGGCGTGCAATATCCGCACTGGAATGCATCGTGCGACACGAAGGCTGCCTGCATGGGATGCAACGCGTCTCCTTCAGCCAGTCCTTCGATCGTGGTGACGGTCGCGCCGTCAACCATCACAGCCAGTGTCAGGCAGGCGTTGATGCGCACCCCATCGCGCAACACCGTACAGGCGCCACACTGACCGTGGTCGCAGCCCTTCTTGGTGCCGGTGAGTGCCAGCTGTTCGCGCAGCAGATCGAGTAACGTGGTCCAGGGCAGGACGTCGAGCTCTCGGCGTTCGCCGTTCAGATCGAACGCGATGGAGCAGGCGGAAGCGTCCGTCCCGCTTGGTTGGTGTTTCATCATGACGGCCTCACGGTTGGCTTTAGCTGTTTTGCCTTCCCTGGGCTGACTAAGGGCTAGGACCCCTGGGGTGTCCGGTATGTTCAACCGGCGCCGTTGCTCGCTGGCATGCTGCGGCGGTCATCGGGCGTGTCCACGTCCTGCACTATGCCGGGATCATCCACAGCCAGCTCCACGACCTGCTCGGCATTGGCAAACAGCGCCTGCGCCCCGGTGTCGCCATGCAATTCCAGGAGCGCAGCCCAATGCACGGTCCCGATCCCGCGCGGATGACCCGCCTGCCCGCCGAATGTCGGCACCACCAGACTGGTCTCATCTATCGCACCGGCCACCTTCGACAGCGTGCTCTCTTTCACGTAAGGCATATCACCCAGTGCGACCAGCCAGCCCCGGCGCGCCGGATAGCGCTCGACTGCCTGAGCCAGACTATCGCCAAGCCCGTTGCTGTGTACCGCGAAGACTTCTGCTTTCAGCGCAGGAGCATAGGTGTCCAGCCAGTCACGCAGCGGACGGTTGTCCGCACGGACCACCACGATTGTCCGCTCTGCTACGCCGCGCAGGGCGCTGAGCGTGGCAGCCAGTACTGGCGGCGAGGCGATATCGTCGAAACAGGGGGCCAGCAGTTTGTCTTCGCCTGCCTCGGCGCGATAACGGCTACCCTGGCCTGCAGAAAGCACCAGTGCGCACACACCTTCGCTGGAGTCAGGCACACTGCAACGCCTGCGTAGAGACCTGACGCAGGCCATTGCGTACCGCCACCACTTCGGCCATCAGCGACAACGCAATCTCGGCAGGCGTGCGACTTCCGATGGGCAGGCCGATTGGGCCATGCAGGCGGCCTACCTGAGCTACGCTCAGGCCAAGCTCGACCAGCCGCGCGCGCCGCTTGTCGTTGTTGCGACGCGACCCCAGTGCGCCCACGTACAACGCGTCGGAGCGAAGCGCATTCAACAGCGCGAGATCATCCAGGACCGGATCATGCGTCAGTGCGACAACAGCCGTGCTGGCGTCCGGATGAAAACGATCGACCACATCGTCGGGCATCCCCTCGATGAACTGCACGTTTTCAGTTGTCCAGTCGTGCTCATAGCCCGGCCGGGGATCGCACACGAATACCTCGAATCCGAGGCCGCCCGCCAGGCTCGCCACGTAACGCGACAGTTGCCCTGCCCCGATCAATAGCAGGCGCCAGGACGGACCGAAGGGGGCGAATAGCGTGGTGCCGTCAAAGTGCAGCGTCTGACTGCGCAGAGCCGACGTGAGCGTCACCTCACCCGTAGCGACGTTGACCCTGCGCATGACACGTTCGTGCCGTTTGCACCGGGACAGCAGATCGTCCAGCCAATCGGTATCGGTAATGGACTCACGCAACAGACGCACCGTGCCCCCGCATGGCAAACCGAACCTGGCGGACTCTTCCTGGCTGACGCCATAGCTGATAAGACGGCTGCCGCCCGCAAGGGTCTCGGTGCTACGCAGCAAATCGTCTTCAATGCACCCGCCGGACACCGACCCTTCGACCAGGCCGTCACCGCGCAGCGCGAGCATGGAACCGGGCGGCCTCGGTGCGCTACCCCAGGTATCGATAACCGTGAAAAGATGGACGTCATGGCCGTCATGACGCCAGTCACGGGCGCGGCGTAGAACGGTTAGGTCGAGATGGTCCAAAGGGCGCCCCATAGCTGCAAGTGAACGTCAGTAGATCCTGTGACTGGAATGCATCGGCTGAGTTCGTATCCCACAGCCGCATCCGGATCCAGCAGCTATTCCGCCCGGGGTTGCCTTGGAGGAAGCGGTGTACGCCCGAAGAACCGGCGGTCGCCAGCGCAGGCAACCGGCACATTCACGCAATGGCGCGTGCCGGCCCGCATTCGCCGACGATCTATCGCTGGAAGCCGGAGTCGCTTTTGCGGCGGCGGGTGCGGTTGAGCGTCGGTATTGCACCCGGTTCAACGAACGGGACGACGGACCAGCAATGAGCCAATCGTGCGCCCGGCGAAATACAAGGCAGATTGTTCGACACGCTCGATGGTCGACCTTGACTGCCAGTCCGGAGCGGTCACCTGGCGAAAGGTCGTGCGGTAGGTGGCGAAAAGCTGGAGAAACTGGTCAAGGCACTCGCCATCATAGACCTGGATGTTTGCTTCCAGATTCCGGTTGGCGCCCCATACATCGAAGTTACAGGATCCGACGCTCACCCAATCGTCTATCACGGTAGCCTTGGCATGGAGCCTCTTGCTGTCGAGCTCATAAATCGTCACGCCCAGCTCAAGCGATGCGCCATACGCGCCACGCCCTGCTTCGCGTATGGAAACATGATCGGTCTTGGCCCCAGGCAGGAAGAGCTGGACATCAACCCCTCGAGAGGCGGCGCCGCGGAGCGCATCGAATACCGCTTTGACTGGAAGGAAATAGGGGGTAACCAACCACGCCCGTTCACGGGCTGCTTCGAGCCTTCGCACTACGTCGACGATCAGGCCACGGTGGGTTGAGCCAGAGGTATACGACAACTTTGCCCACCCTTCGCGGGTGTCGGGAATAAACCTAGCGCGGCAGTCCGGTTCAGGATGGACTGCACCACCTTCGAAGCGACGCCAGCGAAAATCAAACAGCGCTACGATGTCGGACACCACTGGACCAGTCACCCGGAGCATCAGATCGTGCCACTGCGAGCGGTTCTCGACCGGGTCCCAGAACCCGTCGGTGATGCAGGCACCGCCGATATAGGCGAGCCGCTCGTCAACGACGATTATCTTGCGGTGATCGCGCTTGAAATCATCCAGGCCCGGATTGGGAAACAGTTTATTGAAGATCCGCAGAGCGACCCCGCCGCGTTCCAGCCGCGCACGATCCTCCGCACACAGGTGCTGACTGCCGACGGCATCGAAAAGCAGTTCGACGCGGACCGATCTGGCCGCGGCATCACATAGTGCATTGATGAACCGGGTAGCATTGCGCCCGGACTCGACCAGATAGAGCTCGATCCTTACAGAATGAATCGCGGTCTCGATGTGTTGCAGCACGTCCGGAAAGAATTCGGTCCCCTCCTTCAAGAGCTGAAACGCATTGTCGCTCCGCCAGGGGAAGCGCCCTTCGGATGTTTCTGCGTTTTGGGCGGCGTGCGGCACCATCAGAAGATCAACATGAGCAATCCGATGATCACCAAAAGGCCTACGAGGAAGATAATGCCCACGGTGCTTGCGAGGAATTTCAACATTGTCTGGTCTCCAGGTGAATCATGCGAACTTGCGGCGTGCGCAGGACCGCATTCCTTCTCCCACGTCAACGAGCCGGGATGGCTTCCCTGGCTCGTTGATCAGGGCCTTACAGCGAGGGACGCTCAGTCCTCCTCGTCTTTCTCCACTTCGCCAGTCTTGCCGTTCAGGCGAAATTCGTAGTCCTTGCCGTCAGCCTTCTTCCCCTGACCTTCCCAGTTCTCGTCATCCGCTTCGATCTCGCGGATTTCCGTATAGCCGAGGCTGCGAGCCTTCTCGATAGCGTCTTCGATGGATATCCAGTCCTTACCTCCACCATCGGCAAACGCCTGACCGCCGCCGACGAGAAAGGCTGAACCCAGCACCGCAGTGAGAATTTGCTTTTTCATATCTAGTCCTCTTTTCAGTGGATACCCCCGGTAGAGTCCCTGACGGCAGGTGGGTTCACTCAATGACCGGGGATCCGTGTGAAGACCGCGGAACATCGCAGCATTCCGGCCATCGAAGAGATGCCACAGCGGCAGGCCAAGTGAGCTGTTGCAACCTTTTGGCAGTCCCCGTAACCAAAGCTTAACCATGCAGGCCTTATGGTGGCCGGTCCTTTGATCAATGCAGTTCAGGAATTCATGACTCGATCCCGCAAGCTCCTAATCGCCGTGCCCTGTCTCGCTCTGATTGTCATCATCGCTGCCGCCTTTGTGCGGCATCTGCATTGGGATCAACGCGTCTTCTACTGGTTCAGCACCATCAGCTTCGCGCCGTCTACGCCTTCCGAAGCCGTGGGGTTGGGTGACTTTGGCGCGACGATCGAAGCGAAGCGTATCGACGGCGTCGACGATAATCTGTCGGGCATCACGTTCGACCCGGAGCGTCAGCAATTGTGGGCAGTGGTCAACGCTCCGAGTCTGCTGCTGGGCATCAGCCTGGAGGGTGAGCTGTTGAGTCGCCACACCCTGGAGGGCTTTCATGACGTCGAAGGCGTGACGTACCTCGGCAACGATCGCCTCGCCCTGGTGGAAGAACGGCGCCAGACCATCATCGTCATGCCGGTTCCTGCGCTGTCAGGCGCGTTGAAGCGGGACGACTTCATTGACCTCCGGTTCGATCTCCACCCGGAAGAAAACAACGAATATGAGGGGCTGACGTACGACGCGATCGCCGACCGGCTGCTCATCGCAAAGGAGCGGGACCCGCTTCTGCTCTATCAGATCGGAGATTTCGCCGGGAAGGAACAGGATCGATTTGCTCTCGATGTGAAGGATGTGACGCACACCCAGGGTGGCGGAATCTTTCTCGATGATGTGGCAGGGCTAGCGTTTGATCCGCACACCTCGCACCTGCTCGCGCTCAGCCATGAATCGAGACTACTGGTAGAGCTTGACGGGCAAGGCGATGTCATCAGCTATCTGCTACTCGAAGCAGGTCATGCAAATCTGACTGCGGACGTACCCCAGGGAGAAGGTGTGACCCTGGACGATCAGGGGCGCCTGTATCTGGTGAGCGAACCGAACCTGTTCTACCGCTTCGAAAGGCCGCGTGCGGATGATAAAAACAGCACCAACGGCGCCGCGGCGGGTTCAGCTCGGTGACCCCCGCCTTGCCCGCTATCCGGTGCGACGGTCCGACTCGGTCGCGCCTGGACTGCTCTGATCGAGCATCTGCGCCACCCTGTTCGCCAGCACATCAAGGCTGAAGGGCTTGGTCAGGAGCTGCATGTGAGGCCCCAAAAAATCGGCCTGGGCGCGGGCACTTTCGGCATAGCCGGTGAGGAAGAGTACCGGCAGCCTTGGCCGCAACTGCTGGATGACTTCCGCCAATTGCCGACCGTTCATGCCTGGCAGGCCCACATCGGTGACAAGCAGATCGACCCGCTTCAGCGCGTGAAAGCATTCCAGCGCCTCATCGCCATCACGCGCTGCACACACTTCATAGCCCAGCTCTTCGAGTACTTCCTGATTAATCAAACGCACCGAGTCGTCGTCTTCGACCAACAGAATCGACTGTCCCTTGCCGGAGACCGTGATGTCTCCCGCCAGTCGCGTGGCGACTTCGAGCTTGGCATGCACCGGGAGGGACATCGACACAGTGGTCCCGACGTCCGGCACACTTTCGATGGAGAGTCGCCCGTTGCTCTGCTGAGCAAAGCCGTAGACCATGGACAGGCCAAGGCCCGTACCCTGGCCGATCGGCTTGGTCGTGAAGAACGGCTCCATTACCTTGTTCAGCACCTGCTCGGGAATGCCGCAGCCGGTGTCCTCGACATCAATACGGACTTCGCCCGGCGCCTCTGCGCCTGATAGCGGCGGGCTCAGCAGACGCGTTCGCACTACCAGGGTGCCGCCATCGGGCATGGCGTCGCGCGCGTTGATGACCAGATTGAGTACGGCATTTTCCAGCTGATTGGCGTCCGCCAGAATCCAGGGATCGTCCGGACACAGATCGAGCCGGAGGACGATCTGCTCAGACACGGTCCGCTGCAGCAGGTCTTTCAATGATGCGACGAGATGATTGATTGCCAGCGGCTTGGCATCCAGCGGCTGGCGCCTTGAAAAGGCGAGCAGCCGTTGAGTGAGTCCTGCGGCACGCTGGGCTGAGCTTGTCGCGGCGTCCATGAAGCGCTCGACGTCATCGGGCTTGCCACTGGCAAGGCGCATCCTGATCAGGTCCAGCGCGCTGATGACGCCGGTGAGCATGTTGTTGAAGTCATGAGCAATCCCGCCGGTCAACTGCCCCACCGCCTCCATTTTCATCGACTGGCGCAGCTGCGCTTCGGCACGGGCGCGTTCGTCGCTTTCGGTCCTCAACTTCTCAATGGCTTCATTGAGCTGGCGGGTACGCGCCTCGACCTGAATCTCAAGCTCCTCGTTGAAGCGGCGCAGAGACAGTTCTGCCCGCTTCTCCTCGTTGATGTCGAGCATGACCGAAGCCGCACCAATGATCTGACGCTCCTCGTCGTACAGAGGAACCGCGCTTACTCGCATCCACGATTCTCCACCGTCTTCCAACATGTGGCAGAAATCAACGCCGTTCGAGGGCTCACCCCGCAGCGCACGAGCCCCCGGAAACATGTGGGGCTCGAGCCTCTTGCCCGCCGAGTCCAGCGCAACCCAACGAGCGCTGATTTCCGGCTCGCTGGAGGGAATGCGATCGCTGGGCAGATACCGTCGATAGAGCGGGTTACTGATGACCGAGCGCCCATCGGCATCCATGAAACTGATGCCAACGGGGACGTTCTCCAACAGGATACGCAGCCTGCCTCGCTCCTCTGCGAGTTCGGCCAGACGGTCACGCATGTCGAACTGGCGTTCCCGGGAACCCCACGCAGCGGCCACCGCGCTGAGCAGGGATGCCGAGCTCAGCGGCCGTTCCAGCACGATGACGTAGCCAGCGGATCGTGGCAGCCGGCGCCGAGCTGTTTCGGTATCGCGCCCGGAACGGCCGTTGTTGGAAGCCAGCAAAATGATCGGGATGTCAGACCAGCTCGGTTGCCGAGCCAAGGCCTCACCCAGAACGCCGACGTCACCGAGCAGGGCTTCTTCGGTCAGCATTATCAGCCCGGTTCCGGCGCCGAGGGCAGCTGCCAGCGAAGAAAGGTCGGGGTGGATTTGCAGCGAGTACTTGTCCCCGAAAAGCTTGGAAAGACTCTCCACGTCTCCCTTGAAAGGCGCAACGACCGACAGCGTTTTCGCTTCTGCTTGTCGCTCAGCCACGCTGCCGCTCTTCCATCAGCGGGCGCTCCGCCCCGAAGTATTCGGGCGTTCCGGTCAGTACACCGCGGAAGTTCACCAGCGGCTCCCCGACACGCACACCCTGAGAGTCGATGCGCAACTCCCGGATACCGTCTTCGTGCGCTCCCGCACGGTGCTTGAGCACCGATATGGCCTTGCGCAACCGACCCTGCGCTTCGAAAAAGCGTATCAACACTACGGAATCGGCGACGTAGGAGATTTCCAGATTGGTAATCATCGAGCCCAGCAGACCATGTTGAGGGTTGATCAGAAAGGTGACCACCCCCCGCTGACTTAGGTACGACAGCAACTCGTGCATTTGCAGAATGAGTTGTTGTTCCTGCGGCATGGCTGCCATGTAGCCATTGAGGCTGTCCACGACGATCATGGCGCACTGACGCTTTTCTACCTCGGAGCGTACCCGCCATGCGAACTCCCCGGGCGAGATCTCTGCAGGGTCGATCTGCTGGATGGTCAGGTGGCCAGACTCCAGAAACTCGCTGAATCTCAAGCCCATGCTGTCAGCTCGGGCAATCAGCGTAGTGACACGCTCGTCGAACTCGTAAATCGTGCAGTTTTCGCCTCGAGCACACGCCGCTGCTACATAAACCAGCGAAAGCGTGGTCTTGCCTGCGCCAGCGGGACCGGTCAACAGCGTGCTGGTACCACGCATCGGGCCGCCGACCAGCAGGTCATCGAGTTCCTCGATGCCGCTCTTCACGGCTTCACCGGTAAACACCCCATGCTGACCGGCGGCGACCAGCCGCGGGTACACTTCGAGGCCGCCAGGGCGGATGGTGAAATCGTGGTACCCGGCGACGAAGTCGACGCCACGCAGCTTCTGTACCTGCAAGCGTCGCCGCGCTGCGCCGAAATCCAGCGTGAGCCGTTCGAGCGTTACCACGCCGTGACAGAGACTGTGGAGATGATTGTCGCGTTCGCCACCCGAGCCGGTGAGGTCATCGACCAGTAGAACCGTGATGTCCCGTCCGGCAAAATACTGTTTGAGGGCGAGCACCTGGCGCCGATAGCGCAATGGATCCTGAGACAGCAGACGCATTTCTGACAGGCTGTCGAACACTAGCCGCTTTGGCTGGAGGGCATCGACTCGCTCCTGGATGAGCTTGATCGTGTTGCCCAGCTCGGCTTCCCAGGGATGCAGAATCGACTGCTCGTAGATTTCGCCGAGCGCCTCGTTCGTGGAAGCGAACTCGAAGAGGTTGATGCCGTCCAGGGTCCAGCCGTGGGAGGCAGCGACGCTCTCGAGCTCCTCTGCAGTTTCCGAGAGAGTGATATATAGAACCGGCTCGCCGGCGGCGACGCCCGTCATCAGGAACTGCAGTCCTAACGTCGTCTTGCCCGAACCTGGCGTTCCTTCAAGCAGATAGAGTCTGTTGCTGGGAAGTCCTCCTTTGAGGATTGTGTCAAAACCAGCATTACCTGTCGAAACGATCGGGCGCGATGAAACCATGTACTACCTCGTGCAGGAAATTTCGTACCGCCGGGGCGGTGACTCCTTTGAGTCAGTATGAATCGGAGAATCCTGCCTCGCCACCGAATTTTCGGTTGGACGGCTTCGAGCTGGACGCTACCCATGCGCTCCAACGGACCAATCAGCAGCGGACGGTGCACCGGTGGAACGCTATTTCGAACACCAGAAAAGAAAAAACCCCGCCGAAGCGAGGTTCTTTCAATATCTTGTTCATCCCTGAGGCTCGTCCATGACGCCCTGGCCAATCCCTGAACCAGCTTTACTGCTTCGTCCCTGATCATCCATGATGGGCATGCTCCCTGCCGCCCCCGCTTCGATCCATCTCCGCCGGCATCCTGCCTTGCTCCTGCATGACCAATATTAGGCAGTCCCCTGGTTCGGCAAAAGAGTCGTTTGCCGTCACGCCGTGTAAGCGATTGCCTACAGCGCGCTCGACCGATGGAAAGAACCACGCATAGTTGATGCCGTTGGTCGAACTCCCGCCCCGAGACATTGTCTTTGTGATAAGCGCGCACGGTTCGCACTGAACCGTTTCGCTTCGTGAAACCAATATGGGAGTCGCACATGATCGGACTAAAAAAATGGATTGCCCCTGCCGCTATCGTGCTTGGCGCGCTGAGCATCGCTGCATGCGATGTGGAACAGACTGAGGAAGGCAGCATGCCCGAAGTGGATGTTTCGGCAGAAGGTGGCAACATGCCGGAGTATGACGTTGAAACCGCCGATGTTGACGTAGGTACCAAAGAAAAGACTGTTGAGGTCCCCGACGTAGACGTCACCATGCCGGATGAGCAGGAAGAGCGGCCCGAACAACCCTGATCGCTCTCGCTTCGGGCGCCATCGTCAGGCGCCCGAGGCGTTCTCTCCAGGCACCCTCCCCGCCCAATGAGCCCCTCTACCACGCGGATGTGAGCGATATAGGCACACGTAACGGTTCGACCGGACCCTGCCGCACACCGCACATCTCATCATGCACCACATGCTGTACCAGTACGCAGCGGAGCTCCGGTACAGAATCTGGAATGTCCCTCAGTAGATCGCGCAGTTGGGTAGCAGAACGTAGATGCATTGGCTTGCCACGCTCATCGAGCAAGGTATGAAAGCGGTCCTGCGTCCGCGCTCGTACTAGATAGATGCCCCCTTCGAGCGACAACAGTTCCAGCTCCGATATCTGCCTTGCCAAGGCCTGGCGGATGAGTTCCTTGATCTTCATGACATATGTCCTCGATTCACCAGGGCAGGCGTTCGCCGCTGTAGGAGAAAAAACCGCCACTGTCCTCGACTGAACAGCCGTCGACCACCGCGAGCAACTCGGCTGCCGCCTGCGCAGCAGGACGTGCGTTCGCCGCCCCCCGAAAGGGCTCCGAGAGTTTCGACACTACCGTACCCGGGTGCAGGCACAGCAATCTGGCTTGCGGCCGCTGCCTGGCCAGCTCGATGGCCGCCGTTTTCACCAGCATATTCAATGCCGCCTTGGACGCTCGATAGGCATACCATCCGCCGAGACGGTTGTCCTCGATGCTGCCCACTTTTGCAGACAGCAGCGCCATGACGCCTGCCGGATGTAGTAACGGCAGGCAGTGCCTGAGTATCATCGCCGGACCGAGCGCGTTGATCTGAAACACTTTCTGCAGGGTCTCGGGGTCAACTGCAGAGAGCGATTTCTCAGGCCGCACACCGTCCCCATGAAGGATGCCTGTGGCGAGGATGATCAGATCATAGGGCGCCTGCGCGCGCAGACTCTGCGCCAACGAAGCGATACTCTCGGGGCGCTCCAGGTCGAAATCCGGATAAGTCCGCCGGTCGACCTTCGTCACCCCCGTGCATGCCGGGTCACGGTCAAGCTGATCACAAAACGCCCCGCCCAACGCGCCGCTTCCGCCGATCACCAGCGCTCTGTAGGCGTCGCCAAACGATCTCAGTTGAACCATGCGATACATCACCTCAAATGGCCTGCGAAGTGCCATGGACCAGTCCAGGCGAAGCAGACCGGCAGGCGATGAGCATCCGCAATTTTCTGCCGGAGCACAAGCGAGCGCGGAAGGGTAAATGTATCGGGGTTTCGCCGGTGTCAGCCAAGACGGCCAGTCATACGGTTGACGATTTATTGAACCAAGGCGGGAACCGCCCGCGGTGTGGCGTGATCTGAGCGATGTTTGAAAATACATCGACAGCCGGAAGCCGCCTTGTCGTCAAGGATATCTCTGCAAGGAATATGGGCATGAGCAAAGTGTTCGCTGTAGTACTCACCTACAACCGCAAGGAATTGCTGAAGCGCTGCCTCGACGCGATTTATGCTCAAACGCGCCCATGCGACGGAGTCATAGTCATCGACAATGCCAGCACGGACGGCACCGAGGACATGCTTCGACAGGAGCATTCTCCTTTTTTGAAAGTCTATGCGCTTTCAAAGAATATCGGCGCTTCGGGTGGCTTTAATGCCGGCTTCAGGATTGCTTACAAAAACGGCGCAGACTTCGTCTGGATGATGGACGACGACGTGATTCCCGAGCCGGACGCGTTGCTGCGGCTGGAAGAGGCAGACGCGTTACTCCAGCGTGAAGAGATTGATCGGGCGTTTCTGGTATCGACCGCGTTTACCGAAACCGGCTTGATAACCAACACGCCGGATGTCGATGACCGCGCCAACTCGATCGGCTACCCGGCCTGGCCACAGCTTGTACAACACGGCCTGCTACCTGTGCGCAGAGCCACCTTCGTATCCATCCTGGTACCACGCCAAACACTACAGGAGCATGGCCTGCCTCTGGCTTCGATGTTCATCTGGGGCGAGGATACAGAGTACACGCTGCGGGTGACCCGGCAGGTGCCCGGCTTCATGGTCGGGGCGAGTCGTGTGCAGCATCTGCGCCAGGAAAGCGGCTCGATCAATATCTTCGCCGAAAGCAATCCCAACCGCATCCGCTATCATCGCCACCTGATCCGCAATGAAATGTTCGTCACGCGCAAGTACGCCAAACGCCGCCGGGCGTTCATGACGACGCTGCGCCAGTGGAAGGTCATGACGAAACTGCTGTGCCTTCGCGAATTCGAAAAGGCAGCAGTGGTTTTTCGTGGTGTATGGGAAAGTCGTGGATTCCGCCCGAGAAAGGAAGCGGCAGACGCTCCTATCGAAACACTGGGCGTTTCTGTGCGTTACTTCTCCCCTGCCGCAGATCCTCAGGCAGGTTTGGCATTCGAGGGGAGCAGCAACCGCCGAGCGGCCGAACGCGCCCTCCGGCTCGTCCCGTCAGATATCGATTCGATGCTGTCATCCGAGGATCGCGACGAAGCAGCTTCGCTCTGCCAGCGCGAATTCTGAGCGTGCAACCAGGCTACGGCTTCCCTGCCCGCCTGGCGGAACTTGCGATCCTGCCATTGCACACTAACGTAACCGCATAGCGCCGACGCGTTTCGAGCTGCTCGCATGTCATGTATGGTGTGCGGGTTGCATGACTCGTTTCTACCGGTCGCCGGCTTGATCCAACGCTTGCGCTCGCGATAGTGGACGGGCAGGACGGCCGCGATGGTCCGTTGCAACGGTAGTGATGCGAGCCTGCCGGCTCATACAGCGGTGCCAGAACCTCTCCTCCGACGCAGCCCAGGATGGTGCCAGCGGTGGGATCAGCGAGCCTTTGTGAAGGACATATCTTGGAAGATGACGCTCAACACGTTCCAGCGAATAGCGCCAACGGGCCTGGAGCTCGCGGGCCTGAGCATCGCGCTGATCAGCCCTCTACCCTGTCCCACGACGCGTTAAGCGGCGTTCATGACCTCAGGGAGCGTTATCAACTCGTCGCGCAGGTGACCAACGACGCGATCTGGGACTGGGATCTCGTCTCCGGGCACGTCCGATGGAACGAGGAGCTGGAGCGTGCATATGGTCACCCGCTCGGTTCTATCGAGCTGACGGGTGAGTGGTGGGTGGCTCAGATTCATCCGGCCGATCGCGAACGCGTCGTCGCCTCGGTACAGGGAGTGATACAGGGCAGCGTCTCCGGCTGGACGGATGAGTACAGATTCAGGCGCGCGGACGGCTCCTACGCGGATGTGCTCGACCGCGGCCAGGTAATACGAGACGGCGCAGGTCGCGCGCTGCGCATGATTGGCGCCATGCTCGACCTTACGCAGATGCGCCTCGCCGAGGCGGCGCTGCGCAAGAGTGAAGAGCGTTTTCGCACCATTCTGGAGTCCATCGAGGCGGCCTTCGCCATCGTCCAGGTCAAGTTCGATGAGCAAGACAAGCCGGTCGATTACCGTTTCGTCGAGGTCAATCCCGCATTCGTACATCAGGCTGGCGTCGATCTGCACGGCAAATGGGTCACCGAATTTGCTCCGCAGCTTGAGCAGTCCTGGTTCGAGCTGTATGGCAAGGTCGCCAAGACCGGCGAGCCGGCCAGCTTTGAGAACTACGCCGAGGCCTTCTCGCGCTGGTTCGACGTCCGCGCCGTGCGCGTCGGCGATCCTGACGAACGTCAGATCGCGATCATTTTTCATGACATAACCGAGCGGCGAAACGCGCAGGAGCGCTTACGCAAGAGTGAACTGCTGGCACGCGACTCGGCAGAGCGCGTCCAGCTCGCACTCGCCGCCGGTGCGATCATCGGAACCTGGCATTGGGACCTGCCGAACGACCGCTTCACCGTCGATGAAGGCTTCGCCAATGCCTTCGGCCTCGATCCCTCACTGGGGCATGACGGGCTGAGCCTGGAGCAGGTCGTCGAAACCGTGCATCCGGACGACCGTACCGGCCTGATGGAAGCCATCAACGAGGTCATTGCCCGCGGCGGCGCATATGCCCATCAGTATCGAGTCCGCCGCTCTGACGGCCTGTATTACTGGATCGAAGCCAATGGCCGTGTCGAGCACACCGCCGACGGCGTTCCAATCCGATTTCCCGGCGTGCTGCTGGATGTCGAAGAGCGGCGCGCCGTCGAAGCCGAACGCGACCGGGCGCTGGCAGCCCTCAGGGCACTCAATGACACGCTGGAGCAGCGGGTAGCCGAGCGAACCAATGAACTGATGCAGGCAGAAGAGAAGCTGCGTCAGTCGCAGAAAATGGAGGCCGTCGGTCAATTGACCGGGGGTCTCGCACATGACTTCAACAACCTGCTTGCCGGGATTTCCGGCGCGCTGGAGCTCATGGCCAAGCGCGTTGCCGACGGACGCACCGGCGAGCTCGGCCAGTACATCGTCGCCGCTCAGGGGGCCGCTCGACGGGCGGCATCGCTGACCCACCGACTGCTGGCGTTCTCGCGCCGGCAAACGCTCGACCCGCGCCCAACCGATACCAACGCACTGATCCGCGGAATGCTCGAGCTGATCCAGCACGCGGTGGGACCTGGCATTACCGTCAATGCCAACGCAGCAGACAATCTCTGGACAACCCTCGTCGATCCCGGTCAGCTTGAAAACTCCCTCCTCAACCTCTGCCTGAACGCCCGGGACGCGATGCCCAGTGGAGGCCGGATCACCATCGCCACGCACAACAAGGTCATCGACGCAGCCGACGCCGAAGCGTTAGATGTTCCGGCTGGCGACTATCTTCTGATCTGCGTCATCGATACTGGCATCGGCATGCCGCCAGACGTTGTAGCTCGGGCGTTCGACCCGTTCTTCACCACCAAGCCCATTGGTCAGGGGACCGGCCTCGGACTGTCTATGATTTACGGTTTCGCCCAACAGTCCGGCGGTCAGGTTCGGATCGACTCGACACCCGGTGAAGGCACCACCATCTGCCTGTATCTCCCGAGACATGAAGGCGCTGTCGAAACGGTAGAGGGTCTGGCGGAGATGTCGCCATCCGCGTACTCGGACGCCGGCGAGACGATTCTCATCGTCGACGACGAGCCAACAGTTCGAATGCTGCTTCGGGAAGCACTCGGTGATAACGGCTACACCCTCATCGAGGCGGCAGACAGCGTCGCTGGTCTCAAGCTGCTCCGTTCTGACGTGCACATTGATCTGCTGATTACCGATGTCGGCTTGCCAGGTGGCATGAATGGCCGCCAAATGGCCGACGCCGGGCTGGAAGTACGGCCGGACCTGAAGGTGTTGTTCATCACCGGGTACGCCGAGTCCGTGGTGTTTGGCAGCAGCAACCTGCCTTCGGGCATGCAGGTGCTGACCAAGCCCTTCGCCGTCGATCTGCTGTCTGCCCGTGTGCGTCAGATGTTGACGACGGTGCCTGACGACCTGCCGACAGAGCCTGCCTTGACCCCTGCGCCCTGATACCAGCCCGGCACCGCTTCGCCGGGTAGATCAGGTGCGTCCGAGGATCGATCTGGCAATGATCTCCTTCATCACTTCGGAGGTGCCGCCGTAGATCCGCTGCACCCGGGCGTCGGCAAACGCACGTGAGATGGGATACTCGCTGCAGTATCCGTATCCACCAAACAACTGCAGACATCCGTCCGTGACGCGACACTGCATTTCAGTCGCGCTGTACTTGGCCATCGAGGCGGTAGGCGCATCCAGCTCTCCCTCCTCGTACTGCCCGATGCATTGCTCGACGAAAGCCGCGTTGATCCGGCACTCGGTCTCCATGCGGGCGATCTCGAAACGGGTGTTCTGCAGCGCTGACAGCTTCTGATCGAACAGCTGGCGTTCCTGCACGTAGGTGACAGTAAGATCCAGCGCACCGCGCGCAGCGGCCACCCCCAGCGCGCCGATCATCAGACGTTCGCGGGGCAGTTCCTGCATCAAATAGACGAACCCCCGCCCCGCCTCACCCAGCAGTGCCGAGGCCGGCACCCGCAGATCCGCAAAAAACAGCTCCGAAGTATCGCCGCAATGTTGTCCGATCTTGTCAAGGTTGCGACCGCGACTGAACCCGGGCAACGACGCATCAACCAGGAACAGACTGATGCCTTTCGCCCCCGCGGACGGGTCGGTTTTTGCGGCGACGATCACCAGATCGGCGTGCTGGCCGTTGGTGATAAAGGTTTTCGAGCCATTGAGCACGTAGCTTTCGCCGTCGCGTACTGCGCTGGTTCGGATCGCCTGAAGATCGCTCCCCGCCCCGGGTTCGGTCATGGCAATCGCGCCGACGGCTTCGCCTGACGCCATCCGCCGCAGCCAGTGCTGCTTTTGCGCCTCGGTACCCAGATGATTCAGGTACGGAGCGACAATATCCGAATGCACCATCAGATTGGTCGCCAGCGCACCGAACCCCAGCCGGGCCAGCTGCTCGCCGACCACCACCGAGTACCTGAATGGCGCAGCACTGCCGCCGTACTCCTCCGGCAGGTCGACACATAGCAGACCGGCCTCACCCAGCGTGCGCCATAGTGCTCGGGGCACGATGGCCGCCTGCTCCCAGGCGTCGTAATGGGGTGCAACCTCGGCTTGCAGGAGCCGGGTCACGGTATCGCGGAACAGCTCCAGCTCTTGCGTACTTGCTGACTGCATCAGAACCCACTCCTGCTTGAACCAGACATCGACACGCGGCTCCTCGACACCGCCGGAATCCGCGCACTTTGGATTCATAAAACGAGTGACAGAGCGCTAGGCAAGTCGCTCGATCATCAGGGCGATGCCCTGACCACCGCCGATGCACATGGTGATCAAACCGTAGCGACCGCGTATGCGGTCGAGCTCGGCCATCGCCTTGATGATCAGAATTGAACCTGTCGCACCAACCGGATGCCCCAGGGCGACAGCGCCGCCGTTGGGATTGACCTTCTCTGCCGGTAGCTTCAAGGCCCGGCTGACAGCCAGGGCCTGTGCGGCGAAGGCTTCGTTCGATTCGATCACGTCGAGATCACCTACCGTCAGGCCGGTTGTGGCCAACAGTTTCTCGACCACCGATATCGGGCCCAGGCCCATGACGCCGGGGTCGACCCCACAGAAGGCATAACCGACCAGCCGGGCCCGTGTGTTCAACCCGCGACGTTTCGCTTCGTCTGCGCTGGTCAGCACCAGCGCCGCAGCACCATCGTTGATGCCTGAGGCATTTCCAGCGGTCACCAGACCGTCCTGCATGAAGGCTGGCTTCAGCTTGCCGAGGCTCTCGACGGTGGTGTCCGGACGTACATGCTCGTCGGTATCGAAGAGGAACTCCTTGCGGCCCTGCTTTACTGGAACGGGCACGATCTGGCTCTGGAAGTGACCACCGGCTATGGCCCGGCCCGCACGCGACTGGCTCTGCGCTGCAAAGGCGTCGAGTTCGGCTCGAGTCAGCCCGTACTGTGCAGCGATACGTTCGGCGGTCATGCCCATATGGCCACTGCCAAACGGATCGCTGAGGATCCCCACGGTCATATCCACCGCGACGCCGTCTCCCATTCGCAAGCCGGTTCGTGCGTTCGGCAGCACGTAGGCACCCCGACTCATGCACTCGGTGCCGCCGGCCAGGGCGATGCGGCTGTCGCCGAGCAGAATCATCTGCGCAGCACTGATGACCGATTGAACTGCCGAACCGCAGAGGCGATTGACGTTGAGCGCCGCCGACCCGCTGGACATTCCTACATTGAGCGCGATATGTCGGGAGACATAGGCATCCTGGGGAGCAGTTGGAATGATGTGCCCGAACACGGCGTGATCGATGTCCGATGCGGGCACGCCGGCACGCTCGATGGCCGCGTTGGCTGCGAAGGTTCCGAGTTCCGCAGGGCTGAAGCCGCTGAGGCTGCCGCCGAAACTGCCGATCGCAGTGCGCGCTCCGTCAACGATGACGACATCTTTCAGATTCATCAGTTCTCTCTGTATCCGAGCGGGGCCGTGCCCCGTTTTTTTTATGGCTCTCGACGCCTTAGGCAGGTAGCCGCAACGGGGCGGTACGAAGCACCCTTGGTCCCGGCCCTGGTTCGCCTTGAGAGGTATAGCCTGCCGGAGCAGCGATCTGGCACGATAGCTCCCTTTGCCGGTCCATCGTCGTCCGGGTGCATTTACCGCCGAGAGTATATTCAATGTCCCTCACCCTGAAGTCCTGCCTTGAAAATATCAAGAATCGCGACCCGGACCAGCCGGAGTTCCATCAGGCCGCAGAAGAGTTTTTTACTTCCGTCTGGCCGTATCTCGAGCAACATCCGGTCTACCTCAATAGCGGCATCGTCGAGCGTCTCGTCGAGCCCGAACGGGTAATCATGTTCAGAGTGCCCTGGGTGGATGACCAGGGCCTGGTGCGGGTGAATCGCGGCTTCCGAGTCCAGATGAACAGCGCGATTGGCCCCTACAAGGGAGGCATCAGATTCCATCCTTCGGTGAATTTGAGCGTGCTGAAGTTTCTCGCCTTCGAGCAGGTATTCAAAAACTCGCTAACGACCTTGCCCATGGGCGGCGGTAAGGGTGGGTCGGATTTCAATCCAAAAGGGCGCAGCGATGGAGAAGTGATGCGCTTTTGCCAGTCGTTCATGACTGAACTGGCTCGACACATCGGCGCCGATCTGGACGTTCCGGCAGGGGATATCGGCGTGGGCGCGCGCGAGATAGGTTACATGTACGGCCAGTACAAGCGCGTGCGGAACGAATTTACTTCCGTCCTGACCGGCAAGGGTGTTTCCTACGGGGGAAGCCTGATCAGGCCGGAGGCGACGGGTTACGGCTGCGTCTATTTCACCGAAGAAATGCTCAAGGGCCGAAACCAAAGCGTCGAGGGCAAGCGTGTCGCCATTTCGGGCTCCGGCAACGTCGCTCAATATGCCGCACAAAAGGTCATCGATCTCGGCGGGATCGTCATTTCTGTCTCCGACTCAGACGGGACCCTCTACTTCGCGGACGGTATGACCGAAGGGCAATGGTCCGAACTGATGCGTCTGAAAAACGAGCAGCGCGGGAGGCTGAACGAGTTCGCCGGCACCGGCGCCCGATACCTGCCCCAACGCACTCCCTGGCATCTGACCTGTGACATCGCCCTGCCCTGCGCTACCCAGAACGAACTCGACGAAGCCGATGCGAAGCAGCTGCTCGATAACGGCTGCATCTGCGTGGCCGAAGGGGCCAACATGCCATCTACCCTTGAAGCCGTCGATTTGTTCCTCTCCCGGCGCATTCTCTTTGCGCCAGGCAAGGCATCGAACGCGGGGGGCGTGGCTGTCAGCGGGCTCGAAATGTCCCAGAACGCCATGCGGCTGCACTGGACTGCCGGAGAGGTGGATGAAAAGCTGCACGGGATCATGAAGTCGATCCATAACTCCTGCGTGCACTTTGGTGCGCAACCCGACGGATTCGTCAATTACGTGGCCGGGGCGAACATTGCGGGATTCGTGAAGGTCGCCGACGCGATGCTTGCGCAAGGAGTCGTCTGACTGACAGTCCCTTAGGGCGAGAACGCTCCTGGGGACTGTAATGCCCTGTCGTCACTTACTTTCCGGTTGCGCTCCGGGCTTGCGGATTTCGAGGTACGGTGCTGCCGGCGGGAGTAGGTGTCGGCAGCACCCGCTTGACGATATCTGCCAACGTCACAACGCCGCGCAGACCGGTTTCATCCGTCACTACGGCAAGTTGCACGCTCGCCTTGCGCATCCGTGCAAGCGCCTCATAGACCGGCGTTTCCGAGTTCAACACGAAGGCTACTCGCGCCAACTCCTGTGCAGGACGAGTCGGCAGATCCAGCAACGTGTCCCGAACGTGGACAACACTCGGCAGGCTTCCCTCGGGGGCAAGCAGCAGGATGCGCAGATGTCCTGACTCGATGGCAGCGGCGCGCACGTCGGCTACCGTCGCGTCTGGCATGACATGCACCGATTCTTCGCCCTCCACCAGCAAGGCCTTTACCGGCAGCGTTCCCAGATCAATCAGGCTGGAGAGTTGCTGGTGCATCTGCGGCTTGAGGGTTCCGACTTCGCCTGAATGTTCGACGAGCTGACGGATAGTTTCGATATCACGCCCACCTACCGCTGCGCTTTCCACCGGCTCCACGCCTGACGCTCTCACCAGCTTATTGGCGAGTCGATTCACTCCGCTTAATAACGGTCGCAGGGGCCAGATATACGCGCGTGAAATCAGGCCGATGGAAAGCGCCGACCTTTCAGGATGCGCGATAGCCCAGGACTTGGGCGCCATCTCACCAACAACCAAATGCAGAAACGTGACCAGAAACAGCGCAATGCCGAACGCCACCGCGCCTGCGCCCCATTCTGGCAAACCCCAGACAATGAATATCGGGTGAAGCCAGTAATCGACCGCAGGCTTGGTGACTGCCCCGAGCGCGAAGGTGCACAACGTGATACCCAGCTGCGCGCCGGCAAGCATTAACGTCAGATCATTCATTCCACGCAAGGCAGCCCGAGCGGAGGCGCTTTCCCCGGCCATTTCCTCGAGGCGGTGGCGACGGGCGCCGAGCAACGCAAACTCGATGACCACGAAGAAAGCGCTCAACGCGATGAGAGCGATGGTCACAACGATAACCAGCAGCGGGTCGCTCATTGCTCTTCCTCTTCCAGAGGCAGCTTCACCAGACGAATACGCACAGAGGTCGGCACGTGTCGCTCGATGCGCAGCACGTCTATCAACAGTCGATGCCTCATGGGTTCATCCGCAACGAGCTCAGCGGGGTCGACCGGGAGATCGACGATGACGGTATCGCCCTCGCGAGGGAGAGCGCCAAGTTGCGCAATGAGCATGCCCGCGATAGTTTCCACATCCCCAGGGGGCAGGTCGTGGCCAATGGTGCGTCTGACTTCATCAAGGTGCATGTCACCTTCCATCACCCATGTGTCATCCCCTTCGGCCACGACCGACGCCCCGACCTGAGCATCGTGCTCGTCAGTGATTTCACCGACAACTTCCATCGCCAGGTCCTCGATGGTAAGCACACCGGCGAAGCCACCGTACTCATCGATAACGCAAGCAAGCTGGTTGGTTGTCTGCACCAGTTGATCAAGTGCATCTGGCAGGAGCATCAAGGTGGGGAGCACGGTGGCAGGACGCATCAACGAGCCAACGGTGTCGCTCAGCTCTCCCGCGGAAATACGGGCCAGCACGTCGGCGAGGTGAACGACCCCCACTGGCGCGTCATCGTCATCGATCACGGGATAGCGCGTATGCGCGCTTGTCATCAGCTTACGAAGTTCGTCCAGGGTGGTGTCGGGATCTACCCAGTCAACCTGAGACCGAGGCACCATCGCATGTTCAACATTGCGGTGCGGAAAGTCGAGGATACGATCCATCATGAGCGAGAGTTCTAGCGGCAAATCCCCGCTTGCCCGCGAGTCGGCGATGATGTGAGGCAGATCCGCATCTGATGCACTGACATCCAGGTCATGCACGGGCTGAATCCGCAACAATCTCAAGAAGAGATTGGCGGCTTTGTCAAAAAAGCTGATCAGCCATCCGAAGACCGCCATATACCCCAGCGTCGAACGAGCCAGCGCGAGCGACAGCGGTTCGGGATTCGAAATGGCCAGATTCTTCGGGTACAGCTCACCTACGATCATCTGAAAGAGCGTCGCAACGACAAGCGCCAGCCCAGTGCCGACGGCGATGCCCGTTTCGAGCGAAACGCCAGTGGTCGCGAGCAACGCACCCAATGATTCGCCAACCAGCGGCTCGGCAACGTAACCGACAAGCAGGCCGGTAATGGTGATGCCCAACTGAGCACCGGAAAGCATGAAACTGGTGCGCTGAGTGACAGCCAGTGCACGGGCGGCAGACGGGTCACCAGCGGCAGCCAGCGCTGAGAGCCGGGTGCGGTCCACCGCCATGTACGCAAATTCCTGCGCAACGAAATAACCGTTCGCAGCGATAATCGCGACAATGACCAGAATGCCAAGCAGGAGAGTAAACAGGATTTCTATCATCGAACTGCCCGCCCACAGGCGAAAACAGGGCAAGCGCAGGGTCGTGCTGGGCTAGGGTCCACAAAGGGTTCCATGCTGGGAGGTGGAATAAGCTTACTGGCATCGGCCGAGCAGCGTCCAGCGGGGAAATGTTGTCAAATTGTGGCAACGACCGCCGAGCCACAGGCAAGCGACAGGACAGCCGAAGCAGATCGAAAGCTGCCGTCGGGCGAAACTGATGCCGCTGTGTTTAGGCCCAAACTCACTCGGGGAGTTCCGAGCGAGCCGCAGTGATGCTGTGCAAACTCTCTCGCCAGATGGCCACCAGCAACGCCATCAACACGGGCCCGATAAACAGCCCGACAATACCCATGGTAGTCACGCCACCGATCAGGCCGAAGAACGTGGGCAGGAACGGTAGCTTAATCGGCCCGCCGACCAACCGTGGCCGAATGGTCTTGTCGACAATGAACAGCTCGATGCTTCCCCAGAAAAATAGAGCCAAGCCAGCAACTGCATCCCCGCTCGCGCCGAGATACAGGGATACGAGCGTAAAGGCGAGCGGTGCGCCGCCGGGAATCAGCGCCATGAATCCAGTCAGAACGCCGAGCGCCACTGGAGATGGCACGCCTGCTATCCAATAGGCGGTGCCAAGAACAACGCCCTCGCCCAGCGCGACCAGACCCATGCCCGTGACAGTTGAGCTGACCGTAGCCGGCACCATTCTTGAGAAGCGTGCCCAGCGCTCACCCAGTGCGGCTTCTCCAACCTGATCAAGCTGGGCAGCAATAAGACGGCCATCCTTGTACACGAAAAACAGCGTGATCAGCATGAAGATCATGATCAGCAGCAAGTGAAAAACCCGGCTGCTCATCGCGAGTACCCAACGATAAATGCTTCCCAGCTGTTCTCCGCTCAACAAGGCGATCAGGTCGCTGAGGGCATGGGGCTCTCCGACATACTGCTGCCAATATGGAGCCAGCGCGCCGCCAATGACCGGGAACGACTGCAGCCAGTCTGGCATGACGGCTCCGGCGCGGTTGGCCTCGATCAACCATTCCAGCCAGCCCCTGACCTCTTCAAGAGCGAAAGCAAAAGCAAAGGAAAGCGGGACGATCAGCACCAGCATAACCGTAGCCACCGCGAGGCTGGCCGCAACCGCGTCCCGTCCGCCACATGACGCATGGAGACGCTGGTACACCGGCCAACTCGCGAAGCCGATGATCAGCGCACCTAAAACCGGCACCAGGAAATCGTGAAAAAAGTACGCCGCGATAAGCAGCAGAAAAATCAACAACCAACGTGAAATCAGACTGCCGGTAGCAGAATGCAAGGCCGTGTTCCTATTTGAGTGCGCAACCCGTAACGCTTCGGTGTGCCGGGGCTCTTGTACGAACGTCAGCAGCCGTCATGCGCCGCTTTCGTATGGACCAACGAAGCATTGTACGAGTCCAGAGCTGCTGAACAACCGCAACATGCAGCATCGCTGCAGACAGGCATGTAAGTCGCTGGGGTTGTGGTGGCGATATGGCTACTTATGCTTTCCATGAAAGTCTTTCCATGAGCAAGTTGCCTCCTGTTGTCATGACTCATTTGGACGTTCAGTGGCTGGACAGCATTCTTTACAGCGATACCGCCCCCCCATCGATCTGCTCCATTCTGCCATCAGCCAGCAAGGCGTCAGGTAGTTCGACACGCGTTGGGCTGACATGCCGACCGTCGCCGCCCCGAGAACCGTGCTCTACCGATGGGTTCTACATGGGCTCATCAAGCCGACGCGCGTCCGCAACGGTCAACAACCAATCAATCATCTGGAGGCAGCATGAAAGTCATGACCGTCGGTTCCCCTCGAGCCATCGAAGCGATCACCTTGGCTGAGCGGCTCGATCCGGGCGAGCCCGGCGCAGGGGAGATCCGTGTGGCAATGCATGGCAGCTCGCTCAATTTTCATGATCTAGCGGTCGTTGATGGCTACATCCCGAGCGAGGACGGGCGAATTCCATTGGCGGACGGTGCGGGAACCGTGGAAAGCGTCGGCGCGGGAGTCACCGAGTTCGTCGTTGGCGATATGGTCGTTTCCTGCTTCTTTCCTGATTGGCAGGATGGAGAGCCGGTGGCTGGCGGGTTTCGGCGCGTGCCTGGAGACGGTATCGACGGTTTCGCTCGGGAAGCGGTGGTGTTGCCTGCTACTGCCTTCACCCATGCGCCGCGAGGCTATGACGCGGTTGAAGCGGCGTGCATTACCACGGCAGGGCTAACGGCGTGGCGTGCGCTAGTGGTCGATGGTCAGCTCAAGGCCGGCGATACGGTTCTATTGCTCGGCACCGGCGGTGTGTCGACCTGGGCGCTTCAAATAGCCAAGCTCATGGGCGCAACCGTGGCGATCACGTCGTCATCAGATGAAAAGCTCAAGCGGGCGAAGGGCCTCGGCGCGGATTTTACCGTCAATTACCGTCAGGAAGAGAATTGGGGTAAGGCCGTGCTGAACTGGACCGCTGGGCAGGGTGTGGATCACGTAGTCGAAGTTGGCGGGCCGGGCACCCTTGCGCAGTCGATCAAGGCCGTACGTTTTGGCGGGCATATTTCTCTGATCGGCGTGTTGACCGGAACAATGGGTGAGGTGCCGACGGCTGCGTTGATGAGCAAGCAGGTGCGGTTGCAAGGCATCACGGTTGGCAACCGGCGCCAGCAACAGGACTTTGTCCGGGCATTGAACAGCAGCGGCATACGCCCAGTGATCGACAGCTGCTTTCCGCTGGAGCAGCTTGCCGATGCCTTCAAGCACGAAGCGAGCGGTAGTCACTTCGGCAAGATCGGCGTGCAATGGTAAGAGCATTTTGCGCCGGGGGCGATCCCCGGCCCACGCATACGGCAGAGGCCGACGGCCGCCGTCTCAGTCCTCCATGATCCCGGCCAGCGCCGCGCGGCAGCGCTCTTCTGCCGCATCCAGCTCCATCTGCATGTGCTGAATATCCAGCAATTGCTGCTCCAACTGCAGTCGGCGCTCGGCGATCTTGCCCAACATGATGTTCAACTGATGATGGTTGTCGCCATGGGGATCGTAAAGCGCGATCAGCTCCTTGCATTCGGCCAGCGAGAAGCCGATACGCTTGCCACGCAGAATCAGTTTCAGGGTGCCACGGTCCCTGGATGTGTAAATGCGCTCCTGGCCCCGCCGGGTCGGGGTCAGCATGCCCTGCTCTTCGTAGAACCGGATCGTGCGGGTGGTCACATCCAGCTCCCGTGACAATTCGGAAATGCTGTAGGTCCTGCCAGTCATAGACGTTCCTTGGCGACAGTTACGAGATCAACGGGATGGTATGGGTTGCAATGGCGCACGTTGACAGTCCGCTGCATCGCCTTTACGTTAACGTAAAGCAGAAATGGCTGACAATCGTTTCATTGATTGCCTCCAGAAGAACAATAATCAAGGTGCGCCATGACATACCCCAGCTTGAATTTCGCCCTCGGCGAAACCATCGACATGCTGCGCGAACAGGTACGGCACTTCGTTGCCACCGAACTGGCACCGCGGGCTGCGGACATCGACAGCAGCAATCACTTTCCTGCAGACATGTGGCGCCGGTTCGGCGACCTGGGCTTGCTCGGCATCACCGTGGAAGAAGAATACGGCGGCTCGGGCCTCGGCTATCTCGCGCATGTCGTTGCCATGGAGGAAATCAGCCGCGGCTCCGCATCGGTGGCGCTGTCCTATGGCGCGCATTCCAACCTGTGCGTCAACCAGATCAAACGCAACGGCAGCGCCGAACAGAAATCCCGGTACCTGCCCAAGCTCGTCTCCGGTGAACACGTCGGCGCCTTGGCGATGAGCGAGCCCAGCGCCGGATCGGACGTGGTGTCGATGAAGCTGCGTGCCGACAAGCGCGGCGACCATTATGTACTCAACGGCAGCAAGACCTGGATAACCAACGGGCCCGACGCCGATACCTATGTGATCTACGCCAAAACAGCTCCCGACAAGGGGCCCCAGGGAATCAGCGCCTTCATCGTGGAGCGGGACTGGAAGGGTTTTTCACGGAGCGAAAAGTTCGACAAGCTCGGTATGCGCGGATCCAACACCTGCGAGCTGTTTTTCGATGATGTGGAAGTGCCCGAGGAAAACGTGCTGGGCACGGAGAATGGCGGTGTGCGGGTACTGATGAGCGGCCTGGATTACGAGCGCGTGGTGCTATCCGGCGGCCCGGTGGGCATCATGCAGGCGGCCATGGATGTCATCGTGCCGTACATTCACGATCGCAAGCAGTTCGGTCAGAGCATCGGCGAATTTCAGCTTATCCAGGGCAAGGTCGCTGACATGTATACGCAGCTCAACGCCAGCCGAGCCTACCTGTACGCTGTGGCTCAGGCCTGCGACCGCGGCGAAACCACGCGCAAGGATGCCGCCGGGGTCATTCTCTATACGGCCGAACGGGCGACCCAGATAGCGCTGGACGCCATCCAGATTCTCGGCGGCAATGGCTACATCAACGACTACCCCACCGGTCGCCTGCTGCGCGATGCCAAGCTGTATGAGATTGGCGCCGGCACCAGCGAGATCCGCCGCATGCTCATCGGGCGGGAACTGTTCAACGAAACCAGGTGATACGTGGTTTCAGCGCTGCAAGTCGAACGACGCGCCACGTCGGAGCACGCGAGTACCTGGCATACGGTTCGTGCTGACATTGACCACCTGACGGAGTGGGCTCATGGCCATCCTGAACACACACATCAACACCCGCTCGCCCGAGTTCGCTGCCAATAGCGCCTGCATGCGCGACCAGGTCGACGCGCTTCGCACGCTGCTTGCAAGCATCCACGAAGGCGGCGGCACCAGGGCGCAGGAACGCCACAGATCGCGCGGCAAATTGTTGCCCCGCGAACGCATCAACAGCCTGCTCGATGCCGGTTCCGCCTTTCTCGAGATCAACCAGCTCGCAGCGCATGGTGTATACGATGAGGACGTGCCGGCTGCTGGCGTGATAGCCGGTATCGGTCGCGTGGAAGGCGTCGAATGCATGATCGTGGCCAACGATGCCACGGTAAAAGGCGGGAGCTACTATCCGCTTACCGTCAAAAAACACCTTCGCGCCCAGGCGATAGCACAACAGAACCGCCTACCGTGCATCTATCTGGTCGACTCGGGGGGCGCAAACCTGCCCAGGCAGGACGAAGTCTTCCCGGATCGAGACCATTTCGGTCGTATCTTCTTCAACCAGGCCAACATGAGTGCGATGGGTATACCCCAGATTGCTGTCGTCATGGGCTCGTGCACTGCCGGCGGCGCCTACGTACCGGCCATGAGCGATGAAACGATCATGGTGCGTAATCAGGCGACCATCTTTCTCGCTGGTCCGCCGCTGGTAAAGGCCGCTACCGGCGAGGAAGTCAGCGCCGAAGACCTTGGCGGCGCCGATCTCCATTGCAGGACCAGTGGCGTGGCGGATCATTACGCTGACAACGACGAGCACGCCCTGGCGATCACCCGGCGCTGCATCGCCAACCTCAACTGGCGCAAGCAGGGCGTAATCAACACCCGCGCTCCGATCCCGCCGGCGCATGCACCTGAAGAGCTCTACGGCATCATCCCGGCACAAGCCAAGCAGCCTTTTGAGGTGCGCGAGGTAATTGCTCGCATCGTCGACGGGAGTGAGTTCGATGAGTTCAAGGCGCTGTTCGGCACGACCCTGGTCTGCGGCTTCGCCCATCTGCATGGCTACCCCGTGGCGATCCTGGCCAACAACGGCGTGCTGTTCGCCGAGGCGGCGCAGAAAGGCGCACATTTCATTGAGCTGGCCTGCCAGCGGGGCATTCCCCTGGTGTTCCTGCAGAACATCACCGGGTTCATGGTCGGACAGAAATACGAGGCAGGCGGCATTGCCAAACACGGTGCCAAGCTGGTAACTGCCGTGGCCTGCGCACAGGTACCCAAGTTCACGGTGATCATTGGTGGCAGTTTTGGAGCCGGCAACTACGGCATGTGCGGTCGCGCCTACGACCCACGGTTTCTATGGATGTGGCCGAATGCGCGCATCGGCGTAATGGGCGCCGAACAGGCGGCCGGCGTGCTCGTGCAGGTCAAGCGCGAGCAGAGCGAGCGGGCTGGAGAACCCTTCGGCAGCGAGGAAGAAGCACGCATCAAACAACCGATCCTCGCGCAATACGAATTGCAGGGGCACCCGTACTATTCCAGCGCCCGACTCTGGGATGACGGCGTCATCGATCCCGCGCAGACACGTGATGTACTCGGCCTGGCCATTTCTGCTTCGCTCAACGCGCCGATCGAACAGACCCGGTTCGGCGTATTTCGCATGTAACCGCCCTCGTTCCGTTGAAAACCGATTGAGCTGAGCAACGTGTGTTTTTGGAGCGTTTATGACTGACTTTACTACCGTGCAGATCGAACCTGACGCACGCGGCTTCGCCACCCTGTGGCTGGATCGCCCTGAAAAGAACAATGCGTTCAACGCCGAGATGATCCGCGAACTGAACCGTGCGCTGAATGCCATCGCCGACGACACAAGCCTGCGCTTTCTGGTGTTGCGTGGCCGCGGCCGACACTTCAGCGCCGGCGCCGATCTTGCCTGGATGCGGCAATCAGCCTCACTCGATTACCAGGCAAACCTGGAAGATGCGCATGAGCTGGCGGACCTGATGTACAGACTGTACGCCCTCCCCATCCCTACCCTGGCTGTCGTCCAGGGTGCGGCCTTTGGTGGCGCGGTTGGTCTGGTCAGCTGTTGCGATGTGGCCATAGGCGCAGACGATGCGCTGTTCAGTCTTTCTGAAGTCAGGATCGGGCTGGCGCCGGCGGTGATCAGTCCATTCGTGGTGCAGGCCATTGGCGAGCGTGCCATGCGCCGCTACGCCCTGACCGCCGAACGCTTCGGCGCAGAGCGGGCACGTGAGCTTGGGCTGCTGTGCCAATGCTGTCCTGCAGATGAGCTCGATCAGCACGTCGGGCAGTGGATCGACAATCTGCTGCTGAACAGCCCGCAGGCGATGTCGGCGACCAAGGCACTGCTGCGCGAAGTGGGCAGCGGCGTGCTCCAACCGGAATTACGCCGGTATACCGAAGAGTGCATCGCCCGCATCCGCGTCAGCGACGAAGGTCAGGAAGGTCTCAACGCCTTCCTCGCAAAACGCGCTCCGGCGTGGCAAGGGCAACCTTCATGAGTAACCAGCCTATCGACACGATCCTCATTGCCAATCGGGGCGAAATCGCCTGCCGGGTGATGCGCACCGCTCGGGCATTGGGCCTGAAATCCGTCGCAGTGCACAGCGCCATTGATCGTCAGGCTCGCCATGTGCGTGAAGCCGATCTGGCCATCGACCTCGGTGGCGCCAAGCCGGCTGACAGCTATCTGGTGATCGACAGGATCATCGGCGCGGCGACGCTCAGCGGCGCGCAGGCGATCCATCCCGGGTACGGTTTCCTCTCCGAAAACGCTGACTTTGCCCGAGCCGTCGAGCAGGCGGGCTTGATTTTTATCGGTCCCCCCGCCAGCGCCATCGACGCCATGGGGAGCAAAGCGGGTGCCAAGGCGCTGATGGAATCAGCCGGTGTCCCGCTGGTCCCGGGCTACCATGGCGCGGAGCAGGACGTCGACACGTTCCGGGCCGCAGCCGAGCGTATCGGCTACCCGGTCCTGCTCAAGGCCACGGCAGGGGGTGGCGGCAAGGGCATGAAGGTGGTGGCGCGGGAAGCGGAGCTGGCTGATGCCCTGCAGTCGGCGCAGCGCGAAGCACAGTCTGCCTTCGGCGACTCACGAATGCTGGTAGAAAAATACGTGCTCGCGCCGCGTCATGTCGAGATTCAGGTGTTTGCCGATCAGCACGGACACTGCCTCTACCTCAATGAACGCGACTGCTCGATCCAGCGACGTCATCAGAAGGTTGTGGAAGAAGCGCCAGCGCCTGGGCTGACGCCTGCGCTGCGCCGTGCCATGGGCGAAGCGGCAGTCAAGGCGGCCCTTGCCATCGGGTACGTCGGCGCCGGGACGGTGGAGTTTCTCCTTGATGCGCGTGGGGACTTCTTCTTCATGGAGATGAATACACGACTGCAGGTGGAGCATCCGGTTACCGAAGCCATCACCGGGCTCGACCTGGTCGCCTGGCAAATTCGCGTGGCGCGCGGCGAGCCCCTGCCGATCCGTCAGGATGAGGTGCAACTGAATGGACACGCAATCGAGGTCCGCCTGTATGCAGAGGATCCGGAGCAGGATTTCCTGCCAGCGAGCGGCAGACTTCATCTGTATCGCGAACCGGCCAGCGGGCCCGGACGAAGGGTTGATTCCGGCGTGTCTCAAGGGGACGACATATCGCCGTTCTACGACCCGATGCTGGGCAAGTTGATCGCCTGGGGTGAAACCCGTGAAGAAGCTCGGCTGCGGTTGCTGGCGATGCTGGGGGAGACGGCGTTGGGCGGGTTCGAGACCAACCTGCCCTTTCTGAAGCGCATCCTGGCGCACCCGGCCTTTACTGCGGGCGACCTGGACACCGGTTTCATCGAACGCTATCAGGCAGAGCTGTTACCGGGGCGTGCGGAACTGCCGGACGCATTCTGGCTGCTCGCGGCAGATGCCTGGCTGCAAAGCGCGCCAAGACACGGTCAGCCCCGCGCCGGCTACTCGCCCTGGAACCTGCGCAGCGGCTGGCGCTTGGGGCTCCCCGCCGAGGCGGAACTCCATCTGTGTTGCCAGGGCGCCGACAGGAAGGTTCGCCTATGTCCGGAAGGCCAGGCTCGGCTCGACGGAGAAACAGCGTGCAGCCTCGGCTCGGACGGAACGGAGCAACGCATCAAAGCGATCCGTCAGGGCGACACGCTGTATCTTGACTGGCAGGGTCAGCTCTATCCAGTGACCCGCTTCGACCCGATTGCTGCAGCGCAAGCCAGTCACACACCCCAAGGCGGTCTTGCCGCGCCCATGAACGGCAGTATCGTGCGCGTATTGATCCAGCCGGGCCAGACCGTCGAGGCCGGCACGGCACTGGTCGTGCTGGAGGCAATGAAGATGGAGCACAGCATCCGTGCACCCCACGCGGGTATGATCAAGGCCCTGTTCTGCGTTGAAGGCGACATGGTCAGCGAGGGCACGATTCTGGTCGACATCGAGCAACCACAGGCTTAACCAGACAAGGGGCAGGTCATGAATGCGTCGTCAGAATCCGAAATCGTCTGGTCTCCGTCCGAGGCGCTGATACGTGAGTGCAGACTGGGACAGTTCACGACCTGGCTCGAAGACCAGGGGCTAGGCGCGTTCGCCGATTACCATGCGCTGCACGCCTGGTCGATTGCCGAGCTGGAGCCGTTCTGGGCTAACGTCTGGGCCTTCTGCGGCCTGGTTTCCCACCGCCCCGCTTCCCGCGTTCTCGGCAATCGGGACATGCCAGGCGCCACGTGGTTTCCAGGCATGACGCTCAACTTTGCCGAGAATCTGCTGCGCTTCGCCGACGAAGGTCGTGCAGACAACGAAGCGATTGTCTCTTACAGCGAAACCAGACCCGTCATGCGCCGCTCTTTCAGGCAGTTGAAGGAGGATGTCGGGGCGCTCGAGGCGTTTCTTCGAAGCAAGGGACTGACTGCCAACGACCGCGTGGCAGGTATCGTCACCAACGGATATGAGGCAATCGTCGGGATGCTGGCGGCAACCAGCCTGGGCGCGATCTGGTCGTCTGCCTCACCGGACTTCGGCTTGGCTGCAATCACCGACCGCTTCGGTCAGATCGAACCGAGCGCCCTGATCGTCGTGAATGGTTACGGCTACGCCGGCAAGCGATTCAGTCGCCAATACGACTTCGTCGAGGTCATCAACGCTCTGCCTTCGCTGAAGACTGTTGTCAGCGTCGGACAACTGCCGGACGAGCAGCCCGTGCCGCATCAGCTTGTCACGACCTGGAATGAGGCCCTCGCGGCCGGTCGCGGCGCTGCGCCCAGCTTCACGGCGTTACCTGCGGACCATCCGGTTTATATCCTGTATTCATCCGGCACAACCGGCAAACCCAAGTGCATCGTGCACGGGGCCGCAGGCATACTCGCGACCCATGCCAAGGAATTGATTCTGCACGGCGACGTGCGGCCCGGCGACCGGTTGCTCTACTTCACAACCTGCGGCTGGATGATGTGGAACTGGCAAGCGTCTGCGCTGCTCGCCGGTGCATCGCTGGTCGTGGTGGACGGATCGCCAGGTTACCCGGCCCTGGACAAGCTGTGGCAGATCGTCGCCAGCGAGCGCGTATCGCATTTCGGGACCAGCGCCCGCTTCCTGGCCGAATGCCGCAAGTCAGGACTGACACCGGCAAAGGCCCTGGATCAGACCTTGCTCAGGGTGGTGTTTTCCACCGGCTCCCCTCTCCTGCCCGAGGACTACGACTGGGTATATGCCCACGGCGCGCCGAATGCGCTGCTCGGCTCAATTTCCGGCGGAACGGACATCTGCGGTAGTTTCGTCGGCGCAAGCCCGCTGCTTCCCGTGCGGCGAGGAGAAATCCAATGCCGGCTTCTCGGCGTCGACGCGGTGGCTTTCGACGACCGGGGCATCGCCCTGGAGGAAGGCCGAGGGGAACTGGTGTGCAGGGCCCCGCTTCCTTCCATGCCGCTGTACTTCTGGGGCGACACGACCGGTGAACGCTTTCACGACGCATACTTCAGTACCTTCCCGGGCGTGTGGGCGCATGGCGACTTCATCGAATTCACCGCGTACGGCGGCGCGGTCATCTACGGCCGCTCCGACGCCACACTCAACCCGGGCGGCGTACGGATCGGAACCGCAGAAATATATCGTCAGGTCGAAACCGTCCCGGAAATCAAGGACAGCCTCGTGATCGGTCGCCAGATCGACGGTGATGTCGAAGTCCTGCTACTGGTGCAACTGGTCAGCGACTCGCGGCTTACCGAGGAGCTCGTCTCCAGACTGAAAAGCCGGATCCGCAGCGGCGCGAGCCCCCGGCATGTGCCGAAGCATATCGTCGAGGTAGCTGACATCCCCTATACCCGGTCGGGGAAAAAGGTCGAAATCGCCGTCGCGCGGCTGGTCAACGGCCATGACAAGCCAAGCAATCTGGACGGTCTCGCCAATCCGGAAGCGCTGGCGCACATTGAAAAGGTGCTGCGGAGCATCGCGTTGATCAACCACCATCGGTAGGCCGGCTGCTGGTCCAGTTCCCAGGGGGGCCTAGACGGTCGTCCGAGCCTGCGCACCAGACGAGCCATCGCGTGCCGTGCCGCATGGTTACGAATGCGCAGACCTGGCGGTCATGCGCGACTGCAGTTCATACAACGCCATACCCACCAGCATTGCTGCTACAAAAATGACCGGCTCCACCATCCCGGTGAACAACGAGGCAACTGCCGGACCCGGGCAGTAACCCGCCAGCCCCCACCCTGCCCCGAAGGCAAGACCACCCAGCACCAGTCGTCGATCGATCCGAGTGGCGGAAGGTAAGCGCATCTCGTCACCAAGCACCGCTCTGGTGCGCCTCGACGCAAAGAAGAACGCTACGCTCGACACGAGGATGGCACCGCCCATCACCAAGCCAAGGGAAGGATCCCATACGCCGGTTACATCAAGAAAACCCAACACCTTGGATGGATCGGTCATACCCGACAGGATGAGCCCGAAACCGAATATCAGCCCGACAATAAATGCGCTCAGAATATTCATGTAGAAGCCTCAACCAAGCAGATGACGCGTGACAAAGACAGTGAAGAAACCACTCGCCATGAACGACAGTGTGGCCACCAGCGAACGCGGCGACCGCCGTGCCAGCCCACATACCCCATGGCCGCTGGTGCAGCCCGAGCCATAGCGCGTGCCCACCCCTACCAGCAAGCCGGCGACAATGAGCATCGCCGCACTTGCATTGACCTCAACGGGCGGCAATGTGAAGGCGTTCGCGTACACCAGGGGTGCCACTATCAGTCCGGCGATGAATGCCACCCGCCAGAGAACGTCTCCCTTCGCCGGCCGCAGCAACCCGCCGATGATTCCGCTGATGCCGGCAATGCGCCCGTTGAGCAAGATGAACATGGCTGCGGCCAGTCCAATCAACATGCCGCCCGCCAGTGAGGCCCAGGGAGTGAAGTTCAGCCAATCTATAGTCATCTCATCCCCTCCTCGTGAGGCGCTTGTTGACAGTACAGTGCGTAGAGCACTTCCATCACCTGCAGCGCATTCTGGCTGGTGATTCGGTAGAACACTTGCTTACCCTCTCGCCGCGTGGCCACCAACCCGTTGAGCCGCAGTACCGTCAATTGCTGCGACAGTGTTGGTTGTTCCACGCCCGTTGTTGCAGCCAGCTCGGACACAGCGAGTTCGCCCTGGGACATTTGGCACAGCAGCAGTAAGCGCTCGGGGTTGGCCAGCACCTTGAGCAACGCACTCGCCTCGCCAGCGGACTTGCGAAGCTCCGTCATATCTATTGTCGACGCCGTCATGCCAAAGCCCTCTTTAAAAGCGACCTTGACAGTACGCAATATCGTTATATATTTCAATATATCGTATAGCGTCACACGTCGCGCTCCATCTCGAAGAGCTCGATCGGGAATGGGACGTTGAACGTATGTTGGAGGTCAACGCATCGACCATCGCCTTGTCCGGTCCGGTCCGGTCCGGTCTGGTACTGCCTCTGACGGTCAGCACGAAATGGTTCTTGCTGCCAGGGATCGTGCTGCCCTTCCGGCTTCGACACGCCATACAGGGTTGGTGCCCGCCCTTGTCGATTTCGCGCCGCCAGAGCGTGAGAACACGCGGCGAGATCGACCGGGAAAAGTTTGCCTTGCTCTCCGCGCTCGACAGCCAGACGCGCTAACCAACCAACCGACGAGGCCACCATGATCTTTCGCCAGCTGTTCGAACCCGTATCCTCAACCTACACCTACCTGCTAGGGTGCGAGGAAACCGGCAAGGCCGTGCTGATAGACCCGGTCATATCGGCCGTAGACCGCGATCTGGCCGAATTGGCTCGGCTGGGTTTGACGCTGGCGTACTCGCTCGATACTCACATTCATGCGGACCACATCACCGCAGGATTGGAGCTGAAGAAGAGAACAGGTTCGCTCATCGCGGGCCCAGCGATCGATGCGTTACCCTGCACCGACGTTGGTGTAGAAGAAGGCAAGGACCTCGTCGTGGGCAATTTGCGATTGCAACCCATCCACACCCCGGGTCATACCGACGGTCACTTCGCGTATCTGCTGGGGGATCGGCTATTCACCGGGGACGCATTGCTGATCGATGGATGCGGCCGTACGGATTTTCAGAACGGCAGCGCCGACGATCTGTTCGAAAGTGTCCGCCAGAAGCTGTTCGCGCTCCCGGACGATACGCTGGTGTACCCGGCGCATGACTATCAGGACCGTCGAGTCTCGACCATTGCCCAGGAAAAGCGTCGTAACCCTCGGCTGGGCGAAGCGATATCGCTGGAACGCTTCAGGGAGATCATGGACGGATTGAACCTGCCATATCCCAAATTTATTGACCACGCCGTGCCGGGCAATCGCCAGTGCGGCGTATGCCCCCCAGACCTGACGGATAACCTGCGTCGGTATTGCGAGCAGATTGAGCACAGTCCGCAGGGCTGACTAGCGTTCCCTGGCTGCGGTGCAGGCTCATTCAGCGAAGGCTTCGCCGAAAGACCTGTGGTAAAACGAAAAAGCCCGGCACAAGCCGGGCTTTTTCATTTATTGGCGGAGGGACAGGGATTCGAACCCTGGGAAGGCTTTCACCTTCGCCGGTTTTCAAGACCGGTGCATTCAACCGCTCTGCCATCCCTCCACGGCCGGCAATACTACCGGAAACTCCAGTTCAGTCAATGGTCTAAAGCGCGAACTGCATCCGTCGCTTGCAAAAAGAGCGCGGCCGGATGGTCTGCCCGGTTTGACGCACTCTGTGACAAAGCGCCAGGCCTGAAACCGCATGTTCAAGCGGCTGAAGCTTGATTTGAAACGGCCAGCCGGTATGATCGATTGCAGTCGTGAAGGACCATCTATTGTCACCATTTGGAGAGTTTGCATATGAACACACAACAGCGACCTAGCGCATATCAGCATGCTGCGGTCAGCGAGGCGGAAGTCAGCAAGCTTTTCCGCAACACCTACAGCTTGCTGGCCATCACCATGGCGTTCAGTGCCATGGTTGCTTTCGTTTCGATGAGCCTCAACCTGCCGCACCCGGGTCTGATCATCACCCTGGTGGGCTTTTACGGGTTGTTGTTCCTGACCACCAAGCTGCGCAACTCCGGCTGGGGTCTGGTCAGTACCTTCGCCTTTACCGGTTTCCTGGGCTACACCATCGGGCCGATTCTCAATGCCTACCTTTCGCTGCCCAACGGCGGTCAACTGGTGACGATGGCGCTGGGGATGACCGCGCTGGTGTTCTTCGGCCTCTCGGCTTACGCCATCCTGAGCCGCAAGGATTTCAGCTTCCTGTCGGGCTTCATCATGGCCGGCTTCATCGTACTGCTCTGCGCAGTGGTGGCCAGCTTCTTCATCCAGATCAGTGGCTTGCAGCTCGCCATTTCCGCTGGTTTCGTGCTGTTTTCCTCGGCTGTGATCCTGTACCAGACCAGTGCGATCATCCACGGCGGTGAAGACAACTACATCATGGCGACGATCACCCTGTTCGTTTCCATCTACAACCTCTTCCTCAGCCTGCTGCAGCTGCTCGGCATCTTCGGTAGCGACGACTGACCAGCAGTTTGGCTATACTTCCGGGGCCCGCTTATGCGGGCCTCCTTGTTTTCGACGGTCGCACAGATGAAATTCGCTATCGCCCTCCTCGCCGGCCCCCAGGATCCAGCCGCTCGCACGGCATTGAATTTCGCTCGGGCGGTCATCGGCCAGGGTCACGAAATCAGCCACCTGTTCTTCTACCGCGATGGTGTACAGCTGGCGACCGAGTTTGCTGTGACCCCTCAGGACGAAGCGGACATTCATCTGCAATGGCGCGAATTCGTCGACCAGCACCAGCTCGACGCGGTCATCTGCATCGCTGCTGCGCTCAAGCGCGGCGTTCTCGATCAGGATGAAGCACAGCGCTGGAACCGCTCCGGTTGCAATACCGGAAAGCCATGGGAGCTGTCCGGCCTGGGACAGTGGATCGAGGCACTGCAGACTGCCGACCGCGCCGTGACGTTCGGGACCTGACCATGCGAAGCCTTCTGATCATCACTCGACAACCGCCTGCGCGCGCTGCAGCCCGTGAAGCGCTGGACGTGGCACTGGCCGCCGCGGCGTTCGGCGTGCCGACCGGAATTCTGTTCATGGACGACGGGGTGCTCCAGTTACTGAAAGGGCAGGATGCGCATCAGCTCTCGATAAAATCGCTGTCAGCGAACCTTCAGGCACTGCCCATGTTCGGGGTCGAGGACATCATGGTCTGCCGGCATTCTCTCGGTGAGCGAGGCATTGCCTCCAACGAGTGCCTGCTGGACGCCCGTGGGGTCAGCCCTAGCGATATTTCTCTGCTGCTGCAGAATTATGACCAGGTAGTCTCTCTTTGATGCTCCACCTCCTGCGCCATGCGCCGCACACCGATCCAAGCTTCGCCAGCTGTCTGCGCGCCATCGCTGCCGGCCAGAACCTGTTGCTGCTTGAAGATGCCGTATATGCCCTTCTCCCAGCCACCAACCAGAGCCAGGCACTGGGTTTCTTGCCAGCCAGCATCAGAATCTATGCGATCGAAAGCGACCTGCTGGGGCGCGGACTCGCGCTGGATGCTGTTCCGGCCCGAGTGCAGCTCATCGATTACCCGCGGTTCGTCGAGTTGTGTGTGGCACATGAGAAGGTCATAAGCTGGTGAGCCGCTTTCTGTCGATCGAGGGCAGGACCATCGAACTGGATAACGAGGGGTTCCTCGTCGACCTTTCCGACTGGAGCGAACAGGCCGCACGGTCGCTTGGCCATGGCGAAGGTATCGCCATCACGCCCGCCCATATGGAGGTCTTGCTCGCGGTGCGTCGATTCTACGAGCAGTATCAGTTGTCGCCTGCCATGCGCCCGCTGGTGAAGTTCATCGGTCAGGAGTTGGGCGCTGACAAGGGCAATAGCCTGTATCTGTTGAAACTGTTTCCCGGAAGCCCTGCCAAACTGGTGAGTAAACTAGCCGGATTGCCCAAGCCTGACAATTGCCTGTAGTACTCGCGCAGCCGGGCAGTCCTGACGGAGCAGAATGGAAAACCTCCAGAACATCTTCGGAATCCTTGTCGCCGTCTTCTACTGGCTTCTCACCGCAGGGGTTACAGCGCGGATCATTGCGCTGCGCAACCCGGTCAGCGTCACGCTCGCCTGGCTGCTGGTCATCTTTATCGTACCGGTGGTGGGAGCGGTACTTTATCTGCTGTTCGGGGAACTGAACCTCGGGAGAAAGCGTGCCGAACGCGCCGCTAACATGGTTGAGCCCTATCTGAGCCTGCCGGGCAGCGGAACCGCGCTGCCTGCACCGCTCCCGGGTGGAGAGCTGACTCGCGCCGTCAATCAGCTGCTCATAACCCAGGTCGGCATCGCCGCCCAGAGCTATTCGGATCTGCGGCTACTCGATTCGCCCGACGCAATCTTCGACGAGCTTTGCCAGGACGTGCGTAGCGCTCAACACAGCATCCGCATCGAAACCTACATCTGGCATCCGGGCGGACGCGTCGACGAACTTGTGGAAGCGTTGGTTGAGGCCTGTGGGCGAGGCGTATCGGTATCACTATTGATCGACCATGCCGGTAGCCGGTCCTTTCTCGGCTCGGACGAACGCAAGCGGCTGGAACAGGCCGGCGTGCAGGTCGTCGCGGCGCTCCCTGTGCGGCTATGGCGGGCACTGGCTAGCCGCATCGACCTGCGGTTGCATCGCAAGCTTATCGTGATCGATGACCGGATCGCCTATACCGGCTCGATGAACATCGCCGATCCTGCCCATTTCAAGCAGGACGCGGAAGTCGGTCAGTGGGTCGACGTGATGCTCAGGGTCGACGGTCAGGCTGCGGCGGGTCTGGCGAAGGTGTTCGCCTGGGATTGGGAGGTCGAAACCGGCGAACGACGATTGCCTGAACCGGAAGTCATGGAGCGAGGGTCATCCGATTGGCTGATGGTCATACCGTCGGGCCCCGGCATTGGTGAAGATCTGATCAGTCAGACGGTATTGCTGGGCATCTACCGGGCGAACCATCGCATCATCATCAGCACGCCCTACTTCGTCCCGTCGGAAACCATACTAGACGCGCTCTGTCAGGCTGCGCGCCGAGGCGTGCGGGTCCAACTGCTGGTGCCGCGGCGCAACGATTCGATGATGGTCAACTGGGCCAGCCGGTCCTACTTCGGTGAATTGCTTGACGCCGGAGTCGAGATTCTGCTGTTCGACGGTGGCTTGCTCCACAGTAAGGCAATGCTGATGGACAACCAGTTGGCGCTGGTAGGATCGGTCAATCTGGATATTCGCAGCCTCCAGCTCAATTTCGAACTGACCGTAGCACTGACCAGCCCGAAAGGCTGCAGCGAAGTCGCCGCTCTGCTCGCCTCCTATCGGGCTCAAAGCGAGCAATTGCTGCCCGAGCGGTGGGCCCAGCGCAGTCGCGCGGCCCGAGCGCTGGAGCGGCTGATGTATTTCATGAGCCCGCTGCTCTGAGATCAGAGCTGACTCTCGATCGGCAGCCACTGAAATAGCCATGCTCCGAGCCGCCGCCATGTACCGGCGCGCGGTTCCCTGCTCCAGGTACGATGATCGTCCTCCCAGCGCAGATCGCCATCCTGCAGCCTGAGCTCGTAGGCGATATCCGGCGTGGTCCACAGATCAAACAGATCGGCCGTCTGACTGGCGAGTGCCTGCTGATACACCAGCACGCCCGACTCTGTGTTCAAGGAGATCGACCTGGGATCGAGATTAATAGAGCCAATGAACACGCGCTCACGATCGAATATGAACGCCTTGGCATGCAGGCTCGCCGTCGACTCGTTGAAAAACGCCTGCACGTCGCGTCGCTGCTCAGACGGCGGCTTGAGTTCCCAGATACGCACCCCTCCCTTCAGGAGGCCTTCGCGATAAGGTGCATAGCCGCTATGCACCGCCACGACATCGGTCGTCGCCAGTGAGTTGGTCAACACCTTGACTGCCACGCCGCTGTCGGCCAGACGCAATAGAAAGTTCTGGCCCTCTTCCCCGGGAATGAAGTACGCGGTTATGGCCAGCAGCTCGCCGTCGGCTTCGCTGGCGTGACGCGCGAGGCTGCGGCCTACGAGTGGTACGGTGTTGAGCTGGTCGAACGGGTCGGCCTTGGCTGGCGGATCATACATCCAGTCGGCCACGCCCCACTGCCAGTGTATGGCCCTGGTTTGCAGGAATCGCCGGAACATGGACGCTTCGATCTGCCGACGATAGTTCGCCTCGTCGAAGCTGGAGGTTGTGCGAGCCAGGCGCGCCCGCAGAGCCTGCAGGCGGGTACGCCCGACCCGCCGTTCCAGCATGCTGACCGGCAGCGACTTGCGGCTGTTCCAGTACTCGTCGAAGCTGCTCGCCACCTTGGGTACAACGGCGCCCATGCCGAGAATATCGAGGTCGCGGAAGTTGCTGGCGCTGAGTGCGTAGTACTCGTCCCCAATGTTGCGGCCGCCGGTAATGAACATCTGCCCGTCCGCGACCATCAGCTTGTTGTGCATACGATGATTGATTCGGCCGAACTCGCTGACCTTGCTGAGGTTTCGCAGCCATCTCTGACGCAGCGTCAGCGGGTTGAACAGACGCACTTCGATGTTGGGGTGACGATCCAGCGCGGCAAGACGCTCGCCATCGAGCTGGTTGCCGAGGTCATCGAGCAGTAGCCGCACTCTCACGCCGCGGTCCGCTGCGCCGAGCAGGCGTTCGGCAACCAGCGCACCGGTACGGTCCTGATTATAGATGTAGTACTGCAGGTCCAGACTCTGCTGAGCAGCTTCGATCAGTTGCAGCCGCGCGGCGAGTGCATCTGCACCGGCCTGCAGCAGCACGAACCCCGACGCTGTCGCATCCGTCTGACGGCTTCGCACATAACTGCTGATGACGTTGTCCTGCCGCGCCGGCAACGTGAAGCTGGGCGGCAGGTCATGGTCCGGCAGGCTGGTGGCACATCCGCTCAACATGCCGAGCAAAAGGAGAATGCCGACTGAGTATCTGATTTGTCGTATCTCGTTTGTCCATGCGGCGCTGCGTGGCGCCGCGTTTGTCGTTACTGCTGGTTCTCGTTGACCACCAGTTGATACTCGGTAACCGGCTTGCCTCGGATGTCGATGGTGACGAAGCCCTTGCCGGTTGGCGTGAAGCCCTGGGTGTAGGCCGCACTGAGCAAAGCTCTCCAGGTCCCTTCGACATCGTTGCGCTGAGGATCGAAGGTAACGGCCAATACCTTGAGCGGCCCACTGGAGTCCAGCGTGTAACCGCCGACGGGTGTCGTACCGGCGCTCACAGGAAAACTGACCTTCAGTTTCAGCAGCTGTTCAGTATTGGCTGCAAGATCGTCGAACACCAGCGTAAGTGGCCCGGTGAGTTTCGCTCCGCCTCGTCGGACCGCGGCGGTGCCAACTGTCGTACCTATCTTGCGAAGCCGCTTGGCGAGATCGGCCGGGCTGATCTGTCGCGGACTGCCGAACAACGACATGGCCGGCCGCTCCTTCAGAATGACCGGGTATTCCTCCTCGCCATCGCGCACCACATACACTTCGCCAGCATGCAGGTTGCCCGGCTTGGCGCGTGTCAGAGCGGGCTCGTACTCAGTGGTGCACAGTTGCTCGCGCAGCCCCGACCGCGCAGCCTCATCCAGCCGCGTATTATTCTGCAGGCGATTGCAAACCTGGCGATCATATCCCGCCCATTCCTCGCGCGCCGCGCCCGCCTGAAGGAGCGCATCAATGACTTGCGCGCCAGCATTCTCAGCGGCGAACAGCAATGCGGTCTGACGTGCCTGGCTGGCCTCCTTGCGGTCAGGTCCGCCAACACCGGCCTCGGCATTCGGTGTGGTCTGGCGATGTACATCAGCGTCCGCTCCCAGCAACATGGCGACGCTCTCCGGCTGGTCTAGTTGGGTAGCAGTCATCAATGCAGTCTTGCCCCAGACGTTCTGCTGATCCGGCTCGAAACCAGCCTGCAGCAGCAACGCAAGTGCTTGCGGAGTAGCGACCGCAGCCATGGTTGCCGAATCAGCATCCGGCCCTCTGCCCCGGTCCGCTCCCAGAGCGCTGGTTTCATAGTCGATAAAATCGCGAATTACCTGCGCTGGCGCATTGTTCAGCAGGACGCTATGCAGCGTGGCGAACTGTCTGCCCTTTTCCAGATCACCCGGCGCTGGCGCGATCGCAAAGCGTGGCGTGTATCGGGCGTTGGCCGGCAACGGCATATCCACGGATGACTCGGGCGTGCGCAGGTTTTCCATCGCTCTGGCAAACGTTTCGTGCAAAAGCAGGTCAGCGGCGCGCAGACTGTCCTGCTCGGACAGCCCCTGCTCGGCAAACATGGTGCGCAGCTCCTGATGGGCTGGCAGCAACAGAGGCATGACGCGACGGTAGATCAGCTTGTTTCGGAGGTTTCGTTCCGACCAGGCAAAGAACGCGTCCATGGCCTGATCGTTACGGGCACGGATGGCGCCCTCACGGCCATAGCGAGACCAGCCGTCAGCGCCCAGCAGCGGCAGATTGAGCAACGTCCATTGCCGCTCCTTCCAGCTCTGATAGTTGTCGCGTCGCTCATGCTGAGCGAAGTCCGGCAGCGGCTCGCCAGCAATCGCTTGCAACTGGGTATCGAGTTGCGCGTATACATCGAGACCCGCCAGCGTATTGGTGCGGGGCGGCGTCAGATACGTCTGAAACAGGCAGCGGCGTTCCAGCCCCCCGTCACGGACCTCGTACAAACCGGCGTAGGCAGACTCGCCTCGCGCGGCGGGCGAGTAGAAGCCCCAGGTTTCGTTGATGAGAACGTACAGTCTGCCGTCGCGCTGGAATACGTCCAGCGATCCATAGTCGCCGGTCTGCGAGGAAGACGCATGCGCGCGGCCGCCATAGTTGGGTTGCTCGGCCACCCACCTGGGTAGGGTGCGGTCATCCGCTACCGGTCTGCCGTCAATGCTCAATCCGCGGGGGCGAATCTCGTATCCACCGAACGGGCCTGCGTCATGCACGGCTACCTCGATCGTGCTCCCCGCCACCTCTGCACGGTTGCCAGGGGCGTGAGTACCCGCGAGCCGCGTCACCCCCTGAATACGCCCTGGATCGGGCCAGCCGTTTTGGCGCAGGTCGTCGTTCAAGGCCTGCCCCATCGCCTCACACTGGCCACCAGTCGCTGCGTCGGCAAGTCGAAATTCGGCATAGCTGGCCAGTGCATGAGGCCCGCTTTGCTGCAACGCGTCGGCTTCCGGCCAATCGCGCAGCTCGGCGCGGCGCTGTCGATACATGGCAAGCAGGCAGGCTTCGGCCTGTGCGTCTTCTGCCGCCGAGGCGTCCGGCTGGCACTGCGCTGCTCGACTGAGTTGCCATTGCCGCTGGCTCGCCTCCAGCAGCAAGGCGCCAGGCACATCGAGACCACGCAAGCGTTGGCGATACAGGGCCGCGACTTCCCGGTCGGCTTGGGCCAGACGCTCACTGGAGCAGATTGTGCGATGTACGGCAGGCAGTGCACCGGAGCACTCGAAACTGGCAAACCCTTCCACCACCGGCTCGAAAGCGCGTGGCCCCTTGTCGATAGGGGTCATCTGGACGACATCCGGAGAGCCGCACGCAGCCAGCATGGCGGCGAAGCCAGCAAGGCCTGTTCTAGTCAAGATCACACGCATGGCAGTCTCCGCTTATTTTATGAATATGGCTGTGCCGTAAATGGTGTACCGGGTCCCGCCCTGATTCGGCGGCGGCGGAAATGGCCCGGCTTGTCGTATGGCCGCCTCCGCAGCCGCGTCCAGCACCTCGTCTCCGCAACGATCTATCTCGAAATCGAGTACCTTTCCGGTCTGATCTATGGTGATCTCGTACGGGATGTAGCACTGCCGCTTGAAGTCATTGGGATCGCCCTTGTAGCCCGGTGGCGGCTTGTACACAGAGCCCTCGGGCCGCTTCAGATTGGCGATCACCCGGTTCTTCACTGTATCGGCATAGTCGGAGGGCACCGGGCGTCCGCGAGCGCTGCTGCCGGTCGCTGTTGGCGGAGGCGGCGCTGCCCACTGCTGATTCTCGCCAAAGGAATAGCTCGGCGGGCCAGACGGCTTTGGTGGAGCCGGCTGCGGCTTGGGCGCCGGCCTGGGTGCCGGTTCAGGTTCAGGTTCAGGTTCAGGTTCAGGTTCCGGCTCTGGCTCTGGCTCTGGTTCCGGTTCCGGCTCTGGCTCTGGCTCTGGTTCCGGTTCCGGCTCCGGCTCGGGCTCAGGTTCCGGCTCTGGTTCAGGCGGTCGGATGACCTCGATAGCGACGATCGTTTCGTCCTGCAGAACCGGCCGAGCGAAGCGCTCGCTCAGTACCCACGCAGCCAGACCTGCGTGGGCAGCCAGGGAGAGCACCACCACGGTCAGACGAAGTGGCCAGCCAGTGCTGGCGTGGTCTTTCATCAGGGATCCAGCTCTTCCGCGGCAACCAGGCTGATCCGCGTGTAGCCTGCTTTCTGCAGCGCATTCATGACGCGCATCAGTGTGCCGTAATCGACCGCCTGATCACCACGCAGGAACATTCGGGTTTCGACGTTTCGATTCGTCAGGGTGTCGACAGCGGACTGCAGATCGAAGAGCGTTACCGATTCCTCCTGCAGAAACAACTCGCCGTTGGCCTGGACGCTGACATAAACGGGGTCAGTGGGTGGGGCCGCCGGCGTCGCTGCATTGCTCGGCAAATCCACGGGTACATCCACAGTGGCCAACGGAGCAGCCACCATGAAAATGATCAGCAGAACGAGCATCACGTCGACGAAAGGGGTGATGTTCATTTCCGCGTTCTGCTGATAGTTGTGCCGCTTGACCGTCGGTCCTGAGTCGAAATGAATCGCCATCTCAGCGCACTCCATCCATCTGACGGGAGGCGGACGCGATCATTTCGGCAGAGAAGTTATCCAGGGAGCCGACGAAGCCGTTGATGTCGCGGGCGAACTTGTTGAAGATCATGACCGCAGGAATGGCTGCAAAAAGACCCAGCGCCGTAGCCAGCAGCGCTTCGGCAATGCCGGGCGCGACGACAGCCAGACTCGCCGATTTCAATGTGGCGATGCTGGCGAAGCTGTTCAGAATGCCCCATACCGTGCCGAAAAGACCGATAAAGGGAGCTGTGGCACCAATTGTCGCGAGTACGCCCATCATGCTGCCCAATCGGGCAAGATCGCGCTCCTGAACGATACTGGCCGTCAACGACATGCGCTGCAGCATGCGGTTGATCTGATCGGCCGGCGGGTTGTCGCGACGGCCGAAGTGGTGCAACTCTGCCTGCGCCACCTGCCACATGCGGCCCATCGCACTCTGCTCCGCCTGCTCCTGCATGGCGGCGGTATCACCCCCCCGGAACGCCCGCAGGAACCGTTGATTCCCGCGCCGCGCCTTGCCGAAGACGATGATTTTCTCCAGCAACACCGCCCAGGTGAGCAGCGAACAGAGAATCAGCAACACCATGACCGCCTTGACCACCAGGTCGGCCTGCTCGAACATCTCGCGGACCCCGAACGTTGCCGGAGGCTCGCCCTGCCCGGCCGACACCGGCGCTAGCCGCTGATCGACCGCAGCCGGCGAGGCGGCTTCCTGCTCTGCCTGGGCAAGCACCAGACTGGCGGACAGACCACTGCAACCGAGCAGTGTCAGTAAAGCAACGAGCCGCAGCCGGGCCTGCCAGCGGGTAGTCAACGAACGGACGGTATGGATGTACATGGAACCCCTCTTGTTATGTTTGTTATCGGTTGAGTCAATTTGACGAATCGAGATCCTGTGGCGCCAGGATGGCGTGCAGCGTGGCAACGTACTGTCCGAAGGCCTCGCGACCCTGGGGGCTCAACTTGACCCGCGTGCGCGGCTTCTTGCCCGCGAAGTCCTTGGAAACCTTCACGTAGCCGGCCGTTTCGAGCGTCGAGATATGTGCTCCGAGATTGCCGTCCGTGGTGTCGACAATCGAGCGCAGTACCACGAATTCGAGCCAATGCCCCGCTTCTAGCGTGTTGAGCGCAGCCATGATCTTCAGCCTGACCGGCTGGTGGATTATCTCGTCAGGATTCTGCATCACTGCTGCCTCAGCCAGAGGCCCGCCAGGATGAGCGTTCCACCGAAGGTCGCTGCCATCCACCACCAGAAGATGAAGTGAAAGACGAAGAAGCCGGCAACGCTGGTGACTGCGAGCAGCGCACCCAGGGCCAGATAGCGCGGTCGCAAATGGACCCCGCGGATGATGTACAGCGCAGCCACGAACAGTGGCCCGATCATCAGGCTCTGTTCGGCGCTGATCGGCCACATGACGATATTGAGCAGAAGGCAGAACACCAGGATGGCACCGACCAGGGTCAGATACCGCCAGGCAATACCAGGTATCTCGGGATTGATGCGACAGGCCATGAACGTGCCCAGAACCAGCGCACAGATGACGACGATCATCCAGATCGGAAGAATCAGGGAGGGGAATAAACCGGTGAGCAGAAAGCCCAGCGAATAACAGATGCCCCAGAGGACGAGCTGGCTGGACTCGGCACGGTAGTCCTGAAAACCGGCGGCGCGGGCGCGGATGGTGGCTATCTCGCGCAAAGCACGGGCGGCCTCTTCGGCAGACGGGGACATGTGGATCTCGCATTGTTTTTATATTCTGCAAAGTACTCTATGGTGCAGAGCAGAAAAAAACAAGCGCGCCATTGGCTCAGATGATGCTGTCGAGACTCGACAGGCGCAAACCTTCCTGCCAGGCATGGGTACGGTTTCGACCAAGCTGCTTTGCTCGATACAGCGCATGATCTGCACGTTCCACCACATCATCCAGCAGATACCCACGCTGTTTTTCGACGCAGGCCATCCCGATGGATACCGTTGATTTCAGCAGCGTGCCTCCGGTGTCGACTAACACGTCCTGCCACGCCTCGCGGATGCGTTCAGCCAGCTCGCCGGCCTGGGCCAAATCGGTGTCCGGGAGCGATACGACAAATTCTTCCCCGCCGAATCGACAGGGGAGATCCGTTGCGCGCAGATGCTTCTCCAGATGCAGCGCAAACGCCTGGAGCACGAGATCGCCGGCCTTGTGTCCGTGCTGATCGTTGATTGACTTGAAGCGATCCAGATCCATGAGCAGCAGGCTGAGCGGGCGTCGAAAGCGTCGCGCCTGTGCCAGATGTCTGCCGGCCGCCTCTTCGAACGCCCGGCGATTGAGCAGATCAGTCAACGGGTCGCGCGTAGCCTGTCTACGCAGTGCCTGCTGAAGCCGCAGCGTGGTGAAGATGAAACAGATCAGGGAGAAACCGTATATGAAGGCAATGCCTTCGAGGTAATTCACCGCTTCGATGGACGAGGCGGCCTGCATGCTGGAGACACTGACGTAATCCGGATTCAGAGCGTAGGTGAGGAAACGCCTGAGGTAGACGGCGGCGTGTACGCCCCACAGGATCACCCAGGCCAGCAACAGGGCACGCTGTCGAAGCCGAAGCAGCAGAACCTCCAGTGTAGTGACCAGGCACGCCCCTACGACAATGGCGCTGTGAATCATGATGCTGATGCGCAGCGAATCCTGAAAGGCGAAAAACGCGCTCCCCTGGATCAGACAGAGCAGCAGCATTACCTTGTAGAACTGCGGTTGGACCTGGCCGAAACGGTAACAGCGCGTCCCCCACCAGAGGATGAAGTAAGCCTGGGTGATGATCACGGCACTGATCCACAGCGGCAGTGGCGGGCTGTACACCTGCCAGAGCAGGCCCGGAATGAATACGGTGAGGCCACCTGCCCAGTATCGGATAGCGACGATCTGGCGATTGAGAAAGCTGGCGACCAGCAGACCGACGACCGATATGACGGTGGTCAGCGCGAGGACCAGCATGAGAGTGGCGATGTCTGGCGTCATGTTCCCCGATCCCTGGGCGACGTTTGAATGAGCGTAGGGTATCTGCTTGCGGTGCCCATGCCAAAGCTGACTCGACGAGCTGTCGCCTCGCCGGGACATTCGGTCAATCTGCTCGCATGGTTGACGATCGCGGTGCCTCGAAGGACATGGGCGATGAACCTCGACGCCCATGTCCTTGCAGATGCCGTATCAGAACCCTTCTGCTTCGAGCCGCTCGGCGATCTGTTCGAGTATGACTATCCCCTGCACATCGGTTTCCAGCCACGGCAGCCGGGGCCGCGGCAGATCGCTGAGTTCTTCATCGATGCGCTGGAGGTAAACCGCTTCCTGCTCGCGCCGGCGACGCAGGAATTCACCATCGGCGGTGTCCGGAATGACTCGGTTGACCAGCGCGGCGGCAACCGGGACGCCGGCCTCGCGCAGCGTTGCGACCGCCCTGCTGGTTTCGAGGATCGGCAGACGCTCAGGCGTCAGCACGAACATGAATCCGCTGCGTGCCGGGTCTTCGATCTGCCGGCGAGCCTGGTGGAACAGCCTGCGCCGGTTGAGCAACACTGTCGCAACATCGCGGGTCTTCTGATCCAGATCGCTGAGCCGCTCCTCGCGCGGATCGGCGAACGGGCTGGCAACATCGCGACCGCTCCGAGGCGTAAGGTGTTTCAGCACCTTGCCCAGTTCCTCCGATCGCTTGTTATGGGACAACAGCCCATCGGTCCACGCCGCCATCGCCTCGGGGAGCGTCAGCAGCCGCAACGTATGGCCGGTAGGCGCAGTGTCGAAGATGATCAGGTCATAGCCATCGCTCTGGTCGGTGACCAGCCTCGCGATCCGTTCCAGCAGAGCTGCTTCCTGGGTGCCCGGCGAATGGCGGGTGAGCTGCATCTGTCTCTGCAGCTCACTAACCATCTCCGGCGCTGCAAAGCGCCGCATCTGCTCGGTCACGTTCGCCAGATGGGCGTCGACTTCGGCGTCCGGGTCGATTTCCATGGCGTCCAGGTTCGGAAGGATGCACTGAGGATAATGACCGAGCGGGCGATCAAATGCGTCTCCCAGACTGTGCGCAGGATCGGTCGAGACGATCAGGCAGCGCTTGCCGCGGCGCGCGGCAAGGATTGCCAGGCCGGCCGAGACAGTGGTCTTGCCCACGCCTCCCTTGCCGCCGACCCACAACAGGTGGCGTTCAAGCAGATCAAACATGATCGGTCCTCAAACAAGGCTCAGCAGCAACGAAAGTGGTCCAGCGGGGAATGCTCCATGCCCTGACGCCGGTGCCAGTCATGGAACCGCTCGAGCAGCAGCGGCTGCAACTCGAGCGTGTAGTACGCAGCGGGGTTCGGCACGCCCATCATCTCGCCAAATACCAGCAGCATGAACAGGTCGTCTTCATCGCGCCGAGCTCTAGCGATCGCGCCTCGGTACCGCGCGCTATAGGCTTCCTCGAGAAAGAAACGGGCCTGGCTGAGCCAGGCCCGAGGCGCACGCGGAAAAGTCCCGCGTTTCATTCTCCCCTCTCGGCGACAACGGCTGCGCGGTGACGCTTCAATGACGCCGCACACTCCATGGCGACGAGAACCGCCGCAATCAGCACGACAATGTCGAGGAACAGCAGGAACCAGTTGCCCTGCTCATAGAAGGTACGCAGCTGAAAGATGAGCGCGGTGACCGTCATGACCAGCAGGAAGCACAACGGCGCGAGCGTGTACCACATCGGCCGGCGCAGGTGCACGAGCATCACCGTGATGACCAGCAGAGTCAGACCCGCCAGCAGCTGGTTGGTGGTGCCGAACAATGGCCAGATGATCATGCCGCCGGAGCCGTCTGCGCCGCCGGCGCCGAACGCCAGCAGTATGCAGGAGCCAACCGCCAGCAGCGTGGCAGGCAACGGCTTCTTCATCCAATCCAGGTTATAGATCTCACCCCACTCCTGGAAGATGTAGCGTTGCAGGCGCAGACCGGTATCCATGGTGGTACCGGCAAATAGCGCTGCCATGACCGTGAGCAGCGTAGCGGCGGTTACTTCCGGCAACCCCAGACCGTGGTGGATGATATATGCCCCGCCCTCGACGAATGCGGTAACGCCGCCCTGGCCGAATGCGCTGTACATCGCTTGCCAATCGGCGAGGCTGGCGAATCCGGCAGTCGCTACCAGGATCGCTGCCAGCGCCAGGCCGCCCTCCCCGATTGCGCCGAAGTAACCAACAAAGCGAGCGTCGGTTTCGCGGTTCAGTTGCTTGGAGGTAGTACCCGAGGAAACCAGGCCATGGAAGCCGGAGATGGCGCCGCACGCGATGGTCACGAACAGCAGCGGTACGATCGACGGGGTTCCTGCCGGCACGTTGTCGTTGAACGCCGGCGCGATCATGGCCGGATTCAGCACGCAAATTGCGCCGTACAGGATGATCAGGCCGACAAACAGCTGCAGGCCATTAATATAGTCACGCGGCTGCAGCAGGACCCACACCGGCAGAATGGAGGCAATCGCCGCATAGGCAAACAGCAGCAGAATCCAGACGGCGTTGCCGGACATTCCCGCCACTTCTTCAGGCATCTGCAAGGGAACGGATGGGCCTGCCCAGATCAGCGCGTACAGGGCGATGACCCCGACTACCGAGACCAGTCCAAGGCCGATGATGCGACGATAGATCAACTGACCAATGATCAGCGCCACGATGATCGCTCCCCAGACAGGCAGAACTGCAGTCGGGAAGTTCATCATCAGACGCGCGATCACTACCGCGAACACGGCATTGACCATCAGCAGTACCAGGAAGATCACGATCATGAAGATGCTGCGGGCGCGCTTGCCGACCACATCGCCAGTCAGCGAGCCGACCGATCTCGCCTTGTTCCGTACGCTGGCCCAGATGGCGCCGGCATCGTGCACGCCGGCAAAGAAAACGGTGCCCAGCACGACCCAGAGAAAGGCCGGCGCCCAGCCCCAGATGACCGCGATGGCCGGGCCGACGATGGGTGCCGCGCCTGCAACGGATGTGAAGTGGTGACCCCAGAGTACGAACTTGTTGGTAGGGACGAAATCGACACCGTCCTCGAATTCATGTGCGGGCGTGCGATAGTCGGGATCGAGGCGATAGATCTTCTCGGCAATGAATTTGGAGTAGACGAAGTACCCCAGGGCCATGGTGCCCAGGCCCACAAGCAGCAGGATCACCGCGTTCATGCAAGACTCCTGATTATAATTTTAGTAATTCGCAAGTTTCGGACCGCTTCGGCTGGGTGACAACCTAGACTTTGGTCTGAATCCATTTGCAGCAGCCCAATCGCCGGCCACTTCACTGATCAAGTGTAGCGTTCATTTCGTGTTCGACGAATATCAGCTCACCTGTGTCGTAACCCAACTCCGCCGCACGCTGCACAAACCGGTCCACCATCTGCTGATCCGGCTCGGGGGAACGCGCGAGCAGCCAGAGATAATCCCGATCATGACCGGCAACCCAGGCGTACTGGTACGCCTCGTCCAGTTCGAAAACGCCGTACGCACTATAGAAGGGACCGAAGAACGAGACCTTCAGATGACCGACATCCTCCGATTCCACAAAGTACGCCTTGCCCTCGGCCTCGCTCCACTCGCCCTTCTCCGCATCGTACCCCCGGTTGAGCACCGTGATCCCGCCGTCGTCCCGCTTGCTGTAGTGCGCAGTCACGCTGCTCAGTCCACGCTCGAAGGAATGGTCCAGCCGGGCTACTTCGTACCAGGTGCCAAGGTAGCGCTCCGGCTCGAAGCCCTGCACTGGCTCGATACCGTCCGGGAGCCGCACGCATCCGGTAAGCAGCCCGCCGACGAAAAGCATCAGGAGGACCAGAATGCCCGAGCTGCCGAGCGGTTGATTGTCAGATCGCATCGGTGACGCTCCCGTGAAGATATTCGAGTACCTTTCCCATCAAATGGCTTGCCGCCTCGAGCCGACTGGAATCGGTAGCCAGGATGGTGTCTGCAGATTGGACATAGCGCGACGGGGTAAGGTCGTCGCCGGACGACTCGACGAAGCCTGTCAGCAGGCCCGGCGTCGCTTCCAGATGAAATTGCAGCCCGATGACGTGACGGCCCAGCTGGAATGCCTGATTGTCGCAGGCCTCGCTGCGGGCGAGCTGTACAGCCCCGTAGGGGAGTTCGAAGGTCTCACCATGCCAGTGCAAGACCATCGCTTCACTTGGAAAACTAAAAACGTCAGCGCCTGCGTGAGCCAACCCCTGAACAGGAAACCATCCGATCTCCCGCTCGCCGTTGGGGTACACCTGGCTGCCCATTACGTTGGCAATCAGCTGGGCACCCAGGCATATACCCAGCACGGGCTTGCCCGCGTCGATGACGCTGCGTATGAACGTTTTTTCCGGCCCCAGCCAGGGATACTCGGCTTCATCGTTCACACTCATCGGCCCGCCCATGACGATCAGCAGATCCAGTTGGTCGGTATCGGGTAAAAGGTCACCGGAATACAGCTGGGTCGCCGTAATGCCGTAGCCCGCTTCTCGGAGCCAGCTTTCGATGCTGCCCAGTCCTTCGAACGGGGCATGTTGTAAATAATGTGCGCGCATAGGTGCTTCCTGTCGGCGGACGTGGGCTCAGTATGACGAATTCGGAGTCGAATCCGGGCGCAATTCGCCTTCCACTTCATCCGGATCCACGCCGTTGACCAGCAGCATTTCCCGCACCGTCTGGATATCGGAGAGAATGCGTTCATACTCGTCGCCGTGCTCGTAACGATTCACTTCGATCGGCTTGGGCATATAGGTGAATGCGATTTTCAGCGCCTGCAGGGCGTCATCGCTCATCTGGTCGCTCATGCTGGTTGTCCTCGATTAACTGTCTGGAGTGTAAGCAATGCGTATTGATTTGTCTGGCAAAACGGCACTGGTCACCGGCTCTACTGCGGGAATTGGCTTCGCTATCGCGCATGGCTTGGCCGCTGCCGGCGCCAGCGTAGTCATCAATGGCCGGACCGGGCAACGGGTCACGGAGGCGGTAAATCGCCTGCTCGAAGCACTACCGGATGCGCAGGTGCGTGGTGTTCCGGCTGATCTATCGATCGCTGCCGGCTGTGAACAGCTGCTTCGCGAGGTGCCTGAAGCGGACATCCTGGTCAACAACCTGGGCATCTTCAAGGCTCAGGACTTCTTCGACACGCCCGACGAGGAATGGCAGCGCTTCTTCGACGTCAACGTGCTTGCAGGCGTTCGGGTCTCGCGCGCCTACGTGCCGAAGATGGTCGAGAAGAACTGGGGGCGGGTCGTGTTTCTGTCGTCCGAGTCCGGCATCAACATCCCCGAGGACATGATCCACTACGGTTTCACCAAGTCCGCCAATTTGTCGGTGTCGCGGGGCCTGGCCAAGCGATTGGCTGGAACCGGTGTGACGGTCAACGCCGTGCTGCCGGGGCCGACCATGTCCGACGGCGTGATGGATCTGCTGCGGCCCGCCGCGGAAAAACAGGGTATATCGATCGAGCAGGCCGGCGACGCTTTCGTCAAGGCGAAGCGCCCTTCGTCCATCATTCAGCGTGCAGCGACGCCGGAAGAGGTCGCGAACATGGTTGTCTACGTTTGCTCACATCAGGCATCGGCCACTACAGGGGCCGCGCTGCGTGTGGAAGGCGGCATAGTCGACACGCTGACCTGATGCAGCAGTTCGGGTATCTGCAGACTCTGCCTTCGTGCCCAGGTGAGCTCCTACCTCCCAAACCGATGCCCACATCGAACCTCGCAGGAGCGGGCATGACCGCGAAGAAGGATCCGCGCCCGGTTGAACTGGGCGCGGAATGTCAGGCCGCAGTGATGTACATGGTTATCTGCGCACGGAACACCGGCTTGTCGTCAACATAAGCGGTGACCGGGACGACAATGTCACCGAGCGTATTCCAGTCGATGCTGCTCCCATCGGCTACCGCCCTCACGTCGCCCTCGGCCTTGGCCAGGTATTCGACGGTCATGCCACGTGGAATCCACCTGCGGCCGGCAGGAAGTGACACATCGGTCATGGTCCCACCGGCCAGCTCTGCCGCATTGCACAGGGCGATGGCATGCACCGTACCGATATGGTTCTGCACCTCGCGCCGCTTGGGAAAACTCACTTCAGCGCACCCCACTCTGAGCACATCCATGGTGGGCTGGATCGAGGCGAAATAGGGTGCCACCTGGCCAAGCATCGCACTGAAGGCTGCCGGACCCGCCTGTTCGAACATCTGCAGCGTCTGGTTCATGAACGATTCCTCCGTATGAATAGAATTCCATTCTAGAGGAACATTCTAGTCAGCGGAAGCCGGGCCAGGGGACATAAGTGCCAAAAGCCGGGATAGGGGCGTTGCGGAGTGTGAGGGTCCGGATCGTCGCGCCTGTCAGCCTCAGGTCGGAAACATCCATGCTGACAGGCCATGCACTACCTACAGGGATAGCCAGCCCCGGCGCCGGAAGAACACCAGCAGACCGATCACCGTCACGATCATGACTCCCCACACTGCCGGATAGCCGAATCGCCATTCCAGCTCCGGCATGTATTCGAAATTCATGCCGTAGACCCCGGCAATGAAGGTCAACGGCATGAACAGTGTGGCGAAGATGGTCAGGACCTTCATCACTTCGTTCATCCGGTTGCTGACACTCGAAAGGTACACATCGAGCATCCCCACCAACAATTCGCGAAAGGTATCCACCGTCTCGATAACGTGAATGGTGTGGTCGTAGACGTCGCGCAGGAATACCCGGGTTTCCGGCGCGATAAGCGGATTGTCGTCACGGCTCAGTCGGCTGAGCACTTCGCGAAGCGGCCATACCGATTTGCGCAGCAGCAGCATTTCACGCTTGTAGTGATGAATTTTCTCCAGCGTCTCCGGGGTGGCCGTGACAACAAGCTCATCCTCCAATGCTTCGATCTGGTCTCCGAGCTCCTCGAGCATGACGAAATAATGGTCCACTACAGCGTCCAGAAGCGCGTAGGCCAGATAGTCGGCCTGCATGAAGCGGATGCGCCGTCCGGTCTTGAGTCGATCGCGGACCGTCTCGAACACATCGCCCGGGTGTTCCTGCACGGACAGTACGAAGTGAGGGCCCAGGACGAGACTCAGTTGTTCGGACAGTATTTCGTTTTCCTGAGGATCGAACCGGAGCATGCGAAGCACGATGTAGAGATAGCCTTCGTAATCTTCGACCTTCGCGCGCTGATCCGTGTTGACGATGTCCTCCATCACCAGAGGATGCAAACCGAGCTCCTTGCCCAGGGTCTCGATCAGATCAGGTTTGTGCACCCCGTCCACATTGAGCCACGAAACCTTGCCGGGCTCGCGAAGCTGGCCGATACGCTGTGCATCCACTTCGTCGACATCTTCATACTCGTCGTCATCGTATTCGATCAGACGCATTGGTACCGCGGTATCGTATTCGCGGCCGATGTGAACCAGCGTACCGGGTGCAGCGCCCGCCTTCTTGCCGCGGCGCACCACCAGTTTGCGTGCCAGCTTTCTGCCCTTCATCTTGCCCTTCAGCATGTACTCACGGACCTCGTCCCCGGATGACTGTTTCGACGTGCCGTCACAACACACCTCCGGAGGCGTCCTGCTGTTGCGGGTCGAACCATTTCAGCTTCTCGCGAAGGCTGACCACCTCGCCGACGATGATCAGCGTGGGTGGTTTGATTTCCTCACGGGCAACCCGTTCCGGCATGTCCGCGAGTGTGCCAACCCAGACCCGCTGGTTGCTGGTCGTCCCCTGCTGCACCAGAGCGACGGGTGTGTGCGGAGAGCGACCGTATTCGAGGAGTCGCGCGCAAATCTCGGGCAAACCAACCAGGCCCATGTAGAAGACCAGCGTCTGTCCAGGCGCGACCAGGTCCGCCCAGGCAAGATCGGTGGTGCCGTTTTTCAAGTGCCCCGTGACGAAGCGCACTGACTGGGCGTGGTCGCGGTGCGTCAGAGGGATACCTGCATAGGCGGAGCAACCGTTGGCGGCGGTGATGCCGGGGACCACCTGAAACGGAATGTGGTGTTCGGCGAGCTCTTCGATTTCCTCCCCGCCTCGGCCGAATATGAAAGGATCGCCGCCTTTGAGCCGGAGCACACGCTTGCCCTGCCTGGCCATCTTGACCAGCAGCTGGTTGATCTCCTCCTGCGGCACAGCATGCTCGGCGCGAGCCTTGCCCACGTAGATGCGGTCCGCGTCGCGCCGGCAGAGATCGACGATAGCCGGCGCCACGAGTCGATCGTAGAGCACCACGTCAGCCTGCTGCATCAGTCGCAGCGCGCGAAATGTAAGCAGGTCCGGGTCACCGGGGCCCGCACCGACCAGATACACCTCGCCGCTATAACTCTGCCCCGCCTGCTCTGCGAGGCGCTCTGCAAGCAAGCGTTCGGCGGCCTGCTCCTGCCCTGCAAACACACGCTCGGCGATGTCTCCCTGAAAGACGTTTTCCCAGAACACCCGACGCTGGTTGATCTTCGGGAAGGCCGCCTTGACCTGGCTGCGGAATCGTTTGGCCAACTGCGCCAGACGACCATAGCTGTGCGGGAACAGCGTCTCGATTCGGGCTCGCGTCAACCGCGCCAGGACCGGTGCATGGCTGCCGCTGGACACAGCGATGATCAGGGGCGATCGATCGACGATGGCAGGAAAGATGACCGTGCAGAGCTCCGGTGCATCGACCGCATTGACCGGCAGGTTCCTGGCCTGGGCTTCGGCAGACACCCGCGCGTTCAACGCCTCGTCATCGGTAGCCGCAATAGCCAGAACCACATCATCCAGATCGGTTGCCCGATACCCCCGCATCTCGCTATGGCCACCGCCCTGCTCGACCAGCGCGGCCAGCTGCGGTTCGATTTCCGGCGCGACCACACGCAACCTGGCGCCCGCCTCCGTGAGCAGCCGCGCCTTGCGCAGCGCAATTTCGCCTCCACCCACCACCAGAACCAGCCGGCTCTGCAGGTTGTGAAACAGCGGCAGGAATTCCATGTTCAGCTTGCCTCGTCAGTTGGCGTGAAGGCGCAGTGCGCCCCGGAAGACTGCAGCCGATCAGCCGATTTTTCCGACACCGCCCATATAGCCGCGCAGCACCGGCGGCACCGTGACGCTGCCATCGGCCTGCTGATAGTTCTCCAGAATGGCCACGAGCGTACGCCCGACAGCCAGTCCGGAACCGTTGAGCGTATGGACCAGTTCCGGTTTGCCGGTTTCGGGATTGCGCCAGCGAGCCTGCATGCGCCGCGCCTGGAAATCACCGCAGTTGGAACAGGACGAGATTTCCCGGTACTTGCCCTGGCTCGGAACCCACACCTCGAGATCGTAGGTCTTGACCGCGCCAAAGCCCATGTCACCGGTGCACAGAGCCAGCGTACGGTAAGGCAGCTCGAGCCGCTGGAGGATGTCTTCGGCATGGCCGGTGAGTTCCTCGAGCGCCTGCATGGACTGGTCCGGCCGCACGATCTGCACCATTTCGACCTTGTCGAACTGATGCTGACGTATCATGCCGCGCGTGTCGCGGCCGGCGGATCCTGCTTCACTGCGAAAACACGGCGTATGCGCAGTCAGGCGCATCGGCAATTTGCCGGCGTCGAGAATCTCTCCACTGACGATGTTGGTCAGCGATACTTCTGCAGTAGGAATCAGATACAGGTCCCGCTGATCTTCACCGCGCGGAACCTTGAACAGGTCTTCCTCGAACTTGGGCAGCTGTCCGGTACCTTGCAGGGCTTCGGCCTGAACCAGGTAAGGCGTGTACACCTCTTCGTAACCATGTTCGTTCACGTGCAGGTCCAGCATGAACTGGGCCAGCGCACGATGCAGCCGGGCGATCGGGCCGCGCATCAACGCGAATCGGGCTCCCGACAGCTTCGCTGCCGTCTCGAAGTCCAGATAGCCATATTGCTCACCAAGCGCGACGTGGTCCTTGACCTCGAAATCGAAGGTACGGGGTGTGCCCCAGCTGCGAATCTCGACGTTCTGCTCCTCGCTAACGCCTATCGGCACGCTCTCGTCCGGCAGATTGGGGATGGTCAACAGCAGCGCGTCCAATTCGGACTGGATGGCGTCGAGTTCCTGTTTGGCGGCGTTGAGCTCATCGCCCATACGATCGACATCGGCCAGCAGCGGTTGAATGTCCTCCCCTCTGGCCTTGGCCTGCCCGATCGTCTTGGACCGACTGTTGCGCTCGGCCTGGAGGGTTTCGGTGCGCGTCTGTACCGTCTTGCGCCGTGACTCGAGCGATTCGAGCGTCGAGACGTCCAGGGTGAAGCCGCGCTGGGCGAGGCGTTCAGCGATCAGTTGCGGTTGGCTACGAACCAGTTTCGGGTCAAGCATGTGTCATCACTTATCGGTTGCAGGTGGCAGCCCGGCCAACTAACGCGTCAAAGCCAGGCCGGCCCAGGTGGCGAGCAGACACACGCACACGCTGAGCAGAATGTATCCCAGAGCCATGAGGCTCTCGCCGCTCTCCATCAGGCGCAGGGTGTCGAGAGAGAACGTGGAAAATGTAGTAAACGCGCCGAGGAATCCGACGATCAGACCCTGGCGCAGCAGTGGCGAGGCTTCAGGACGTGCCAACCACAGACCATATAGTATACCGATCGCAAGGCACCCAAGCAGGTTGACGGCAAAAGTCCCCAGCGGAAACGCCCTGGGCCAGGTCGCGGTTACCCACTGAGCCAGACCATAACGCGACAGCGCGCCGAGCGAGCCTCCCAGCGCCACGACCAGCAAGGTCTTGGTCAGCATCACTCTCTCCTTTTTCGGCTGCTGCGCGCATCCAGGTTGCGCAGGTACTCGAGCTTCTGGGCAATCTTCTGTTCGAGCCCGCGGTTGGCCGGCTTGTAGTACTGGCGGGGCTGGAGTTCGCTGGGAAAGTAATCTTCGCCAGCGGCATAGGCTTCAGGTTCGTCATGGGCGTAACGATAACCCTCGCTGTAGCCCAGCTCCTTCATGAGCTTGGTCGGTGCATTGCGAAGATGCAGCGGCGGTTCGTAGGAAGGCTGTCCGGCGACATCGGCCCGCGCAGCGTTGTAGGCGCTGTACACGGCGTTGCTCTTCGGTGCGCAGGCGAGATAGACAATGGCCTGGGCGACCGCAAGCTCGCCCTCGGGACTGCCCAGACGTTCCTGTACATTCCAGGCGTTCAGGCACAGTTCCAGTGCCCGCGGATCGGCATTGCCGACTTCCTCACTCGCCATCCGGACCACTCGACGTGCGATATACAGAGGATCGCAGCCGCCATCGAGCATGCGGACGAACCAGTATAGGGAGGCGTCCGGATTGGAACCGCGCACCGATTTGTGCAGCGCCGATATCTGGTCGTAAAAGGCTTCGCCGCCTTTATCGAAGCGGCGGCTGGTGTCATTGAGCAGATCGCTCACCAGAGAGGTATCGATCACTCCGCCGTCTGCGACCAGATCCGCGGCGATTTCCAGCAGGTTGAGCAAACGCCGAGCGTCTCCGTCCGCGGCACTGAGCAGGATGCGTCTGGCTTCGTCAGCCAGGCTCAACCGATGCTGACCGAGTCCTCGCCCGACATCGGCCAGGGCGCGGTCGAGCAAGACGCTCAGGGCTTCGTCGTCCAGCGACTTCAATACATATACGCGAGCTCGCGAAAGCAACGCATTGTTCAGTTCAAATGAAGGATTTTCGGTCGTGGCGCCAATGAACAGCAGCGTGCCGTCTTCGACATAGGGCAGAAACGCGTCCTGCTGCGCCTTGTTGAAGCGATGCACTTCGTCAACGAAGAGTATGGTCTGACGTCCGCTCTGCGCAGCCTGATGACGGGCAACGTCTACTGCCTGGCGTATGTCCTTCACCCCCGCCAGTACCGCGGAGATGGTCACAAAATGCGCGTCGGCGAGTGTAGCCAGCAGCCGGGCCAGCGTGGTCTTGCCGACGCCCGGAGGCCCCCAGAAGATCATCGAATGCAGTGCGCCCTGCTCCAGCGCAACTCTCAACGGCCGACCCGGGCCAAGCAGGTGCGCCTGGCCCGCGTACTCGTCGAGTGTCGCCGGCCGCATGCGCGCGGCCAGGGGTTGATGGGCGGCCTGGTCCGGGAACAGGCCCATGCTCACTCGCTGATCACATCGACCCCATCAGGGATGTCGAAGGTGAACAGGTCCTTGTCGACGCTCGGGTTGAGCTGAACGTTCTGGAACAGGATGTTGGTACGCTGGCCGACCGGATCACTCATCTGCATGTCATTGATGACCCCGTCACGAAATGACAGCCGCAGCGAATCGAACATCGAATCGTTCGCCTTGGGTGTCAGCACGAAATCCAGCACGTTGCCGCCTTCGGTGAGCGCAATGGTGAAGTTCTCCTGCAGCGTGCTGACATCACCTGACAGCAGCAACGCGGGGGTGTGGGTCAGACGCTGGTCCATCTTCTGCACTGTGACCTGCATCAGGTCCGGGTCATACAGCCAGATGGTTTCGCCATTGGATACCAGTTCCTGCTCGAGCGGCGGGTTGGTGTGCCAGCGGAACATGCCGGGGCGCTTGACCACCATGGTTCCGGTGGTGTCCTGCATGTTGGCGCCGTTGGAACTCAACGTCATCTGCGAGAAATCAGCGGTGATGGTACGGGCCTTCGAGAGCAATTCGTTGAGCCGGGCTGCAGCGTGTGCCTCGTCGGCCAGGGCGACGAGGGGTGTCGCCAACAGACAGACGGCCGCAACGGTAGAGCGCAACAGGGTTTTGAGCATGATGTAGACGTGTCTCCGCTAATCGCGAATGGGTGGCGGCGCGATGACTTCACGCGAGCCATTTGTGTTCATCGGGGTCACGACCCCGGCCATCTCCATGGATTCGATCATCCTTGCAGCGCGGTTATAGCCGATTTTGAGCTTGCGTTGTACTGCAGAGATGGATGCGCGTCGGCTTTCGGTAACGAAACGTACGGCTTCATCGTACAGCGCATCTTCTTCGGCATCACCGTCGACACCGCCGCCGCCACTTTCGTAGCTTCCACCGCCCTCGTCGGCACCGGCGAGAATATCCTCGATATAGTTCGGCGCGCCGCGCTTCTTCCACTCATCAACCAGACGGTGCACCTCGTCATCGGATACGAACGCCCCATGAACACGCATTGGCAGGCTGGTGCCCGGCGGCATGTAGAGCATATCGCCATGACCGAGCAACTGTTCGGCGCCGCCCTGGTCGAGGATGGTGCGCGAGTCGATCTTGCTTGAAACCTGGAACGCCATTCGGGTGGGGATATTCGCCTTGATCAGGCCGGTGATGACATCGACCGATGGACGTTGCGTCGCCAGGACCAGATGGATCCCCGCGGCGCGAGCCTTCTGAGCAATACGGGCGATCAGTTCCTCGACCTTCTTGCCCACGATCATCATCATGTCGGCGAACTCGTCGATCACCACAACGATGATTGGCAGGCTTTCCAGCTCCGGCGGAATATCATCCATCGACTCGCGACGATACAACGGGTCCGTCAAGGGCGTACCGGCTTTCTGGGCATCCTTGACCTTGCGGTTGAATCCCGCCAGGTTACGCACGCCCATCGCCGCCATCAGCTTGTAACGCCGTTCCATCTCCGCCACGCACCAGCGCAGCGCGTTCGACGCCTCTTTCATGTCGGTCACGACTGGCGTCAGCAAATGCGGGATACCTTCGTAGATCGATAGCTCGAGCATCTTCGGATCGATCATGATCAACCGCACCTCCTCCGGATGCGATTTGAAAAGGATACTCAGGAGCATCGCATTGACGCCCACCGACTTGCCCGAGCCGGTGGTACCGGCGACCAGCAGGTGCGGCATCTTGGCCAGATCGGCCATGATCGGATGACCACCAATGTCGTGCCCGAGCGCCAACGTCACCGGGGACTGTGCCTCGTCGAACTCGCGGGTTTCGAGCACCTCGGACAGACGCACGATCTCGCGATCTTCGTTGGGAATTTCGATACCCACCGTGGTCTTGCCCGGGATGACCTCCACCACTCGAACGCTGATAACCGCCAGCGAACGCGCCAGATCCTTGGCGAGGTTGGAGATCTTGCTGACCTTGACGCCGGCAGCAGGCTGAATTTCGAACCGGGTGATAACCGGCCCCGGTTGCACTTTCTCGACCAACGCTTCTACGCCGAAATCCTTGAGTTTGAGCTCGAGAAGACGCGACATGCCTTCGAGCGACTCCGGCGAGAAGCCCTTCTGTTTCTTGCTCGCTGGATCCAGCAACGATATCGGCGGCAGCGAGCCCGGCTCCACCGAATCGGTGAACAGGCGAGACTGCTTTTCCTTGTGCAGGCGTACGCTGGCTTCGGCAGGCTTGGCCTCAGGCGGGACAATCTCCGGGGGCTGGCGTTTTTCCTGTGCAGCAACATGCCGGGCAAGTGACTCCTGGCGCTGAGCTCTGGAAGCCTCCGCCCGCCGTTGCTCCTCGACGTTGACCACGGGCTCGGTACGTTGGGCAGGTCGTGCCACGGCAGCCGACCCCGGGCGCCCCGCTACGTCGCGTTCCGTCCGCCCTGACTCCCGCCGACCTTGCCATGCGTTCCACCCGCGGCGCAGCAGATCCAGCAGATCCAGCGTCAACCGCCCGGTGATATCCATGACGCGAAACCAGGACAGGTTGGTGAACACGGTCAGACCAAAAAGGAACAGCGTCAGGAACAGCAGAGTGCTGCCCTGCATGTTCAGCACCGGATAAGCCAGATCGCGCAGCAACTGCCCCAGCACACCGCCGGCGCTGGCACCATCCGGGAAGCTGTCGGGAGCCGTCCCGTGTAGCGCGCCGAGAGCGGTGCCGGCAAAAACGGTGAGTACAAAGCCGATGAGCCGCCATGAAAACAGCCAGCCATTCCAGATGAAAGGAAGATGACGGCGACGAAACATCTGCCACACTTTCACGGCAACGATCAGCGGAAACAGGAATGCGAGATAACCCAGCACCAGCAGCAGTACATCGGCGATCCATGCACCCATGCGGCCGCCGGCGTTCTGCACATCGGCAACGTCTCCACTGCGAGTCCAACCAGGATCGGCCGTGCTATAGGTGAACAGCGCCATGCACAGATAGAGGCACAGCGCGATCATTGCCAGCAGAGCCCCTTCGCGCAAGCGCAGACTGAGCTGTTCACGCCAGGCGATGTGCGCTTTCTTGGCTTGGTTGTCCTTCAAAATCCTGGCTTCCATTAATTTTCCAGCCGCTATTGTAAGGTGTGCGTAGCGCGAATGAACAATCGCCACCGGTCGGGCGCCTTAACGGTGACCGGCTCGCTGGCGGTTTTGCCTGGAGCAAGCAGTTTGCGCTTTGCCCGGCAAAGGAACTATCTTGATCAGCGACAATAACTTATATCGTTTTCTTGATAAACCATTTAGAAGCGTTCTTGCGACCTAAGGCATGTTAATGAGCCAACTGACCTGGCTGCGTCCCGACACCATCGATTTTCCGCCAGCCGCCCGCGCCCTGGCGGACCCGAATGGCTTGTTGGCCATCGGCGGGGATCTGTCCGTACCCCGGCTTCTCAGTGCCTATCGCCAGGGCATCTTTCCATGGTATCAGGACGGTCAACCGCTCCTGTGGTGGTGCCCTGACCCGCGAACCGTCGTGTTCCCCGCGTCGCTGCATGTATCGCGCAGCATGCGCAAATTCATGCGTCAGACCACTTTAAGCGTCAGCTATGATCGCGCTTTCATGTCGGTGATGCGCGGCTGTGCCGAGCCTCGTGATTACACCGACGCCACCTGGATCACCGCCGAGATGCTGGACGCTTATTGCGATCTGCATCGCCTGGGGCATGCGCACTCGGTAGAAGTCTGGGATGGTCAGGCCCTCGTGGGCGGTCTCTACGGCGTCGCGCTCGGCCGGGTCTTCTTCGGCGAGTCAATGTTCAGCCGCACCAGCAATGCGTCCAAACTCGCCTTTATCCACCTGGTGGAACGATTGCACGGCTGGGGTTTCGAACTGATCGACTGCCAGATGCCAACCGATCATCTTTTCAGCCTTGGCGCTCGATCGATCAGCCGCGAAGCGTTTAGACGTGAGCTTGATCTGCATTGCAACGAAGCCGTGGCCGACCATTGGCACGCGGACCAACGGGCAAGTTGATCGAACGCGAACAAAATCTATACTTGCCTGAAAGAAAAATGGCAGCGAGAAGCGCTACATGACCGATCTGGCTCACCTGAAGTTCTACGCGACGCAGCCGCATACCTGCAGCTACCTGCCGGACGAGCAGGCGACGACGCTGTTTCTTGACCCTCAGAAGCCGATCGACCTGACTACCTACAGCCAGCTTTCCGAGCTGGGATTCCGGCGCAGCGGCGACCACCTTTACAGACCGCACTGCAGAACCTGCACCGCTTGCGTCCCGGCTCGCATCCCCGCGGACGCATTCGAGCCGACTGCGTCGCAAAAGCGGATCATCAAGCGCAACCGCGATATCCAGGTCACCGCTACCCTGCCGCGGATTGACGAAGAAATCTACGATCTATACGCCCGTTATATCAACTCTCGGCATTCGGACGGCGATATGTACCCGCCCAGCCGGGAACAGTTCAGCTCGTTTCTGGTACGCAAATGGCCTTTCAGTCTGTTTTATGAATTTCGACTGGATGGGCGGCTGGTAGCCGTAGCGGTCACCGATCAGATGCTCAATGGGCTGTCGGCTGTATACACCTTCTACGAGCCAGCCGAGCAGCGCCGCAGCCTGGGGCGGTATGCAATCCTCTGGCAGATCGAGGAAGCCCGTCGCTCCGGGCTCGTTGCGTTGTATCTCGGTTACTGGATCAAGAACTGTCGCAAGATGAACTACAAGACCGAATATCGACCGATCGAAATGCTGGTCAACCAGCGCTGGGTTCAGGTGAACTGAACTCGGCACGGTCTGAATGATCCAATCGGCAACGCAAGATGCCCCCCCGCACCGCCTTCTCCACCGGCTTTGCTTGGCTGTTGATGACTTTTAGGGCACAATTGCTCACCTTTTTTGCGGGTGGCGTTCCAATTCGCCCGCGTGGAACCGAAATCGAGAGGCCTTTGCTTAATGGCGAAAGAAGACAGTATTGAAATGGAAGGCACCATCATCGACACCTTGCCTAATACCATGTTCCGGGTGGAACTGGAGAACGGCCATGTCGTGACTGCCCACATTTCAGGCAAGATGCGTAAAAACTACATTCGCATCCTGACCGGTGACAAGGTCCGCGTCGAGCTGACCCCCTATGACCTGACCAAAGGTCGTATCACCTACCGCGCTCGTTGATGCTCGGGCCGTCTGCAACCTGCAGATGGCCTTCCCTGAAATCTACTTCCCAGCCACCCTCCCCCGACTCTCGCTTCGGTCTCGAATGAACGTCGCAGCGCGGCCGTAGTCCATTGGCTTGAACGGCAAATGGGCGGCGCCCTTCGCCTGGACATTCACTGGAGGGGTTACATGGCAGAACAGGATCGCGCGCACCCGATGAAAGCCATTGCCCACCGCACTCTGGTCCGGTGCAGCGTGGCAGCCGCCGTGGTCGTGATGTTGGCGCTGTTCTGGCTGGCGTTCGATTTTTTCCTTCTGATATTTGCCGCAATCCTCTTCGGCGTGCTGTTTCACGGCGCCGGACAGGGCATCAGCAATCTTACCCACATGCCTTACGCTGCGGCATTGGCCACCTTCTTTGTGGTGCTTGCCGCCGTCCTGACTGGTGGGGTGTTCCTTCTGGCCCCCAGCGTGGTAGAGCAGTTCCACTCGCTCTCCGAGAGTCTTCCGAAAGCTTGGGACCAGCTGTCCAGCCGAGCCAGCGACTCGCGCTGGATGGAACTGGTGATGAGCCAGCGCGATACCATTCGCGAGGCGACCGAAACCACTGGCGTGGTGAGCACGGCAACCACCATCATGTCTTCGGTGTTTGGAGCGATTACCAGCTTTTTCATCGCGCTGATTATCGGGATCTGCTTCAGCCTGAACCCGTCAGTCTATCTGAATGGCTTCGTCAGCCTGCTGCCGCTGTCGTATCGGTCGCGAGGTCGTGAGGTTCTTCTCCATACCGGAGGCACGCTGCAATCCTGGCTGCTGGCAAAGCTGCTGGAGATGCTCGTGATTGGCGTATTCACCACCCTGGGCCTGTGGCTTATCGGCATTGACCTGGCGTTGGTTCTGGGCCTCATCGCCGGCCTCCTGTCTTTCATTCCCAACTTCGGGCCGATCATCTCGATCATCCCGGCCATCCTGCTCGCGTCACTGGACGGAATGAACACCGTTTTGTGGGTGCTGGGCCTGTACGCAGGCATCCAGGCAGTCGAAAGCTGGCTGCTGACCCCGTGGCTGCAGCATCGCATCGTCGAAATGCCGCCTGCCGTAACAATCAGCGTGCAGTTGCTGTTCGGCGTGCTGGCCGGGACACTCGGGCTGATCCTTGCCACCCCCCTCGCAGCCGCCGTGATGGTGTTGACCAATCAGCTGTATGTACGAGACGTGCTCGGGGATGAGTCTGTCGAGGACCCCTCTTCGGACGCATAAAAAAAGCCCGCCGAAAGCGGGCCTTTTTCATGCAGCTTGCGACCTTAGCGCGCCATGTACTGGCCCAGCTCGATCTTGCCGATGGCAGCGCGGTGTACTTCGTCCGGGCCGTCTGCCAGGCGCAATGTGCGCTGCATGGCGTACATGTGAGCCAGCGGAGTATCTTCCGACACGCCCGCGCCGCCGTGCATCTGGATTGCACGATCAATTACCCGCAGTGCCACGTTGGGTGCCACGACCTTGATCTGGGCGATCTCACTCTTGGCGACCTTGTTGCCGACCGTATCCATCATGTAGGCCGCCTGCAGGGTAAGCAGACGTGCCTGGTTGATTTCGATACGCGACTCGGCGATCAGATCGATGTTGCCGCCAAGCTGGGCAAGACGCTTGCCGAACGCTTCACGCTCTACCGAACGACGGCACATCAATTCGAGAGCCCGCTCCGCCGCGCCGATGGAACGCATGCAGTGGTGAATACGGCCTGGCCCGAGGCGACCCTGGGCAATTTCGAAACCGCGACCCTCACCCAGCAGCACATTGCTGTACGGCACACGGACGTTTTCCAGCAGAACTTCGGCGTGGCCATGAGGCGCATCGTCATAGCCGAAGACGGGCAATGGGCGAATGACCTTGACGCCGGGGCTGTCCATCGGCACCAGAATCATCGAATGCTGCTGGTGACGTGGCGCTTCAGGGTTGGTCAGACCCATGAAGATCATGATCTTGCAGCGGGGATCGCAGGCACCGGATGTCCACCACTTGCGGCCATTGATCACCCACTCGTCACCCTCGCGACGGGCATTGGCCTGCATGTTGGTCGCATCGGAAGATGCAACACCCGGCTCGGTCATGCCGAAGCAGGAACGGATTTCGCCGGCCAGCAGCGGCTTGAGCCACTTTTCCTTGTGCTCGTCATTACCGTAGCGAACGATGGTCTCCATGTTGCCGGTATCCGGCGCGCTGCAGTTGAAGGCTTCAGACGCCAGCCCCGAGCGACCCATCAGTTCGGCGAGCGGCGCATATTCAAGGTTGGTCAGGCCGGCGCCCAGGTCGGATTCCGGCAGAAACAGGTTCCACAGTCCGGCGTCACGCGCCTTGACCTTCAGCTCCTCGACGATGGCGGTAGGCTGCCAGCGATCGCCTTCAGCTACCTGCTTGTGGAAGATCGGCTCAGCGGGAAATACGTGCTCCTGCATGAACGCGTCGACGCGCTCACGCAATTCTTTAACCTTGGGGGAATATCCGAAATCCATAGTGGTTGGCCTTTGATGAGGTGACTTATTGAGTGCGACGAAAAAATGCTAGATGACGCAGACGAATAAATCGAACCTATTTTTCACGTGTATAAAGATTCATAAGCGATATATACTGAACGTCCCACACAAAGCGCCATGTCTCGTAAGTGAGTCATTTCTTTCGAAGGAAAACTGCGATGAACCTCAGCAAAGTCGACCTGAACCTGTTCATTGTATTCGATGCGATTTATACCGAGGCCAACCTCACGCGTGCCGGACAGATCGTCGGCATCACTCAGCCGGCAGTGAGTAACGCGCTCGCACGTCTTCGCGAAACGTTCAACGATCCGCTGTTCGTTCGTACTGCCCAGGGCATGGTGCCTACGCCCATGGCGCAGAACATCATTACGCCGGTGCGCAACGCGCTCCAACTGCTGCGGGTATCGGTGCAGGAAAGTCGCAGTTTCAACCCCGACCAGGCGACCAAGACCTACCGGATCAGCATGACCGATCTGTCCGAGGCTGTGATCCTGCCACATCTCGCGGCGCGGATTCGTCGCCTGGCGCCAAACGTCAATATAGACAGCTTCCTGACCAAGCGTCGCGAAACGACCAAGGAGCTGGCTGCCGGACGTCTTGATTTCGCAATCGATGCCCCGCTAAATACCGACACGCAGGTCAGACACGTCAAGCTCTTCGAGGACCGTTACGTCTGCGTGATGCGCAAGGGGCACCCGTTGTCCGGCAAGGAAAAAATCTCGCTGGACGAGTACCTGGCCCAATCGCACATTCATATTTCCAGCCGCCGTAACGGACTCGGGCACGTGGATCTGGCGCTGGGCAAGATAGGCCTTCAGCGCCGCGTCGTGCTGCGCTCACAGCATTACCAGATGGCGCCTCTGGTACTGGACTCCACCGACATGGTGATGACCGTCCACGAGCGCTTCGCCAAGCGTCACAGCCTGAACTGGGTAGAACTGCCGATCGACGACGTGCCGCCGATCGAAACGCATCTGTTCTGGCACGAGAGCACCGATCAGGATCCTGCCAACCGCTGGATGCGGGAACAGCTCATTGAACTGTCTCAGCAACTCGAACGCCGCGGCCTGCGCGAAAAACCCATTGCCTCGATGGCGTCCTGAATACACGCATCTGGCGCTGCCGCGTCAGATGCGCCGTCACCCTGACCTCGCTACGCTACTGCCTCTGCACTGACGGATTGATCACGCTGCTGCTCCTGCAACTGCTGCGCGGCCAGCAATCCGAGCGTCACGATGGCCCGCTCGGCATCGCGATCCCAGGGGATACCGCAGTTCAGGCGCAGGCAATGGTTGAATTGTTCGGTATTGCTGAAGACGACCCCCGGCGCAATGCTGATACCCCGCTCAAGTGCACGATTGAAAAGCAGCTGAGTATCTATTCCACCCGGCAGACTCAACCAGAGAATAAACCCGCCGCGCGGCCGTGTAATCTGGGTTCCCTCGGGGAAATGCTGCTGTACGGCCAGCTGAAAATTGCTGAGGTTCTTGCGGTACTCCTGGCGAATGTAACGCAGGTGTCGGTCATACCCTCCGTTCTCAAGATAGGCCGCCACGGCCATCTGGCTGACACTGCACGCCGAGAGCGTAGTGAAGGTTTGCAGCTTCTCGATCGCGTCTTGGTGCTTCCCTGCGATAACCCAACCGGTCCGCACACCCGGCGAGATGGTTTTCGAGAAGCTTGAGCAGTACAGGACGGTATCGGAACAGTCGAACGCCTTGAGCGCCTTCGAGCGGCCATGGTCGAACATGAGCTCGCCGTAGATATCGTCCTCGATGATCGGTATGGCCCGCTGCGCCATCATGCCGACAAGCTTGCGCTGCCGCGGTTCGGTCATGGTCGCGCCCATCGGGTTGCCCGCCCTGCTGGTGACGACCAGCGCCTTGATCGGCCACTTGTCTGCTGCTGCCTGCAGTGCTTCCAGGCTCAGACCTGTCTCCGGGTCCGTAGGGATCTCGATGACTTTCAAGCCAAGCAGCTCGCACAACTGCAGAAGACCGTAATAACTCGGCGACTCGGTTGCAATCAGGTCTCCGGGGGAGGTTACCGTGCGCAGACAAAGCTGGAGCGCCTCCACACAACCGTTGGTAATCACGATATCCGCCGGATCGACCACGGCGCCCGCGTCACGCATGCGAATGGCCACCTGCCGGCGTAGCGGCTCATACCCGGGGCTGAAGGTATAACTGAACGCCCGCTGGGCGTGAAAGCGGGTGACCTTGCTCATCTGCTGGTGCAACGCCCGCAATGGAAGAAATTCACTCGAGGGAACAGCCGCGCCCAGCGGGATCACGCCACTGCGCCGCGCCTGACTGAGAATCTGGCTGATGATGCCGCTGCGGGTCACCGCATAGGGTGGCTCGACGCGCGAGATCGAGGGCGTGGGTGCCGTCAGAGCGGGAGTCCGATGGACGTAGTACCCCGACTGCGGACGAGCGCGGATCAGACCCTGATCCTCAAGCGTGGCATAAGCCTGCAGTACCGTGGCATGACTCACGCCCTTCTGCGTGCTCAACTTGCGCACCGATGGAACACGCTCGCCGGGCTGGTAAAATCCTTTGTGAATGTCTTCAGCCAACTGCTGGGCAATCTGCTGGTATAAAAGACTGGCCATGTCGCTCTCCTGATCAGCTCCCTAGGCTAGCGCAGGCGAGCAGTTGGCGGCCCCGTACAGCTGCGTACGAAGATACCTGCACAGAATAGCAGCTGCTCAACTGTAAGGGTTCAGATGCGAAACCGAACAGACTGTTTCGTCAATCAGCCAGCTCGGATTCCGCATCAGGCAGCGCCGCATTGAAGCGCCCCGCCCAGCGATCACGGTACTTCTCGAACAGCCGGCGCGGCTCACCCTCCTGCGTGAGGCGATGCATGCCCTGTGCGAGGGCCGCGCGCAGTGCCGGGGAGTTGCAGGCCGAGTTGTGGGAGACTGCGAAATAGAGCCGCTCATTCATTACGGATCCGTCGAGGATATCGAGCTGGTCTGCCACACCAAGCTGCTCTGCGAGAGCAAGCCCCTGGTGCCGCTGGAACACCACATAATCAGCGCGGCCGTTGAGCAATCGCTGAAACGCCTGCTCTATGGTTTTCTCCTGGCGAAGGTCCAGATTGTCGCGCGCATAGGTATCGAACGCTCGGCCGAAGCGGGCGCCTGCCGCCGTCGCACCGCGCCGTTCACGCAGGTCATCCCAGCCACTGTAGGCAAAGGAGGCACCGCGCTTGACGAACAGGACACTCGGAACTTCGAGATAGGCCGGATGAACATAATCCATGTAACCGAGCCTGTCGGGGGTCAGGAAAACCCCGGCGAGCATGTCGATTCGACCACTGCGAACCTCATCCTCAGCAACGGAAAACGACGCCACCTTCAACGCTTCGACCTTTACCCCGCTGCCCTCCAATGTTCGTTCAAGCAGCTCGATAGCCGCGCCAGTCAGGCGTGTTGAATCATCAGGGTCGGTCCAGAGGACTGGAGGATACTGCGGATCACCCGTGACCACGATGCGCTCGCACGTGCCGGACGCAGCCACCGTACCGGCCATCGTCAACACCAACCCACCGACCATCCACCGAGCCCAGCGCATCGCACACCCCTTCACAGCTTGTCATTTTGGCAACTCGAGCGTCACCGGTTGCCTGGCAGTATAACTACTCCCCTGCCTCAGACCACCTCGACGGCAGCACCGCTATGAAAGCGAAATTCCTCATCGGGTTGCACCACCGCCAGCGCCTCGGCACGGGCGAAGAACTCGATCCGCTCGTCGAGGGGCCCATCTGCGTACTCTCGGGCCAGCTTGAGATAGTCCTGATAGTGCCGGGCCTCGGACTTCAGCAGCGAACGATAGAAACCACCGAGCTCCGAGTCGAGGTTCGGTGCGAGCTTGGCGAAGCGTTCGCATGACCGCGCCTCGATGAATGCGCCAACGATGAGCGTATCCACCAGCCGTCCCGGTTCGGTAGTCCGTACGTGCTGCCTTAACCGCTGCGCGTACTGGCTGGCAGACAGATTCCGGTAGACGATACCGCGCTTGTTCATGATCGCGGTGACCTGCTCGAAATGCCGCAGCTCTTCACGCGCCAGGCGTGACATTTTCTGCAGCAACCCGGGCTTGTCGGTGTAACGGAACATCAGATTCAGCGCGGTGGAAGCCGCTTTTTTCTCGCAGTTCGCGTGATCAATCAGCAATTCCGAGGGATGGTCCAGCGCCTGACTGATCCAGTTGTCGGGCGTTTCACAGTGCAGGAAGGCGAGCAGTTCGGCGGGCAGGGTCATCGGGCTCTCGGGTAACGCATCGGGAAAGGCAGCCATTATAACGAGGCCGACCGACATGGCGCACCCTGGAGCTTGACCCACATCAACAGCCGTTCTCAGAAAAACGACTACATTCTGGATAGGCTTTGAAGAACGCGACACACATCAAGGGAGATCCGCCATGCAAGCCGTCAAACGAATCCTGGTCGTCATCGACCCCAGCCAGACCGAGCAGATGGCGCTGACTCGGGCACGCCTGATCGCCGGCGTCATCGAATCCGAGTTGCATCTGCTGGTTTGCGAGAACCGCGACGACTACAAACCACTGCTGCAGAAGCTGGCGGGCGAACTGGAAGCGGACGGCCGCCGCGTCAGCGTATCCCAGCAGTGGCACGGCAACCTGACCGACACCATCATCCACGCCCAGCGTTGCGAGGGTTGCGGCCTGGTCGTCAAGCAGCACCTGCCCGACAATCCGCTGCGCAAGGCGCTGCTGACACCGGACGACTGGAAGCTGCTGCGATACTGCCCTGCTCCGGTTTTGCTGGTACGCAGCGTCGAGTCATGGATGCACGGCTCGGTACTCGCAGCTGTGGACCTGGGCAATCATGACGACCAGCACCATGTATTGCACGACACCATCGTCAGCCATGCTGCGGACATTGCCGAGATGATCAACGGCAAGCTTCACCTGGTCAGCGCTCACCCTGCGCCGATGCTGTCCGCCGCCGATCCGGTGTATCAACTGCGCGAGCGCATTGCGGCTCGGTACGCCGACGAGGCACAGAAATATATCGCCCAGTACGGCATGCCTGCAGAACAGGTCCACGTCGACGAAGGTCCGGCTGACACCTTGATACCGCGCGTCGCGCGTCGGATCGGTGCGAGCGTTGTCGTGATCGGTACCGTTGCACGCACCGGTATTTCCGGAGCACTGATCGGCAATACCGCAGAAGTGGTTCTAGACCAACTCGCCAGTGATGTCCTGGTACTCAAGCCGGATGACATGATTGCGCACCTTGAAGACATCCTCGAGAAGTAGCCGACAGGGCAGCACCTTCTGGTGCTGCCCTGGCTCCGGAAGCTGCCTGTCCGCTTCCGTCTGTCCCCTACCAAGGTTATAGACCCCTGCAACTTAACTTTACCGGGCGCTTACTGTAGAATCGGCGCGCCGTTAGGGCTGTGTGACAGGCGTTTGCCCGCAACCCCATTCGTATCTGCGTACCCAGTTACCCAGGTTGCCCCCCACCAGATTAGGGCTTGCGCTTGCACCCAACCTCATATCCGGCGCCATGGTCCGTGAGGATGACCGTTCCGTCACAAACGGAACAGACTGATGAGGGTATTACTGTGCTTGAAGCCTATCGCAAACACGTTGCAGAGCGCGCCGCCCAGGGCATCGTGCCTCAGCCGCTGAACGCCGAACAAACCGCTGGTCTGGTTGATCTGCTGAAGAACCCGCCCGCCGGCGAAGAAGAGTTTCTGCTCGACCTGCTGACCAACCGCGTTCCTCCGGGAGTGGACGAAGCTGCCTACGTCAAGGCCGGCTTCCTGTCTGCCGTTGCCAAAGGCGAAGCCACCTCCCCGCTGCTGACCAAACAGCGTGCTGTCGAATTGCTCGGCACCATGCAGGGCGGCTACAACATCGCCACTATGGTCGAACTGCTTGATGATCAGGAGCTCGCTCCTTTCGCCGCTGTGGAGCTCAAGCACACTCTGTTGATGTTCGACGCGTTCCATGATGTTGCCGAACGTGCCAAGAATGGCAATGCGCATGCACAGGGCGTGCTGCAGTCCTGGGCCGACGGCGAGTGGTTCGTCAACAAGCCTGCCGTGCCGGAAAAACTGAGCCTGACCGTCTTCAAGGTTCCCGGCGAAACCAACACTGATGACCTCTCCCCGGCTCCGGATGCCTGGTCGCGCCCCGACATCCCATTGCATGCACTGGCCATGCTGAAGATGGCTCGTGACGGTATCGTGCCGGACGAGCAAGGCGCCATCGGTCCGCTGAAGCAGATTGAAGAAGTCCGTTCCAAGGGCTTCCCGGTTGCCTATGTCGGTGACGTGGTCGGTACTGGTTCCTCGCGCAAGTCGGCCACCAACTCCGTTCTGTGGTTCTTCGGCGACGACATCCCCTACGTGCCCAACAAGCGCGCCGGTGGTTTCTGCTTCGGTTCCAAGATCGCTCCGATCTTCTACAACACCATGGAAGATGCCGGCGCCCTGCCGATCGAATTCGACGTCTCCGAGATGGAAACTGGTGACGTGATCGACGTCTACGTGTACGACGGCAAGGTGTGCAAGCACGGCACCGACGACGTCATCACCACCTTCGAGCTGAAAACCCAGGTTCTGCTGGACGAAGTCCGCGCTGGTGGCCGGATCCCGCTGATCATTGGCCGCGGCCTCACCGACAAGGCACGCGCCGAACTTGGTCTGCCGCACTCGGATCTGTTCCGCAAGCCCGAGCAGCCGGTGGACACCAAGAAGGGTTACACCCTGGCGCAGAAGATGGTCGGCAAGGCATGTGGCGTAGAGGGCGTACGCCCTGGCACCTACTGCGAACCGAAGATGACTACCGTGGGTTCGCAGGACACCACGGGCCCGATGACCCGTGACGAACTGAAGGACCTGGCTTGCCTGGGCTTCTCTGCTGATCTGGTCATGCAATCGTTCTGTCACACCGCGGCTTACCCCAAGCCGATCGACGTGACCACGCACCACACGCTGCCTGACTTCATCCACAACCGTGGCGGCGTCGCGCTGCGCCCGGGTGACGGCATTATCCACAGCTGGTTGAACCGCATGCTGCTGCCCGACACTGTCGGTACCGGTGGCGACTCGCACACCCGTTTCCCAATGGGCATTTCCTTCCCGGCCGGTTCCGGTCTGGTCGCCTTCGCCGCTGCCACCGGCGTCATGCCGCTGGACATGCCGGAATCGGTTCTGGTGCGTTTCAAGGGTGAAATGCAGCCCGGCATCACGCTGCGCGATCTGGTGCATGCAATCCCCTACTACGCGATCCAGGAAGGTCACCTGACCGTCGAGAAGAAAGGCAAGAAGAACATCTTCTCCGGCCGTATTCTCGAGATCGAAGGTTTGGATCACCTGACCGCCGAGCAGGCATTCGAACTGTCCGACGCCTCCGCCGAGCGCTCCGCTGCCGGTTGCACCATCAACCTGAGCGAAGAGTCGGTTGCCGAGTACCTGAAGTCCAACATCGTCCTGCTGCGCTGGATGATCGCCAACGGCTATCAGGACCCGCGTACCCTGGAGCGCCGTGCTCAGGCCATGGAAGCCTGGCTGGCTGATCCCAAGCTGATGAAGGCCGACCCGGACGCCGAGTACGCTGCCATCATCGAAATCGATCTGAGCGAAGTGAAAGAGCCCGTTCTCTGCGCCCCGAACGATCCGGACGATGCGCGTCTGCTGTCTCAGGTAGCTGGCGAGAAGATCGACGAGGTCTTCATCGGTTCCTGCATGACCAACATCGGCCACTTCCGCGCGGCCGGCAAGCTGCTCGAGAAGAACAAGGGTGCCCTGCCGACTCGTCTGTGGCTGGCTCCGCCAACCAAGATGGATCAGTTCCAGCTGACCGAAGAAGGCTACTACGGCATCTACGGCAAGGCTGGTGCGCGCATGGAAATGCCAGGCTGCTCGCTGTGCATGGGTAACCAGGCACGTGTGGCTGCCAAGTCCACCGTCGTATCCACCTCCACACGGAACTTCCCGAACCGTCTGGGTGATGGCGCCGATGTGTACCTGGCTTCTGCCGAGCTGGCTTCGGTTGCATCGATTCTGGGTCGCCTGCCGACCGTTGAGGAATACATGGGCTATGCTGCAGAGCTCAACAGCATGTCCAGCGATATCTATCGCTACATGAACTTCAACGAAATCGAGTCGTACCAGAAGGCCGCAGCGTCCATCCCGGTCGCTCAGGTCTAAGCACCACGCAATATCGAAAAGCCCCGCCTCGTGCGGGGCTTTTTCGTTGGGGTCATCAGGTCGTTAGGGATATCTGCCTTGGCCCGCAGGCTCCGGACCCCAGATATGTGACTCGCATCAGCTTTTCCCGCACTCACCGTTGCGCTTCGTCTCTTCGGCCAACACACTCCGGCCCGCACGCCAATGTTCCGCTGTCGTTGGTTCTCCATCTTTGAGTTAAAGACCGGGATCTACCATGACACGGAAGTTTGTCTCCCGCCGGCGTCCGCTCGCCGGTGCCACCTTCGTTGAATACCTGATCGTCGTCAGCGCCCTGATTGTCGTCGGCGTCATCGCCTTTTCCAGCTTCGGCTCCAGCAGCCGCCAGCATGTTGGACATATCTCCAAGGAACTGGCTGGCATGCCCGCGTCGATGGACGGCGGCAGTGCCGGTGGTGGGGGTTCGGGTTGGCCTGGTTCCGGTGGCGGATCAGGCTCAGGGAGCGGCTCGGGTTCAGGAACGGATGCGGGCAGCGGCGATGCCGGCGGCTCGGGTGGGGGCTCCGGCACCGTGGGCGGCGGTACCGGTGGGGGCGCAGACGGTTCGGGCGGTGGCGCTGGTGGCGGCACCGCATGGGATGATTTGCTCGGGGGCGGCAGTGGCGGCGGGCTCGATGGCGTGGGCGGTGGCGGCTCCTCCGGCTTCAACCCCGGCGGCGATCTGGGCGGCGGTATGGCCTGCTCGGTCGACACGGGTAATGATCAGAACGCCTCCCCCGCCGGCGGCAGCCCACCGACCTACACCCTGGTCGGCAACCCGATCAACATCGCGACTGGCAACAAGTACCAGCAGGAAGTCGATTACCAGGGCTCGGGTGAGTTTCCCCTCGCGTTCATCCGCGCCTACAACAGCCACGCCACCGACGAAGCCGGCAGCCTCGGCTCGGGCTGGCAGCACAACTACGAGCGGCGTATCACTGCTCACGATGACGGCCGCATGCGCGTGGTGCGTGAGGATGGCCGCCGGCACTATTTCCGCCAGGATGGCCAGCGCTGGATCGCCACCGACAACAACGTCGACACGTTTGAAGGGGTGTATCGCCAGGACGAGTTGCTCGGTTGGACCTACCGCCCCGGCACCGGTGGCGCCGAGCAGTACGATGCCCAGGGCCGCCTGCTGAGTATCGAGCACGTGCATGGACAGCGTCAGCAGCTTGAGTACAACGAAGAGGGCCAGCTGGCGAGCGTCAGCGATGCCTATGGCCAGCGCGTGCGCTTTCAGTACTCCGGCCAGCGTCTGGTGCGGGTCGATACGCCCGATGGTCAGGCGCTGCAGTTCGGGTATGACACCTTCAACGGTAATCTGCTCACCGTCACCCAGGGCAAACCGGGGCTGCTCGACCGGCTGCGTCGCTCGACACTGGACGGCCCGGCCCGCACCTACCATTACGAAGACACGGACTTCCCACACTACCTGACCGGCATCACCGATGAAGCCGGCCGCCGCTACGCCACCTGGGCCTATGACAACCTGGGCCGGGCGGTGCTGTCCGAGCACGGCCAAGGCGTGGAGCGCATCACGGTTGAGTATCTGGCCAACAAGACCTTCATCACCAACGCAGCCGGCAAGACCGCGACCTATCACCTGATCGAGCAAAAGGGCGTCAAACGCCTCAGTCGCATCGAGGGCGATGCCACCCCCTACTGCCCCGAGACCCAGCAGCGGCATATCTATGCCGACACCGGTTATCTGACCGCCGCCATCGATGCCGAAGGCCGCGCCACGCTGATGGAGCGTAACGAGCGGGGGCTGATCACCGAGCTGACCCAGGGCGTGTTGTGGCAGAACCAAGCGCCGGTGCTACAACCGGAGAGCCAGCGCATCGTCAGCGAATGGCACCCGCACAAGCCGCTGGTGACGCGCCGCACCTATTACAGTCTGGACGATGACCAGCAGTGGCAGCCCCAGCGCGAGACCTTCACGCACTATGACCAGCAGGACCGCCCGGAGGTCTACACCGAGGTCAACCTGAGCACCCAGCAGGTGCCCTACGCCACCCACGGTGACAGTCGCAGCTGGACCTACCAGTACAGCTATCATGACGATGCCAACACGCACCTGGCGCGCATCCGCATTACCGATCCGCGCAAAGCTCAGACCCAGTTGGATTACGACAAGCAGGGTCAGATGGTTCGTGTGACCAACGCTCTCGGCCACGTTACCCGCTATGACAACCACACCGCCCAGGGTCGCCCCGGCCGCATCACCGACCCCAACGGCCTGATCACCCAGCTGACCTACAACGACCGTGGCTGGCTGACCGGGATCAAACGCATCGGCAGCCATACCAGCCAGATGCAGATCGAGTATCTGGCCAACGGCCTGCCCTCTACCCTGCACCGGGAAAACGGTGACAGCCTGACGGTTACCTACAACGATGCCCGCCAGGTCACCAGCCTGACCAACAGCCTGGGCGAGCACATCGCCGTCACACCCAACGCCGTCAGTGGCGCCTGGGAAACGCTGTCGATTCAGAACGAAGAAGGTCAGGACGTGCTGGTCAAGCAGCGTCAGCTCGACGAGCTGGGCCGGGTCATTGCGCTGCTGGGCAATGCCGGCCAGCAGACCCGCGTGCAGTATGACAAGGCCGGCCTGCCGATCCGTATCGAGCAGCAGGCTGGCGAGGAACCCACCGGCCTGCTGACCACCGTGCAACAGTACGATGCCCTGGCGCGTCTGACCCAGACCCGCGACCCGGCCGACGGCCAGACCCAGTTCGGCTACGGCCCGACTGGGCAGCTCGACACCGTGATCGCCGCCAACCAGGCGACCACCCGCTACACCCGCGATGGGCTGGGACGGCTGCTGCAACTGGACAGCCCCGACACCGGTATCCAGATCCATCACTACGATGACGCCGGCCAGCTCAGCCGCACCCACCGTCCGGACCAGCCAGACCAGGACGTCCGCTACCACTACGATGCGCTCGGTCGCCTCACTCGCATCCAGTACAGCGATCCAGGCGAAGACATCACCTACACCTACGATCAGAACGACGAAGCTCATGGCGCTGGCATCGGTCGAGTGACCCGCATCACCAGCCGCCACAGCCAGATCGACTACCGCTACGATGCCCACGGCAACCTACTGGTCGATGCCCGGAAGATAAAGGTGGGTGGGCACACCCATGAGCAAACGATCACTTACAGCTACACGAACGGCAACCAACTGGCGTCGATCACCTACCCCAACGGCCAGACCGTTCGGTACGACTATGAGAACGGCCGCCACAGCCAGGTCACGCTGGGAACCGAGCAAACCGATACCCCGCTGATTACCGACATCACCCACCGCCCCTTCGGCAGCATGGACAGCTGGACCTATGGCAACGGCCTGACCCAGACGCTGGAGCATGACCTGGATGGCCGCATCACTGCGGTCAACGTTCAAAACGAAAACAACGAAGCCGTCTGGCAGCAGGCTTACGAGTATGACCGACTGAACAACATCACCGGCATCGAGCGCAGCGAAGGCCAACGGACTTACCAGCAGCAGTTCGGCTACGACCTGCTGCAGAGGCTGATCATGGATCAGGGTCCCTACGGGCAGCAGCGCTTCGACTATGACGAAGTCGGCAATCGACTGACCCAGCGCTACACCAGAAGCGACGAGAACCACATCGGCGAGCCGGACGAAGCAAAAGAAGAGCTAACCAGGTACTTCTACGCACCCGCCAGCAACCGGCTGCTCGGCACCAATGAAAAAGACATCGTTCTTGACGCAGTCGGCAACACGCTACTGGAGCGCAACGACACGATCCGCAGCTACGACTATAACGCCCAGAACCGCATCAGCGCGTATCGGGAGAACGGCCGACTGAAGGCCCGCTACCACTACAACGCGCTTGGCCAACGCATCCACAAGGCGGTACTGCAGCCGGACGGCGGCGAGGCGCATACCCTCTTCCACTACGATCAGCAGGGTCAACTGCTGGGCGAGACCCGCCTGCAGATCAGCGGAGCGTCAGATCACGAGCAAGCGGCGAACACCCAGAACATCGTCTGGCTCCAACTGCGGCCATTGGTAGCGATCGACACTAACCGATACGAAGCCTCTAACATCGCCTGGCTTCATAGCGATCACTTGCTCACGCCGCGGACCGCGACCGATTTGAATCAAGCGATCATCTGGAGATGGGGTAGTGATGCTTTTGGCGCCGTAAGAGGGGAAAGTCTAAGCTCCCCACAAGAACTTCAGTTATCCCTATATCTAAGATTCCCGGGGCAGTACTTTGATAAAGAGACGGGGTTGCACTACAACTACTATAGGGACTATGACCCGGCGGCAGGAAGGTATCTACAGAGCGATCCGATTGGGTTGCGGGGTGGACTCAACACATTTTCTTACGTTAGCGGCAATCCACTGACATTTTTGGATCCGCTGGGCTTAGCGCGGTTTGGGTTTAGACCATTAGAAGGGCAAGAACAACTCTATGACGCTCCCGACGGGAGCAGTAATCATCATTTTGCTCATGAGCAGTTATGGTTTGATGACATTCCCAATGAGAATGTTGGTTTTTTCTCTGGTGATGGAGAAGGTTTCGGGCCAGTGGTGTGCGGCGAATTCGGCAACGTCAGAAGTGATGAAGGACATACACGAGATGAATATGATTTTATTGGGCCTACGTACGACGACGATATTATGCGTCAAGCTCTAAATAACATTCGAGACGACTGGAATGGCAGCACATACTGCCTTGCAGGGCGCAACTGTCAACATTTTTCTGAGGCACTGAGAGTTGAATACGATCGCATTATCAACCCACCCCAGTGTCGGATGACTCGGAGAGGCCTACGGTGCAACTGATTTCTTTCGAGGCATTAAAGCGAAGTAAAAAAAGGAGATTGATAGGGATTTCGATACTGTTATTTCCAATAATCCCTGCGCTTTTAATGAGGCTTGATTCATCTTATGGTTTGATATGGGCGTTTTTGGATACAATCTATTATTCTCCGTTATCCAGCTTAATCGGGAGCCCATTTTTTTTTCGCACTGAGATCGGTTTCATGCCAAGCATACTGGGTCGACTACTTACCTTTTTAATATATGCATTTATTTTGTCGTTCGTCATGCGAATGAGTCACAAAACATCAAATCAGCCAAGCAACTCAAAAAAGACCTGAGATATGTTTTACGCATGCTTCTTCCAAAAATAATGTTGATTTACGTCGCACCCAGTATTACAGAATATTGGGCCTCTATGAGTCATCAGATAGGGATGCGCGTCGCGGTTGCGGGCACCATATTATTCGCACCTTTCGCTTTAGGAGCATTATTAAACTGGCTGAATTTCCAACCAGTCGGATTTATAGCTAGCCATTTATCCGCAGATGGTAATTTTCGGTCCTGCCGATTATCTAGTCAGCAGCAGAACCGCGGGTATCGGGGTGTCACTCCTTTTTTGGACAGGCGTTTTCTGGACGTCGCTAGTCATAGCCAAAAAACAGAGAGTGCTGGCCTGGAGTTTTGTATTCCTGCTTGTTTCCGTCATTTTAGTTGTCGGCGCCCATTCGGTTTTCAGCTTGTTGGGTAGAAGCCTATCCATCGATACCATTTGAACGTCGCCTTGAACAGAATGCCCTGCAGGCCAATCACAAAGCCCTGCTGCTTGGACAGGTTTGACAGATACAGAAGCGAAAGTAGCTCATACACAGTGAAGCCAGTCCTTTGAAGCCTCGACAACCAACCGACTCACGCTTCAGCGGAACGCGTAGCTACTGATACAGCACCCTGGACCGGGAGAGCGAGGACTGAGAAACAGACGATTGACTAGCGCTAGCAGAACAACGGGTTCGGTCTGCGCACAGACAAGGCGGCACCGATCGCTTTGTTCACTGTTCCAATCGTCGGGAAACCCCGCCGCCGAGACCAACGGCAGGCCCGTAGTCTGGCAAGGTGCCACTGCGGCGGATAGAATACGCGCTCTTCGCCACCGCCGTGTCTGTCCCCAGAGGTTTTCATGTCCAAACTCCCGTCGACCAACCCCAAAGTCGGCTTTGTCAGTCTCGGCTGCCCCAAGGCCTTGGTCGATTCAGAGCGCATTCTCACTCAGCTGCGTACCGAAGGGTATCAGGTAGTCGCGACCTATCAGGACGCCGACGTGGTGGTGGTCAACACCTGCGGATTCATCGATTCGGCCAAGGCGGAATCGCTGGATGCCATCGGCGAGGCTATCGCGGAAAACGGACGCGTGATCGTCACGGGTTGCATGGGCGTGGAGGCGAGTGTCATCCGTGACGTGCACCCGAACGTTCTGGCTGTGACGGGGCCGCAGCAATATGAACAGGTGGTGAACGCAGTGCACGATGCGGTGCCGCCGCGCGCCGATCACAACCCGCTGATTGATCTGGTGCCACCGCAGGGCATCAAGCTGACGCCCCGCCACTATGCCTACTTGAAGATTTCCGAAGGCTGCAACCATAGCTGCAGCTTCTGTATCATCCCATCGATGCGCGGCAAGCTGGTCAGCCGTCCGGTCGGCGATGTACTCGGCGAAGCGGAGCGGTTGGTCAAGGCCGGCGTCAAGGAACTACTGGTCATCTCCCAGGACACCAGCGCCTACGGCGTCGACATCAAATACCGTACTGGGTTCTGGAACGGCCGTCCGGTGAAGTCGCGTATGACGGAAATGTGCGAGGCGCTAAGTGAGCTCGGCGTGTGGGTCCGGCTGCATTATGTCTATCCGTATCCCCACGTCGATGAACTGATCCCGCTGATGGCTGCAGGCAAGATCCTGCCGTATCTCGACATTCCCTTCCAGCATGCCAGCCCCAAGGTCCTGAAAGCGATGAAGCGGCCGGCATTCGAAGACAAGACCCTGGCACGCATCAAATCGTGGCGCGAAATCTGTCCCGAGCTGACCATTCGCTCCACCTTCATCGTGGGCTTTCCGGGCGAAACCGAAGAGGATTTCCAGTATCTCCTGGACTGGCTGACCGAGGCGCAGCTCGATCGCGTCGGATGCTTCAAATACTCCGCGGTAGACGGCGCACCCGCCAACGAGCTGGCCGATCCGGTCTCGGAAGATGTGAAGGAGGATCGTTGGGAGCGCTTCATGGCGCACCAGCAGGCGATCAGCGCCGCACGCCTGCAGCGCAAGGTAGGCCAGACGATGGACGTACTGATTGACGAAGTCGATGAAGATGGCCCCATCGCCCGCTCAATGGCTGATGCCCCCGAAATCGATGGTGCGGTTTATATCGATACGGATGATCCGCTCAAGCCTGGCGATATGGTGAAGGTGATCATCACCGATGCCGACGAGTATGACCTGTGGGCTCGCCTCGCCTGAGGCATTCGCAGGTGCACCAGACCACCTCGCCCGGGCCCCTCCGGGCGAGTGAATCGTCCAGCCACGTCCCCTGTTATAAACCGTTCGTCATTGCGCCAGCGATTGTACAGCCGCGCAAAAAGGAACAGTTTTTCTATACAAATATTGTACGAACCTTTCATGATGGCTATTGTCTATCGCCGTGCCATCACGAAACGGACGTCTCCTCCATGTTCAATCGCCGCATCAAGATCGAACTGCAGTCCAGTCAGCTGGAACTCAACGCCTATAAAGCCATGCTCGATGCAGTGCGTCGGCACGTGGCCGTCATTGAATTCACGCCAGACGGGGTGATTCTGGATGCAAATGAGCTCTTCCTGCAGCTGACCGGCTATTCCTTCTCCCAGCTTGAGGGCAATCACCACCGCCAGCTTTGCTCGGCGGAGGTGGGTACCTCGCTGGCGTATCGGCAGTTCTGGAATGACCTGTCCCGCGGCAAGGCGCATGCGGGCACATTCGCCCGCATCGACGCCAGAGGGCGTGCACTGTGGCTGGAAGCCACGTATTTCCCTGTTCTCGATGAAGACAGGCGTGTCATCAGGATTCTCAAGATCGCCAACGACGTTACGGAGCAGCACGTGAAAGCCCAGGGTCAGCAGGCAATTATCGATGCCCTGCACAGGTCGCTGGCCGTGATCGAGTTCACGCCTGCCGGCGAAATCGTCGATGCCAACCAGAATTTTCTGGATACCGTCGGCTACTCGATCGAGCAGATTCGCGGCAACCATCACCGGATGTTCTGTCCCGATTCGTTCACACGCAGCCATCCGGATTTCTGGAAAGAGCTCGCAGACGGTCAGTTCAAGTCGGGCCGTTTCGAGCGAAGAAACAGCCGAGGCGAGACGATCTGGCTGGAAGCCACCTACAACCCGATCATCGATGAGCGCGGCGTCACAACCCGGGTGGTCAAGTTTGCGACCGAGATCACCGAGCGTGTTGAACAGGCGCTGGCCGTCAGGCAGGCGGCCGAGGTCGCAAGCAGCACGTCAGAAGAAACCGCACAGATTGCCCTCCAGGGCATGACCTCGCTACAAGCCAACGTGGAGACTTCCGCACGTATAGCCGATCAGGTTACCGAGGCCACTACACTCATCGAACAGCTCAACAGCCAGTCGAAAAGTATCGAGGACATCGTCGCTACGATCAGCGCGATCGCCGAGCAGACCAACCTTCTTGCACTGAACGCCGCCATCGAAGCGGCTCGTGCCGGCGAGCAGGGTCGCGGCTTTGCGGTCGTGGCAGACGAGGTGCGTCAGCTCGCGGCGCGGACGAGCAAATCAACGTCGGAGATCGCCGAGGTCGTGCATCGCAACCGCGACCTGACCCAGCACGTGACCAGCCGCGTGCAGGCGGTAAGCCAATCGGCGGAGGACGGTCGCCTGCGCATCAACGAGGTCGCTTCGATCATGGATGAAATACACCAGGGCGCCGAAAATGTATGCAGAACCGCTTCCCGGCTGCTTGAGTCACATGCCTAGCCCCACATTACATCAGTCGCACCACACCTGCTCGCCCCGTTGCACGAGGCCGGCCTGAGCTGTCTGGCCGTATACGCCGACGTTTTGCTCGGCGTGCCTCACGACAGTGCGCAGCACGCGGGTGTCAGCCCCGAAATCGCGCTGCGCCCGAGTGATAGCACCACAGCGTGGTGCCGGCGCGGTACATTTCACAGTGGCTCCGCCCAGGCGCAACGTGCGGCCGATCCACTCCTGCTCGGGGAAGCCTGCGAAGTCGGCCGTGGTCTCTATCACAAGGTTGGGCCGGAAGCGCCTTACGTCCCAGTCAGCCTCCTCGCGTAGTTGAGCCAGGCGTTCCAGGGACGCTGTCGTGACGATGTGAAGCGGGGCTACCAGAAAGAACGTGCCGGGTGAGACGACAAAATCGGCCACCGATGGCGGCAGGCCGTCCAGGTCTGGCAGAGGTTCGCCCTCCTCCCGATCAAAGGTCGCCTTGAGCTCGTCCAGCCAACCATTCGCACCACCGTGATACCGGCGAAATCGATCGAGCCCTTCGTTAGACTGCAAGGGCTCCAGCCGCGACGCGTGCCCGACCAGCGCCGACAATCGTTCACCAAGACCCGGGTCGTTGCAGCTGAGCCTCTCGCCAGTTGGCAGCTCGACGAGCGGAACGGTAGACCCGGGCTCATGACTGGCCGTGCAGCGCAGCAGATCCGGTCTGAACTTGCAGCTCTGTATTTCGTCACGGAGGACGTCGCGTACGGCCCACTCTCGGTCACCGTCCACACCGACGTCGGTCAGTCGGGAACTCCCGACACGTTCACCACCCATTCCCTTGACCGGATAGCGCCAGATTTCCTTGATCGTTCCTACTAATCGCATCGCAACACTCCCTACCATCGATCGGTTATCGCTAACACTGCATCTTCAATGCCAGCATGCGTTGACGGGTCGCGCGCCGCGCAGGATCATGGGTGTCAATCCGTTAGACAGGACTCCAGATGCTCGACAATTTCGTATGGCCGCCCACCGTCCAGGTGCCCGATAGCCTGCTTGGTCTGCTGATCAACTCTCTCATTCTCGTCGTCACCATCGGGATCCTGCGTGCCCTGAGTGCGCGATTCATTCGACGAACCGTGCAGTCAGCCGAATTGAGAGGCCGCTGGCTGGTCAACTCGCGCAACGGGTTTCTGCTGTTGCTGCTGCTCGGTCTGGTGATCATCTGGGGCGATGAGCTCAGAACGCTGGCCCTTTCCATTGTGGCGATCGCGGTAGCGTTCGTGGTGGCAACCAAGGAGCTGATCCTGTGTCTGACCGGGTCCCTTCTGAAGAGTGGCTCTCGCTCATTCAACCTTGGTGACCGTATTCAGATAAAGGAATTTCGCGGAGACGTGATCGATCAGAGCCTGCTCGCTACCACCATCCTGGAGGTCGGACCCGGGAAAACCATGCATCAGCGCACCGGCCGCGTGGTGGTCATCCCGAATGCGTTGTTCGTTTCCGAGCCGGTGGTCAATGAGAGCTTTACCGAGGAGTACGAGTTTCACGTATTCACGGTGCCATTCAAGCGAGAGGATGACTGGCAGGCAGCGCAGCAAGCCTTGCTTGCCGCCGCCAATCGACATGCTCAACCCTATCTTGAGCAGGTTCGCCGGCACATGAAACGGGTCAGCTCACAGCGCGGACTGGCTGTACCCTCGGTGGATCCGAGAGTGACCATCCAGGTTCCGGTTGCCAGTGAGCTGCATCTGGTGGTCCGGCTTCCCGTCAAGCCGGGCCAGCGCGGCGCACTGGAACAGGCCATCCTGTCTGAAGTGTTTTCCGCGCGCAGCTATGCGGCGGCCAATGTCGACACGGAAGAGGCGCCCGAGGAGACTCACCACTGATCACATTCGCATCCGGTAGTGAGTCTTTCAGTCACCCACGCGGCCGACGGCAAGCACGCCGGCCGCTGACGGGTCAGAAGCGGTACATGGCCGCTGCACCGGTGCTTACCGGCATCTGATCAGCGGGCAGAACGATCACTTCGCCACCGTTCTGCAATACCTGCGGAATCAGTTGATCCAGCACATCGTATCCGTCTTCCTCACCGGTCCCGTTCACGTGTACCTCCCCGCTCTGCTGATCGAGCTCGCCGGGAATTACCCGTTCGGCTTCCACCAGCAACGTTGAAACCCGACCCGCCACCGCAGCCTGACCGATGTCCTCGACGCGATCCGACGCAAGTCCCTGCCCGCTTGAGGCGCCGTACTGATCGACGATGCCATCGAGCCGCTGACGATACTGGCGCGACATCACCTCCCAACTGCGCTTGCGCAACTGGTCGACGTCCAGGGAGGAAGGGTCAATGTCGACCCCCTGCTCGACCAGATGCTGATTTCGGGTCGCGGCTCGGAATACCGACTGGTTTTCCGGTAGCGCTACCAGCAACAGCGGCAGGTTGCCCGGGTTGGAGTAGTTTTCGGAAATCGCTGAGTCAACCTTCCGAAAGAATCGATCGCGATCAAGATCGATCTCATCCTGCTTTCCGCTGCCACCGGCCTCGTGCATCATCGGGTCGCCCCGTTCGGATGCCATGCTGTAACCACCGGGCTTCCCGCTTTGCGTGGCCTCGGTGAGATCGCCCCCCAGCGCCTGAATCTGATTGCGAGGCACTTCATCGACCAGCTCAATCTCATCCAGCACGTCGCGGTTGCCCTCGAACAGCCGCACCTCGTCCCGCGCCAGGCATAGCACCTGGAAACGATCGGCTGACTGGGCGATACGCAACAGTGGCTTCAGGTAGGGACGAACGTCGACAGAGGCAATTTCCGGCACCCGACGCTGCAGTGCAAATACGCGAAAGAAATGTTCACCGCCGAGTACCGCCAAGCCGTCACGCTGGTAAACCCAGAAGTCGCGATCCTCCAACAGCGCCTCGAACGGCTCAAGCAGCGCATCCTGATCGGCCTGTGGATATCGGGATGCGAGTGCGCCTCGTAATTCGCGAAGCAGATTCTTGTACCGTATCGGGTCCTGTTCTCTCTCCGGTACGCTGCGATGGGTCGGCATGTACACCGACAGACAAATTTGCTCGTCGAGCTTGACCAGATCGGTCAGGGTATCTCGGGTGATGGGATCGTTCATGGCAGTCTCCTCGTCAGTCATGGGAAAGACACGCTTCAGCTCCTGCCGTATCCGCGCTGCGGCGCGGCTCCGTTTGCTGCGTTGGTTACCGATTCAGGTAGTCAGCTCATAGAGTTACGACGTATCTCCCAGCCTTGAGTTCAAGCGAGCCGGGGCAGCGCAGCGCACCCAGACGGCGGCCAGGCCGCTGCAGCGAAGCCCAGGCTAACCGGTCGCTCGTCACCTTCAATGAACGCCTGTATCGACTGTCAGGCTAAACCCATACCCCCGCCGGAACCGTCCCCTTGGCGTATCACGCCCCCGGGGCTTGGGTCGGGCGTCCGCCATCCGACGGAGCGAATCGACGTCGGGGCAGTCCCAATAGCAACCTTTAACAAAACTGTTGCCTGCAACACGGCAGCAGCGGGACCGACTAACCAATGACCAAACGCGTTCTACTTTTCTGTTTCGTTCTGCTCTGCTCGGTTCATTCGGCCCTGGCCGATACCGGCCGGGCGACCGTGAGGCTCGATGCTCGCGCGCTGTTCCAGGTAGATGGCGCAACGCAGGAAGCTGCGCGGGAGCGTGCAGACGCAATCGAAAAGCGGTTGAACCGCATACTCGAAACGCCGGCCAACATCAGCCCGGTGACGATTGCCACGGAGGGCGAGCGTCGCATTCTCAGCGTCGCTGGCCGTCCCGTGGTGGAGATATCGCCGGAGGATGCGACCGAGCATCTCACTGACATCGATCAACTGGCCGTTACCTGGCGAGACGCCATCGACGGCGCGCTGACCCGCGGCGGGGAAAGGCGCACCTCAACGTGGCGCCGCTTTAGCACCGAGACCCAGGCCAGCGTCGAGACCGCCTTTGCCCGCATGCTGGAGACTGCAATCACGGTTGTCCCGCGCCTGCTCGCTGGCGTGTTGGTGTTATTGCTGTTCTGGGCGTTCGCATCGGCGGTGAGATGGATCACGCGTCTGGTACTGCGCGGTCTGATCTCGGACCTGACTGTAGAAAACCTGATCAAGCAGATCACCTACTATTCCATCTGGGCAATAGGCATCATCGTTGCCACCAGCGCGCTGGGGTTCGATCCGCAGGCGCTCGCAACCGGCCTGGGCCTTACCGGCGTCGCGCTTGGTTTCGCCTTGAAGGACATTCTCTCCAACTTCGTGTCCGGGCTCCTGATCCTGCTCATGCGCCCGTTCGAGATCAACGATCAGATCGTCATCGGCCCCACCGAGGGCAGTGTCGAGCGCATTCTTCTGCGCGCCACGCAGATTCGCACCTACGACGGCCGCGCCGTGCTGGTACCGAACAGTGAAGTGTTCACGTCCCGAGTAACCAACAATACCGAGAGCCCCGTCAGGCGAGGCAGCGTCGCCGTACCGGTCGGCTACGAGGTGGAGCTGAAGACCGCGGTGGAGACTATACTGGACGCCGCTCTGGCGGCCGAAGGCGTCCTCGCCACACCGGCGCCCACCGTCCGGATCACCGAGCTCCAGGACAGTATTCATCTGGAAGCGCGTTTCTGGGCGGATTCGCGCCGCAGCGACTTCGTCCTGACAGCCTCGAATGTACGGCGAGGCATTGTGCAGGCGTTTCGCGCGGCCGGGATCGGACTCCCGGAACCAGGCGTAAGAGTGCTCGTGCCGCGGCCACCCGATGCATTCAAACCGGACACGAACAGCAAGGAGGAATCCTGATGTACAGCGGACAGTGCTTGTGCGCCAAGGTGCGCTTTCATATCGAGGGAAACCTGGAGCCGATTCAGGTTTGCCATTGCTCACAATGTCGCCGAGCCCAGGGCGGACCCTTCGCCACCAATATCCCGGTGGACGAGTCGTGCTTCACGCTCGTCTCGGGGGCGGATTCGCTCACTGAATTCGAATCGTCTCCAGGAAAGCGCCGGGTGTTCTGTCGCACCTGTGGGTCACCGATTTACAGCAGGAAGGACGCGCTGCCCGGCGTACTGCGCATTCGGGCGGTCTGCTCGAAGGCGATCTTCAGACCCGGCCGCTGGCGCATTTTTTCTACGGTTCTCGAGCCAGCTGGTGGGTAATCGAGGGTGAGCTGCCTCGGTTCGACGGGCCCTACAGGCCCGCCTCCGAAGACAGCGATTAGCGTCGCAACAGGTGCTAGCGCTCGCCGTCGGTCTTGCCTTCGGCGTTTTGATCCGCTGGGAATTCCCGGTCTACAGTCCGCGCTGGCTCTAGCGGCTCGTCAGGGTTGCCGTCCCAACGCTTGCCGTCCAGAGGATCTGTCCGACCCAATTCGGCTTCGTCGAGCCCACCACGCGCGCCGATTTCATCGATCCCCGCCTCTGACAGTTGCTGATCGGCAGGTTCGCCGGCACCCGGCTCGTTTGGCGAGCGCGCGCCGTCATCAGGCAGAATCGTCTCCGGCGTGACGTCGTCCATCGTCGGTCCACCGCCCGGAAACGAAGCCTCGGTCAGCCCCGCCTCGCTGACGCGCTCGGGATCCAGTCCGCGCTCGGAGGGCTGCTCGCCTACAGGTCCCATAACGCCTTCGTCAGGAAACTCCAGCTCGTCAACTTCCGCTGCCACCTCGGTTGGGTCGATCTGTGTGTCAGGCGGGGAGCGATCATCGCGTTGTCGGTTCATACGGCATCTCCTGTTGGTGTCTGTTCAGTTGACGGTCAGGCCGGGTGAAAATTCCCCGGCATTTTTGCCTGGCGCAAGAGTCAAAAAGGGTGTTCCGGCAGGCAGTGGTGCGAAGTGAAAAAGCAACAATGGATAGCGCTTGGATGGTTTTCGCTCAGGTTGGCGGCATTCTCGATATTCTGCCTGGCGGTGTATGTCGCCGAGCCCTGGCGAGCGGTGCCAGCCTATTGGAACCCCTGGGCGCCGCTTACGTTGGATGACCCGATGAACCCGGTCACTCACTGGAAACTGGCCAGACTGAAAACCGACCGCACAGCCTGTCATGCGGTGCTCGACACTGCAGCAACCCTGAACTACACAGCGCTGGATGACTACACGCCCATTGCAGGCTGTCCGCTGACCAATGTGGTCAGGATCAACCGTAGCGAGCTGACGTTCAACGCGCCGTTCACGGTGACCTGCCCCCTCGCTGTCCGCTGGGTGATGTTCGAGCGTCAACAGCTGCAACCGCTGGCACTCGGGCACTTCGGCACCCGGGCAGATCGCATCGAGCACTTCGGCAGTTTCGCCTGCCGCAACGTCTATCACCGCGCCAGCGGCAGACGCAGCCAGCACGCAACTGCCTCTGCATTCGACATTGCCGCGTTTCGCATGCGCGACGGCACGGTAGCCAGCGTATTGCGCGACTGGGACAACGATAGCGAGCCGGCCAGGTCAGCATTTCTGCAGGATGTGCATCGCGCCGCCTGCGATTACTTCGGCACCGTTCTTGGGCCGGACTACAACCAACCACATGCCAATCACTTTCACCTGGACACCAGCGGGATGGGTTTCTGCCGCTAGATGCCGCCGCGCATTGCGCGAACCGACGCCAGTCTGGCACCATGCGCGGCCTCTAGCAGCTCATCGTGAGCGCGCAGTGAACGAAGGTTTTCGATGACTCCCCTGCCACCCTGCCCCGCCTGCAACTCCGAATATACCTATGAAGATGGCTCGCAACTGGTGTGTCCGGAGTGCGCGCATGAATGGTCAGTCGACGGTTTTGAGACTGGGGGCGAAAGCGTTGCTGAAAGATCGATCCGCGATGCCAATGGGACGCCGCTGGCAGACGGCGACACGATCACCGTCATCAAGGATCTCAAGGTCAAGGGGAGTTCCCTGGTGGTCAAGGTCGGCACCAAGGTGAAGAACATTCGCCTGGTTGATGGCGATCACGACATCGACTGCCGGATCGAGGGCATCGGCGCAATGAAGCTCAAATCCGAATTCGTGAGAAAGGTCTAACCCAGGAAGCGCCCGCGGTCGCGGGCGCCTGCGGTCTACACTTCTGCGTTGTGGTAGACGTTCTGCACGTCGTCGACGTCATTGAGCATGTCCAGCAGCTTGTCCAGCATCTCGACATCTTCGCCGCTGATGGCGGTCATCGTCTGCGGCAGAAACTGTACTTCGTCCACGGCGAAATCAATATCGCCGAACGCATCGGCCAATGCCTGCTTGGCTTTGGCGTATTCGGTGTTCGGGGTAAACACCGTGATGCTGCCGCCTTCGTTCTCGATATCTGTGACATCAACGTCTGCCATCATCAGTGCTTCCAGCACCGCTTCTTCGTCATTTCCAGCAAAGGCCAGGATCGCGCAATGGTCGAACATGTGGCTGACACTGCCGGCCACGCCCAGCTTGCACTTCGTCTTGGTGAAACAGTGGCGGACATCGGCAATGGTGCGATTCGGATTGTCGGTAAGGCAGTCGACGATGACCATGCAGTTGCCTGGCCCGAAACCCTCGTAACGAGCCAGCGCAAAGTCCTCGCCACCACCACCCTTGGCCTTGTCGATTGCCTTGTCGATGACGTGCCCCGGCACCTGATCCTTCTTCGCCCGCTCGATCAGACCGCGGAGCGTCAGATTGCCAGTGGGGTCCACGCCGCCCGACTTGGCACTGACATAGATCTCCCGAGCGTACTTGCTGTACAGCTTGGTTTTGGCATCAGCCGTCTTGGCCATGGATTCTTTGCGGTTCTGGTAGGCGCGTCCCATGTTTACATCCCAGTGAAATCGGAAAGCCGCCGATTCTACCCGCACTCGGCCGGCATATCCATGCCGCGCCGACGCTGCCAGATCGAGCGCTAACCGCAGCTTCACGGTCGACGTCAGCTCCTTCGAGTACCAGGCATCGAGGCTCGACGAACATCGCACAAGAACGCATTATGTCTCCCCACGAGATAACAATAACAACCGCCCGGAGACGACCCCATGTCGTTGAGACTGCGTACCAAAATCGCTTATGGTTCTGGCCAGATCGCCGAGACCGTCAAGAGCACCGGATTCGATCTGTTTCTGTTCTTCTATTTCACCCAGGTACTCGGCTTGAGCGGCGCGCTGGCGGGTACGGCGGTCATGATTGCGCTGACTTTCGACGCGGTGACAGACCCTCTGGCCGGCCGGCTTTCGGACAACTGGCGATCTCCACGCGGTCGCCGTCACCCGTTCATGTACGCAGCCGCGCTGCCCCTCGCCCTGGCCTGGTTCGGTCTGTTCATGCCGCCGCATGGGCTGGACCAGATCGGCCTTTTCCTCTGGTTGACCGGCTTCGCCATACTCGTGCGCGGCGCGATGACCCTGTATTACGTCCCCTATCTGGCACTCGGAGCGGAGCTCACCACCGATTATCACGAGCGCACATCGGTCGCCTCATGGAGGGGAATCAGTGGCGTACTCGGCGCCACACCGGTGATTCTGATCGGGATTCCGCTTTTTTTCCCGGAGACTCCGGAGTTCGAAAACGGCTTGTTGAACCCGGCAGGCTATCCGAAGGTGGCGCTTTGTGGTGCGATCATCATGGGCACGGCGATTCTTATCTGCGCCTGGGGCACCCGCGACCGGATCCCCACGCTTCCCTCTGCCCCTGACAAGGGTCAGCGGACGCGCCTGCGCGATGACGCAGCCGCCGCCTGGAGCAACGTTTCATTCCGGGCACTATTCATCGGCACCATGCTGGTCGCCATATCGATTGGCGTGGTGCAAACACTCAACGTTCATTTGAACGTCTATTTCTGGCGGCTCCCCAGTTCAGCGATAGCCTTTCTCGCCACAGGCGCCCTGATCGGCTGGATCGTGGGCATCGTTCTGGCAGGCCCGATGCACCGGCGCTTCGACAAGAAGCCGACGATCATTGTCGCAGCGCTGACTGCCTCGCTGGCCGGCAATATCGCGGTAGCCGCCAAGTTGGCCGGGGTATTTCCAGAGCAGGGTACGCCACTGTTCGTGCCGCTTATCCTGTTTTTATTGTTCGTGGGCGGCGCGGCGTCGGGAATGGCGATCATTACCGGCGGCAGCATGATGGCGGACGTGGCGCATCAGCACGCCATGCGAACCGGACGTAACCAGGAAGGCTTTCTATTCAGCGCGACCGCATTCACCGGGAAACTGTCGGTCGCCGTTGGTTATTTCATCGCCGGCGCAGGTCTCGACCTGATTGCCTTTCCGCTTCAGTCCGAGCCAAGCCAGGTCAGCGCGGACGCGGTTACCCGGCTGGCCTGGCTGAACCTGTCTGCCTGCGTGTTCGGTTTCATTTCGATCTACGCGTACCGGTTCTATTGCATCCACGATAGTGCTCCCCCTGCCAAGCGTCCGGATGCGCTTGCCAGCCCTCTAAGCTGAGCGTCTCCCCGTCTGCCAAACGTCGAGAGATGCCTGCTGGAAGCCCCATGCCGCGTGCGCTCGCGAACTTTACCAGCGCTTCGCTGCCTTAAGCTGTGAACCCTGCTAGCAGCTGACGATCAGCAGCAACCTGCAATGGGGCATGCAGTCTGTCGTGACCGTTCGAAGTGAATGCGGCGAAGCCCTGGCGCTGCTCGACCCAAGCAAATTCAACGATCGGATGGACTACACCATGAGACGCTCACTGCTCATCACCACCTTCGCTCTACTCCCCGGCCTCGCGTGTGCCGCCACGGACTGGCAGAAGTCCCTTCAGGACGAGATCACACGGATCGACAATTACTTCCCCGGCGAAGTCGGCTTGTACGTGCAGCAGCTCAGCGACGGCGCTTCGCTTTCCTGGCATGCAAACGAGACCTGGCACCTGGGCTCGCTGACCAATGTGGCGATCGCCGTTGAAGTGTTCAGCCGGATCGACAAGCGCGAGCTCAGCCTGAGCGACACCATTGAATTGACGCAAGCCCATATCGTCGACGGGCCGGGGGAAACCAGCCAGCATCAGCCGGGTACCGCGCTGGGCGTGGGTTATCTGCTTGAACAAATGCTGGCTTCCGGTGACCCGACGGCCACGGAGATACTGATCAGCGAGGTTGGCCTCGATGCGGTCAACCAGCGCGCGCAGCAGTTGTTGCCGCCGGGAGACGACTATCAGGAGCTGGGTCCCATTGTTCGGCCGCTGGAGATGTACCGCAATGTGTTCGGCATCCTGCATCGCGGGGCATTCGATCTGAGCGCTGAGGACTTCATGGAAATCCGCCAGGCTGGCGATGATCAGGCGCAGCTCGAGGCTTTTCAGCAGCGCCTGGAGGTTGGGCCGCAGGACATGAAAGTACCGGATCTCGCCAGCGCCTATGCCATGTACTACGCCACGCCGATTCATGGCGGAACGCTCGACAGTTACGGGCAGATACTAGCTGCGCTCAACGCCGGTCAGGGGCTGAGCCGAGAGAGCGCGGATGCGCTGCTGACAATGATGCAGCTCGGAAAGGGTCCTATGGGCAGCCACCTACCTGAATCGGCTCGCTTTGCGCAGCAGAGCAGCCAGCTGCCGAGACGGGCATGCGACGCTGGCATCATCACATCGGCCGGGGGCGGCGCTGCTTCAGCTCAAGGCGTGATCATAGCGGCCTGCACCCGAGGCGCGGCCACCGCGGAAGAAGCCAGCAAGGCCCTAGCCGATATCGGCCAGGCAATCGCCGCGTCGGGTGTACTGCAACAGGACTGACGCTGATGCGCGGGCGTCTGACTTAGAGTCGATTCACAGTGCTCAGCCAGGCAATGCCCAGGCACATCACTACTACGACACTCAAAGGCTTGCGCAACGAGGGGTACCACACCGGTGCCAACCCGTGTCGCACCGCCCAGATATCAGCGAAATACAGCGTGGCGAACGCGATGAAGATCACTGGCAGCCCGAAGTTGACCGGTAGGCTTAGTGCTACCCAGCCGAGCAACGGCGGAATCACCGACAGGCCCAGCTGTATCGGCGCCTTTTCGCTACGCTCGTCTGCGCGCATTGCAAGGCCCCAATGGATCGCCCCCATGAAGGCCAGAATCACCGCGGCGTAAGCCATGAGTTCCTCGAGCACCCGCTCGCGCCAGGCTTCGGGCGTCACCCACATGCCCAGGGCACCGGTAACGAACGGCACCAGACCGGCCATGCCGAGGCCCACCGCCAGGCGTGGCGGACGTATTGCGCTAAATGGATGCATGCTTGCTCCAGCTATCCGTGAAGGGGTGATCCTTCGAACTGCGAATCATTATAGGTCTGGCCGCTCTGTGGGCAAGTCATGATCCGAAACGGGCCGGATCGGGCGCGGCGGTTTGCGTCGGGGTATCACGCTCAGCAGGTGCCCGAGCGATCGGGTCAGCTCCCTGCTCTGCTGGCGTCCGCGTGCAGAAGCCTCCTGCGAGTAGGTAAGCCGCACGTAGTCGTCAAAGAACGCTGCGAGTTGTCCGCGTTGGTCCGGCAATGCCTGGCTCAGTCGCGCCTGCCATGCTCGCGGGCCCTCGGACACTCCTGCCTGCAGCCCGATGCGGGCCAGCCGCCGATTCAGCTTGAGCCAGGCATCCTGCCGCGGGTCGCGCCGTCGCCGCTGAGGCCGCAACGTCCACAGAGCCAGCGGAATCATCACGGCTAGCGCTGCAATCAGTGCGTATAGTCCGATACGCTGCCAGTCGGTCGTCCCCAGCCAGCGTTTGAAGAAGTCGAGCTGGCGTTCGCTTTCATATCCAAGCACCTTGAGCTGCCACTGGTAGTTCACATCGTCCCACGCCAGACGGATGTCGTTGACCCAGCCGATAGTACGGTAGCGGGCACTGGCGAGGGGTGCATCCTCGAGGAACGAGCCTTCATCCATGATCGCATTCTGAATGCCCTCCTCGATCCGCTCGGGAGCGACCTGGAAGGTCGGGTCCACCGACACCCAGCCCTCGCCCTGAACCCAGGCTTCGACCCAGGCGTGAGCGTCGAACTGATGAACCAGTACATAGTTGCCCCGAGGATTGATCTCGCCGCCCTGGTAGCCCGCCACTATGCGCGCCGGAATTCCCGCAGCACGCAGCACGAAAGCCATGGCACCGGCGAAGTGTGCACAGAACCCGCGTCGCTTATCGAACAGGAACTCATCGTTGGTATGCCGGCCAAGCCGGTCCGGGCGCAAGGTGTAGTAATAGGGCTCGCGATTGAAGTGCTCGAGAACAGCCTGGATGAGCTCGCTGTCGTCCGGATAGTCCTTGCGCAGCTCGGCCGCCCAGGCACGCGCTCGCGGGTCCGAACCCTCCGGCAAGCCTGTGTAGACCCGCCGCTGGATCGGGTCCAGACGCTCCGGATCGAGGCGGCTCTGGGGCCAGGAGGTGGCCGAGTAGAACAGCGTCTGGCTGATGGGACGGCGCGCCTGAAGCATGAAGTCGCGGGTGAGCAGCAGTCGATCGTCCAGGCTGGTTGCGCCTCGCAGGCTGAATGTCCACGCCTGGCCCGTCGCCGGGATCATCACCTGATAGTCGATCGAATCACCGATCGCTTCCCAGGGCGGCACCGGGCCACTGGACGCGAAACCCGAATGGCTCCAGTTGCGACCATCGAAGTGGCCGAGCGTCAGCGCTCGCCAGTAGAGCTGCGGATGGGGCGGGATGTCGCCCGAGAAGCTCGCGCGGAAGGCCAGGTTGCCCGAACGCGCCACTTCTGCAACATCTCCCGGGGCCATGCTTTCGGCCAGGCCGATCCGATCCTGCCCGGGCGTATTCACCGCCCACAAGGGGCCGATACGCGGGAAGACCAGAAACAGGACCAGCATCAGCGGTATGGCCTGAAACAGCATCACCGCCCCCGTGCGGAATGCCCGTGCCGGATCGTTGCGCGCAGGCGTCTGCTGCAAGCCAACCAGGGCCGCAACTAGTACCAGCAGCGAAAAGCACTGATACAACGCCAGGGCGATGCTCTGGTCGAACAGAAAGGCGGTGGCGACGATAAAAAAACCCAGGTAGATCACCACCAGGGCGTCGCGGGGGGCTCGCATCTCAAGCAACTTGAGCATGAACAGCAGCAACAGCAGCATCACCGCAGCATCGAGACCAATCAGCGTCCCCTGCGTGACGAACACCCCGGCACAGGTAGTGACCAGCGCCAGCACCTTGATCAACTTGCCGGGATAACCCCAGCGCATACGCTGGATCTGCACCCGCCACACGGCGCAGACCACCCACAAAACCGCGACCCAGATGGGCAGCCGCGGCAGATGAGGCGCCAGCACCACGACCTGAGCCGTGAGCAACCAGACGAGGCTGTTGCGTGGTACCAGTCCGGCGGCGCTCATGTCCCCTCCTGATACAGTGCCACTGCGCGCAGACAGGCGTCGCGATGCGCCTCGCCCAAGCCAGGCTCGAGGCGCGTTCCGCCCAGCACCAGCCCGTAGGGTTGAGCGGACTGTTCCAGCTGCAGTATCCAGCCGGTCAGGCAGCCGAGGCGGCCCTCCAGATCCAACGCTGGCGCGTCTTCAAGGCTAAGCCAGAGATTGCTCTGGGTGGGCTCGGCAAATATCTTGCTGTGCAACCCTTGCCCACGCGACCAGGCGCGCCAGTCCAGACGTCGCCTGGAATCACCCGGCTGGTAATCGCGCAGACCCTGGAAATCTTCCACGCCCTCCCCACGCGGCTGCTCGCCCTCGCCTTCGCGGTTACGATTCTGTCTGGGCAGCTCGGCTTCCACCGGACTCGGGTACACCAGTACCTGCCAGTTCAGATCCACCAGACTCCATGCGACGAACCAGCCTAGTGGGTAACGCGTTTCGACTCGCAGCCGCCCCGGCCGGAACCACCCCCGGCGATGGGTGGGATGGTATAGCGTGGTGTCGATTTCTCCCTTCGCCGGCACGTCGATGCGACGCTCCTGGGCACCCCGCCAGCGCAGGCTTATCGATTGATGCTCTCGGCGGCCGCCTCGGAGCTTGAGTTCGAAGGGTGCCGCCTCGCCGGCAAACACGGAACGGCTGCCTGCCGATTGCAACTGCAGACCGGCAAGGTTGCGATAGGTGTGGTGCAGCGCGACCCAGAACAGGCTGCCCAGTGTAAAGGTCACTGCATAGACCAGGCTGTTCTGGTAATTGATGGCACCGAGCAACATGATCAACAGCAACAGCAGCATGCCCATCCCTGCCCGACTGGGCAGGATGAAGATCCGCCGGTGGTCCAGCCTCACCTGACTGGCCGCAGGAATCCGCCGGTTCAACCAGCGGGCGAACGCCCCTCGGGGGCGTGCCGAGGACCGCGCCGTCACACTGCCGGTACTTCGTTGAGCAGCCACTGGGCCAGCCCTTCGCCACCGTGACCTGCGGGATCTTCGCTGGCTCGCAGTCGGTGGGTGACCACCGCTGGCAATACCGCCTGCACGTCTTCAGGAATGACGTAACTACGATGCTGCAGCATCGCCCAGGCACGCGATGCGGCGAGCAGACCGAGACTGGCGCGCGGCGACAGGCCCCAGGCACAGACCTGACCTTCGCGCGTGCGGTTCACCAGTCTGAGGATGTAATCGATGATCGCATCGGTCGCGGTGATTTCCGGAACCATCGCCTGAAGTTCATGCAGCTGCCCGCGGGTGAGGACCGGCTGGATTCGATCGAGACGGACACGGCGCGAATCGCCTTGCAGCAGACTTTTTTCCGCCGTAGCCGAAGGGTAGCCAAGCGACAGGCGCATGAGAAAGCGGTCGAGCTGCGATTCCGGCAGCACGAACGTGCCGCTTTGCGAAACGGGATTCTGGGTGGCAATAACGAAGAAGGGATCGGGCAGCGCGCGGGTGGCGCCATCGATGGTCACCTGGCCTTCTTCCATCGCCTCGAGCAGGGCGCTCTGACTTTTCGGCGTGGCGCGGTTGATTTCATCGGCAAGAATCAGCTCGGCGAACACCGGGCCGGGGTGGAACTCGAACTGGCCGCTCTCGCGGTTGAAGACCGACGTGCCGAGAATGTCGCCGGGCAGCAGGTCGCTGGTGAACTGGATTCGCTGGTGGCTCATGCCGAGTACCCGGGACAGAGCCTGTGAGAGGGTTGTCTTGCCCATCCCGGGCAGATCTTCCAGTAGCAAGTGGCCACGAGCGAGGATGCAGGCTACTGCAAGCCTGACCACATGACGCTTCCCGTAAAGAACCTGATCCACTGCTTCTACCGCACGATCCAGCGCATCCCTCATGTACACCTCTTCTTATGCCATCCTGGAACTATGACCCTTCCACGTACGCTTTGGTGCACCTGAAGCGAAGCAGAACAAGGCGGCGAAGAGGAAACCTGCGAGCAGCCGCAGGATCGACGGTGGATACATCGGTTACCGCCGCGCCTTCGCCGTCTGACCCATGCAGTCTAAACGGCGGCAAGCGAAGCGGCGAGCGCCGCGTGTTTCAACTTAATGCCAACCCCAGGCCGGCCAGCGCGATACCAGCGCCGGCGAGCCGCGCAATCCCCGAAGCGCGCCAGCTGCCGACGCCGATCCCTGCCAGGTGCAGTAGCGCCGTGCTCAGCGCAAACCCCAGCATGTAGTAGGCCATGCCAGCGTCGACGGGCATCTCTGCGCCATGGGCAACACCGTGCATCAGCGCAAAGGCCGAGACGATCACCGCACCGGGCGCCAGCGCCACGCGGCGGGCCCATAGCAGCAGCAGCCCCAGCGCCAGCACCGAGGCGACGATAACCTCCTCGACGCCGGGCACAGCGATACCGGCCACACCTGCGCCCGCACCCGCCAGCATGAAGACAACAAACAGCGATGGCAGGACCCAGCGCGCGCGTCCGCCCAGCTGGGCTCCCCACAGGCCTACCGCAAGCATGGCCAACAGATGGTCCAGTCCGGCAAGCGGATGAATCAGTCCGGAGAACAGGCCTCCGATATCCCCGTGGCCTGGGTGGGCGTAGGCCACGGCGGGCGCGCCAAACAACACAGCGAGTACGGCGCTCCGCATCAATGTGGATGTCATGATCAAGCTCCTTGAGCCGCAGAGGCAGCGGATGGCAGCGGGCGTAGCATGCCCTGGCTAACGATGAAGGCGATGATGTCGTCGACACCGGCACCGCTCTTGAGGTTGGAAAACACGAACGGACGATCGCCACGCATCTTCTTCGCGTCACGGTCCATCACACCGAGATCTGCCCCCACCAGTGGCGCGAGATCTGTCTTGTTGATGATCAAGAGATCAGAGCGGGTGATGCCCGGCCCGCCCTTGCGCGGAATCTTGTCGCCCGCCGACACATCGATCACATAGAGCGTCAGGTCCGACAGCTCGGGGCTGAAGGTGGCCGCAAGATTGTCGCCGCCACTTTCGACGAAGATCAGCTCTACCCCGGGGAAGCGTTCGTGCAGCTCCGCGACGGCAGCCAGGTTCATCGAGGCGTCTTCGCGAATCGCCGTATGCGGGCAGCCGCCCGTCTCGACCCCAAGGATCCGGTCGGCCGGCAGCGCTTCGTGACGCAGCAGAAAGTCTGCATCCTCCCGGGTGTAGATATCGTTGGTGATGACCGCCAGGTCGTAGTGCGGAAACAGGCGCTCGCATAGCGTGCGCACGAGCGCCGTCTTGCCTGATCCGACGGGACCTCCAATGCCTACTCGCAGTGCCGGTCTGGTACTCATGGTGTCGCTCCTTATGATCGAAACAGTCGTGTGTACTGATGCTCGTGTCGGGCGCTGGCAAAGGCCAGCCCCGGCAACCCTGCACCCAATTCGTGGTCGTCGAGGCGCGCAGCGATGTCCACTGCGCCCGGCAGACGAGGCAGCAGGCGATCGAGCAGGCGCTGGGCATCGGTCTGTCCGAGCGGGATCAACTTGGTTGCAGCGCCGGTCTGGTTCTCCAGCCAGCTCCACAGTGCCCCAAGGGCGAGCTGGCGGCTGCCCGTCTGCCAATGCCAGCCGGCCATGGCGAATGCAGTCACCAGCGCGATAGGCTCACCCCTCGGCCAGTCAAGCGCAGCGGGCTGCTCAAGGGAACACAGCAGGCGCAACAGCGCGCCGCCCTGTTGACTGTCCTCGAGGTAGAGTTCAGCGGTCTCCCGGCTGGCAAGCAGCCAGTCGTTCCAGGTCGCGACGGCTTGCATGTCGCCCTGTTCCAGGGCTGCGTACTGCCGCAGGAGAATCGGAATATCCAATCGGGCCAGGCCTCGGGAAGCGAGGCCGTCCAGCCAGTGCACCGCGGTATTCAGATCGCTCACCCACCCCTGCTCGATGACATACTCCAGCCCCTGCGAATACGCATACCCGCCGATCGGCAGCGCCGGACTGGCCAGCTGCAGCACCCGCAGCAATGCGTCATCCGGTGATTCAGCGACCGGCATGAAGATGCCCGTTCAGGCGCAGCAAGGGCGCTGCAGGGGTCGCCACGCTATGGGTATGCCCGTGGTAAGCACCGGGTTCAGGGTTGAACGGCGCGACGATATCCTCCACATCGAGCCCCAGACCCTTGAGCATCCCGTCAAGGACATGATCACGCTGATAGCGCAGCTGACCCGGCTGTACCTCGAGCGCAACATGACGATTGCCGAGATGGTATGCCGCCCGTGCCAGCAACAGGGTGTCGTCGCAGAGTACCCGCGATAGCGGCTCGGGCTCGGCATGAATAATGACGACCGTATCGTCGTCTGCCAGCAGCCGATCGCCCTGTTGCAGAACGCGTCCGCGCGGCAGGAACAGGCCCACCTCCACACCGCTGCGGGTGCGCGTGCGCAGCCGGCTACGGGTGCGCAGCTCATAGGTCAGTTCCAGTTCATGATGCGCCGGTCCCGGGCCGTCAAGCCATTGGTGACATTCGAGCATGGGGCCTCCTCAGAATAGATGGTAACGCTGCGCCAGCGGCAGAACGTCTGCCGGATCGCACAGCAACGCGACCCCATCGGCCTCGACCACATAAGTCTGCGGGTCGACGCTGATCTGCGGCATATAGTCGTTGAGCTTCATGTCGGCCTTGCTGAGGGTGCGCGTGTTGCGCACTGCCACCAGACGTCTCGACAGACCAAGGCGATCGCCGATTCCTGCATCCAGTGCCGCCTGGGAAACGAAGGTCAGACAGGTGTGATTCATCGCCTTGCCAAGCGCGCCGAACATCTGCCGGTAGTGCACCGGCTGAGGAGTGGGAATCGACGCGTTGGGGTCCCCCATCGGCGCGGCTGCTATCGCCCCGCCCTTGAGGATCAGACTTGGCTTTGCGCCGAAGAACGCCGGTTTCCATAGCACCAGATCGGCCAGCTTGCCGGGCTCGACCGAGCCGACGATGTGACCGACGCCCATGGTCACCGCCGGGTTGATGGTGTACTTGGCCACATAGCGACGGGCACGGAAGTTGTCTGCCCAGTCGTTGTCCTCGGGTAACGCTCCGCGCTGCACCTTCATCTTGTGCGCTGTCTGCCAGGTGCGGGTAATGACTTCGCCTACCCGGCCCATCGCCTGCGAGTCGGAGGAGATCATGCAGAAGGCGCCCAGATCATGCAGGATGTCCTCGGCGGCAATGGTTTCGCGGCGAATGCGCGAATCTGCGAAGGCGACATCCTCGGCGATCGAGGGGTCCAGATGATGGCAGACCATGAGCATGTCGAGATGCTCATCCACGGTGTTGATCGTATAAGGTCGGGTCGGGTTGGTGGAAGATGGCAGCACATTGGGCTCGCCGCAGGCCTTGATGATGTCCGGAGCATGGCCGCCACCGGCCCCTTCGGTGTGGTAGGTATGGATCACCCGCCCCTTGATCGCTGCCAGCGTGTCCTCCACGAAGCCCGATTCGTTCAGGGTATCGGTGTGAATGGCGACCTGCACGTCATAGGCGTCGGCCACGCTCAGGCAGCAGTCGATGGCTGCAGGCGTCGTGCCCCAGTCCTCATGCAGTTTCAGGCCCATCGCACCTGCTTCGATCTGCTCTTCCAGTGCATCCGGCAGGCTGGCATTGCCCTTGCCCAGAAAGCCCAGATTCATCGGCAGCGATTCGGCGGCTTCGAGCATGCGCGCAATGTGCCACGCGCCCGGGGTACAGGTCGTGGCGTTGGTACCCGTCGCCGGACCAGTGCCGCCGCCAAGCATGGTCGTGACCCCCGACATCAGCGCTTCTTCGACTTGCTGCGGACAGATGAAATGGATGTGCGCATCAATGCCGCCAGCCGTGAGAATCATGCTCTCGCCGGCTATGACTTCGGTGCCAGGCCCGATGATGATGTCTACCCCGGGCTGAATGTCCGGGTTGCCTGCCTTGCCCAGATGCTGGATCAGGCCGTCCTTGATCGCGACGTCTGCCTTGACCACGCCCCACCAGTCGAGGATCAGCGCATTGGTGATCACGGTATCCGGGGTGTCCGCCCGGCCGCGCTGACTCTGGCCCATGCCGTCGCGGATCACCTTGCCGCCACCGAACTTCACCTCTTCCCCGTAGCGCGTGTAGTCTGTCTCCACGCTGATCCACAGATCGGTGTCACCAAGGCGAACCCGATCCCCGGTGGTCGGCCCGTACATTTCTGCGTACGCCTGCCTGCTGATATCCATAGCACCTCCTGGTGCCGAGCGGCCATGCCGCCCGACACGAAATCGTCATCGGGCGTTACAGCCCGCCCATCACCTGGCCGCGGAAGCCGTACACCTTTCGCTCACCGCCCAGCGCCACCAGCTCGACATCCCGACTCTGGCCGGGCTCGAAGCGCACCGCGGTTCCGGCAGCGATGTTCAATCGAAATCCTCGCGCGGCGTCGCGATCGAAGCGCAGCGCAGCATTGGTTTCTGCGAAGTGATAGTGCGAGCCGACCTGTATGGGGCGGTCTCCTGTATTGGCTACGCTGAGGCGCAGTGTCTCGCGGCCCTCGTTGAGGGTCAGCGAACCTTCGAGGGTCTGTATCTCTCCAGGGATCATCGGCCGAGCCTCATGCAATCGGATTGTGGACGGTGACCAGCTTGGTACCGTCGGGAAAGGTCGCTTCCACCTGCACCTCGGCGAGCAGCTCCGGAACGCCGGACATGACCTGCTCCCGGGTCAGCAAGGTGCGACCGAAGCTCATCATCTCCGCAACGCTACGTCCGTCTCGCGCACCTTCCATGATCGCCGCACTGATATACGCCATGGCTTCCGGATAATTCAGCGTCACCCCACGAGCGAGGCGGCGTTCGGCAACCAGCGCGGCGGTGAACAACATCAGCTTGTCTTTCTCACGGGGCGAAAGCTCCATGGTTACACTCCGTTCAGGTGTTCCAGATTCGCGGCGCGCAGGGGGGGCGGCCGTTTATGCGCGGGCGTAGCCGTTGCCACAACCGCATGAAAGTCATTCGAGCGTGCTCGCCGCTATGCCCCTGATACCGGCCGACCAACAACCCGTGGCGCTGCGTAAGAGCCACCTGCGGCACCCCTGCAAGATCGTCACGCAGCGCATCCAGCTCGTTGCGCTCCAGCATGACGGTGGCCAGCCAGGTACCACTCACACCACAACCACCCAGGCCCCAGCGCGCAGTGAGCAGGGCGTCGCCGCCATCGAAGCGGTTGCGCTCGATGTATAGCGGGCGCCCGTCGCGCCAGATGTCCAGATGCTGATCGACCCGGCCTGCAGAGAACCCTTCACCCGCGGCCGGGCGGCCCAGGCAGAGCAGATCCCACAGGCACAGCCGCGCGTCACCCTCCAGGTCAACCCGGGTAGTCAAGCGGGCGTCGCATCCTTCAAAGGCGATGGTGTCCTGCGGGAGATATTCCAGCGACCCGCCGGCAGCGACGCTGAACCGATTGAGCTGCTGCTGCAGCGTTCCGTTGTCACGGGCGCGGTAGCATTTACCAGAGGACGGAGTTGTCAGCAGAACCGAGGCATCGGTACCGACGTCGGTGTTCAGGCGCAGCGTGTCGCCGCTGACCAGTCCGCCAGGCGGATGAAGGATATAGAGATGAGGGCAACCGGAACCCTCTGGATGCAAGGGTCGCTGCACACGAAGCGGGCCACGATAGGCAAGACGATCGATTACGGTGCGATCCGCGCGACGAACGACGCTGACATGCAGCCCCGCCTGCCAGCTTACTGCACTATCGAGTTGCTCCAGATACCACGCTGCGCTCATGTCGCCCTGCCCCGTCTGCGATTAAGCGGACTGAGCAATAGACGTGCCACTGAATGACGATGCCAGCGATGGCGAGGCGTGACGGATCAGGAGAGGTCATCAGGCTGACCTGATTTGGTGCGCCCTAATCAAGGCGCACCAAAACGAGGCGGCATACCAGTAATGCGTTACCGCAGGCGGGCAACAACGAAGTCATGAAGCGAGCCAACGGTGGCGAACGCTTCCCCTTCGATTTCGTCATCGGGGATCAACACACCAAATTGCTTCTCGATGTCTTCGAGAATCGCAACCACGGCCATCGAATCGAACTCGGGCAGCCCGCCGAGAAGCTCGGTTTCCGCATCCAGCGCAACGCTATCGTCAATGAGCAGGCTGCGGCGGAGCAATGCCTGAATTTCAGCCAGTCTATCCAACTGGTTTTCTCCCGGGGTGGTAATGACAGCGGCGGATTCTGCCAAAGTTGCTGCGGCCACACCAGCGATACTGCAACGCAGGCTCAGCGCGGATCATCCTCCGGCTGCGGCGCGGACTCGCCTGGTCCTTCAGCGGCATGATAACCAAGCTCGAGGCCAGCGCGGTCAGTCCACTGATCGCCAAGTTCTGCTTTAACAGACACGCCCAACTCCTTGAAATCGTTGACCTGCTTCACCAGATTTCCGCGACCATTAACGAGCTGATCGCAGGCTTTTTGATAGGCCTCGGTCGCCGACTCCAGATTCTTGCCGATCTTGTCCATACTCCCGAGGAAGGTGCGCAACTTGTCGTGAACCTTGGCTGCGCGGTCGGCCAGCTCGGCGGTATGCCGGTTCTGGTCCTCGAATCGCCACAGTTGGCGAACGATATTCAGGCTGGTGAGCAGCGTCGTCGGAGTGGCCACCAGCACGTTCTGTTCGATGGCCTTCTGAAACAGCTTTTCATCGGCTTTCAGCGCTTCGACAAACGCCGATTCGATGGGGATGAACATGAACACCATTTCCGGCGCATTCAACCCCGGCAGCTCGAAGTAATTGCGGTCCGACAGCTCGCGTATACGCTGCCCGATGGCTTGGACATGCTCGGCCAGCGCAATATTGCGCTCGGCATCGTCTTCGGCATTGATATAGCGGGTGTACGCATTCAGCGACACCTTGGCATCGATGATCAGGTGCTTGCCCTGCGGCAGGTACACCAACACATCGGGGCGCTGCCGCTGGCCCTCGGCATTGGTGAAGCTGACCTCCCGCTTGAAGTCTTCCCCGGCCCGCAAGCCTGACCGCTCGAGCACGTTTTCGAGAATCAGCTCGCCCCAGTTGCCCTGGGTTTTCTTCTGCCCGCGCAGGGCCGTACTCAGATCGTGCGCTTCCTGGGTGATCTGCCTGTTCAGCTCCTTGAGGTGCATCAGCTCCTGCGCCAGCGCGGCCTGCTGCTGGGTGTCCTTGTGATGAATGTCTTCGACCTTGGTGCGGAACTGGTCGATCTGTTCGCGAAACGGCTTGAGCAGCGCATCAAGTGACTGTTGGCTGTGCTGCGAGAACGCCTGCCCCTTGGCCTCGAAGATACGACCGGCGAGTTGCTCGAACTCCATCTTCAACTGCTCGCGACTTTCCTTGAGCAGCTGCTGCTGTTCGGTGAAATGCTGTTGCCGATGTTCCAGGCTGTTACGCAGGGTCGAATGCTCGACGTTCAACTGTTCGTGAACAGTCTGCAGCTCGACCAGCCGAGCCGTGAGCGACTCCCGCTCGCCGCGCAGCTCCTCCATCTGCCGCAACTGTTCCCGGCTCATGGTTTGCGCCCGCTCGGCCTGCACCTGCCAGTCGTGACTCAGGCGCTCGGCTTCGGTCAGACGTTCACAGATTTCCTTGTGCTGGGCACGTAACGCATCGAGCGTCTCCTGCACGTGCTCCAGCCGTGCTTCCAGCGTGCCGTGCCGGGCCTGATGCTGATGGCCCTCGACCTCGAGACGATGCCCCCGCTCTCGCTGCTCTTCCAGCTGGGCGATGGCTGCTTCGAGTTCGGCCTGGCGCTGATTCTGCCGGCGCAGCAGCAGCGCGGCTGTCGCGCCCCAGCCGACCAGGGACGCGAGCGCAATCACGCCCATGAGCAGTTGAATGTCTGAAAACGGCATGCAGATCTCCTTGGCAAGGACCCGCATTATCCGCCTGATGCACCACGTTGCAACCTCCTCGCTCCGGCAATCCCCCCCATAAGGGGGGTTCAGGCCGGCAACCGGCCAGCATAGTGTCGAGTGGGGCATGAAAAGGCCGTTGCAGACGGCTTGCGACATCACCCCGGGTTCCAATAAGAACAAGCCCGACGCGAGGGAATCATGAGCAGAATAACTACAAGAAAATGGATCTGGGGCCTGACGTCCTTGACCGTAGCGGTCGCCATGGCTGCAGCAACGCCGGCTCACGCGGTACGCTTCGATATTGGCGAGGTGCAAGGCCAGTTCGATTCACAGCTTTCCGTCGGTTCTGCCTGGAGTACGCAGGCGCGCGATGCCGATCTCATCTGGATAAACAATGGCGGCCGTGCCAATGCGGCCAACTCGGACGACGGGCGCCTGAACTATGAAAAGGGCGACGTGATCTCCACCATTTTCAAGGGTACCCACGACCTGTCCCTCCAATACGGTGACACGGGCGTCTTCGTCCGCGGCAAGTACTGGTACGACTTCGAGATGAAGGACGGCAGTCAGGATCTCTACGACATCGACGACAGCGGCCGGCGCGATCTGGCCAAGGCTTCCGGTGCTGAGCTGCTGGATGCGTTCATCTACCACAACTATGCGATCGGCAGCATGCCCGGCTCGGTCCGCGTAGGTCGCCAGGTGGTGAGCTGGGGCGAAAGCACATTCATTCAGAACAGCGTCAACAGCATCAATCCGGTGGATGTTGCGGCTTTTCGCCGTCCCGGTGCCGAAATCAAGGAAGGCCTGATCCCGGTCAACATGCTGTACCTGTCCCAGAGTTTGACCGAGAACCTGGGCATGGAGCTGTTCTATCAGCTCGAGTGGGACCCTCTGGTGCTCGACAACTGCGGCACCTTCTTCTCATTTACCGATGCGGTCGCCAAGGGCTGCAACTATACGGTGGTAGACGGTACCCAGCTCAGCGGCGGACCGATGGTGTACGTACCGCGCCTGGAGAACCGGGAGCCGACTGACAGTGGCCAGTTCGGTGCGGCGTTTCGCTGGTTCGTGCCGTCGTTGAACGATACCGAGCTCGGTCTGTACGCGATGAATTTCCACAGCCGCTCGCCGATCTACAGCAACATTGCCGGGACGGGTGCGCCGACGGGCGCGACGCCCAACGCACGCCTGGATGTGGTGGAGGTCCCGCTCGATGCCGGCTACTACATCGATTATCCGGAGGATATACGCCTCTATGGCGTGAGCTTCCAGACCAACCTTGGCGGCATGTCCGTGTCCGGTGAGCTGAGCTACCGACCCAACCAGCCGCTGCAGATCAGCACCAACGATACCGTGGCAGCAGCGCTGGGCGGCGGAGCGAATCCGTTCACGCCGGTCAACCTCAGCGGCCATTACCCGGGGCTGGTGCCTGGCGTGCCCGCCCCCGCCGGTTACGACATCCGTGGCTACAAGCGCATGCCGGTCACCCAGGCCCAGGTAACGGCCATCCACTTCATGGACAACGTGCTCGGTGCCGACCGGCTCTCGCTGGTTGGTGAAGTAGGCTACAACCACATCGGCGGTTTGAAGAGCGGCCCCGACCCGCTTCGCTTCGGGCGCGATTCTATATTCGGTTCCGGTGAGCTGGCAGTACCCGGGCTCTGCGAGTTCGTGGTCAACACCGCACAGCCGCAATACTGCTCGGACGAAGGCTTCTATACACAGCACTCCTGGGGCTATCGACTGGTTGCCGCGCTGGACTACAGCGGCTATGCCGGCGTCGCGCTGACCCCGAGCCTGGCCTTCTCGCACGATGTGGAAGGCTTCGGCCCCAACTTCAACGAAGGCGCCAAAGCCGCCAGTGTTGGCCTCAATGCGCTTTACAACAACAAATACAACGCCAGCCTGAGCTACACGAACTACTTCGGCGGCGACTTCAATACCCTGACCGATCGCGACTTCGTGGCGGTCAGCGTCGGTGTGAATTTCTGAAGGACGGAGAACAACAATGACATCATTCGCAAAGACAAGCCGCCGCACGCTCGCACTCCTTACCCTCACCGCCCTGTCCGCCGGCGTCCAGGCCGCGGTATCGCCGGACGAAGCCGCCAGACTGGGCAACGAGCTCACCCCGCTTGGTGCAGAGCGCGCCGGCAATGCAGACGGCACCATTCCGGAGTGGACCGGCGGCATGCCGACCGACGCTGCAGCTGTAGACAAGGATGGCTTTTACTCGGAGCCGTTCCCCGACGACAAGATCCTTTTCACCATCACTGCAGCGAATGTCGAGCAGTACAAGGACAAGCTCAGCCCGGGTCACATGGCGATGTTCACCCGATATCCGGAAACCTACCGGATGCACGTCTACCAGACCCGGCGGACCAACAAGGTGCCCAAAGAGATCGAAGAAGCGGTTGCGCGCAATGCAGTCAATACGCAGCTGGTCGAAGGCGGAAACGGGCTCGAGAATTTCGACAGCGCCTACCCTTTCCCCATTCCGCAGAACGGTGTCGAGGCGGTCTGGAACCATATCACTCGCTACCGTGGCGGCAGCCTGCAGCGCACCATCGCCCAGGCGACGCCGCAGGCGAACGGCTCCAATACCATGGTGATTTTCCAGGACCAGTTCACCTTCGCAACAGCGCTGACCGACTATGGCCCGAAGATTTCCGACAACCTGATGTTCTACTTCACCCAGCGGGTACTGTCACCGTCGCGTCTGGCCGGGGACGTGCTGCTGGTGCACGAGAATATCAACCAGGTGAAGGAACCGCGTCTGGCCTGGATTTACAACGCCGGTCAACGCCGGGTACGCCGCGCCCCGCAGGTCGCCTACGACGGTCCGGCGTTTGGCGCGGATGGCACCCGTACAGCGGACAACTACGACCTCTACAATGGCGCGCCGGATCGCTACGACTGGAAACTGGTTGGCAAGCGGGAAATGTACATCCCCTACAACAACTACAAGATCGCCTCGCGGGACGTCAAATACGACGACATCATCCAGGCGGGCCATATCAACCAGGATCTGGTGCGGTACGAGTTGCACCGCGTGTGGGAAGTCGAAGCCAACCTGCGCGACGGCCAGCGCCACGTGTATGCCAAGCGTCACTTTTTCATCAACGAGGATAACTGGCAGGCCGCGGCCATCGACCATTACGACGGCCGTGGCGGCCTGTGGCGCGTCGCTGAAGCCATCGCCCAGCACCGATTCGAGGTCGAGGTGCCCGGCTATGCGATCGAAACGCTATACGACCTGCAGAATGGGCGCTATGTGGCGCTCGGCATGACCAATGAAGAGCGCAAGAACTACGATCTGTCGTTCAAGGCTTCCTCTGCCGACTACACGCCCAATGCGCTACGCGCATCCGGTATCCGCTGACCTCGTGCTCCCTGGCCGCGCCGGGGAGCACCGAACCGCTCCTCCAAGCTGAGCCTTGCGCTTCTCCGTGACTGCCGGGGAAGCGCCTTTTTACCCGGCCTGACGCAGCATGACCGCAGCTTGTGCGCGATTGTCCACTTTCAACTTGGCGAAGATGCTCTTCATGTGCGACTTGATGGTCTCCGGAGCCACGTTCAGATCGCGCGCAATCTGCTTGTTCGATTTGCCTTCAGCGACCAGCTGCATGACCTGTCGCTCCTTCACCGTCAGATCCAGAACTGCCGCTGCCTGACGCTGATCCTGCGCGGTACCCACGCCCGCCTCGCTCCGAATGAGCTGAATGCGCTCCCATGATCCCGGTGCAACGCGCTCCTCGCAGCGCACCACTGTGGCGCCCAATGGGCAGTCGAAGACTATAGCGAGCGCGCCGCTGCTCTCCACGCCGGCCAACCCCCGCTCGAGCAGCGCCGAGTGTCCATGCCCTGCCCCCATCACGCTTTGCAGCAAGCCGAGCGCAACGCAGATTTCGGCATGCCACAGACGCAGCTCGCGCTCTTCAAGCTGCGTGGCCAGCAGGCACGCCCGTTCCTCGAGCATGTCATCCGCTTCGTTGCGATGCAGCGCCAACCACAGGGCTGCGAGTGTTGCATAGACCGTGTAATCCCAGGTCTGCGCGTTGCCGTGGGCCGCGGCCAACTCTGCCAGTCCGTTGGTGCAGGCGGTCGCCTCGCGCAGCTTGCCGTCCAGCAGATTCAGCCGGGTACGTTCCATCAGTACCCGCGCTCGGAGCCTGTCCCAGTTGTGTACGTTGGCAAGCCCCTCGAGCTGCTCGAGCAGACGCCGGGCTCTCTGGTGCTGGCCCTGATGCCAGGCAAGCCGGGCGCTGGTGCAATAGGCGGCGGCCGTGCAATCGAGAAATCCGGCTATGTCGACCAGATCGGTGCCCTGCGCCAGACAGGCCTGCGCCGCCGCCCGGTTACCAAGCAGATACTGCGATTGCGCAATGACCGCCTGCGGCAAGCCGAGGAAGGAAGGGTTGGGGCGATCCGGCATATTGGCGAAACGGCCGGACACACGCTGCAGGAAGTCGTTGAGATCGACGATCCCTTCAGCGAGCCGACCCTGTAACAAGAGCGCCAGTGCGTGCAGTGACTGACGGTAGCAATCGTGGAACAGCATTCCTGCCGGCATGCCGGGCCCGCACAGCGTGGGCGGAACCGTATAGAACGCATCCCAGCGACCGGCATGAAAATGGCTGCAGCTGATGAGATTCAGCAGCACGTTGCGGACCCAGGGACGAAGATTGACTGACTGGTAGCAGCGCTCTGCAAGCGGCCCGGAGACATGGTTCTGATCGGCGAGTCCGGCGAGCATGGCCTCAAGCGCCCTCACCTCGCCCTCCACCCATGCAGCCTGATCGCCCTGCGCCGCGGCATCGAGCGTGATTTCGGCGATCATTGCACGTGCCGCTTCGGGCTCCAGCGCCACGCCCAGGGCCCACCCGCGCGCGATCTTCAGTGCCAGTGGCGCGCCGGATGCATGGGTATGCCAGCGTTTTTCAAGCGCAACGAGGGTAGCGAAATCACCCTGCTCGAGCAGTTCCATTGCACATCCTTCGATCCAGACCCGCACAGCGTCCATGTGGCCGCCTTCCATGCCCAGACGTATCGCGTCCAGCCAGCGCTCGTGACCGGCACACCATTGGGCTGCCGCCAGCAGGAAGCGACCGGCGTCTTCACCGTTGCGGCGTAGATAGCGCGACTTCAGGTACTCGCGAAACATCGGATGCAAACCGTACCAGGCACGACTTTCGTCCAGCGGCTGAATGAAGAGCGACTGGTCGATCATGGCATCGATCAACCCGTGCGCGGCGTGCTCACCCAGTACGGCCCGAAGCATCGCATCGTTGAACCGGTCAAGCAGACCCAGGGGCATGATCGCGCGTCGCTGGCCGGCCGGCAGGCCCTGCAGCGCTTCCTCGAACACGTGACGGATGCATCCCAAGCTCGCGCCATGCAGCGAGCCGGACGTACCGGGCGCGTGCAGGCAGGCTCGCAAACCTGCCACCCACCCTTCGCTGCAACGTTGCAGCTCAGCCAGGTCCAGCCCGGGATCGGCTGACGTCTTGCGCAGCAGATCCCGTGTTTCCTCCAGGTCGAACTTCAGCTCATCGGTTCCTAGTTGAATGAGGTCGTCGAGATACAGGGCTTGCTTGAGCGCCGTCGGAATGGGGCTTCGCGAGCAGAGCACAAGATGAGTGGTGACTGGCGCACGCTGCAGCAATCGACCCAGGGCGCCGACCAGCAGGTCCGCAGACACCCTATGGCAGTCGTCGACGAACAACACCAATGGCCTGGACGCCTGACTCAGACTGTTGATCAGGGCAGTCATCGATTCGGACGGCTCATCATGCGCATCCATCACCGCTGCAGGATCGTATGCCTGCGCTATGGCCGCGAACAGGTAACGCTGGATCTGCCGGACATCCCGGTCATCATCGTCCAGCGACAGCCAGCCGACCGCGTGCCCCTTTGCTCCCAGGTCGTCCGCCCAGATCGTAGCGAGGGTCGTCTTGCCGTATCCTGCCGGGCTCTCGAGCACCGTGAGGCGACTGTCGGCAATGCGGGTGTGAAGTGCCTCCAGTCGGGGCCGGGGAAGGATGCCGCGCCCGCGCCGTGGTGCGAACAATTTGGTCTTCAGCAGTGGCGGGGAGATTTCACGAGATTCGGCCCGGAGAGGACGATCGGGAGTCAGTACGCCTGTTCTCATGCTCATTGAGTCTTTCCATGCTGAGCGGGCTGATAATTGACCAGCCTCTTGTTGTTCTGACGTGCCCGTGAAAACGGCACTTGCCCCAGCATAGCAGTGAACGATGACGAGGGAAGCAGTTGGCGGTCCTGCTCCACCCATCATAAAACGCGCTGATTTAGAGTAAATACTCCACGCTATGGATCAGTCCTGATCTGCCTTGGTCTTCATCGCCTCGGTCCAGGTCTGGTATTCGCGTTGACGGACATAATCGAGGATCTGTTGTGCCTGTTCTTCACTGAGGCTGTCGCCGAAAGCGGCCATGCCCTTCGAGCGGTAGGCACCGTCCAGCACAATGGCGTTCCAGGCCTGGCGCACCGCATCGGACGAATATCGAAGGTCCGGCAACACACCGCCGCCGACCACCCCGGTACCGTGACAGACGGCACAGTATGCGGCGTAGAGATCCGAGCCAGCCTTCAGCTCCTTGTCTGCGACCACCACCGGCTGCGGTGTACGATCACTCTGCGGAGGCGCGCCCAGCGTGGGTAGCGAGGCCGTGCCGTCGAGCTTGAACACCAGCATCCGGCTGACGTTGCGGACGCCGGTTGCCACCACGGCATCGCCACCAAAGAGTGCCGCCGAGCCGCCCCAGCCGGCCATCAGCGCAACGTACTGTTCACCGTCATGGCGATAGGTCATGGGGCCGGCGATTACGCCGGTCTGCGCATCGAAAGACCAAAGCTCCTTCCCGGCATCGGCGGAGAACGCCTTGAAGTGCCCGGCTGCGGTGCCCTGAAAAACGAGATTCCCGGCCGTGGCCAGCGTACCGCCGTTCCAGTGGTGCGGGTATTCAACCCGCCATGCGGCCTTTTGCCTGACCGGATCCCAGGCGACCAGCGCCCCGGATGTGAAGTCACGTGGCAGCTCGGTGATTTCCGAAGACCCAGAGCCGGTGTTGAACCCATGCTTGGCAACGAAGCTCTTGCCCTCGTTGCTGTATATACCGGGCACTTCCTGATACGGGATGTACACCAGCCCGGTAAGCGGACTGTAGGACATCGGATGCCAGTTATGGGCACCGAAGGGGCTCGGCCACATGGTCACCGCTTCCATCTCATACCGTGCACCCGGGACTTCCACAGGCCGACCGGTCTGCATGTCGATGCGCTCGGCCCAGGTTACTTTGCCGAATTTCTCGGCCGAGATAAGCTCGCCGGTCTGGCGATCCAGCACGTAGAAGAAGCCGTTCTTCGGTGCCTGCATCAGAACCTTGCGCGGCTTGCCGTCTATTTCCAGCTCCGCCAGGGTGATCTGCTGAGTTGCAGTGAAATCCCAGGTATCGCCCGGGTTGACCTGGTAGTGCCAGGCAAGCCGGCCCGTATCCGGCCGAATTGCCAGAATGGATGACAGAAACAGATTATCGCCGCCGCCCGGGCTGCGGATTTCGCGATTCCACGGCGATCCATTGCCGGTACCGACGTACATGAGGTCCAGCTGCGGATCATATGCCATGGCATCCCATGCCGTGCCGCCTCCCCCCAGCGACCAATCGGTTTTCTCACTCCAGGTCTTAGCCGCCTCTGCCAGTTCGGGGTGCTCGACAGGCTGAGACGGATCGGCCGGCACGGTATAGAAGCGCCAGCGCATCTCGCCGGTTTCCGCATCGTAGGCTGAAAAGTAGCCGCGTACGCCGAGATCAGCACCACCGTTGCCGATCATCACCATGCCTTTGACGATACGCGGCGCTGCAGTGATGGTGTAAGGCTTGCTGTTGTCGGTGGTCTGCTGCGACCACACAGCTTTGCCGTTCTCGGCATCGAGCGCAATCAGCCGGCCGTCGAGCGTGCCGACGTACACCTTGTTGCCCCACAGTGCGACCCCCCGATTGACCGCGTCGCAGCAGGCATGACGCCCCTTGCTACGGTCGACTTCGGGATCGAAGCTCCAGAGAATCCTGCCGGACTCGGCGTCCACCGCCATCACCCGGCTCCAGGACAACGAGGTGTACAGCACGCCGTCGTGATAGAGCGGCGTTGCCTCCAGACCACGGCTGTTGTCCAGGTCAATGGACCAGGCCAGGCCCAGGTTCGACACGGTGGTCTCGTTGATCTGTTCGAGCGGGCTGAAGCGCTGTTCGGCAAGCGTGCGTCCGTAACTCAGCCATTCATCACCGTCGTCGCTGGTCTCGCGCAATGCGGACTCGCCCACCGCGCCGGCGCCTGCTACTACAGGAGACACTGCGCCGCTCATGCCAAGCAGCGTTGCAAGGGCAGACGCGAGGACGGTGTTTTTTGTTGTTCTCATATGTACTTCCCCTGGTACATGAAATGATCGCAGCAGCCGGTTCGACTCGGAGCAGGCTCAGTCTTGATCCTAGGCGGCACGGGGCGATGCTTTCACCCCCCCTGATGGGGGGCATGGGGAAAACAGGTGTATTTCAGAAACGACAAAGGCCCCGAAGGGCCTTTGTCGAGCGGACGTTGCTAGCTCAGCCGCACTTGCTCTCGCCGCAGCTCAGGCAGGTCATGCAGCCGTCCATCAGCACCGCCGCCTGGGTATGGCATTTGCCACACATCTGGGCACCCGGTGGATACGTCTCGGTGCTGTCGTCGCAGTCGGCCGCGGCCTGGCTTTGCGGATTCATGCTGACGAACTCGGCGCGCTTCTGCTCAAGGTAAGCGCGTTGGTGCTCGTCCATCTCGCTGCTCATCATGCCGATGCGCTTGAGATGCTGCTCGAGCACGTCGCCAATTTCCGCGACCAGCGAGGGCATCCAGCGACCACCACGCTTCATGTAGCCGCCCTTGGGATCGAACACACTGCGCAGCTCTTCGACCAGGAAAGTGCAGTCACCTCCCTTGCGGAACACGGCTGAGATAATCAGTGTCAGCGCGGAAATCCACTGGTAGTGCTCCATGTTCTTCGAGTTGATGAAGATCTCGAAGGGCCGGCGAGTCTCGTGATCGCTGCCGTGGTTGAGCACCACGTCATTGATGGTGACGTAGATCGCGTGTTCGGAGTTTGGCGTCTTGATCTTGTAGGTGGAGCCTTCCAGGAACTCGGGACGCTTGAGCTTCTCGTGCATTTCCTCAAGTTTGGGTGCGGCCGGCGCTGCGGCCACTTCGACCTTGGGCTCGTCCGGCTTGACCACGGCGTAGTCGACGATCTTGCTGCTGATTTTCAGAACCATGTTTCTTCCCTCACCCCGCTCCAGCGGGGCCTCGCTCAATTCGTTAGGTGGGGCGGACCGGAGTCCGCCGCTCGCTTAGAACTTGCCGTAGTAGCCTTCTTTCAAGGCGTCATACAGGTTGGCGGCGCTGTGCAGCTCGCCGTCGTACTCGATCTCGTCGCCGCCCTTGGCTTCGATGAACGTGCCGTCCTCGAGCTTGAAGCGGTAGGTGGTGTTGGCCAGGTCCTGCTCCTTGACCAGTACGCCCTGGAACGCCTCGGGGTTGAAGCGGAAGGTGGTGCAACCCTTCAGCCCCTTGTGATAGGCGTACATGTAGATGTCCTTGAAGTCCTCGTACGGGTAGTCGGTCGGGACGTTGGCGGTCTTGGAGATCGACGAGTCGATCCACTTCTGCGCCGCGGCCTGGACGTCCACGTGCTCGGTCGGCTTCACATCATCGGCCGCGATGAAATAGTCCGGCAGGTTACGGGTACCCGCTTCCATGCTCGGCAGCGCCTCGGCATTGACGAAATGACGGTACGCGAGCAGCTCGAAACTGAACACGTCGACCTTTTCCTTCGACTTCTTGCCTTCGCGGATCACGTTACGGAAATAGTGATGCGCAAAGCTCGGCTCGATACCGTTGGAGGCGTTGTTGGCCAGCGACAGCGAAATGGTGCCGGTCGGTGCGATCGAGCTATGGTGCGTGAAGCGCGAGCCCTTTTCGGCCAACGCCTCGACCAGCGCCTTGTCCTCAGCGGCGACCTGCTGCATGTAACGGCTGTATTTGGCCCACAGCACCTTACCCTTGACCTTCTGGCCGACCTTGAAGCCGTCCTTGCGCATCTCCGGACGCTTGGCCAGCATCGCCTCGGTCACGTCGAACTCTTCGTCCATGATCGGTGCGGCACCCTTCTCTTCGCTCAGCGCCAGCGATGTGCGCCAGCCCTGGACCGCCATTTCCTTGGAGACCTGCTCGGTGAACTCCAGCGAGCGCTCGTCACCGTACTTCATGCACAGCATGGTCATGGTCGAACCCAGGCCGAGGAAGCCCATGCCATGGCGGCGCTTGCGGAAGATTTCGTTGCGCTGCTGCTCCAGCGGCAGGCCGTTGATCTCGACCACGTTGTCCAGCATGCGGGTGAAGATGTCGACCACCTTGCGGTACTCGTCCCAATCGAACCGCGCCTTGTCGGTGAACGGATCACGCACGAACAGCGTCAGGTTGATCGAACCCAGCAGGCAGGCGCCATAAGGCGGCAGCGGCTGCTCCCCGCAGGGGTTGGTTGCACGAATCTCTTCGCAGAACCAGTTGTTGTTCATCTGGTTGACGCGATCGATCAGGATGAAACCCGGCTCAGCGAAGTCATAGGTGCTGGTCATGATCATGTCCCAGATCCGACGAGCCTTCAGCGTCTTGAATACACGGCACGCAACCTGACCATCGGCGCGGCTTACATACCGCTCGGTGTTCGGCCACTCGCGCCAGATCACCTGTTCCGGATCATCGAGATTGACCTTGTCGGCTTCGGCTTCCGCCGGAGTCAGCGGGAACGACAGCTTCCAGTCCGAATCGGATTCGACCGCTTTCATGAAGTCTTCGGTGATCAGCAGCGACAGGTTGAACTGACGCAGACGACCGCCCTCGCGCTTGGCGCGAATGAAATCGGCCACGTCCGGATGGCCCACATCGAAGGTCGCCATCTGGGCGCCGCGACGGCCACCGGCTGACGATACGGTAAAGCACATCTTGTCGTAGATATCCATGAACGACAGCGGGCCGGAGGTATAGGCGCCGGCACCTGACACATAGGCACCCTTGGGACGCAGCGTGGAGAACTCGTAACCGATACCGCAACCGGCCTTGAGCGTCAGACCGGCTTCGTGCAGCTTGGACAGAATGTCGTCCATCGAATCGCCAATCGTGGCCGAGACGGTGCAGTTGATCGTCGAGGTAGCGGGCTTGTGTTCCAGCGCGCCGGCGTTGGAGGTGATGCGACCGGCCGGGATGGCGCCGTGGCGCAATGCCCACAGGAATTTTTCGTACCACTCTTCGCGCAGTTCGGGTAATTCCACATCAGCCAGGGCACGGGCAACACGCTGGTAACTCTCATCGACACTCTTGTCGATTGCGACCCCGTCCTTGGTCTTGAGGCGATACTTGGTATCCCAGATGTCTTCCGAAGCAGGCTGCATCGGGATGCTGGTCACCACGTTATGCAGACGCTGCACCTTGGCTGTTTGGCTCATCTTTTTCTCCTGAGACGCTCGACTACACCGTAAAAGCCCGCCTGCTCAGGGGTTTACCGAGCGGCGGGCCTTTTTAGGCAAGAAACACTACTTGTTGTGCATTTCGACGAATCCTAGACCTACATATGGTAAAGATCAACTCGAAAAAATCACTATTTTGCGACCAGGGAATCTTGACTTGGCGCGAAGCCGCGCAGTGCCTGGCACCGATGCCAGGCCGCGGAAGGATCAGCAGATGTGTGGCGGGGATGGAAGATCGAGCGGGCTCAGCTGGCTGCGCTGGAACCATCAATTGGAAAGAAGGCACCGTTACTCCACACGCCAAGCGCGGTGCGGCCGTCGACCTCATGTTCCTCGGCGAGATCCGCCAGCTCGTAAAAAACGCTGCGGTTGATGAGCGCCTCCAGGTTGCTGCGCACCAGTACATAGGGAGACGGCTCATCGGAGTCAGACTCGACCCTGACGCGGATGGGATTGTTCGGCCCGGCATCGACACGGTCGTCGAGGTTGGTCGTAAAGCTCAACACCTGATCTCGGCCCTCGCCGTGGCGCTCGAGCGCCACGGCGACGAAGGGCGCGTCATCGACCTGAATCCCCCAGCGCTCAACCGGTGTCACCAGATAGTAGCGTCCGTCATCATCAAGCCGCAGGATGCCGGAGAACAACTGCGCCAGGGCGAGTCGGGTTATGGGCCCGTCCTCGTGATACCAGGTGCCGTCCCGCGCGATGCGCATATCCATTTCGCCGCTGACCGGCGGGTCCCACAAGTGCACCGGAGCAGGCGCCCGGCGCTTGACCATCTCGTCACTGTTAGGTACGTCGCCAAGCAGCGACTCGGGATTGCGTTTGTCTTCCGCCATTCGATATCTCCTCAGCGACCAAGCAGGCGTTGGGTGTAGTCTTCGAGCGGCGGACGCAGCAGGTCCTCGGCGTTGGCCTTGTAGAACTGCATGAAGCCGCCTCGCGTCTCGATGGTTACAAAGTCGACAACATGCTCGGTCGAAGTTTCCATCAGGATGAGCTGCAAAACGGCGCGATCGATACCCACATCTCCCCAACCTTCACTTGATTCCCACTGCTCTGCGGTGCTTACGCCTTCCCGAGCGCTGGCGAAACGGCTGTAGAGAAGATAATGCGCCCGCTGCAGGCGCGCGGCGGTAAGCGCTTCTTCCAGTCCAAGCGGCTGCTCTGCGCGGCGCACCCGCGGAAAGACCTTCACTGCGGCAGCGAAGGCCTCCTCGGCGACCACGTTGGGTCGTGCGTAGGGATGGCCCACCGGGACGAAATGCCCCTGGGCGATGTAGAACTGAGAGTCGCTCTGCAGCTTGCGGCTGGCACTGCGATGAATCTCGTAGTGATTCATCAGTCCGCTGTCGCCCAGGTAGTAACGCGCTTCCTTATGCATGTCAGATGGCTTCATGCAGCCGGCAAGGATAAGGACAGATACCAGCAGGAACATCCAGCGCATATCGGTTACTCCGGGATAATCATAGGGCACGCATCCATTCCGGACGCAGACGCGCCGTATCCGGGCTCTCTATGGCAGCGCGTACCTGAGACAGCATGCGCGCTTTATCTGCACCGAGTACACCCTTGAGCACCAGGTAGTTCGATGCGTGATCGCTTCGGAATACGGTTCCTGTCAGCTCTAGGGCAGACAGCAGCCGTTTGATCTCGCTGAACAATCCTTGCTGATCAAGCGGCTCGAAGTCCGGGAACTGCTCGCGGTAGCGCTGCATGCCCTGCGGAAAGCTGACCACGAGTGTAGAGAGAAACTCGGGTTGAGTGGCGTTCATCAGCCTTGCCGAATTGTCTGCATGCTGATGGCTCAACGCCGCGCCGCCGAGGCCGTTGAGAATCATCACCGAGCGCTTCAGGCCAGCCTCGCCAGCCTTGAGCAGCGCGTCTTCCGTCGACGCGTAGGTCTCGCCCTTGTTGACCCTGCGCAGCACTTCGTCGTCCCCTGACTCGGCACCGACGTACAGCATGGCAAGGCCTGCATCACGCAGTTCGCGCAACTCCTCGACCGACTTGCGCTTGAGATTGCGCGGCAGACAGTAGGAGGTCACGCGCTCGACGGTCGGCATGTATTCGCGGATCGCTTCGAGAATCCTCAGCAGACGGTGGGTCGGCAGGATCATCGCATCGCCATCGGCGAGGAACACGCGCTGAACGATCAAGCGTTCACCACAGCGCCGGATCTCCTCCAGTACCTCTGCTTCATCGCGCGCGCGGAATTTCTTCTGCGGCGCCGTGTACATCTCGCAGAACGTACATTTGTTCCACGAGCATCCGTTGGTAACCGGCAGGATCAGCGAATGGGCTTCGCTCGGGGGACGGAAAACGGGCTCGATGTAGCTGATCGGGAACGAATGATTCTGCATGGATTCTCAATAGGGTTGACTTTGCAACAGGCCAAAATAAACCAGCCACTCGCGAAGTTAAACCCCCCGATCGGGTTTTGGCGCCATCCCGCCGAATTGCACTAAGGTACGGATCCCAATCGGGTTAAAAGCAGGATATGGCCCACGCATCAGACAACATCGAGAACCAACACAATGACAAACAATAAAAGCAAACTGGATCGTCCACGCTTCCTCCTCACCGTCCTTTCCACGACCTTGCTGGCCGCTTCATTGAGCGGATGCCTGGGTGGGGACAGCTCCAACGATGCGCCACCCGATCCGCTTGCGATCCAGACTCAGCAAGGGAATGTGCAAGGCGTTGCACTCGATGGAATGCGCGTTTTCCGCGGTATACCCTACGGCGCCAGGCCAGAGCGGTTCGCTGCACCGACCGTGGCGACGCAGCGCACCGGGACCCTGACACTCAGCGAGGAGTTTCCCACTTCCTGTCCGCAGCCGGGCGGCAGCACCTTTGCCATCCCCAGCGAAGAAGAGGACTGCCTGTTCCTGAATGTCTACGCACCGGAGAAGCCTGGCGACTACCCCGTGATGGTCTGGATCCATGGTGGCTCCTTCGTCACCGGCTCCGGCGGCGATGCGTACGAGCCGCAGCGCCTGGTCGATCAGGGGGTGGTGGTGGTCACCATCAATTATCGTCTCGGCGCCCTTGGCTTTCTGCCGCACGCCAGCCTGGCTGACGACGATGGCTCCTTCGGCAATTACGGTCTGATGGACCAGCAGCTTGCGCTGCAATGGGTTCAGGACAACATCACCGGTTTCGATGGCGACCCGGACAACGTCACTATCTTCGGCGAATCGGCCGGTGGTCACAGCGTTGCAAGCCATCTTGCCTCGCCAGGGTCGGCCGGTCTTTTCGACAAGGCCATCATTCAGAGTGGCTCATACAGCCCGACGCAACTGTCGCAGGCAGCTGGCCAGCTCACGTTCGGCGACTCGTTCGTCGCGGCGACCGGCTGCGATACGGCCTCCGATATTGGCGCGTGCCTGCGCGGGTTGCCGATCGAGACGGTCCTGTCCAACCAGATGGCCAGCTATCTGCCGGTCACCGGCGGCAGCGTACTGCCCGATTCGATTCAGGCAAGGCTCAGTTCGGGCGATTTCAATGGCGGCCCAATCATGATCGGCAGCAACCTGCATGAGGGGCGCCTGTTCATCGGGGTGGAAGTGCTGCGAGGCAATCCGGTGGACGCAGACGATTATGCAACACGCGTCACGTCGTTGCTGCGGAGCGATCCGCGTGCTTACGATCGCGCTCAGGTGGCTGCGGATTATCTCGATCGCATTGTTACGCTGGAAGGGCTGGCGCCTGATGATCCGTCTCGTTACGGTCGCGCTCTGTCGGCAATCAATACCGACTGGCGCTTCGCCTGCGGCACCATCAACCAACTGACTCAGGTCAATGCCGCTGGTACCGACGCCTACGGGTACTGGTTCGTGGATGAAAACGCGCCAAATATTCTGCCGGTCGAGAACGCGCAGTTCCCCTGGGGCGCAGCGCATGCGTACGAGATCCAGTACGTACTGGCTGATCAGGCGACCTTCACCGAACGTGGCGGCAACGAGCAGCAGCTGGCGCTCTCGAATGCGATGGTCAGCTACTGGGCCAATTTCGCCAAGTTCGGCGACCCCAACGGTACCGACGGAGCCGCAGAGAACGTGGAATGGTCAGCGCTGGGTGACGGCGGCAACATGATCGCGCTGGAGCCAACGGACCTGGCCGAGGTACCCGCCAGCGACTTCGCCGATTACCACAACTGCGCCTTCTGGGCGGATCCTGTCGCAGCGCAGGCGACGCCGTAGCGTTAAACTCGCACGGCCCGCAACGGGCCGTGCCCTGCCCTGTATCAGTCGCTCTTGCCCCGCCTCACCCATTTGGGTTTAGCCAACCCGCATCTGGTTCAATTATCGTGACCGGATCAATCCTGAGCAGATTGATTCTTTCGTTCACGCTAGGGACACAAAAACAATGACTGCCATTCGAATCAAGAATCCAGCAATGCCACTGCGCGCATTGACCGTTGCGCTGCTTGGACTGAGTCTCAGCGCCTGTCTGTCCGGAGGCGGCAGCAGTTCAAATGCTGCTGCGCCGGCATCCGCTGATCCTTTGACCATCAGCACCACCGAGGGAGAGGTGCGCGGCATCGAATCCGGTGACATCCGGGTCTTCCGCGGCATTCCCTATGCCGCTCCGCCGGTTGGGGAGCTTCGCTTTGCCCCGACCGAAGCCGCGCCCGAGCGCGACGGCGTATTGGAACTCAGCGAAGCGTTCGGGTCGATGTGCCCGCAGATCAGCTTGCTCAGCGGCCAGGTACAAGGAAATGAAGATTGCCTGTTTCTCAATGTGTACGCGCCGGCCGACGCCGAAGACCTGCCGGTGATGATCTGGATTCACGGCGGGGCGTTCGTGTTCGGCGATGGCGGCGGCGAATATGACCCGACGCGTCTGGTCGAGAAGGACGTGATCGTGGTCACGCTCAATTACCGCCTGGGGAACCTCGGGTTTCTGGCGCACCCGTCGCTTGATTCCGATGGTGGCAATTTTGGTCTGATGGATCAGCAGGAGGCGATGCGCTGGGTGAAGCGCAACATTGCTGCGTTTGGCGGCGACCCGGAGAATGTGACGCTCTTCGGCGAATCAGCGGGCGGCCATAGCGTGATGAGCCATATCGTGTCGCCGCGTGCCGAAGCCGAAAACCTGTTCCAGCGAGCAATCGTGCAGAGCGGATCCTACGCGGCGTTCCAGTCTCCGAAAGCCGCATCCCAGGCCAGCGGTCAGCTGGTAGCGAGCGCGCTCAACTGTCCCGACGCCGGCGCGATCGATGACTGCTTGCGCAGCGCTTCGGTCAGTCAGCTGCTCGCAGCCCAGGGCTCGCAGAGCATTCCGACCGTCGACCCGGCGACCGATCTGCTCCCCAAGTCGATCTATCAGTCACTTGCCGAAGGCGACTTCAATACCACTCTCGACGTCATGATCGGCAGCAACCAGAATGAAGGCACGCTGTTCGTCGCGCTGGACGAGCTGGGTGGGGAGTCGCTGGAAGCGCAGGGCGAAGCAGAGTACCGCAACAGGGTCGCCGAATTCTTCGCCCCGTACCAGGCTGTTGTGCCCTACAACGACGACCAGATCGCAAGCGACTACCTCGGGTTCTACAGCCAAAGCAGTGCCCAGTATTCAGAGGCGCTCTCTGCAATATGGACAGACTTCATGTTCGCCTGCAACAGCAGCGCCCAGGCGGCCACTTTCGCCGGCAGAGACATGAACACGTTCAAGTACTGGTTCCGCGACGAAAACGCTCCCTGGACCCTGGTGAACCCGGTCGCGGTCAGTTTCCCGCTGGGCGCAACGCACGCTGGCGAGATTCCCTACGTTCTTTACCCAGAGCAGGTGATGCGCGATCGCTACACCGGCGATGAAGCCGATGTGGACCGCCTGGCCGAGACAATGGTCGACTACTGGACCAGTTTCGCTCGCAACGGGGATCCGAACACCGCCGACGGTGTAGCAGCTACCTGGCCCCAGGCCGCTGCAGGCCGCTACATGGTTCTCGACGTGCCTGAAGCGGCGAGCACCGGCGCGGCAGACTTTGCGACCTACCATCGCTGCGCCTACTGGGCCGCTCCGCCGCTACGGATAGAGTGACACCTGACCCGGGCCCCACTGCGGGCCCGGTTTTCATTCCGCCTTCGACCGAGCTGGCCGCTTCGGCAGCAGGGCCAGGAAATTGTCCTTCGCCACCTTCCGCGCCACCTCTTCCTCCAGCTCGTCAAGAAACGCATCGAAGCGCATCATGTGCTTGCCAAGATTGTTGAAGCGCCCTACCACGTCGGATCCGATCATGAATCGGTCGGGGAACCGCTCGACCAGCCGTACCCACTTTTCGTCTGCACTACCCTCTTCATCCAACAGATAGGTATCGAGCATGCTCCAGGACAGGTCGATATACAGATTCGGGTACGTCGCCAGCATCCGTTCGAGCATGTCATGCAAGAACTCTAGACGGTCCTGGCGGCGGTGGATTTCGGCGCTGGTTCCCGCGTGCGCCCAGATGAAACGTACATTCGGGTGGACCCGCAACGGCTCTTCCATCTCATGCAGATACAGTGGTTCGCGCTCACGCTTGGATGTGACATTGCTATGCACCATGACCGGCAGGTCGTACTCCGCGGCCAGGTAATACACGCGGGTCATTGCCTCGCTGTTGGCGCGCGGCACATCGCCGTGGGTCAACGCAGTCAGGTCATCGTGTCGGGTAAACACTTCGCCGATACCCTCCCAGAGGTCCGGGAACATCTCGATGGTGCGGCGGATATGTTCGTCGGAGTTCTTGTCGTTGGGATTGAAGCCGGTGATGAATGGATGGAAACGCTTGCGCTGATCCTCAGGCAACTTCAGCAATGCCTGAGCGAGGATGGCATCGGTAGCGGAAAACCAGTATGCGCCAGCGTCGTCACCAGCGTAGTAGCGCGGCCGGCGCGGTTCGTTCTCATGCCACTTCTTCGCCACTCCGACACCAGTGATCATGACGTGATCGATACGGTTGTCGTTCATCTGCTCCAGCAAAGGCTGCATGCCTTCGCTGTTCTGAAAGAAATCGACGTAGTGCAGGTGGGCATCGGTATAGCGATACTCGCGAGCAAGTGCCGCGGCCGATGCGAATGAAAGCAGTACTAATGAAACAGCGATGACAGTGCGCAAGGTCAGACTCCGGGACGTCGATGCCTGTCAGACCTCAGCGTGGAGTCGCGGTTTCAAAAAGACCTAGGCGGTTCTGCTCGCCCCATCGCCATCCTTCTTGCGCTTGGAGCGGTTCCCCATGCGCACGCCGATGTCCATGAGAAACTGCATGTAACCTTCCTTGTCCTCGATCACCTCACGCCAGAATGGCGAGTGATACATGGCCATGGCGCCATGCACCAGGGCCCAGGCTGCGCAGTAATGAAAATACGCCGGCACGTTCTCCAGCTTGCCCTCGTCTATCCGCTCCTGGATGACACCGGTCAGATGATTGAAGTTGGATGCACGAATGTGATGCAGCTCGTCGACCAGCTCAGGCAGCTGGTTGGTCTTTACCACCTTCTCTTCGAGCCGATCGAACAGGCGATACCGGTCCGGATCACTCATGCGGAACGCGAAGTACTCGCGTGAGAGCGCTTCTTCATCGCGCTCGATGGTTTCCGAGTGCAGAAGCGCCGCGAGATCGCGCTCGTAGTCGAGCATCAGGCGTAGATAGATTTCTGCCTTGGACTTGAAGTGCTTGTAGATCGTGCCCTTGCCGATGCCGACCTCGTCGGCAATCATCTCGACAGTGACGCTGTCTTCGCCCTGCTCCAGAAACAGGCGCAGCGCGGTATCGAGAATTTCCTGCTCGCGGCGTCTGAACTCGCGGACTTTACGTGATTCTTTCTGCATTGTTGTTCCTGAAAATCCGAGTCGCAATGGCGGTTATTATGCCAACTTTATGACCAGATGCACACGCCTGGTTGCAAGTTGACCGCCAGGTTCACTTCGGTCGTGCCTTCAGCTTTGCCGTTCACGCGCTGATCGCCTAGGCTGGCACATATTTTTCAGGAGTCGGCCATGTACGAGCACCCTCTCTGGAGCGTCGAATTTCCAATCGATCCGGACATCTGCTATCTGAATCACGCAGCCGTCGCGCCCTGGCCACGTCGTGCCAGCGAAGCGGTTTGCGCTTTTGCGCTGGAAAACAACACGCAGGGCGCCCGCGACTACCCACGCTGGAGCCGGCTGGAACTGACACTGCGTGGCCAGCTGCAAACATTGTTGAACGCCCCTTCGAAAACCGACATTGCACTGGTAAAGAACACCTCCGAGGCACTGTCGTTCGTCGCTGCCGGCCTGGACTGGCAGCCAGGCGACGAGGTGCTGACGAGCGATGAGGAATTTCCCTCCAACCGCATTCCGTGGGAAGCGCTAGCTGCCCAGGGCGTGAAGCTGGTCACGGTCAATCTGAAGGGGCCAGACCCCGAAGGCTCGCTCATTGCGGCAATGAATGAGCGGACACGGCTGCTGACCATCAGCTCGGTGCAATACGCCAGTGGGATCCGCCTGGATCTGCGCAGGCTCGGGCTAGCCTGCCGGTCGCGCGAAACCCTGTTCTGCGTGGATGCGATCCAGTCTCTGGGCGCCCTGCCCTTTGATGTGCAGGCGCTCGATTGTGATTTCGCCATGGCAGACGGACACAAATGGCTGCTGGGCCCCGAGGGCTTGGGTGTCTTCTACTGCCGCCGCGAGGTCCGTGATCAGTTGAAATTGACACAGTATGGTTGGCACATGGTTGAAGACATGGGCAACTACGACCGCCTCGATTGGCAACCGGCGAACAGCGCTCGACGATTTGAAGCAGGCAGCCCGAACACGCTGGCCCAGCATGCGCTATCGGCGAGTCTGCAGTTGCTGCTGGACACCGGAATGGAAAACGTCTGGACAGCGCTGCAGGAACGAGTGAGCTACCTTGTCGACGCACTGGGCTCCCGCCCGAAGATCGCGATTCTCAGCCCGGTGGATGCAGACCGACGCTCGGGTATCGTCACCTTCGCAGTCGAGGGCGTTGATCAGCGCCACCTGTTCGAATCCCTCAGACATCAGGGGGTGGTGTGCGCTCAGCGCGGCGGGGGCATCAGGTGGTCCCCTCACTTCTACACGACGCAGGACGCGCTCGACCGTGCGCTTGCTTGCCTGGATCACGCGATAGGCGATCTGGGCAATTAACGCGCATCACGATAAGCGGATCGCTGACGTATTCCAAATCAGTTTATAAACGGTGGTTAATCGACTGGAAAGCTGAGCCGCATGGACGATACTCAGTTCATCAGGACGCGGTGTCTCCCCCAAGTTCCGCGTCCTGACCAGATGGGTCTGCAACCCCCGTCTGACGCAACACTCCTAATGGTCTTGACCCGAATTCGTCCCCCAGAATTCGGGTTTTTTTTGCGCCCTAATCGGCAGCCAGCGGAAACAGGCGATGGAAGTTCTCGGTGGTCGACTCGGCAAGCGTCTCCAGGCTCACACCGCGCAGGTCTGCGAGGAATTGCGCCACGTCCCGCACATATTGCGGTTCGTTCGGTTTTCCGCGATGCGGCACCGGCGCCAGATAGGGCGAATCGGTCTCCACCAGCAGCTTGTTCGCCGGAACCTTGCGGGCCACGTCACGGAGCGCGTCGGCGTTGCGAAAGGTGACGATGCCTGACAGGGATATGTAGTACCCCAGATCAAGCGCAGCACTGGCCATTTCCCAGTCTTCGGTAAAACAGTGCAACACCCCGGCCTGGGGTAGATCGGCTTCGCGCAGCAGATCAAGGGTGTCGCTGCGTGCAGCGCGGGTATGAATGATCACCGGCTTGCGAGTTTGCCTGGCTGCCTGCAGATGGCAGCGAAAGGATTCACGCTGTTGCGGCGCCATGTCCGGCTCGTAGTGATAATCCAGGCCAGTTTCCCCGATAGCCACCACACGCGGATGGTCGAGTGCCTCGATCAGCCACTCCAGGCTCGTCGACGCATTCGCGTCGAGGTCCAGTGGGTGAATGCCGACACTGCAATAGACATCCGCGTACTTGTCCGCCAGCGCCTTGACGACCGGCGCGTTGGCGGCGTCGACGCCGATGCACAGGAACTTGCCCACCCCTTGTGCGCGAGCCGCATCCAGGGCAGCGTCCAGCGAACCTGCGTGAACGTTCAGATCGAGCCGATCAAGATGGCAGTGCGAGTCGACGAGCATGTTTACATCGTGTGGGTAGGCCGATCGGACTTGAGCGCCCCGGCCAGGTAGGTTTCAATCTTGCTGCGTGCGGTGTTGTCCTGGTCGCTGAATTGCACGCCGATTCCTGCCGCGCGGTTGCCCTGCGCGCCTTTCGGTGTCACCCAGATCACCTTGCCGGCAACCGGAATCTTCTCGGGCTCGTCCATCAGATTGAGCAGCATGAACACTTCGTCACCGGGACGGTAGCTCTTGTTCGTCGGGATGAACAGGCCGCCATGCTTCACGAAAGGCATGTAGGCGGCATACAGCACAGACTTGTCCTTGATGGTCAACGACAGGATGCCATTGCGTGGCCCCGGCGCAGTCGGGTTGCTCATGTATCGTCAGATCCTTGTGGGGTCGGGCTGATGTCGAGGTTAACGCCTTTCCACCAATTGTTTCCACTGTAACAGTAATGATTCGAGCAACAGGACTCGGTTCAGGTTCGCCTTCCCCAGAATCATGCCTCGGTGTTCCAGAAGCCAGGCCTGCCATTGCATCAGTGCAGCGCCATCGAGGCGCTGCGCCATGTAGCCGAGCACCTTATCCATATCGGCATTGACAGCAGTTTCTGCAGCACCGGTCGACAGCCGGAGCAGGTCGAGTGTCCAGCTATGAAACCAGTCCGCGACCAGTTCCAGCGGGATTTTCGACCATCGCTCGGCCAGCTGCGAGGCGCCCGCCTGGGACTTGAGAAGCGCCTTGATGCCATCGACCACCTCCGAGCGCATGCGCAGGGCGTCCATCGCTGCCAGATCGGCTGCGCGGAGCGGAGCGCCGCCTGCCATGACGAAAAGCGCCTCGCGCTGATCCACAGCCAGCTCCGGCAGCGCTTGCCCCAGCCACTCCAACGCTGCAGACCGTGACGGCATGCCCAGAGACTGAACCAGACACCGACTGCGGATGGTCGCCAGCAGGCGGCTTGGCTGATCGCTCACCAAAAGCAGATAGGTTTCCGCAGTTGGCTCTTCGAGTGATTTGAGCAGCGCATTGGCAGCGTTCTGATTCATCGCTTCGGCCGGGTACAGAACCACCACCTTGCGACCACCCTGTTGCGCCGTTTGCGAGATGAAGTCACCCAGCTGGCGCACGGCATCAACGCGGATCGCCTTGCCTTCTTCCTCGGGCGCAACCGTGCATACGTCGGGGTGACTCCCGGCCTGGCGCAACAGACAACTCCTGCAGCGTCCGCAGGCCATGCCGTGTGCAGGCTCATTGCAGAGCAGGAACGCGGCGAACGCTTGAGCAAATTGCCGCTTGCCAATGCCGGGCGGCCCTCCGAACAGATACGCATGGGCATGTCGCGTCTGCTCGACCAGAGCTGTCCAGACTGGCTGATGCCAGGGGCACGGAGCCCGCGCCTGCTCAAGCACGCCAGCGCTCCAGCACTTCGTCGATAATCGGTTGCATGCGTTCGAGTACCTCGGGGAGTTCGCCGCTGGCGTCGATCACCCGATAACGCGTCGGATCTGCTGCAGCGCGTGACAGATAGGTACCCCTAACCGACTCGAAGAACGCGGTCGGCTCCCGCTCGAACCGGTCCAGCGCGTTGCGTGCGCGGGCGCGTTCCAGGCCCACTTCCACCGGAACGTCGAACACGACCACCAGGTCTGGACGCAACGAGCCCTGGACCCACTCCTCCAGGGCGGCGATCCGCAGCGGGTCGATGCCGCGCCCGCCCCCCTGATACGCGTAAGTAGCATCCGTGAACCGGTCGCTGATGACGACCCTACCCTCCTCCAGAGCCGGCCGGATCAGCGCGTGCAAATGCTGCGCTCGCGCGGCAAACACCAGCAGCAGCTCGGCATCGGGGTTCACGGGCTCCTCATGGTCGGCAAGCAATACCCCACGGATCTGCTCCGCAACCGGTGTGCCGCCAGGCTCGCGGGTCAGCAGCGCCGGACAGCCGGCGCGGGCCAACGCTTCGGCAAATATCGTCAGATTGGTCGATTTGCCGGCGCCTTCGGGCCCTTCGAAAGTGATGAACATGCCGGTCATGGCTTGCCTCCGTCGACCGGCAGAGTGGGCGCCGGACTGGATCGATAATCCTTGGCGCGTTGCTCGATCTGATAGTGTCGGACGGCCGCGTTATGCTCTTCGAGCGTATCGGAAAAAACGTGCGAGCCATCGCCGCGCGCCACGAAGTACAGGCTGGAACCGTCGGCGGGGTTCAGCGCGGCATGGATCGCTTCCCGACCCGGCATGGCTATGGGTGTTGGCGGCAGACCGTCGATCATGTAGGTATTGTAGGGAGTGGCTTCCCGCAGATTGGCTCTGCCGATTCGCCCCTGGTACTGATCACCCATCCCATAGATGACCGTCGGATCGGTTTGCAGGCGCATGCCCTGGCGCAGGCGGCGCACGAACACCCCGGCGATTTCGTCGCGCTCGTGGGGTACGCCCGTCTCGCGTTCGATAATCGAAGCGAGAATGAGCGCCTCATAGGCACTCTCGATAGGCAGGTCGTCCTGACGCTGCTCCCATTCGGCAGCCAACACCTCCTGCATACGTTGATGCGCGCGAAGCAGCAGGTCGCGGTCGCTCATGCCCAGCGTGTACAGGTAGGTATCTGGGAAGAACTGCCCTTCCGGATGAAGATCGCCGAGGCCCAGCTCCGCCATCAGCTGCTCTGCAGGTATATCATCAGCAAATGTCTGCTGCAGACGCTCGGCCCGCGACAACGCCATGCGAAACTGCTTGAAGGTCCAACCCTCGACCAGCGTCACGCTGCGCTGGAGCACAGCGCCCCGCTGCAGCAGCGCAAGCAGGTCGAAAGCGGTCATGCCCGGCTCCAGTGGGTATTCACCAACCTGCAGCACCACGTCAGGAGTCGTCCACTGCCAGTATCGGCGGATCCACTGCGAGCGGGACAGTACATCGCGCTGTTCCAGCGAAGCCAGCACCCTCGCCGGCGTGCTGCCCGGGGTGACATCGAGCGTTTCCGGAGCATCGAGACGAAGCGATTGATTCAATGCCGAGGACAGCATCAGATAACCGCCGATGGCCGCCAGAACAACCAATATGGCCAGCAGCACAATAGTTATGGCTATTTTTTTCACAAATGTCCTATCCCAGGGCTTGCGCCGCTAAATTCTGAGCCTTTCGCGTTGCGGCGCCCACGGCCCACTGCTCTGCCCCAACGGCGACGACCGGCCAGACTCCGATGACGCTGTTGCAACAGAACAGTTCCGTGCACCGCTGCAACTCGTCCATCGCGACATGGCGGATCGTCACGGTCTCGCCGGCATCATGCAGCGCCTGAATCAGGTATTCGCGCATTACGCCTGCAATGCCGCACACCGACAGATCAGGCGTCACCCACTGCTGAGCCATCCTCAGGAAAATGTTGCTCATGGTCCCTTCGACAAGGTTTCCTGCCGTGTCGCACATCAGTCCTTCGGCATGATACCCGTCCTGCCATTCCGCTCGGGCAAGTACCTGTTCCAGGCGATTGAGATGTTTGATGCCTGCCAGGAGGGGTTGCTGCGCCAGTCGCGTCTCGCAGGCAAACAAGCGTACGCCGTCGCGCTGCGCAGCCACGCCATCCGGCGTCGGGCCAGTCTGAATGATCCGCAGCGGAACCGGGCTCGGCGGCGGGCGGTAACCACGCGGCCCCGACCCACGCGTGACCGTAAGCTTCAATACGCCGCTGCCCAGTTGCCCTGCGACTTCGGTGATCTCCCGACCGATCAACGGGATGTCGAGATCCAGCTTCAACCGTTCGGCACCGCGCTGCAGTCGCCCGAGGTGCCGGTCAAGCAGCGTAGCCCGGCCCGAAGCGACCAGGACGGTTTCGAAAAGCCCGTCACCATAGGCCAGACCGCGGTCGTCTGCCGGCAGCAGGTCTGCCGGAACGCCATTGACCAGGCACAGTGCCTGGGGGTCAGTGTGCACGGAGCGCCGGGTCAGCCAAGGCGCTTGAACACCAGGCTGCCGTTGGTACCGCCGAAGCCGAAGGAATTGGATACGACGACCTCCAGCGCTCGCGGCTGGGCCGTGTGCGCGACATAGTTCAGGTCACATCCTTCGTCCGGATTATCCAGATTGATGGTGGGCGGAGCGACCTGATCGCGCAGGGCGAGGATACTGAAGATAGCTTCGACAGCGCCGGCTGCGCCCAGCAGGTGACCCGTCATCGATTTGGTCGAACTGATGGCCAACTGTTGAGCATGATCGCCAAATACCGACTTCACCGCGCGCGTCTCGGCCAGATCTCCAGCCATGGTCGAGGTGCCGTGAGCGTTGATATACCCGACTGACTCGGGCTGGACTCCAGCATCCTTCAGCGCGTTGCGCATGCACTGCGCGCCACCACGCCCATCTTCCGGCGGTGCGGTCATATGATAGGCGTCACCGCTCATACCGAAGCCGATAAGCTCGGCATAGATAGTCGCGCCCCGGGCTTTCGCCTGCTCGTATTCTTCCAGAACAAGCGCGCCGGACCCGTCCGAGAGGACGAAACCGTCGCGGTCCCGATCCCACGGACGGCTGGCCTGCTGTGGTGCGTCGTTACGGGTAGATAGCGCACGTGCCGCGCTGAAACCACCCAGACCCAGAGTACTGGTAGCCATTTCAGAGCCACCGGCAATCATCACGTCGGCCTCGCCGTACGCTATGTTCCGGGCAGCCATCCCTATGCTGTGGGTGCCGGTGGTGCAGGCTGTGGTCAACGCGTAATTCGGCCCCTGAAGGCCGTACTGGATAGACAGATAGCCGGCGACCATATTGATGATCGAGCCCGGCACGAAGAACGGCGATATCTTGCGCGGACCGCTGGCCAACAGCAGCTCATGATTTTTCTCGATATTGGTCAGACCGCCAATGCCGGACCCCATGGAGACGCCGATACGATCGCGATTCTCATCGGTCACCTGCAGTCCGGAATCCTCGATCGCCTGCATACAGGCAGCGATACCGTACTGAATGAACAGATCAAGCTTGCGCGCTTCTTTCGCCGTCATGTACGGCTCTATGTCAAAGTCCCGGATCGATCCGCCGAAACGCGTCCCGAAGGCGCTGACGTCCATGTGTTCGATCGGGCCGATCCCGCTCTGCCCTGCCAGCGCTGCCTGCCAGCTGCTGCTCACGTTGTTGCCCAACGGTGACAGCATTCCAAGCCCAGTTACCACGACGCGTCTGCGCGACACAGGAGACTCCTTCATTGACCTATAAGGGGGATCGCCAGCGGAACCAGACCGCTGCAAATCGCGCTATTGTCCGTATAAATACGAACCGCAGCAACTCAGTGAAACATTATGTGCCGCAGACACAAAAAAGCCGCAGTGTTTCGGCTGCGGCTTTTCTGGTCTGTCAGGCGACGCGATTACTTCTGGTGAGAATTCACGTAATCGATGGCTTCCTGGACAGTGGTGATCTTCTCGGCCTCTTCATCCGGAATCTCGGTCTCGAACTCTTCTTCGAGAGCCATCACCAGCTCGACGGTGTCGAGGGAGTCAGCGCCAAGATCTTCAACAAAAGAAGCGCTGTTGGTCACTTCTTCTTCTTTGACGCCGAGCTGCTCGGCAACGATTTTCTTGACGCGTTCTTCGATGGTACTCATACCTGTGTTCTCACTCCTGTTTGCAGTTCCGAGAAGCCGGACTGCGGGTAGTTTATAGAAACGATTTGCGCTTAAGCAAGCGCGAAAAGCATCTACGTGTGATGGCCAGGCAGTTCGCCTCGACCAGCTTCAACTGTCTGCGCAAGCCAGAGCATAGTCGCGCAAGACGGGTGTGACCACCTATTCAATTCATGAACATACCGCCATTCACCGGTACAGTCGCTCCAGTGACATAGCCTGCAGCATCGCTGGCCAGAAAGGAGACCACGCCCGCTATCTCTTCTGCCTGGCCCAACCGTCCCAAGGGAATCTGATCGAGCATCGACTGCCGCTGATTATCGTTCAGCGCACGCGTCATGTCCGTGTCAATGAAACCGGGCGCGACCGAGTTCACAGTAATCGATCTGGATCCCACTTCACGAGCCAGTGCTCGAGTGAAGCCCTCCATGCCAGCCTTGGCCGCAGCGTAATTCGACTGACCGGCGTTACCCATTCCAGCGACCACCGAACTGATGTTGATGATACGCCCCCAACGGGCCTTGGTCATGCCTCGCAAAACAGCCTTGGACAAACGGTAGACCGAACCGAGATTGGTCGCGATGACGTCGTCCCACTCTTCGTCCTTCATGCGCATCAACAGGTTGTCTGCCGTAATGCCGGCATTGTTGACCAGGATGGCAGGCGCACCAAACTCGCTGCCGATACGCTCCAGCACGCTGCTGATTGACTGCGGGTCGCGCACGTCCAGCTTCATCCCGGCGCCCTTGAATCCGGCCTCTCGAAGCTTCGCACCGATCGCTTCGGCACCGCCATCACTCGTGGCGGTACCCACAACCACCGCACCCTGGGCGGCCAACGCATGGGCGATGGCCTGTCCAATGCCGCGGCTTGCGCCGGTGACCAGCGCGACCTTACCTTCAAGACTCATATCAGACTCCTTCCGCAAAACGATCACGCGCTGCAGCAAAGCCCTCGGCGCTCTCAAGACTGTAAGTGCCGAGCGTCTTGTCACAGCGCTTGTTCAGACCCGACAGGACCTTGCCTGGCCCGCATTCGACAATATCCGTCACGCCCTGGCCGGCCATGAAGGCTACGCTCTGAACCCAGCGTACCGGACTGTAGAGCTGCTCGACCAGCAACGTGCGCAGAGCGGCCAGATCGTCTGCCGGCGCAGCGTTCACGTTCTGGACCAATGTGATGGACGGCTCGTGCCAGGTGAGTTCCGCCAGATCCCTGGCCAGTTGCTCAGCGGCTGGCTGCATGAGGGCACAGTGGGACGGTACGCTGACGGGCAACGCAATCGCACGCTTGGCGCCGGCAGCCTTGCAACCTTCAATAGCCCGCTCTACTGCAGACACCTTGCCCGCGATGACCACCTGGCCCGGCGCATTGTAGTTGACGGCGCTGACCACTTCGCCTTGAGCTGCCTGCGCGCATACGTCCACGATCTGCTGATCATCCAGCCCGAGAATCGCCGCCATGGCGCCCTGTCCCTCTGGAACTGCCTGCTGCATCAGCTGCCCGCGTCGCTCGACCAGCCGCACCGCATCGGCAAAGGCGATGACCTCAGCCACCACTAGCGCCGAGTATTCACCCAGGCTATGACCCGCGACATAGGCAGGACGCACTGCTGATTGCTCGCACCACACCCGCCACAACGCAATGGAGGCGGCAAGGATGGCGGGCTGGGTACGGTCGGTGCGGTTCAGCTCGGATTCGGGGCCGTTCTGGCAAAGCGCCCACAGGTCGTAGCCGAGCGCATCGGAGGCTTCCTGGAATGTGTCACCGACACATGAATGCATCGCAGCCAGATCGGCCAGCATGCCGAGGGACTGAGAGCCCTGGCCCGGGAATACGAAAGCGAGGGATGGGGTCATGCGCTTCCTCTTTATTGATCGTTGTTGAGTATCTAAGGTTGGGACAGCCCACCAGTGTGCTGGTTTGATGTTCCACCACAGTGTGGGGTCACAAGTGTGCCCGGCACTGGGCGAGCTTGCTGGCGATGCGCGTGGGAAGCCCGGCCCTGCAGGCGAGCATAGCCCGCTCAATCGCTATCTCGAAGGCAAACTGGTTCGCGGCGCCGTGACTCTTGACCACAACACCGTTGAGACCAAGGAGGCTTGCGCCGTTGTAGCGAGTCGGATCATGGCGTTCACCGAAGGGTTTCAGTGCGCTGCGCAAGACCGGAGACATCAGCCTGAGCAAGCGGTTGGCCGCGAGAGCCTGCCTGAGCTCGCTTTGAAGATACAGCGCCAGACCCTCGCTGGCCTTGAGCACCACATTACCGACGAATCCGTCACACACCACGACATCCGCTTCATCACGAAACAGACCATCGCCTTCAATATGGCCGACATAGTTCAGCTCGGGGCTGCGCCTGAGCATGTCGGATACCTCGCGGACCATCCTGCTGCCCTTGTGCACTTCCCTACCGATGTTCAGCAGACCGATACGGGGCCGCGCCAGACCGCTGGTCTCGCGGACGGTTTCGGAAGCCATGACGGCAAACTCGAACAACTGCATGGCCGTGCAATCGACATTGGCCCCCATATCCAGCACGTGGCAGGCCCTGCCCGACACAGGCAAGGACGCCATGATCGCCGGTCGCTCCACGCCTTCCAGAGTGCCAAGAATAGAGCGTGCCAGGACCATCAAAGCACCCGTATTGCCAGCGCTCAGACAGCCGTCCGCGTGGCCGTCACGCACTTGCTCGATAGCCAGGCGCATGGAGGCATCGCGCTTGTGACGGAGGACACTGGCGGGAGAATCATCGGCGTGGATTACTTCGCTGGCTGAGATCCAGCGCACTCTCTTCTCCGGAAGCGGACAGAGAGTCGATTGTTCATGCATCGACTCGGCGGAGCCAACCAGAACAACCTCAAGCCCGGGGTGAGTCGCGAGACTGCGGGCAACGGCGGGGAGAATGCAACGGGGACCGAAGTCCCCGCCCATCACATCAATCGCAAGACGGACTGACGTCGACAAGACTTATTCGTCGTTGTCCTTGTTGATCACCTGACGACCGCGGTAGAAACCATCCGGCGATACGTGATGACGCAGGTGGGTTTCGCCGGTGGACTTGTCCACGGACAGCGCCGGTGCGGACAGTGCATCGTGCGAACGACGCATGTCGCGTGCGGAACGGGACTTTTTGTTCTGCTGTACAGCCATGACTTTAAGCTCCTAAGCTCAGGTATCGCGTTTTAACTTGGCCAGCACACTGAAGGGGTTGGGCTTGCTTGCCTCCTCCTCCGGCTGCTCGGCATCAGACTGAAAACCAGGCGGATGCTGGCACGTTCCTTTCGGATGCATGGGAACCGCAGGCAATGCCAACAGCAGTTCATCTTCGATCAGAGCGATCAGATCGAGCGATTCATCATCCAGAATAACCGGTTCATACTGACGCGGCAGCGTGCGTGCAGCCTCGTCGCTTTCCACGAACCCCACCTCGCAGCGGCTGTCGAGCGGGATCACGACCGGCTCGAGACAACGCTGACAAATCAGGGTTGCTTCGACCTGGTAATGACCTCGCATCATCGGGATGCGCTGCTCGTCGCGAGCGAACTCGAGTTCGACGTCGACATCATCAGCCGGAACGGCGAGAAGCGCATTCAACCGCGACATCTTCGCCGCGCTTACAGCCCCTTTCAGGACGATTTCGCGGTCGACGAGTCGACGTGGTTCTATGTGTGCAGGTATGGGTCCAGACATAAGCGCGCAATTCTAGGGATCGACAGGGCGCCTGTCAAAACTATTTGCTCACTATTTCGACAGGCTCCGTACAGGGCCAAACACTATAGAATGCGTTCTGCGACTACGACCAACCCCACATAAAGGAAAAGCGATGGCGCGCCTGGTTCTGGCTTCCGGTTCACCCTACCGTCGGGATCTGCTCAAGCAGCTCGGCATCCCTTTCGAGCACTGCAGCCCGGACGTGGAAGAAGCGACTCAGGAAGGCGAAAGCGCCGAAGAACTCACGCTGCGCCTGGCGAAAGACAAGGCGCTAGCCGTGATCGACCGATTTCCGACTCATCTGATCATCGCGTCCGATCAGGTAGCGCTGCTCGACGGCGAACCCGTGAGCAAGCCCGGGGACCATGCCGCCGCCACGCGGCAGCTGCAACGCTCCAGCGGGCAGCGGATCACCTTCTCGACATCGCTTTGTCTATTGAACAGCGAAACCGGTCGGATGCAGACGACCGTAGAGCACTTCCACGTCCAGTTCCGCCAATTGAGTGACGAAGCCATCGAGCGCTATCTGTCAGCAGAAAAGCCCTACGACTGCGCCGGTAGCTTCAGGGTCGAGGGTCTGGGAATCAGTCTGTTTTCCTCGCTGCAGGGAGAGGACCCCAACAGCCTGATCGGGCTACCGATGATCAGGCTGTGCGACATGCTGGCCAATGAAGGCGTATACCTGCCCTGATGCTCAGCGCAAACCCGGCGTTGCGGTCAGTCCAAGATGGGTCGCAATGGCATTTCCCATACTGGTACCGAGCTGACGGGTGAAACGCTGGAAAGGCGATTCCCGATGGGTATAGTCGACCGTCTCCTCTGCACCGATGATGTCCCGCGCGACAGTCGATGTGCTCGCCAGCCCATCGACCAGTCCGAGATCGACGGCCTGCTCGCCAGACCAGACCAGACCGCTGAACAGATCCGGATGGTCTTTCAGCCTGTCACCCCGGCCCGCTTTGACCTGTTCGATGAACTGGCGGTGCGTAGTGTCCAGCACCGTCTGCCAGAACTGGCGCTCCTCGGGCTTTTCTGGCTGGAAGGGATCAAGGAAGGTCTTGTGCTCGCCGGAGGCATAGGTGCGGCGCTCGACACCCAGCTTGTCGAGCATTTCGACAAAGCCGAAGCCGGCGGCAGTCACTCCGATGGAGCCCACCAGACTGGCCTTGTCCGCGTAGATCTCGTCTGCCGCTGCAGCGATATAGTAAGCGCCGGAAGCACCAATATCGGCGATGACTGCATATACCTTGATGTCGGGATGCTTCGCCCGCAGACGCTTGATCTCATCATAAACGTAGCCGGACTGCACCGGGCTGCCGCCAGGACTGTTGATGCGCAGCACAACACCACGGGTGTTTTCGTCCTCGAAAGCGCGACGCAGACTGGTCACCAGGTTGTCGGCCGATGCCTCCTGAAGGTCTGCGATCGTCCCGCGAACCTCGATTACCGCCGTGTGCGGCTCGCCGACAGCCTTGCTGTCGTCCATGCTCCCAAAGGGTGAGAACAGCATGACTGCCGCGAAAAGATAGGCGAACGTCAATATCTTGAAGAAGATACCCCAGCGACGGGAGCGTCGCTGCTCCTGTACCGACGCCATCAGAGTCTTTTCCAGCAGCGACCAGGCCTTTCGATCCTCGACGCCTTTCACCTCATCCTCTCGCGACACCATCTCACCTTCTGTCCACCGATCCGATTGCATCGTTACGCCTCTGTCACAGGCTGGCCGCGCAATTGCGGCATGACCCAGCCATGAAATTCCTCGAAATCATCAATACATCGCTCCGGTTTCCAGCGCAAGAGATGCTCGCGCGGCTGTGCGCCGTAACTGACGGCCACCGGCCGTACGGCAGCGGCGAGCGCCATGCGCAGGTCGAACTCGCTGTCGCCCAGCATCATCGCCTGAGCCGGTTCCACACCCACTTCCGACAGAATCAGACGCAACATCAGAGGGTCCGGCTTGCTGGCGGTTTCATCTGCGCAGCGCGTAGAGTCGAAAAAACCTTCAAGATCGTGAGCAGCCAGCACCCGCTGTAGCCCCCGACGGCTTTTGCCGGTCGCGACCGCCAGCTTTACGCCCGTACCTTTGAACGCTTCGAGAGCATCAATAACCCCCGGAAACAGCGGAGACGGTGTCTCCTCGAGCTGGATGTAGCAGCCGCTATACGCGCTGCGCAACGTATCTGCCAACGCCTGCGTGATGTCCGGATACAGCACCGCAATCGCTTCTGGCAAGCCAAGCCCGACGATATCCATGACCGCACGATCAGTGCAGCGCGGCAATCCGATCAGATCGGCGGCGGCATGCATGGCCTGGACGATCCTGGGCACCGAGTCGGAAAGCGTTCCATCCCAGTCGAATATCAACGCCTTCAGTTCAGCCATGCGACTCTAGCCTGGCCAGCGTGCGATCCCACACCGGGCCAGGCTGCGCCTGCACAGCCATAAGCGAACCGTCTGCGAGCTCAACCGATAGGGAAAATGCATGCAGAAACATGCGCTTGCCGCCCATTTCTCGAATCATTTGAGTAAAGGTATCGTCGCCGTACTTCGGGTCACCGGCAATCGGGTGGCCCGCATGGCGAGCGTGGACACGGATCTGATGCGTTCTGCCCGTGATCGGACGTGCCTCCACCAGCGTGGCGGTATCACCAAAACGCTGGATGACCTTGAACTCGGTCAGCGACTCTTTGCCCTCGGCGTTGACCTCAACCATTCGCTCGCCAGAGCGGAGATTGTTCTTCTGAAGCGGAGCATGAACCCGCTTTGTCGTGGCAGGCCACCGGCCACTTACCAGCGCCATGTAGCACTTGGTTACGCCATCGCCGCGGAGCGCGGCATGCAGGTGGCGCAGCATGCTGCGTTTCTTGGCAATCATCAGGCAGCCGGACGTGTCTCGATCCAATCGATGCACCAGCTCCATCTGATCGCACTCGGGACGCAGCTGTCGCATCGCCTCGATCACTCCAAAATTGACACCGCTGCCCCCATGGACCGCCAGTCCCGCAGGCTTGTTGATGACGATCAGCGCCTTGTCCTCATAAAGGATGTTGTCCTGCAGCGCCTGCAGAATGCCCTGCCCCACCAGTACCGGCTCCTCGGGCGTGGGCAAGCGCACCGGCGGGATGCGGATGACATCTCCGACCTTGAGCCGGTAGTCAGGCTTGATCCGGCCCTTGTTCACGCGAACCTCGCCTTTTCGCAGAATGCGATAGACCAGCGTCTTCGGCGCACCCTTGAGACGAGTGATCAGATAGTTGTCGATGCGCTGACCGGCGTGACCTTCATCGATCAGATCGGTCTGCACGGATGCGGTGATATTAGCGGAGGGCTCTGTCATCGGCGCATCATACATTTTTTGAGCTAATTGAAGCACTTAAAAAATGCTGATATAGTCCGGCGAGCTGCCTGTATTGCAGCCGGGGATATCAGTCTCGACGAGACTTGTCCACCTCCCCAGAAATACCGAGTCAGAGGCCTGGCCAGGCGAAGAGAAGAAGCCGGCAAGCCTTGCTCGATACGCTGTCTGCCATGTGGCAGGCAGGATATTCAACCCGCTCGCTGGAATACGATGAGCGGCACCCGATTCAGATGGGTAAGTGTTTAGGTGGAGATGCACAGCTTCAGGATCATGTGACGAGCGTAGACACTTGCCTCTTAACGTGTCCCCGTCCAAGTCCGGCTGATTCCTCCCTAGAACCTTCCTCCTCCGCGGGCCAGAGCCAGAGAAGGCGAATGAGGCGTTCTGGTGTTTTCCACACTGTGGATGCCCACGCCCTTCAGCGCAGTATGGCAGTGCATAGCTGGTAGTGAAGAAGGTTCGAAGATACGTTTCTCTGTACTCGCCGTATACAGATCGAACTGTCGCTGCCCTTGGCAACGATATGAACTCTGAACAAGGGCAAGGTTGGCCCAAGCAGAAACACACCTGACACCTGGCAGATGAGTCACGGGTGCCGTTATGTGTCGTTCCGGTTGGCACTGAACACAACGGTACTTCATGAAAAGAATGCTGATCAACGCAACTCAACCCGAAGAGTTGCGCGTCGCCCTGGTAGATGGCCAGCGCCTGTACGATCTGGATATCGAATCCGGAGCACGGGAACAGAAGAAGGCCAACATCTACATGGGCCGTATCACCCGTGTCGAGCCCAGTCTCGAAGCGGCTTTCGTCGACTTCGGCTCCGAGCGTCACGGCTTCCTCCCCCTGAAGGAAATCTCCAGAGAATACTTCTCCAAGCAGCCGGAAGGTCGCGTCAATATCAAGGAAGTGCTCAGAGAAGGCCAGGAAGTCATTGTCCAGGTCGACAAGGAAGAGCGCGGCAACAAGGGCGCTGCCCTCACCACCTTCATCAGTCTGGCCGGCCGCTATCTGGTGCTCATGCCCAACAACCCCCGCGCAGGCGGTATTTCCCGTCGCATCGAGGGTGAAGAGCGCAATGAGCTGCGCGAAGCGCTGAACAGCCTGAACATCCCTGCTGACATGGGCATGATCGTTCGCACCGCGGGTCTGGGCCGCAGCGCCGAGGAATTGCAGTGGGACCTCGATTACCTGCTGCAACTGTGGGAAGCCATCAAGTCGGCTTCTGCCGAGCGCAAGGGCCCGTTCCTGATCTACCAGGAAAGCAACGTCATCATCCGCGCCATCCGCGACTACCTGCGCCAGGACATCGGCGAAGTGCTGATCGACAGCGAAACGGTCAAGGAAGAAGCGCTCAACTTCATCAGCCAGGTCATGCCGCAGTACGCGAGCAAGGTCAAGCTATACGAAGACAGCGTTCCGCTGTTCAACCGCTTTCAAATTGAGAGCCAGATTGAGACAGCCTTCGAACGCGAAGTGAAACTGCCCTCCGGCGGGTCGATCGTCATCGACCACACCGAAGCGCTCGTTTCGATCGATATCAACTCCGCTCGCGCGACCAAGGGCGGTGACATCGAAGAAACCGCACTGCAGACCAACCTGGAAGCAGCAGAAGAGATCGCCCGTCAACTCCGCCTGCGTGATATCGGCGGCCTGATCGTCATCGATTTCATCGACATGACGCCGGCGAAGAACCAGCGTGCGGTGGAAGAACGCGTTCGCGAAAGCCTGGAAGCGGATCGTGCCCGTGTACAGGTCGGCCGCATTTCCCGTTTCGGCCTGCTGGAAATGTCGCGCCAGCGCCTCCGTCCTTCGCTGGGCGAAACCAGCGGCATCGTTTGCCCGCGCTGTAACGGTCGCGGCACTATCCGCGATGTGGAATCACTCTCCCTTTCTGTCTTGCGCCTGATCGAAGAGGAAGCGCTCAAGGAACGCACCGCGGAAGTACGTGCGCATGTGCCGATTGCCGTCGCCACTTTCCTGCTCAATGAAAAACGCGAAGCGTTGGCGAACACCGAGAAGCGTACCAAGGTCCGCCTGGTGATTCTGCCCAGCGAGCATATGGAAACACCCCACTTCGACGTGCAGCGTCTGCGTGACGATCACGAGTCGGTCGTAGCCGGCGAGACCAGCTACGCCATGAAGGCAGACGTAGTGGCCGAGGAACCGGTGCAGGTCAGTCAGACTCGTGCCATCGTTCGCCAGGAAGCGGCGGTCAAGAGCATTGCCCCTGCCCGCCCTGCCCCCACCCCTGCTCCGATCCCTGCCACCCAGGTCATTCAGGAAGCTCAGCCGGGCCTGTTCAAGGGCATCATCAAGTCGCTGGTAAGCCTGTTTGCCGGCAACTCGGAGCCCGAGGCCGCAGCAGAGAAAGAAAAAGCCGCCGTCGAGCCGCGTACCGAGCGCAAGCCGAGCCGCGACAGCAACCGTGGTGGTGATGATCGTCGCAATGGCCGTCGTCGTTCGCGTAACGATCGTGGCGAGCGCTCCGAGCGCAACGAGGGTGAGCGCAAGCAGTCCGGTCGTGCAGAGCGCAGCGAACGCCCGGAACGCGCCGAGCGGCCAGAACGCGCTGAACGCCCGGAGCGCGCGGAACGCACTGAGCGTGGCGAACGCAAGGCCGAACTGGCTCCTGAAAGCAAGCCGGCCGAAACGACTCGTCGGCGTCGTCGCAGCCCGGAAGCAGCGGAACGCACTCCTCGCGCCGAAGAGCCTGTCGATACAGGCGTGCCGACCGAACCACGCGGTCCAGCCGAGCGGCGTCCGCGCCAGGAAGACAAGCCCGAGGTTGATGAAGCGCTGGAAGCTGGCTCCGAGCAGCAGGACGATCAGAGCGACGGCGACCGCCCCAAGCGCCGCTCGCGCAATAGCCAGCGCCGCCGCAACAACCGTCGCAGCCGCCCGAATCCGGATGAAGCTACCGCTACCGGTGAGGCAAATGGCGCCGATCAGTCGAATGAAGGCTCCAGCACCGACCAGGCACCTCAAGTGCCTGCCGAAGCCGCTGTCGCAGCGACCGCCGCCGTAGCTGCCGGTCTCGGCGCAGTGTCTGCAGAAGTCGACCCAAGCGAGCCCCAGCCGGTAACCAGCGAAGAAACGAACGACGTTCAGACGCCGGTTGAAGAAGGCCTCAAGCAGAACGCTGCTCAAGCCGAGCAGACTATCGAGAGCGCAGTCGAAGCGTTCAGCCAGTCGCATCGTGATCAGACCAGCGAGCACAGCGCCGAATCGTTCGACAGCGATGCCGGTCAGGCCGCGGAACTGGCTGTCGAACCTGAACAGCCAGCCCCCCAGGTCGCGGCTGCAAGCGAGCCTCAATCCGAGCCAGCAAGCGAGCCGAAAGCAGTTGAACCAGAAGTTGTTCGAAACGACGCCGTGGCGCCGGAGGCTCAGCCGGAAGAGCCCGTGAAAACCGAAGCGGCGCCAGCTTTGACTGAAAGCGGTCGCGCCTATAACGATCCGCGGGAAGTCCGTCGGCGTCAGCAGGAAGCCAAGCGCATGGCAGAGCAACAGGCGGCTGCCGTTGCCGACAGCGAACAGACCTCGCTGCCTCTGGACACGGCAGAAGCGCCAGCGTCATCCAACGCTACCGGTGATGATGCTCATCCGGATACCAGCGTGCTGGCCCAGCAGTTCGACAGCGTTGATGCGCCTGTCGAGCCTTCGGAACAACAGCCGGTACACAACGCCACTGGCGATGTGGGCCATCCGGACCTGAACGTGCTCGAACAACAGCTCGACAGTCCGTCCGAGGAAGAGGTCAAGGTTGATACGCTACCGGAACCGAGCAGCGTTGCAGGTCACCCCGACACCAACGTTCTGGACCAGCAGCGCGAGAACGAAGCGCAGGCAGAGGAGTCATCGACTGAGGACGGTACAGGACAGGCCGGTCATCCCGATACCCATGCTCTCGCGCAGCAGCTCGAGAACAAGGAGGAGGACGAGGACCAGAAGCCCAAGCAATAAGGCGGGCCCATGAAAAAAGGGATGCTTCGGCATCCCTTTTTTTGCGAGATGTCTTTACATCAATGTGTAATGGGCAGGCCCAGTAACTGCGGCTCCATCTCAAGTTCGACGCCGAAACGGCGGACCACATCCGCACGAATGTCTTCAGCCAGAGCCATCACCTCCTCGCCTCTGGCACCACCATGATTGACCAGAACCAGCGCCTGATCAGGATTGACGCCGACTGCTCCGCGGCGCAGGCCCCGCCACCCAGCCTGATCTATCAGCCAACCAGCAGCAAGCTTCACCGAACCGGTCTGTTGCGGATAACAGGGCATCGCAGGGTTGGCAGCCAGCAATGTCTGCGCGACATCGCTCGCCACTACCGGATTCTTGAAGAAGCTACCTGCATTGCCGATGCGCGTCGGGTCCGGAAGCTTGGCACGTCTGATACGGCATACAAGCTCCGCCACGACGCGAGCGTCAGCACGGGCCAGACCCGTCTCATGCCAGGCCGTACGAAGCGGCTCATAGTCGACGCGAAGCTGAGGTGTGCGAAGCAGCCGCAGCCTCACACAGAGAATGATGAACCGCCCGGGGTGCCGTTTGAAAACACTGTCCCGGTAGGCAAACTCGCAAGCCTGCCGGTCGAAGCGCAGTACCTGAGCTGTATCCCGATCGTACGCATCAAGACTGTCGAACAGGTCGGCCAATTCGACGCCATAAGCACCGATATTCTGCACCGGCGACGCGCCCACGGTGCCCGGGATCAGTGACAGGTTTTCGAGGCCCGACAACCCGTGATCGAGCGCCCACATCGTCAGCCTATGCCAATTTTCTCCGGCAGCGGCCTCGATCAGCACCGATTCGTCTGCCCGGGACAGGACCCGGCGGCCGCGACTGCGCATGCAGATCGTCAGTCCCCGCACCGGGCCGGCGAGTACGATGTTGCTACCGCCTCCCAGAACAGTGACAGGCCAACGCTTGCGCTCAGCCAGCGCCAGTGCGTCCAGCAGCTGGCTGAGCGTCTCCACCTCGATGAGATGATCAGCATGCTCGCGTATGCCAAAGGTGTTGTAGTTGCTGAGATCGACAGCGTCGCGCACCGCGGTCATCGGGCGCGACTCCTTGAGGTAGCCGGTGCACCGGACGCACACCAGCAGCGGATACAGCGATACCGGCTCATGCGTCGGCCAGCAACGCGCGTACGCGGTTCAGGTCCTCTAGGGTATCGACGCCGGCGGGCGGCACTTCACAGGCCTCAGCGACGTGAATACGTTGCCCGTACCAGAGCGCCCGCAACTGTTCCAGCGACTCGACCAGCTCCAGCGGACTGACCGGCCATGACACGTAGTCATGGAGAAAGCGCACGCGATAGGCGTACAACCCGATATGCCGTTGGAAGATGACGCCGGCGGGCAGTTCAGCCGGGCGGCCTGCGGCAAACTGGTCCCGACACCAGGGCATTGGAGCGCGGCTGAAATACAGCGCATAACCGGCCCGATCGGTGACCACCTTGACCACGTTAGGGTTGAACAGCGAATCGACGTCCACCAGCGGCTCGGAAAGCGTGGCGATGCTCGCCAGGCTCGAGGCCTGCAGGTTCCCCGCCACCTGGTCGATCAGAGCGGGCGGCAGCAACGGCTCGTCACCTTGCACGTTCACGACACAGGCGTCGTCAGACAGTCCCAGGTGGCTCGCGACCTCCTGCAGACGGTCGGTACCCGAAGGATGGTCAGGACTGGTCAGCACCACATCCGCCCCAAACGAACGACAGGCCTCGACGATTCTCGGATCGTCGGTAGCGACCGTTACACTCAGAGCCTGACTTCTGCGAGCCTGCTCCCAGACGTGTTGAATCATCGGTTTGCCGACGATGTCCTGCAATGGCTTGCCGGGCAAACGCGTAGAAGCGAAGCGGGCGGGAATGATGACGTGGTACATATCAGCGATCCAGTCGCTCGTCGGCATCGAGCGCGCGGGCTTCGCTTTCCAGCATCACCGGAATGCCGTCGCGTATCGGGTACGCCAGACCATCGGCACGGCACCAGAGTTCGGTCTTGTCCTGATTCTGAACCAGGGGCCCCTTGCATAGCGGACAGGCAAGGATATCGAGCAATTTCGGGTCCATTAACGTACTCCGGAGATTGGTGTCTTGGGCAGACAGGCATCGAGGCCCTGCGCAAACTCGTCGCTCAAGACCGCCTCGACACTCAGATACCACCAGTTGTCCTGCGCCAGCCCGGCACATTTGACGGCGTCCTTCTCGGTCATGATGACCGGACGATCGCGCTCGAGACTGGCAAAGCTGTCTGCATTGTAATGGGCATGGTCCGCAAAGGCATGCTTTCTGGGTACGAAGCCCAGCTGTTGCAATGTATCGAAAAAACGCTGGGGATTGCCGATGCCGGCAACGGCCTCGACTTCACGTGAGTCGTCCCAGCGATCGAGCGCCTTGCGCTCGCCGGTCAGGATGTTAACCAAGGCGGTCGGCGCCAGACGCATTGCGTACTGGTTACCCGTTTCTTCCGGCGCGCCGTTACGTACGACCAGATCGACGCTGTTCAAGCGCTGCACGGGCTCGCGAAGGGGTCCCTCCGGCAAGCAACGACCGTTGCCAAGCCCGCGGGCGTGGTCAACCATGACTATCTCTACAGCTCGAGCGAGTCGGTAATGCTGCAACCCGTCGTCACTGATGATGACGTCGACTTCGTGTTGCTCGAGCAGTGCGCGACATCCCCGCGGCCGATCCGGGTCGATCACCACTGGCACGCTGGTACGCCGGGCGATAAGCAAGGGTTCGTCGCCGCTGCGAGAAGGCAGATCCGAGGGTGTCACGAAGCGCGGAAAGACGCCCGGGTCGGCACCGTAACCACGGCTGATCACGCCGACTCGAAGCCCGCGCGCTTGCAGATGGGCAATCAGCCAGAGACACATGGGCGTCTTGCCGGTGCCACCGAGAGTAAGATTTCCGACCACAATGACTGGCACTGGGGCCGTCCATTGCCGAGCGTGGCCGGACAGGTAGCGGGCCCTGCGACGGGTCGCCAGAGCCGCATACAAGGCTGACACCGGTCGCAGCACCACCAGCCAGCTCTGGCGCTCGTACCACGCGCGAAGGAAGAATCGCTCAAGTGCTGAACCGCTCACTGCGAGCCGCCCGCCTCCATCTGACTGGTGGTCAGCCGCAACCGGCCGAACCCGAGCTGGCCAGCAGCGTCCATGGCGGTAATGACGGACTGGTGGGGCGTTTGCGCGTCGGCCGTAATGATTACCGGCATGCTGGTGTCACCGGCCGATTCTCGCTCGAGTGCCGTCTTCAAACGATCCAGGCTTGGATCGAGCAGCACCTTGTCGTTTATCGCCGTCTCACCGCTGGCAGAAATGGTCACCTCGATCTGCTGGGGCACGGTCGACTCTACCGCTTCGCCGGAACTCGCTTGCGGCAGGTCAATCTTGAGCTGCGTCTCGCGGGTAAATGTCGTTGAGACCATGAAAAAGATCAGCAGCAGGAAGACCACATCGATCAGCGGCGTGAGATTGACCTCGACTCCGTCGAGCTTCTGTCTGCGAAAGTTCACGGTCAGGCCCCTTTACGGCCGTTACCGGCGCGTAGCGGCACCGGCTCCGGCTGGGGGGCACCCTCAACATCGCGGTTACCCTGCATGACTTCCACCAGCCGCGTTGCCTCCTGCTCCATGCTGACCACCAGCTCGTCGACACGACGAACAAAGAAACGGTGAAAGAACAGCGCCGGTATGGCCACGGTAAGACCTGCAGCGGTGGTGATCAGAGCCTTCGAGATACCCCCCGCCAGTACGCCGGTATTGCCGGTACCCTGAGTCATGATCGCGCTGAATACGTCAATCATGCCGATCACTGTACCCAGGAGACCGAGCAAGGGAGTAATCGCAGCGATGGTGCCGAGCGTATTCAGATAGCGCTCCATTTCATGGATCACCTTGCTCGCTGCCTCCTGAATGCACTCCTTCATGATCTCGCGACCATGCCGGGCATTGGCCAGTCCTGCGGCGAGAATCTCACCCAGCGGAGAATCCGCTCGCAACGTCTTCAGCTTGACCGCATCGAGCTGACCATCCTTGACCCAGCGCCATACCTGGCCAAGCAGATTGGGAGGCGCGATGCGACTTGTGCGCAGGGTCCACAAACGTTCGATGATGATGGCAACGGCGATGACCGACGACAACAGAATCGGCAGCATCAGCCAGCCACCTGCACTGATCAATTCCCACACAAGCGATCCCTCCCCAAACAGATTGTGACTCCAACACAGGCCCGGATACGGCTTGTCCGTCAGCCGCCTGTGAGAAAACAGCGTTGTTATTCGTGCCAGAAACGTTGCATCTGATCCCGCCACCGCCAGCTGAGAACGTCTGGATCAGCCGCACCGAAATCGAACTGTAACGCTCCGGAGCGCGCAGTATAAACCGGTTCAGCATGCAATTCTCGGTAACGTTCCACAACCTTCGGATGTGGGTGCCCGAAGGGACTGTGGTAGGAAGAACTGAACACTACCCAGCGCGGGGAGACTGCGCGTATGAAGGCGTAGGAAGAGGAGGTACGACTACCGTGATGCGGAGCCAGCAGTAGCTCGGACTGCAGCGACTCGTCCAGCATCTGATACTCACCCCGGACGCCCAGGTCACCCGGCAACAATACCGAGCCATGCTCGCTGGCGATGTGCAGTACGCAGGATCGTTCATTGGCGGGCGCCGGCGGTTGGGCGCTGTACACGATGCGAAACTCCACGTCATCCCACTTCCAGCTCTCTCCTGGCTCGCAGGGTTGGGCATTCAACGCAGCCAGTTCGGAAGCCTGGCCAGAGAGCACTCGACGGGTCGGAAATCGTTCGATCACAGCGGAAGCTCCGCCCGCATGATCATTATCGGCGTGACTGAGCAACAGCAGATCAATCTGGCGCACGCCCAGCTCCTGCAGGGCCGGCGATACCACCGCTTCGCCGAGATCGAAGCCGCTGCGCAGGCGTGCACCGGTGTCGTACAACAGGACATGCGAGCGAGTCTGCACCAGCACTGAAAGCCCCTGCCCCACATCAAGCACCGTGACGCGAAAGCCACCAGGCTCTGGAGGCGCCGTGGGCGGAACGAACAGTACAAGCAGGCAGGCGAGCGCCGGAACACGCAGAAAGCCGGCAAGCGGACTGACGAGGATCAGCGCCCCTGTCACACCGACGAGCCAGGCGCCCCAGCCCGGAAAAGGCTGACCGACCGGTCCTTGCCAGGAAGCCGCCAGTGTGAGCAGAGCAAACAGGCCGTTCAGCGCATGAGCCGCCATCACAAGGAGCCAGGAGAAGTCGGCGTACAAATCTGCCACGGTTCCCAGCAGTGCGGCCGGCACCACCAGCAGACTGACCCACGGTATTGCCACCAGATTCACCACGGGTGCTGTCAGGCTGCCCGGCATCCCCCACAACAACAACCACGGCCAGAGTCCGACAAAGATGACCCATTGTGCGCGGCCCCAACGCCACCAGAGGCCGCGTATCGCCAATCGACCGCTCATCCCCAGCAACAGCAGGCCGACGGCAACGAATGAAAGCCAGAAGCCGGCGCGCAGCGGGGCGGCAGGCGCCAACGCGGCTACAGCACATAACGCTGCGAGCCAGAAAACCCAGGGATTGATCTGGCGATATCGCAGACGAGCCAGGAGCAGCAACGCGACCATGAGCAGCGCGCGCTGGGTGGGCACGGCGAAACCGGCGAGACCTGCGTACAGCGCAGCTGCAGCCAGCGCCAGCGGCGCCGCCAGCCATTGTTGCGGCCAAGGCACGCGAAGCACGCCCAGCCAGCCGACGACAGACACCAGCCCGAATACCGCAGCGGCCACCATGCCGACGTGCAGCCCGGATATCACCATCAGATGTCCGGTACCGGTGGCCTGAAGAATGTCCCAGTCCCGATCATCCAGCACGCTGCGATCGCCTACCACCAGCGCGATCAGGCGATCAGCGCCCGGCTGCTCCGACAGCGTTTCGCCAAGCCGGTGCCGAACCAGCCGGCGCCACCCGGAAAGACCGGACCCGCCGTCTTCCATGAGATCTGCGGCCCGGACGCTGGCTACCGCGCCGATGCCCTGTGCATAGAGCCAGGCTTCATAGTCGAAGCCACCCGGATTAGACATCCCGCGCGGCCGTCTCAGGCTGCCGTCGAAATGCCAGCGTTCACCGGGCTGGACTGGCGCGCCGGAATACCAATGTGCGCGAATCAGCGGGAGCGCTTCGCCGGTGTCAACCAGCCGTGCATCCTTGATCAGAAATCGCCAACCCAGGCCGGTCGGTTCGGGCAACCCTGCAACGGTTCCGGTGAACGCCGCTCGCTTGTTATCCAGGTGCTCCGGCAGACGCTCACTCAGCATCCAATGGTGATAAGTCAACGCCCAGACCAATCCCAGCATGAACAGGGCCAGCGGCCGCACAAGCCGATGCAGCATCGCCGCGAATCCGGCGACCATTGCCAGTCCGACCACCCACAGCGGTGGCAGCGTCGGAAATGAAAGTGGAGTGATGAGGCCGGCAAACAGCGCTGCCAGACTCAGGGTCAGGCTCATCGTGGAAACATCCTGTTCGCCACTGGCTGGTCAGGCGGTAGTTACCGTCTGACATTCCATGCATAATTGATCGCACCCGTTCAGCAGCCAATGGTTTGCGATGCCGCGCCGCCTACTCAAACGTTACATGCCCAATCCGGAGCGCATCAAAGCCAACAAGTCACTGCGCTTTCTCGGCACCATGCTGCATGATCCCAACCTGTGGCATCTGAACCGCCACAGCGTGGCCCGGGCGGTGGCTATTGGACTTTTCGTGGCGCTGTTGCCGATTCCCATGCAGATGCTGGTCTCGGCGTCCATCGCGGTGCCGTCGCGGGCGAATCTCCCCATATCGGTCGGGTTGGTATGGCTGACCAACCCCGTGACCATGCCTCCAATCTTCTTTATCGAATACAAGATCGGAACACTTCTTCTTGGCGCGCCTGAGCGCACCATGCCGATGGAACTGTCGCTTTCCTGGCTGAGCGCTGAAATTCAGCACCTTTGGCAACCGCTACTGGTGGGTTCACTGCTCATCGGGGTTATCGCGGCACTTATCGGCTACAGCGCGACGATGTTGTATTGGCGTTTGTGGGTCTACCGCAACTGGCAACGGCGCAAAATGCGACGCCGTCACCAGAGCTGACAAAAAGATCAGCCGATCTGCTTCTCCTGCAACCGGCCTTCATTGAGTGTCAACGCGCGGTCCATTTGTCCGGCCAGGGCAAGATCGTGGGTAACCACCAGGAACGCCGTCTTCAGACTCTGGCTCAGCTCCAGCATCAAGTGCTGAATACTGCGCGCGGTGTGCTGATCAAGGTTCCCGGTAGGCTCGTCAAGCAGCACGCAGGCGGGCTGGTTGATCAGCGCACGAGCAATGGCCACGCGCTGGCGTTCGCCGCCAGACAGCTCGGCCGGCTTGTGCCCCGTTCGTGCTGCCAGCCCTACCCGATCAAGCATCTCCTCGGCACGTGCGCGTACATCACTGATCGGACGCTCGCCTATCAACAGCGGCATCGATACATTTTCCAGCGCACTGAATTCTGCCAGCAGGTGATGGAACTGATACACGAACCCAAGCCCGGTATTGCGTAGCTTGCCCCGCTCGGATTCCTTGAGCGCGGACATCTGCTGCCCTGCCAGCCAGACTTCCCCCTCGCTGGGAGTATCAAGCCCTCCAAGCATGTTCAGAAGCGTTGTCTTGCCTGAACCGGAACTGCCCACGATCGCTACCCGCTCGCCACGATGCAGGGTCAGATTCACTCCGTCCAGAACCTTCAGGCGCTGCGGACCAATGGCGTATTCCTTGCTCAGCTGGCGACATTCCAACACCACATCAGTCATAACGCAGGGCCTCCGCAGGCTCGGTACGTGACGCTCGCCACGCCGGATACAGCGTCGCCAGAAAACTCATGCCCAGTCCTGCCGCGCAGATCAGCACCACATCGCTCCAGATCAGCTGCGACGGCAGATAGCTTATGAAGTACACATCGGAACTCAGAAATTGCGTGCCAAGCATCTTTTCCAGCCCGGCAACCAACGCCGACACGTTCAGCGCAGCAAGCACGCCGAGTATGCAACCCGCGACAGTCCCGACCACGCCGATGACCGACCCCTGCACCATGAAGATACCCATGATGGTGCCCGGCGATGCGCCCAGCGTACGCAGAATCGCAATGTCGGATTTCTTGTCGGTGACCACCATCACCAGTGTGGAAATGATATTGAACGCGGCGACCGCCACGATCAGCAGCAAGAGCAGGCCGATCATGGTCTTTTCCATACGGATGGCCGCAAACAGATTGCCATGGCTGCGGGTCCAGTCCTGCGCGTAGTACTCGCCAGGCAGCTGTGTCACCAGATCCCAGGCGACTCGTGGCGCTTCGAACAGGTCTTCCAGCTTGATGCGTATACCCTGTACCTGGCCCGGCTTCCAGCGCGTCAGCCTTGCCGCATCCCCTGCATGAATCAGCGCAAGCGAGCCATCGAGCTCGGCACCCACCTTGAATATGCCCGCTACTCTGAAACGTTTCAGCCGCGGAAAGACACCCGCAGGCGTAACCGACGCCTCCGGCAACACGAATGTCAGCATGTCGCCTTCGGCGACACCGAAACGTCGGGCGATGAGCTCCCCGATGATGATGCCGAATTCGCCGTCGGCGAGGTTGTCGAGCGAGCCGGATTGCATATGCTCCTCGATGATCGAGACCTCGGCTTCGGCCTGCGGTATCACGCCGTTGACCAGGACAGGCGCAACGCTGCCATCATGGGTGAGCATGCCCTGCAACTGAACGAACGGCGCAGCCGCCACGACCCGCGGGTCCGCGACAAGCGCATCTGCAAGGGTCTGCCAGTCATCGATGGGCTGATACCCGTTGATGGTCGCGTGCGGAACCATGCCGAGGATGCGCGTGCGAAGCTCGCGGTCGAAGCCGTTCATGACGGAGAGCACAAGAATCATCACCAGCACGCCCAGCGTCAGGCCGAGCATGGAAATCAGTGATATAAAAGAAATGAAGTGATTGCGTCGCTTGGCTCGCGTGTAACGCAAGCCAATGAAGAAAGGCAGCGGTCTGAACATGAAATTCCAGTCACCAGAGAAACGGGTGGGCCCGAGCACAGGCCGTTCGGGCTCACATGTTACACTGAATTCGATTCCGGTAAACGGCTCCAGGCATGCAAACAGCAGACGATGTTTCTGACGACAAGCGCGACTTCTTCCGCATTCAGGACACCCTGGTCCTGGATTATCGTCGGGTCCCAGGGCCCGACGTCGATGCCGAGTTCGCCGAGCATTCCCCTCTCCTTGGACTGCTCAGCGATCTCCACCGGCTCGACTACGAATCGCAGCATCTGCTCAGGCAGATCGCCGAACGCGACCGGGCCCTGGCCAATTACCTCAAGGTCATCAACAAGCGGATCGATCTTATCGGCAAGGCAGTCTCACTCCAACTCGGGGAGGAATCCGGCAACCCCACGAAGGTCACCCTCAGCGAAGGGGGCATGGCCTTCGACAGCAGCGAAGCAATCGAACCCGGCACCTGGCTAGCGCTGCGCATGGTACTTCAGCCGACGCCGCTAGGTCTGGCCGTCACGGCCTGTGTGATCCGCTGCAAACCACTGAGCGGCAGTGCCGGCTGGAACATCGCGGTGAGCTTCGATGGCCTCGATGACCAGCAACGACAATTGCTAGCCAGGCATATCCTGCAGAAACAGGCACAGGACATCCGTGCCGCCAAACTCGGTTCGCAAGGGCAAACAGAATGAGACTTTCCATGTTCGCACTACTGGTCGTCATGTTCCCGTTGAGCGTGGCGCAGGCCGACAGGCTGACCATTCCGCTCGGCGAGCAGGCCACTTCCCGCGGCGACTCGCTGCCCCAGCGTGGCATGAGCGCGCAACGCGTGATCGAGCGTCACGGCGAACCGTCGCAGCGGCACGAGCCCGTGGGCGAACCACCAATCCAGCGCTGGGACTATGCCGGATTCAGTGTGTATCTCGAGCACGACCACGTTGTACACAGTGTGCGCCAGCACCAGCGACACAGGCCGGAGGCGCCATGACGCTACTTTACGGTCATCGCGGCGCCAGAGGTGAAGCACCAGAGAACACCCTGGCCAGCTTCAGACGCTCCATCGAAGCAGGTGTAAGACGAGTAGAACTGGATCTGCATTTATCGTCGGACAGGCAATTAATGGTCATTCACGACCCGACGTTGAAGCGCACGACCGGCGTTCGGGGCAAGGTCAGCCAACACACGGCCGCGCAACTAAGCGAGATCGATGCACGCCATGCGTTGGCTCCGTGGCCCGAGCCCTGCCCGATTCCAACGCTGGAAACACTGTTCAGGACCTGCCCGGAAATTGAGCATTACCAGTTGGAGGTGAAGAGCGGCTCGGCCGGGCAGTCACGGATAGTACTGCAGGCCATCGGCAAGCTGGTGGCGCAATTCGGGCTGGAACAACGTGTCGTGATCACCTCCAGCAGCCGCACCCTGTTGCGATACGCGCGCGACGCGGGGCTTAGCCTCCCGACCGGTCTGGTCGAAGAATACGGCATTCTTGATCCCATCAAGAGCGCCAAGCGATATGGCTGCGACTATCTGATTCTGAACTGGAAGTTGTGCACTGCTCAGCGCGTACAGCTGGCGCAGCAGGCCGGTTTACATGTATCTGTCTGGACGGTGAACGAGCCGGCACTGATGCGCCGGCTTGCCGACATGGGGGTAGACAGTCTGATCACGGACGTTCCGACCCTGGCCATGCGCACGCTGACTTCGGAATGACAAGCCAGGCCCGGCGGCTGAAGCACCGGGCCGACAGCTTCAGAACAAGCGGTTCAGTCCATCCAGGGCGGCGACGCGATAGGCCTCTGCCATGGTCGGGTAATTGAAGGTGGTATTGACGAAGTACTTCATCGTGTTCGCTTCGCCCTTCTGATTCATGATTGCCTGCCCGATATGCACAATCTCCGAGGCCTGGTCGCCAAAACAATGGATGCCAAGCACTTCCAGCGTGTCGCGGTGAAACAGTAGCTTCAGCATCCCGACAGGCTCGTTGCTGATCTGAGCACGCGCCATGTTCTTGAAGAAAGCCTGGCCGACTTCGTAGGGCACCCTCTCTTCTGTCAACTCCCGCTCGTTCTTGCCCAGGGAGCTGATCTCCGGAATCGTGTAGATCCCCGTTGGCACATCGTCGACGAATCGCCACGCGTCGTTGCTGACGATATTCCCGGCGGCAGACCGGCCCTGGTCAAACGCAGCGCTGGCCAGACTCGGCCAGCCGATCACATCACCTACGGCGTAGATATTGGGCACCGGGGTCCGGTAGTTTTCGTCGACCGTGAGCTGCCCGCGCCCGTTGGCCTTGAGCCCCACATTTTCCAGACCCAAACCATCGGTGTTACCGGTACGGCCGTTGCACCAGAGCAGAGCATCAGCCTTGACCTTCTTGCCCGACTTCAGGTGTAGCAACACGCTGTTCCCGGAGCCCTCGATTTTTTCATATTCCTCGTTATGGCGAATCAACACCGCGTTATTGCGCAGGTGATAACTCAGCGCGTCGGAGATTTCGTCGTCGAGGAAGCTGAGCAGGCGATCACGGTTGTTGATCAGATCAACCTTGACCCCAAGACCACAGAATATGGACGCGTACTCGGAGCCGATCACGCCCGCGCCGTAGATGATCATCGTCCGTGGAGTGTGGTTCAGCCGCAGGATGGTGTCGCTGTCATAGATACGCGGATGGTTGAAATCGACGTCTGCCGGGCGATAGGGGCGAGAGCCGGTGGCAATGATGATCTCCTTGCCGATCAGCTTCTCCACCGCTCCGGAATGACTAACCACTTCGATGGTGTTTTCGTCGGCAAAACTGCCGCGACCGAAGAACACGTCGACCCGATTCCGAGCGTAATAGCTGGTGCGTGATGCGACCTGCTTGTGTAGAACCTTTTCCGCGCTCCTCAGTACTTCCGGAAAGGGAAACCAGCGCGGATCACCGATGGTGCGAAACATCGGATTGGTGTTGTAGTTGATGATCTGCTTGACCGCATAACGCAGCGCCTTGGAAGGAATGGTACCCAGATGTGTAGCGTGACCACCCACGGCAGAGCTGGCTTCGACTACAGCCACCTTACGCCCATGCTTGGCGGCGTTCATCGCAGCCCCTTCCCCTGCCGGGCCAGAGCCCAGCACCACTACGTCGTAATTGTACACGGCCATTCAGTCAGTTCCTCGTCTCGCTTGCAGCGATGCTTTCACATGGGCACTACGCGAGCTAGTCGACCTTGGTCGCGTCGTACGCCAGGTCCTTGCGCTTGGCATCACCCTGCGCAGAGTCGTTGTCGTTCTCTTCGCATTTGTTCGGATTTCCGCCGCAGATCGAACAGCTCTTGTCGAGGCCCAGCATGCCGATACCCCCGCATGACCCGGCAATCGGCTTACGCCCCATCATCACGCCAACGGCCATGCCGGCGACGACCAGTGCCATCAACAGAAACGCCAGAAGCCATACCATAATTTACTCCTCGCCCTTGCGCAGGGCTTCGAATTTCGGGGTAGCGCGAGAGATGAAGCCGCTCCCCTTGCGAACTACGAACAGCGCAGCAACGTCGTGCGCCAACGCATACGTCCACCCTTCATCCGGCCCAAGCACGTGAAGGATGGTCGATAGACCATCTGCTTCCATGGCCGAGGGATGCAGAACGGTGACCGCAGCGAGCTCATGCATGATTGGCGTGCCGCTGCGCGGGTTGAAGGTGTGGGAGTACCGCTTGCCTTCATACTCGAAATAGTTGCGGTAGTCTCCGGAAGTGGAGACGCCGTAACCATCCAGAGGCAGAATGACCTGGGCGATGCGATCATCGTCGCGCGGCTCTTCAATCGCGATCCGCCATGGGCTACCGCCTGGCTTGCGCCCCGCTGCCTTGAGCTCACCGGTGATTTCCACCATATAACTTGTGATGCCGTAGGATCCGAGGTGTTCCACCACTTCGTCGACCATGTAACCGGCAGCCAACCCGCTGATATCGACGCTCACGTCTGCGCTTTTGCAGAGCTGCCCGTCTTCGAGCCGAAGATGGCGCTGCCCGACACGCTGTAAGGCTCGCTCCAGCTCATCGCGGGCCGGCAAACCGCCGCTGCCCATCGGCCCGTGAAAGCCCCACAGATCAAGCAGCGGGCCAACGGTGATATCGAACGCTCCATCGCTACGCTCGTGCAGGCTGGCCGATGCCTTGACCAGCTCGACCAGCGATGCGGGGACCTTCTGACAGGTACCTGACGGGGCTTCGTTGAACCGTGCCAGATCAGAGTCGTCGCGCCAGCCGGAGACCTCTTCGTCGAACTGACCGAACATGGCTTCGATCGACGTTTGCAGCGCACGGGGTTCAGGCGAGCCATCGACCCCTACCCACTTGATCGAATAGCTGCTGCCCATGGTCGACCCGGCGATTTCCAGAACAGGCTCGGTAGAATGGAAACAGCCCGTTAGGGCTGCTGCCAGGGCAACAGCGATAACGGGCCGAGTGACGCATCGAAACATTCTAGCCGCCGAAATCGTCGAGAAGAATGTTCTCCGGTTCCACGCCAAGATCCTGCAGCATCTTGATCACCGAAGCATTCATCATCGGCGGACCGCACATATAGAACTCACAGTCCTCCGGCGCGGGATGATCCTTCAGATAGTTCTCGAGCAGAACATTGTGGATGAACCCCGTCGGGCCGGTCCAGTTGTCTTCGGGCAACGGATCGGACAGCGCAAGGTGCCATTCGAAGTTATCGTTGTCGGCCGCAAGCTGGTCGTACTCCTCCACATAAAACGCTTCGCGCAGCGAGCGAGCGCCGTACCAGAAGGAGATCTTGCGCTTGGACTGCAGACGCTTGAGCTGGTCGAAGATATGTGAGCGCATGGGCGCCATGCCCGCGCCGCCACCGATGAACACCATCTCCGCATCGGTGTCCTTGGCGAAGAATTCACCAAAGGGACCGTACACGGTGACCTTGTCGCCAGGCTTCAGACTGAATACCCAGGACGACATCTTTCCGGGTGGCAGCTCGTCGCGCCCAGGCGGTGGCGAAGCAACACGTATGTTGAATTTCACCAGCCCGCGCTCTTCGGGATAATTGGCCATCGAGTAGGCACGGATGACCGTCTCGTCGACCTTCGACACATACTTCCACAGATCGAACTTGTCCCAGTCGCCGCGGAATTCGGGCTGTATGTCGAAATCCTTGTAGTGGACGGTATGCGGCGGGCATTCCAGCTGCACGTAACCACCTGCCCGGAAATCGACGCTTTCGCCTTCAGGCAACTTCAGCGTCAGTTCCTTGATGAAGGTCGCCACGTTCGGATTAGACTCGACAGTACATTCCCACTTCTTGACGCCGAATACCTCTTCCGGCACCTCGATCTGCATGTCCTGTTTGACCGGCGTCTGGCAGGACAGGCGCCAGCCTTCCTTCGCCTCGCGCTTGGTGAAATGCGACTCTTCCGTTGGCAACAACTCGCCGCCACCACTTTCAACGACACACTTGCACTGCGCACAGGTTCCGCCGCCGCCACATGCCGACGAGAGAAAGATACCGTTTGCCGCCAGCGTGTTGAGCAGCTTTCCGCCGGCCGGGACGGTAATCGTGCGCTCGTGGTTGATCTCGATGCTGACATCGCCGCTGCTTACCAGCTTGGCACGCGCCATCAGGATCACCGCAACCAGTGCCAGCACGATGACGGTGAACATCGCCACGCCAAGATAGATTTCCAGATTCATCAGTCAGACTCCCTTTACAGTTGCACGCCGGAGAACGACATGAAGCCCAGGGACATGAGTCCCACGGTGATGAAGGTGATGCCGAGACCGCGCAGGCCGTCCGGGACATCGCTGTACTTCAGCTTTTCGCGGATGCCCGCCAGTGCAACGATAGCCAGCGCCCAGCCAAGGCCCGCGCCGAAACCGAACACGGTGCTCTCGCCCAGTGAATAGTCGCGCTCGACCATGAACAGCGATGCACCAAGAATCGCGCAGTTCACCGTGATCAACGGGAGGAACACCCCTAGAGCGGCGTACAGCGCCGGCACATACTTGTCCAGAAGCATCTCGAGAATCTGCACGATGGCAGCGATCACGCCGATGTAGCTCAGCAAGCCGAGGAAGCTCAGGTCCACCTCCGGCAAGCCGGCCCAGGCCAGCGCTCCATCCTTGAGCAGGTACTGATAGATCAGGTTGTTTGCGGGCGTGGTGATGGTCAGTACCACGACAACCGCAATACCCAGACCAATGGCAGTCTGCACCTTCTTGGAGATCGCGATGAAGGTACACATCCCGAGGAAGAACGCCAGCGCCATGTTTTCAACGAAAACGGCCCTGATCAAAAGGCTTATATAGTGTTCCATGCTTACATGGCCTCCTTAACTGCACGCGACTGCGGAGCCATCATGTAATCCTTGGCTTCGATCTGGTCGGTCTTCCACGAACGCAACGCCCAGATGATCAGGCCGATGATGAAGAACGCCGAGGGTGGCAGCAGCAGCAAGCCGTTCGGCTGATACCAGCCACCTTCATTGACGACCGGCAGGATGCTGTAACCGAACAGCTTGCCGGCACCGAGCAACTCGCGAATGGTCGCTACGACGATAAGGATGAAGCTGTAGCCCAGACCGTTGCCGATACCATCCAGAAAACTCAGGTGCGGAGGATTCTGCATGGCAAATGCTTCGGCTCGACCCATCACGATACAGTTGGTGATGATCAGACCGACGAACACGGACAGCTGTTTGCTGATGTCGAACGCGTACGCTTTCAGCAACTGATCCACCACGATCACCAGCGACGCGATGATCACCATCTGCACGATCATGCGAATCGAGTTGGGAATCTGATGGCGGATGACCGAGATGAACAGGTTGGACAGCGCAACCACCGACGTCAGTGCCAGACACATGACCATGGTCACATTGAGACTGGTCGTGACGGCCAGAGCAGAACAGATGCCCAGGATCTGCAACGTGATCGGGTTGTTCTTGAATACAGGATCGAACAGAACCCCTTTAGCGCTTACATTGGCCATGTCATGCCTCCCCTGCTTTCAGGTTTTCGAGGAAGGAGCGGAAACCGGTATCACCCATCCAGAAGCGAACCAGATGCTCCACGCCGCGGCTGGTCAGCGTAGCGCCAGCCAACCCGTCGACCTTGTACTGACGGCGCGGATCGCTCCCATCCACGCTACCCTTGACGATCTGCACACCGACTTCGCCGTCATCGGTGTAGACCAGATTGCCTTTCCACAGCTCACGCCACCGCGGATTGTCCACTTCGCCGCCGAGACCGGGCGTCTCGCCATGCTGGTAGAAACCGAGACCGCGAATGGTGTTCATGTCACCCTCCAGGGCGATGAAGCCGTAGAGCGTGGACCACAGTCCATAACCGTGAATCGGTAGGATGATGGTTTCGATACCCTCTTCGTTTTCCACCATATAAACAGTCGCGTAGTGCTCTCGACGACGAATGCTGGCGACATCCTCGTGCGCTTCGAGCGCCCGTGACATGTTCTGATCACGGGCCGCTTCCTGCTGGTCGTAGGTCAGCGGGTCCTGGGCATCACTGAACTCACCGGTGCGAAGGTCGACCAGCCGTGCAGTGATCTGGTCGAACTGTTCCTCGACACTGCGACCTTCCTCGAGGAGCCCCGCGATGAGCAGGATATTGCGCTGCTTGTCGAGAAGCTGGTTGGTCACCTGGACCGGCTTCAGCGACACGGCTGCCACCGATACCACCACGGAGCACACCAGACAGACCAACAGCGCGACGATGATCGTGCGGCCGACGGATTCTCTATTACTGGACATTGCGAGCAAGCCTCCGTTTGATATTGGCCTGGATCACGAAGTGATCGATCAGAGGCGCAAACAGGTTGGCGAACAGAATCGCCAGCATCATTCCCTCGGGGAACGCTGGGTTGACGACGCGAATGAGGACCACCATTACACCGATCAGCGCACCGAAGATCCACTTGCCCTGATTGGTCAGCGAGGCAGACACGGGATCGGTTGCCATAAAGATCATGCCGAAGGCAAAGCCGCCCATCACCAGATGCCAGTACCACGGCACTCCAAACATCGGGTTGCTGTCGGAGCCGATCACGTTGAACAGCAGACTCAGGCCGATCATGCCAAGCATGACGCCGGAGACAATCCGGTAGCTCGCGATCTTGGTGGTCAGCAGGACGGCGCCGCCGATCAGAATGGCCAGCGTCGACGTTTCGCCGATCGAACCATGGATGTTGCCGAGGAAGGCGTCGATCCAGATGATGCCCTGCGCAACAACCGCATCGATACCGCCCATCGCAGCTGCGCTCAGTGAAGTGGCGCTGGCGTAACCGTCTACAGCGGTCCAGACCGCGTCGCCGGACAGCTCTGCCGGATAGGCGAAGAACAGAAACGCACGGCCGGTCAGTGCCGGGTTCAGGAAGTTCTTGCCCGTACCACCGAATACTTCCTTGCCGATTACCACACCGAAGCTGATACCCAGCGCAACCTGCCACAGCGGAATATCAGGCGGCAGGATCAGCGCAAAGAGCACGGAGGTGACGAAGAAGCCTTCGTTGACCTCATGCTTGCGGATCGAGGCAAAAACCACCTCCCAGAACCCGCCGACAACGAAGGTCACAAGATAGACGGGGAGAAAATACGCTGCGCCGTGGAGAATATTGTCCCACAGGCTACCGGGGTCGAAACCGGCCAGCATACCGATCAGACCGATCTGCCAACCTTCCTGCATCCCCAGTAGTTCTGGCGTTTCAGCGTAGATGGTGTTGGCCTGGAAGCCTACGTTGTACATCCCGAAGAACATCGCAGGGAAGGTACACAGCCAGACGGTGATCATCATCCGCTTGAGATCCAGCCCATCGCGAACATGCGCGGTGGTACGGGTCACATCGGCCGGGCGATAGAAAAACGTGTCGACAGCTTCGTACAGGGCATACCACTTTTCGTGTTTGCCGCCCTTTTCGAAGTTGTGTTCAATCTTGTCCAGAAAAGCACGCAGACCCATGATTAACCCTCCTTCTCGATACGGTCGAGGTTATCCCGCAGGATCGGACCGTATTCGTACTTCCCGGCGCAGACGTAGCTGCACAGGGCCAGGTCTTCTTCGTCCAGCTCCAGCGCCCCAAGTTTCTGTGCCAGTTCAGTGTCACCGACAATGAGATAGCGCAGAAGCTGAGTAGGCAGGATATCCAGCGGCATGACAGCTTCGTAGTTGCCGACCGGCACCATCGCCCGAGGGCTACCATTGGTGGTGGTGGTCAGATCGAAGCGCTTGCCCGGCGTGAACTTGGAAATGAAGATATTCATGATCGAGTGCTTGTCGGCACCCGGGCGCAGGTAGTGAATCATCTGCCGATCGGTGCCCTCGAGCAATACCGATACCTGCTGATGATAACGACCCAGATAGGCGACCGGCCCGCGGGCGTGGCGGCCGCCGAACACCGAACCGGAAATCACCCGATTGTTGCCCGCGCGCAGCTCGCCCGCAGTCAGCTCATCGAGGTTGGCACCGAGCCGGGTGCGCAGCAGACGTGGCGACTCGACCTGGGGACCGCCAAGGGCCACCACACGCTCGGTCCACAGCTTGCCGTCGGTGAACAGCTTGCCTACGGCAATCACGTCCTGATAGTTGATATGCCAGACCTGCTTGTTCTCGTTGACCGGATCAAGCATATGAATGTGCGTACCGGGCAGCCCGGCTGGATGTGGCCCGGCGAAGCTTTCCGAACGTACGCCGGCGATCTCGTCGCCCGGAACATTGGCTCCGTCGGCCTTGCACACCCAGACTTTCGCGATCCGGGCCAGCACGCGCAGACCATTCTGGAATTCGCTACGGTACTGCGCGATGACGACGACCGGATCCGCCGCGAGCGGGTTGGTATCGATAGCGGTGACGAAGATGGAGCTCGGCTTGGCGTCTACCGCCGGAACCTTGCTGAAGGGACGAGTCCGTAAAGAGGTCCAGAGACCGGATTGGATGAGCTGCTGACGGATGACGTCCTCACCAAGCTGTTCCAGGCGGGAGGCATCATGACTTTCGAAGACTACCGCGTCATCGCCCTCTACATCGATCACAACCGACTGCAGTAACCGCCTTTCGCCACGGTTGATCGCACTGACCACCCCAGCAGCTGGCGCGGTATAGACAACTCCGGGCGTTTTCTTATCACTGAACAGGATCTGGCCCAACTTGACCCGGTCCCCTTCTTGAACTTCCATGGTCGGTTTCATACCGTGGTAGTCAAAGCCGATTACGGCTACGCTGCGTACCTGACGTGCGTCGTCGATACGCTGCTCGGGTGACCCGGTGATTGGCAGATCCAAGCCCCGTTTGATTTTTATCATACGATTAGCCTAATCACTGGTTGGAATCTTAAAGGGCGGGTGCCGGGCGCTGACACGAAGTGCCCCGACGGAAACTGGCGCTGCAGCAGGTACGAAATCAGGGCAAGGCGACCACAAACCCCCATCAAAAATCCCGCTAAGTATAAAGACCATGCCTGGCCAATGCTACTCAAGCACTTGGTTTTTTCAGGTTTTTTGCACCTTCGAGCAAGACCGCTGTCAGGTTGACCGCTACCGCTTCGCAGGCCATAACTAAACCAACCGGGTTGCTCAGAGGCTGCAATGAGAGTTTCGTTTCTGTGGGTGGTACTGACACTGTGGACAGGTCACGCGCTGGCGGTAGATCCCCGGTTGATCGAGGCCAGCTTTCCACAGTATGTGCAAACGGAGGACGTGCTACTGATCAAGAGGCAGTCTGGCGTACTCAGTTACTTCTTCGTAGACGTATACAGCGCGGCACTGTTCACCCCGGAGGGGGTGTCTTCATCGGATCTGGACATCGCAGCCCACCCCTTCCGGCTGGATACCTACTACCATCGCGATATTGATCGCGATGACGCCATTGATCTGTTCTGGAAGGTTCTGCGTCGCCAGCACTCGTCTCAGGAGCTGGAACGGCTCGCGCCTGCGGTGAACGCACTGCATGAGAAAATCCCCGACATCCGCTCCGGCGATCGGTACAGCCTGACACTGCGGGCCGACACCGCCATCGTGCTCGAGCGCAACGGGGAACACCTGTTCAGCTCGGACGATGATGAGTTTGCGCACGCCTATGCCCGTCTCTGGCTCGGGGAGAAAGGCATCTCCCGAAAGCTGCGCAGACTGCTGCTCAGCGCTGAATGAGAGGCCCAGCAAAAAGGGCGCCTGAGCGCCCTTTTCGAATCGTCTGACCTCAGGCCGGGAAGGCCGGCGGGTTGACGTTTGCCATATCTTCTACGATGCGCACGACCTGGCAGCTGTAACCAAACTCGTTGTCATACCAGACATAGAGAATCACGCGGTTGTCGTTACAGATGGTCGCTTCGGCATCGACCACGCCGGCATGGCGAGAGCCGACAAAGTCACTGGAAACCACTTCCTGCGAATTGGTGAAGTCGATCTGCTTGTGCAGCTCCGAGTGCAGAGCCATGTGGCGCAGATAATCGTTGACTTCGTCGCGGTTGGCGGACGACTTCAGGTTCAGGTTCAGGATGGCCATCGACACGTTGGGCGTAGGAACGCGGATTGCATTGCCCGACAGTTTGCCGGCCAGTTCGGGCAGTGCCTTGGCAACGGCCTTGGCGGCGCCCGTCTCGGTGATAACCATGTTCAGCGCAGCACTGCGACCGCGACGATTGCCCTTGTGGAAGTTGTCGATCAGGTTCTGGTCATTGGTATAGGAATGGACCGTTTCGACGTGACCGTTCTCGATACCGTACTTGTCGTTGATCGCCTTGAGAACCGGCACGATGGCATTGGTGGTACAGGACGCAGCCGAAATGATCTTGTCTTCCGGGGTGATCGTTGCATGGTTGATACCGTGAACGATGTTTTTCAGATCACCCTTGCCCGGAGCAGTCAGAACTACCTGGGCGACGCCCGGACACTTCAGATGCTGGGACAGACCAGCTTCGTCGCGCCATACACCGGTGTTGTCCACCAGGATTGCGTCTTCGATGCCCCACTGGGTGTAATCGACGCTGGTCGGGTCACTGGCGTAGATAATCTGAATGCAGTTGCCGTTGGCTGTCAGGGTGTTGGTTTCTTCATCGATGGTGATGGTGCCCTGAAACGAACCGTGCACCGAGTCGCGGCGCAGCAGGCTGGCGCGCTTGGCCAGATCGTTCGTGGCGCCCTTGCGCACAACGATGGCGCGCAGTCGCAGGCCATCACCGGAACCCGTCTTCTCGACCAGAATACGTGCCAACAGACGACCGATGCGACCGAAGCCGTAGAGTACGACATCGCGACCCTGGCGCTTCTCGCCCTTCTTGCCGACGACGCTTGCCAGCTCGCGGCGCAGGAAGCCTTCGAGATCGTCGTTGCCTTCACCGCGGAACTTGTTGATCAGGCGGCCAAGGTCGATGGAAGCCGGGCCCAGATCCAGGTTCAGCAGCTGCTGGATGACCTTGAACGTGTCGTGAACTGACAGTTCGTTGTCATCGATCTGCCGAGCGAAACGGTGCGACTTGAGCAGACTGATCACCGACCGGTTAACCAGACCACGACCATAGATCGAGGTCACCACATTGTGTTCGCGGTACAGGCGGCCAATGAGGGGAATCATGGCTTCTGCAGTTGCTTCACGATCAGTCCAGGCTTCCAGGCACTGTTCGAAATTGGCTTGAGTCACGGCGTTTCCTTCCAGGTCTTTGTCGAATCAAGGGGCGATATTATGCTGTCAGCATGCCATCTGAAGCAATCATCCCGAAAAAGCGCTTGGCTTGAGCAGATACCGCCAGAGGAGGCTACACTAGTCGCTTTTCCGATGGACCCCAGAGCATGCCTGCCAATCAGACGACCCTACCCGTGCCTAAGTTCAATGCCAGCGGCAAATCCGCCTGGGGCAAGCTGGAGGGGGCCGCACGGGCCTTGGCGATAGCCGAGGCTGCCAGCCTGCACGCCGGACTGAGCCTGGTCGTGACGCCCGATTCAGCGATGGCCGACCAGCTCGAGCAGGAGTTGAGGTTCTTTGCGCCAAGCTTGCCGGTGCTGAATTTCCCCGACTGGGAAACCCTGCCCTACGATCGTTTCTCGCCTCATCAGGACATCATCAGCCAGCGCCTGCGGACACTCTATCATCTGCCGCAGATAGACCAGGCCATCCTGGTCGTGGCAATGACCACCCTGCTCCACCGTACTCCGCCGCGACCGTTTCTCGGTGGTGCTGTGCTCATGCTCGAGATCGGCCAGCGGCTTGACATCGACCGCATGCGCAACAATCTGGACGCAGCCGGCTACCGCTGCGTCGACACAGTGTACGAACATGGTGACTACGCTGTGCGCGGTGCTCTGCTGGATCTATTTCCGATGGGTAGCCGACTGCCCTACCGCATCGACCTGTTCGATGATGAAATCGAAACGCTGCGCACCTTCGATCCCGAAACCCAGCGCTCGGTGGACAAGGTCGAGCGAATACACCTGCTGCCGGCGCGGGAGTTTCCGCTCGACAAGTCGGCGCTGACCGGCTTCCGTGCGCGATTTCGCGAACGTTTCGAGATCGACCATCGCAAGGTACCGCTCTACCAGGACATTACGCAGGGTCTGATCCCGCCCGGCATCGAGTACTACCTGCCGCTCTTCTTCGACGAACAGGGAAGCCTGTTCGATTACCTGCCCGATAACACCATGCTGTTCAGCCTGCCGGGCATCGAGGGCAGCGCCGAGCACTTCTGGCAGGACGTGCGCAACCGCTATGAAGACCAGCGGATCGACTCCACGCGACCGCTGCTGCCGCCTGCCGAGCTGTTCCTTCCCGTCGAGGAATGCTTCGCCCGGATCAAGCCCTACCCCCGAGTGATCTGCCACGATGGCGAGCTGGAGCCAGGTGCCGGACGATTCAACTTCGACTGTGAAGCACCGCCGGAGCTACCGGTCGACAACAAACTTGAGCAGCCGCTCGAACAGCTCGAGCAGTTTCTGCAGTCATTCAGGGGCCGCGTGCTTTTTGCCGCCGAGTCGGCGGGTCGGCGCGAGGCAATGCTTGATCTGCTCGCGCGCATCGGTCTCAAGCCCGACACCTTCGACAACTGGCTCGAGTTCACCCAGTCGACCCAGGAGACCGGCATTGTCATTGCCCCGGTCGACCGCGGACTGGTGTCGAACACGCCGCGCCTGGCGCTGATTGCCGAAAGCCAGTTGTTCGGCCGCCGAGTCATGCAACGCCGTCGCCGCGGCAAGGCCACGGATCTGGGCGACGCGGTGATTCGTAACCTCACCGAGCTACGCGAAGGTGCGCCAGTGGTGCACATCGATCACGGCGTCGGACGCTATCGCGGCCTGGTCAACCTGACCGTGGAAGATCAGCAGGCAGAATTTCTGAAGCTCGAATATGCAGAGGAAGCCACGCTCTACGTGCCGGTGTCCAACCTGCATCTTATCGCGCGCTACACCGGAGCGGATGACGACAACGCGCCGCTGCATCGGCTCGGCTCGGAGCAATGGCAGAAAGCCAAGCGCAAGGCGGCCGAGCAGGTGCGCGACGTGGCGGCCGAACTATTGGACGTGTATGCCCGGCGCGCGGCGCGCACAGGGTTCAGCTTCGCGCATCCGGAGCGGGATTATCAGGCCTTTTCGGACACCTTCCCTTTCGAGGAGACAGCAGATCAGCAGGCAGCCATCGAGGCGGTGGTCAACGATATGACCGGGAGCCAGCCGATGGACCGTCTGGTCTGCGGCGACGTCGGATTCGGCAAGACCGAAGTGGCAATGCGTGCAGCTTTCCTTGCCGTGCATAGCGGAAAGCAGGTCGCGGTACTGGTGCCGACCACCCTGCTTGCCCAACAGCACTTCAACAGCTTCCGTGATCGCTTCGCCGACTGGCCGGTGAAGGTGGAGGTCATGTCTCGATTCAAGTCCGCCAAGGAGGTGAAGGCCGCTGCGGCCGAGCTGGCCGAGGGCAAGGTCGACATCATGATCGGAACGCACAAGTTGCTGCAGGATGACATCCAGTTCAAGGATCTGGGGCTGGTCATCATCGACGAGGAGCACCGCTTCGGCGTGCGTCAGAAGGAGCGGCTCAAGGCGCTGCGCAGCGAGGTCGACGTGCTCACTCTGACCGCGACGCCGATCCCGCGTACGCTGAACATGTCCATGTCCGGGATGCGCGACCTGTCGATAATCGCAACGCCACCGGCACGTCGGTTGTCGGTCAAGACCTTCGTCATGCAGCAGCAGGCACCCGTGGTCAAGGAAGCGCTGCTGCGCGAACTGCTCCGCGGCGGGCAGGTTTACTACCTGCACAACGAGGTGGAGACCATCGAGAAGTGCGCGGCCGATCTCGCTGAGCTGGTGCCCGAGGCTCGCATCGGCGTCAGCCACGGGCAGATGCCCGAGCGCGCGCTCGAGCAGGTCATGCGCGACTTCTATCACCGCCGGTTCAACGTGCTCGTCACCACCACCATCATCGAAACCGGCATCGACGTGCCCAGCGCCAATACCATCATCATCGAGCGCGCCGACAAGTTCGGCCTGGCCCAGCTGCACCAGCTCCGTGGCCGCGTTGGCCGCAGTCATCATCAGGCCTACGCCTATCTGCTGACCCCCCAGGGCAAGAAGATCACTGGCGATGCGGAAAAACGTCTGGAGGCCATCGCCATGGCTCAGGACCTCGGTGCCGGATTCACGCTCGCCACGCATGATCTGGAGATTCGCGGCGCCGGCGAGTTGCTCGGCGAAGGCCAGAGCGGACAGATTCAGGCAATCGGCTTTACGCTGTACATGGATATGCTCGAACGGGCGGTGAAAGCCATTCGCAAGGGTCAGCAGCCGTCGCTGGATCAACCGCTCGGCGGCGGTCCGGACATCAATCTGCGTCTGCCCGCGCTGATTCCGGATGACTATCTGCCCGACGTCCATGCCCGATTGATACTCTACAAGCGCATCGCCAACGCGGCCGATGAAGAGGCGTTGAAGGATCTGCAGGTCGAGATGATCGACCGCTTCGGGCTGTTGCCGCAACCGGTCAAGACGTTGTTCCGCGTCACGTCACTCAAGCTGCGCTGCGAACCGCTCGGCATCGCCAAGATCGATGTCGGACCGGAACATGGCCGGCTGGAGTTCGCCGCAGATACCCAGGTTGATCCGCTTACGCTGGTCCGGCTGATCCAGGAGCAGCCTAACCGTTACCGTCTTGAAGGTGCGACACTGTTCCGCTTCAATGCGCCCATGGGGGCCGCAGACCTGCGACTGAATACCGTCGAAGCACTCATCGACCGGCTCGAGACGGGCGCTTCGCAGACCACTCACGTTCAAGGAAAAAAATGATGAGACCCGCTTTTTTGCGTTCACTGGGCGGCTTCACCCTGCTCTGCCTGAGCCTGCTGCCTAGTGTCGTCCAGGCGCAGTCCACGGAGAATGTCATCGTCGAAGTGGCGCTCTTCAGTCAGCCGTCGGCACGCCTGCTGCCTGCCGAATCTGCCGACCTGGACTGGGCAGACAGTGCAATCGTGCTGAGTGAGACGGCTAATAGCCAGGTGCGCTCAATCGATGTCACTCGGCGCCAACTGGGTGATGAAATGGATCGATTGGCTCGCCAGGGTTATCGCCTGCACCTGCACACAGCCTGGACGCAACCGCTCGGACTGGGTAATCCGATTGCCGTGAGCGACGATGATGCCACCTCCTCCCCGGACGCCGGGGTGGACCCCTTGCCGCGCGTGCAAGGGCTGGTTTCAGTCAAGCAGAACCAGGGCCTGGAAGCGGACGTGTCATTCTGGCTGAATCAGGGAACAGCCGACGGCAGGCTGGTCACCGAGAAGCTGCGCCAGACCCGCAGGTTGCGTCTCGATGAAACGCATTACCTTGATCATCCCAGCCTGGGCGTCCTGATACGTGTGTGGCGTGCGGACTAGACTTCGGCAACGAACGTTCTGAGCACCGACCGGATCTGTTCCATTCCGCTGCTCAGCACGGCTTCGATGTCTGCCATGGTGATCGCGCCTTCGGCTTTCCCTGCAGCCGGATTGACTACCAGCGCCAGACAGACGTAGGGCAAACCCAGCTCCCGGGCGAGCGCTGCTTCGGGCATCGCAGTCATGCCGACGATGTCGCAGCCGTCTGCCTCCATGCGTCTGATCTCGGCCGTTGTTTCGAGACGCGGCCCCTGCGTGACGCCATAGGTGCCGTGGGCGCTATGGTCTATGGACAATCGTTCGAGTACGCCGACCAGCGTCTGGCGAAGCGATTCGTCATAGGGCTGCCCGAAGTCGATATGCGTAACGAAATCGAGATCGGTTTCGAAGAAGGTCGAATCACGCCCCCAGGTGTAATCCACGATCTGGTCCGGCACGCACAAATGACCGGTACCCATAGCCGGATGAATGCCGCCTACCGCATTGACCGATAGAACGACGTCAGCGCCGGCCTCCTTCAATGCCCACAGATTCGCCCGATAATTCACCTTGTGGGGCGGAATTCGGTGCGGATCGCCGTGCCGGGCCAGAAACAGCACCTCTCGTCCGGAGAGTAGCCCCTTGCGCACTGTCGAGGAGGGCTCGCCGAACGGGTTGTTCAGGCACACTTCATCGGTCAAGCGGAGGTCGTCCAGCCGGCTCAGGCCCGTACCGCCAATGATCGCTACGCGTCTGTTCATGCCAGCTCCCCCCGCTGGGCGGGGCTCCCGCCAAACCCGTCCCTCGCGCTATCGACGCGTACCGGGTCCGGTACATGCAGCGTCGAGGTCGGGAACGCTATCTCGGCACCCTGCTCGTCAACGATCGCCAGGATCTTCAGCAATACGTCCTCCTTGATCCGGTGGTACTCCGCCCAGACGGTGGTCACGGTGAAGCAGTAGACGAAGAAATCCACGGATGACGGCGCGCAGCGGTCGAAATAGACCATCTGCGTCTGGTCCTGTGCGATATCGGCATGTTCGGCGACCATCGCTCGCACGGCTTCGAGTATCGGTTGCATGCGCTGTATGTCGTCATAGCGGATGCCAATGTGCTCATAGATGCGCCTGTGCGTCATCCGCGAGGGGTTCTGCACGACGATGTTGTTGAAGATGGAGTTCGGCACGTAGAGCGGCCGCTTGTCGAACGTACGTATGCGGGTCAATCGCCAGCCGATGTGCTCGACTGTCCCTTCTATGTCCTTGTCGGGTGAGCGCACCCACTCGCCTACGGCAAAGGGACGATCGAGGTAGATCATCAACCCGCCGAAGAAATTCGCCAACAGATCCTTTGCCGCGAAGCCGACCGCAATGCCCCCAATACCGCCGAACGCCAGCACGCCCGATACGCTGTAGCCCAATGCCTGCAGTACCACCAGACCCGCCGTAAGGATGACCGAGATTCGCAGCAACTTGCCTATCGCGCTGACCGTCGTTTCATCGAGCGGCTTGGTACGATAGTTCGGATCTACCAGGCGTTCTTCGACCTGCAGCATAAGACGAAGAAGGAACCAGGCGAGCAGCACGATCAACAGGATCTGCTGCATCGAATCCAGAACGCCAGCGACATCCTCGTCCATCTGCGCGGCGGTAATCTGCCCCGCCCATAGCAGACCCATCGTCCAGATCAACACCCAGAGCGGGCGTCTTGCCGCCAGCACCAGCGCATCGTCCCAGATTGAGCGGCTGCTAAGGGCGCGCCGCTCGACACGGTCCAGTATCAGCTTCCCCACATATGCCAGCACAAGGGAAGCGAAGATAATGGCAAACACCTGGTACATCCAGGCGTCCCCCACGAGCTGCAGGGCGTCGGTGGGTAGTGCTTCGATCAAGTCGTTCATGCCAGGCTTTCGATCAGTCCGTTGTGCTTGAGCAAGGTCATGGCGCGCGACCACTGGGGATCGTGCTTGTAGTCAATTCCAGGACTACGACGGGCCAGCATCCTGGGCAGGCGCGCTCCAGGCTGTATGCCGATCCGCTGGGCATGCGCGAGCGCTTGCTCGGCCGCACCACGATCATTGCAAACCAGCAACATGTCACAGCCGGAGCGCACTGCAGCGTCAACCCGCTCGGACATGCCGCCTACCGCATGCGCGCCCGCCATGGTGAGATCATCGCTGAAGATGACCCCGTCAAAGCCGAGCTCCTCGCGAAGAATCCGTTGCAGCCAGGCAATCGAGAATCCAGCGGGGAGGCTATCGATTGCGGGGTAGATCACATGCGCCGGCATGATCCCGTCAAGCACGCTGGCAAGTGCGGCGAAAGGCTTCAGATCGCTGGCGCGAATCGCTTCTTCCGAGCGATCATCCACCGGGAGCGCTACGTGCGAATCCGCCTCGGCCCAGCCGTGCCCGGGAAAATGCTTGCCGGTTGCGGCCATGCCCGCCCTGTGCAGGCCGGCGATATACGCCCTGCCCAGCCGAATGAGCTCGTCGGCATCCCCGCTCAGCGAGCGATTGCCGATCACCTCGCTGCGACCGTAATCCAGATCGAGCACGGGTGCGAAGCTGATATCGATACCACAAGCCAGCATTTCCGTCGCCATCAGCCAGGCGGCTGCTTCGGCCACCTCCTCGGCGTTGTCTGGCGCCTCGGAGCAGATACGACCCAAGGCCGGCAACCGGACGACATCGCGACGCAACCGCTGCACCCGGCCACCCTCCTGATCGATGGCAATGAGCATGTCCGGCCGCTCGGAGCGAATCGCTCGCACCAGCTCGCGCACTTGTGCAGGAGACTCGGTATTGCGTGCAAACAGAATCATACCGCCTACCTGCGGTTGGCGAAGCAGATGGCGGTCTTCCGGCGTTAGCCAGGTACCAGCCACGTCAAGCATCAGGGATCCCTGAATCAAGGTTGTGTCTCCGAGGTAAATTCGATCAGACGGTCCACCGGATCGGTCGGCGTCTCGTCTATATAAACCGGGCAGCCCGCAGGGGTCTGCTCGAACAGCGCGAGCATGTCGTCGTTGCGCAGCCGGATGCAGCCGTGAGATAGCGGCTGCCCCATGGGTTGGTCGTCACCGGTTCCATGCAGATAGATGAAGCGACGCTGGGAATCCACGGCGCCGCCGCGGTTGAAACCGACCTGCTCGCCACAGAGCCAGAGGATGCGTGTGAGAATCCAGTCGCGACGCGGATGCAGCCGTACCAGATCCTCGCTCCAGACCTCACCGGTGGGACGACGCCCGATGAACACCGAACGCACCGGCAGACCTTCGCCAATCCGGGCACGGACCCGGTGAAGCCCGCGAGGCGTGCAGCCACTCCCCTCGTGCTCACCGACGCCGTTGACAGCGGTGGACACGTCCACAACGCAAGCTGCCTCGCCATTGGCGAAGCCCGTCAGGCGTTGGTGGGGGATCGAAATGTGGATCCAGTCGAGTCGCATGCACGTCTCCGGTGAAAGTGCACACGATAACGGATCAGGCCTCCGCAGTTAAGTGCGTCAGGCGGTTTCTGCCACGCCCGTTTCAGCGGCCGCGATCGTATGCAGACCACCTTCGGCGCGCATGCCCGCCGCCAGAAACGGCACCATCAGGCGCAGCACTTCATCGACCCCGTTGTGCGTGCCGAATTCTGACTCGGCGATGGCCCGTAGCGCCTTCATGCTGGACATCGTGAACGCCGCGCTGCCGAGCATGAAATGAACGCGCCAGAAAAGCTCGCTGGGAGGAATCGCCGGCGCTGCCTTCAACAGCAGGTTCATGTAACGCTGGAAAACCCGGCCATACACTTCGCCGAGATACTTGCGAAGATGCCCCTGGCTCTGGCTGAAAGCCAGACCCAGCAACCGCATGAAGATCGACAGGTCATTGCCACTGCGAGGTTTGACCTGCAGCGCCTGACGAACGAGCATCTCGAGCAGTTCCTCGATATCGGGCTCGGTCGATCCGGCCGCCTGCTGGCGGTCAAGCTCTGCCTCCAGACTGTTGACGAAGGGGTTGAGGAAGCGCACGAAGACCGCCTGAATGAGCGCTTTCTTCGAGCCGAAGTGATAGTTGACCGCAGCCAGATTCACCCCCGCCTTGCTGGTGATGAGTCGCAGGGACGTTTCAGCGAAGCCTTTCTCGGCAAACAGTTGTTCGGCAGCGTCGAGAATGCGCTCGACAGTATCTGACTGGGCCATAAAAAGCCTTCCTGAGCAAAACGGATGTTTGAAACATACGTTTCAAACGACTTCCCGTCAACCTGCCCTCGTTTGCAGTTGCTCTCCAGTGTCGACGACGAACGCAGCGAAGCCGTCACAAGCACTTGCCGAGTGGTCTGAACTGTATATAATCACAGCTACTGTATAAACAGACAGGTACGCTTCCATGCAGAAACTGACGGCGCGGCAACAACAGATCCTGGCCTTCATCAAGGAGTACATGGACAGCAACGGCTATCCGCCTACGCGAGTGGATATTGCCAAGGAACTCGGCTTCAAGTCACCCAATGCCGCCGAAGATCACCTTCGGGCGCTGGCGCGCAAGGGTGCGATAGAGATGATACCCGGCGCCTCGCGCGGTATTCGTCTGCCCGAGACCGAAGCGGCCAACGACGACCAGCTTCCGATCATCGGACAGGTCGCTGCGGGCGCGCCGATCCTTGCGCTGGAAAACATCGAAGACCATTGCCGGCTCAATCCGGAATTCTTCAGACCCAAGGCGGACTACCTGCTTCGGGTCAAGGGAATGAGCATGAAGGATATCGGCATCCTCGATGGCGACCTGCTCGCGGTACATCGCACCAGCGAGGCGCGAAACGGACAGATCATCGTGGCGCGCATCGGCGACGAAGTGACGGTCAAGCGCTTTCACAAACAGGGCCGAAAGGTTTCGCTGATTGCCGAGAACCCGGACTTCGCCCCCATTGAAATCGACCTGTCGGAACAGGAACTCATCATCGAAGGTTTGAGCGTCGGCGTCATTCGCCGCTAGGAGCACAACATGCAGTATGCTCGTAATTCGCAGACACTGGATCAGTTGAGCCTGTTTCAGAACGCCTGGATGGCTTCACGGGCGCGCATGGCGCCATCGGTAATCTCCGCTGAAAGAACGTCAGCGCCGGCGCGTCGGGTAAGCAGGGAATGTACCGCTGTCGCATTACATGAAAGCGGCTACAGCGAGATGGCACTGAATGGTCCGCCACGTCAGTGCCTGCAGTGGTTGGCACCCGTACTGCGTGAACTGAGTCATTCCTCGGCCACGGGCTGGCTTACGCTGATCGACCCACCTTCCGAAGTGAGCCTCCATTGGCTCCGGTCTGCAGGCCTCGATTCCGGACGCATTCTGATCATTCGCAGCCGTCAGGGCATGGATGCCCTGTCTCTATGCTGCAAGGTACTCAGTGGAGGGAAAAGTCACACCGTGGTGAGCTGGCTGGCCAGCGACGCTCGTGCGTCCGCAATGTTGACCCGGGCCGCAGCTGCTGGCAACTGCAGCAGCCTCAATGTTCGGTTGGATTCCAGCTGCGCTGCCTGACCAGGCCCAGGCAGCCCGAAGGGCTGCCTGGGATGCATTCAATGTAGTACGCGATCTTCCGGGACGAAGTCGTCGTCTTCCACGACCTGTCCGGCCAGTTGCATACCGGCGCTGATCATCGCCTTGGCCACATCAATGTGATGGCCGTTCAGAAAGTCCTTGGCATCTGCCGAGAACTCGATGACGACCAACGGCTCCCCGTCGTCATCGGAACGTCGCAGGACGACCTTGCCATTGGCGAGCTCAACGATCTCGAGAAAGGGTGAAGGCATATCGGTTCCTCTGTGTAGCAAGGCAGCAGTTTACCACAGAGTCCCCGCCTACCGGAGCGCAGCTACCACTCGACCATGCCTTCCCGATAGCGGTTCACGCGTTCCGCGAGGGCCGCCAGCGCCTCTTCCGCGTCACTCAAAGACCACTCTCTGGCATTCGTCAGCGCGTTGCTGGCGAGGATCAGATTGTCTGCTTCAGGCTTGCTGTCCTGCGGTACCGGCGGAGCCTGTAGCTGCTGCCAGCCGCTGAGCAGCCGACTCAGCCAATTGTCCTGGGCCGTGGCCAGTTCGCTCAGCTCCGCCAGCTCAGGGCCCGGAAAGCGAACGGCAGCGTCACCCTGCAACACCGCTTCGACACTGCGTGCGTCCATCAGTGGCCACCGGTAGCGATCGGCGACTTCATGAATCACCCCCAGCACGCCGCGATACAGATGAAGCAATGCGTGTTCGCGATGATAAGCACTCTGGGTAACGCTATCCAGCGCGCCGGACTGGCTGACTTCACGCCAGGAAGCCACTGCCTTCCTGGCGAAGTACAGCGCCTGATTGGTACGGGTATAGACTTCGTTTGCCATGCAGACCTCGCCTACTTCTTGCTTTTGCTCCGAGCGTCGTCGACGTTCCAGCGCTTGCCGTCGTGAAAGGCACGCCAACCAGTCGGCTTGCCTTCGAGCTCGCTCTGGACATATTGCTCCTTAGTCTTGCGACTGTAACGCACAACCGTCGGATTCTTGTCCGGGTCCTGCGTCGGGGCATCCAGCAGAAAGTGGTACTTCGGGTCGATCTCGTCGCGATGGGGCAATAGTTCACGCACCAGCGGAGCACGCGTTTCCCGGTTTTTCGGGAACTGGCTCGCCGCAAGGAACAGGCCGGACGCGCCGTCGCGGAGGACGTACACATCGTCGACCTTGTCGCAACGCAGCTCCGGCATCTTCACCGGATCCATCTTCGGCGGCGCAGCCTCCCCGTTCTTCAACAGCTTGCGGGTGTTCTTGCATTCGCCGTTGGTGCAGCCAAAGTACTTGCCAAAGCGGCCGGTCTTAAGCTGCATTTCGCTGCCGCACTTGTCGCACTCGATCACCGGGCCGTCGTAGCCCTTGATCTTGAACTGGCCCTGTTCAATTTCGAAGCCTGCGCAGTCAGGGTTGTTGCCGCAGACATGCAGCTTGCGATGCTCATCGACAAGGTAGCTGTCCATCGCAGTGCCGCACAGCTTGCAGCGGTGTTTGGCGCGCAGAACGCGAGACTCACCCTCTTCGTCGTCCGCAGCCACCTCGTTGCCTGGCACCAGGTTGATGGTCTCCTTGCAGCGCTCTTTCGGCGGTAGCGCATAACCGGAGCAACCAAGGAATACACCAGTGGACGCAGTGCGAATCATCATCGGCCGACCACATACCTGGCAGGCGATGTCGGTCAGCGTGGGTACGTTGGCGCGCATACCGCGCTCGCCGTCGGCAGCCTCGGCGTTAGCGAGCTTCCTGCTGAAGTCGGCGTAGAAATCGTCGAGCACCTTCTTCCAGATCACCTCGCCCTGCGCCACGTCGTCAAGCGACTCTTCCATGCGCGCCGTGAAGCTGTAGTCCATCAGGTTGGGGAAGCTTTCGCTGAGCCGGTCCGTGACGATGTCGCCCATCTTCTCCGCGTAGAAACGACGGTTGTTGAGCTCGACATAGCCGCGGTCCTGGATGGTCGAGATGATCGACGCGTAGGTGGACGGACGGCCAATGCCGCGCTTTTCCAGCTCCTTGACCAGACTTGCCTCGGAATAGCGTGCCGGGGGCTTGGTAAAGTGTTGCTTGGGCTCCAGCGTATTGAGCTTCAGCGCATCTGCAACGTTCACCTCGGGCAGCACTTCGTCTTCGCCACCCTTGCCCTGTGGCGGCAGCACACGGGTATAGCCATCGAACTGCAGAATGCGACCCTTCACACGCAATTCAAAGGCACCGGCTTCGGCGGTGATACTGGTGGACAGGTATTTGGCAGGCGGCATCTGGCAGGCAACGAACTGCCGCCAGATCAACTCGTACAGCCTTTCGGCGTCACGTTCCATGCCCTTGAGATCAGTGGACTTGAGCTTCACATCGGACGGACGGATCGCCTCGTGCGCTTCCTGAGCACCTTCCTTGCTGCTGTAGGAGTTCGGCTTCTCGGGCAAGTATTTGTCGCCGAACGCCTTCTTTATATAGCTGCGCGCCATGTCGACGGCATCGGCCGACAGATTGGTCGAGTCGGTACGCATATAGGTGATGTAACCCGCCTCGTACAACCGCTGGGCCATCATCATGGTTTTCTTGACAGAAAAGCCCAGTCGAGTACTCGCCGCCTGCTGCAAGGTCGAGGTAATGAAAGGCGCGTTCGGGCGTGTACTGGTGGGCTTGTCTTCCCGCTTGGTGACGGTGTAGCTCGCGTTTTCGAGCTTGGCCAGCGCGGCATCTGCCTGCGCCTTGTTCAGCGGCCGGAAAGCCTCGCCTGATTCCTTCACCACCTCGAAGCGCGCCGTCTCGCCCTTTGGGGTATTCAGCAGCGCATGTACTTCCCAGAACTCTTCCGGAATGAACGCACGAATCTCGCGCTCACGATCGACGATCAGCTTGACCGCCACCGACTGGACGCGACCGGCCGACAGACCCCGGGCGATCTTTTGCCAGAGCAGTGGTGAGACCATGTAGCCCACAACCCGGTCGAGGAACCGACGCGCCTGCTGGGCGTTGACACGGTTGATGTCGAGCTCGCCAGGCTTGGAGAAAGCTTCCTGGATAGCCTTTTTGGTGATCTCGTTGAACACCACGCGCTTGTAGCGGCTTTCGTCGCCACCGATCGACTCGCGCAGATGCCAGGCAATGGCTTCTCCCTCGCGGTCCAAATCCGTGGCGAGATAGACGGTATCGGCGTCCTTGGCCAGGCGCCGCAGCTCATCAATGACCTTTTCCTTGCCCGGCAGGATTTCGTAATGGGCTTTCCATCCGTTTTCCGGATCGACACCCATCCGCTTGACCAGCTGCATGCGCGCCTTGGTCTGTTTGTCCATTTCCGGAGCCGAGGCGGCCTTGCGCCCACCCTTGGGTTTGGTGTCCGATTTGCCGCTGCCACTTGTTGGCAGGTCGCGGATATGCCCGATACTCGACTTTACGACGAAATCGTTACCCAGGTACTTGTTGATCGTCTTGGCCTTGGCCGGCGATTCCACAATGACCAGTGCTTTTCCCATGAGTAGATGTATTCCTAGCTCTATCGAATCCGGTCGCCCGTGAGGGCTGATAATGGCCGGCGCTGCACCTTGAAGTGACAAGCAGCCCGGAGCGCCAGAGCCTACACGTCTTCGCCGACAAAGGTAAAGCGTGGATATGCTTCGCCGTCGATGGTGACCTGCTCTGTGAACATGGAAAGCGGACGCACCCAAAGGTCGTACTCCCCGTACAGCGTACGGTAGACCACCAGTTGCTCCTCGGTCTCGGAGTGTCGCGCAACGCCGACCACCTGATAATCCTTTCCTTTATAGTGGCGATAGCGCCCTGGACGAACTTCCATAAAAACTCCTCAATAAAAAACCGGGGCACTTGGCCCCGGTTTTTTCGGCTCGACGCGCTTAGACGCGTTCGAATACGGTGGTGATACCCTGGCCGAGACCGATACACATGGTCGCGATACCAATGGTGCCACCCTGCTCTTCCATGACGTTCAGCAAGCTGCCGCAGATGCGTGCGCCGGAGCAACCGAAGGGGTGACCCAGAGCAATTGCACCGCCATGCAGGTTGACCTTCTCTTCCATCTTGTCGAGCACCTTCAGATCCTTCAACACCGGCAACGCCTGTGCAGCGAAGGCTTCGTTGAGTTCGACATAGTCCACATCAGCCATCGTCATGCCGGCACGCTTGAGCGCCTTCTGAGTAGACGGTACAGGGCCATAGCCCATGATCGCCGGATCGACACCTGCAACCGCCATCGAACGGATCACACCCTTGATTTCCAGACCCAGGGCCTGAGCGCGCTCGGCAGACATCACGATCATGCACGAGGCGCCATCAGTGATCTGTGAGGAAGTACCGGCAGTGACCGTGCCACCCTTGGGATTGAATGCCGGACGCAGCTGCGACAGGCTTTCGACCGTGGTTTCCGGGCGGATGGTCTCGTCGAAGTCGAAGACCTTCAGGAAGCCATTTTCGTCATGGCCTTCCATCGGGATCAGCTCGTTCTTGAACTTGCCCTCGACGGTTGCCTGGTGGGCCAGACGGTGCGAACGGGCACCGAACTCGTCCTGGGCTTCGCGGCTGATGCCGTGCATCTTGCCGAGCATCTCAGCGGTCAGGCCCATCATGCCGGACGCCTTCGCAGCGTACAGCGACAGCGCCGGGTTCGGATCCACGCCATGCATCATGCCCACGTGACCCATGTGCTCCACACCGCCGATGACAAACACGTCACCGTTACCGGTCTGGATCGCCTGAGCGGCAGTGTGCAATGCGCTCATCGACGAGCCGCACAGGCGGCTGACGGTCTGCGCGGAGCTGGTGTGAGGGATGCGGGTCATCAGCGATGCCATCCGCGCGATGTTCCAGCCCTGCTCGAGGGTCTGGTTAACGCAACCCCAGATCACATCTTCGACTTCTGCCGGGTCAATTTTCGGATTGCGTGCAAGCAGTCCGTCGATCAGGTTGGCTGACATGGTTTCAGCACGGAAATTACGGTACATGCCGCCCTTGGAACGACCCATCGGGGTGCGGCCGTAATCGACAATGACGACGTCTCTTGGATTCAGGCTCATAGATTACTCTCGCTCTGTGCGCTGGGCGGTTAGCCGAAGAATTTCTGACCGTTCTTCGCCATCTCACGCAACTTTTCCGTCGGGTGATACATGGCGCCGAATTCGGCGTACTTGTCGGCAATGGCTACAAATTCGGCCACTCCGATGGTGTCGATGTAACGCAGTGCGCCACCGCGGAAAGGAGGGAATCCGATACCGTAGATGAGGCCCATGTCCGCGTCGGCAGCTGCTTCGACAATGCCGTCTTCCAGGCAGCGAACGGTTTCCAGACACAGCGGAACCATCATGATTTCGACGATTTCCTCGTCGGTGAAATCGCGCTGCTCCTGAACGATGGGCTTGAGCAGTTCGTAGGCTTCAGGATCCACCTGCTTCTTCGGCTTGCCCTTCTTGTCCATCTCGTAGGAGTAGAAGCCCTTGCCGGTCTTCTGACCGAGGCGACCCGCGTCATACATGACATCGACCGCTGTACGGGTCTTGTCTGCCATGCGGTCAGGATACCCTTCAGCCATCACGTCACGACCGTGGTGGCCGGTGTCCATGCCAACGACGTCCATCAGATAGGCGGGACCCATGGGCCAACCGAATTTTTCCATCAGCTTGTCAACGCGCTGGAAGTCTGCACCCATGCCGATCAGGCGAGCGAAGCCGCCGAAGTACGGGAACAGCACGCGGTTGACCAGGAAGCCAGGGCAGTCGTTGACGACGATCGGCGTCTTGCCCATCTTCTTGGCATAGGCCACCGTTGTGGCAACCGCTTTCTCGCTGGACTTCTCACCGCGAATGACTTCGACCAACGGCATCATGTGTACCGGGTTGAAGAAATGCATCCCGCAGAAGTTTTCCGGACGCTTGAGCGCCTGGGCCAGGTAGGTGATGGAAATGGTGGAGGTGTTCGATGCGATGATCGCATCGTCCTTCACGTGGCCTTCCACTTCCGCCAGTACAGCGTGCTTGACCTTGGGATTCTCGACAACCGCTTCGACCACGATGTCGACGTCCTTGAAGTCGCCATACGACATGGTCGGGCGAATCGCGTTGAGCGCCTTGGCCATCTGATCGGGCTTCATGCGGCCCTTCTCGACGCGCTTGCCGAGCAGCTTGGAGGCTTCATCGAGACCCAGCTGGATGCCTTCCTCGCGAATATCCTTCATCAGGATCGGCGTGCCCTTGACGGCGGACTGATAGGCGATCCCGCCGCCCATGATGCCGGCGCCCAGCACTGCAGCCAGCTTGACGTCCGCTGCCTGCTTGTCGTACTTCTTGGCCTTGTGCTTGAGCGCCTGATCGTTCAGGAACAGCCCGACGAGGCTGGCTGCAACCGATGTCTTGGCCAGCTTGGCGAAACCGGCTGCTTCGATTTCCAGCGCCTTGTCGCGGCCATGGTTGGCGGCCTTCTGGATGGTCTTAATCGCCTCGACCGGGGCCGGGTAGTTCGGGCCGGCCTGACCTGCAACGAAGCCCTTGGCGGTTTCGAATGCCATCATCTGCTCGATGGTATTGAGCTTGACCTTTTCCAGCTTGGGCTGACGCTTGGCCTTGAAGTCCAGCTCGCCGGCTGCGGCACGCTTGGCCAGATCGATAGCGCCTTCCTTGAGCTTGGCGTCTGCGACTACGGCATCAACGGCACGCATGCTCAGCGCCTTGTCAGCACGCTGCTCGGAGCCGCCACAGATCCACTCGATGGCGTTGTCCACGCCCATGATCCGGGTGGCACGTACGGTACCGCCGAAACCGGGGTAGATACCCAGCTTGACTTCCGGAAGACCGACCTTGGCGCTCTGCGCCATGATCCGGTAGTCACAGGCCAGACACATTTCGAAGCCGCCGCCCAGCGCCATACCATTGATCGCTGCGACAGTAGGAACGTTGAGGTCTTCAAAAGCGTTGAAAATCTTGTTCGCTTCCAGGTTGCCTGCCACCAGATCTTCTTCCGGCAGCTGGAACGTGTTGACGAACTCGGTGATGTCGGCGCCGACGATGAACACGTCCTTGCCGCTGGTCACGATTACGCCGCGCACGCTCGTATCGTTCTGGATGGCTTCAACCGCAGACTGCAGCTCGGCCAGAGTGGCCCGGTTGAACTTGTTGACAGACTCGCCCTGCAGGTCGAACTTGAGTTCGACGATGCCGTCTTCCAGGGCTTGAACCGTGATGGCTTTACCTTCGTAAATCATCAACTGATCTCCACGCTATAAAAGCACATGAGAAACACCAACCGGCCAAGCAAATCCATCTGGGCTGCTCAGCCAACCGGTGTCATGAACGTTCCCGATGCGATAAATCCCCGCGTGATCAGCGAGAAATTCATACGCTTGTTTGATTCGGGTGGGCACACCTTCGGGGAAAACCCCCGGCTTGTCAATCAGGATCGGGCTTGCGACGAGCACAAGAAACTCACAACCCTCGTAGCGATCCCTTATTTATCAGCTATATAGATTGCAATGTTGAGGAGGTTTCTCTGAAGGAGCCGCGGCTGGTGTTTATAAGACCGGAGGCTGTGCAAGAGGTTCGAGGGCGCGATGCAGCGCCTCCAACGTGGCAAGATCCGATGGCTCGTTCCAGTGAATGACGAGCGTAAAGCCATGCCTGTCCAGGCCCACCACTGCCTCCGGCAAGGAAACCAACACCGTCATGATCCGACCCTGAACGGATCCTCCGCCGGAGATCTGCCACACTCCATCCACCCGCCGCGCAGTAAACTCATCGTCCAGCGGACAGCGCGGCAGCGCGCGGCGGTACCCTATGCAACCCCGAAGCCTCGGATCATGCTTCGACGCCTGGGCGTCTATCACATAACCAAGCTCGCGCGCCCGATCCCGCAGGCGGTGCAGGTGCAGCTGCCGACCCCGCGGCATCATCTTGTGAAGGGTGGAAACAAGGATGGCGCCCACCAGCACCACGATAATCCAGGTCATCCTGGAGCGCCCGCATGTCGCAGCCTGAAACAAACATGAGCAACAGTATGGACTGGTACTGAAACGCTGTTAGTATCGGCGGAAAAGCCAGGAGGAACCTGCATGCTTTATTCTCATCTGCTGGTGGCGGTAGATTTGATCGACGAGTGCCGTGGCGTTGCCGATCACGCTGTGTCCTTAGCCAAGGCACTGGACGCGAAGCTCACTTTGCTGCATGTAGTCGAACCCCTGGCAATGGCGTATGGCGGCGACGTCCCGATGGACCTGTCGATGCTTCAACAGCAACAGTTCGATCAGGCGCGCGAACGGATGCAGGACTTCGCTGGCGACTATGGTTTGCCCGAGGATCAGCTACAGATTGCCTTTGGCCATCCGCGCCAGGAGATCCACCGGGTAAGCACCGAACAGGGTTGCGACCTGATCGTCGTTGGAAGTCACGGCCGGCATGGACTCGCACTGCTTCTCGGATCGACTGCCAACGATGTCCTGCACGGAGCGCCATGCGATGTCATTGCCGTCAGGCTGGGCAAGAAAAAGTAGCCTGACGGCCCGCCCGTCAGCCCTGCATTGCTTCCAGCTCGGCCCAGCGTTCCAGAGCAAGATCGAGCTCGGCCTGTTTAGCTTCCATTGAAGCCAGTATCGGCGCCGTCTTCTCATGGCTCTGCTGGTAGAACTCCGGCGTATTAACCTCTCGCTGGAGCACCTCAAGTTCCTCTTCCAGCCGCTCGAGCACAGCCGGCATGGCTTCCAGCTCGCGCTGCAACTTGTAGCTGAGTTTGGCCTTGGGCGCCGGCGATTGAGGCGCCTCGACCGGGCTAGGAACAGGCGCCGCCGGCGTGGCCTCTTCGACAGACGCATCCTGCCCCCATTCAGCAAGCGACTCTATCTTGCCGCCCTGCCGGAGCCAGTCGGCATATCCGCCAACGTATTCGCGAACGTTCCCGTTGCCCTCGAATACCAGACTGCTGGTCACCACATTGTCCAGGAAAGCCCGGTCATGGCTGACCAGAAGCACCGTACCATCGAACCCGTCCAGCACTTCTTCGAGCAGTTCCAGCGTTTCGACATCCAGATCATTGGTCGGCTCATCGAGCACCAGCACATTGGCCGGCTTGCTGAATAGCCGCGCCAGCAGCAAGCGCGCGCGCTCTCCGCCGGAAAGCGCCTTCACGGGTGTTCGGGCACGTTCGGGGGAAAAAAGAAAATCACCCAGATAGCTGATCACATGGCGACGCTCGCCGTTGATTTCGATGAAATCACGACCTTCGGAAATGTTGTCGATGACGGACTTTTCCGGTTCCAGCGCACCGCGCAGCTGATCGAAATAGGCTACTTCCAGTTTGGTGCCGTGCTTGATCCTGCCGGCTGTCGGTTCAAGCTGACCGAGCAGCAGCTTGAGCAGCGTGCTTTTACCAGATCCGTTGTTGCCGATCAGCCCGATGCGGTCACCGCGAAGGACGAAGGTGGTCAGGTCGCGCACCAGCGGGACACGTCCCGGCCAGGCAAAGGACACGCCCTCGACCTCAATGACCCGCTTCCCTGAGTTGTCAGCGGTTTCCAGCTGGAAACTTGCCTTGCCCTGACGTTCGACACGCTGTGCTCGTTCATCGCGCATAGCCTTGAGCGCCCTGACGCGCCCTTCGTTTCGCGTCCGGCGGGCCTTGATGCCCTGCCGGATCCAGACTTCTTCCTGGGCCAGTCGCTTGTCGAACAGGGCGTTGGCCGTCGCTTCTGCAGCTAGCGCCTGCTCCTTGTGCACCAGAAAGCTGGCATAGTCGCCCGGCCAGTCGATCAGCGCGCCCCGATCCAGTTCGAGGATGCGCGTGGCCAGTGCCTGCAGGAATTGACGATCGTGCGTGATGAACAGCACCGCACCGCGATAGTCGACCAGCACCTCTTCCAGCCAGGCGATGGTATGAATATCCAGGTGGTTGGTAGGCTCGTCGAGTAACAGGACGTCCGGTTCGGACACCAGAGCCTGTGCAAGCAGCACGCGACGCCGCCAGCCGCCCGAGAGTTCGGCCATGCTCTTCTCCGCCGGCAGCCCCAGGCGGGTGAGCGTGGTCTCGACCAGCTGGTTCAGTCGCCAACCGTCCTTCGCCTCGAGACGTTCCTGCACCTTTTCCAGCCGCGCGAGTTCAGCTTCGCCCATTTCGCCGTGAACCAGACGATGATACTCGGCGAGCAGATCACCCACCCCGGCCAGTCCGGCCGCCACGACGTCGTAAACCAGCGAGTCGTCGGCCTGCGGGAGCTCCTGCGGCAGCTGACCGATCTTCAGACCCGGGGCAAACCAGATTTCCCCTTCGTCCGGTGCCTGCTGCCCGTCGATGAGCTTGAGCAGGCTGGACTTGCCTGCGCCGTTGCGCCCGATCAGACATACGCGTTCACCGCGATCGAGCTGGAAGGAGACCTTGCTCAGCAGCGGATTGAGCCCGTAGGCCAGAGAGACATCGGAGAACGAAAGAAGCGCCATATAACACCTTTGAAAAGACAGGCCGGCATTCTAGCCTTACCTGTCGTCAGCTGCATGTTTAATGCGACACGAGACCACTATTCGGCCACCAGCCAAACCGCTAAGCTGTGCTCAACGCTCATCACCCACACCGCTCCACCGCCCGCTCGGGCAGGATTCACAATGCACCGCTACACCTCTTTGTTTCTGAAGCTGTTCGTCGCACCAATTGCCGGCGTGCTCCTGTGTCAACCGGCGTTGGCCGATCGGCTGCAGGAGCAGCGCCGCGCCTACGATCAAGCGATGTCCGCCCTGCAGGGCAACCAGTTGTCCCGGTACCAGCAGCTCAAGCCCGGGCTCGATGACTACCCGCTGTATCCGTATCTTCTGCTGGCGGAGCTCAACCGCAAGGCGCAGCCCTCGCACGAAGAAGTGGAAACGTTTCTACTCGAGCACGGCGACCTGCCTGCAGCGCAGTTGCTGAAAAACAAATGGCTGCGCAGGCTGGCGCGCGACGGCGAGTGGTCGCTCTTTCACAAGCATTATGACGAGAGCAGCCGCGACGCCGGTCTTGATTGTCAGGTAACCCTGCAGCGTTGGCGCGAAGGCAACAGTACCGAGGCCATGCAGCGCGCCACCGAGCTGTGGACGGTAGGCCGTTCCCAGCCGAAGGATTGCGATCCGCTGTTCGAACGCTGGCGGCAGGCCGGGGGCCTTACGGAGACCGTTGCCTGGCAACGCATTCGGCTTGCCCTGCTCTACCGTCAGGATGCGCTGGCACGGTATCTGACCCGCTACGTTCCGAGCCAGAAGGCGTTGGCCGAGCGCTTCGTCGAGACCGCTACCCGTCCGATTTTGCTGAAGAACCATGAACGTTATCGCCCAGGCGCCAACCAGCCAGCGGAGAAAATGACAGACATCGTCACCGTCGCGCTGCGGCGGCTGGGTCGTGACGATCCCGGCGCAGCCTTCGAGTTGTGGCCACTGTATCGCGACCTTCCGTTTGCCGAAGGCGATCGCCTTGCCATCACCCGCGATATCGGCGTGCGCATGGCCAAGCGGCACGATCCGGCGGCACTCGCTTTCATGGCGGCCAACGACCCGACGATGCAGGACGACCAGGTCAGCGAATGGCGCGTTCGACTGGCATTGCGCACCGGACAGTTCGAGCTTGCCCGCGATCTGTCAGCGACGCTACCGGATACCCTCAACCAGCAGAGTCGCTGGCGTTACTGGAAACTGCGCAGCGCCCAGCTGACATCCAGTCGTCCGGACCATCTGCAAGAGGATTACAGCAAGCTGGCCAGCGAGCGGGACTTCTACGGATTCCTCGCAGCAGAGCAGAGCGGCCGCCCCTACGCGCTGAATCACCAACCTGCAAAGATCGACCCGAAGGTTCGCGACAAGGTTAGTAACGCTGGCAACATCCGCCGAGCACGGGAGTTCTATGCGCGGGGTCAAGTGGTCGACGCTCGTCGTGAGTGGTACCACGCGAGCCGTTTCTTCGATCGCGACGAACTGATCGCCCAGGCTAGCCTGGCGCGCGAGATGGAATGGTACTTCCCGGCCATACGCAGCGTAAGCCAGGCACAGCACTGGGACGATCTGGACATTCGCTTCCCGCTGGCATATCAGCAGCCAATCACCCAGCAAGCCGCGGCGCGTCAGCTCAAGTCGCCATGGGTCTATGCAATCACTCGGCAGGAAAGCGCTTTCATGGCCGACGCGCGATCGCATGCTGGAGCGATGGGACTGATGCAGCTGATGCCCGGCACTGCACGGGAAACTGCAAAGCGTTACGGGATTCCTCTGGCCAAGCCCAACGATGTGCTGCAGCCCGAGCGCAACATCGCGCTGGGCGCTGCCTATCTCTCGCAACTCAACAACCAGTTCCAGGGCAACCGCGTGCTCGCGTCGGCGGCCTATAACGCAGGCCCCGGACGCGTCCGTCAGTGGACACGCGACGTGAATGATCTGCCTTCGGATGTATGGGTCGAAGCCATCCCGTTCGACGAAACGCGGCAATACGTGCAAAGCGTGCTCAGCTACGCGGTGATCTACGGGGAAAAGCTTGGGATCAAGCAGCCTGTGATGGAAAGCCACGAGCGTTATCTGCGCGCGCGATGATCCGCGCGCGACCCGTACTCACATCAACAGGGCGCCTGGTTCAATTATCCAGGCGCTTGAGGCGCTCACGAACGACTTCGACCAACTGATCCGGCTGGAACTTGGACAGGAAGCCATCACACCCGACCTTCTCGACCATTGCGTTGTTGAAGTTGCCTGACAGGGATGTGTGCAGCACTACGTACAGGTCCTGCAGCCGCGGGTCCTTACGGATCTCGGCTGTCAGCCGGTAACCGTCCATCTCCGGCATTTCAGCATCGGTTATGACCATAAGCAGACGGTCGGAAAGACGCCCTTCCTCGTCAGCCCAGGCCTTGAGCTGTTTCAGAGCCCGCAGACCGTCGGTCGCAACATGCATGGTCAGATTCAGTTGCGAGAGGGTTTCGCGAAGCTGATTGATCCCGGTAGGCGAGTCGTCGACCAGCAGCACTTCCCTGCCCCGTGCCTTGTCCAGCAGCCCTTCATCGAGCAGCTCCGGACTGACCCTCGCATTGAACGGTACGATCTCCGCCAGGACCTTCTCCACGTCGATGATCTCTACCAGGCGCTGATCTTCCAGACGGGTGATGGCTGTCAGGTAGTGGGATCTGCCAGCCCCTCGGGGCGGCGGCTGAACGGTATCCCAGTTCAGGTTCATGATCCGCTCCACTCCACCGACCAAAAACGCCTGAACCGAGCGGTTGTACTCGGTGACGATGACGGTGCTCTGGGCGGAGACGGGTAAGGGGCGCAGACCTATGGCGGCCGACAGATCGATGACCGGAATGGTTTGCCCGCGCAGATGCGTCACCCCTACCACATGCGGATGGCGTTGCGGCATCTGCGTCAAGGGTGGCATTTGCAGCACTTCACGGATCTTGAATACGTTGAGCGCGAACAGCTGCGAATGAGCAGACAGCTTGAACAGCAGTATTTCAAGTCGGTTTTCGCCAACCAGCCGCGTGCGCTGATTGACGGTATCCAGAACTCCAGCCATGGCAACGCCCTCGCTAGCTAATCATTAGTGGCATAACGCTATCACATGCGCGTAGCGTCCGGGCGTCGGCCTGACAGCCGGGCGTGCGAGGGGGACTGTCAGTAGTAGGCGTTTTCCGTAACCGTGTGATCGGTTACGTCACGTACCGCAGTCAGTTCAGGAATTCGCGCGACCAGTGTTTTCTCGATGCCTTCCTTGAGCGTTACATCAACCATGCCGCACCCCTGGCAACCGCCGCCGAACTGAAGGATGGCAACACCACCTTCGACGACGTCGACCAGCTTCACTTCCCCGCCGTGACTGGCGAGGCCGGGATTGATTTCAGTTTGCAGCAGATAATTGATGCGCTCGTTCAGAGGGCTATCGTCATTAACCATCGGAACTTTAGCGTTGGGTGCCTTGATGGTCAGCTGGCCGCCCATCCGGTCGGTCGCATAATCGACGACCGCATCGTCAAGAAAGGGCTCACTAACCGAATCTATCCAGACGTTGAACGAATCAAGCGGCATCAACCGGTCTTCGGGCTTCTCTTCCCCGGGCTTGCAGTATGCGATGCAGGTTTCAGCGTAGGGCGTGCCGGGCTGAGTGATGAATACGCGAATACCGACGCCGGACGAGTCCTGCTTTGACAGCAGATCGGCCAGGTATTTTTCCGCGCCTTCGGTGAAGTGAATGCCTGCCATGTAACGCCTCTCGAGCAGTGACTATGGCGGCTAGTGTAAGGGATTGGCGGGCGCGAATAAAGCCTTACTGATTTAGTAGGGTATTACTCACCACCCGCCGCGATCGAGACATCCTTCGTGCAGCGACCGCGATCAGCTGCGCATCACGCAGCCAGTTTCTCGATCAGCGCCCGGTTGAACGCATCGAGATCATCCGGCTTGCGGCTGCTGATCAGATTGCCGTCCACCACGACTTCCTGGTCCACCCAGTCTGCACCCGCATTACGCAGGTCGTCGGCGAGCGACGGCCAACTGGTCATCTTCTTGCCTTTCACCAGATCCGCCGACGCGAGGATCCAGCCGCCGTGGCAAATGACTGCAATCGGCTTGTTGGCCTTGGCAACGTTCTTGAGCAACGACTTGGCCACATCGTTCAGGCGGATGTTGTCGCCGTTGACCACCCCGCCGGGCAAAACCACGGCATCGTAATCGTCGGCATGCGCCGCATCGAAGGTCCGGTCGACCTTGAAGCTGTCGGCCGGGTCGGTATGGTTCCAGCCGCGAACCTCACCCGACTCTGCGGACACGATGTCGGCGATGGCACCGGCTTCGCGAAGCGCCTCGCGCGGCGAGGTCAATTCGATCTGCTCGAATCCGTCGGTTACCAACAGCGCAATGCGTTTGCCTTTGAGAGAACTGCCCATTTCGACCTCCTGCTGAATTGATGTCTGCTCAAGGTACGACCAGAGGTCAAATGAAAGTTCCTCATGACCAGCAGGTGTCCGGACGGCGCGGAAGAAACCCCAGTCATTCAGCATTCGCCGCACTTCTGCTAAGATAGACGGCTTTTCGATGTGCATCGCCGGAGCTCCCATGCCTGATTTGAATACCCGCCTGACCGCCCTGCGCGACGCCCTGCGTCAGCGCATCCTGATCCTGGATGGCGGCATGGGGACCATGATTCAAAGCTATCGGCTGGAGGAGGAGGATTATCGCGGAGAACGCTTCGCCGACTGGCCAAGCGATCTGAAGGGCAACAACGATCTGCTGATCCTGAGCCAGCCGGACAAGATTGCGGCAATCGAGCGCGCCTACCTTGATGCTGGTGCCGACATCATCGAAACCAACACCTTCAATGCCACCCGCGTTTCACAGGCCGATTACGGCATGCAGGACCTGGCCTACGAACTCAATGTGGAAGGCGCCCGCCTGGCCCGCCGGGTCTGTGACGAGAAAACCGCCGAGACGCCGGACAAGCCGCGTTTCGTTGCCGGCGTACTCGGCCCGACCAGTCGGACCTGCTCCATTTCGCCGGACGTCAACAATCCCGGATACCGCAACGTTCACTTCGATCAGCTGGTCGAGGATTACATGAACTCTACCCGCGGGCTGATCGAGGGTGGCTCGGATCTCATTCTGATTGAGACGATCTTCGACACGCTGAATGCCAAGGCGGCGATCTTTGCGGTCCAGCAGGTGTTCGAGGACGTCGGCGTCGAGCTGCCGATCATGATTTCCGGCACCATTACCGATGCCTCCGGTCGCACCCTCTCGGGCCAGACTACCGAAGCGTTCTGGAACTCGGTTCGCCACGCCAAGCCCATCTCGATTGGCCTGAACTGCGCCCTTGGTGCGAAGGAATTGCGTCCTTATCTGGAAGAACTGGCGGGCAAGGCCGACACGTTTGTATCGGCACACCCCAATGCCGGCCTGCCCAACGCCTTCGGCGAGTACGACGAGACGCCGGCCCAGATGGCGGCGGTCGTGGAAGAGTTCGCAGCATCGGGCTTCCTCAACATCGTCGGCGGATGCTGCGGCACCGCTCCCGAGCACATTCAGGCGATCGCCGAAGCGGTGGCAAAATACCCGCCACGGTCGATCCCGGAGATAGCGCCCGCCTGTCGCCTGTCCGGCCTGGAACCCTTCACCATCGACCGCAGCTCGCTGTTCGTCAACGTGGGTGAACGGACCAACATCACCGGCAGTGCCAAGTTCGCACGGCTTATCCGCGAAGACAATTACAGTGAAGCGCTCGAAGTCGCGCTGCAGCAGGTCGAGGCCGGCGCGCAGATCATCGACATCAACATGGACGAGGGGATGCTGGACTCGAAGGCGGCCATGGTCACCTTCCTCAATCTGATCGCCGGCGAACCCGATATCGCTCGCGTGCCGATCATGATCGACTCTTCCAAGTGGGAAGTTATCGAGGCCGGCCTCAAATGCATCCAGGGCAAGGGAATCGTCAACTCGATTTCCATGAAGGAAGGCGAAGAACAGTTCCGTCAGCAGGCTCGTCTGTGCAAGCGCTACGGCGCCGCTGTGGTCGTCATGGCGTTCGACGAGAAGGGTCAGGCCGATACCGAAGCGCGCAAGAAGGAGATCTGCAAGCGCTCCTACGACATCCTGGTCAAGGAAGTCGGCTTTGCGCCGGAAGACATCATCTTCGACCCGAACATCTTCGCCATTGCGACCGGTATCGAGGAGCACAACAACTACGCCGTTGACTTCATCAATGCCTGTGCCTACATCCGTGACGAACTGCCCCATGCGCTGACCTCCGGCGGCGTGTCGAACGTCTCGTTCTCCTTCCGCGGCAACAACCCGGTTCGTGAAGCCATCCATTCGGTGTTTCTCTACCACGCCATCCGCAACGGCCTGAACATGGGTATCGTCAATGCGGGGCAGTTGGAGATCTACGATCAGATCCCGACGGAGCTGCGTGAAATCGTCGAGGACGTGGTGCTCAACCGCTCGAAGGGCGGCACCGAGGCGCTGCTGGCCATCGCAGACAAGTACAAGGGCGACGGCAGCGTGAAGGAAGCCGAGACCGAAGAGTGGCGCAGCTGGGAGGTCAGCAAACGACTGGAGCACGCTCTGGTGAAAGGCATCACCACCTGGATCGTCGAGGACACCGAGGAAGCGCGGCAGACCTATACCCGCCCCATCGAAGTCATCGAGGGGCCGTTGATGGCCGGTATGAACGTAGTGGGTGACCTGTTTGGTGCCGGCAAGATGTTCCTGCCTCAGGTGGTCAAGTCGGCGCGCGTGATGAAACAGGCGGTCGGTCACCTGATCCCCTTCATCGAAGCGGAAAAGGGTGACAACCCCGAGCCCAAGGGCAAGGTCCTCATGGCTACCGTGAAGGGCGATGTTCACGACATCGGCAAGAACATTGTCGGCGTGGTGCTCGGCTGCAATGGGTATGACGTCGTCGATCTGGGCGTCATGGTGCCGACGGAAAAAATTCTGCAGACCGCGATTGCGGAAAAATGCGACATCATCGGTCTCTCCGGCCTGATCACACCTTCACTGGACGAGATGGTACACGTGGCCAAGGAGATGCAGCGCCAGGGATTCACCTTGCCGCTGCTGATCGGCGGCGCAACCACCTCGAAGGCGCATACTGCGGTCAAGATCGACCCTCAGTACAGCAACGACGCGGTCATCTACGTCACTGATGCTTCGCGCGCCGTCGGCGTTGCCACCAGCCTGCTTTCAAAGGAAATCAAGCCGGACTACATCAGGAAGATTCGCGAGGATTACGCCGTGGTGCGCGAGCGCACGGCCAGCCGCAGCGCGCGCACCGAACGCCTGCCCTACACCGAAGCGCTCAAGCGCAAGCCGCCGATCGACTGGGCCGGGTATCAGCCTCCGGTCCCCTCCTTCACCGGTGTGAAGGTACTGGACAACATCGACCTGGACACGCTGGTCGAGTACATCGACTGGACCCCGTTCTTCATCTCCTGGGAGCTGGCAGGCAAATATCCGCGAATTCTCGATGATGAAGTCATCGGCGAAGCGGCGCGCTCGCTGTTCGATGATGCTCAGGCCATTCTGCGCAAGCTCATCGACGAGAAGCTGATCAAGGCGCGAGCGGTGTTCGGCTTCTGGCCGGCGAACCAGACCGATGATGACGATATCGCGGTATTTGATGACGCTGGCCAGCCGCTTGCACGACTGCACCATCTCCGTCAGCAGACCATCAAGCCCGAGGAGAAACCCAACTTTTCGCTGGCCGACTTCGTCGCACCTCAACAGAGCGGTCTGACCGATTATGTGGGTGGCTTTATCACCACCGCCGGCCTCGGTGCCGAAGAGGTCGCGGTCGAGTACCAGGCAAAGGGCGACGATTACAACGCGATCATGGTCAAGGCGCTTGCTGACCGGCTGGCTGAAGCGTGCGCAGAGTGGCTGCATGAGCGGGTCCGCCGCGAGTACTGGGGGTACGCTCCCGACGAGGCGCTGGACAATGACTCGCTGATCCGCGAAAAATACCGCGGCATTCGCCCTGCGCCCGGCTACCCGGCCTGCCCCGACCATACGGAGAAGGCAACCCTGTTCAGCCTGCTCGATCCCAATGGCGAGTCAGGTGTGGCACTGACCGAGCATTTCGCCATGTTTCCTGCCGCCTCGGTTAGCGGGTGGTATTTTTCTCACCCGCAGAGTCAGTACTTTGCCGTAGGCAAGGTAGACCGCGATCAGGTGGAGTCCTATAGCCGACGCAAGGGTCAGACTCTCGAGGTCACCGAACGCTGGCTGTCTCCCAATCTCGGGTACGACCCGGCGCCATGATGCTGCTGCCCGCCCGCGATCGGCTCAGGAGCATTGCGCTACTGGGCTTGCCGATCATGGGCGGCATGCTCAGTCAGAGCCTGCTGAACCTGGTCGACGCAGCCATGGTCGGCAGCCTGGGAAGCGCTGCCCTGGCAGGTGTCGGGCTCGGCAGCTATGCCAATTTCATGGCAATCGCTTTGGTGATGGGTCTGGGCGCAGGCGTTCAGGCGATGGTCGCACGTCGCCAGGGTGAGGGCGCCGCAGGGCAGATCGCCACGCCCCTCAATGACGGTTTACTTATTGGTGCGCTGTTGGCGCTGCCGCTCACACTGATCTGCTGGTTCAACGCCGACCGGATAATCGGTTTCCTGGCCGAAGATGCGGACGTCGCAGAGATCGGCGCCGATTATTTCCGTTGGCGGACACTGGCCATCATTGCTGTCGGGGCCAACTTCGCCTTCCGCGGCTACTGGAATGGTATTCGCAAGGCCGGCACTTACCTGGCGATCCTGCTGGGGATGCATGTGGTCAACATCGCGGTAAGCTATGGTTTGATCTTCGGTCGCTTCGGTCTCCCCGAGATGGGCGCTGCCGGTTCCGGACTGGGCACTTGCATCGCCATGTTCGTCGGCTGTGCTACCTACTTCCTGGTTACCTGGGGCCCGGCCAGCGACCACGGATTCATGCGTCAGCCGCCACGAGCGTTGCGCGTACGCAACCTGCTACGTCTGGCGATTCCCAACTCTCTGCAACAATTTCTCTTCGCTACCGGTATCACGACCTTGTTCTGGATCATCGGCCAGATTGGCACTCAGGAGCTGGCAATTGCCCACGTGCTCATCAATCTGGCGCTTTTCCTGATCCTGCCCGGCGTAGGGATGGGGATGGCAGCCGCCACCCTGGTCAGCCATAGCCTGGGTGAGCGCGAGCCGAACGAGGCCTATCGCTGGGGATGGGATGTTGTCCGCGTGGCGGCCTGCACGCTGTTCGTGCTCGGCCTGCCCTTCTGGATGGCTCCCCAGCTGGTCCTGGGCCTGTTCACTCAGGACCCCGAACTGCTGGCGCTGGGGGAATGGCCGCTGCGCATTACCGGACTGGGCATGACCCTCGACGCGACGGCGCTGGTGCTGACGCAGGCCCTCCTCGGCGCAGGCGCGAGCCGCACGGTAATGGGCGTAAACCTGGGCAGCCAGTGGTTGCTGTTTCTGCCCTGTGCCTATGTCGCCGGCCCGGTGCTGGGTGGCGGCCTGTTGAGCATATGGTTGATGCAGAGCGGATATCGCGCGATCAACTCGTTGATCTTCGCAATCATGTGGCGACGCAGGGATTGGGCGCACATCCGTATTTGAATAGCGCTATGCTGGACTCAAACCCGACCGGAGACTGTTATGACGGATCAGCAACAGCGACAGGAACCACAGCAAAACGGCATGCGATTTCGCGACACCGTCATCAGCGTACTGTTCGCAGCCCTGGGTGTCCAGAGCAGCAAGGCGCGCGAACGCGACTTCACCCACGGCAAGGCGAGTCACTTCATATTTCTGGGGATCGCCTTCACCGCCCTGTTCGTTCTGGTCATTCTGGGCGTGGTCAAGCTGATACTGCACCTGGCCGGCGTCTGACCGGCCATTGCGACACGCTCCGCTCGGTTACTGCTGGCTGATCCAGAAGACGGCAGCAACGACCACGATAAGGATCAAGGCAACTGCGGCAAAGGCATCGAGGTGACTGTCGGCGTGATGCTGGTGGTGTGTTTCCTGCTCGTTCATAGGTGATCCTCTTATTGTTGTTGCACCTTGTGGGCGTGTTACCTACCCTAGCTAGTAAAGCCCAATCCCCCTGCCAGCACAAGCGCCTGGAAAGCTACGTTTTCTGTCTAAACATATAGATAAACATTCCTTTTGTGCATATCCAAAAACTGGTATCGTCTGCGCGCTTCCGAAGCCCTGCAGGGCCGAGCCATTGTTAGACAAGGGGCGGCGCCCCAAGAACAGGTTGTCAGCATGTATATCTACGACGAGTATGATCAACGGATCGTGGAGGACCGCGTCAAGCAGTTCCGCGATCAGACACGCCGCTATCTTGCCGGCGAACTGAGCGACCCGGAATTTCTTCCGCTGCGCCTGCAGAACGGCCTGTACATCCAGCGCTATGCGCCCATGTTGCGCATCGCCATTCCCTACGGCCTTATTTCGTCGCGGCAGATGCGCAAGCTCGCTTTCATCGCACGCGAATATGACAAGGGCTATGCGCACTTCAGCACCCGCCAGAACGTGCAGTTCAACTGGCCGAGTCTGGAAGAAGTGCCGGACATTCTTGCGCACCTGGCCGAAGTACAGATGCACGCCATTCAGACCAGCGGCAACTGCATTCGCAATACCACTACCGACCAGTTTGCCGGCGTTGCGGCGGACGAGATCGTCGATCCGCGTCCATGGTGCGAAGTCATTCGGCAGTGGTCTACATTCCATCCCGAATTTGCCTTCCTGCCGCGCAAGTTCAAGATCGCGGTGAATGGCGCCGAAGCGGACCGCGCTGCCATAGGCGTGCACGACATCGGCCTCAACGTGGTCCGCAACGAAGCCGGCGAAGTCGGCTTCCGTGTGCTTGTCGGGGGTGGCCTGGGCCGCACACCCATGGTCGGCTCGGAAATCCGCGACTTTCTTCCCTGGCAGCATCTGCTGACCTATCTGGACGCCATCTTGCGTGTGTACAACCGCTACGGGCGGCGCGACAACAAGTACAAGGCACGCATCAAGATTCTGGTGAAGGCTTTGACGCCTGCAGTATTCGCCGAAAAGGTCGAAGCCGAGTGGGCACATACGAAGGATGGCCCGGCCACCCTCACCCAGGATGAACTGTCACGCGTCAGCGCCCATTTTACGGCGCCTGCCTATGTATCAATGGATGGCGACGACGCAACCTATCTGGCCACGCGCGAAAGCGACAAGGGCTTCAACAACTGGGCAATGCGCAACGTGCATCCGCACAAGGTACCCGGCTATGCCGCAGTTACGCTGTCGCTGAAGCCGACCGCCGTTGCGCCCGGGGATGCCACCGACAAGCAGCTCGAGGCGGCTGCCGATCTGGCAGATCAGTTCAGTTTCGGAGAGCTGCGAGTCACACACCAGCAGAATCTGGTGCTGGCCGACGTCCGTCAAGCCGATCTGTACGCGCTTTGGCAGGTTTGTCGCGAACAGGGCTTCGCCACACCGAACATCGGCCTGCTGACCGATATCATCTGCTGCCCCGGTGGCGACTTCTGTTCCCTGGCCAACGCCAAGTCGATTCCCATCGCCGAAGCCATCCAGCGCACCTTTGACGATCTGGACTATCTGCACGACATCGGTGACGTGGACCTGAACATTTCCGGTTGCATGAACGCCTGCGGACATCACCACGTAGGACACATCGGCGTGCTGGGCGTCGACAAGAAAGGCGCCGAGTTCTATCAGGTGTCACTCGGCGGCAACAGCGGTCGGAACGCTTCGATCGGCCAGATCCTCGGCCCGTCCTTTGCCGCAGAGCAGATGCCTGCCGTCATTCAGAAGGTCGTCGACGTCTATGTCGAACAACGTACCCCCGAAGAGCACTTCATCGACACCTTCCAGCGCATCGGCATGGATCCCTTCAAGGAGCGCGTGTATGCAGCGAATCATTAAGGGCGATCAGGTCCTCGACGAAACCTGGCACCTGCTGCCCAAGGACGCCACGCTGGACGGTCTGTCCAACAGCGATGATCTTCTCGTACCGATGGGCCTGTGGCTGGAGCATAGCCACGCGCTGAAGGTCCGCGATGGCGGTCTCGGCGTATGGCTCGATAGCGAAGAAGAAGTTGAATGCATCGCCGACGACCTGGAGCATTTTCAGGTCGTCGCTCTGAATTTCCCGGTCTTCAGTGATGGTCGTCACTACTCGTCCGCACGTCTGCTCCGCGACCGGTATGGATATCAGGGCGAGATCCGTGCGATCGGCGATGTCCTGCGTGACCAGCTGTTCTACATGAAGCGCTGTGGTTTCGATGCATTCGCCGTTCGTGCCGATCGCGACCCCTACGAAGCGCTCGACAGCCTCAGGGATTTCTCCGAAACCTATCAGGCAGCGACTGACCAGCCACTGCCGCTGTTCCGTCGTCGCGGCTGAACGCCTGGTTGCTGGCGAGGTTTTCGCCAGCAACCTCTCCTGTTCACAACGAACGTCCCACTCTCTTCTGCTGTCCAAGGCGCACGCGCACTGTTAACAGGAGAAAAGCCATGCTTGCCCAGATTTCCGACAGCGTTTCAGACGACACTCCCGAGGTAGCCAGTCAGCGGATCCGCGAGCGCTTCGAGGCTAACCTGCTGTACTACGTCGCCAATCCGCGGCTGATCAGCCAGCGCCTGCGAGACCTTGACCGCGAATGGAGCATCGAGCGGCTACTGGAGGCCAACGCGGCAGCGTTGGCGGGCGCGGGAACCCTCATGAGCCTGTTTCGCGGCAGGCACTGGTTGCTGCTACCCGCCGGCGCGACAGGGTTTCTGATGCAGCACGCTGTTCAGGGCTCCTGTGCCCCGCTCAAACTGTTCCGCCAGATGGGCTTTCGCTCCGCCGAGGAGATCGATGAAGAGCGCTTCGCATTGACTGTCCTGCTGGACAACGTCGACAACGGACAGGAGGTGGACGATATGGTCGCGGACGTTGAGCGCGCCATGGCCGCAGCAGAAGGCTGAGAATACTGTAGGCGGTCCCGCTCCTGCGGGACCGCCGGACATCAGTCCAGATTGACCACAACCCGGCCGACCATGTTTCCGCCCAGGATCGTCTCGATCTGCCGAGGCAGCTCATCGAGTCGCACTTCCTGTGCGATGGCGCTCAGATCGGTCTTCCACTGCAGCGACAACCGATCCCACATAGAAGCCTTCACCACCAGCGGCTGTTCCACCGAATCCACGCCCATGAGGTTGACGTTGCGCAGAATGAACGGGAGCACGCTGCCCTGGAATTGAGTGCCTGCGGTGAGCCCGCAGCAGGCGACTGTCGCACCATAACGGAGGGACTTGACCACGTTGAACAGAATATCCCCACCCACCGTGTCCACGGCACCGGCCCAACGCTCCTTGAGCAATGGCTTCTCCTTGCCAGCCTCCAGTTCGCTGCGGTCGACGATGGTGGTCGCGCCGAGTCTCTTCAGCAGCTCTGCCTGCGATGCCTTGCCGGTCGCAGCAGCGACTTCGTAGCCAAGCCCTGCGAGAAGCGCAACCGCGATACTGCCGACCCCGCCGGTTGCACCAGTGACCAGCACCGGGCCCTGTCCGGTGATCATTCCGCCCTGCTCCAGCTTGTCGATACACAGGGCCGCGGTCAGCCCGGCCGTGCCCAGCAGCATGCTGTCTCGAAGCGTCAGGCCATCGGGACGCTTGAGCACCCAGCCTGCCGGTACGCGGATGTACTGACCGTATCCTCCGGCGGTGTTCATACCCAGATCGTAGCCCGTGACAATCACCTCATCGCCTGGACTGAGCTCCGGAACCGAACTCGTTTCGACGACACCGGCCGCATCGATGCCCGGTGTATGAGGATATTGTCTGGTGACACCCTTGTTGCCACTGGCAGACAGCGCGTCCTTGAAATTCAACGATGAATACCTGACGCGAATAAGCACCTCGCCTTCGGGCAGATCGGCAAGTTGACGCGACACCACGCTGGATACGTACTGGCCTTGTTCTTCGCTGACCACCAGGGCCTTGAATTCTGACATGCGGTGCTCCTACCAAAATTTCTGGTTGTGAAAGCGTGACGCCCAGATCAGCAGCAGCCGATCCACGATGCCGGTGAAACCGCCGGCGAGCTTGTCCTGCATGCGCTTGCGCGTCACGTAGTGAACCTCGAACACGTCCGCTTCGCGAACGCGCCCGGTGATGTATTCGTCGCTGGTCTTTACATCATCAGCGAGCGCGCGCTGCTGCGCCTCGATACCGAACCATACCTCCCCGGTCGCCACTTCATCCACGTTCAGCTGCGGCCGATAGCGCGCGACGAAGTCCTTGAACAGACGATGGATGTTTTCCAGATCCTCGCGAAATTTCTCCCGGCCGCGCTCGGTGTTTTCCCCGAACATCGTCAGGGTGCGCTTGTACTCGCCGGCGGTGAGCATCTCGTAATCCACGTCATGCTTTTTGAGTACCCGGTGAAAGTTCGGCAGCTGCGCGACGACACCGATGGAGCCAAGCATGGCAAAGGGCGCGGAGAGCACCTTGTCGCCGATACAGGCCATCATGTATCCCCCGCTGGCGGCGACCTTGTCGACACATACGGTCAGGGGGATTCCCGCGTCGCGGATGCGAACCAGCTGTGACGCCGCCAGGCCATAAGAGTGGACCATCCCGCCCCCGCTCTCCAGTTTCAGGACAATCTCGTCTTCAGGACGCGCCATCTCCAGTACCGCCGTTACTTCCTGACGCAGATGATCGACGGCGGTGGCCTTGATATCCCCGTCGAAGCACAGCACGAACACGCGCGGCCGCTCTGCGGTGTCCCGGCTGCCCTTGTTACGCGCCTTGGCCTCGAGCTTGCGTCCCTTCTGCCGAAGCTTGAAGGCTTTCTTGTCCAGCACCGACTGCGCGAGGCGCTCGGTCATGCGTCCAATCTGTTCATTGACCTTGTTGACCGTAAGCGTTCCGTCAGGCCGACGATGGCGATCCTTGAGCGACACCATCAGCATCAGCAGCACCACCAGTGCAAGCAGCACCGTAGCTGCCTTGGCCAGAAACATTGCGTAATCGGCTAACCATTCCACGCACAGATCTCCACTATTTGAACGATTGAGACCAAGCATACAGGATGGACAAGCCGTTGGCGTGAACCGAGCCGCCTCGATTCAAACGCTTGTATGATTTTCGGTTGACAGGATTTTGGCCCGCCCATACTCTCGTTGAGACATTTCCCGGACAGGCATAACAACACGTGGGTAGCATCTATCTAATCCGTCACGGTCAGGCTTCGCTTGGCGCTGCCGATTATGACGTCCTGTCACCGGTCGGCATCAAGCAGTCCCAATTGTTGGGCGACTACCTGAACACGCTCAACGTACGCTTCGACCGGTGCTATGCCGGCAACATGAAACGCCAGATCGATACCTGTCATCACGCGCTGGAGCAGATTCCGGACGCGCCCTCCCGTGAGATTGCCATCGACGCCGGGTTCAACGAGTACCGTTCAGATGAGGTCATGCATACCTATCTGCCACGTATTCTCGAGACGCAACCGGATGCGCGTCACTTCGTGGAGAACGCCGGAGAGCACCGCAAGGAGTTCCAGAAAGTATTCAGCCAGGTCATTACGTCCTGGATCACCGATGAGAACTGCCCGGAAGGTTGCCAGAGCTGGCCAGAGTTCGTGGCGCAAGTGCGCGCAGGACTGAAGCGCGTTATCGAGGCGGCGGATCGCGGGCAGACCATCGGTATCTTCACCTCGGGTGGCATGATCACCGCTGCCCTGCAACTGATCACGGGGATGCCGGCGACCAGCGCGTTCGAGCTGAACTGGCAAATCGTGAATACCTCTGTGAGCCGTCTACAATACCGCAAGGACAAGCTCAGTCTGGCCTCCTTCAACAGCCAGGCTCATCTTGATATCCACCAGCGGGCCGAGTGGGTGACCTACAGATAAATCTCGCGGCGACGTACTCCATCGCCGTTCTACAAGCAGCTATAGGAACAGGGCCAATGACTACCGATCAGATCATCAGCAACATGGAATCCAAGTTCAACCCGGCGGCCGCTCAGGGCCTGGACCTGGTTTTCCAGTTCAACATCGAAGACGACGACAACTTCTTCGTAAAGGTCAAGGATGGCGCCTGTGACGCCCAGAAAGGTGACGCAGAGAATCCCAACGTCACCCTTATCATGGACAGCGACACGCTGAACGGCGTCATTTCCGGCGAAACCGATGGCATGCAGGCCTTCATGGCCGGCAAGCTGCGCGCCGAAGGCGACATGATGCTGGCACTCAAGCTGGGTGAACTGTTCCCGGCCTGAGGTTGCAGCAGGAGAAAACCGGAGCCTCGCTCCGGTTTTTTTTGCCTGCGGTTTCGGATACCTATTGACCCAGCCAATCGGGTTTCAACACCCAATCTGATAACAGCAGTCAAACAGGCGTTTGAGCTTGTTGGCCCATGCGCTGTGCATTAGATTAGCTGATTGTCTGACCTGACCATCATAAGGAAACCCATGACTCTGACCGATCAGGCGAGCACTATCCGCGAAGGCGAAGAGCTCGACGTCGATGCTGTCGACCGCTATCTCAAGAGCCAGATCGATGGCCTGCAGGGAACCCCGGACATTCGCCAGTTCCCCGGGGGTGCGTCCAATCTGACTTACCTCATCGCCTATCCGCAGCAGGAATTCGTCCTGAGGCGTCCGCCGTTTGGCAAGAAGGCCAAGTCGGCGCATGACATGGGTCGCGAGTTTCGCATTCTCAACCAGCTCAACGATGGCTTTCCGTATTGTCCGAAGGCCTATGCGCACTGCACCGACGAATCGGTGATCGGTGCCGAGTTCTATGTCATGGAACGCGTTCAGGGCGTTATCCTGCGTTCGGAGCTGCCGCCCGAGCTGGGCCTCGACGAGCACCGCACCCGCGAGCTGTGCAAGAGCTTTGTCGACAAGTTCGTCGACCTGCACAATGTCGATTACGCAGCCTGCGGCCTGGCCGACCTGGGCAAGCCGGAAGGCTATGTGCAGCGTCAGATCGAAGGATGGATCGACCGTTATCAGAAAGCTGCCACGCCCGATGCGCCAGACTGGAAGCCGGTCATGGCCTGGCTTCGCGACAAGATGCCGGCCGATCACCACAAGCCCGGCATCGTGCACAATGACTATCGCTTCGACAACGTGATCCTCGATCCCGACAATCCCATGCAGATCATCGGGGTTCTCGATTGGGAAATGACCACCATTGGCGATCCGCTGATGGATCTGGGGAACACCCTCGCCTACTGGATCGAGGCCGGCGATTCGCAGCCCATGCAGCTCATCCGACGCCAGCCCAGCCATGCTCCCGGCATGCTGACTCGTCAGGAGTTCGCCGACTATTATGCCGAGCGCGCCGGCATCACCATCGACAACCTCGATTATTACTACACCTACGGCCTGTTCCGTCTGGCCGGGATCGTCCAGCAGATCTACTACCGGTTCTACCACGGTCAGACGCAGGACAAGCGCTTCGCCTCTTTCATTCACATGAACAAGCTGCTCGAGCAGGTCAGCTTGTCCGTTATCGGCAAATCGGCTCTTTGAGTCGCTGAATCAAGGATATCCCATGGAAAAGACTCAACTGTTCGACCTAGACGGCAAAGTGGCACTGGTCACCGGCGCCAGCCGCGGAATCGGTGAAGCAATCGCCAAGCTGCTGGCACAGCAGGGTGCGCATGTCATCGTCACCAGCCGCAAGATCGACGGCTGCCAGGAGGTGGCCAATGCCATTACTGCCGCTGGCGGCAAGGCGACAGCGATGGCCTGCCATATCGGTGAAATGGGCCAGATCAGCGATACCATTGCCAAGATACGCAGCGAGTTCGGCAAGCTGGACATCCTGGTCAACAATGCGGCGACCAATCCGTATTTCGGCAACGTGCTCGATACCGATCTGACGGCCTTCCAGAAGACCGTTGACGTGAACATCCGCGGTTACTTCTTCATGTCCGTCGAAGCCGGCAAGCTGATGCGGGAAAACGGCGGTGGCGCCATCCTCAACGTCGCGTCGGTAAACGGCATGGTACCCGGCGACATGCAGGGGATCTATTCGATCACCAAGGCTGCCGTCATCAACATGACCAAGGTCTTTGCCAAGGAATGTGCGCAGTTCGGCATCCGCTGCAATGCATTGCTGCCGGGTCTGACCGACACCAAGTTCGCGTCGGCACTCACCACCAACGACTCGATCCTCAAGCACGCGCTGCAGCGCATCCCGCTGCGCCGTGCGGCAGATCCGTCAGAGATGGCCGGAACCGTGCTGTATCTGGTCAGCGATGCATCCAGCTACACCACCGGTGCAGCCATCAATGTTGATGGCGGCATGCTCGCCTGAGAAGTTGCCGGCCTTCGGGCCGGCATTTCATTGGGGGCGGAACTGTCGTTCCGCTTGCTCGTTCAGCGGTACCGGAGTGATCCCCGTCGGGCCGATATCCAGACGATAACGAGCGCCGTCGACCAACGGCATGAACCGCACCACAAAGGCATCCGCCTCGACCAGAACCGGCTCATGCAGCCTGTCCAGCCACAGCCATATATCCCTCCAGGCCGGCGTGTCGTTCAGCCCCCGGGGTTGAGCATTGCTTGCTGCCTCCTGCTGCTCCAGCGCAACGAACCGGCCAGACATGCGATTCAGTCGATAGCCATCCTTCAGGCCCAGCAATTGCGCCAGACCGTTCCAGCGCAGCACCTGGACGTCCAGATCCCACATGTCACCGTGCACAACCATCATTCGCGACAGTTCAGCTCCCTCCAGCAGCACTTCGAACCGCTGCGGCCCCGTCTCGTGCAGCTGCAATGTGGCAACCTGCGAGGACCGCTCCAGCGACTGAAAACGTGAAACATCGAAAGCTGCGAGCGCCAGCACGGCGACCAACGCCAGCAGCACGAGCATCAGATTGCCGCGCATCCAGGCAGCGACCCAGCCGAAACGGCCACCGAGACGCAGAGCAAGCGCCAGCAGGGCAACTGCCATCACAGCCAGCAAGCCGGCCAGAACATAGAATTGCATGGTAGTCCTCGCCCGGTCAGGCAGGGATGGGTGGAAGCGCCAGCCCGCGCAAACGCGCCAGATGGCAATCGATCAACCAGCGCGAAATGGTGCCGTGCGGCGGAATTCCGGGCAGGTCGTTGACATGCCACCACCCCGCCTCTTCGATCTCGCCAGGTTGCGGGACGATTTCGCCGCTGACATACCGTGCGTGGAAGCCCAGCATGAGTGAGTTGGGAAAGGGCCAGCTCTGACTGCCGAGATATTCCAGGTCCTCGACCTCGACGCCAACCTCCTCCATCACCTCGCGGTGCAGACACTCTTCTGCCGACTCGCCAGGCTCGATGAATCCGGCGAGGGTGCTGAAAAATCCGGGACGAAAATGCGGGGAGCGTGCCAGCAGTACCTCATCGCCACGCGTGATCAGCACGATGATGCACGGAGACAGCTTCGGATACTGACGCAGGCCGCATTGCAGGCATTCCATGGCTCGTTCGCCGGCGCGTGGCTGCATACCCTGTCCGCAGCGACCGCAGAAGCGATGCGTGTCGTTCCAGGCATCAAGCTGCTGGGCGAGACCAAGCAGGCGGAACGTGGCGTCGTCCACCTGTCCGATCAACCCTCTCAGGCCATGCCAGCTGACCCCTGGAAGATCCACCAGCTGGTTCAGACGTACAAGCTGACACGGTTTACCGTCCAGGAAACCCAACAGCAGCCGGGCGTCTGCATCGCCCATGAACCGGGCCATGTCCGGCTCGTGCAACAGCTGGCCCTGGTACATGGCAAAGCTTTGCTGGTGAGTGACCACAACCCAGCCAGCATTGCTGTCGTAATCGGAATGACTGGCCGGCACGAAACGATTGAATGAACCCGACACCGTCAGCCCGCCTCGTTGATGCTGTAGCCCAGTTCCGCAAGACTGTCTTCGGCCAGCGTCAGAACATCCGCCGTGGCAACCGAGGAACGCTCCGCGGACTCAAGATAGAACTCGATCCCGGTCAGCGCGTCGGCGAGTACTTCGAGTTGTTGCGGTTGCGGCTCTTCCTTGCGCTCAAGCATGCTTTCCTGAATGAATCGCGCGGCCAGATGGATGATGCTCGCTGCGCGCGTCATGCCCAGGAATATCAGCCCACCGCGGACTGTTTCCAGCGATGAGGGCACGTTCATCAAATGCATGGTATCGCTACCGGATTCCATGTAGGCGGTCACCGAGCGCTTGGCTAGCGCCAGGCCTGCCTGAGATTCTTCGATCAGCACGATACGGGCTTCTTTCAGCTCGACCGGCTCGCCGGGGTTGCCAGCGTCGGAACCGCGTCCGCGACTGTCGCCCTGACCATCGAGGCGGTTGACTGCCATTTCGGCCTGCAATACCGCATCGGCAACGTCTTCCAGCACCCCCTGGTCGCCGGGTTGCCAACGCTCCAGACGGCCGACACAACGCCGCACGACATCTGCGACTTCGTGCAGGTCAAGCATGCCGAGGGTCTTCCACAGACGCTGCAGTGCAGCATCGAGGGTCTCCAGGGCCTGATCCGGATCGCCGGCGTTTCGCGCCAGCAGGTCGAGCAGATCCTTGATCGCGGTCACTTCCTCGCGCAACGCCTCGGCTACGGATCGCATGACATCGACGCCCGGCCCGCGCAGCCGGTCGAAAGCCTGCAGTAGCTCCTGCTCGGTGTACCCGGGATCAGGCAGCTCGAACGCCGACTTGACCTCGTTGCAACGCTGGCAATGGGGCCCGGCTAACGCAACCAGAAACAACAACTCGCGCAGCAGACCACGCGCCGGTTCGACGGCGCCGGGTGTCTGCCCCGCATACTTCTTCACCTCGCGATCGACCTGGGCAAACAGGCGCTTGCGCTGCATGGTCAGGTGCAGGGGGGTGTCCTCGATGGACTCGATTGCGGCGCCGGCTACCCAGCACAGCGTAGCGGCCTGCGGCGGGAGATTGTTTTCCCAACGCTGCAGCGCACGGAGCATCAGAGGGGTCGAGGCGCCAATGCCGTCGTCCCGGATCAACCCGAGAAGACCCAACTGATACATCTGCCGCAGCCGATTGAATACATGCTTTTCCAGGCCACCCTCACCCACCGCACGAACTGCAGCGGGCAGGGTCGAGGCATCCAGACGATAGAAATGGCTTTGTGCAAGCGGCTCCGCGTCGGCACGGTGCTTGCGCAGCTCGTTGATGGTCGGAATCAGCAGTTCAGGCTGTTCGAAACCCGCCAGACGGCACTGCTCGATGTAGCGCTCGAGCAGAAAAAGGCTGTCGCACAGGGATGACAGGGGCGCGTTACGCTCTGTGCCGTCGTGTTCAGGCACGTCGGTCGCCAGCGCGACCATTTCGCTCAACAGCAGAGCCGCACCGGTCATTTCGATGAGATCAAACGTGCCTCGCAGCTGCTGAAGGCCCTCGATTGCCCGCTGCAGCAGACTGCCGTTGTGCCGGTCATCGAGAAACTGCTGAAGCAGGTCTTCGACCTCGCCAATACTGGCGAACAGTTCGTCCCTGACAAGATCAAGTGATGTGGCACCCGTTAACATCGCATTCCGTCTCCCACCGTCCCTGTTATCAGGCCGTTCAATCGGCGAACTCGGCCGGTTTCTTGGCCATATGCGCAGCCATGGCCACCTTGAGGTCCTCGGATTGCAGCATAGCCGCATTCCAGCTGGCGATATAGTTGAGTCCATCCTCCACGCTGTGGTCGCGAGCGTAGCGGATCATTTCCTTGGTACCGCGAATCGCCAGCGGTGATTTCGAGGCAATCTGCCCTGCCAGCGACATCACTTCCTGCATCAATGCCTGAACGTCGTCGTGAACGCAATTGACCAATCCGATCCGCGCAGCTTCGTGTCCATCGAATACGCGGCCGGTATACGCCAGTTCCCGCATCATGCCATCGCCTATGAGGTGCGGCAATCGCTGCAGCGTCCCCACGTCTGCGGCCATGCCCATGTCGATTTCCTTGATGCCGAAGCGAGCATCTGGTGTGCAATAGCGCATGTCGCAAGCCGAAATCAGATCGATTGCACCGCCCAGGCAGTATCCGTGGATGGCTGCGATCACCGGTTTACGACACCGGTCGACCGCATTGAACGCCTCCTGCAGGCGCAGGATATTGCCGCGTATGACTTCGGCATTCCGACCTATGTCCTTGCCCATCCGGCTGGAAGCCTGAGCAAGCAAGGCCAGATCAATGCCGGCCGAGAAATGGTCCCCGGCACCGGAAATAACCACCACGCGAATCGACTCAGTGACGTCCACCCACTCGAACGCGGTGATCATCTCGGTCCAGAAAGCCGAGTCCATGGCATTGAACTTGGCTGGGCGGTTGATCTGGATGTGCGCAATCCTGTCCTGCTGCGTCACGCGCAGTGACGTGTACTCGGTCATGCGGGCTACTCCTGAAGTGGCATTGCCGGGCCTATCCGACGCGACGATAATCGCTGCCGACGAGTCGGCCGGTCGCTGCTCTTTTTCGATGTCGAGACTATAACAAGCCGGGGCCAGTCTTGGCATGCCCGCTGTCACATTTCACTCGCCTGCACACCACGCAAGCCTGCTGCGCCAGCTTGGCGTATGATGCGCGACGCCGGCCAGCCGGCGCGCCGAGAGGGACTCTCTGAATACCCATTGCACGGGGCACGATGCAGTCGTCATTCAGAGCATTCTTCAACTTCAGGGACAGGACATTCATCCATGGCCAATGCCATTCTGCCAGCCCTTGCGGGCAACTTTCTCGGCCAGGCGCCCGTCTGGTACAAACAGACGATCATCGCCTTTCTGGTACTCAATCCGATTCTGATGTGGACCCTCGGTCCCTACCTTACCGGCTGGATTCTGGTGCTTGAATTCATCTTCACGCTGGCCATGGCACTGAAGTGCTACCCGCTGTTACCCGGTGGGCTGCTTGCCCTGGAAGCGCTGGTCATAGGCATGACCACACCCGATGCACTCTACCGCGAGGTGCTCGGCAATTTTCCGGTGATTCTCCTGCTGATGTTCATGGTCGCCGGCATCTATTTCATGAAGGATCTGCTGCTGGTGACCTTCACCAAGCTGATTCTCGGAGTTCGCTCGAAGTCGTTGCTCGGCTTGCTGTTCAGCCTGGTCGCGGCGCTGCTGTCGGCCTTTCTCGACGCGCTTACGGTTACCGCGGTCATCATCAGCGTCGCGGTCGGCTTCTACGGTGTCTATCACCGCGTCGCATCCGCCGGAACGGAAAACGCCGAGGCGTTCGGGCTGGACCCTGACGAGGGTCTGCACCGTGAGCATCTGGAACAGTTCCGCGCGTTTTTGCGCAGCCTGCTGATGCATGGTGCGGTGGGTACAGCACTGGGCGGCGTATGTACCCTGGTGGGCGAGCCGCAGAATCTCCTGATCGCTCGCGTCGCGGGCTGGGAATTCATCGAGTTCTTCCTTCTCATGGCTCCGGTCAGCATGCCGGTACTGGCGGCCGGCCTGCTGACCTGCCTGCTGCTGGAGAAAACCGGCTGGTTCGGTTACGGCGCCAAGCTCCCCCGCCAGGTTCGTCGAGTGCTGGAAGAGTTTTCCGACGCCGAGCGTGCCAAGCGCAAGACGCCGCAGCAGGTCGCGCTGGTGGTTCAGGGCCTGGCCGCGGTGCTGTTGGTATTGGGTTTGGCGCTGCATGTGGCCGAGGTGGGATTCATAGGTCTGATGGTGATCATCCTGATCGCCTCGTTCAACGGCGTGATCGACGAGCATCAGATCGGCAAGGCCTTCCAGGAGGCACTGCCCTTTACCTCACTGCTGGTGGTGTTTTTCGCCATCGTCGCGGTGATCCACGAACAGCATCTGTTCAGCCCCATCATCCATGCTGTCCTGGCCATGCCGCCGGACATCCAGCCGAGCATGTTCTTCATTGCCAACGGCGTACTGTCGATGATCAGCGATAACGTTTTCGTGGCTACGGTATACATCAGCGAGGTGAAGCAAAGCCTGGACTCGGGCGCGATTACGCGTGAGCAGTTCGATCGGCTGGCGATTGCCATCAATACCGGAACCAACCTGCCTAGCGTGGCCACGCCCAATGGCCAGGCCGCCTTTCTGTTCCTGCTGACCTCGGCCATAGCACCGCTGGTGCGCCTTTCTTATGGGCGCATGGTGGTGATGGCCCTGCCCTATACGCTGGTGCTTGGCGGCGTGGGCCTGTTTGCGGTCAGCAACTGGATCTAGATCGACTCGGTCGGCTCGCCGTTCCACAGCGCGAAGCCGGCCGATTTCTCCACCGCCGCCAGTCGCTCGGCGTGCAGCGCAAGCTCCTCTTCGCTGGCGGTGATGACCTTCAACCTCGGCCTGTCCACAGCAAGCCTGCGTATCACACTGATCCCGCCGGACTCGTCCTGATCGGCGCCCTGCCCGGCCAGCGACAGTGCAGTCTGACCGCCCGTCATCGTCAGGTATACGTCCGCCAGAATTTCCGCGTCGAGCAGTGCGCCGTGCAAATCGCGCTGGGAGTTGTCCACTCCGTAGCGCTTGCACAGGGCGTCCAGACTGTTGCGCTGGCCTGGATGTTTTTCCCGAGCCATGAGCAGCGTATCGGTTACGCTGCAGTGATCGGCGACCCGACCGTGACCCCGGTTGAGCAGGGTCAGCTCGGCGTCAATGAAACCCACGTCGAACGCCGCGTTGTGGATGACCAGCCGCGCCCCGGTGATGAATTCCATGAAATCATCCGCCACGACCCCAAACAGGGGCTTGTCAGCGAGAAACTCGTCACTGATGCCGTGTACCGCGAACGCACCTTCATCGACCTCGCGCTGCGGATTGATGTACACATGGAAATGGCGACCGGTCAGCCGGCGGTCGATGACCTCGACGCAGCCGATCTCGATGATCCGGTGCCCTTCACGCACTTCGATACCCGTGGTTTCGGTATCCAGCACCACTTCACGCATTCTGCATATCCTTCTCCGCCAGGACCTGAGCCACACCCAGATTCGCCAGCTCATCAGCCAATTCGTTTTCTGCGTGGCCACTGTGGCCGCGAACCCAGCGCCACTCGACCTCGTGCTGATTGGCGAGCACGTCGAGCCGCTGCCAGAGATCGGCGTTCTTCACTGGCTGCTTGGCCGCCGTCTTCCAGCCGCGCTTCTTCCAGTTGGGCAGCCACTCGCGAATACCTTTCATCACATATTCCGAGTCGGTCGTCAGGACCACCCTGGCCGGCTTCTTCAAGGCAGCAAGTCCCTCGATCGCAGCGGTGAGCTCCATGCGATTGTTCGTCGTCTGCAGTTCGCCGCCATAGAGCGTCTTCTGATGTTCACCCAGGCGCAGCAGGACGCCCCATCCGCCTGGGCCGGGGTTGCCCTTGCAGGCGCCGTCAGTGAAGATTTCGATGGTGTGTGTCATTTCCTGTTCCGCTTGTGCGTCCTGCGACTTCCGGCGACCAGCGGCGGCAACGTCAAGGCAGGGAAAACCATGCCGCGTTCACGGCGAGGGGTGGTGCCCAGCATCTGACGACGGGCGAGTAGGAAGTAAAAGCCGCCACCAGGCAGTTGGTGTTTGCCGGCGAAGCTTTCCAACCTCTGTAATCGTCCGAGCCAGGCTTCCGAATCGAGCGGCGGACGATAGCATCCATCGACCCGTTTCTCCACCGCGAAACCCAGCAGCTCCAGCCAGTCGGTCAGTCGCGCCGGGCTGACAAAACCTGCCTCGCTGAACCAGCCGCGCCCGGTGAAGTGGTTGGCACCCCAGAAGCTCCAGGGGTTGAAGCCGAATATCAGCATGTGGCCGCCTGCGCGCACCGCCTGACTGGCTTCGCGCAGGAGGCTGCGGGGCGTCAGGCAGAAATCCAGCCCGTGGTGCAAGACCACCACGTCGAGTGACTGCGGCGAAAATGGCCACTGCGACTCCTCGGCAGGGATGGCTCCGGAGCCGGCCGACAGGTCGAGATGCCAGTGATTGCGCAGCACGCTGCGCTCCTCATCAAGCAAGGCTGGGGCAAGACCGTATTGCACCAGGTGTTGTCCAAAGCAGCGCGACAGATGCGCGCGCATCACCTCGCGCTCGGCCTCGAGCAGCATGTGCCCGGCTGGTGAATCCAGCCACGCGCGTGCGACCTCGAGCAACCTGAGCAGATCGTCCTGGCTGATTGATCTCGACACTTCAGGTATTTCCATGGCGCCTCCGGTTGGCCTGTTCCGCTGTGGCTCCTATAAGATTAGGCACTATATTCCAGAAGAGACTACCCGCATGCCACAGTTCATCGCATTACCCGCATTCAAGGATAACTATATCTGGCTGATGCTGAACGAAAAGACGCTGCAGGCTGCGGTAGTCGACCCGGGTGACCCGGTCCCGGTTATCAAGTGGCTGGGGCGCAATCCGGAGTACAGCCTGACCACGATGGTCATCACCCATCATCATCCTGACCACACCGCGGGGCTGAAGGCGGTCAAGGCAGCAACCGGCTGCACGGTGCTCGGCCCCGCTACCGAAGACATCGCCGGCCTGGATCGTCGGCTGGTCGACGGCGACGATGTCCGCCTGCTTGGCGAAAGCGCGAAGGTTTTCGATGTGCCTGGCCACACCCGCGGACATATCGCCCTGTACGGGGGTGAGAGTGACGACCCCTGGCTCCTCTGCGGCGACACGCTGTTTGCCGGAGGCTGCGGACGCCTGTTCGAAGGCACCGCGGCGCAGATGCATCATTCGCTGACTCGCCTTGCTGCCCTGCCGGACGCCACCCGCGTGTACTGCGCCCACGAATACACGCAGTCCAACCTTCGCTTCGCTCGTGCTGTGGAGCCGGACAACGATGACATTCGCGTACGTCTCGAGGTAGTCGACGGGCTTCGCACCGCGGGTCGCATGACGCTTCCTTCCAGTATCGGACTGGAAAAGCTCACTAATCCCTTCCTGCGCTGCGAGCAAGCGGAGGTGGTCGCGGCCGCGAGCAGGCAGGCCGGGGACGCTCTATCACCCGGCGAGGCGACGTTTGCCGTACTGCGGGGCTGGAAGGATCGATTCTGAGGCGTCGTGCGGGGCAACAGCGGGAAATTGACGCCCACCTTTTGTCGAAAGCGCGAACCGCTTCCTTGACCCTGTAAAGGTGACTTCCTAGAATCGCCCGACATTCGAACGGGTTCGCTTATGTTTAATCCCGCAACTGGCAAGGCTCTTGACGCTTGCAAAAAAGGACTTTTGACGCTGGGGCTGCTGGTGATGGCGGGATGCCAGACGACCGCAGACTACGCGTCCAACGGACAGCCACCCCATGCTGAAGGTGGCGTCTTCGACCGCGCATACCCCCACGCCGCCCGTTCCAGCGCCAGCCGGGCCACCCCGGACATTAGCCAGCCGCACACGCTCTGGTCGCGGCTGCGAGCAGGGTTTCTGCTCGACCCAGCCGCCATCGACAACCCGCGAATCGACAAACAACGACTTGCCTTCGCCAGCCAGCCGCGTTACTTCGAGCTGAGCACGCAACGAGCCCGGCGCTACCTGCACTATGTCACAGAGCAGGTCGAAGCCCGTGAGATGCCATCTGAATTGGCCCTGCTCCCGTTCGTGGAAAGCTCCTATAACCCGATGGCCTATTCGAGCGCAAAGGCCGCTGGACTCTGGCAATTCATCCCTTCCACCGGGCAGCTTTACTCGCTACGGCAGGACTGGTGGTACGACGGTCGCCGGGACATCACCGCTTCGACGCGCGCAGCGCTCGACTATCTGACCCGTTTGAATCGACAGTTCGACGGTGACTGGTTGCTTGCACTGGCCGCCTACAACTGCGGCGAAGGCTGCGTTGGCCGCGCGGTCGCCCGCAATCGCAAATTGGGTCTGCCAACCGATTACTGGAACCTGCAACTGCCCAAAGAAACGATGAACTATGTACCCAAGCTGCTAGCGCTGGCGCAGATCATCGAAAGCCCGGCGGTATACGGCACGGTGCTCCCCGCACTGGATGACGAGCCATATTTCGCCGAAATCACCGTCGACCAGCAGATTGATCTGCACAAGGCCGCCGAGCTCGCCTCCATTTCAAAGGAAGAGCTGCTCAGTCTGAATCCAGCGTTCAATCACCGCGTCACGGCCCCGAAGGGGTCCTATCAGCTGCTGGTTCCCGTGGCCAACGCAGAACAGTTTGCCAGCGCCCTGGCGGACCTGCCGGAGTCGGAACGGCTGGCCTTTCAGTCCTACCAGGTACGACGCGGAGACACGCTTTCCCAGATCGCACGGCAGCATCAGGTTCATGTCACCGCCATTCGCGAAGTAAACAACCTCGACGGGCACGTCATTCACGCCGGTCAGACGCTGATGTTGCCGCAGTTCGGTGCAGGCATGGGCGAAGCTCCAGCCACTGCCGCCGCGCCCGCCGCCAAATCCGCGAGGCCCGCTCTTTACACCGTACAACCCGGCGACAACCTGTGGCTGATCGCTCGCAAGCATGGCACCAGCGTGAGCAACATTCGGCAACACAACGGTCTGAAAGGTAATGCGCTGTCCGTCGGGCAGACGCTTTCACTCCCGGCCGCCGCACGGACCCTGGCCGCCGGCCCGCGCCGCCACACCTACGTGGTTCGTGCCGGGGACTCGCTCTACAGCATCGCCCGTCAATTCAAGGTCGGCATCGACAGCATCCGTCAATGGAACTCGCTTGGACCGGTCCTGCGTCCCGGCCAGCAGCTCACGCTTCTACTGCCCTAGGACACGACACGCTTTCGTCAACGGCGTGGCAATGGTAGCGTGAGCGCTGACAAAACCAGATAGCTTACGATGACGTTGAACCGCAACCCCCTGTTTGTATTGATATTGCTACTGCTGCCGTGGGCCGAGGCGCCGGCGGCGGTATACAAGCAACATGGCTACGCGCTGTACGGGCAGCCCGTGTACGCCAAAGACTTCGAGCATCTCGACTACGTCAATCCGGACGCACCAAAGGGCGGCTCGCTACGTGTCATGGGCTCGGGTACCTTTGATACGGTCAATCCCTACACGCTCAAGGGCACCAGCCCGGCGAACACCGGCAACTTCCTGCATTACGGTATAAGCGAGCTGAACGAGCCGTTGATGGTTGGCAGCGGCGCGTACGATCCATCCGGTGACGAGCCTTATTCGGCGTACGGCCTGATCGCCGAAACCCTCGAGTTTTCCGACGATCGCAGCTGGGTGGTATTCAATCTGCGGCCCGAAGCGCGGTTCCACGATGGCAAACCGATCACTTCGGCAGACGTCGAATTCACCTACCGCCTGCTGAAGCGCGAAGCCCATCCGAACTATCGCTCGATGTTGCAAGATGTACAGCGCGTTGACGTACTCGGCCCGCACCGCATCCGATTCGTCTTCAGCCGTAGCGACAACCCTCTGCTGATCCTGCGTCTGGGCGAGCTCCCGGTGATGCCTGAACATCATTGGAAGGACCGCGAATTTGCCAACACGACCTACCAGCCAGGGCTGAACAGCGGGCCGTACCGCATCACCAGCATCGAGCCCGGACGGCGACTGGTGTACGAACGGGTGGAGGATTACTGGGGTGATGATCTGCCCATCAACCGCGGCAAGTACAACGTGGACCGGATGGAGGTGGAGTTCTATCGCGATAACAGCGTCGCGTTCGAAGCCTTCAAAGCCGGGGAATTCGACATCTATTTCGACCATAAATCGAGCAACTGGGCGACGGGCTACGACTTCCCCGCGGTCCGGACCGGTGCTGTCGTCAAGCGCGCCGTGCCCCACAGCATCCCCAGTGCCACTCAGGCATTGTTCTTCAACACGCGCAGAGCGCCTTTCGACGAGCGCCCCGTTCGCGAGGCGCTGGGCATGCTGTTCGATTTCGAATGGTCTAATCGGGTGCTGTTCTATGACGCCTACGAGCGCTCGCTGAGCTATTTCCCGAACAGTCCCTTCGCCGCTACCGAGCTTCCCGCTGGCCAGGAGTTTCTCTATCTCCAGCCTCACCGCGACGAACTCCCGGAGGGGCTGTTCACCGAGCCGTTCGCTCTGCCGCAGACGGACGGACGGGGCATTCCCCGAAACATTCAGCGCAAGGCGGTCGAGCGCTTCGCTGATGCTGGCCTCTCTTTCAAGAATGGCGAAATGCGCGACAAGAGCGGTCGGCAGCTTACCTTCGAGGTTCTGCTGGTCAATCCAAGCCTGGAGCGAATCCTCCAGCCATATCGCGCCAATCTTGCCAAGCTTGGCATCGACATGAACATCCGTACGGTAGATCGCGCGCAGTACAGAGCACGTCTTGATCAGTTCGACTACGACATGATCTTTGCCACCTTGCCGCAAGGTCTGTCGCCAGGCATGGAACAGCATGCGTACTTTCACTCGAGCCAGCGCGATGTGCGCGGTAGCCGCAACTACGCCGGCATCGACGATCCGGTGGTGGACCGGATGATCGAACATCTGCTCGCCGCTTCGACCCGGGAACAGCAGGTCGCGGCCACCCGCGCGTTAGACAGAGTGCTTCTTTGGCGGCACTATACGATTCCGAACTGGTATATCGATTACCACCGCATCGCACATCGAAACTGGCTGAAGTCAGCTGGTACGCCACCCTTTTCGCTGTCCATTCGCAGCTGGTGGATCGATCAATGACAACGACTGGACCAACGAGCCCAACCATGCATGCGATCAAGTTCATTGGCGTTTGCCTCCTCCTGCTAGCCACCGTGGTGCAGGCATCGTCCGGGCAGCACGCGCTGACGCTTTACGGTGAGCCACCGAAATACCCGGCTGATTTCCAGCACTTCGAGTATGCCAACCCCGACGCGCCAAAAGGTGGCACCCTCAGATTGTCGGGCTTCGGCGGGTTCGACTCGTTCAACGGATTCATCAGCAAGGGCACCGCCGCAGAGCAGCTCGATCTGATCTACGACACCCTCACCTTCCACTCGCTGGACGAACCCTTCACCGAATACGGGCTGCTGGCCGAACGCATCGAACGGGCAGAAGACCATACCTGGGTGCGCTTTCACCTGCGCCCGGAAGCTCGCTTTCATGATGGTGAGCCCGTCACCGCGGAGGACGTGGTGTTCAGCTTCGAGACCCTCGTTGAAAAAGGCACGCCCTTCTATCGTGCCTACTACGCAGACGTGGAAAGGGTGACGGCGGACGATGAACACAGCGTCACCTTCCACTTCAAACACGGACAGAATCGCGAGTTGCCGCTGGTATTGGGCCAACTGCCCGTTATCCCGAAGCACTTCTGGGCTGACCGCGACTTCAGTCGAGGCGGTCTGGAGCCGCCACTGGGTAGCGGTCCGTATCGGATTACCGACGTACGCCCAGGTCGCTCGGTTACCTTCGAGCGCGTAAAGGACTGGTGGGCCGAAGATCTGCCGGTACAGAAGGGATTTCATAATTTCGACAGGATCGTTGTGGACTACTATCGCGATACCGGCGTGGCGCTGGAGGCGTTCAAGGCAGGCCAGTTCGACTTCAACCAGGAGGTCAGCGCACGCAATTGGGCGACCGGCTACGACAGCCCCGCGCTGCGTGAAGGGCGCATCGTCAAGGAAGAAATCCCGAACCAGAATACCCAGGGCATGCAGGGTTTCGTCTTCAACCTGCGCAAGCCCTATTTCGCTGACGTACGCGTGCGAGAAGCGATCAGCCTGCTCTTCGACTTCGAGTGGGCCAACGCCCGCCTCTTTCACGACGCCTACACGCGCAGCGAAAGCTTTTTCGGCAATTCCGAACTGGCGGCCGAGGGCAAACCCGGCGAGGCCGAGCTTGCATTGCTCGAACCACTGCGGGAGAAGCTGCCGGCCTCCGTGTTCGACGTTGCACCCAGCCCCTCGAAGACGGATGGCAGCGGTGTCATTCGCGAGCAGATGCGCGAGGCGTACGCGTTGCTGCAGGAGGCTGGCTGGCGTATCGAGAACGATCAGCTTATCAACGAGGCAGGCGAACCCCTGACATTCGAGTTTCTGCTGGTACAGGCGGACTTCGAGCGGGTACTGCTTCCGTTCAAGCGAAATCTCGCCTCGCTTGGCATCGAGATGAACATACGACGGGTCGACGTTTCGCAGTACATCAATCGGCTACGTAATCGTGACTTCGACATGGTCGTAAGCGGTTTCGGCCAGTCCAATTCGCCGGGCAACGAGCAGCGCGAATACTGGCATTCGGCGAGCGCGGACAATCCCGGAAGCCGCAATCTGATGGGTCTGCAAGATCCTGCCGTTGATGCACTGGTGGAAGGACTGATCCAGGCAGATTCACGCGAGGAACTGGTCAACCACACCCGTGCCCTGGATCGCGTCCTCCGCGCTTTGCATATCCTTGTTCCCAATTTCAACACGCCGGTGTATCGCGTCGCCTATTGGAACAAGTTCGCTCACCCCGCCACTGCGCCGAAATATGACCTTGGTCTGCGGACCTGGTGGGTCGACCAGAGCAGGCCCGATGCGCTGGCGCCAGAGACCTTGATCGGAGAGCCGGCGCCCGTGGATGGCGCGGACGACGAGCCAGCGACGAGCGGAGCCACGGAATAAATGCTCGCTTACATCGTCCGCCGGCTATTACTGATCATCCCGACGCTGTTCGGCATCCTGCTGATCAACTTTCTCATCATTCAGGCCGCCCCGGGCGGCCCGGTCGAGCAGATGATCGCCAACCTCGAAGGCATGGAGGGCGCTACCAGCCGGATTTCCGGAAGCGCGCAGGGTGAAGTCGCCGCCAGTGGCAGCTACCGGGGCGCTCAGGGACTGGACCCGACGATCATCGCGGAAATCGAACGGATGTACGGATTCGACAAGCCGGCCCACGAACGCTTCTGGTTGATGATCAAGGGGTACCTCACCTTCGATTTCGGCGACAGCTTTTTCCGCGACGCCAGCGTCATGGATCTGATCCTGGAAAAGATGCCGGTATCCATATCGCTGGGGCTCTGGACCACCCTGCTGACCTATCTGATATCGATTCCGCTGGGAATCCGCAAGGCGATTCGGCACGGCTCCGCCTTTGACGTCTGGAGCAGCTCCCTGATCATTGTCGGCTACGCCATTCCCGGGTTCCTGCTGGCGATTCTGCTGATCGTACTCTTTGCCGGCGGCAGCTACTTCGACTGGTTTCCGCTACGCGGTCTGACGTCCAACAACTGGGAGGAGCTGGACACCTGGGGCAAGATAAAGGATTACCTGTGGCACCTGGTTCTACCGATCACCGCGATGGTCATAGGCAGCTTCGCCACCCTGACGATGCTGACCAAGAACTGCTTTCTCGACGAAATTGGCAAGCAGTATGTCACCACCGCCCGGGCCAAGGGTCTTACCGAGCGCCGCGTTCTCTACGGCCACGTGTTCAGAAATGCCATGTTGCTGATCATCGCCGGCTTTCCGTCAGCGCTGATCAGCGTCTTCTTCACCGGCGCGCTGCTCATCGAGGTCATCTTCTCGCTCGATGGTCTCGGCCTGCTCGGCTTCGAAGCAGCGATCAATCGCGACTATCCGGTGATGTTCGGCACGCTGTTCATATTCACCCTACTGGGCCTGATCGTTAAGCTGATTGGCGACATCGCCTACACGCTTGTCGACCCCCGTATCGACTTCGAAAGTCGGGAGGGTTGAGGATGCGCCGCGGATTCGCACTATCACCGATCAACCAGCGACGCATGGCGTTGTTCAAGGCCAACCGGCGCGGCTGGTGGTCGCTGCACATTTTCATGGTGCTGTTCGTTCTGAGCCTTGGCGCGGAGCTGATCGCCAACGACAAGCCCCTGGTACTGAGCTATCAGGACGAACTGTATTTCCCTGTATTCAAGCGCTATGCGGAGACCGAGTTCGGCGGGGAATTTCCCATCGAGGCCGACTACCGCAGCCCGTATGTCACTGAGCTTATCGAAGAACAGGGTGATGGATGGATGCTCTGGCCGCCGATCCCCTACAGCTATTCGACCATCAATTACGAGCTCGACGTCCCCGCCCCTGCTCCGCCCTCTGCAGACAATTGGCTGGGCACCGATGACCAGGCGCGCGATGTGATGTCTCGGGTCATCTATGGGTTTCGCATCTCGGTGCTGTTCGCACTGACGCTGACAATCGTCAGCTCCATCATCGGTGTTGTCGCGGGTGCCGTTCAGGGGTTCTACGGGGGACGCATCGATCTGTTCGGACAGCGCTTCATCGAAGTATGGTCCGGGCTGCCGGTGCTCTACCTGCTGATCATCCTGGCCAGCTTCGTTCAGCCCAATTTCTGGTGGTTGCTCGGAATCATGCTGCTGTTTTCGTGGATGGCGCTGGTCGACGTGGTGCGCGCGGAGTTTCTGCGTGGTCGCAATCTGGAATATGTGCGCGCGGCTCGCGCCCTGGGGGCGTCCAATCAGGTCATCATGTTCCGGCACATCCTGCCGAATGCGATGGTCGCCACACTGACCTTCTTTCCATTCATTCTGACCGGTGGCGTCATCACGCTCACCTCGCTGGACTTCCTCGGCTTCGGTCTGCCCGCCGGCTCGCCTTCACTGGGTGAGCTTATCTCCCAGGGCAAATCGAACCTTCAGGCTCCCTGGCTGGGTATCACCGCTTTCGTCGTGCTTTCACTGATGCTGACCCTGCTGGTCTTCATCGGAGAAGCGCTGCGTGACGCCTTCGACCCAAGGAAGTGACATGCCCGATCAGCCTCTGATACGCATCGACAATCTCAGTGTTGCCTTCACCTCGGAGCGGGAGGAAACGCTCGCGGTCAAGGGCGTCAGCCTCGACATACACCCTGGCCAGACCGTCGCATTGGTGGGTGAAAGCGGCTCCGGCAAGTCGGTGACGGCGCATTCGATCCTTCGCCTGCTGCCGGCTAATACCGCACGTCACCCCACTGGCGAGATCCTCTATCACGGCGAAAACCTGCTTGCTGCCGATGACAAGCGCCTGCGACAGGTCCGCGGAAACCGGATCTCGATGATTTTCCAGGAGCCGATGTCTTCACTGAATCCCCTGCATTCGATCGAGCGTCAGATCAACGAAGTGCTGTTCCTGCACAAGGGCCTGGACAAGGCTGCCGCGCGTGCGCGCACGCTGGAGCTGCTTGATCTGGTGGGCATCCCCGACCCTGCCAGCCGACTCAAGGCCTATCCCCATGAGCTTTCCGGCGGCCAGCGTCAGCGCGTGATGATTGCCATGGCTCTGGCCAACGAGCCGGAGCTGCTGATTGCCGATGAGCCCACAACGGCACTGGATGTCACGGTGCAGCTGAAAATTCTCGAGTTGCTCAAATCGCTGCAGCAGAAACTCGGTATGGCGCTGCTGTTGATCAGCCACGACCTCAATCTGGTGCGCCGTATCGCGCATCGCGTATGTGTCATGTATCAGGGTCGCGTCGTCGAAGAAAATGATTGTGCAACGCTCTTTGCCGACCCTCGACATGAGTACACACGGCAACTGCTCGCCGCGGACCCCTCTGGCGATCCGGTGCCCGCCGACTTGAGCGCGCCAACGATACTGCGGGCCGAAGATCTGCGGGTCTGGTTTCCGATCCGACAGGGTGTGCTCAAGCGGGTCGTCGATCACGTGAAGGCAGTCACGGATGCGAGCTTCTCCCTGCAGCAGGGGCAGACGCTGGGCATCGTTGGAGAAAGCGGTTCGGGGAAGACCACGCTAGGCATGGCATTGTTGCGTCTGGTGGAAAGCCAGGGACTGATCGAGTGCAACGGACAGCGTCTGGATGGTCTGAGCCAGAACGCCGTGCGTCCGATGCGCCGGCAGTTTCAGGTGGTTTTCCAGGATCCGTACGGCAGCCTGAGTCCGCGAATGTCGATTGCGCAGATCATCAGTGAGGGACTGCAGATTCACCGTATCGGCACTGCCCAGGAACGTGAGCAGATGGTGATACAGGCTCTGGAAGAGGTAGGTCTGGACCCAGAGAGTCGCCACCGGTATCCGCACGAGTTCTCAGGCGGCCAGCGTCAGCGCGTGGCTATCGCGCGAGCACTGGTGCTGAAGCCTTCGCTGATTCTGCTGGACGAGCCAACATCGGCGCTGGACCGGACAGTACAGGGTCAGGTGGTCGAACTGTTGCGTGATCTGCAGCACAGGCACAATCTGAGCTATCTGTTTATCAGCCACGACCTCGCGGTGGTCAGGGCGCTCAGCCATCAGCTGATGGTGATACGTCATGGCGAGATCGTAGAACAGGGGCCGGCGCAGGAAATATTCGCTTCGCCACAACATGGCTATACTCGCCAGTTACTCGAAGCGGCTTTTGCCCACCCGGTCGAACACAACACGGCCTGACGAAACAGGCCCAGCATAGGAACCAAGCATGGGATTTCTCACCGGTAAACGCGTCCTCATCGTTGGCGTAGCCAGCAAGCTGTCAATCGCCTCGGGCATCGCCGCAGCAATGTATCGGGAAGGTGCCGAACTCGCCTTTACCTATCAGAATGAAAAGCTCAAGGCTCGGGTCGAGGGATTTGCCAGCGAGTGGGGCTCGGGCCCGGAGCTGTGCTTTCCCTGCGACGTTGCTGACGACGCCGAAATCGAACAGGTATTCGTTGAGCTGGGCAAGAAATGGGATGGGTTGGATTGCATCGTGCATTCAGTGGGGTTCGCTCCGGGCGATCAACTCGACGGAGACTTTACCGACGTGACGACCCGGGAAGGCTTCCGCATCGCACATGACATCAGCGCCTACAGCTTCGTCGCCCTGGCCAAGGCCGGTCGCGGCATGATGAAAGGACGTAACGGCAGCTTGTTGACGCTGTCGTATCTCGGTGCAGAACGTACCATGCCCAACTACAACGTGATGGGCATGGCCAAAGCCAGCCTTGAAGCAGGCGTGCGCTATCTGGCTACCAGCCTTGGTCCGGAAGGCACTCGGGTCAACGCGGTATCCGCAGGTCCCATTCGCACGCTGGCGGCATCAGGCATCAAGAGCTTCCGCAAGATGCTCTCGCATAACGAACGCCAGACACCAATGCGCCGCAACGTGACCATCGATGAGGTCGGCAACGCTGGCGCGTTTCTCTGCTCAGACCTCGCCTCGGGCATTTCCGGCGAAATCATGTATGTGGATGGCGGTTTCAATATCACTGCCATGGGCAACCTCGAAGAGTAGGCCCGCCCGCAATAAAAAAAAGCCGCTCATGCGGCTTTTTTTTTGGCGGCGCGCCGGCTTTCACCGGCTGCTGCTCGATCAGTAACGCTCTATCTCGGCCTGCTCGCGCAGGTGCTCCTGAACCGCGGAGAAGTCCTGGTCGCCGGTCTGACCGCTAACAAACTGCTGATACGCCTCGTTGCTGGCTTCCTCAGCTGCATCGATCGGCGTGGCTACCCCGGTGAGCCGAACCAGCCAACGTGAACCGTCAGTCTGACGCACCTGGCCATATACCTCCTCGTTCTCCGTAGGCCGAGGCAGTGCGAACACACTGCGCACAAGACCAGCGGGCAGAGAATTGGAGGAACGACCCACCGCCTCGTGGCGCTCCCAACTGGTGGAGAGTTGCTCAGCGACTGCCTGTTGATCCTGTTCGCCACTGCGCATCCGGGCTACGAGGGTCTCTGCAAGCTGCTCGGTCTCCTCGGTGGCCTTGCGATAACGAACAAGGTCCTCCACCTCCGCACGCACTTCGTCCAACGGGCGCTGGCGCGGTTGCTGATGATCCTTGACCCGCAATACCACGACGGTTTCCGCATCGAGCTCAATCGGCTGGCTGTTGCGCCCTTCGACCAGCACCTCCTCGTCAAACGCGGCCATCATGATTCGCGGGTTGGCAGTGATCCCCTCTCCTCCGGACCGCTCGACCGGACCGACGGTTTCGATTTCGAGGCCCAGCTCGCGCGCAGGCTGTTCAAGATCCGAGGACTCGTAGGCCAGATTGGCAAGCTCCTGCGTTGCCTCGACGAACCGCCGCTCCACCTGCTCGGTCTTCAGCTCTTCCACCAGACGCGGCCGCATTTCATCGAGTGATGGTACGTCGGGCGCCTTGGCTTCGGTCAGTTTGATCAGGTGATAACCGTAGGTCGTCAGCACCGGGTCGGAGACATCTCCGACGTCCAGCGCAAATAGTGCTTCGTCAAAGGCCTCATCGAAGTCGCCGCGTGCAGTGAAGCCCAGGTCTCCACCCTGACTGGCGCTGCCGGGATCGTCGGAGTGTTGCTCGGCCAGTGCGTCGAACTCGTCACCCTGCTCCAGCTGCTGACGAACCGCCTGTGCCTGTTCCAACGCTTCTTCTTCGGTAGTCTCGTCGTTCACCTCGAACAGGATGTGCGATGCGCGGCGCTGCTCGCTGAGATTGCCGATCTCGCGCTGATACAACGCTTCGAGCGCCTCTTCATCTACTGCAACCTCGTCGAAATAATCACTACGCGACAGCGTCAGCGTCTCCAGCACCACCTTCTCTGCGGTCATGAAGCGTTGCGTGTTCTCTTCATAATAGGCCTTGGCTTCCTCTTCGCTGACCTCGATGCCATCATTCTGCAACGGCACTTCAATCACCGAAAAGTCGCGGGTCTGGTTCTCCAGACGAGCAAGGCGCTCATTCTCTGCAGGCGTGGCGAACGCCGTTGCCTGGAACGCGTTGCGATACTGGGCGAGCAGCAGTTCCTGACGAACCAGATCACGGAACGCCATTCTCGAGCCCAGCCCCATATTGCGAATGGCAGCGTCGAACCGATTGGCATCGAATTCGCCATTTGCCTGGAAATCCGGTGTGGACAGAATGAGCTGGTCGATCATGCCCTCGGTGATCTGCAGATCCGCGCTCTGTGCTGCGTCGATCAACAGCGCTCGCTCGATCAGACTATCGAGCACTGAAGCACGCAGCAGATTTTCGTCGATCATGCTGGGGTCGATGTCGTTGCCCATCTGACGCATCTGCTCAACCAGCTGGCGACGCTGCAGCGATGCAGATTGCTCCAGCTCCGCCCGGGTGATGGTGATGTCGTTGACGTCGGCAGCCTTGTCTTCGTCGCTCGTGAAACGGCTGATCGACTCCCAGCCGGTCAAGGCGAATATCAGCACAATGACGCCGACGATCACCTTGGCGACCCAGCTCTGCGCATTGTCCCGCATTGTTTGCAGCATCATGCCCCCAAAATTGTCCGCCCTGCCCTGTGGCGGCGGTCCTGCTGTCTTGTATTAGCTCCGGAAACCGTCCGGAAACAAAAAAGGCGCATCGTAGTTGATGCGCCTTCTTGGGACTGACGGGCCGTGAACTCTCAGAAATCGGTCCGGATCTTCTGGAGATCCTGTGCCGGTGTTGGCTCCGGATACATCTGACCAACTTTCACGTCACACGCCCTTTCAGTCAGGGCGCAATCAGTTGACTGCGTCCTTCAGTGCCTTACCAGCCTTGAAACCGGGGATCTTGGCAGCACTGATCTCGATCGGGTTGCCAGTCTGCGGGTTACGGCCGGTACGAGCGGCGCGTTCCTTGACGGCGAAAGTACCGAAACCAACCAGAACAACCGAATCGCCATCCTTCAGAGCGCCAGTGATGGATTCGATGACGGCGTCAAGAGCACGACCGGCAGCAGCTTTCGGGATATCCGCGGATGCAGCGATGGCATCGATCAATTCAGACTTGTTCACTCTAAGTCCCCTTTATCCAATAAATGAGTTTGTTAGTCGTTATGTAAGCTTTTGGTCTTAAGCAAAGCTGTAGCCAGTCAGCATACCTGCTTGGGTCGAAGCACGCTTTATATCAAGGGCCCAAAAACCATGTCAAGGAATGCTTATGCCCCGGCGGTCAAATCAGAAAGCCCTCTCACCTGCGGATTTGACCGGCGTCACATTCAGTGCGTGCTGATTCGCTCCTTAGCGTCAGCATCGCGATTGTCATCCTTTGCAGCCATCTCTTCAACCCTTTCCTGCAATGGCTCCGGGGCGTATTGCAGCGCAATCTGCAACACTTCGTCAATCCATTTGACCGGTTTGATGTCCAGGTCCTTCTTGATGTTCTCGGGAATTTCCTTGAGGTCCCGCACGTTGTCATGCGGAATGACTACAGTACGAATCCCGCCACGGTGTGCAGCCAGCAGTTTTTCCTTCAGCCCGCCGATGGGAAGGACCTGTCCGCGCAAGGTTATCTCCCCGGTCATCGCGACCTCGGCACGCACCGGTATGTTGGTCAATGCCGAGACCAGAGCGGTACACATGCCGACACCGGCGCTGGGGCCATCCTTCGGCGTGGCGCCCTCGGGAACGTGGATATGCAGGTCGTGCTTCTCATGGAAGTCTGCAGCAATGCCAAGGCTGGCGGCACGGCTACGCACGACCGTGAGCGCCGCGCTGATGGACTCCTGCATAACGTCGCCGAGCGACCCGGTCTTGATCTGGCGGCCCTTGCCCGGGACGGCAACGGCCTCCAGGTGCAACAATTCACCGCCAACCTGCGTCCAGGCCAGACCCGTCACCTGGCCGACCTGATCCGACTCTTCGGCCAGGCCGTACTTGAACTTGCGAACGCCGAGGAATTCTTCGATGAGGGGCTCGTTGAGGACAACCGGCTCAGCTTTACCCTTGCCCTTGCCGACCTGCTGCTTGACCACCTTGCGACAGAGCTTGGCGATCTGCCGCTCGAGGCCCCGTACGCCAGCCTCGCGTGTGTAATAGCGAATGATCGACCGGATCGAGTCTCCGTCGAATACCAGCTCGTCCTTCTTCAACCCGTTATTCTTGACCTGCTTGGGCACCAGATACCGCTGGGCGATGTTGACCTTTTCGTCCTCCGTGTACCCCGGTATCCGGATGACCTCCATGCGGTCAAGCAGCGGCGCGGGAATATTCATAGAGTTCGACGTGCAGATGAACATCACGTCCGACAGATCGTAATCCACTTCAAGATAGTGGTCGTTGAAGGCGTGATTCTGCTCGGGATCGAGCACCTCCAGCAGCGCCGACGACGGGTCGCCTCGCATGTCCTGCCCCATCTTGTCGATCTCGTCGAGCAGGAACAGCGGGTTGCGGACCCCGGCCTTGGTCATTTTCTGAATCAATTTGCCCGGCAAGGAACCGATGTAGGTCCGACGATGCCCGCGAATTTCGGCCTCGTCGCGTACCCCGCCCAGAGCCATGCGCACAAACTTGCGGTTGGTGGCCCGCGCAAGCGACTCACCCAGTGAGGTCTTGCCCACGCCGGGTGGTCCAACCAGGCATAGAACCGGACCCTTGAGCTTGCGAACACGCTTTTGCACGGCGAGGTATTCCAGAATCCGCTCCTTTACCTCGTCGAGGCCATAGTGATCGGCCTCCAGAACCTGCTCGGCATGATCGAGGTCGTTGCGGACCTTGCTGGCCTTTTTCCAGGGAACATTGCTCAGCCAGTCGATATAGGAACGAACGACCGTGGCTTCCGCCGACATCGGTGACATCATCTTGAGCTTGTTGAGCTCTGCCATGGCCTTCGCCTGCGCTTCCTCGGACATGCCGGCGTCATCGATCTTCTTCTTCAGATCTTCCAGCTCGCCGCCGCTGTCATCAAGCCCGCCCATTTCCTTCTGAATGGCTTTCATCTGCTCATTGAGGTAGTACTCGCGTTGGCTGCGCTCCATCTGCTTCTTGACCCGCCCACGGATACGCTTTTCCACCTGCAACAGGTCGATCTCTCCGTCCAGCACACCGAGGACGTGTTCGACTCTCTCTCGCAGCGGCAGGATCTCCAGGATTTCCTGCTTCTGCTCAAGCTTGAGCGTGAGGTGCGCGGCCATGGTGTCAACCAGACGGCTCGGCTCCTCGATACTCGACAGGGACGAAACCACCTCCGCTGGCACCTTCTTGCCCAACTGTACGAATTGCTCGAACTGGCTCATGAGACTGCGAACCAGCACTTCGCCTTCGCGTTCATCCAGGGCCGCTTCGCTGAGCAATTCGGCGGAAGCCAACTGATAGCCATCTTCTTCACGCATGCTAGCGATGCGCGCGCGCTGCTCGCCTTCCACCAACACCTTGACGGTCCCATCGGGCAGCTTGAGTAACTGCAGGATCGTCGCAACGGTACCCAAGCCATAGAGCTCCGCGCGCCCGGGGTCGTCGTCAGCTGGATTGCGCTGAGCGACCAGCAGAACCTGCTTGTCGCCGGACATGGCCGCCTCGAGGGCCTCGATGGACCGTTCCCGGCCGACGAAGAGAGGAATGACCATGTGGGGGTAGACCACCACATCGCGCAGGGGGAGTAAGGGAAAGTCGCTGGGAGTCGTCATGGCAGGAACTCGCTCGCAGGGGGTGTCACGCTCGCGCACACCCGTAATAGAAATGTTCTTGGATCAAAGATGGGGGCAGTGGGGACAAAAAACAAGCCGCCTCACATGCTGCAACACAACGTGGAACACCTGGGCAGACAAAACACGACAGTCGTCAGCGCGGCCGAGGCCGCGCTGACGGGACAGCGGAGCGAATCAGTCTTCCGGAATAGCCTTGGGCGGCTGCTCCATTGATTCATAGATCATCAGCGGCTTGGCGTCACCATTGATCACGTTCTCATCGATTACAACCTTGCTGACGTGTTCTGCCGACGGAATCTCGTACATGGTATCGAGCAGGACGTTTTCGAGAATGGAGCGCAATCCACGGGCGCCCGTCTTGCGTTCCAGCGCCTTGTGCGCAACCGCTTTCAGCGCGTCGGGGCGGAATTCCAGTTCGACGTCTTCCATTTCGAACAACTTCGCGTACTGCTTGGTGAGCGAGTTTTTCGGCTCGGTCAGAATCTGCATCAGCGCGGCTTCATCCAGCTCGTCAAGCGTCGCGATAACCGGAAGGCGCCCGACGAACTCCGGAATCAGACCGAAACGCACCAGATCCTCCGGCTCAACGTCCTTCAGCGCTTCACCGACCTTCTTCCCCTCGTCCTTGCTACGGACAGACGCGTTGAAACCGATGCCGCTCTTCTCGGAACGGTCGCGGATGACCTTTTCCAGACCGGCAAAGGCCCCACCACAGATGAACAGGATGTTGCGCGTATCGACCTGCAGGAACTCCTGCTGCGGATGCTTGCGGCCACCCTGCGGCGGCACCGATGCCACGGTGCCCTCAATCAGCTTCAGCAAGGCCTGCTGAACGCCCTCACCCGACACGTCACGCGTGATCGAGGGGTTGTCCGACTTGCGCGAGATCTTGTCGATTTCGTCGATATAGACGATACCCATCTGCGCCTTTTCAACATCGTAGTCGCACTTCTGCAACAGCTTCTGGATGATGTTCTCGACATCTTCACCGACATAGCCAGCTTCGGTCAGCGTAGTCGCATCAGCGATGGTGAAAGGCACGTTGAGCAGACGGGCCAGCGTCTCGGCCAGCAGCGTCTTGCCTGAACCGGTAGGACCAATGACCAGGATATTGCTCTTGCCGAGTTCAACCTCGTCCTTGCCTTCACGCTGATTAAGGCGCTTGTAATGGTTGTACACGGCAACCGACAGAATTTTTTTCGCGCGCAGCTGGCCGATGACGTACTGATCCAGAATGCCGCTGATTTCCTTTGGCGAAGGCAGCTTGTGCCCGCTGGTTTCGGCCTGGCTGTCCTGCACTTCCTCACGAATGATGTCGTTGCACAGGTCAACACACTCGTCACAGATAAACACGGAGGGGCCGGCAATCAGCTTGCGCACTTCATGCTGGCTCTTGCCGCAGAAGGAGCAATACAGCAGCTTGCCGCTATCGTCACCCTTCCCAGTCATATCGGTCATTGAAAACCCCTACTTACAGTCGCTCTTGAAACAAAGATGAAGGCATATGCGCCGGTTTGCAAGCTCGACCCAGTCAATGCGGCCCGCTTTCCAACGCTGAAAAGCGGGAAAACAGGGGCCTCGCGGTGCGCGGCCCCCATGTCAGACGATGGACGGTATCGGTCAGCCGAGCACCGCTCGGTTGTCCAGAACACGATCGATCAAACCATATTCGACACCCTCGGTCGCGCTCAGGAAGCGATCCCGATCAGTATCACGAGCGATCACATCAAGTGGTTGGCCAGTGTGGTGTGCCATGATCTGATTCAGACGCTCGCGGATGAAGAGAATCTCGCGCGCATGAATCTCGATGTCCGAAGCCTGGCCCTGGAAGCCGCCCAGCGGCTGGTGAATCATCAGGCGCGAATGCGGCAGACTGAAACGCTTGCCCGCGGTACCGCCGGTCAGCAGGAACGCACCCATGCTGCAGGCCTGACCGATGCACAGGGTGCTGACGTCCGGCTTGATGAACTGCATGGTGTCGTAGATCGCCATCCCGGCAGTGACCGACCCGCCCGGCGAGTTGATGTACAGGTGAATATCCTTGTCAGGATTTTCCGACTCGAGGAAGAGCAACTGCGCCACGACCAGATTGGCCATGTAGTCCTCGACCTGACCCACCAGAAAGATCACCCGCTCCTTGAGCAGGCGCGAGTAGATGTCGTAGGAGCGCTCGCCCCGCGCAGACTGCTCAACAACCATTGGAACCAGACCACCTGCAGCCTGAATATCCGGCGGAAACTGGGTAAAGCTGTTATGGGTCATGGATTGATGTCACTCCGATTAGCCTGTCGCAGAAACACGAGAGCCAGCCCGAAGGCTGGCTCATGCGCTGCGTAATTGAGCGACGAGATTACTCGTCAGCGCTGCTTTCCGCCTCGCCACCCTGTGCCCCAGCGGGCTGGGCAGGCTTGACGGCGTCTTCGTAGGCAACCTGCTTATCAGTTACCTTAGCCTTCTGCAACACAGTATCCACCACTTGCTCTTCCAGCACAACCGACTGAATTTCCGCCAGTTGCTGCTCGTTCTGGTAGTACCAATTGATCACCTGCTGCGGTTCCTGGTAAGCAGAAGCCAGGTCCTCAACCATGCTGCGTACGCGATCATTGTCCGGCTTGATGTCGTTCTGCTTGACCACTTCGGCGACGATCAGACCCAGGCTGACACGGCGCTTGGCCTGTTCCTCGAACAGCTCAGCGGGCAATTGCTCGGGCTTGATATTGGCGCCGCCGAACTGCTGCACAGCCTGCTGACGCAGACGATCGATCTCGCTGCTGATCAGCGATTTCGGCACATCGACGTCATTGGTGGCCAGCAGACCGTCCATAACCTGGGTCTTGGTCTTGGACTTGATCGCCTGACGCAGTTCGCGCTCCATGTTCTTGCGAACTTCGGCGCGGAAACCTTCCAGGCCACCCTCTTCTACGCCGAACCGGGCGAAGAACTCATCGTTGAGTTCCGGCAGCGCCGGCTCTGCAACAGCATGGACCATGACCTCGAACTCCGCGGCCTTACCGGCGAGCTCAAGATTCTGGTAATCCTCGGGGAAGGTGACGCTCAGCGTACGGGATTCTCCGGCCTTCGCACCGACCAGGCCGTCTTCGAAGCCCGGGATCATGCGACCCGATCCGAGGACAATCTGAGTGTTGCTCGCGGTGCCGCCCTGGAATGCCTCGCCGTCGATACGACCGGTGAAATCGACAGTCAGCTGATCGCCGTCCTGTGCAGCACGGTCGACGTTTTCGAACGAGGTGTTCTGCTTGCGCAGGATGTCGAGCATCTTTTCGACGTCTGCATCAGTCACGTCCGATTCGACACGCTCGACCGAGATGGCGCTGAAATCAGCCAACTTGACTTCCGGATACACCTCGAAGGTGGCAACGTATTCGAAGTCCTTGCCTTCTTCAAGCTGCTTGGGCTCGACGCTTGGCGCGCCGGCAGGATTCAGCTTTTCCTGCATGACTGCTTCATAGAACGAGGACTGAATCACCTCACCAATCACTTCCTGACGCGCGGAGCCACCGAAACGCTTGCGGATGACGCTCATCGGCACCTTGCCGGGGCGGAAACCATCGACACGAGCACGGCTGGCGGTTTGCTGCAGACGCTTGTTGACTTCGTTTTCGATGCGCTCGGCAGGAATGCCAACAGTCATGCGGCGCTCAAGGCCGGAGGTGGTTTCAACCGAAACTTGCATGGATAGTCCTCGTTGAACAGAACAGAGTAATTGGGCGAATTCTAAAGGGACGACATTCTAGTCGCTTGCCATCCATAAGTCATCATCGCGACAATGCCCGCGCGAGCGTTATGTCGGCTAACGGCCACGGAGCGGCCTACAGAGGCGATGCGCAAGGACTGCAAGCATAGGGAGAAGCTAGGAAGCGTCGAGAAAACAGAGCACGAAAAGATGGTGCGGACGGAGAGACTCGAACTCTCACACCTTGCGGCGCCAGAACCTAAATCTGGTGTGTCTACCAATTCCACCACGTCCGCAACACGGTACTGCAGGGGTACTGAAAATGACAACGCCAGACCGAAGTCTGGCGTGCCGAGAAATGGGGTGGACGATGGGGATCGAACCCACGACACCAGGAGCCACAATCCTGTGCTCTACCGACTGAGCTACGCCCACCATTACTCTTGCTTCATGTTTCCAGACGATTGTGCCATGGCACGCCCGGCAGGACTCGAACCTGCGACCATCCGCTTAGAAGGCGGATGCTCTATCCAGCTGAGCTACGGGCGCCTTGAGCACATTCACGAATCCCGCAAGGGTATCTGAAAATGTCCGTCATGCAAGCCGAAGCCCGAATAGACGGTGAAGCTTGGTCGCCTTCCAAACCGGTATCGCTGTGTTTGTGAAGCGGGGCGAATCATACTCAGCCACTTCCGGCACGTCAACGGCGCATCCGCATTTTTTTTAGATATTTGAGGAAGTTATGCATCGAGCCGGCTGCACCCTTTTGCCTGTGCCCCCGCCATGCGACAATTCCCGCATTCTTTTGTCTGCGTCAGGAACCCAATGAACGCCAAACTCATCGATGGAAAGCAGATCGCCGCCAGCCTGCGCAAGGAGATCGCCGCACACGTCAGAGTCCGCCAGGATCAGGGCCTGCGGATACCCGGCCTGGCAGTGATTCTGGTGGGCCAGGACCCTGCCTCTCAGGTCTATGTCTCGCACAAGCGCAAGGATTGCGAGGAGGTAGGCTTTATTTCCCGGTCGCACGACCTGCCCGCGGACACCAGCCAGAACACACTTCTGGGTCTGATCGATGCGCTCAACGAGGATCCCGAGATCGACGGTATCCTGGTTCAACTGCCGCTTCCTGCGCATCTGGACGCTTCCCTGCTCCTCGAGCGTATCCGTCCGGACAAGGACGTTGACGGTTTCCACCCCTACAACATCGGCCGACTTGCCCAGCGCATGCCGCTGCTACGTCCCTGCACCCCGCTTGGCATCATGCGTCTGCTCAAGAGCACCGGCGTTGATCTCTACGGGCTGGACGCCACCGTTGTTGGCGCATCGAACATCGTCGGACGCCCTATGGCGCTGGAATTACTGCTTGGCGGCTGCACCACCACGGTCACGCACCGATTTACCCGAGATCTGGCAGATCACGTGCGTCGCTCGGATCTGGTGGTAGTGGCCGCGGGCAAACCGGGATTGGTCAAGGGTGAGTGGATCAAACCCGGCGCTATCGTCATCGACGTAGGCATCAATCGTATGGAAGACGGGCGGCTGTGCGGCGACGTGGAGTTTGCCCCAGCGGCGGAAAGGGCAGCGTGGATCACGCCCGTGCCGGGCGGTGTGGGCCCGATGACGCGCGCCTGTCTACTCGAGAACACGCTTCACGCGTGCGAACACTTGCACGATTGACGCCACGCGGGTGCCGGCCTCCGGCACCCTGCGCAAGCGCCTCAGCGGCTAGAGGTTCCCGGTGCTGCCGCCATCTACCGGCACGTTTACGCCGTTGATGAACGCCGCAGCCGGCGATGCAAGAAATCCAACCGCATTGGCGAACTCCTGCGGCTCAGCGAAGCGTCTGGCGGGGATACTCGCCAGCATGCCCGCAGTGACCTGTTCCACGCTGCGACCGGTTGTCTGAGCGATATGAGCTATCAGACTGTCCAGGCGAGCAGTACGGGTCAAGCCCGGCAGTACGTTGTTGACAGTAAGGCCCTCTGCAGCCAGTTCGCCTGCCAGGGTCTTGGCCCAGTTGGCGACAGCTGCTCGCATCGTGTTCGATACACCGAGATTGGCGATAGGCTGCTTCACCGAGGTCGACAACACGTTGACGATGCGACCGTAGCCAGCCTCGCGCATGCCGGGAAGCAGTTGCTGGAGCAGCGACTGCGCAGCTACCAGATGCTGAGTGAACGCCGCCGCGTAGGCTGTGGGGTCTGCGAGATGGGCGGGGCCTGGTGCAGGCCCGCCGGTATTGTTTATCCAGATATGGAACGCGCCGCCGCGATCGATTTCCTGCCGAACGGCATCAACCAGTGCAGCAGGGTCACTCGCATCCACCGCTATGAAGCCGTGACGCTGGCCCTGAGCGGCAGGAAGCTGCCGGCTCACTTCCCTGAGCTTGTCAGCCGTGCGCGCCAGCACCACAACTGTTGCGCCCTGACTGGCAAGCTGGTGGGCGCAAGCAGCTCCCAGCCCCTGGCTGGCGCCACACACCAGAGCGCGCCTGCCGCTAAGATCAAGATTCATTGCGAATACTCCAGGTCGAGATAATCGAAGGCCACAAGCCGATCAGAACGCGTCGCCAGGAATGCGCACCCACCCTTCCATCAGCACCCGCGCACTGCGGCTCATGCTTGCCTTGGTAACGGTCCAGACGCCGTCCTGCTCGATGGCCTGAGCGCCGACGCGCAGCGTCCCCGAAGGATGCCCGAAGCGCACCGATGCAGGCAGACCGCCGCCAGCGACCTGATTTACCAGCGTGCCGGGAATGGCTGCCGCGGTGCCGATTGCCACGGCAGCGGTTCCCATCATCGCGTGATGCAGCTTGCCCATGGACATCGCGCGTACCAGCAGATCAACCTCCGCTGCCTGCACCTGCTTGCCACTCGAGGAAACATAATCTGCCGGCGGAGCCACGAAAGCGACCTTGGGCGTGTGCTGACGCTTGAGCGCCTCATCGATATGCCTGAACAGGCCCATGCGAACGGCGCCATAGGCACGGATCTTTTCTAGGCGCGCCAGCGCCGCCGTGTCGCCATTGACGGCTTCCTGCAATTCGGTCCCGCTGTAGCCAATTTCTTCGGCGCTGACGAAGATTGTGGGAATGCCGGCATTGATCATGGTCGCCTTCAGGGTACCGACGTCCGGCACCTCCAGGTCATCCATGAGGTTGCCGGTTGGAAACATCGAACCACCGCCCTCGCCTTCCCCCTCGTCGGCCGGATCGACAAACTCTATTTGCACCTCGGCCGCCGGATAGGTCACCCCGTCCAACTCGAAATCACCGGTTTCCTGTACCTCGCCGTCGGTGATCGGGACATGCGCGATAATGGTCTTGCGGATGTTCGCCTGCCAGATGCGCACCGTCGCCAGGCCGTTGTGCGGTACGCGCGAGGCATCGACCATCCCGGAGGCGATCGCGAACGGACCCACCGCAGACGACAGGTTTCCGCAGTTGCCGCTCCAGTCGACAAAGGCGCTATCGATGGACACCTGGCCGAACAGGTAATCGACGTCATGGTCGGGCTGGCTGCTGCGGCTGACGATCACCGTCTTGCTGGTACTGGACGTGGCCCCGCCCATCCCGTCGATCTGTTTGGCGTACGGATCCGGGCTGCCGATGACGCGCATGAGCAGGTTATCCCGCGCCTGACCCGGTACCCGGGCGCGCTCGGGCAGGTCTTCCAGTCGGAAGAATACGCCTTTGCTCGTGCCACCGCGCATGTAGGTGGCGGGAATGCGAATCTGGGGTGCGTGAGGCATGAATCCTATCCTCTGTTGATGCGTGAGTTGGCCTGGCCGCAGAGTCGTCCGCCGGCCAGGCCTGGTTGCGCCTCAGGCTTGCGCCTCGGCTTCGAGGAAGTCGTTGGCAAAGCGCTGCAGCACACCACCGGCGTTATAGATGGACACCTCTTCCGCTGTATCCAGTCGACAGGTCACCGGTACTTCTACTCGCTCGCCGTTCTTGCGGTTGATTACCAGGGTAAGTTCCGCGCGCGGAGTGCGGTCGCCCAGTACGTCGAATACTTCAGTACCGTCGATATCCAGTGTCTTGCGAGTCGTGCCCGGCTTGAACTCCAGCGGCAACACGCCCATGCCAATCAGATTGGTACGATGAATGCGCTCGAACCCCTCTGCGGCGATCGCTTCGACACCAGCCAGCCGAACACCCTTGGCCGCCCAATCACGCGAAGAACCCTGACCATAGTCTGCCCCGGCAATAATGATCAGCGGTTGCTTGCGCTCCATATAGGTCTCGATGGCTTCCCACATGCGCGTGACCTTGCCTTCCGGCTCGATGCGCGCCAGCGAGCCCTGTTTCACCTTGCCGTGCTCGTCCATCACCATCTCATTGAGCAACTTCGGATTGGCGAAGGTCGCTCGCTGGGCAGTGAGGTGGTCGCCGCGGTGGGTTGCATAGGAGTTGAAGTCCTCTTCCGGCAGACCCATTTTGTGCAGGTACTCGCCCGCGGCGCTGTCCATCAGGATCGCGTTCGACGGTGAGAGATGATCGGTGGTGATATTGTCGCCCAGCACCGCCAGCGGCCTCATGCCCTTGAGGGAGCGTTCACCAGCCAGCGCTCCTTCCCAGTATGGCGGGCGGCGAATATATGTACTCATCGGACGCCATTCGTAGAGCGGCTCCACGATATTGCTGGTGTCACGGTGAATATCGAACATCGGGATATACACCTGACGGAAATGCTCAGGCTTGACCGATGCCTTCACCACCGCGTCGATCTCTTCATCGGTCGGCCAGATATCCTTCAGGCGGATTTCGCGGCCATCCGCCACGCCGAGCACATCCTTCTCGATATCGAAGCGAATGGTCCCGGCGATCGAATAGGCGATGACCAGCGGCGGCGAAGCGAGGAACGCCTGCTTGGCGTAGGGATGAATCCGCCCGTCGAAGTTGCGGTTGCCAGACAGGACGGCGGTGGCATACAGGTCGCGGTCCAGAATTTCTTTCTGGATATCGGGATCCAGCGCGCCGGACATGCCGTTACAAGTGGTGCAGGCGAAGGCGACGATGCCGAACCCGAGCTTTTCCAGTTCATCGGTCAGGCCCGCCTCGTCCAGATACAGCTGCACGGCTTTCGAACCGGGTGCCAGGGAAGACTTGACCCAGGGCTTACGGGTCAGGCCGAGCTCGTTGGCCTTGCGTGCGAGGAGACCTGCAGCGATCACGTTACGCGGATTACTGGTGTTGGTGCAGCTGGTTACCGCAGCAATGATGACCGCGCCGTCAGGCATTTCGCCGTCTGTTTCGTCCCACTTGCCGGCGATGCCGCGCGCAGCCAGGTCGCTTGTGGCGACACGGGCGTGCGGGTTGGAAGGTCCTGCCATGTTGCGCACGACGCTGGACAGATCAAAGCGCAACATCCGCTCGTAGCGAGCACCTTTCAAGCTGTCGGCCCAGAGGCCGGTGTGCCTGGCATAGGTCTCGACCAGCTTGATCTGCTCTTCTTCGCGACCGGTCAGACGCAGGTAGTCGATGGTTTGCTGATCGATGAAGAACATCGCCGCCGTGGCGCCGTATTCCGGCGCCATGTTGGAAATAGTGGCCCGGTCGCCGAGGGTCAGCGACGCGGCACCTTCACCACAGAACTCGAGATAATCACCGACGACCTTTTCCTTGCGCAGATACTCGGTCAGCGCCAACACGATATCGGTTGCGGTGATGCCCGGCTGTGGCCGGCCGGTCAACTCGACGCCGGTGATGTCCGGCAGTCGCATCCAGGACGCGCGGCCGAGCATGACGCTTTCAGCCTCCAGCCCGCCTACACCGATGGCGATGACGCCGAGCGAGTCGACATGCGGGGTGTGACTGTCAGTACCGACGCAGGTGTCCGGAAAGGCGACGCCATCGCGCGCCTGAATGACAGGTGACATCTTTTCCAGGTTGATCTGGTGCATGATGCCGTTGCCCGGGGGGATCACATCGACGTTCTCGAAGGCGTACTTGGTCCAGTCGATGAAATGGAAGCGGTCTTCGTTACGGCGATCTTCGATCGCGCGATTCTTCTCGAATGCCTGCGGATCGAAGCCGCCGCATTCGACTGCCAGTGAATGGTCAACGATCAGTTGAACCGGCACCACCGGATTGACCTTCGCCGGGTCACCGCCCCGCTCGGCAATGGCATCGCGCAGCCCCGCCAGGTCAACCAGCGCGGTCTGGCCCAGGATGTCGTGACACACCACCCGTGCCGGGTACCAGGGAAAGTCCAGGTCGCGGCGGCGTTCGATGAGCTGCTTGAGCGATTCGGTCAGCGTGGCCGGATCGCAGCGGCGCACAAGGTTCTCCGCGAGTACGCGCGAGGTGTACGGCAAACCGTCATAGGCGCCGGGTTCGATGGCTTCAACCGCCTCTCGGGTATCGAAGTAGTCCAGGTCTGTGCCTGGGAGCTTCTTGCGGTATTCAGTGTTCATGGTTTATCAGGCTCATCAGGTCGTTGAGAGACAGCTGCCTAGGAGCGCTGCTCTAAAATAAGGGTTCCGAGACGTCGAAGCTGCACGCTGCGTTGGGTGGCGTTGTCGATCGACTGTTTCAGACCGGCGATGCCCAGGGATGGGCATCGCCGAGCGTACAGGGACGTATCCACAGCGTGTCTGGAACAGGCGGTCGGCAACGCCACCTGACTCCAATCTCACCGACGCCAGCCTTTAGCGCTTTTCGATCGGCTCGACCGCACGCATCTCCGGCCCGGTATATTCGGCGCTCGGACGAATGATGCGGTTGTCTGCGCGCTGCTCCATCACGTGCGCAGCCCAGCCAGTCAGGCGGCTCATCACGAAGATCGGGGTGAACAGCTTGGTCGGGATGCCCATGAAATGGTAGGCCGAGGCATGGAAGAAGTCGGCGTTGCAGAACAGCTTCTTTTCACGCCACATGACTTCTTCGCAGCGAACCGAAACCGGGTACAACACGGTGTCACCAACATCCTGGGCGAGCTTTTCCGACCACTGCTTGATGATCTCGTTACGCGGGTCCGAGGTGCTGTAGATCGCATGACCGAAGCCCATGATCTTTTCCTTGCGCTGCAACATGCCCATCATTTCCTCTTCGGCATGTTCCGGGCTCTTGAAGCGCTCGATCATGTCCATCGCCGCCTCGTTGGCACCGCCGTGCAGCGGCCCGCGCAGGGAGCCGATGGCGCCCGTTACGCAGCTGTGCATGTCCGAGAGCGTCGAGGCGCAGACGCGCGCTGTGAAGGTCGACGCGTTGAATTCATGCTCTGCATAGAGAATCAGCGAAACGTGCATCACCTTTTCGTGAAGCGCGCTGGGCTTTTCACCACGCAGCATGTGCAGGAAATGACCGCCGATCGAATCATCATCGGTGTTCTCGTCGATCCGCACGCCATCATGGCTGAAGCGATACCAGTAACAGATAATCGACGGGAACACTGCGAGCAGGCGGTCGGTCGCGTCTTGCTGCTGACTGAAATCCGCTTCGGTCTCAAGGTTGCCGAGCATCGACGCGCCGGTGCGCATGACGTCCATCGGGTGAGCATCCTTAGGGATGCGTTCGAGCACTTCCTTGAGCGCCTGCGGCAGCGTGCGCAGCGATTTGAGCTTTGCCTTGTAGCTATCGAGTTCAGCCTGGTTCGGCAGTTGACCCTTGAGAATCAGATAGGCCACTTCCTCGAACTGGCAGGTCTCGGCTAGGTCCTTCACGTCGTAACCGCGATATGTCAGGCCCGAGCCCGACTTGCCAACGGTCGACAACGCGGTCTTGCCAGCGACCTGGCCGCGCAGACCTGCCCCGCTGAGTACTTTTGCTTCTGCCATGTTCATTCTCCTTGCAAAGAGGTGGGCCGTGCCCGCTCAGGATTTTTTCTGCGCGAACAGTGCGTCGAGCTTCTGTTCGTAATCGTGATAGTCGATCCGATCGTACAGCTCCATTCGGGTCTGCATGGTGTCGATCACATTCTTCTGCGTTCCGTCGCGGCGGATCGCGGTGTAGACGTTCTCCGCGGCCTTGTTCATGGCGCGGAACGCCGACAGCGGATACAGCACCAGCGAGACGTCGGCCGAGGCGAGCTCGTCGGTCGTATATAAAGGAGTGGAGCCGAATTCGGTGATGTTTGCCAGAATCGGCGCTTTCACGCGGTCAGCAAAGGTCCTGTACATGTCGAGTTCGGTGATCGCCTCAGGGAACACCATATCGGCACCGGCTTCCACACAGGCGGCAGCGCGGTCGAGTGCTGCATTGAGTCCTTCGACTGCGAGCGCATCGGTACGTGCCATGATGACGAAGCTATCATCGGTCCGGGCATCGACGGCGGCCTTGATGCGATCGACCATCTCCTGCTGGGAGACGATCTCCTTATTGGGGCGGTGCCCGCAGCGCTTGGCGCCGACCTGATCCTCGATATGCATCGCCGCCGCACCGAACTTGATCATCGACTTCACCGTACGCGCCACGTTGAAGGCGCTGGAGCCAAAGCCGGTATCGACGTCGACGAGCAGTGGCAGGTCGCAGACGTCGGTAATGCGACGCACGTCCGTGAGCACATCGTCCAACCCGGAAATCCCCAGATCGGGCAGGCCCAGCGAGCCGGCGGCCACGCCGCCTCCGGAAAGGTAGATCGCCCTGAAACCGGCGCGCTTGGCGAGAAGTGCGTGGTTGGCGTTGATGGCGCCCACCACCTGCAAGGGATGTTCTTCGGCAACCGCATCGCGGAAGCGTTGGCCCGGGGTCTTTGACATCAGCAATGTCCTCCTGAGGAAAGCGATGGGTCATCCTGCTCCAGCAGGCGACGCTCGATGTTGCGGCGCGATGCGCTGATATGCCGGCGCATGAGCATTTCCGCGAGTTCGCCATCGCGATCGGCGATGGCTTCGATGATTCGGTGATGTTCGGCGAAAGCCTGTTGCGGACGCTTGGGCGTCGACGAGAACCTGTAGCGGTACATCCGCACCAGGTGATAGAGGTCACCACAGAGCATGTCGCTCAAGGTGCGATTCTTGCTGCCCTGGATAATAAGATAATGCAGGTCTAGATCACCTTCCTGCTGATAATAGGACTGATTCGCCCGAAGCCCGCTATGCTGTTCATGTTCGGCCAGCACAGTGCGCAGGCCGACAATTTCATCATCCGTCATGTTTTGCGCGGCGAGCCGACAGGCCATGCCTTCAAGCGCCTCGCGGACATGGTACAGCTCGATGAGTTCTTCGTATGACAATGACACGACCCGGACGCCGGCGTGCGGGATACGCACTACCAGTCGACGGCCCTCCAGTCGCCGAATCGCCTCGCGCAGAGGTCCGCGGCCGATACCGAACGTGCTGCTCAGGAACTGCTCGCTGATGCGCGCGCCTGGAGGAATGTCGCCTTGCACGATCGCCGTCTGGATGCGTTCGAAGGCGCCATCCGACAGCGTCTGTGAGGTAACAAGCTGGGCCGAATCTGCCAATTGTCGACAACCTCTGGGTATTAGCGGGACCGCCACCGGGAAATCAGCGCAAAGGATGCGCGGCCCGCCAGTGGATTGTCAACAATGTCCTTGTTCGACTTTGGTAAAACCCTTCGATCGAGATTCCCACAGTCACTACGAGGCGGCAATGCAACATGCTAATATGCCGCCCTGTTGCGCTTCGTGCTGCCAGGACGTCACGCACGCGCACTGCCTAAAACCGTTGCCGAGAACAATATGCAATCGATCAACCTGCACCTGAAGATTCTGATCGCCCTGATGGTGAGTCTGGGCCTGCTGATTACTGGCTACCAGATCTACATTCTGGAGATCCCGCTTACCGAGGACGAGACGGACAACATCTGGAGTCTCGATGCCCGGCTTGAATTTCAGGCAACGGCCGGTGTGCCGGTCAAGGCTCAGCTGTTCATTCCACCGCTGAATCAGGATTACACCGCGCTCAACGAAAGCTTCATCTCGAACAATTACGGCGTCAGCATCAACCAGGTGGACGGCAACCGCCGGGTAACCTGGTCGGCCCGACGTTCCAGCGGCACCCAGGCGCTGTACTACCGCCTCGTCCTGACACAGCGCTACAGCACCGAAAAGCCGCAGGTGCCGCCGCTCGCTCCCCGCGAGCCGATCGAGCTGGAGGGGCCCGAACAGATCGCGGCCGACGCCTTGATCAGCCCCATTCGCCAGCACTCGGCTGACATCGAAACATTCATTACCGAAGCGATTCGCCGCGTCAACGACACCACCGACGACAATGTCCGCCTGTTGCTTGGCGGGGACACCTCGCCGATGGGCAAGGCGCGGGTCATCGACGTGCTGCTATCCAACGCGCGCATTCCGCTTGAACTGGTCCACACCGTTCGCCTGGAGCCGCTGGCCAACCAGGAGCCCGAGCTCTGGCTGCGTAGCCACAACGGTGAAAACTGGCTGTATTTCCACCCGGAAACAGGACAGCAGGGTATCCCCGACAACCGGTTGGTGTGGTGGGTCGGCCCGCAGCCGATGTTTGCCATCGATGGCGGCCGTCGCGGTCAGCTCAATATCACTATCAACAACAGCGAAATGAACGCGCTGCGCCTGGCGCAGATGACCACCGAGAACAGCTCGAACGCGCTGCTCGAATATTCCCTCTACGGTCTGCCGCTGCACGCACAGCAGGTCTACCGCGTGATGATCATGATTCCGATTGGCGTCCTGGTCATTCTGGTACTGCGCAATCTCATCGGCATTCAGACGCTGGGTACCTTTACCCCGGTTCTGATTTCGCTGGCATTTCGTGAGACTCAGGTGGGCTGGGGCATTGCCCTCTTCACCTTGATTACCGCGTTGGGCCTGTCGCTGCGCTCGTATCTCGAGCATCTGAAACTGCAGATGCTGCCGCGCCTGTCCATCGTCCTGACCTTCGTTGTGATCATCATCGCGGTGATCAGTCTGTTCAGCCATAAGCTAGGCATCGAACGTGCCCTGTCAGTGTCGCTGTTCCCGATGGTGATCCTGACCATGACCATCGAACGTCTCTCGATCAACTGGGAGGAGCGTGGCGGCGCCGCATCGTTCAAGGTAGCGGTTGGCACCATCATCGCGGCCACCCTGGCGCATCTGCTGATGACCATTCCGGAACTGGCGTACTTCGTGTTCACCTTCCCGGCGATTCTGCTGGTACTGGTGGGCTTCATGCTCGCCATGGGCCGCTACCGCGGCTACCGCCTGACCGAACTGATGCGCTTCAAGGCGCTGACCAAACAGGGCTGAGGAGACAACATGTTTCTGTGGAAGACCTGGAAGGCTCTGAGTGCGGCTGGCGTAATGGGCATCAACCGCCGCAACGCGGACTATGTGCTCAAGTACAACAAGCGGCACCTCTATCCGGTCGTGGACGACAAGATCCTGACCAAGGAGCGTGCCATTGCCGCCGGCATTCATGTGCCGGACCTGTACGGCATCATTGAAACCGAAAAGGGCATCGACGATCTCGAAAAGATCGTCGCGCCCTACCGCGACTTCGTCATCAAGCCGGCCCAGGGTGCCGGTGGTGACGGCATCATGGTAATCGGCGATCGCTTCGAAGGGCGCTACAAGACCGTGTCAGGGAAAATCATCAGCCACGAAGAAATCGAGCACCATGTCTCGAGCATTCTTTCAGGGCTGTTTTCCCTCGGCGGTCACCGTGATCGCGCTCTGATCGAGTACCGCGTGACGCCCGATCCGATCTTCAAGAGCATCAGCTACGAAGGCGTGCCGGATATCCGCATCATCGTGCTCATGGGCTACCCGGTCATGGCCATGCTGCGTCTGCCCACGCGTCAGTCGGGCGGCAAGGCAAACCTGCACCAGGGAGCAATCGGTGTAGGTGTGGATCTGGCGACGGGACTGACGTTGAAGGGCACCTGGCTGAACAGCAAGATCACCAAGCACCCCGATACCACCAATCCCGTTGATGGTGTGCAGTTACCGGACTGGGACGGGTTCATGCTCCTGGCGACCCGTTGCTATGAGCTGTCTGGCCTGGGTTACATCGGCGTCGACCTTGTTCTAGATCAGGACAAGGGCCCGCTGATCCTGGAGCTCAACGCCCGTCCAGGCCTGAACATCCAGATCGCCAATGATGACGGACTGACAAAGCGCTGCCACATCGTCGAGCATCACATCGCCGCATTGAAGAAAGCGGGACGTACCGAGTCACCCGAAGAGCGGATGGCCTTTTCGCAGAAGCATTTCGCTGCAGCGATCGAGCCCGCTCCCCAGGCAGACGCCCCTGTCGAGCCGACTGCGGAGTAAGCCGCTCCGCCTGCCCCATGCACTACACCCTTACCGAGCTGCCCTATGCTGTCGATCCGCTCCCGCGGCTCGACAGCGTTCGGCCCCTTGGTTATCCCATACTGCTGGATTCGGCTGCGGGCCCTGCCCCGTTCAGCCGCTACAGCATCCTCTGCGCAGGCCCCTCGGAGCGGATTGAACCGCTGCCGGACGAGTCGGGCGAACAGACACTGCATCGCATCAGAGTTGCGCTGTACGACCTCGGTGCGCCGACGTGGCCGGGAGGCATCGATCTGCCGTTCGGGGCAGGTGCAGTCGGATACCTTGCCTACGATTTCGCCAGGCGGCTGGAACGACTCCCACATCAGGCCAGCCTGGACGTCGACTTCCCTGACCTGGGGTTGGGGATCTACCTGTGGAGCGTCGTCAGTGACCACCTGCTGCGAAAATGCTGGTTGGTCGCCCATCCGGCGCTGCCGGTGGACACTCATCACACCGTACTGGAGCGACTGCGCGGTACTGATCAGGATCTTCAGCCGTTTGCGTTGGCATCAGCCTTCGCTGCCGATCAACCGCAGCACCAATACCGCGCGGCGTTCGAGCGTATTCAGAGCTATATTCATGCGGGAGACTGCTATCAGATAAACCTCGCACAGCGTTTCCGGGCCCAGTGCGAGGGCGATTCGCTTGGTGCGTATGCGCGTCTGCGCAAGGCCTGCCCCACCCCGTTCTCCGCCTATATGGAGCTCGCCGCAGGCAGCGTCATGAGCCTGTCTCCCGAGCGATTTCTGCAGTTACGCGACGGCGTCGTGGAGACACGGCCGATCAAGGGCACTCGCCCGCGAGGCCGCGCACGGAACGAAGACGAGATGCTGGCTCGACAGCTTCAGGAGAGCGCGAAGGACCGAGCGGAAAACGTGATGATCGTCGATTTGCTACGCAACGATCTGAGCAAGACCTGCAGTCCTGGCAGCGTGAGGGTGCCGGAGTTGTTCGCGGTTGAAAGCTATCCCAACGTGCATCATCTGGTGAGCAGCGTCCGTGGTCAGCTTGCGCCAGGTGAGGATGCCCTGAGCTTACTGGCAGGGGCATTCCCTGGCGGCTCGATTACCGGTGCGCCGAAGATCCGCGCGATGCAGATTATCGAAGAGCTTGAGCCGGTTCGCCGCAGCCTCTACTGCGGCAGCATCGGTTACATCGGATGCGAAGGTCAGATGGACATGAACATCGCCATCCGCACACTGCTGCGGCAGGGCGACGAGCTGTTTCTCTGGGGCGGAGGTGGGATCGTCGCCGACTCGGAAATGGATTCCGAATATCAGGAGACGTTGACCAAGGTCAGGATGCTGATGGAGGCGTTGGGCTGAAGGCTGGAGGCTGGAGGCTGGAGGCTGGAGGCTGGAGGCTGGAGGCTGGAGGCTGGACAATCATGAGCTTCGCAAGGAGCGAGTCAAGCACCGCTTATGCTGAGCTCTCGATCTACCCCTTCCAGCCTTTAGCCTTTAGCCTTCAGCCCCTAAACCGATAACAACCTTCCGGTCCTGACCTCCCCTTGGCCGCCCCGCTTACAGGCTCAACGGCCTATTCGACGCCTTGATGAACTCCTGCTTGAGCTCCTCGAACGTATGCACCGCCGGGAACTGCGGGAACTCCGCGATAACGTTGTCCGGTGCATGGAAGAGGATGCCGGCATGGGCCTCGGACAACATCGTGGTGTCGTTGTAGGAGTCGCCGGCAGCGATGATCCGGTAATACAGGCTCTTGAGCGCAATTACGGATTGACGCTTGGGGTCCTTCTGGCGCAATTGATAATCGACGACGCGATCGGTTTCATCGGTAATCAGGCGATGGCACAGCAGCGTGGGAAAGCCCAGCTGCCGCATGAGCGGCTGGGAAAACTCGTAGAAGGTATCTGACAGGATCACCACCTGGAAGCGCTCGCGGAGCCAATTGACGAACTCGACGGCACCATCAAGGGGCTTGAGCGTACCGATCACCTCCTGAATGTCCGACAGCTTCAGACCATGCTCGTCGAGGATTCGCAGGCGCTGCTTCATCAGCACATCGTAGTCCGGGATGTCGCGCGTGGTCGCCCGCAGCTCGGCAATACCGGTTTTTTCGGCGAAGGCGATCCAGATTTCCGGAACCAGTACACCCTCGAGATCAAGGCAAGCGATTTCCACAGTCGACACTCCTGAAACGTCGGTTCGAATTGCGCGACAATCTACCGGCATAGGCGTCAGGGCGCAATGCCGTCCGCGCCGCGGACTACGCCAGAAAGGCATAACAATATGAATAAATAAAAGCGGATGTGCTAAGGCAGCTTTGTTAGACTCTCGCGCAAACGGCAGCCCACGTAGCTCGCCATAGAACGGAGATAGCCTGATGCCAATCGATTCCCTCGACGTGCCCCGCCTGGCCGAAGAGTACGCCGGCAAGTCGCCTCAGCAGATACTGCAGCTGGCGATGGAACACTACGATGATCTGTGGATATCCTTCAGCGGCGCGGACGATATCGTTGTGCTGGATATGGCCTGGAAGATCAACCCCGATGTGAAGGTCTTTACGCTCGACACCGGGCGACTGCACGCTGAGACCTACCGCTTTCTGGAAACCGTGCGCAAACACTACAAACTCTCACTGCAGGTTCTGTCCCCGGACCGTGACGTGCTGGACGAGTATGTGAGAAAGAAGGGCCTGTTCGACTTTTACGAAAGCGGGCACGGCGAATGCTGCGGGATCCGCAAGATCGAACCGCTGCGCCGCAAACTCGCCACCGTCGATGCGTGGGTAACCGGCCAGCGCCGAGACCAGAGTCCGGGCACCCGTAGCCACGTGCCGGTCATCGAAGTCGACGCCGGCTTCAGCGGTCCGGGCAAGACCCTGATGAAGTTCAATCCGCTGGCCAACTACACCAGCGAAGACATCTGGAACTACATCCGCATGCTGGAGATTCCATATAACCCGCTGCATGAGCGTGGGTTCGTCAGCATCGGTTGCGAGCCATGCACCCGCCCTGTCCTGCCCAACCAGCACGAGCGCGAGGGACGCTGGTGGTGGGAGGAAGCGACGCAGAAGGAATGCGGGCTGCACGCGGGAAATCTTATCGCCAAAGGGTGAAAGCTGAAAGCTGAAAGCTGAAAGCTGGAGGCTGGAGGCTGAACGGAAACCGAGACGGCGTGCTGCAGAAATGCACCGATCGTTCAGCTTTACACAGCGCCGAGTCGTCCAGCTTTCAGTCTGGAGCTTCCAGCCCAATACGCACGTCGGGCTTTCAACGCACCGGCAGCTTCACCCCTTCAAACAGCTCGTCCAGCTCGACGCGATTGTGGCACTGCAGCGCCTGATCGACGCGTTCGCGTGTCAGGTGGGGCGCGAAAGCTTCGATAAAGTCGTACATGAATCCACGTAGAAATGTTCCGCGACGGAAGCCGATCTTGGTGACGCTCGACTCGAAGAGCTCGCTGGCGTCGATGGTGACCAGATCCGAATCCAGCTCCTGGTCGACAGCCATATGCGCGACGATGCCCACCCCCAGTCCCAGCCGCACATAGGTCTTGATCACGTCGGCGTCCGCTGCGGTGAAAATAACCTTGGGCGTCAGACCACGGTTGAGGAATGCCTCGTCCAGCTTGGAGCGACCAGTGAACCCGAACACATAGGTCACCAGCGGGTATTCGGCCAGAGCCTCGAGGGTCAGCTTGTCGATACCGGCAAGCGGGTGGCCACGGGGAACAATGACGCAACGATTCCAGCGGTAGCACGGCATCATCACCATATCGGCGAACAGTTCCAGCGCTTCGGTGGCGATGGCGAAGTCCGCCGTGCCATCGACCGTCATCTCGCAGATTTGCATGGGCGTGCCCTGATGCATGTGCAGCGACACGTCCGGATAGCGCTTGATGAAGCGGCTTATGACGGGGGGCAAGGCGTAGCGTGCCTGGGTATGGGTAGTGGCGAGCGTCAACGTTCCCTTTCGCTCGTTGCTGAATTCCTGGGCAATCTGCTTGATGCTTTCAACCTTGCGCAGGATCTCACCGGCTGTGGCGATGATTCTCTCACCGGCCGGTGTGACACGGGTCAGGTGCTTGCCACTGCGAGAAAACACCTCCACGCCCAACTCGTCCTCGAGCAGCCGGATCTGCTTGCTGATACCGGGCTGGGAGGTATAGAGGCTTTGGGCGGTTGCCGAGACATTGAGATCGTGATGTGCGACCTCCCAGATGTAGCGCAGTTGCTGCAGCTTCATGGTTGCCTTTCCCCTTGTCATTCTGCCTGAACGGCCGAGATCCATATAACCATATGCTCGGTTTTCAGCTGAGGTTAGACCAGAACTGGCAGGACTGGCTATTCTTTCGACGAAACGTCGCGGTGCATCGGCATCAGAACGTCATGAACGAGCCTTGAGATTGCTGATGCCATGGGGAACGTGTCCCGTCGGCACGAAGCCCACTGCGCGCTGACAGTGACCTTCCTGGTCGTCGAAAAACAGGTCGGCGCCGAACGCGCGGAGAAATTCCGACTTGTCCAGCCCACCCAGAAACAGCGACTCATCCAGTCGGATATTCCATTCGCGCAAGGTACGGATGACCCGCTCATGCGCCGGCGCGCTGCGCGCCGTAAACAGTGCGGTACGGATAGGGCAGTCGCCGTTGGGGAATTCGCTCTGAATACGGTTGAGCGCAGCCAGGAACGGTTTGAAGGGACCTCCGCGAAGCGGTTCGCGGGCCGAAGCCAGCTCGCTCGCCTGGAACGCTTCCAGGCCTTCGCGCTGAAACACCTGCTCGGATTCATCGGAAAACAGCACGGCGTCGCCATCGAAGGCGATACGCAGCTCATCGCGCTGTTCGCGCGGACGCTTGGCCGGCAGAATCGTGGCGGCCGCGAAGCCCGCCTCCAGGGTACTGCGTACGTCTTCGGCATGCGTGGAGAGGAACAGATGGCAGCCGAACGCTGGAATGTAGGTGAACGGACTGCGTCCGCCAGCAAAGGCGGCGCGGGTGATACCGAGATTGTAATGCTGAATCGAATTGAAGACTCTGAGCCCGGTATCGGCACTGTTGCGCGAGAGCAGCACGACCTCGACGCGTGTGTCGCCGTCGAGCAACTGATTGATTCTGAGAAGTTTCTCGACCAGCGTAAACGCTTCGCCAGGCTCGAGCGGGCTGTCCTCCCGCTCGATCTGATATAGCCGATACGCCTCCAGCCCCTCCTGCTCGTAGACCCGGTGGCTTTCGTCCAGGTCGAACAGCGCTCGGGACGAGATGGCGATGACCAGTTTGTCACCGAGCAGGACGGGCATGATTTCTCCTTATTTCGCCTTGAGGTAGCTGTCCTCGATGTACTGCAGCATGTGCAACAATGCCTCGGTTTTCGGCATGCTGCAACCCGCTGCGGAGGCCTGCCGCAGAGCCTCCCCGTAAAGACGGTCCAGCTCCATCGGGCGCTTGTGCAGCCAGTCGTGGTACATGCTGGCGTAATAGTCGGGCATCTGCTCGGTGGCCTTGAGCAGCTTGGCAGGATAGTCCGGTGGCATGTCATGCCCGCAAGCCTGGGCAGCCGCAACCACCTCGGCCATCAGGCTCTCGACCAGCGCCCTACTGGAAGGATCGTTCAGCAGGTCCTTCGTGCCAGCGTTGAGCAGTACATGCACACCATTGAAGGCAGCGTTCCACACCAGTTTCTGCCAGCGGGCGGCGTCCACGTTGGCCATTGGCCGAGCCTGAACGCCGGAGCCAATGAACAACTGCGCGGCCTCTGAGATGATCGCCTGAGCCTGTTCGCTGTCGGCGGGACCGGAATGGTACCCGAGGTCGATCAGACCGTTGGCCTGATGCTTGACCACGCCAGGTCCTTCGCGAAACAGACACACGTAACACAGCCCACCGATCAGATGAATGTGCTCGGGGAGTAGCGGACGCAGGTCTTCCTCGTTGTTCAACCCGTTTTGCAGGAGGATCACCTTTGCGTTCTGCGCGGCTGCGGCGGCGATGATGGGCGCAAGATCCGCATTGCTGGTGGCCTTGGCACCGACCAGCAGCCAGTCGCACGGCGGCATGTCGGCCACATCCTGATAGGCGTTGACCGACTCGGCTTTCAGTTGCCCCAGTACCATGCTATCGATGGTGATGCCGTTGTCTCGCACCGCCTGATATTCGCTGCGCAGCAGGAAGTGTACGTCGTTGCCTCCGCGGGCAAGCATGACACCATAAAACCCACCGATGGCTCCGGTGCCGATGACGCCAATCCGCGCTGTAGTGTCTTGCATGGGATCCTCTTCTTCTCTGTGTGCATGGTTTTATCTGTTGATGGTAAACCAGCTTGGGTTCGGAGACAGTCACCAACGCGACAAAGCCCGCCGGCTCGCCGTCGATTGACAGCCTATATGGGTGTAATCCGGAGTTCGGGCTAGCCTCGCTGGGCAACCTTGATTAAGCTGTGACGACTATTGAAAAGTGCTCGCCTATTGGCAGCCTGTATAACTTCCCGAGACCGATGATGGCTGATTTACCCGTTAATGACCTGAACGTTGCCTCCAACGAGGTGCTGATCACCCCCGCCCAACTCAAGGCGAAGATTCCGATGGGCGAAGCGTCGGAACGGACCGTGGTGGAAAGCCGCCAGGTCATCCGCGACATCCTCGACGGCAAGGATCACCGCCTGTTCATCGTCATTGGTCCCTGCTCCATTCACGATATCGAAGCGGCCAAGGATTATGCGCGGCGCCTGAAGGAGCTTGCAGCGGAGGTTGCCGACACCCTGTATCTGGTGATGCGGGTGTACTTCGAGAAGCCTCGCACCACCGTGGGCTGGAAAGGACTGATCAACGATCCGTATCTCGATGACTCGTTCAAGGTGGAGGACGGGCTGCATATCGGCCGCCAGCTGTTGTGCGATCTGACCGCCATGGGACTGCCTACGGCAACCGAAGCGCTGGACCCGATCTCGCCCCAGTATCTGCAGGATCTGATTTCCTGGTCTGCCATCGGCGCCCGCACGACCGAATCGCAGACCCACCGGGAGATGTCATCGGGGCTTTCCTCGGCAGTCGGCTTCAAGAACGGCACCGACGGCAGCCTGACGGTTGCGATCAATGCCTTGCAATCGGTCTCCAGCCCGCATCGTTTTCTGGGTATCAACCAGGATGGCCAGGTCTCGATCGTTACCACCAAGGGGAACCAGTACGGCCATGTTGTACTGCGTGGGGGCAATGGCAAGCCGAACTACGACTCGGTGAGCGTGGCGCTTTGCGAGAAGGATCTGGAGAAGGCCGGCATCGCGTCGAACATCATGGTCGATTGCAGCCACGCCAACTCCAACAAGGACCCGGGTCTGCAACCTCTGGTGATGGACAACGTCGCCAACCAGATTCTCGAGGGCAACAATTCAATAATTGGCCTGATGGTGGAAAGCCACATCGGCTGGGGCAACCAATCGATCCCCAGGGATCTGAAAGAGCTCAAGTATGGCGTGTCGGTGACGGACGCCTGTATCGATTGGGACACCACGGTCAGCAGCGTGCGCAGCATGCATGCCAAGCTCAAGGATGTGTTGCCCAACCGGTCCCGCGGCGTCTGACGAAAGCGAAAAAACCCGCCAAGGCGGGTTTTTTTGTATCCGTGCGTCAGGCTCGGCCGCGTTGCTCGGGAGCTTGCTGCATGTAGCGCTCTACGTACGAGCACGACGGAATCACCGTATAACCCCGCGCATGGGCATACTGTAGCGCATGCTCAGCCAGACGGGCGGCGATGCCCTTCCCGCGTAATTCGTCAGGCACGAACGTTCGATAGATATCCAGCGTCTGCTTGCCGAGGTCCATGTAGGCCAGGTATGCGCGTGCACCATCGACAGTGATGTAGAACTGCTTCGACGTGGGGTCGTGGATGATGGGTGTGTCCTGGCTCATGTGACCTCCTGGCGGGTCTATTATTATTGCGCATGCGCGAGTTTAAATTGACAGCCCCTTCAGCGTTAAATTCCTGAAAGGGCAGACAATTCTGACTGAAGGTCAACCCATCCCCAGCGCCATAAGAAGCGCAATTGACGCCAGGCACGCGATGACCGGAATCGCCACCGTGACCGCAAACATGTCCTTGTACGCTTCGCGATGAGTCAGCCCCATGATGACGAAGGTGGCGATGACAGCACCGCAATGCGGCAACGAATCCAGCCCGCCAGAGGCGATCGCCGCGATTCTGTGCAGGATTTCGGGTTCGATACCCATTTCCAGATAGTGCGGTGCCAACGACTGCATGAATATCTGCAAACCGCCCGAAGACGAACCGACGATAGCCGATACCACACTGGCTGACGCGAATACCGACAGCAGCGGCGGCAGATCCGCGTTCAGCATCCACTGGGCAAACTGGGAAAAGCCTGCGGTCTGGGTAACCACACCACCGAAACCGATGACCGCAGCGGTATTGATAAGCGGCATGATCGAATCTTCAGCGCCCTGCCCGAACACCTGCCCCATTTTGCGACGCATGCCCCGAAACAACACCAGACAGACCAGCGATCCGATGATCAGCGCCAGGCTAGGCCATATGATCGGCTGAGCCTGGGAGAACCGCAGGGATTCTGCCAGCAGGCTATCGCTGGTAGACCAGTCACCGAGAGCGATGAGCAGCCGCGGCAGCATGATCACACCCAGTACCACGACCAGCGGGATGATCGCCAGATACCACGGGGGCGCTTCGCTCGGATCGCCAGCGAGCTGTTCCATACGACGATCCTGAGCGTTCTCCACAAACCCTTCACCGGTTGCCCGCGCCTTGCGCCAGCCGTGTTCGACGTACCACATGCCAAGACCACCCATGATCAGCGCCGCGAAGATGCCGATCCAGCCGCCAGCAAACAGGTCTGTACCCAGGGAGCTTGCGGAAATGACGTTGTGGATCGACGGCGTGCCGGGCAGCGCCGTCATGGTAAAGGTGCCCGCTCCAACCGACGTCGCTGCGGCCCAGAGCCGCTTGGGCAGGTTCGCTTCACGCATCAGCGTGATGCCCAGCGGATACATGGTGAACACCACGACGAACACCACCACCCCACCGTAGGTGAGCAGCGCGCATACACTCATGCCGACCAGCAGCGTGTGCTTGACCCCGAGGCTCCGGGTGATCGCCAGCGCGATGCTCTTGGCCGCCTGGCTGGTGGCCATGGCCTTGCCGAAGATGGCACCGCAGAGAAACAGCAGGAAGAACCGGCCAGCGAACGAAAACGCTCCAAGCGGCCCTGACGGGTAGTATTCCAGCAGTGTTTTGGGGATGAGCAGTCCGTTGGTCACAGCGACTACAAGCGCGCAGACCAGTGAAGCGATGAAGATGTTGACGCCACGCAGGGCCATGTAGATCAGCAGCGCCAGTCCGGCTAGCAGGCCGAGATTTCCCAACATGAGTGCTTCCTTGTGATTGTAGTTATGCCTGGAGCAACACCTTACCGCAGCGGCATGCGAAGACAAACAGCGCAGGCACAGGGTCACGCTCTTGAATATCTCGCAAGATCGCCTATTTATGACTTGCGTCATCTCGATTCAGGACGTCTTTGCTAGACTCACCAGGCCACATGAACCTGGCTCCATCATCAAAACGAGGTATGCCATGAAAACCGTGCTTCAAATGTCAGCTGTTTCCCTTGCCGCCATCCTGGCCGTTGGCTGTGCCAATACCAAGCAGAGCGAAGAAACCACCTCCCGCCTGACCGCCAGCGAAAGCGCTACTGCGCGGGCGCAAGCCCGGGCCGATGAGGCTTATCGCAAAGCAGAGGAAGCCTTGACCGCTGCTCAGCGGGCTCAGCAGAGCGCCGACGAAGCGAACCAGCGTGCCATGCGCATGCTTGAGCGCGCCAGCCGCAAGTAAAGGCTGATGCCGGCGGCTCCCCTACCGGAGGGGCGCCGCCTGCGCTTTGAACGGCGTTCCGATTCGCTGCGGGATACCCTCTTCGGCATACACCGTGTCGCGAATCTGTCGCCAGTCCAGCCTGAATCGATCGGTCAACTCCGGTTTGCTTTCCAGCAGCGCCTGAATGGCCGCCTGACGATCCAGGCTCGAGGGTCGCCCATCCTCGTCCAGCGGCGTATGCACTTCCAGGTACAACTCCCCCTGGTGAATGCCAAGCTTGTAGGGTTGGTTGACGATGGTCACTCTGGCACCGACCGGGACCTGTGGAAACAGGGCGCTGATGTCGTCGTTGCGCAGACGAAAGCAACCGTGGCTGACCCGCATCCCGATTCCGAAATTCTTGTTCGTACCGTGAATCACATAGCCGCTCAAGGCCAGATTCATCTTGTACGGGCCCATGGGGTTGTCCGGTCCCGGGGGTACGACGGCCGGCAGAAAATCACCCTCTTCCGCATGTTCCTTGCGGACCGACTCGGGCGGATACCAGGATGGGTTAGCCTGCTTGCGGGCCACGCGGGTTTCGCCAATCGGTGACGACCAGCCTTCCCGCCCGATGCCTACGGGATAGGTGACGACCTCACCGTCGTCCTGCGCGAAGTAGTACAGCCGGTATTCGGGCAGGTTGACCACGATACCCTCACGGGGTGCCTCGGGCAGAACATGCAGCCCGGGCAGCACAATCTCGCTGCCCGCCCCCGGCAACCAGGGATCGATGCCCGGGTTGGCAGCCAGCAGCTCGAGATGACCGAAACCGTGCCGCTCTCCCAGCGTCTCGAAGGTATCTTCGAATTGAGCCTCTACCGTGCGCAGCGACCCGACGAGATGTTCGCCGCCGCCGGGCAGGGGGTAATCCGTTGCCAGCACCGACCCTGACAACAGCGCCACGAATAGCCCCACCAGACTGGACTGACGTTTCCGAATCATTGACCGCTCGCTCCACTGTCGGTGTAAAGATCGATCTGTCCGTTTCCCGAAGCGGAATCGGCGGCGGCCAGTTTGCGTGATGGGTCAGCGGGCCGTGCGCGCAGGCTGCGTGCTGTGGCCTGACATTGTGGACAGAGCACCTTCAGTAGCGGCCTGACCAGCTCACGGTATACCGGCCGAGCCGGCAACAGGTCGCCGCACAGGGTACGCTCCCGGGGCACATCCAACCGCACATTGACGTCCGCCAGATGCATATGCCACGGGTCACTGACGAACAGGTCGTGCTGATCGTCCTGTTCGACCACGCACCAGCGCCTGGCCATCCACGCTATCGTCACCGCAGCATACTCTCCGCACCGTTCATCATCGGTCGTCCAGCCACCCTTCGATGACGGGCCAGGCGTTCTCCAGAATTTGCGGCTGTGCCTTGGCTGTCGGGTGAATGCGATCGGCCTGCATCAGTTGCGGCCGGTCACCGATACCCTCGAGCAAAAAGGGAATCAGCGGCACATCGTACTGATCGCTCACTGTGCTGAAGACCTCCGAGAACGCACGGGTGTACCGTAAGCCGTAGTTGGGGGGAATCATCATGCCCAGAAGAACAACATCGGCCCCTGCTTCCCGGGACCGTTCTACCATGGCCGAAAGATTCTGTTGCATATTGGCGGGAGGCAGCGCGCGCAGGCCGTCATTGCCCCCCAGTTCAATCACCACCAGTTCCGGATCGTGCTGCTCCAGCAGCCGTGGCAGGCGCGCCAGCCCGCCGGCAGTGGTGTCTCCGCTAACCGATGCGTTCACCACAGGGGCGTCGTAACCCTCCTCCTTGAGACGCTTCTGCAGCAGGTGCACCCAACCCTGCTCGATTTCCAGACCGAAAGCGGCACTGATACTATCGCCGACGATCAGTATGCCCTGAGCCGACGCGGTTGCCGTGGTGAATGACAGCAACGCGAACAGCAGGCCATTTCTCAGCGACTTCATAAGGCAGTACTCATGTCGGATAGCGTCATCGTTGCCAGCCACCTTAGCAAAGTCGTGCACAGCTCGGAAGCCGAGCTGACCATCCTTGACGATGTCAGCCTGAGTATCGAGCGCGGCGGCAGCGTGGCGATCGTCGGAGCCTCTGGCTCGGGCAAGTCCACCCTGCTCAGCCTGCTTGCCGGTCTCGATCTACCCAGCGGCGGAGATGTGCAGCTTGCTGGGCAGTCGCTCGGTTCGCTTGATGAAGATCAGCGCGCCGCGCTTCGAGCCGAGCACGTCGGATTCGTGTTCCAGTCCTTCCAGTTGCTCGCCAGCCTGACAGCGCTGGAAAACGTCATGCTTCCGCTGGAGCTGCACGGGCGACGTGACGCAGCCGAGCGAGCCCGCCTGCTGCTCTCGAGGGTGGGACTGGGCGAACGCACCACGCATTATCCAAGGCAATTGTCCGGAGGAGAACAGCAGCGAGTCGCCATCGCACGTGCCTTCGCCAGCGACCCGGCCATCCTTTTCGCCGATGAGCCCACCGGCAATCTCGACGCTGCCACGGGTCAACGTATTACCGATCTGTTGTTCGAGCTCAATCGGGAACAGGGGACGACGTTGGTGATGGTCACTCATGACGCGCGACTTGCCGAACGCTGTCAGCGCGCCCTGCACATTGAAGCCGGTCGCCTGGTACAACCGACATGAGCCGCAGCGCATCGACCTGGGTGCTGGCCACACGGCTCCTGGCCCGCGACTGGCGTGCGGGCGAGCTCAAGGTGCTGCTGGTGGCTCTGATCATCGCGGTATTGGTCAGCACCGCGATCAGCTTCTTCACCAACCGGCTCGAGCGCGGGATGAGCAGCCGGGCAGCAGAATTTCTCGGCGCGGATCTCGTTGTATCGTCGCGAGCCGAGTTGCCCCCAGCCTTTCTCGAGCAAGCCCGGGCGCTTGGAATGTCACACTCGGAGATGGTCGAGTTTTCCAGCGTCATAGCCAGCACCGAGGACATGCAACTGTCCAGCGTCAAGGCGGTGAGCGACGGATATCCCCTGCGCGGCGAGGTGCGCACGGCTGACGGACCTTTCGGTGAGGAGCGCATTGCCGCCGGCGTTCCACCGCGGGGTACCATCTGGACCGAGGCCCGACTATTGAACGTGCTGGGCAGCTCGGTCGGCGAGAATCTCGAAGTGGGCATGAGCGAATTGGCCGTCAGCGCCGTACTGACACACGAGCCAGACCGGGCGGGTGACTTCTACAGCCTCACGCCCCGGGTACTGATGAATCTCCAGGACCTGGGTGCCACGGGGATCATCCAGCCTGGCAGCCGGGTTCGTTACCGTCTATTGCTAGCCGGCTCCGAGCAACAGCGGCAGCAGTATGCCGACTGGATCGGCCCACGCCTGGAAGACAATCAGCGATTGACCAGCGTGTCGGACGACAACCGGCAGATCGGCAGCGCACTGGGCCGCGCCAGTCAGTTCCTCGGTCTGGCGAGCATCGCAGCGGTCGTCCTGGCGGGCGTCGCCGTTGCGCTGTCGGCAAACCGTTTTGCCAGCCGCCATTTCGATACCAGCGCCCTGCTGCGTTGTCTGGGCGCCAGTCGCCGGCGTGTGATGTCGCTGTTTCTCATCCAGCTGGCCTGCCTTGGGCTGCTCGCGACGCTGATCGGCGTGACGCTTGGCTGGGGCATGCAGGCGGGACTGGTGTGGCTGCTCAAGGACCTGCTGCCGCCGGATATGCCGGCACCCGGGATCAAGCCGCTGCTGGTCGGCGCCGGCACCGGACTGATCGCACTGGCCGGCTTTGCTCTCCCCCCCTTGCTGCGGCTCGGACGCGTCGCGCCCCTGCGAGTGCTGCGCCGGGACCTGGCGCCATTGCCCAGCAGCGGTTGGGTTATCTACGGTTTGGCTCTCACCGCGCTGGCCCTGCTGATGTGGCAGTTCACCGGCAATCTGAAACTCACACTGGCGGTAGTGCTGGGCGGGGCCGTGGCAGCGCTCGTGCTGGGCGCAGTGGCATGGGCGCTGCTGCGTTTCGCCGGCAAGCGCCTCCGTAATGCCAGCCTCGCCTGGCGGCTGGGCAGCGGACAATTGCTCAAGCAACCGGTTACCGCCGCCGGCCAGATCCTGTCGTTCGGTTTGATTATCATGTCGATGCTGGTAATCGTGCTGTTGCGCACCGAACTGCTGGATGCCTGGCAGACCCAGCTGCCCGAGGACACTCCCAACCATTTTGCGCTGAACATCCTACCGTCCGAGGAATCCGCTTTTCGCGCCAAGCTCAACGAGATCGGCGCGGTAGCCGCGCCGCTGTATCCGGTCACGCCAGGCCGGCTGGTCGAGGTCAACGGCCAACCGGTGCGCGCGCTGGTCACCAAGGACAGCCAGGCCGACCGCGCCATCAATCGCGATCTCAGTCTCACCTCCGCTCCTGATCTGGCGGCAGACAACACGCTGGTAGAAGGCAGCTGGTGGAACGAGGTCGAGGAGACCGGCGAGCCGATGGTATCGATCGAAGCGGAACTCGCCGACGGCATGGGCGTGAAGATCGATGATCTGTTGACCTTCGTCATTGCCGGCAGCCGCCTGGAAGCGCGCGTCACCAGCATCCGCGAGGTGCAGTGGGACACCTTCACCCCGAACTTCTACATGATTTTCTCGCCAGGCACGCTCGATGACGCCCCGACGACCATTCTCACGGCGTTCAGCCTGCCGAGTGAAAACCGCGAAGCACTGCGCAGCCTGTCACGGGAATTCCCGGCCATGACGCTCCTGGAGGTCGAGGCCATCCTTGCACAGATCAGAGACATCCTCGCGCAGGTGACCCTGGCGGTGGAGTACGTACTGCTGTTCGTGTTGCTGGCAGGCTTTACGGTGCTCTTCGCAGCCCTGCAGGCCACACTGGATGAAAGGCTCTACGAAGGCGCCCTGCTGCGCACACTCGGTGCCGGACGAAGCCTGCTCCGACGGGCCAACCGCATGGAGTTTGCGCTGCTTGGCGCGCTCGCTGGCGTCCTGGCGATATTCGCCGCCGAACTGATCACCTGGGGGCTTTACAGCCAGGTAATGGACCTTCAGTGGCAACCGCACTGGCTGGCATGGCTGCTGGTGCCGTTTGGCAGTGCCGTGCTGATCGGCGTCGCTGGCGCACTGGGGACGCGCGCAGTGGTCAACCAGAGCCCGATGCGACTGATCAATCAGGGTAACGGAACATGAGCCGCTACCGACCTCCGCGTTCGGCCGGTACACCGCTGATAACCGCCGACGGGGCGCAGCGCCTGCGCGACGAGCTGCATGAGCTCTGGAACGTGCGCCGGCCTGTGGTCACGCAGGCGGTGAGCGAAGCGGCTGCGCAGGGCGATCGCTCGGAAAACGCCGAGTACACCTACGGCAAGAAGATGCTGCGGGAAATCGACAGCCGGGTTCGCTTCCTGCGCAAGCGACTGGAAAATCTCAAGGTGGTGGACCAACCACCGTCCAACCCGGAGAAGGTGTATTTCAGCGCACGCGTGACGCTTGAAGATGAGGATGGCGTTCCGCTTCAGGTACGGATTGTCGGCCCCGACGAAATCGACCCGAAGAGGCAGCACATAAGCATCGATAGCCCGATGGCTCGGGCATTGGTCGGCAAGCAGGTCGATGACGAGGTAACAGTGCGGGCGCCGGCCGGCGAAAAGCTGTACTGGATCGTGTCGATCGAGTATTGAGCGGGCCGGCACGGCACCTGGCTACATGCCCATCCATTCCGAGGGCGGCGCACCGCGGCCATGCGGCTCGTTCAGGTCCATGCCCTCGCCCAGCGGCACGATGCGGGTTGGGTTGATGTGCTCGTGACTGTAGTAATAATGTTGCTTGATGTGCTCGAAGTTCACCGTATCGGCCACCCCCGGCCACTGATACAGCTCACGCAGGTAGCCGGACATGTTGAAGTAGTCCTGTATACGGCGGATGTTGCACTTGAAATGTCCGTGATACACCGGATCGAAGCGCACCAGCGTGGTGAACAAACGCCAGTCGGCTTCGGTGATTCTGTCTCCAGCCAGGTAGCGCTGCTTGCTCAGAATGTCCTCGACCCAATCCAGCGCGTCGAACAGCTTCAGGCATTCCTTCTCGTACACCTCCTGCGCGGTCGCGAAGCCGGTCTTGTACACCCCGTTGTTGATCTCGTGGTAGACCCGATGATTGATCGCATCGATGGTCTCGCGCAGGTCGGCCGGATAATAATCATCGCGGTTGCCGGTGAGCTGGTCGAAGGCGCTATTGAAGAGGCGGATGATCTCTGCCGACTCGTTGTTGACGATGGTCTCGTCCCGTTTGTCCCAGAGCACAGGCACCGTCACTCGCCCGGTGTAGTCTGACTTGGCGTGGGTGTATAGCTCATGGTGACGGGTGTGGCCGTAGAGCGGCTCGGCGGGGTCATAGGTCCAGCCCTGCTCCAGCATATGCGGATGCACCACGGTGACATCGATATGCGGCTCCAGCCCTTTTAGCGAGCGCATGATCAGCGTGCGATGCGCCCACGGACAGGCCAGCGAGACATACAGGTGGTAGCGGCCCGACTCCGGCGCAAACCGACCGCCGGTCTCTACCTGATTGCGGAAGCCGGCGTCTTCCCGTACAAAGGCGCCTCCGGTGCTCTTGGTGTCATACCATTCATCGTGCCATGTACCTTCGACAAGGCGTCCCATACGGTCCTCCTCTTGTGTGTCCGTTTGTCAGCCTGACAGGCCTTTGCGGGGAAGGCCAGCCGCGGAAAAAGCTTGCGGCAAATCCCCTGTGTTGCGCGTATACTATTCGACTCTTTCCCCCAAGGTTTATCTCCCGTATGTCCGATACCGCTCCGGCGGCAGTGCATTTCGCCGATCTCGGCTTGCCTGCACCGCTCCTCCAGGCTTTGAGCAGCCTGGGCTATGAAACACCTTCTCCGATTCAGGCAGAGGCGATTCCGACTCTGCTGGCTGGGCAGGATCTGCTGGGTCTGGCTCAGACCGGCACCGGCAAGACAGCCGCCTTTGCCTTGCCGGTTCTGGCCGGCATCGACGTCAGCTTGCGCGCCACGCAGGCTTTGATCCTGACTCCCACGCGGGAGCTCGCACTGCAGGTAGCCGAAGCACTGCAGCGCTATGCGCAGAACATGCGCGGTTTCTCCGTGCTGGCGCTGTACGGCGGCTCGGCTTTCGCGCCGCAATTCAAGGCGCTCGAGCGTGGAGCCCATGTTGTCGTCGCTACGCCGGGTCGTCTGACCGACCACATGCGCCGCGGCAGCATCAAATTCGATTCGATGCGCTTCCTGGTGCTCGACGAAGCTGACGAAATGCTCAAGATGGGCTTCGCCGATGATCTCGACGCCGTCTTCGAAAAGGTTCCGGAAGCCACCCAGAAGGCACTGTTCTCCGCAACCATGCCGGCCGGCGTGCGCACCGTGGCGCGCAAGCACATGCGCGACCCCAAGGAAATTCGCCTGCACAGCGGCGTGAGCAGCAGTCTGGACACCATCACCCAGAAGGTCTGGGAAGTGTCCAATCATCACAAGCTCGATGCCATGACCCGCCTGCTCGAAGTCGAGCCGGTCGAGGCGATGATCGTATTCGTCCGCACCAAGACGGCTAGTCTTGAGCTGGCAGAGCGTCTCGAGGCGCGCGGCTTCGCTGCTGCTGCGCTCAATGGCGACCTTAGCCAGCAACTGCGTGAGCAGGTGGTCGACCGCCTCAAGCGAGGGTTGCTGGACATCGTTGTGGCCACCGACGTGGCGGCCCGCGGCCTGGACGTCGAGCGTATTTCGCACGTGTTGAACTATGATCTGCCGCACGACAGCGAGTCCTACGTTCACCGTATCGGTCGTACCGGCCGGGCCGGCCGCTCGGGCACCGCGATCCTGTTCGCCACCCCGCGTGAGCGCCGTCTTCTGCACGTGCTGGAGAAAGCCACCGGTCAGAAGATCCAGCCGCAGGCCCTGCCCAGTGCCGATGCCGTTCGCAGCGGTCGACTCAGCAAGCTGGCTGCACGCCTGAACAGCGCGCGAGAAAATACCGGCGCGCTGCATCAGCAACTGGTTCGCGATCTGCTGGAACTGACCAACATGGATCCGGAAGAACTGGTTGCCGCGTTGCTGAGCGTGTTGCCAGGCGCCAAAACACTCGTCGAGCCGGTGGCAGATCTGCCTGCCGCGCCGCCGCGCCGCGAAGGTGCAGATGATCGCGATTCCGGTCTGGTCCGTTACAAGGTTCAGGGTGGCCGCGCAAACAATCTGATGCCCAAGCCGCTGGTTGATGCGCTGGTCAAGCATGGTCGGCTTCAGCGCCAGCAGATCGGTCACATCAAGATGTTTACCGAGCACACCGGCGTGTATCTGCCGCAGCTGGACGACGCCACACTGGGTCGCCTGGCTGATGTGGAGATCAACGGCGTAGCGCTGCAGATCCGCTCCTGGCCGGCACCGCCCGGCGAGAGCGATCGCCCGCCGCGCCGCGCACCGCGCAAGGATTTCGCCGGCAAACCGAAACCTGCGCCAAAGCCCCGCCAGGGCTGAGCAGTGGACTGGATCGATATCGGCGTCAATCTCACTGACGCCGCCTTCGACGCCGACCGCCAGGCCGTTCTTGAACGAGCCTGGCAGGCCGGTATCAGTCAGATGGTGTTGACATCCACGTCATCCCATACAGCAAAAGCGGTTCAGGACCTCTGCAGCACGCAGCCTGACCGACTCTTCTGTACCGCAGGCATTCATCCTCACGAAGCGCGCCACTGGACCTCTGAGTTGAGTGACGAGGTTCGCGAGCTGGCGAATGCTGATCCGGTCCGCGCGATTGGTGAATGCGGCCTGGACTTCAATCGAGATTTTTCTCCGCGTTCTTCTCAGATCAAGGCACTCGAGGAGCAGCTTCAGCTCGCCGTCGAACTTCAGCTTCCTGTCTTTCTGCACGAGCGCGACGCCAGCGAACAGCTCGTGCACATCCTCAAGGACTACCGCGATCAACTCCCCGCAGCGGTGGTGCACTGCTTCACCGCCGGACGCGAGGCCCTGTTTGCCTATCTCGATCTGGACCTGCACATCGGCATCACCGGCTGGATCTGCGATGAGCGGCGGGGCACCCATCTGCTCGAACTGGTTCCGAATATTCCTGCTGGCCGCCTCATGCTGGAAACGGACGCACCCTGGCTGCTTCCGCGCACACTCGATCCGAAGCCCAGAAACCGGCGTAACGAACCGGCGTTCATAGGCGCTGTCGCGGAAACCGTGGCCACTTGCAGGCATGAATCGGTAACCGATCTGGCTCGCCACACGACCCGCACCGCCCGCACATTCTTCAAGCTGCCAACGCCCGCTGCAGAGCCCCTGCGAGACCAGGCGTCATAAGACTACCGTCAATCGCCTGACCCTATGCGCCCGCACGCTTTTGCGTGATGATGGCGTCATTAGAACACCCTGCCTGCGAGCGGGGGCCCGGCCGCTGTCCGCCCTGGAGTATTCAGCCCATCATGATCGGCTCGTTGAAGTTTTCTTTGCGTTACCTGATTCCCGCAATCGCCCTGCTTGCTGCGCCGGTAGCGACCGTTGCGGCCGACTCGGGCACCCTTCCCGCTCAGGTCCGCTCGGCGCTGGCCAACGCGAAGATCCCTGCCTCGGCGTTCTCGCTCGCGGTGATTCCTCTGGAAGGTCAGGGCATGGCGCAATACGTCAATGCCGATCAGGCGGTAAATCCTGCCTCGACGATGAAACTGGTAACCACCTACGCGGCACTTGAGCTCCTGGGTCCTACGTACCAGTGGCGCAGTGAGTTTTACGGCACCGGCCCGATACGCGATGGAAAACTGAACGGTGATCTGGTGTTCCGAGGAGATGCCGATCCGAAACTGACCATGGAACGCATCTGGTTAATGCTGCGCGATCTGCGGGCCGCCGGCGTTCGTGAGGTGACCGGCGATCTGGTGCTGCAACCGGGCGATTTGCGCATGCCGGTGGACCTGCCCGCCTTCCGCGATGACGGCAACGATCCCAGCCGTCCGTTTCTGGTGGAACCGGACCCGTTGCTGACCAACCTCAAACTGTTCAATCTCAAGACATATGGCGAGGCAGGCGGCATCCGAGTTCACCTCGACCCAGCGTTGCCCGAGTTGCAGATCATCAACCAGGTCAAGCTGCTGCCCCCGGTGAAGTCTTGCCCCTGGCCCAATGTCACCTATGGCCTGACCGATAACGGCAATCACGCTCAGATGCGCCTGACCGGTGCCATTCACCAGGGCTGTTCCGCCGAACGCTATCTCTCCGCCCTGAACGCTCAGACCTATACGGCCAGTCTTATTCGCACTCTGTGGTACGAGATGGGCGGCAGCATCGCCGGCGCCACGCGCGTCGACAAGGCTCCGGCTGGGGCCAGATTGCTTGCCCGGAGCACCTCTCCTGACCTGGTAACCGTGGTGCGGGAGATCAACAAGTTCAGCAACAACACCATGGCGCGCCAGCTGTTTCTGACCATAGGCCGCGAGCAGCGCAGTCCAGTCGATGCGGACGATCACAAGGCAGCAACACGGATCATCAATCAATGGCTGGCGGACAAGGGCATCGCCCCCGACGCACTGGTGATGGAGAACGGCTCCGGGCTGTCGCGCAGCGAGCGACTAACCGCGCGTGAGATGGCCCAGCTGCTCGAGGCGGCATGGAAAAGCCCCTACGCATCGGAATTCATCGCCTCCATGCCGCTGGCTGCGATGGATGGCACAATGCGCAAACGGTTGCGCAATACCCCGGTGGCCGGACGTGCGCACATCAAGACCGGGTCACTGAGCTCGGTGCGGGCCATCGCCGGCATTACCCAGGACGCCAATGGGCAAAGCTGGGCAGTGACAGCCATCGTCAATCATCCGGCCGCCGGCGGCAGCCGACATGCCATGGACCTGGTTCTTCAGGACGTCTTCCGCCGGGTCCCGACCGATATCGCTACCAAGCAGTAAAGGTCTACCAACAATAGAGCATGCGGTTTCCGGCCCGCCGTCATGCTCGCTCCTACAATGCGGCCCCCGGCTCAGTGTAGGAGCGCACCTGGGCGCGAAAGCGGACTGGCCGACCCCACCCAGACCCAAACCCTTCGCGGTCATGCCCGCGCCTGCAAGGGATGTGCTTGCTATACGGTGCTTGGGGCATCACTCGCGACGGGTAATACGCCAGGTCTTGTGGATACGCGTATTGCGCTGAAAATCCCGGTCGAGTGTCTGGGCGCTGATATCCTCGATCTGGTAAGCCCGCTGCAAGCCTTCATCGAGCTTGAACCGACGGAAATTGTTCGAGAAATACATCACCCCGCGCTGTGTCAGTCTGGCCATGGCAAGGTTGATCAGATGCACGTGATCACGCTGCACGTCGAAGATGTCGTCCAACCGCTTCGAGTTCGAGAAGGTCGGGGGATCGATGAAGATCAACTCGTATTCGCCGCGATCTTCTTCCAGCCACTGCATGACGTCAGCCTGAACCAGCTGGTGCAGATCGGACAGACCGTTCAGCGACAGGTTGCGCCGTGCCCAGTCCAGGTAGGTTCGTGACAGATCCACACTGGTGGTGCGCCGCGCCCCACCCGCGGCGGCATGAACACTGGCACTGGCGGTATAGCAGAACAGATTGAGGAACCGCTTGCCGGCAGCTTCGGAGGCAATACGCAGCCTCAGAGGGCGATGGTCCAGGAACAGCCCCGTATCCAGATAGTCAGTGAGGTTGACCAACAGGCGAACCCGACCTTCATTGACTTCCATGAACTGTCCACGGCGGTCCATCCGCTGATACTGCTGCTTTCCGGCCTGGCGCTGCCGTTGTTTGAGCACTACCTGGTCGGCAGGGATTCCCAGCACATCAGGCAGCGCAGCCAGTACATCCTGCAGCCGCGACTGTGCCTTGTCCTCACTGATGGTGGCCGGTGCCGCATACTCCTGCACGTGTGCCCAGTCATCATACAGATCGATCGCGACGGAGAACTCCGGCATATCCGCATCGTACAGGCGGTAGCAGCTGATCTCGTTCTGCCGGGCCCATTTTCCCAGCAGCTTGAGGTTCTTTCGCAGCCGGTTGGCGAACATCTGCGCCGATTCGCTGAGTCTGGCCGGCGCGTTGCGGTCGGGCTGTGACGTCTCCCTGGTTGCCTCGCCGGATGGCTCGGCCTTGCCGGTAACGAACCGCTCCGGGGACAGGTCCATCATGAGCAGCTTGCAGGGTATCGCCCCGTTGAACAGCGCATATTGCTTGTGACTACGAATGCCCATTCGCTTGCCCAGATCGGGATTGCCGGTGAAGATCGCTGCCTGCCAGCCCTGGCAACGCTCCCTGAGGACCTCGCCCAGCTTCTGATACAGATAGACCAGGCTTGCGGTATCGCCCAGACGCTCGCCGTAGGGAGGATTGGTCACGATCAGGCCGGCCTGACCGCGATCAGGGCTGGGGGCAAAGGTGGCCAGTTCACCCTGATAGACCTTGACCCATTCATTGAGTCCTGCGCGCTGTATGTTGTTGCGCACCGGCTGAAGCAGCCGCGGATCGGCTTCGTAGCCGCGAATCCATAGGGGCGAGCCGGCGAGCCCCGCTTCCGCCCTGTCCCGCGCAGCGGCCAGCAAAGGCTCCCAGATGGTCGGCACGTGCTGCAGCCAGCGTGAGAAGCCCCAACTGACCCGATGCAGATTCGGCGCGACGTCTGCGGCCATGAGGGCTGCTTCAACCAGGAAGGTACCTGACCCGCACATCGGGTCAGCCAGCGCACCGCCTGCCTTGGCGAGCTGTGGCCAGCCGGCGCGGATCAGAATGGCCGCGGCAAGGTTTTCCTTGAGCGGCGCCGCGCCCTGCTGCAAGCGGTATCCCCGCTGATGCAGGCTGTTCCCTGACAGATCGATGGCAACCTGCGCCTGGCCGCTGCGGCAGTGCACATTGACCCGCAGATGTGGAGCGATCTTGTCGACCGACGGCCGCGTACCGTCCGCCTCGCGCAACGCATCGACGATGGCATCCTTGACCTTGAGGGCACCGAAATGGGTGTTGTCGACGCCGGTCAGCGTACCGCTGAAATCGACCGCCAGCGTACCCGAGGCAGTAAGGTGCTCTCGCCAATCGATGGCACGCATGCCGTCATACAGGCTCTGCGCCGTATCGGCGGGAAAGCGGTCGAGGATCAACAGAACACGGTTTGCCAGACGCGACCAGAGGCAGCAGCGGTAACCAAATGCAAGGTCGGCTATGACGTTGGTCCCGGCGACCGTTTCTTTCACCGACTCCGCGCCGAGGGTACGCAACTCCTCAAGCAATAGCCCTTCAATGCCTTTCGGACAGGTCACAAAGAATTCTAGATTGTTACGCATGTGCTTGATTTTCCGAAGTTGCATTGCCTGGATATGGTCCAGACGCTTAATGAGGACGCTACCTATACCAAATCGATCTTTGGCCGGCGCTGTCAGGTTAGGGTACAACAACCCAATGACTTGTGTTCAGACCCGTTCTGGGGCGACCTGCAACAGGAAGCTCCGGCAGCGGCGGGATCGGCCCGCAGCTGCACCTGACTGCCGCCAGGCAGCCAGGGTTTCAACACCACATGAGGGCTCTACCCTATGAGAAGACTCAAGCGTGATCCGATGGAACGAGCATTTCTGCGCGGCTATCAACATGGTGTTCATGGTAAATCACAAGATTCCTGCCCCTTCGCCAGCCCCGATGTACGACAGAACTGGATCAACGGGTGGCGTGAAGGCCGGGCCGATCACTGGGCCGGGTTTACGGGCATTTCCGGCGTGCACCGCCTGAACGAGATGCATGCTGTAGGCTAAAGCCTTCCTGATACTGCCGATTTTCTCCCAGGGCGCTCTTCCCAAGCGCCGGGCCTAACGGCCCACCGGCCCCCGTCATGCGGGGGCCACTTGTTTCAGCGATCCATCGAAGCAAGCGCCTCGACGCACTCGCGGATCAGCTCAGGCCCGCGATAAATGAAACCGCTGTAGATCTGCACCAGACTTGCCCCGGCGCGGACTTTCTCGACGGCATCCGCTGCGCTGAATATCCCGCCGACGCCGATGATCGGCATGCGCCCGGCCAGCGTGCCGGCCAGTGTACGAATGACTTCCGTCGAAGCCGCCGTAAGCGGCGCCCCAGACAGTCCGCCCGCTTCAGTCGCGTGTTCAAGTCCTTCCACTGCAGTCCGATCCAGCGTGGTGTTGGTCGCGATGACGGCGTCCATGCCCTGCTCCAACAAGGTCGAAGCGACCAGTTCGAGTTCTTCGCTAGTCATGTCCGGGGCGATCTTGATGGCGATGGGAACGTAACGGCCCCGCTCGCCCGCCAACTGCATCTGACAGCCCTTGATCTGCTCGAGCAGCACCTTCAGCGTATCGCCATACTGCAGGGTACGGAGGCCGGGTGTGTTGGGCGACGACAGATTCACCGTCACATAGCTCGCTCGATCGTAGACCCGGCGCAGACAATGAAGGTAGTCATCGACCGCGTTCTCCACCGGTGTCACTGCGTTCTTGCCGATATTGATGCCGAGCACTCCGCGGTAACGCACGGCATCGAGGCGCTCGAGCAGCGCGTCGACGCCCAGATTGTTGAAACCCATTCGGTTGATGATCGCCTGGGCCTCAGGCAGCCGGAAAAGACGCGGCTTGGGATTGCCTGGCTGCGGCCTGGGGGTGACGGTGCCAACCTCCACAAAACCGAAGCCCAGCGCGGCCATGCCGTCGACCGCGACGGCATTCTTGTCCAGTCCGGCGGCGAGTCCGACCGGGTTGTCGAAGGTCATTCCCAGCAATGAGACAGGCCGGGAAAGCCTGGGCCCGGCAAGGCGCTCCGCGATACCCAGCCGCCCGGCGGCGCCGATCATGTCCAGAGCCAGATCGTGTGATGTTTCAGCCGGCAGGCGGAACATGAGCGAGCGCAAGGAGGAATACATGTATCGAAGTCCCGGAAAAAAATGTGGCGCGAGTATACCGGTTTAGCTGTCCAGGCGCTCCAGGGAGAGTAGTTTGCCGTCATCGGTAAAACGCATGACGAAGGCCCCGTAAACGCCGTCATGCGTGAGAAAGGGACGCAAATGATGCGCCGGCAGGCTCACCCGCCGGCCATCCCGACTGTGCATCAACACACGCTGGGCACTGCCGCGATACCAGGCAAGATACCGGTCGGCAGGCAGAGCGATGTCGATGATCAGTTGTTGCATAGCGCTCCCATGGCAGTCTGGCGGGCATTCTGCGCCAGATCCAGCAGTTCGCGCATTGCCACCGCCACCATCGGGTAGTCATGACTGCTCGCGCTTTTCAATTCGGCGAGCATGACACGCCAGCGCTGAAGGAGGAACTGGTTGCGGTCCAACCATACCTCGACGATCTCCTGTGGCGTGAGATCCTCTCCGGCGAGCTGCAATGCCGAGACCGTCATGCTTCGTACCTGCCAATCCAGATCATCGCGGTAGCTCTCGCGCGCCAGGGCCTGCCAGTGGCTGTCGACCTGCAGGCCGGTGACCACCTGCGTGAACCACGGCATCTGCAGCTCGCTGCCGAGCGAGAAGAACACCTGTGCGACGCGCTCGGTGGGCTGACCTGTTTCGTCAGCCGCTTCGATGATGCCGAGCATGGTAAAGAAATGACCGGTGCCGGCAACGAAACGCGCGATGGATTCCGGCACACCAGCCTGGCAGTACTGATCAAAACGGGTTTCCCAGACGTCCCGGACCGGACCTTCGAACAGGACGTCGGCCTGCTCGGTCAGCTCGGCGATCCGCGGCGCGAAATGAGCAACTTCCTGCTCGGGCTTCAATCCCAGCCGCCGGTTGCGGATGAACCATCGCGCCGAGCGCCGGCCAAGGCGCATGAGATCGTCCATCAGATCCATCTGGATGTCCGCCGGGATCTGATGGTCGAGCGCTTCGATACGCGCGAACTGATCCTCCAGCCCGAACACATCCCGTCCTACGACATAGGCGCGAGCGATATCGCCGGGCGGCGCACCGGTGGACTGCTGCAACCGCCGCAGGAAAGTGATCCCCATGTGGTTGACCAGGTTGTTGGCCAATTGGGTGGCGATGATCTCCCGGCGCAGGCGGTGCTGTTCCAGGGCGTCGCCGTGCCGATCCACCAGCATCGGCGGGAAGGCCGTCTTGAGCTCGCGACTCATGTACGGATCGTCAGGCAGATCGGACGCCGCCAGGGTCTCTTTCAAATCGGCCTTCGAGTACGAGATCAGAACCGACAGCTCCGCCCGGGTAAGTCCGCCGCCCTGCGCAGACCGCTCGGCAAGGGTGTCGTCTGCAGCGATGAACTCCAGTGATCGGTTCAACTTGCCGGCCGTTTCCATGGCATTGATGAACCGCCGATATTCGCCCATCGCCTTGGTCGCCTGTCGCTGCGCGAGGCTGATGGCCTGGGTCTGCTTGTAATTGTTATCCAGCACCAGACCGGCTACCGACTCGGTCATGCTCGCCAACAGTTCATTTCGCTGCTTGAGCGTAATGTCCTGCGCCGCGACCACTTCGTTGAGCAGGATCTTGATATTCACCTCGTGATCGGAACAATCGACGCCGCCGGCGTTGTCGATGAAGTCCGTATTCACGCCGCCGCCATTCAATGCGTACTCGATACGCCCGAGCTGGGTCATGCCGAGGTTGCCGCCTTCCCCGACGACGCGGCAACGCAGATCGCGGCCGTCCACCCGCAGGGCGTCATTGGCCTTGTCACCCACTTCGGCATGGGTTTCGCCACTGCCTTTCACGTAGGTACCGATGCCGCCATTCCACAGCAGATCGACCGGCGCCTTGAGCAGACGATTGATCAGCTCGGCCGGCGTCAACGTATCGGCATCGATATCGAACAGCTCCTTCATCCGCGCGGTCAGTCTGATCTGTTTCAGGCTGCGCTCGAAGATTCCGCCGCCTTCGGAGATAAGACTGGCGTCATAGTCGGTCCAGCTCGAACGAGGAAGATCGAACAAGCGTTGGCGCTCCTCGAAACTGCGCTCGGGATCCGGATCCGGATCGATGAAAATGTGCATGTGATTGAACGCAGCGACCAGCTTGAGCTGGCGCGAGAGCAGCATGCCGTTGCCGAATACGTCACCGGCCATGTCGCCGATGCCAATCACCGTGATCGGCTCTTCCTGAATGTTCACCCCGCGCTCGCGGAAATGCCGCTGGACGGAGACCCAGGCGCCGCGCGCAGTGATACCCATCTTCTTGTGATCGTAGCCAGCGGAACCACCCGAGGCGAAGGCGTCGCCAAGCCAGAAGTTGTACTCGGCCGCAATAGAATTCGCTATGTCGGAAAAGGTCGCAGTGCCCTTGTCTGCAGCCACGACCAGGTAGGGATCATCGTCATCGTAGCGAACCACCTGCGCCGGTGGGCTCACCTCGCCTTCCACCAGATTGTCGGTCAGGTCGAGCAGGCCGCGGATGAACAGTCGGTAGCAGGCGATGGCCTCCTGTTGAATATCGTCGCGACTGCCTCCCAGGGGGAGGCGCCGGGGGACGAAGCCGCCCTTTGCGCCGACCGGTACGATTACCGCATTCTTGACCTGCTGCGCCTTGACCAGCCCGAGCACCTCGGTACGGTAGTCTTCCTCGCGGTCAGACCAGCGCAAGCCCCCCCTGGCGACCTTGCCGCCGCGCAGATGCACGCCCTCGAAGCGCGGCGAGTACACATAGATCTCATACATCGGCCGGGGTAGCGGTAGTTCCGGGATCCGCTGCGGATCGAACTTGAGACTGATGTACTCCTTGGGCTGCCCCCGCTCATCATTCTGATAGAAGTTGGTACGCAGCGTGGCCTTGATCAGATCCAGATAGCGACGCAGGATCCGGTCTTCGTTGAGTACCGCCACACCGTCGAGCGCACCGATGATCGCGGCCTCGAGCTTGTCTTCCAGCTCGGCGGCGCTGGCCTTGCGCGCAAGGTAGAAGCGCGTCTTGAACAGCCGCACCAGCTCGTGCGCGATATCCCAGTGCGAAACCAGCGTGCTGGCAAGGTATGGCAGTTCGAAGCCCATGCGGATCTGCTTGATGTAGCGCGCATAGGCTCTGAGCAGCGCCACGTCGCGCCAGGACATGTTGGCCAGCAGCACCAGCCGATTGAAGGCGTCGTTCTCTGCCTGCCCGCGCCAGATGGTGATGAAGGCATCGCGAAACAGCTGGTTGACCTCCTGCAGATCGCGGGTGCTCTCCAGTGCGTAGGTGAACTCGAAATCGTGAATCCAGTAGGTGCGCCCGTCCGCACCGACGATACGGAAGGGAAACTCGCCCATCACGCGCAAGCCAAGGTTCTCCAGTATCGGCATGATGTCCGAGAGCGGAAGCGGCTCTCCCATGTGGTAGAGCTTGCAATGCAGAACCCCCTGCTGCTGCGTGAGCGGCTGATAAAAGCTCATACCCAGTGGATCGGCCTCGCTGAGTGACAGGAGATGGCGTAGGTCGACCACGGCAGACGCCGTGGTGAAGCGTTCGCTGTAGCCTGCCGGGAAGCTCTCCCCGAAGTTCGCCCAGGCGATCACCGCTTCCGCCTCCCCCAGGCTGTCCTCGAGCCGGTCGCGGAAGTCGTCATGCCAATCGCGGCAGGCCTGAATGACGTCCCGCTCGATCTGCTGATGATCGATGTCGTGCTCAATGCGCGAGGGCTCGATCCGCAGGATGAACTGGGTTCGGGTAAGGATGGATTCGGAAAAATAGGTCCAGAATTCGCATTCGGTAGCCTGCAGCCGGTCCATCAGCACTGCCTGAATCTTCAGTCGGATGTCCGTCGAATACAGATCGCGCGGCACGAATACCAGGCAGTAATAGAAGCGGCTGTAGTTTCCGCGGCGAAGAAACACACGAATCCGGGCCCGTTCCTGCATCTGCACGATGCCGATGGCGGTCTCGCGCAGGACCTCCGGGGACATCTGGAACAGATCATCGCGGGGCAGCACCTGCAGGGTCTGGTCGAGCTCCTTGCCCAGGTGGCTGTCCGGGTCGAGCCCCAGCTCATTACGTACCGCCTCGACCTTACGGCGCAGGTAGGGAATGCGGTCCACCCCGTCTCGATACACCTTCGAGGTGTACAGCCCCATGAAGCGGTGTTCGAGGAGCACGTTGCCCTCTGCATCCACCTCCCGGATCGACACGTAGTCCGGATAGGCCGGACGGTGCACGCGGCTGAAATGCGAGGCCTTGGCGAACGAAAGCAGCAGCGGCTGCTGGAGGTAACTGATGACCGTGTCAGGTAGCTCCTCGGTCGAGTCATCCCATTGATCGAGCGCCAGCACCCCCAGGCTGTGTTCCGATTGCACGCCCAGGCGCTGCTCGCTCAAGCCTTCGCTTATGGCGAACCGCTCATACCCCAGGAAGGTGAAATGGTCGGCCAGCAGCCATTGCAGAAAGTCCATCGCCTCGGCGCGCTCGCTTTCGTCGAAGTAGCTCGGCTGATCATCGGCGAGGGTGTTGATCACGTCTCGCAGGCGCTCCTGCATGACCGGGAAGTCGCCCACGGCAGCCCTGACATGCCCCAGCGCTTCCATCAGGCCGTGCTCGATAGCCTTGAGGCCGCCGGCGGTAGCGCAGCGCTCGACTTCTATGTAGATAACCGATTCGGCGCGAACCCGCTCATCGACCGGCGTGGACGCATCATGCACGGCGACCAGCTCGCCACGCTCGTCACGCTCAACCTTCATCACGCTGTTTTGCAGCGTGTGAACCGTCAGCCCCTGGCGCTTGAGTTCGATGCGTATGGAATCCACGAGAAACGGCGAGTCCGGATGCAACATCTCGATGACCGAGTGCGTGGTCTGCCAGCCATGTTGCTGCGTGTCGGGGTTGAACACCCGGAGCTTTTCGGTGGGGCCGGAGCGCTGCTGCATGAAGCGCCAGAAGGACAGCGTGCCGCCAAGCAGGTCCGAATCATGCCGGGTGAGCAGTTCCTCCAGCGGAACGATGCCGAAGAAGTGCCGGGTGAATCGGGCGATGTCCTGTTCGTCGCCCGTTTCGACCAGCGATTGCAGACGTTCGGTAAGAATCTCCAGAAGTTCCTGTTTGCTGCTGGCCAGGATCAAAGCCATTGTTGCCTCCGGCAGGTTGGGTGTGCCATCCAGGTGGAGCGTCGCCGTGATTCGCGCATGCGCTCGAGTTAACAATTTGTCGTCGGGAATTAGTCTAGACCAAGCGTATTTAGGTAAAGTGTCGATTCCAGGGAATTCCCAGTTGTTGATGGACGCACCCATGACCCACCGCGATTCGCTCCTCGAGCTCAAGTCGTTTCTGAACCAGCAGATTTTTGGCCAGGAAGTGCTCATCGATCGCATGCTGATCTGTCTCCTCGCCGGCGGGCACGTGCTCGTAGAGGGTGCACCGGGATTAGCCAAGACCAAGGCGATCAAGGTGCTGTCCGAAGGCATCGAAGCGGACTTCCACAGAGTGCAGTTCACGCCCGACCTGCTGCCTGCGGATATCACCGGCACTGAGATCTACCGTCCCGAAACGGCAAGTTTCAGTTTCCAGCAGGGCCCGATCTTTCATCATCTGGTGCTGGCAGACGAGATCAACCGGGCCCCCGCCAAGGTGCAGTCCGCGCTGCTCGAAGCGATGGCCGAGCGGCAGGTGAGCATCGGCCGGCAGACCTACCCCCTTCCCGAGTTGTTCATGGTGATGGCCACGCAGAATCCCATCGAACAGGAAGGCACCTACCCGCTGCCCGAAGCGCAACTCGATCGATTCCTGATGCACGTTCGTATCGGCTTTCCGGACGCGGCACTCGAGCGCCGCATCCTTCATCTGGCACGCGGCGAGGCGCAGGGAATCGAACCGCGCATGAACAACAAGGTCAGCCAGACGACCATCTTCGCTGCGCGGCAGGAGGTTCTCGAGATGTTCATGGCCGATGCTGTGGAGGAGTATCTGATCCAGCTGGTCATGGCGACCCGTCGTCCGGAGATGTATCACCCGCAGCTCGCCGAGTGGCTGCAACTGGGCGCAAGCCCGCGCGGCACCATTGCGCTCGACCGCTGCGCCCGCGCGCATGCCTGGCTCGCCGGTCGCGACTTCGTCAGCCCCGAAGATGTGCAGGCAGTGGTGCATGACGTGCTGCGCCACCGGTTGATGCTCAGCTTCGAGGCCGAGGCGGCGGGTATCGATGCCGACCGGGCGATTGCCCTGCTGGTTGAATCGGTTGCCGTGGTCTGACCATGACATCCGAATCGCCTGGCGTGGTCATCGATGTGACCCTGGACACGCTTCTCGGCGCACGTCAGCACTGCCAGCAGCTGCCCCTGTTCAGCCGCCCCATGCGAACCAGCCGCCAGGCGGGTAGGCAATATTCGAGACTGCGGGGACGCGGCGTGGACTTCGATCAGGTTCGCGCCTACCAGCCGGGCGACGACATCCGCAACATCGATTGGCGGGTCACGGCTCGCAGCCAGAAAGTGCACACCAAGGTATTCAACGAGGAGCGCGAGCGCCCGGTGTTCATCATCTGCGAGCAGAGCAATCGACTCTGCTTCGGCAGCCAGCGCTACTTCAAGTCTTCTCTGGTGGCCGAGGCCAGTGCCCTGATCGCCTGGACGGCACTGAGCCACAACGATCGCGTCGGTGGGATGGTTTTCGCCCCGGGGATCTGCCACGAGGTCCGACCCCGCCGCAACCGCGGCGCCATCCTGCAGTTGTTCCGTCTGCTGCTGGAAGCCAACGGGCGTCTGAATCCGGCGCAGAGCAGCCCTGCCCCGGACCTCAGCGAGCCGCTCAATCTGGCGTTGCGTCACAGCCGGGAGATCATCCGCCCCGGCAGCATCCTCTACCTTCTGTGTGATCACGCGGCAATCGATCTCATGCAGCAGAGTCTGCTGGTGCCGCTGGCGGCCCACAATGACCTGATTCTGCTCCCGGTACATGATCGGCTCGATGCCGAGCTGCCACGTCACGGTTCGCTGGCATTCACACAGGGAGGCGAAACGCTGACCATCGATACCAGTGATGACAGTGTGCGTGATGCCTATCACGCTCAGTTCCTCGGCCGTCAGCAGGCCTGGCAGCGCCTCGCCAGCCGCCTGCGCTGCACGCTCAATCCGCTGGAAACGGCCCACTCCCCTGTCGAGCAGCTGCGCAACATGCTCGGCGGCACAGCCGCAAGAGCACGGACATGAACGAGGCGCTGGCGCAACAGCTGATCCATCCATCCAGCCCGCCGGCCGTGTCCTGGTGGCCCCTCGCACCGGGATGGTGGGTGCTGATCGCGGCGGCAGTATTGCTGTGCATCCTGCTACCGCTCGCGGCGCGACGGCTGCGCCGCCGAGGCGACCGGCGCAGCCATGCCCAGCAGGAGCTGCAGAGAATCTCCGGTCAGTTGACTGACCGCGATTGGCTCACTGCGCACAATTCCTTGATCAAGCGATTGCTCAAGGCCCAGGGCCGGGATGAGGCCACTCGACTGTATGGCGAAGCCTGGCTCGACTATTTGTGCCAGAGCAGTCCGAACGTTGAACGCGTGGCGCTGCAACCCCTTGCCGGAGAGCTCTATCGGCCCACCGCCCATCTCACCCAGTCCCAGCGCCGCGCACTGGTGCGCGAGCTGCAACGCTGGATGCGCCATCAGAATGTTTGACTTCCACTGGCCTCTGGCATTTCTGGCCCTGCCGCTGCCCTGGCTGTTGCGGCGCTGGCTACCCGCCGACAATCGGCGTAGCGCGGCGCTGCAGGTGAGCTTCCTGCCGAGGCTGCAGCAGATCCCGGCCACCCAGGGCGAGTCCACGCAAGTAGCCCGGTTATCCCTGTTGACCATCGCCGTGTGGCTGCTGTTGGTGAGCGCGGCGGCTCGCCCGGAATGGCTCGGAGAGCCGCTGTCGGTGCCGTCGAGCGGACGCGACCTGATGCTTGCGGTCGATCTTTCGGGAAGCATGGAATATCGCGACATGCAGCTCGACGGCGAAGACGTCGATCGGCTGACGATACTCAAGCATTTTCTGGGCGAGTTTATCGAGCGTCGCCATGGCGACCGGGTTGGCCTGATCCTGTTCGGATCCAGTGCCTATGTCCAGGCTCCCCTGACGCTCGATCGCGACGCCGTTTCCCAGTGGCTGGACGAATCGTTCATCGGTCTTGCCGGGCGGGAAACCGCGATCGGGGATGCCATCGGGCTGTCCATCAAACGCCTCGCGGACCAACCCGCTACCAGCCGCGTGATGATCCTCATAACGGACGGCGCCAGCACTGCCGGAAGACTGTCGCCGCTGCAGGCGGCCCGGCTGGCTGCCGAACAGCAGATCCGGATTTTTACGATAGGCGTCGGCGCCGAGCGCGCGGCCGGCCAGTCCCCTGCCGGGCTTCTGGACCAGGCCGACCCGTCGGTAGACCTCGATGAGGACACGCTCAAGGAGCTTGCTCACCTGACCGGTGGCCGGTACTTCCGAGCCCGCGACGCAGAGGATCTCGAGAGCATTCACGCCAGCATGGACCAGCTCGAGCCAGCGCTGCATGACAGCGCACCCGTACGCGCAGCAACGCCGCTTTACCCTTGGCCCCTGGGTCTCGCGCTGCTGGCAAGTCTGGCCTGGGCGGCCTGGCACGGAGGCCGCGATGCTGTTTGAACACCTGATGTTCAGCTTGGCGCGGCCGGCGTGGCTGCTGGCCATCTTGCCAGCCGTGGCGGTGTGCTGGCTGCTGTATCAGCGATCGCAAAGGCGCTCGGGCTGGGAAGCGATTCTACCCTCCGCCATGCAACCACGATTGCTGCAACGCGTGGCGAGTGACCGCCCGCGTGGACGATACCTGCTGCTTGGCTGCGCGTGGTTACTGGCGATCATTGCGCTCGCCGGCCCGTCGTGGTCTGTGCCGTACAAGGGCGACTCCACCAACCACGCAGCCATTGTGCTGGTTATGGAAGTGACACCAGCGATGCTCGCCACTGACGTCACCCCCAGTCGTCTGCAGCGCGCCCGTCATAAGGTTCATGATGTAATCCGGCTGGCAGCCGACCACAGACTTGCGCTGGTAGCCTATGCCGGAAGCGCCCATCGGGTGACCCCGTTGAGTCACGACCGCTCAACACTGACCAACCTGCTCGGGGCCCTGGAACCGGCCATCATGCCGGCTGAAGGCAACAGTCTGGACGCTGCATTGACGCTCGCCCGAGAGATGATCGCCGACCTGCCCCCGGCAAGCTCGCAGATTCTTCTGCTCACCAGCAGCAGCAACAGGGAACAGCTGGACGTTCTGGACAGACACGCGGCGGAGCTGGGCCCCCAGTTGGCCATCCTCGGCATCGGCACTCAGGCCGGCGCGCCTGTTCCGAACGTTGATGGTGGATTTCAACGCGATACCGCCGGCCGCATTCTCGTGCCCCGGCTCGACAGCCAGGCGCTGGCCGCCGTTGTCCGCCGGCACGGCGGTGCCTACCACCGGGTAACCACGACCGATGACGATCTGGAACAGCTCCTGTCGTTGCGGCAATCCCCAGGGGCAGTACAACAGGGGCAGCAGCTGGTTTCCCGCGAACAGGGCCACTGGCTCCTGTTGCTGCTGTTGCCGATAGCAGCGCTGGGTGCACGGCGAGGCTGGCTGGGCGTCGCGGTGCTGATTGGCGTTCTTCCCGCACCTGTCGAGGCAGCCTGGGCTGACTGGTGGCAGCGCCCCGATCAGCAAGGCGCCGTGTTACTGGAGCAGCGCCGCCCTCTGGAAGCCGCAGAACGTTTCGAAGACCCTGCGTGGAAAGCCTGGTCGCTCTATCAGGCCAAGCGCTTCCCGGCCGCGGTCGACGCCTATGCCGACGTAGTCGCCCGGGAGCCGGAGAACGCCGCCCACCATTTTCACTACGGCACCGCCCTGACGATGGCCGAGCGTTACGAAGCGGCGCTGGAGGCTTTCGAGCAAGCGCTGACCCGTGACCCGGAGCACGAAGCCGCGAGGCACAATCGCAGCAAGGTCGAGGCGCTGCTCGAAGCACTGCGCGAGCAGGCTCGGCAATCAGGCACCGACACCCCTCCCGGCGAAGGTGAAAGCGATGACCGAGGTGATGGGAGTGGAGATGAGCGGGAAACGCAGAGCTCGCAGGACTCGGCTGCGCAGGACCCGTCCCCACAGGACACCAATGCAGCAGACGACTCGGCCCAGCAGCGCTCGGCGGAATCCGGCGAGGCCGGCGGCGACCCTGTCGCCGGCAGTGCGCAGGATGCAGACGCAGCCTCCTCGATGAATGGCGGCGAGTCGGGCAGCGGCGCAGCTACGATTGATCCGGTTGCCGCGGCACGCCAGACCGAGCAGGCCCAGGCGCTTCGCCAATGGCTCGAGGAGATTCCGGACAACCCTGCCGAGCTGCTACGGCGCAAGTTTCTCTACCAGCACATGCAGCAACAGCAAGGACAACAACCATGATCCGATGGCTCATCTGCTGGCTGCTCGCCATGCTACCGCTTGTTTCTCACGCAGCCTTGGGCGCAAGCGTGGACAGAACCCGGCTGATCGAAGGCGAAACGTTTGAGCTGACATTGGAAAGTGCAGCGGCCAATCGCTTCAGCCAGCCGGATCTCAGCGTGCTCGAAGAGCTGTTCGAGATACGTGATACGCGGCAGCTGAGTCTGATGGTGGATATCGATGGCAAGACTCAGCCGGTCGCCCGCTGGGTCTTGACGCTGGTCCCGAAGCGAACCGGTTTTGTGGTAATTCCTCCGGTGAGCCTGGGGACCGCCATGAGCGACCCGATCAGCCTGCGGGTTCTTTCGGCAGCCGAAGCCGCATCCGACCCGGTCGCGGACATGGCACCGGTATTCATCGACAGCGAGGTCGACGTCGAAAACCCGTATGTGCAGGCCCAGGCCCTGCTGACCCTGCGGGTGTACCACTCCGTGTCTCTATACGATGATTCGACGCTAAGCGGACTGGCCATACCCCAGGCCCGGGTGGAAAGCCTGGGCCCGCCACGGCACTACGAAAAGCGCATCAACGGCGTGAAGCATGGTGTCATCGAGGTGCGCTACGCGATCTTCGCGCAGCAGAGCGGGTCGCTGGAGATCCCCTCTCAGCTGTTCAGCGCAACCATCCTGCAGCCGCGCAACCCGGATGAGCGCTTCTCCGCCAGGACCGGCAAGGTCGTCCAGGTGCGCTCGCCGAACATCGTGCTGGATGTCCGGCCGGTGCCCGATGCCTACCCGCGTGGCGCTCCCTGGCTGCCGGCGCGTGACCTGTCTCTGACCCAGCAATGGCAGCCCGACCCCGGCATCGACCTGCTGGCCGGTGAGCCATTGACGCGGACGCTGACGCTGGAGGCAGAGGGGCTGACTGCAAGTCAATTGCCTGCGCTGCACAGCATCATCAATGGAGCGGATCGCAACCTGCGTCAATACGACGACCAGCCTCGCCTGGACAACCAGATCCGTGACCTGGGCATCCGCGGCAAACGACAGGACAGCTCTGCGCTGGTCGCGCAGCAAGACGGCACCTACGCCCTGCCCGCCCTGGAAGTGCACTGGTGGGACACCACCCAGGACCGATTGCGCACCTCACGACTGGATCCGGTCGCGCTCAACGTCCGGAACGATAAAAGCTTTGATGGCACCGGTGCTGCGGAGCCCACCGTAGCAGTGCAGGAGTCTGGGCCTGCACCGCTTCTGTGGCCCTGGCAGCTTGCCTGCCTGCTGCTCAGTCTCGGGCTCGCCGCCGCCCTTGCATTGCTGTATCGGGCGCGGAGGAAGCTGTACCAGCTGGACCTGCCTGAAGAGGAGGAAAGTCTGGATGACAATGTGCCCGACAATCCGCTGGGCGACCTGCAGGCAGCCTGTCGCGGAAACCAGCCCGCCGAGGCGCGCAAGGCGCTGGAGACCTGGGCGCGACAGCAGCACAGCGACGGTCTGATTGGTCTTACTCATCCCTATCCCGAGCTTGCCGAGGCGCTGGACGACCTCAACGCCTGTCTCTTCGGTCAGCTGGAAACACCCTGGCGCGGCAAGCCGTTGTGGCGCGCCGTCCGCATGGTGGTACAGAGTCGCAAGCGGGCCGGAGAGACTCCCCCGGAACAGCTCGCAAGCCTCTACCCCGACGTCTAGTTACCCGAGGACGCCACTGCGGGCCGTGTACCGCTCATCCTGTTGATGGAACCCCTTGCGGTCCTGCGACTTCTACTGAGGAAGTCCACCAATCGTCGGCCCCGGTCGGCGCAGCAAGGAGGTCCAATGCACGTGAAACTCAAACCGCTCCACGAACAGGTCATCGTCATTACTGGCGCATCCAGCGGGATCGGATTAGCCACCGCCCGGATGGCGGCCGAGGCCGGTGCGCGGCTGGTATTGGTTGCACGCAACGAAGAAGCGCTCAAGGAAATCGAACGCGAGCTCGATGCCGGCGATACCGTCAAGCATCTGGTCGGCGATGTCGGCAAGCGCGAGGACCTCGAGCGCGTCGCCAGCCAGACCATTACACAGTTCGGCGGTTTTGATACCTGGATCAACAATGCCGGGAGTGCGGTGTGGGGTCGTCTGGACGAGGTCAGCGACGAGGACCAGGAGAAGGTTATGCAGACCAACTTCTTCGGCACCATGTACGGCTCGAACATTGCTGCCCGCCACTTGCGCGACAAGGGCGGTGCGATCATCAACATCGGCAGCGTGGAATCCGCCGCACCGATGCCCTTTCACTCCAGCTACAGCGCAAGCAAGCACGCCGTCAAGGCACTGACCGATGTGCTGCGAGTCGAGTTGCAGGAGGCCGGCGCACCGGTGTCCGTGACGCTGGTCAGACCACCGGCGATCAATACGATGTTCAACGACCACGCCAAGAGCTACCTGCCCTCGGCGCCCTCGTTTCCACCGCCGGTCTACAGCCCCGACGTTGTAGCGCAGGCGATCCTCCATGCTGCGGTGCATCCGCAGCGTGACGTGTACATCGGCAATTCGAAGATGTTCACGCGCATGGCTCAGGTGACCCCTCGCCTGGCCGACCTAGTTAGCCGTACCTTCATTTACGACATCGTCCAGAGTGGGCGACCTGATAAGCATCGAGGAGGCACCTTGCAAAACTCAGACGTAGGTACCGTTCAAGACGGTAAGGCATCCGGTCAGTATCCGGGACATGTCAAACAGAGCAGCTTGTATACCCGCGCCGCGCAGCACCCGGTGGCCACGGCCCTGATTGCAGTTGGCGCCATCGCGCTTATCGCTTCGGTGATCGGCGGGAGCAAGCGAATGAAGTCACACAAGGGGCTATCAAGCCTGGGCGCCATCGCAGGTCTGGAAAGCGCAAAGAAACATGCGCACATGCCCCGCCTGCGCAAATCGCATCGTCGCGGTGGCCTTTTCGGCACCGGACTGAAGCTGGCCGCGCTTGGCCAGGGTGCGAAGCTGTCCCGACAGGCTGGTAAGGTGTCCGGAGCTGTCCGCAGCCACCTGCCGTGATCCAGCAGCCCTTCAGAGTGTCAGCATTGAAAGACGGCTGACACCCGCAACTGAAGGATAAAAAAAGCCGCTCCCTGGGAGCGGCTTTTTGCTGCGCTGCGTTTACTCTCGCAGCTTTTCGGGCCGAATGAGGAAGCGAGCCAGTGCTGGCAGCAACCACAGTGCGCCAAACATGTTCCACAGGAACATGAAGGTCAGCAGGATACCCATGTCAGCCTGGAACTTGATCGCAGAGAAGATCCAGGTCGCCACGCCAATGGCCAGGGTGAAGCCGGTGAAGGTCACCGCCTTACCCGTCGTCTTCAGCGTTTCATAGTAGGCTTCCTGCAAAGGCAGCCCCTGACGCAGATACGTCTCGAGTCGGCTGTAGATGTAAATCCCGTAGTCGACCCCGATACCTACCCCCAGCGCGATGACCGGAAGCGTTGCAACCTTCACACCGATCCCGAGGAAGGCCATCAGCGCGTTGGCCAGCACCGAGGTCAACGCGAGCGGTATGATGATGCACAGCACCGCGCGAATCGAACGGAAGGTGATCAGACACATGAAGATCACCACGGCGTACACCGTCAGCAGCATCTTGGTCTGCGACTTCTCGATCACGACGTTGGTCGCCGCCTCGATGCCAGCATTACCTGCAGCCAGCTTGAACTCGAGTCCCTCGGTATTGTATTCCTCGGCGAAGTCCTCGACGGCAGCGGTCACCCGCTCAAGCGTATCGGCCTTGTGATCGTTGAGGTAAAGCATTACCGGAGCCAGCGAGCACGATGCATTGAACAGGCCTTGCGGAGCACGGCTGATCGCATTGTTCAGGTTGTCCTGGTTACGCGACAGGGTCTGCCATTTCAGGCTGCCCTCGTTGTTACCCATGATGACCTGCTTGGCTACAGTGACCATCGACACCGCCGACTGAACACCAGGCATGTTGACCATGCGCCATTCGAGCTGGTCGATCGCTTCCATGGTTTCGTATGCCGAACACATCTCCGGAGGCGTCGACACCATCACCACCAGAACGTCCGAGCTGGTCGAATAGTTGGAGATGATGAAATCGTTGTCGAGGTTGTAGCGTGAGTCGGGTCGCAGCTCCGGAGCACCCGGATCAAGGTCACCGATTTCAACGTTCTTGCCATGATAAATGCCGAAGGCAAATGCCAGGATCGCCAGGACGACGGAAATCGGCGCTACCGTTGGGTGGGCAAACTTGGAGATGGTCAGCCACAGGCGCTGCGGGCGGCTCGCCAGCAGGCGGTTGCGCTCCACAGCCCGTTTGCTCATTCCGATATACGACATCAGGATGGGCAGCAGGATCAGGTTGGTCAGGATGATCACGCCCACACCGATCGATGCCGCAATGCCCAGCTCACGGATAACTTCGATCTCGATCAGCAGCAGCGTAACGAAACCGACCGCGTCGGACACCAGTGCGACGATGCCGGGAATGTACAGCGCTCGGAACGCCCTACGCGCCGCCGTGTTGGCATCTTCAGCGTGGGCATATTCGATGGCCATGCCGTTGATGATCTGAACACCGTGGGAAATACCGATGGCGAAGACCAGAAACGGTACCAGAATCGAATACGGATCCAGGCCAAAACCCAGTGTGCGCAACAAGCCCAGCTGCCAGACTACCGCAATGACCGAGCAGATCAGCGTGGTGATCGAGCTCTTGAGGCAGCGGGTGAAGATCAGCAGAAGAACGAAGGTGATCAGCAGCGCGGCGCCGAAGAACATCAGTACCTTGATGATACCTTCGATCAGATCACCAACCTTCTTGGCGAAGCCGACGATATGGATGCTGATGTTCGGGTTCTCGGCTTGAAATTCGCTGCGGATCTTCTCCTCGAGCTGCCGCGAGAACTCGCCGTAATCCAGGCGAATCTGTTCGCTCTGGTTGTCCGGATTGGGATACGACTCCTGCAGCGGGACTTCAATGATGGTGGATTTGAAGTTGTTCGCTACCAGACGACCGATCTCACCCGACTTGAGTACGTTGTCGCGCAGCTCTTCCAGATCGTCGTCGGTGACATAGGCAGGACGATTGGCAACAGGGCCGCCATCAAACCCGTACTCGGTCACCTCCGTCCAGCGAACGTTCGGCGTCCACAGGGACCGGAGATTGGATCGATCCACCCCAGGAAGGAAGAACACCTCGTCATTGATGCGTTTGAGGGTTTCCATGTACTCGGTAGAAAAGATGTCGCCATCTTCGATCGCTACAGCGATGCGGATCGAGTTACCCAGGTTCGCCAGATCGTTTTCGTGCTCGATCATGTTGACGATGTAGGGGTGCTTCAGAGGAATCATTTTTTCGAAACTGGTATCGGGCCTGACCTGCGCTGCCTGATATCCGAAGAATATCGTCAGCAGCGCAAAGATGAGCAAGACGGCGATACGGTTCTTGAAGATCAACCGCTCCATGAATGGAGCGGTCTCATGTTGTTTGGACATCCGGAGTCTCCAGAATTCTTATAATTGAGCGGGCAGGCCGTTGGAGTCAGCCTTGATTGCGCCGCGCTGACCTACAAGCAGAACCTGTCCACTCTCCAGCACCTTCCCGGTAGCCAATGTCGACCGGTCGGGACGGAAAGCGACTTCGAACGTCTGCCCCTGGTCTTCGCTGGTGACCACTGCCCCGCCGGCGCCCACGACCACGATCTTGCCGTCGTCAGTGGCGGTGCCGCCGAACAGCGTGGCTTCCAGCGGGCCGTTATGCGGCGTGTCCAGCTCGACCTGTTCCCAGCTGTCGCCAAAGTCGTTGCTGCGGAACATGTTGCCTCGCAGGCCCCAGATGAACACCACGTCCTCTTCGCCTACACCGGTTGCTCCGAACAGCGAACCGTCATAGGGCATCTCTTCGATGGTCTCCCAGGTCTCACCCAGATCGCGCGAGCGATACATGGTGCCCATCTCGCCTACCAGAAACAGGCCCTGCTCGCCCACTCGGGTGATCGCGTTGTAATGAAAGCCATCCTGGTTGTCGATGTCGTAGGTAATGTCATTCCAGGTTTCCCCGCCGTCATCGGTGCGTAACGCGAGGCCATAGGCTCCGAAGGCGAAACCGGTGTTGACGTCTCGAAACCATACGTCCATCAGCGGTTTCTCCAGAAGTCCGGGACCGTCTGGGTCGATGGCCTCTTCCAGCTCCGGATCGCGATACTGGATCTCCCAGCTTTCGCCAGCATCGCTGGTGCGCAGGATCAGCGAATCATGACCCACAGCCCAACCGTTCCTGTCATCGACGAAGTGAACAGCCGTCAGCATGGCGCGGGTCGGTACAGGAGCCTGGATCCAGGTGTCGCCCTTGTCGTCGGAATAGACCACATGGCCACGGGCGCCTACCGCGACCAGGCGATCGCCGGCCCGTCCGATGTCAAGCAACAGCGTTTGCGCGGCCTTCAAAGACATCACCGCAGGACGGGTATCATCGTGGGGACCCTGGGCGTGGGCCGTTCCCATGGGAAGACATACCATCGCGCCGGCGAGACTAAGCGCAACCGCGATCTGGCGAGTGAGTGATAGTGTACTGCCTTCGTTCGACCGGCTTCTGCCATCAATCGAATCAAAGGACGAGACGAGCCGCTGGTTGGGCTTACGCATAGGACATCCCCCTTATTCTTATAGGACAGCCGCAATACGGCATGACCATCAATACTAGCGGGCATTACCAGGGGGGCCAACCGGAGGGGGGTTATCTTTTGTTAATCAGCACAGTGATACAAGAGCGGTAAAAACGGAAGAAAATCGCCTGCGGCGGGCAAAAAAAACCCCGCCGGAGCGGGGTTTTCGATGCTGCAGTTTAGTGAGTCAGCTTCGACGCTTGCTTGGCACGCACCTTCGCCGGGTCGATCAGGAACCGAGCCAGAGCCGGCAGCAACAGCAGCGCGCCGATCATGTTGACCAGGAACATGAAGGTCAGCATCAAGCCCATGTCGGCCTGGAACTTGATCGCGGAGAACACCCAGGTCACTACGCCGATGGCCAGGCACAGACCGGTGAACAGTACTGCACGGCCGGTCGAACGCAGCGTTTCGTAGTAAGCCGGCTGCAGTGCCATGCCCTGCCGCAGGAATGTCTCCAGTCGACTGTAGATGTAGATACCGTAGTCAACACCGACACCCACGCCCAGCGCAATGACCGGCAGGGTCGCGACCTTCATCCCGATACCAAGGAATGCCATCAGTGCGTTGCCCAGTACCGAGGTCAGAACCAGCGGCAGAACGATGCAGATGGTCGCCGGCAAGGAACGGAAGGTGGCGTAACACATGATCGCAACCCAGATGTACACCAGAGCGAGAATCAGCATTTCAGAGCTGGCGATGACTTCGTTGGTCGCTGCCTCGATACCAGCATTGCCCGCAGCCAGCTTGAACTTCAGGTTCTCGGTATTGTACTCCTCGGCAAAATCCTCGACCGCGGCAGTGGCGCGCTTGAGCGTCTCGGCCTTGTGGTCATTGAGGAAGATCATGACCGGAGCGAGCGAACAGGATGAGTTGAACATGCCTTCCGGAGCCCGGCTGATGGCGTTGTTCAGGTTGTCCTGGTTGCGCGACAGGGTCTGCCATTTCAGGTTGCCCTCGTTGTTGCCCATGATCACCTGTTTGGCGACGGTCACCAGCGAGACCGCTGACTGGACGCCCGGCAGGTTGTTCATGCGCCACTCGAGCTGATCGATCGCTTCCATCGTCTCGTAGGACGAACACATCTCCGGCGGCGTTTCGACCATCACCACCAGAATGTCCGAGCTGGTCGAGTAGTTGCGGATGATGAAATCGTTGTCCAGGTTGTAACGCGAGTCCGGACGCAGCTCAGGCGCACCCGGATCCAGGTCACCGATCTGAATGTTGGCTTTCTGGTAGAAGAAGCAGCCAACACCAGCCACCAGCGCAACGACCACGACGATAGGAGCGACCTTCGGGTGCGCCACGAACGCCATGTTGCGCCAGAAGGGGTGGTCGCGCACGGCGTCTTCCTTGCTGCGTGCAACGGCCTTCTTGCTGATGCCCAGGTAGGAAATGGTTACCGGCAGCATGATCAGGTTGGTGAAGACGATGACACCCACACCGATCGAGGCGCCGATCGCCAGTTCGTGGATAACGCCGATATCGATGACCAGCAGCGTAATGAAGCCTACCGCGTCAGCAAGAATCGCGATCATGCCGGGCAGGAACAGTTGGCGGAAGGTCCGGCGGGCGGCCAGCAGAGCGGTGTCCGCGTCACTCGACTGCAGCGCGATACCGTTGATCTTCTGGACCCCGTGCGAAATACCGATGGCGAAGATCAGGAATGGCACCAGCATCGAATACGGATCCAGACCGAAGCCGACCAGGCGCATCAGGCCTAACTGCCAGATCACCGCGATGACGGTAGTCATCAGCACCGCGACGGTACTGCGCATGCAGCGGGTGAACCAGAACAGCAGGATGAACGTGATCACGAACGCAATACCGAAGAACGCAACGACCGCGGTGAGGCCATCGATCAGGTCGCCGACCTTCTTGGCGAAGCCGACGATATGGATCTCGATATTGGGATTCTCGTTCTGGAACTGGTCGCGAATCTTCTCTTCGAGCTGCTCGGAGAAGTCGCCGTAGTCCAGTCGCAGCAGTTCGCTCTGGTTCTCCGGGTTCGGGTAGAACTCCTGCAGCGGAACCTCGATGATGGAGGACTTGAAGTTGTTGGCGACCAGGCGGCCGATTTCGCCGGACTTGAGTACGTTGACACGCAGCTCCTCCAGGTCGTCCTCGTTCAGGTAGGCCGGGCGGTTGGCGACCGGGCCGCCATCGAAGCCGTATTCGGTCACCTCGGTCCACCGCACGTTCGGTGTCCACAGAGAACGCAGACCTGAACGGCTCACACCCGGCAGGAAAAACACCTCATCGTTGATGCGCTTGAGGGTTTCCATGTACTCGGTGGTGAAGATGTCGCCTTCCTTGATCTCCACCGAAATACGAATCGAGTTACCCAGGCTGGCCAGATCATCCTGATGCTCGAGCATGTTGACGATGTACGGATGCTCAAGGGGGATCATCTTGGTAAAGCTGGTATCGGGACGGATCTGCGCCGCGAAGTAGCCTAATACGACGGTAATGACGGAAAACGCCAGCACCACGAACAGACGGTTATTGAAGACCAGACGCTCCATGAAGGTAGCGTCTTCGTGCTCAAACTGTGACATCCAGAGTCTCCTGGTGCGTAATTATTGTTGGGTAGTCGAGCCGTCTGCGGAGGTCTTGATCGCCCCGCGCTGGCCCAGCAGAAGGAGATGGTCGTCGTCGGTTGTCGTCGCAGAAGCCAGCGAGACGCGATCAGGACGAATGCTCACATCGAAATTGCGACCGCCATCCTGGCTGGTGGCAACCACGCCACCGGTGCCGACAATGACGATGCTGCCGTCGGCAGTCAGACCACCACCCGACAAGGTGGATTCCAGCGGGCCGTTGTTCGGCGTCATCAACTCGACCTGCTGCCAGCTGTTGCCGAAATCATCCGAACGAAACAGGTTGCCGCGAAGACCCCAGGCGAGCACGCCGTTGGCCTCGCCAGTGCCGGATACGCCAAACCAGGAGCCGTCATACGGCAGATCCTGCAAGGTTTCCCAGGTATCGCCCAGATCGGCCGACCGGTACATGGTACCCATCTCGCCGACGACGAACAGACCGGCGCCCTTGATCTCGGCGATGGCGTTGTAGTGCAGTCCGTCCGGGTTATCGATATCGAAGCTGATATCGTCCCAGGTCGCCCCGCCGTCCCGCGTGCGCAGGGCCAGCCCGTAGGCGCCCACAGCAAGGCCATGATTGGCATCGCGGAACCACACATCCATGAGAGGTTTTTCGAGCAGGCCGCCCGCGTCTGGATCGGGCGCTTCGGCCAGTTCGGGATCGCGATGCTGAATGGACCAGGTTTCACCTGCATCGGAACTGTGCAGGATCAGGGAATCGTGCCCGACCGCCCAGCCGTTCTTGTCGTCGACGAAGTGTACGGCGGCGATCAGTTGGCGCACTGGTACCTGCGCCTGGATCCAGGTTTCGCCCTGATCGTCGGAGTAGACGATATGACCACGAACGCCGACCGCCACCAGGCGGTCACCGGCACGGGCCGAGTCGAGCAGGAGCGAAGTGCTGGATTCGAGCGACATGACTGCCGGACGAGTCTGGGAGTCGGCGGCTTCCTGTGCAAATGCCAGAGATGCGGGCCCACAGACGATCGCGGCGGCTATCCCCAAAACTCGAAAAAATGGAAGTGAAACAGAAGACTTGCGACCTTTGAGAGGCTGGCTGGCAGAGCTGGCCTGAGCAAAGGATTGAGCGCGCCGCATGTTGGGCTCACGCATATACCAACCCCCGATTGTTATTATCTGACGCCCTGCTCTGAGTCAGGGCAAGTCATAGTAATTTGAATCGAGTAGCTCCACCAATAGGGATGAGTAATCTTTTGTTAAGAAACGGTCAATGTGTCTCACGGTCGCAGCGGGCCGCCTCTCGGAACAGGCGGCCCCTGGTTTTCTGCTCAGGCTAATGACTTGCTGACCACCTCATAAACGTCAGGCGACAAATCCGGCTTGCCGAGAATTCGGGCAAGCTCCTGCTTCATCAGCGCCTGGCGATCCGGATCGAATTTGCGCCAGCGAGACAGCGGTGTGACCAGGCGTGAAGCTATCTGCGGATTGGTGCCGTCCAGCAGGAGGATCTGGTCGGCCAGGAAGCGATAGCCGGCCCCGTCGCCGCGGTGGAAGTTGACCAGATTCTGATTGGCAAAGGCACCGATCAACGAGCGGACCTTGTTGGGATTGCGCAGGGTGAACAGCGGGTGTTCCATCAGTTCCTGAACGCGCGCCAGACCGTCGGCGGCAGGCGATCCGGCCTGAATGCTGAACCACTGATCCATCACCAGCGGATAGTCCTTCCAGCGCTCCGCGAATTCGGTCAGCGCCGCACGACGCTGATCCTCGAAGGGCGAGTTGACCAGTGCAACCAGCGCCGCCTGACGATCGGTCATGTTGTTGGCCTCGACGAACTGCCGAACGCACGCTGCGACCGCATTGTGCGATTCGGTCAGCATAAGGTAGCCGAGCACGGTGTTCTTCAGACTGCGACGAGCAAACTGGATCGCCTCGGCGCGGTACGGCACAGGTTCATCGAGGCGTCGGTAGATCCCCCACAGCTGCTCTTCGAGCGTGGTTGCCAGCTCGCGCCGGACCCAGTCACGAACACTGTGGATGGCGTCCACGTTGGCCTGTTCAGCCAGCTCGACGAGGTAAGCTTCGGACGGCAATCGGATGATCTCAGCCACCATGGCCGGATCGAGCGTCTCATCGGCGAGCACAGTGCTGTACACGTCTATCAGGCGCTGATCCATCATCAGCGGTCTTCCAGCGACGTGGATTTCAACCAGTCCCTGCAGGACATCAACCGCCAGACTTTGCGCAGCTTCCCAGCGATTAAACCCATCCGGATCGTGCTTGGCGAGGAACACCCTGTCGTCGCGGTGGTAGGGATAGCTCAGCCTGACCGGCGCGGAGAAACCACGCAGCAGCGAAGGCAGCGGTTCTTCGGCGAGATCGGTGAACGTGAAGAGCTGCTCGGCCTCGGTTACCGACAGCACGGTTTCCATCCCGCGCTCCTCTGCTTCGCCAGCCAACCGGAGCGGCATCTCCCGACCCTGTGCGTCCAGCAGGGCCATGCGCACCGGGATGACAAACGGCAGTTTTTCGCTCTGACCGGGAGTCGGCGGACAACTTTGGCGGAACAGCAGTGAAAACGTCCCGGTTGCCGCGTCCCAGCGCCCTTCAGCACTCAGGCGAGGCGTCCCCGCCTGGCTGTACCAACGCTTGAACTGGCTGAAATCGGCCCCGTTGGCGTCCTCGAGTGCCTTGATGAAGTCATCGCATGTCACAGCCTGGCCATCGTGCCGTTCGAAGTACAGATCAGTGCCTTTGCGGAAGCCCTCAGGGCCGAGCAACGTGTGCAGCATCCGCACCACTTCGGCGCCCTTCTCGTAAACGGTCAGCGTGTAGAAATTGGAAATCTCGATGAACGAGTCCGGGCGTACCGGGTGAGCCATCGGACCTGCATCTTCGGCGAACTGGTTTGCACGCAGGAAGCCTACGTCCTCGATCCGCTTGACCGTCGCCGAGTTCATATCGGCGGAAAACTCGGCATCGCGAAATACGGTGAAGCCTTCCTTCAGTGACAGCTGAAACCAGTCGCGGCAGGTGACTCGGTTGCCCGACCAGTTGTGGAAGTACTCATGAGCCACCACCGCCTCGACACGCTGAAACGCCGCGTCTGTCGCGGTGTCGGGGTGCGCGAGCACGCAGCTCGAGTTGAACACGTTGAGGCCCTTGTTTTCCATCGCCCCCATGTTGAAGTCGTTCACCGCGACGATCATGAAGATGTCCAGATCGTACTCGCGCCCGTAGACCTCCTCGTCCCAACGCATAGATCGCTTCAGGCTGTCCATGGCGTGGCCGCACTGCTCACGGTTATCCGGCTCAACATAGATGCGCAGGTCGATGGTGCGGCCGCTCATGGTGGTGAAACTGTCCTGGATCAGACACAGGTCACCGGCGACCAGGGCAAACAGATAGGCAGGCTTGGGGAATGGGTCTTCCCAGGTCACCCAATGACGGTCGCCGTCATGCTCGCCGCGGGCAATCGGGTTACCGTTCGATAGCAGCACCGGGTAGTTGCCCTTGTCGGCAATCACGGTGGTGGTGAACCGGCTCATCACATCAGGCCGATCCAGATAATAGGTAATCTTGCGAAAGCCCTCGGCCTCGCACTGCGTGCAGAACATCGACCCTGACTGATACAACCCTTCCAGCGCGGTGTTTTCCCGCGGTTTGATACGCGTGGTAATCGACAGATCGAAACTGTCGCGGCCCGGCTGGAGACGAAAGGTGTCTTCGTCCAACTGGAAATCGCCGCTGGCCAGCCTCTCGTCATCGAGCTCCACGGACATCAGCTCGAGATTCTGCCCGTCCAGCACCAGCTCCGGCCGCGCTGCCCCTGACTTGTGCGCATTGACTCGAATCGCCAGCCGGCTGTGAACCAGAGCGTGATCCTCGAAAAGTTCGAAGGTCAGGTGCGTTTCATCAATCCAATAGTCAGGCTGCTGATAATCCTTGAGATAGATCGTCTTCGGTTGTTCGGTACGCATGGGTAGATCCTGTGCCGGTAGCGCTCAGACGACGCTGAAAGCCATAGTGTAGGCGGTGTACTTGCGGATATTGATGACCGCAGTATCGAGTAACAGATATTGACCCTTGATGCCCAGAAGCGTGCCCTCGAGCATCGGCTCCTTGTCGAGGTTCGCCGATTTGGGCTTAGGGCTGTAGGCGCTGACCGGATAGTTGATGGTCAGGGGTTCCGCATCGGCAAGGGGCTGAAAGGCCTGGATGCCGAAGCGCTGATGCAGCGCAGCGAGCCCTGGCTGCGCCCGGTCGAGAATCGCATCGCGCTGTTCGGACAGATCGACCGGATCCGGTTCGCCCTGAAGCATCGCGCGCCAATTGGTCTTGTCTGCCACCTGTTGACGCAGAAGCTCTTCGACCATCCCGGAGTGCTGACGCGCAGGAACGCGCATGATCGGCAGTCCCTGGCTGGCGCCCTGATCGATCCACCGGGTGGGCAATTGGGTAGCGCGGGTGATACCGACCTTCAGCCCGGACGAATTGGCCAGGTAGACGATATGGTCGGTCATGCAGAACTGCTCGCCCCAGGCAGGATCGCGACAGGTACCGTGCTCGTAGTGGCAGCGCTCGGGGCTGACGATACACAGGTCACACTGCGCCAGACGCGTGAAACACGGGTAGCAGTAGCCCTGGCTGTAGCTCTTGCGCGTGCGTCGGCCGCAGTGGGAGCAATGAATATCGCCAGAGGCCTGCAGCCGGACGGTACGTCCTAGCCATTCATTCAGCGGGATCAGCTGTTCACCAAGCGGGAGACTGTACTGAACCGGTTCACTGCTGCCCGCGCGCAGCTCGCCCTTGAGTTTGCGCAGGGTACCGCTGGCCGACAGCATCAGTGCAGCGTGTCCGAACCAGTCGAGAACAGAATATTGGGGATGGTCTTGGTTTCCGACTTGCAGTGCTGGGGAGGCATGTAGCCGGTGCGCTCTTCCTCGGGAAGGTTTTCCTGCTCCCAGGCGATCATCGCTTGCAGACACATTTCCTTCTGCTCCTGGGTCAGCTTGCGGCCGTCCGGCCATTTGCCGAGCTCCACCGCGGTCTTGAACGTTGCGTAGGTGTCGGCGGTAATGCTGCGCAGCATGTCGAGAAAAGTGGTCATGAGTCGCTCCGGAGCTGATTGACCGCGCTATTGTAGCGCGTTCAGCGCCCGCGCTGCAGTGCTCCTGCGATCGCCCCGGCGATGCAGCCGGAGACCAGCCCGCCGATGTGTGCAGCGTTGGCGATCTGCCCCAGGCCGGCCAGTGTAATCAGCCCGGAGACCCCCAGCGCCAGCCATACGAGCATGAGTATCACCACACCCTTGGGCAGCGCAAAGAATACGTTCGGCGCCAGCATTTGATAGATCCAGCAGTAGCCAAGCAGACCGTACAGCACGCCCGAGAGTCCGCCGAACACCGCATCCGGGCTGACGAGCCATTGCGCCAGATTTGACGCCAGACCGAACAGGACGGTCAGCCCCAGCAACCAGAGACTGCCGGAGTAAAGCTCGATCCGGCGCCCGAGCTCCCAGTACCAGAGTGCGTTGAACGTGAGATGCAGGAGACCGAAGTGCAGAAAGATCGGACTCAACACACGCCATGGCTGTGAAAAGTCGAGATCCGGTGCCAGATAACCCGTAGCTGCCAGGGGTGTGAATGTGAGATGAATGATCGTTTCCGCGCGCGTGCCCAGCCCGGTCCACAGCGCAACCAATCCGGTGACGACCAGAATCGCCAGGGTCAGCGGGATCCTGCGCAACATTGCCCCGCTGGCCGGCGCCATGCTCGGGGTCGGCTTTGCCGGCTCGGCGACGTCGGGCACGCCCTGCTCATACACGGCCCGCACCACCTGGGCATCGGCTTCGTCCACGGTCCATACTACCTGACGACCACCCTCCTCGGTTATCCGATGAACCAGACCACGGCTGCGCAGGAACCGGGTGAGCTGGCGGAGATCTTCGTCCAATGGACATTGCATCGCTCGGTACATCGTTACCTCATCCCCAACGGGGTACGTCGACCCAGACAAAGTGATCACGCTCGAGCCTTGCCTCGCCGTCCCACCGATAGGCCACCATCTTGCCAAATTTCACCGCGCTGTAATCCAGACAAGCGAGGTTCGGACGGATCGGATGCGGGCGCCCTTCGCGCCAGTAGTGCCCCACGAAGAGGATCGGCTCGTCGGGGCCATACAGCATCAGCTCAGCCTTCTGTGAATCGCTCAATGGACGGGCCGCGATGTCTTCGGGCAGGGGATCGGGCTGAAACTGCACATCGCCGTAGGTCTGCGGATCCTCTTCCCAGAACTTGGTGCGAAAGAACGACCGCGTAATGCCGTCTCGGCCGGTCATCTTCAGGCCATGTGGCAACGGCATACCGGTTCCGCGCAGCAGGCGGTCCTGAACCTGATACGCGAAGGTGCCCGGATAAACCGATTCCTGAATGAAGTCGACGTCGATGCAGCCATCCGGATACATACCCCGAAAAGCATCGATAAGCCCATGATCCCAACAGGCATGCACCAGGCGGAATTCGCCCATGTCCAGATATAGTGGAAGGGTGTGAAACCACTCCAGAAAATACTCCCACTCGTCCGGCCAGTCGGCGAACTGATCGAGGGTGGCGCGGATCTGTCTCAGCTGCCGCTCGTTGTGCTCCCGCACATGGGGCCGACCGCTCCCAGCCGGGCCCGGTGTGTGCCAGCCCAGCGCATTGAACTCGTGGTTGCCCATGATGCACCGGGCATGTCCCGCTTCGACCATATCGTGCACGAGGTGCAGCGACTCGCGAATGCGGGGCCCGCGGTCGATAATGTCGCCCAGGAACAGCGCCTGGCGGTCGGGGTGCTGCCAAACTCCCTGCGTACGGGCATAGCCCATCTGCTCGAGCAGTCGGACCAGCGTATTCGCGCACCCGTGTATATCGCCAATGATGTCGTAGCCCTGGTACTCCCGCTCGTGCATCGATTACTCCGTGAGTCGACTCGCCCAGCCCAGCTTGCTCCGGCAAATCGCATAGAAATTATGATCCAGCGGATGCAGCAGCCGCAGCTTCTGCGGCTTCTTGCGAATGGTGATGCTGTCCCCCGGGGCACATGCGATGTGCACCTGCCCGTCGCAACTGACCTGCGGATAGATACCGCTCTGCTTGGAGATGATGATCTTCAGCTCGCTGTTGCCGTCGACCACGATCGGCCGGCTGGACAGCGTGTGCGGAAACATCGGGACCAGCACCACCGCATCGAGCTTTGGATGCATGATCGGCCCACCCGCGGACAGTGCATACGCAGTGGATCCTGTCGGGGTCGCCACGATCAGTCCATCCGACTTCTGGCTATACACGATCTGACCGTCGACATAGAGCTCGAATTCAATCATGCGGGCCGACTTGCCGGGGTGCAGGACCACGTCGTTGAGCGCCTCGCTGGTACCCAGCTGCTCATCCCCGCGGCGTACAAAGGCATCCAGCAGGAAGCGGTTCTCCACCAGGTACTGGCCGGCGAGCACTTCGCCCACGCGGCTCTCGAGTTCATCCGGGGAGATATCCGTCAGAAAGCCCAGGCCGCCGCGGTTCACCCCGAGTACCGGCACGTTGTACCGGCACAGCGCGCGCGCGGCGCCCAGCAGGCTCCCGTCTCCGCCGACGACGATGACCAGATCGCAAATCTCGCCCATCATTTTGCGCGAGCACACCTGCAGCTGGTGCCCTGGCAGCAGGTCCGCCACCGAGTCCTCGAGGATCACGCTATGGCCGCTATCCACCAGGAACCGCTTCAGGCGCTTGAGCGTGTCGACCACGCGGCCGCTGCCGAGGCGTCCGATCAAGCCGATGTTGCGGAATTGCTCCATACCTGTCTCTCTTGTCGTCTTGTCGGAACTCCGGACATGCAGGACACTGCCCGGGAAGCCCTCCGATTATCCGCAGCCAGCCCGGTACTGGCAAATAGGCCCGGTATGCCGTTAGCGCATTTAGTGCAGCCGATCTGTCGCGATCTGGCCTGGATCGCCGAAGCACCACCCCTGCTCGCCGACGGCAGCATGTCGGTGCGTGATCCGCTCGCCGGCAGTCTGTGGCGCGACGACCCCGAACGACTGCATCACGCTCTCCGACAGCTCGATGACGATCCCGTGCGATTGACGGCGAAATTCGGCGAGTCCACTGACTACCGGCTGGGCCGCTATTACGAACGTTTGTGGCAGGTGCTTCTGGAGTTGGCGCCGGACATCCGGGTCATCGCACATAACGTGCCGGTACGCCACCAGCGCCGCAGCCTGGGCGAACTGGACCTGATAATCGAAGCCGCCGATGGCGCGGTGATCCATTTCGAGCTGGCGATCAAGTTCTACCTTGGGCGTCCTGAGCTCGATGCATGCGGTCCGTGCAGCGCCCACAGCGCCTGGTGGGGCCCGGATCCGAAAGACCGCCTGGACATAAAGGTCGACCGGCTTGCCAGCCATCAGTTACCGCTGGCTACACGGCATGCAGACCGCCTGGTCGGCCTGCCGCAGATCGATCGCTCCTGCGCCTGGCTGCAGGGTTGCCTGTTCTACCCCGCTGGCAGGGAGATGGCACCTGCGGAGCAGGCCGGGGTTCCGGCGTGGCGTCATGAATGGTGTTATCGAAGAGCGTTGGAGGAAGCATTGCCCTCAGGCTGGATCGCCCTGCCTCACAAGCGTTGGCTGGCGCCCCCGGCCATGTCCGCCGATTTCAGCGGGTCGCTCGCCGCAGAGCCTTTCTCGCGGCCAGGTGCGCCGGTTATGTTGATAAACGAGTCGCGCCGCGACTACTGCGACGCGCCAAGATTGCTGGTTATGCCTGACGGCTGGCCCGACCCGATTATTCCACCGAGGTGCGGTTCTGCAGTCGGCCCAGATCCCGCTTGAGCGCTGCATTCGCCTTTTGCTGGGCGGCGAGCTCCTGCTTCACGTCCATCAGCTCGCCCTGTGCCACTTTCTGGTGGTCGGCATGCTCTTCCCGCAGCCGCTCAAGCTCGACCTGATGAGCTGACTGCATAGCGCGCAGCTGTTCCTGCAGGGACTGGATCTGCCGCGTGTACAGAGCCAGCTTGCGCTGAAAATCTTCCCGCTCCTGTTCCCGCTCCTGCGCGTTATCCGCCGGCGCCTCGGGGGCGGCAGGCTCGGTTAATTCCGGCTCCGGGGCGGGTGTCGAAGCAGAGGGCTCGATCGAATTGCCGCCACCGTACCAGGCATCTTCAGCAGCCACCTGCAGGCGTTCCGAGGCCAGAAGCGCCCGCGCCTCCTCGTCTTCGCCCACGATACCCAGCGCGTTGCGGCGTACCGCGTCCTTCAGCCAGGCCAGATCGGAGCGGCCATTCCTCTGGCCCGGCTTCCACAGGTGTGGCTTGTACTGCGTCTGATTGGTAAAGCCGAGACAGACCAGACGGATTGGTCCGCCGCCCATGTCCGGCCCACGGCCGGCCTTCTCGGCAATGCTGCGCAGCGGGAGATTCCACAGCCGGTTGACGAAGCCGTCGTCATCGAAATCGAGGGTGAAGAACACCGCTGCACGGATCTGCAGACGATTGTTGATCTGGAGGAAGACCGCTTCCATGGTTTCGTCTGCGAAATCGGGCGTACCCATCAGCCCGTCGAGCAGCGCTTCGAACTCGGGATACAGCATCTCCTTGCAAATCCCGCGCTCGGAAAAAAACATCACCGCTTCAGTCAGCAATGGTTTGGTTGCCGTGTTCATGTGTTCTCCGCCAAGTCCTTCTTGCGATGCTGTCGGCCAGTATTGCCCAGGAATGTCCACTTTGTGCAAATTTTCGGACAAATGCACGCAGGTCGCGCAAGTGTAGGCCAAAAGGCCATCTGGCGATGTGACGGATTTGGCACAGCCCCCCGCTCGTGCGGCCTGCAGGCGCCCGTGAGTGGACTGCCCGCAAGCCGACTTCCTACGACACGCCGGTCAGATCAGGTGGATGGCCGCGTGGCCGCGCTATGCGAAGGGAACACCCCAGCCGTCAGATGGCCGCAGCAAGGCGACAACCCTGATCGATGGCGCGCTTGGCATCGAGTTCGGCCGCCACGTCAGCTCCCCCTATCAGGTGCACCGGCTTGCCCGCCTCACGAAGCCCGCTCTCCAGTTCACGCAGCGGATCCTGGCCGGCGCAGATCACGATGGTATCGACATTCAGCACCTGAGGCTCGGGCGACTCGCCCAGCCGAACACGAAGTCCGGCGTCGTCGATCCCCAGATACTGGACCGCATTGAGCATCTTCACCTGCTTGTTCTTCAATCCGGTACGATGAATCCACCCGGTGGTCTTGCCCAGGCCATCGCCCACCTTGGTAGCCTTGCGTTGCATCAGATAGACCTCGCGCGCCGGAGCGTGCGGCTGCGCCTGGACGCCTGCAATGCCGCCGCGCGCTTCCAGAGCGGGGTCGATGCCCCACTCCTTCCAGAACAGATCGGCATCCAGACTGGGGTGATCCCCCTGGTGCGTCAGCAGCTCCGACACGTCAAAGCCGATGCCCCCTGCCCCAATCACCGCGACCTTCTGCCCCACAGGCTTGCGCCCCAGAATGGCGTCCAGGTAGCCGATCACCTTGGGGTGATCAATTCCGGGAATCTCCGGCGTACGCGGCTTGATGCCAGTGGCCAGTATGACTTCGTCGAAACCGGTAAGATCAGCGGCTGTCACCCGGCGGCCCAGATTCAGCTGCACGCCATGCTTTTCGATCATGCGGGCGAAATAGCGCAACGTTTCATAGAACTCTTCCTTGCCGGGTATGCGCTTGGCCACGTTGAACTGCCCACCGATCTCATCAGCCGAATCGAACAGGGTGACCGCGTGGCCCCGCTCGGCTGCAACCGTCGCCGCCGCCAGCCCGGCCGGACCAGCCCCTACCACAGCGATCTTTTTCACCTGGGTGGTGGGGATATAGTTGAGCTCGGTTTCATGGCAGGCGCGCGGGTTGACCAGGCAGCTGGTCAATTTCCCGCCAAAGGTGTGGTCCAGGCAGGCCTGGTTGCAACCGATGCAGGTGTTGATCTCGTCAGCGCGACCCTCGGCCGCCTTGTTGACGAATTCCGGATCGGCCAGGAAAGGACGTGCCATCGAGACCATGTCCGCTTCACCGTCAGCCAGCACACGCTCGGCGACCTCTGGCGTGTTGATGCGGTTGGTAGTGACCAGCGGAATCGTCACCTCCCCCTTGAGCTTGGCGGTGACGCGAGTGAATGCCGCGCGCGGCACCTTGGTCGCGATGGTCGGAATTCGCGCTTCGTGCCAACCTATTCCGGTGTTGATCAGGGTAGCGCCGGCCTGCTCGACAGCCTTGGCAAGCAGGACCACCTCATCCCAGGTGCTGCCGCCCTCGATCAGGTCAAGCATGGATAGACGGTAGATGATGATGAAATTCGGCCCAACAGCTTCTCGCACCCGGCGCACGATCTCGACCGGCAGCCGCATGCGGTTCTCATAGCTCCCGCCCCAGCGATCGGTGCGCTTGTTCACGTGGGCGACCAGGAACTGGTTGATGAAGTAGCCTTCCGAGCCCATGATCTCGACACCATCATACCCGGCGCTCTGCGCCAGACTGGCGCACGTGGCGAAGTCAGCGATCTGCTTCTCGATACCCGCTTCGTCCAGCTCCTTCGGCGTGAACGGGTTGATCGGCGCCTTCACGGCGCTAGCCGACACCTGCTTGGGACTGTAGGCATAACGCCCTGCATGGAGGATCTGCATGCAGATCTTGCCACCCGCCTCGTGTACCGCGGCGGTGACCACCTTGTGCTGCTCAGCCTCTTCCGGCGTGGTCATCTTCGCGGCGCCGTGGGCGACGCTACCTTCGTCGTTCGGCCCGATACCGCCGGTGACGATGAGGCCGACGCCGCCTCGAGCTCGCTCGGCGAAATACGCCGCCATGCGCTCGAAGCCGTGCGCCCGCTCCTCCAGACCCGTGTGCATGGAGCCCATCAGGGTACGGTTCTTCAGGGTGGTGAAGCCCAGGTCCAGCGGGGCAAGAAGATTCGGGTACAGGCTATGTTCGCTCATGTGTCGCTCCAGTGACTCATCATCAGGTGCCTGGCGGTCCGTGCCGCCCGGGTCATGGAGCAAGACGATAGGCCCGCTTGCCGGCTTGCTCAATCACCCTGACTGACAGTTAAATAGCCGCTAATTACAACCTTGTTCAGCCTCTCCCCGGAAGCGCAGATGAAGCTTGGCGATATTTCTGTTGGCTATCTCTACAGCCTGCGCACGGCGCTGGGTGCCCTTGGCCATGACAGTGCTGCCCTATTCCAGCGGTTTGAGATCGACGATGCCCTGCTGAGCACCGGGGAAGCACGCATCAGCATTCCCCGGTTCATGCGACTGGGCAATGCAGCGATTCAGTTGAGCGGTGAGCCGGCGATCGGTTTGCTGATGGGACGCCATAGTCACGCCAGCCATCTCGGATTGCCCGGAATAACCGCTGCATGCGCGCCTACGCTCGGGGAGGCATTTCGAACACTGGTACGCTATGAACGGCTGACCAGCCAGAACTACCGCGGTCATTCCAGCTTCACTGCGCCAGCACTGCGCTTCTACTCCATCAGCCCCTACAACCAGTACAACCTGTTCGTGGTCGATTCAGCGCTGTGCTCGCGGGCGACCATCGCCCGGCATCTCACCGGTGGGCGGGCGCGGCTGCGTGAAGTGCACATCGAGTTCCCCGAGCCGGCGTACGCGTCAGACTACCCCGACTTTTTCGACTGCCCGGTGCTGTTCGGGCAGTCCGACAACCAGCTGATATTCGAGCCCGCCAGCCTCCAGCTACCGCTGGTGCAGGCTGCGCCGGCGACGCATGCCGAGCTCCTCGCGGTGTGTCAGGCGCGGCACGACCGGCTGAGCCGGGTACGACGGCTGCGCGACCGAGTGGCTGATATTGTTTCGCCGGAGCTGCATCGCCGCCTGCCCACCCTCAGCGAGGTAGCCCGGCAACTCGGCCAACCATCGTGGACATTACGCAGACGGCTGCTCTCGGAAGACAATGTTCGCTTTCAGGATATTGTCGACGAGACCCGTCGGGATCTGGCGCTGAGTTACATCCGCGACACGGACATGGCGCTGGGAGAGGTAGCGTTCCTGTTGGGATTCTCGTCGCCGGCGGCTTTTCAGCGCGCGTTTCGGCGCTGGACCGGACAGGCTCCGGGGGGTTATAGACGGGATTTTCGGCGATTGCGCAGTGAGGCAATCACCAGGGAAGGCTAGGACACTGTCGACTGCCGATTTCCGGGGAAGCAGCGCAGCAGCGGAGCGGAAGCGTTACATCTCTTCCGCGTCTTCGACTTCCTGGTCCCATTCCTGAGCATGCTGCTCGATGAGTTCTTCTACGTAATCATTCATGCGCGTTCTCCTGATTGTATGAGCGAGGCCAAACAGGGCCTCGACTCGACGCTATTGTCCTTACATTACAATCAGATGAAGCGCGTTTGGGAAAGTTCACTCAAGAGACGAACGGTCCATTCGCCCACACCAGGCCGACCAGTGCCAGCGCTTCGCCAAGCTCGACCAGCGCACCGGCGGTGTCACCGGTCGTTCCGCCCACTCGGCGCTTGATCAGCGCGCGCCACACGGCCCCCAGCAGCAATACCGCCAGCAGCCAGCCGAATCCACCGATGACCATCATTGCAAAGCCGTGAACGAACAGTACAGCTGGAAGCCAGATACGCGGGATGTGCTCGCTCAAGACCTGTCCCAGGCCGCCAGGGCGAACGTACTGGGTGGTCAGAAGCAATGCCGGCAGCAGCCAGCGGCCTATCCAGGGCGCGATCAGCAAGGCCCACCACAGATTCATCTCGATGACCGTCACCAGTGCGGCGAACTTGATGAGCAGTACCAGCACCAGCGCAAGGACGCCCATCGGCCCGCTGGCCGGATCCTTCATGATCGCCAGGGTCTTCTCACGGTCGCCGTGACCGCCTACCCAGGCATCTACCGTATCCGCGAGTCCGTCGAGATGCAGGCCACCGGTCAACGCCACCCAGAATGCCAGCACCAGCGCCGCCTGGAGCAGGATCGGCAACCCGGCGACGGACCACTGGACAAGCAGCAGCAACAGACCGACGAGGAAACCCACTACCGGATACCACAGCAGTGAGGCACCGGATTCCTCTGCCTTCGGCGACCGCGACAGACGAATAGGAATGGCGGTGAGAAACTGCAGGGCGATCATCAGCGGGGTCATGCTTTTTCCTCTTTCAGGGTGCCGTCTTCGTACCGGTGCAGGCGGACCAGCTCTGCGTAGCCTACCTGCACTTGCAACAGATCACGATCGGCCAGTTCGCGAGCCCGAGCCAGCAGCAGACGCATGACCCCGGCATGGGTGACGACCAGCAATCGCTGACCGGCATAGCGCAGGGCCAGCGAGGCCAGCTCAGCGATGACCCGCTGGCGGAACGCAGCGACAAGCTCGGCCTGCGGCGGCGTGTAAGCGTACGGATCATTCCAGAACTGGCCGAGCTCATCGGCCTGATCGAGCATCAGGTCGGCCGGATGTCTGCCCTCCCACAAGCCGAAGTGCAGCTCGCGCAAGTCCGGGCGAATATCCACTGCGACCCCACGCGAGTCTGCCAGTTCGGCTGCAAAGGCGGCACACCGTTGCAGTGGAGAAGACACAACGGCGTCCCAACCGTTCAGACCATCGACTGCGGCGCGCATCTGTGCCCAGCCAGCGGACGTCAACGGGTCATCGACGCTGCCGCGAAAGCCTCCACCCCGCTCGGTCTCCCCATGGCGCAGCAGCTCGAGGATCACGCGGGCGACCCGCTCGATATCGCCGCCTCGGCAAAGGTGGCCATGTCGTTGTGCAGGGCGCACGCCAGTCGCAGCAGAGGCACGGCAGCCGCCGCCCCGCTGGCCTCGCCCAGGCGCATGTCTATATCGAGCAGAGGCTTTGCCGCGAGAGCCTCAAGCACGTGGCGATGACCCGGTTCGGCGCTGCGGTGGCCAAACAGCAGCCACGGTCGGACCGTCGCGTTCAGTCGCACGGCGCAGAGCGCTGCAACCGAACAGATATAGCCATCGACCAGTACCGGTACGCCGCGCTGGGCGGCGCGCACATAGGCGCCTGTCAGCGCGGCGATTTCCAGTCCGCCGAGGCAGGCCAGGGCGTCGAACGGTGCATCCGTTCTCTGCTTGTGCAGGGCCAGGCCCCGCTCGATGACGGCCAGCTTGCGCTCCACGCCGCGGGCATCCAGTCCAGTGCCCGGCCCGACCAGATCGCGGGGCGCAAGCGTGAGCAGCGCGCTGGCCAGCGCGCATGCGCTAGTGGTATTGCCAATGCCCATTTCGCCGGCGATGTAGATATCCAGACCATCAGCTACTGCCGCGTCGAGTGCGTCACGGCCCGCTTCCAGTGCCTGATTGCAGTGCGCGTCGGTCATCGCCGGGGCGCTGCAGAAATTCGTCGAGCCCGGAGCAATGTTCAATTGACTGACACCTGCGAGCGGCTCGACCGGCGCGGCAAGCCCCAGATCGAACACGCGCAGGTGTGCATTCAGACAGCGAGCCAGCACGTTGATCGCCGCACCGCCATTGGCGAAGTTCGCCAGCATCTGTCCGGTCACGGCCTGCGGAAATGCCGAAACGCCCTCAGCGACCACCCCATGGTCAGCGGCGAAGATATGAATGGCAAGGCGCTCGGCGTCAGGTCGCTCGCGACCCTGCAGCGCAGCCAGAGTGATGGCGACCTCTTCCAGCCGCCCCAGCGACCCTGGCGGCTTGGTCAGCTCCGTCTGTCGCGCAGTGGCGTGGAGCTGGCGTTCTTCGTCAGGCACTGCCGCCGCACCTTCCCACCATGAGCAGGTCATCTGCGCTCCCCTTTGAGGATCATTGGCAGACCGGCCACGCAGAAGGTAACTCGGTCGCTCAGGCCCGCGAGGGTCTGGTGCAGCATACCGGCCTCATCGACATAGCGGCGGGACAGCTCCCCCAGCGGCACCACTCCGAGACCGGTCTCATTACTCACCATGATGATATGGCCCGGCAGCGTGGGCAGCACATCAACCAGCGCAGCGCGCTCGATGGCCAAGCGTTGCGGATCATCATGCAGGAGCAGGTTGGTCAACCACAGTGTCAGGCAGTCGATCAGAATGCAGCGATCGTCCCGCGCAGATCGAAGCAGAGCCTCGGCCAGCGCGACAGGCTCCTCGATCAGCGCCCAGTGCGCGGGACGTCGATCGCGATGATGGGCTATCCGCTCGGCCATCGCAGTGTCCAGCGGCTGGCTGGTGGCAACATAGGTGACCGCCAGACCCGACGCGTCGGCAGTCTGCTCAGCGAGGCGGCTCTTGCCGGAACGAGCGCCGCCCAATATCAATTCAATCATAGGGTTACACCAATTAGCTCACGCAACTTGCGCAGATCAAGATACCCCTCTATCAAGTCGGCAAGGCGATCAATGTCGCGGGCGCGCAGGGCTGCGTAATCGTGCTGCTCAACCTGCTTCAGTCCGGCCCATGTCAGCAGCGCGGTGCTTGCCTCGGCCCCTTCGAACAGTCCATGCAGATAGGTGCCGGCGATCTGGCCGTCGCTGCTCAGAACACCATCCGGCGTCCCGTCATCGAGTCGCAGCAGTGGGTGACCGAGCGCCGGGCCGGCGCTGACCCCGGCATGGATCTCGTAACCGCGCACCGCAGCGCCATGCAGTGCCAGCCGTCCCGAGACGTTGGCCAGTCGCTTCTCCGGTTGCAATGTGGTCGAAAAATCCAGCAGGCCGAACCCGGCGGAATCCCCCGGCGGCCCCTCGAGCCCCAGCGGATCGCAGACGCGACGGCCAAGCATCTGCAGTCCGCCACAGATGCCCAGCAGGCGGCCGCCGTAGCGAAGATGCCGAGCTATGGCCTGCTCCCAGCCCTCCCGGCGCAGGAACGCGAGATCCGACCGCACGCTCTTGGATCCGGGCAGAATGATCAGGTCCGAGGGTGGGATCGGCTCGCCCGAACGAACGAGCGTCAGGTCCACCTGTGGATGCAGGCGCAGCGGATCGAAATCGGTGTGGTTGCTGATGCGCGGCAGCACCGGCACCACGACCTTTAGCGCAACTGCAGGTTTGCATGGCTGGCTGGCATTGACCGCATCTTCTGCTTCGAGATGAAGGTCGTGAAGATAGGGCAAGACGCCGAGCACCGGTATACCGGTCCGCGCCTCGAGCCAGTCGATGCCCGGTTGCAGCAGGCTGACATCGCCGCGAAAGCGGTTGATCACGAACCCACGGACCCGGGCGCGCTCGCTCGCCGACAGCAGCTCCAGCGTGCCGACCAGATGGGCGAATACCCCGCCCTTGTCGATATCGGCGATCAGCAACACCGGACAGTCCACCGCTTCAGCAAAGCCCATGTTGGCGATATCGCCCTCACGAAGGTTGATCTCTGCCGGTGACCCTGCGCCCTCTACCATGACCACCTGATAGCGCTGGCGAAGACGTTCGTGGGAGGCCAACACTGCCCGCATCGCTTCCGGCTTGTAGGCATGATAGGCACGCGCGTCCATGCAGCCGACCGCGTGCCCGTGGATGATCACCTGCGCGCCGGTGTCCGTATTGGGCTTGAGCAGCACCGGGTTCATGTCGGTATGCGGCGCGACGCCAGCGGCCTCGGCCTGGACCGCCTGAGCGCGGCCGATCTCACCGCCGTCGACCGTGACGGCCGAATTGAGCGCCATGTTCTGCGGCTTGAACGGCGCCACGCTGACCCCCTGGCGCACCAGCCAGCGACACAGCGCGGTAACCAGCGTGCTCTTGCCGGCATCCGACGTCGTGCCCTGGACCATGATGGTCGACATGTCAGCTGACCTCCGCAAACGCTTGCAACGCCGTGTCCAGGCGACGCCAACCGGACTCATCGCCGGGTAAGCCAATGCGTACTGCCGCGCGCTCCGGGAACAGACGAATGAGCACGCCCTGTCGAGCGAGGCAGTCCTGCAGCGCGCGCGCGTCGGGATGTTCGATCCACTGGAACAACGCGCAGCCTCCTGCAGGTTTCAGGCCCCGAGCGCACAGCAGCGCCGCCAGGCGCTCCCCGTCTGCCAAGAGCCGACTTCTCCACCTGTCCTGTGTCGAGCGGTCCGCCAGCGCACGCTGGCCGACATGGCGAGTGGGTCCGCTGACGGTCCACGGGCCGAGCGTCTCTGCCAGCTGCAGCAGGACCGACTCGCCGGCCAGTACAAAACCCAACCGCGCCCCGCCGAGGCCGAAGAACTTGCCGAGCGAACGCAGGACGATCAGGCCTTGCAGGTGCGAGTAGCTCGCCAGACTGTGTTCAGGCGTTGTATCAACAAAGGCTTCGTCGACGATCAGACAGCCATCGCGCCGGGCCAGCGCTGCATGCCAGTGGAGCAGCTGTTCGACCGTGAACAACCGCCCGGTCGGGTTGTTGGGATTGACCAGCGCAAGCACGTCGAGCTGCTCCAGACGAGTATCCACGTCCGCTTCGGAAGCAAGCGATATTGGCGCAAAGCCCGCCATCTCCCAGGCGCGCCGGTGTTCGGCGTAGCAGGGCTCGACGATACCCACACGACAACCCCGGAACAGGCCCGGCAAAGACTGGATGGCAGCCTGGGAACCGGCTACCGGCAGCAGGAAGCGCGCGCCGTAATAGGCACAGGCAGCCTCTTCCAGTCCGTCCCCCTCCTCGGGCAGCCGGTGCCACATATCCGGCGGAACCGATGCAAGCGGCCAGGCGTAGGGCGCCAGGCCGGTAGAGAGATCGAGCCAGTCCCCAGTAGGAATACCGTACTCCAGCGCGGCCCGTCGCAACCGCCCGCCATGCTCAAGCATGGCTCAGCCCCCAGATAATGAATGCGACTACCACCCAGAGCATCACGCTGCGGCGCACCAGACGCAGGGCATGCAGGATGTCGACCTCGGCCGGTTCCGGGCCGGCGCCAAGCAGCGGACGATGGTGGACCGCGCCGTCGTACGTGGCAGCGCCCCCCAGACTCACGCCCAGCGCCCCGGCGCCGGAAGCCATTACCGGCCCGGCGTTGGGGCTGTCCCAAAGCGGCGCCTGTTGGGCCCAGCAGGTCAGGGCGAGTCGCGTCTTGCCACACAGGGCATAGGTGAACGCGACCAGGCGTGCCGGAAGGTAGTTGAGCAGATCATCGATTTTCGCGGCAGCCCAGCCGAAATGCAGAAAGCGTTCGTTACGGTAGCCCCACATGGCGTCCAGCGTATTGGCCAGCCGATATAGCACCGCGCCCGGACCGCCGAAGATGGCGAACCAGAACAACGCCGCGAACACGGCATCGCTGCCGTTTTCCAGTACCGACTCGGTGGTCGCGCGGGCGACGCCGGCCTCATCAAGGGACTGAGTATTGCGGCTGACGATACGGCCCACCCGCTCGCGAGCGGCCTCCAGGTTGCCCGCACCCAGGGCGCGGACGATCGGCATGGCATGTTCCGAGAGGCTGCGCATTCCGATCGCCAGATACAGCAGCACCATCTCGACCAGCCAGCCGATACCGGGCAGATTGGACAGCAGCCAGGCCACAAAGGTAAGTGGGAGCACCGCCAGCGACCACCCCACTATTCCCCGCTTGCGCCGGGGGTGGCCGCGGTTGAAACGCAACTCGATAGCCGAGGCCAACCAGCCGAAGCCGACCAGCGGATGCCAGCGACGCGGCTCACCGAACAGTTGATCCAGCAGGATAGCGCCGAGCATCAGGGGGGCCATCAACTCATCCTCTGAGCAGCTTCACGGACCCGCAGCTGCAGCTGATCGAGGCCCAGCGTCAACGCCGATATGCCCGGCTGGAGGATGTCCGGCGATTTGATCTCATGGACCTGGCCATGCTGGATCGCGGGAATCGATTGCCAGCCCTCGCGCTCGCTCAGTTGTTCGGGACGAAACCGCTTGCCGCACCACGAACCGATAATCAAATCCGGGGCACGACGTACCACCTCCTGCGGATCGTTGATGTATCGCTGTCTTGCTCGGGGGTGATGGCTCAGCTCCGCAAAGCAGTCTTCGCCACCGGCGATATCGATCAACTCGCTGACCCAACGAATGCCGGAGATGAGCGGGTCGTTCCATTCCTCGAAGTAGACGCGGGGCTTGGCCGACAAGGTGGCCGCCTGCTGACGGGCCAGGTCGAGCCGAGCGCTCAGGGTCTCTACCAGATCGGCCGCGCGCGCGGTGCAGCCAACCAGCGCGCCGAGGGTTTCGATCATCCGCAGGATGCCGGCTATATCGCGCTGATTGAACAGATGAACTTCAAGCCCTTCCCGGGCCAGTTCGGCGGCTATGCCCGCCTGGAGGTCACAGTAACCTAGCACCAGGTCCGGCTTGAGCTCCAGGATCTTCTCCGTTTTCGCGCTGGTAAAGGCGGACACCTTCGGCTTTTCCCGGCGGGCTTGAGGCGGGTGCACGGTGAAGCCGGAAATGCCGGCTATGCGCCGGTCTTCGCCCAGACGATAGAGCACTTCACAGGTTTCGGTAGACAGGCAGACGATACGCTGCGGTCCCTTCATTGCTGCCCCCAACTGTCTGTAAACACCAGTTCTTCCAAAGGACGGGGTTGGGCCCAGCCCTCCTGCTCCAGCATGGGCCGCGTGTAGAACTCGGCCACCGGTCCGAGACACAGCACGGCAACCGGCCTGGCGTCGGATGGCATGTTCAGCAGCTCTGCGAGCGCAGCAGGGTCGAACAACGACACCCAGCCCATCCCCAGACCTTCGGCACGTGCAGCCAGCCACATGTTCTGGATCGCGCAGGAAAGTGAAGCCAGATCCATTTCCGGCAGCGTGCGGCGACCGAATACATGCTTGTCACGCCCGTCCGGAAGCGCGGCGATCAACAACTCTGCGCAGTCGAGGATGCCTTCTACCTTGAGTTGCATGAAGTCATCGCCCCGTTCACCCAGCGCCTCGGCGGTCAGCCGACGCTCGGCCTCGACCAGCGCATGAATCATGCGGCGACGCTCGAGTTGGGAAATGCGAAGAAACCGCCAGGGCTGCATCAAACCGACGCTCGGCGCATGGTGGGCAGCCTGAAGCAGTCGGGCCAGCACCTCGGGCGCCACCTCGCCGCCGCAGAAATGGCGCATATCACGCCGCTCCCGGATGGCACGGTAAACAGCCGCACGTTCGGCGTCGGAAAAGGCCTGGTTACTCATGGCTTGAACAGCGCCGCCACCGCAGCCGGGTTGCCGGGGAAATATAGATGAATGTAGGAAGCCGTCAGGCGACCGATGCGATACACCGCTTCGGCCGTGCGCTTGTAGTTCGGACATTCGCCACGCGCCAGGAAAGGGAGCTCGCAGTGCATGGACGAATGATGGAAGGTGTGCCCGCGCAGCCGGCCTTCTGGCAGATCGACTTCCTGCAGCGCCAGCGCGGCCAGACGTTTTTGCATCGTTACCTGGCCCGGCACCAGCCCGACCAGTTCCGCGGTCCTGCCCTCTGCATCCGTCAGCGTCTCAGACAGATAGAGCATGCCGCCGCACTCGGCAAGGATCGGCTTGCCCGCGCGTTGGTGCTGACGGATCGATCCCAGCATCGATGCATTCGCCGACAGCGCTTCCAGATGCAGCTCGGGATAGCCACCTGGCAGATAGAGGCTATCAACCTCGGGCATCGCCACGTCCGTCAGGGGAGAGAAAAACGTGAGCTCGGCGCCCAGGGACTGAAGCACATCCAGGTTGGCCTGGTAGAGAAACGCGAATGCCGCGTCGCGTGCCACCCCAATGCGCACGCCCTCCAGCACCCGCGCCTCGGGTGCGCGCGGCTCGCCAGAAAAGCTTACCGCTGCCGGCAGCGTCGCACCGGCACTCGCCAGCAAGGCGTCAGCTGCTGCATCCAGACGGGCATCGAGATCGGCCAGTTCATCGGCTTGCACCAGGCCAAGATGCCGGCTGGGCAGTGTGACGTCTTCGCTGCGCGGGAGTGCGCCGTACCAGTGCATACCCGCCGGGAGGCTGTCGCGCAGGATCTCGCCGTGACGCGCGCTGCCCACCTTGTTGCCCAGCACGCCGGAGAACGGCAGGTCTGGCTGGAAATGCGCCAGCCCATGAGCCATCGCACCAAAGGTCTGCGCCATGCCCGACCCGTCGATAACGCCCATCACCGGCACGCCGAACCGCCGAGCGAGATCCGCCGCCGACGGGTTGCCGTCGAACAGACCCATCACGCCTTCGATCAGAATCAGATCGGCCTCGCCCGCGGCTTCCCAGAGCATGCGCCGGCTTTCCTGCTCGCCAATCATCCACAGGTCAAGCTGATAGACCGGTTGGCCGCTGGCGCGCCTGAGGATCATCGGATCGAGAAAGTCCGGGCCACACTTGAAGACCCGCACGCGACGCCCTTCGCGGGCATGCAGTCGGGCCAGCGCAGCGGTAACCGTGGTCTTGCCCTGCCCTGAAGCCGGTGCCGCGACAAGCAGCGCCGGGCATGTGCGATCGGTCAAAACTCCACTCCCTTCTGAGCCTTGATGCCCGCCTTGAAGGCGTGCTTGACCACGCCCATCTCGGTCACCGTGTCAGCGGCTTCGATCAACTCGGGCGGGGCGCCGCGTCCGGTCACCACCACGTGCTGATGCATCGGCCTAGAGCCGATGTCCTTCACCACCTGCTCAACCTCGAGATAACGGTACTTCAGCGCAATGTTCAGCTCATCCAGCACCACCAGGGCGATGTCCGGATCGCTCATCAGCTCCACGGCCACAGCCCATGCAGCCTGAGCCTTGGCCATGTCGTCCTTGCGGTCCTGGGTTTCCCAGGTAAAGCCGGCGCCCATCACGTGATAGCGGACTTCGTCAGGGAAAAGACGGAAAAACGTCTCCTCGCCGGTGCTCCGCGCACCCTTGATGAACTGGACGATACCCACCTTGTAACCATGGCCGAGCGAGCGAGCGGCCATACCGAAAGCAGAACTGCTCTTGCCCTTGCCGTTGCCCGTCAGCACCAGCAACAGACCGTGCTCGTCCTGCGCCTGGGCAATCTTCTCGTCCATCACCGCCTTCTTGCGCTGCATTCGCAGGCGGTGACGTTCATCCCGCTCGGCGTCGCTCACACGCGGTGATCCTGCCCGCCACGAAGCGGCGCGGCAGCGTAGAATGCGGCGTACAACAGCGCAGCGATAGCGACGTAAAACGCCATGGTCGACAGGTACTGCGGGTAGTAGACGGCGATGCGTTCAAGCATGCCGACGAAGGTCGGCTCGGCGTACCGGCCCGAGAAGAAGTAGAACCCGCCGCTGGAGAACAGCTGACACACCAGCGCGCTGCCTGCCATGACAGCTGCCAACGTCGACAGGCTGCGGACGCTATCCTGATGCCAGCGGGCGTAGAGGCGACCGCCGAACCAGAGGGCACCGTAGGCCGGAACCAGCATCCAGTAGGCAACGGTCATGCAATGGTGGCCGGCATTGGTCCAGCCGACGCTCATCACATCCATGAAGGTTGCCTGCAGGAACAACGCAGGGAAAACCCAGCGCGGGCGCAGCAGCACGCCAGCGAGGAAGAACACCGCCCATGAGGCGCTCGGCAGGTCGACCAGATTGAAATGGCTGCCGCGTGTCATTGCCATCAGCAGGACCAGCGCAATGCCGACCGCAATCTGGCTACGTTTTGAAAGTTCGAGCATGTGTTTCCCCTTTTTTGCTGTCGTTATAAGTCAACTGTTCAGATCGGTTGGTAGCGCAAGGTGAGATAGCCTGCCCGCCCCGGCTGCTGATAGGTGCGAGCGGTTTCGTAATCATTGTCGAACAGGTTGGTGACGCTGACCTGAACGCGCCAGGCATGGCTGAACCAGTACTGCGCGCGCAGATCGACTGTATTGTAGCCAGACAATTCGTTGGTGTTCGCTGCATTGTCCCAACGACGGCCTTCCGTATGCAGGCTGGCTCCGACGCCGATCGAGCCGAAGCGGCGGTCTACGTCCAGATTGAACAACTGCTCGGCGCGGCGCGCCAGGAGATCACCCTGATTCGCGCGGTTGGACCGATTGGCCGGGTCCTGCAAGGTGAGATTGCCGCGCCAGTCCCAACCCTGCCACTGGCTGCCTACATCAAACTCGATGCCACGGATCACCGCACGATCGATGTTGTAGGCGCGGAGCCCGTCGCCCTGGTTGAAGTAGGCAATCAGGTCTTCGATCTCGTTGCGAAACACCGCGACGGACCAGTCTCCCCAACCATGATTCCCGTTCAGGCCCACCTCGACGTTGCGAGAGGTCTCGTCAGTGATACCGGGGTTGCCGTTGATGGGATGGTAGAGTTGGTTGAAGGTGGGCGCCTTGTAGGCGGTGCCATAGCTGGCGGTCGCCTGAATGGCGCGGTTGACGGCAAACCCATAGCCGATACTGCCGGTATTGTGGCGGCCATGCTCCTGGTTGTCGTCGCTGCGTACGCCTAGTTGCCAGCTATGGCGGCCGAAGTCGGCGAGGTATTGGGCATACACGCCGTGGTTGTCCCGGCTGTCTTCACGGAAGTCCGTGGTGCCGTTGACCGAATCCTCGAGATAATCGTAGCCGAGGGTCAGCAACTGATCCGTGCCGACCTGCAGGTCGTTCTGCCAACCGAAGCTGTCGCGACGGGTATCGATGCGTGTGTTGAACACACTGCCATTGAAGGTATCGAGCTTGTCCTCGCTGCGCCCTGCCTGCAACGTGACCTGCCAGGGCTCGAGCGGAGCAAAGGCTGCTCGCGCTCCATAGGTCTTGAGCACGTTATCGGCATTGGCGAGGCGGCCGGAATCGAAGTCGTTGTGCGAGCGCACTTCGGTAAGATAGCCATCCAGCGCCAGACCGCTGTCGAAGCGATAGCCGCCGTTGAGGCTGGCCGACAATTCGCGATACCCGTCATGGTCCGGCTCCGGTGCAGGTGAGCCCGGCCGCGCATCAATGCCACGCGTATCCAGGCTGCTGACGCCAAGGTTGTACCAGGCGCTGCCCTGTCCGCCCGACACACCCGCACTGCCGGCGTGATGGTTGTGGCTGCCGGCGGTGATCGATGCATAGGGCGTGACGCCGTCCTGTTCACCGCGTCGGGTGAATATCTGGATGACGCCACCGATCGCTTCCGAACCGTACAGACTGGAGCGCGGCCCTCGCACAACTTCGATGCGTTCGATCAGCTCGACCGGCAGGTTCTGCCAGGCCGCATCACCGGTTGTGGCCGATCCCGTGCGCACGCCGTCGATCAGTACCAGTACGTGGTTGCTGTTGCTGCCTCGAATGCTGACCGTCGTATTCTTGCCCGCGCCGCCCGTGTTTGTCAGGCTGAGTCCGGGTACCCGGCGCAGAAGATCCGGCACATTGTTGGCCTGCAGACGCTCGATTTCGTAACGGCCGATCACACTGGTCGCGGCGATACCGGGGGTGGTGCTCTGAGTGGTTCGGGTGGCCGTGACCACCTGATCGTCGAGGCGATAGGGGTTTGCTACGGATGACGTGGAAATAGCGAAGATGGCCGCGGCGACCGAGGCGGAAAGAAGAGTATTCATTGGTGTCTGGCTGCTCCGTCGTGCCTACCCGCACGACCCTGCTGTTGGTAATGCAGGGGCGAACAACGCTGGCAGACGGCACGCGAGCCGCACACCCGCAGAAGCCCGCCGCTCTGCTGTGAAAGCGTCAGGCCGGTCTCCGGGCTCACAAGTGAATGATCCATCACATGGATCGTCGATTCGGCGATTGCACCTTCCCATGCCGAGGCACAGTGGTCTGAGCGATCGCTGCCGGCCAGATGGCTGGCGGCACTTGTATACCGTTGCGGGGGCAGCGCCGGGTTTGCTCATCGAGCGTACCGGCTTCCCAGTTTCACCCACCGAATCATTGGCGGGCACCTGAAGCAGGCGCAAGGTTAGAAGTTTTGTAACAAGGCGTCAACGGAGATTGCGGTTCGGCGGTGCATTGCGGATAGCGGATTTGCCACAACGCCTGCCAGTCGTCACCATGAAACGGGACAGTCTGTCAGGAGTCGCGTCATGAGGATCGGAGAGTTGGCCGCCGTCACGGCGTGCCCGGTAGAAACCATTCGTTACTACGAGCGTGAGGGGTTGGTCCCTGCCCCGTCCCGCCTGGCGAACAACTATCGAATCTACGGGCGCGAACATGTAGAGCGGCTGACGTTCATTCGCAACTGCCGCTCTCTGGACATGACGCTGGAGGAGATCAGACGCTTGCTGTCCCTGCGTGACCAGCCGAGCGAGAGCTGTGATTCGGTGAACAGTCTGATCGACGAGCACATGCGCCATGTGCAGACACGCATCGATGCCCTCCATCAACTGCAGGCTCAGCTGGCTCAGCTACGGGATCGATGTGCCGGCTCGCAGGACATCGACCACTGCGCAATCCTTGGGCAATTGAAAACCACTGGTGCGCTGACGCCGTCGGAGTCCGACGGCAGCCATGTCGGCCGCAGCCACCCTCATCGCTAGGCGCTCAGGCTGCGCGGGGACGCTGCAGCCGGCAGCAGGCGGAAACCGGTCCGGTAGCCGTGAACGAATCTTTCCCATACCAGTCCCAATCCGAAAGCGAGACCACCAAAACGTCGTCCTAGACCAGATGGCCAGGGTTCGCTCGTTTGGCAACGCCGGTTCGCCGGCGGGAGCAGTGGTTCGTTCGCGATGGTGCGACCTCACCATCTGTTGCCAGAGCGCTTCGAAGAAGGCGCAGGATGCCAGGAAGGTCCAAGCCGGATGAGCACCAGGCCCCATAACAGGTGCCCTGATGAGCAAAGCGACAGACTGCACGATTATCTACGACGGACAGACACTGACCGGCAAAGCGGATCAGCCTCTGGTCGAATTCCTCGGCGAACACGGCATCGATCTGCCGCATGTCTGCTATCACCCGTCTCTGGGACCGTTGCAGACCTGCGATACCTGCTGGGTGCTGGTCGATGGCGAGCTGCAGCGCGGCTGCACCTTGAAAACCTCCGAGGGGCTGGCGCTCTCCAGCACCGGCCAGGCGCAGACCGCACGCGGCGAAGGGATGGACCGTCTGCTCGCCAAGCATGAGCTGTATTGCACCGTCTGCGAGAACAACAACGACTGCACCCTTCACGACACGGTCGTGAGCATGGACATTCCGATTCAGCGTTATGAATTCCAGCGCACGCCGCACGAGAAGGACCATTCCAACCCGTTCTATACCTACGATCCCGACCAGTGCATCCTCTGCGGACGCTGCGTCGAGGCCTGCCAGAATGTCGAGGTGAACGAAACGCTGAGCATCGACTTCACCATGGAGCGTCCGCGCGTGCTGTGGGATGGCGGCGACACCATCGAGGGATCAAGCTGCGTGAGTTGCGGGCATTGCGTGACCGTGTGTCCCTGCAATGCGCTGATGGAAAAGACCATGCAGCCCGATGCGGGCCCCTTCACGTCCATTCCCCAGGAGGTGAAGCGTCCGATGATCGACATGGTCAAGACCGTCGAACGCACGATCAGCGCCAAGCCGATCACTGCGATTTCGGTCATGGACAAGCACTGGCGGCAGCCGGAGGTAAAGCGCACCAAGACCGTTTGCACTTACTGCGGCGTCGGCTGCTCCTTCGAGATGTGGACGCGTGATCGACAGATCCTCAAGGTGCAACCAGTGGAAAATGCGCCGGCCAACGGCATATCTACCTGCGTGAAGGGCAAGTTTGCCTGGGATTTCGTCAATGACCCCAAGCGTCTGACGACGCCGCTGATCCGTGAGAACGGCAAATTTCGCGAGGCGAGCTGGAACGAAGCACTGGATCTGGTGGCGCGACGATTCATGGAAATCCGCGACACCGAGGGGCCTGAAAAGATCGGGTTCATCGGCTCGAGCAAGGCCAGCAACGAAGAAGCCTATCTGACGCAGAAGATCGCCCGCCTGATCATCGGCACCAACAGCGTCGACAATTCCTCCCGGTACTGCCAGAACCCCGCAACCAAGGGACTCTTTCGCACAGTGGGTTACGGCGGTGATGCCGGGAGCATCGCCGACATGGAGAAGGCCGACCTGATCGTCATCGTCGGCAGCAATCTTTCCGAGAATCACCCCGTCATCGCCTCCAAGCTCAAGGCGGCGCGCAAGTTGCGCGGCCAGAAGCTGATCGTTGCAGACGTGCGCGGGCACGAGATGGCCGAGCGTGCCGATATCTTCCTGCGGCCGAACGCCAGCACAGACATGATCTGGGCCTCGGCGATGGCGCGCTACATCCTCGACAATGACCTGGCTGATACCGAGTTCCTGCGAACCAAGGTCAATCAGGTCGAGGAGTTCCACCAGTCGCTTGCACCGTTCACCATGGATTTCGCCGCCGAGAAGACCGGCATCCCCAGGCAGCAACTGATCGACGCGGCGGAGATGATCGCCGCAGCTGAATCGGTCTGCCTGTTGTGGGCCATGGGCATTACGCAGCACAGCCATGGCGCCGACACCAGCACGTCGCTGTCCAATCTGCTGCTGGTCACTGGCAACTATGGCAAGCCGGGTACCGGCGGCTATCCCATGCGGGGTCACAACAACGTACAGGGCGCCAGCGACTTCGGTTGCCTGAAGAACATGTATCCCGGCTACGAAAAGGTCACCGACGAGGCAGTTAGAGCCAAGTGGGCCAGAGCCTGGGGCGTCCCGCCCGAGCAGCTTTCAGACGAAGTAGGCTCGGACAACTTCCTGATGGTCCAGGATGCCGGCACCGACAAGCTCAAGGCGATGTTCATCATCGGCGAAGAGACCGCCTTCTCCGACGCCAACAGCCGCAGGGTTCACAGCTCCTTCACCGGGCTGGAGTTCATGGTGGTGCAGGACATCTTCCTCAGCCGCACCGCCCAGTTCGCCGATGTGGTGCTGCCGGCCTGCCCCAGCGTGGAAAAGGAAGGCACCTTCACCAACACCGAGCGCCGCATTCAGCGCTTCTACCAGGTCATGCCGCCACTGGGTGACAGCCGCCCGGACTGGGAGATTCTGACCGATCTGGCCAAACGAATGGGTCACGATTGGGGCTATACACACCCCTCCGAAATCATGGCCGAATGCGCGCAAATCTCCGACATGTTCCGCGGCGTCAGCTACGACCGGCTGGAAGGCTGGAAGTCCCAGTGCTGGCCGGTCCGCGAAGATGGCACCGACACGCCCCTGCTTTATACCGACGGGTTCCATACAGAGGACGGCAAGGCCGTGCTGTTCCCGCTGGAATGGAAAGAGCCGGCCGAGGGTCCGGACGCCGAATACGATCTGATGCTGGACAACGGGCGTATGCTTGAACATTTCCAGGGCGATAATCAAACCGGACGCGGCGATCGCGTGTTACCTCTGTCCCCCAACTGGTTCGTCGAGGTCAGCCCGGAGCTGGCCAAGGAAAACGGAATCGAAGACGGCACCTGGGTTCGCGTGACCTCGCGCAGAGGGTCAGTGGACGTCCAGGCCCTCGTGACCGAGCGGGTACGCGGCAAGACGCTGTTCATGCCGATTCACCAGGGCAAGCCGGGGCTCAACCTCCTGACTGGCGAACACCATGACCCGGACGTGAACACGCCGGCTTACAAGGAAACGGCGGTCAAGCTCGAAGTGTTGCCCCGCGAGCGGGGGCCGTCGCCGCTGCCGGCTCACAACTTCCGCAACGGCAGGCGCACACCGAACGAAGGCGTACCCGTGGAAGTGAAATGGATGCAACCGGACTACGTGGAACCGCCCGTTCACGCACCTCAGCCGGAGAAATTCTGATGGCAGAACCAATCGATTATGACGTCAAACCCACGCCCATCGGTCCCGACGCGCACGAAGAGCTCGAGCGATTGCTGCAAAGCCTGCATGAAGGCGGCGTTCTGCGCTTTGCCAACGATCTGGTGTCATCCAAGAGCGAAGTGACCAAGGTGCTGGTCGACGGACTCAATCAGGAAGGCTCCCTCAACGCGGTTCAGAACCTGTCGATTCTGCTCATGGCGCTATCGCGTATCGAGCCAGGGGAATTCTACAAGGTGGTGTTCGGGCTGAAGGATGCCATGACAGAGCTGAGCCGACACGCACCACAGAACAAGCGTGAGGATGCGCCTGGCATCACCGGCGCATACAAGATGCTACACGACGACAAACTCTGGGCTTCGCTTACGCCACTCATCGGCGCCCTTAAGGTGTTCGCCGAGCGCCTGGGTGAGGATACCGAGAAGCCGGTCACCAAGTTCACCGGCAAGCAGACCGAGCTGTAACTCCGACAGCGGCGCCTGAAACGAAAAAAGCGACCCAAAGGTCGCTTTTTTAATCGAATAGTGGCGCAGCGGACGGGACTCGAACCCGCGACCCCCGGCGTGACAGGCCGGTATTCTAACCGACTGAACTACCGCTGCGCGTTGGCCCAGCGACTCCGCGAACGGTACGGGTGGGGTGCACCCTGTCATCTGAACTGGCGCGCATTTTAACCATTCCCCAAGGCGAGTCAAGCAGTTAGCGGTTATTTTTGTCACGCTCTCGCAACTCCGCTGCCGCCGGACTCAAGCCGCGTCGATAACCGCTCCTGAATCATCCGTTGCGTCCGATGCCAATGACAGACGACACACCGCCGGAACCACAAGCAAGGTGAGCACGGTTGACGCCAGCAGCCCCGAAATAATCGCCCAGGCCATCGGCGGCCATAGCGTCGAAGACGAAAACGCGAGCGGCAACAGTCCGGCGATGGTGGTAGCCGTGGTCAGCAGGATTGGCCGAGTTCGACGCGTTACGGCTTCGGCAACCGCCTCGCCAATCGACCGGCCCTCGGCCAGACGCTGATCCACCACATCGATCAGCACGATGGCGTTGTTCACCACGATGCCGACCAGCGCGATGATGCCCAGCACCGACTGGAAGCCAAAAGGCGAACCGGACAGCACCAGTCCCGGGAACACCCCGACGCTGGCCAGCGGCACCGTAAGCAGGATGATCCCTACCCGGCGGAAGGAATTGAACTGCAGCAGCAGGAAGAACAGCAGTAGCAGAACGCCGACGGGTGCCGTGGTGAACAGCGCACGGTTGGCGTCGCCCGAGCCTTCAGCGTCACCGCCCAGTTCGAGACGAGCGCCGGCTGGCAAGGGCTCTGTCTCGAGTCGCGTCTGCATTTGATCGAGTACCTGGCTGAAGCTGTAGCCGTCTTCAAGCCCGGAAGTCACTGTGTACAGTCGCACGCCGTCACGCTGACGGATCGACGCTGGCTGCCAGTCGGCTGCGATGCGCGCAACCGCAGTCAACGGCACACCCTGCCCCTCGGCATTGAACACCTGCGCCGACATCAGCCGTTCGATACTCTGCTGTGTGCCTTCGCGCGAACGCAGCACCAGCGGGATCGGATCCAGTTCCTGGCGGTATTGCTCGGCGGTAAAGCCCAGGCTCTGCGTGAACAGCGTGCGCGCCACATCGGCCCGTGTAACGCCATAGCGCTGCGCGAGCGCATCGTCCACATCAACTTTCAGGACCGGTACGCCCAGATCGACATCATGCCGCACGTCCACCGCCCCTTCGCTTTGCTTGAGCAGAGTAAACACCTGCTCTGCCGCAGCTATTCTTTGCCGATCATCATGGTGATACACCCGCACCTCCACCGGGGCTGCACGCGGCGGGCCCTGCCCGAGCGTGCTCGCCACCACGTCCAGCTCCGGCATGGTCTCTGCCACATGTCGGCGCACCCAATGAATAACGCCGCTGGTGTCGGCCAACGATTCGGTGGTGATCACCAGACGGGAGCGATTCGGCGCTTCCGGCGCACGCATCAGGTTGTAGTAGAAGCTCGGACCGGCCGAGCCGACGAAGCGGTGCACGGACGACACGTGCGGCCGCTGCCGAATCATCTGTTCCAGCTCGGCTGCCACCGTCTCGGTACGCTGCTGATCGGTTCCCTCCGGCATGTACAGCTCGACGACCACCTGCGGTCGATCGGCATTGGGGAAGAACTGCAGCTTCATGAACGGTGTCAGCCCCAGGCTGGCAATGACCACCACCAGGCCGAGCAAAATGACGCGGCGCGGCGCTCGGGTGGTGATGTCTGCCAGGCGTGAACCGAGTGCTTCCATCCGATCGCCTCGGCTGGTCTTCGAGGGCTTGAGAAAGCGACCGGCCAGCAACGGCGCGACACTGATCGCCAGCAGATAACTGACCACCAGCGTGAGCATGATCATCACCGGAATGCCACGGGTGAAATCCGCTGTCCCGCCCTTGGATAGCAGCATGGGCATGAAGGCTGCGAGCGTCGTGGCGGTGGACGCCCCCAGCGGCCCGGCCAGCTCGCGCACGCCGTTGCGCACGGCATCGCGCGAAGTCTCGCCGCGATTGAGACGATCCTGAATGTTCTCCACCATGACGATGGCGTTATCGATCAGGATGCCGAGGGATATGACCATCCCGATGACCGCGATCTGATGCAGGATGCCCCCGCCGAGGTCGTAGAGACCAAGGCTGATCAGCGCCACAAGCGGCAGCATCGCCGCCACCAGCACCCCCATGCGCCACCCCATACCCAGCAGTACCACGGCGACGATGATCGCCACGCTCCCCAGCAGGTTGCCCTCCAGGCCATCCAGCCGCTCCTTGACCTGATCGGGCTGGAAGTACATCTCTTCAATCTGCAGCGGCTCGAAATCTGCGCGTACCAGGTCGAGTCGTTCGCGCAGCGCCGCACCGAAGCGAATCGCGTCCACCTGGCCGCGCTGGGCGGTCAGTTCCACCAGGACCGCTTGTTCGCCATCGTACCAGGCCCGCGGCTGCATCGGCTCCTGCGGTCCGCGCCAGATGTCGGCGATCGACGCCAGCGGCACGCTGGCCCCATCCGGCAGCGGCACCTGGGTTGCTCGCAATGCCTGCAGATCGGCGAATTCACTATTGGGCAGAATTCCCAGCCGCTTGCCTCCGGCTTGCACGAAACCACCCGGTATCACCTGGTTACGCTGCGCCAGCAACTGCGCAAGATACGCCGGCGAAATACCCAGTCGCTGCAGCTCGGCGTCGCGGATGGCGATGGTGATCTGCTCGTCGACATCCCCTGACAGTTCCACACGCGACAGGCCCGGCAGGTCTGCCAGTTGTCGCTTGAGCCGTTCTGCCTCCTCGCTCAGGCGTACCAGCGAGGCATCACCACGCACGGCAAGGATCACCGCCGGGATGTCGATCAGTCGATCGTCCAGCGCCATCTGGCCGACGCCGGATGGAAATTCCAGGTGCGCCCGATCCATCGCCTGACGGACGCGGTCCCAGGCCGGGTCCGTTGCGTAGATCTTGTCTTCCAGCGTGATCGTGACCAGCGCCACGCCGGAGCGCGCTGTCGCAACAAAATGCTCGATTTCCTCCACCTGCGACAGCTCATCTGACAATGGATCGAGGATCAGTCTCTCGACTGCTTCGGCCATGGCGCCGGGATAGATGACCGTGATCATCCCGGTCCGATAGGGGAAACTCGGGTCCTCCTGGCGGGCCATGGTCAGGTAGGACGCTACGCCGAGCAGGCTCAGCATGATCATGATCATGCCGACCAGCCGTGGCCGCATGAGAAAAGCCGCGTTCATGGCAGCAGCTCCACCGCATCGCCCTCGGCGAGGCGGGTGAGACCGGCATACACCACCTTGTCGCCCGTGGTCAGGGCGTCACCCTGCAGGACAGCCCGCTCCCCCTGCAACGCACTCACCTGCACTGCAACCCGGCGTGCACGGTCCTGCTCGATGCGGAACACCGCCAGGCCATTGGGTGAGCGCATGATCGCCGACACCGGGACAGTGGTCTGCGGCAGACGGGTTGCCAGCAGCCCCACCTCCACCCCATCGCCGGACCGGGCCAGATCGCCTTCGACGCCGATCACAAGGGGATAGAGCGACCCGCCTGTTGAAGAGCCGAGGCCGATTTCGATCACCCGCCCTGCACCCTGTTCGCCGCTCAGACTGTTCCACACCGGCACGGACTGCCCGGTTTCCAGCCCGACAAGCAGGCGCGCCGGTACGCGAACTTCCACCTCGTGACCATCGGACGCAGCCAGACGCATCACGGGTTGCCCGGGCGACACGAATTCGCCCGGTTCGACACTCAATGCTTCGATGCTGCCGGCAAAGGGCGCACGCAGTTCGGTCTCGCCCTGAAGCTGCTCGGTCTGCCGTAATGATGCACGGGCACTGGCCACCCCGGCCTGCAGGGCTTCAAGTCGCGAGCGCTGTTGCTCGCGCTGCTGCGTCGACACCACACCGCGCTCGAACAGCTGTTCGGCACGTTGCAGATCCCGTTCGGCCTGAGCGGTCTGCGCTTGAAGCTCAGCCAGCTTCGCCCTGGCCGCATCGCGGGCAGGCAGTAATTCGGGATTGTACAGCCGAGCCAGCACCTGCCCGGCTTCGACCCGCTGCCCCAGTTCGACCGAACGCTCCTTTAGCACGCCGCCCACCTGAAAGGTCAACCCTGCGCGCTGCCGTGCCCTGACCACGCCTGCAAACCTGAGTGGCTCGGTCGCCTGCGCAAGACTGACCTCAGTCACACGCACCGGCACCGGCCGCAGCACAGGCGCTTGCGCTGCGTCGGCATTCTGCTCTGCGCCGCACCCCGCCAGCAGCGACGCTGCGAGCGCGCCAGCGACAATGGACAGGGTGAACCGGGGGAGGCGGGAGATGATCAACATGGCTTGGGCTCCGGGAGAGCTGAACGATGATTAACATATTGTCAGTTATTGACACATTGTCAATACGCTGCGCACACTCTCTCCGTGGGCTGCACATCACCATGGGTTGGGGAAAGCTATGAGCGTCGATGAACGCCGCGAAAGGGAAAAACAGGAGCGTCGGGGCAGCATTCTCGACGCGGCCGAAGAGGTGTTCTTTACCAAGGGCTATGACAAGTGCTCGATGGACGAGATTGCGAAGACGGCGCAGCTGAGTCGCGCCCTGCTCTACGTGTATTTCAGGGACAAGGCCGCCATCATGCGCGGCATCATGCTGCGATCCGTGGCATGCCTGCGTGATCGGTTTGTCCGCGCTATCAGCGAGGCAGAACTGGGTCTTGACCAGGTGGGCGCTTTCGGTCGCGCCTACTACGATTTCAGCCGAGAGGAATCGCACTATTTCGACGTCCTGACTCAGATCAACACCTTCCCGCATCTCAGTGAGGAAGATGAACACAGTGCAGCGCTGCAATGCTGCGCCGAGGAGGTGATGGGCCTGATGGTAGAAGCGCTGCAACGCGGTGTCGCCGATGGCAGCCTGAGTGCGGAGCGCGTCCGCGATCCGATGATGACTGCCTATTACCTGCGTGGCGCACTGCACGGCGTGATCATGGAAACCCGCCAACCCGACAAGACGACCAGCGGCCTGCCTGATGCCGATGCGCTGATCTGCTACACCATCGATGCTTTGGGGCAATCGCTCCGACCCTGATCGACAATCTTTCCTACACTGGGGGCACGTCAATCAATCGGAGAAAAGCATGGCGAAGATTCTTGTGCTGTACCACTCGATGTATGGGCACGTCGAGATCCTGGCGAATGCCGTTGCCGAGGGCGCGCGGCGTGTGACAGGTATTGATGTCAGCATCAAGCGCGTGCCGGAAACCATGCCCGAAGAAGCCTTCAAGGCAGCCGGCGGCAAGACCAATGAACCCGCTCCGGTCGCATCACCGGGTGAACTGGCTGACTACGATGCCATCATCGTCGGCACGCCTACCCGCTTCGGCAACATGAGCGGCCAGATGCGCACCTTCTTCGACCAGACCGGCGGCCTCTGGGCCAAGGGCTCTCTGCGCGGAAAGGTCGCCAGCGTGTTCACTTCGACAGGCACGGGTGGTGGTGAGGAGATGACCATCACCTCGACCTGGACCACCCTGGCCCACCATGGCATGGTCATCGTACCCATCGGCTACGGCATTCCGGAGATGTTCGATATTTCCGAAGTACGAGGCGGCACCCCCTACGGGGCCGGCACGCTGGCTGGCGGAGACGGTTCCAGGCAACCAAGCGATGATGAGCTGACCGTTGCACGGCATCAGGGCGAGCTGGTCGCGCAGATTACCAGCAAGCTGGCATCGGGATCGTGACACCCCGGGGCCGGATTCATTCCGGCTCTTCTGCTTTCACCCAGCCGGCAAACACCTCGTCAGGGACCAGCCCTCCCCCGGTACTCCACAACACGTGCGTTGCGGCGTGCAAATCGACCCCGTTGGCCTCGCACCAGGCGCGCCCGGCGGCCTCGCCCAGCCAATGCGGCCCGGCGAAGCCCGCCGTGGCCGATGGCTCCAGCCGCTCTCCCAGGCGCTCCTGAGCCAGTCGCAGGTACCCCCGCAGCGCCTCGTCGGATACGGTGAAGACGCCCGCCAAGCTGTCGAGCATGCAGCGTGAGGCCAGCATCGAGGCCTGTGCGACGGCGAGCCCGTCGGCGAGTGTCTGATTGTCGAGCCCGACGTCGTACACCGACACCGGCGAGTCGAGCCCCGCGGCGAGCTGAACCAGTACACTCGGAGATTCCACCGGCTCGGCGAACCAGCAGTGTACGGATTCGCCAAACACCTGTTTCAGGCCGAAGGTAATACCTCCGGGCGCACCGCCCACGCCGCACGGCAGGTACACCAGCAACGGGTGCTTCGACGAAACCTCTATCCCCTGCGCAGACAATTGCGAGGCGAGGCGCTCGCCGGCCACTGCGTAGCCGGCAAACAACAGCTCGGACCGTTCGTCATCGACAAAATGTGCGTGCTCGTCGGCCTCGGCTTCACGGCGCCCCGCCTGCACCGCCACGGCGTAGTCCCCGTCATGCTCGACGACCTCCGCGCCTTCGTCTCGCAGGAGCTTCTTCTTCCATTCGCTGGCGTCTCGAGACATGTGGACCTGGGCATTGAAGCCAAGCGCGCGGGACAGTAGCCCGATGCTGATGCCCAGGTTGCCGGTGCTCCCCACGATAAGACGGTGTTCATCAAACAGACTGCGCCACCGCGGCTCGGCCAGTGAGGCAAAATCTTCTCCGTCCCACCCGGCTTCGAGCGCAACGCGCTCGGCATAGGCCAGCACTTCATGGAATCCCCCACGCGCCTTCACCGACCCCGCCAGGGGCATACGGTGGTCGGCCTTGATCAGCCACCGGCCCTCCCCGGCAAGCGCCTGCCGCAAGGGCTCGGCATCGATCAACGGCGATTCCACCAGACCATCCCCGCCGGCCAGCGACCGTACGGTCCGGGCCAGCAGGCCTCCCGCGCGCTGGAAGCGTCGAGCAGCCTGCTCCACCAGAGCCGGATCGAACACTGGCCGGGAGGGACTTCGTAGCGGATTGATCCAGAGCGTGGTTTCGCGGCGTTTGAGCGTATCCAACAATTGCGGGGTGAGCATGGGCTTGCCTTGACTGGTCGACTAGACTCCAGCTTAGACATCTTCACCGCAACGCGTCACACGGAGCGCACCTCATGCCCTTGATCGGTTGGTTATTTCTGCTCGCGGCCGTCTCATTGATTGTCGGCAGCCTGCTCGTGCTCCGCGATACCGCGAACAAGCAACCCATCGACCCGGAAAAGATGAAACGTATCAAACTCCGACAGGCCGAGCTCGAAGCGCAGGAAAAGAACCAGGATTAACGCTAGAATCGCCACTTCAATCCAGCCCAGAAGCAGGTAGCTCCACAGCATGGTCAATTCCCTTCAAGCCCAGTTGCTCAAGGCCGGACTGGTCGACGAGAAAAAGCTCAAGCAGGCCCAGCGGGCCAAGAAAAAAGAAGCCAGGAACGAGCCCGAGAAGAAGCAGAACGCCGCCGAGGCGGTGGAGAAAGCGCGCGCGGAAAAGGCAGAGCGCGACCGGCAGTTGAACCAGCAGCGGCGCGAGGAAAGTGCCCGCAAGGAGCGCGAGGCGCAAGCCAAGCAACTGATAGAACAGGCGAAGATCGACCGCTCCGGCGGCGAAACGCCATATCAGTTCGCCATGAAGAACAAGATCAAGAAAATCCACGTGACCGCCGAGCAATTCGACAGGCTCAGCCGCGGGCAACTGGCGATCGTGCGGCTTTCCGGCAATCTTGAACTCATCCCTCTGGATGTTGCGCAGAAGGTGATGGAGCGCGTACCGCACTGGCCGGTCGTCATTGCCAAGGTTGAATCGGACGCGCCGGGTGAAGACGATCCCTACGCCGCGTTCAAGGTGCCAGACGATCTGATGTGGTAAAAGGCGAGCGGCCCGGAACCGGGCCGCCTGCGGCGATCAGTCGTCGCTGTCGTCCGACTCTTCCTCAGGGTCGTCGATATGGCTGTCATCGACCAGTGATTCATCCGCCTTCATTCGGGCTTGCTTGCTTCGCTCGTCGTCATCGGCAGCCTTGGGGCAATCCAATGGCAGCATGAACGTTTGCGAAACGTCGATCAGCCCGATGTGTTCGATGGTGCGGCGGCCGATCAATACCGGATAGGTCATGTCGCCACGGTCGCGCAGAGTGAATTGCTCCTCATACACCTGATCGCCCAGACAGATCGACATCTTCACGACGGGACGGCGCTCCTCGCCACCGGCGCCACGAATCAGTACGCGGCGGAACACCGGCCGCTCGAATTCCATGGTGACCATCTCTTCGGACTCGGCATCGCGCACTGGCACGTCATAGCGTACCCAGTCCTTGCCCTTTCGCTTGAACTTCTTGATGTTCACCGCATGCATGGATGATGTGAGCGCGCCCGAATCGACCTTGATCTTGACCGCAGCACGCTCGGGAAGAATACGGCCCTTTTCGATCCAGCCCATCACCACGCGGCCGGCCAGATCCTCCGAGGTCGTTATAGAAGACGCCATTTCACCCGAAACTTCTCGCTCGGCAAACGCGAAGGAACTCTGAAAACCGATTGCGGCACATAGCGCAGTGACAGAACACAATTTGTAAAGCGACAACATAGGGAATCCTTTGGGGGGGAGACGACGGGTAGACCCGGATCGAACTGGAAAGTGCCGACGCGCGCATTCTAACCAAACCGTAGGCGCTGCCAAGGGGACAGATGTAGCAAGAAGCGTATGCTGCCGCTGGCTACGGCTGCGCCTGGTTGATGCCGTTGCGTTCGAGTATTCGTGCCAGCACGCCGGAATCCTGCAATCGATCAAGGTACGCCTTCATTCGCTCCAGACCCGGTTCCGCCCCGCTGCGCATCACCAGGAAATGCTGGTAATACTGGTCCGCTTCGTCCGCTACCAGCAGACGGCTGCGATACTGCGGATGACGCGACAGATAGGCTTCAAGGAATGATTCGGTGACCACGGCCAAGTCCACCCGCCGGCGCAACACCATCTGGATATTGCTCTCCTGCGAGAATGTCAGCACCGCATTGTGCGCATCGCGCAGATGCGCCGGGTCGGCTATGAAGCCGGCAAAGGCGTAGTGATAGCCGCTGAAAAGGGCAATCCGCTTATCCTGACGGACGTCGAAATACTCCTGGCCCCGGCCGTCCACCGCCCGCGCTATGAACAACGCCCTGCCGAGCACCGCTCCCTCCAGACTCTGTATGTCTTCACTCTGCCAGCCCCATGCCGGATTCTCGAAAAACAGCATGTCGTAATGGCCGGCTTCAAGCTCACCGTAGCGACGGGCCGCCGCAGTCGGAACGAATTCGAACCGATACGCACTCTGCATGGCATTAAGCTCACTGACGACATCCAGTGTGACGCCGCTCCACTCACCATCCGAGCTCACCTGAACGAACGGCGGAAAAACGTACCCTCCTACCCGCACGGGCACCGGCTCTGCCAGCGCGCATGAGGCCATGCACCACAGCAAAAGCGCGCGACCGAGTAACGACATAGCATTCTCTTGTAAGTGTAATGGCATGGCGCCATCATCGAAGTATAGGCGAGCTATGTGCGCTGTGTGGCTCGCTGGCAGAATTGACCTCTGTTTTGACCACTCATCGGCTGGATTGATTGCCGCCGAAAGGAGGTTGCGGTAACGGATTGCATCGGCCAATAATCTGACGTCAAAACGATATCAACGCAAAAAAACATTCAGGTTTTAACGGCTCGTGTCGATATAGCTCTTAACGGCTTGTCTCGGGCCCGATACACCGGACGCCACAGAAGAATAAAGATCGCAGGAAGTGGGAGAGACTCAATGAAGCTGTTGCGCAGCATTAACATCCGTCAACGGATCTGGCTGATTCTGATCGTGGCCCTGATCAGCATGCTGGCTCTGGAAGCCGTGTCACTCACCCACCTGCGCACGGAGATTCGCAACGGCGAAGTGACCAAGGCGACACATCTGGTGGAAGTGGCGCACGATCTGCTTGCCCACTACCACGGCATGCAACAGCGCGGCGAATTAAGCGAAGCCGAAGCCAAGTCGCAAGCCCTCACCGCCCTGCGCGGGCTGCGCTACAGCGGCAACGAGTACTTCTGGATCAATGACATGAACAACATCATGATCATGCACCCCTTCGCACCCCAGACCGAGGGCACCGACCTCTCGACCATGAACAACCAGCATGGCGTATCGGTGATCAAGGAAATGGTGGCACTGGCGCGCAAGGAAGGCACAGCCAGTTTCGAATACAGCTGGGCCAAGCCCGGCCAGACGCCCGGGGAAGACCCCGGGTCCCGAAAGCTTGCCGCTTTCAAGCACTTTACCCCGTGGGGCTACATGGTCGGCACCGGGATCTTTCTGGATGACATGCGCGCCAAGGTGGTGCAGCAGGCCCTGCAGTCGTCGGCCATCGTGCTTGGGCTGATCGTGATCATGGTCATCATCCTGTACATCATCGGCACCAGTATCTCGCAACCTTTGAACCGTATCGTCGAGGCGATGCGCAACATCGCCAGCGGCGAAAGTGACCTGACCCGCAAACTGGACGACGACGCTCATGACGAACTGTCGCTCATCGCCCGTCATTTCAATCAGTTCACCGGCAACTTGCGCAGCCTGGTCCAGCAGTTGGGTGACAGTGCCCGCCAGCTGATCAGCGCCAGCCAGCAGCTCGACGGTATCAGCAACAACAGCCTGCGCGACATGACCCGGCAATCGGAGCGGATGGAGTTGATGGCCACAGCGATCAACGAGATCACCTACGGCGTCCAGGACGTCGCGCAGAACGCCAACGCCGCTGCCCAGGAAGTAGAAAACGCCAACGAAGGCGCCAACAACGGGCGTACCCAGGTCACCCGTACCATCGAACAGATCGGTCACCTGTCGACCAGCGTCAAGACCGCGGTTGCCCACATGGAAACGCTGTCCACCGATGCGAACGAGATCACCTCGGTGCTCGACGTGATCCGCAACATTGCCGAGCAGACGAATCTGCTCGCCCTGAACGCAGCAATCGAAGCGGCACGCGCCGGTGAGATGGGTCGCGGCTTCGCTGTGGTAGCGGATGAAGTACGCAACCTCGCTCAACGCACGCAGAAGTCGACCGAAGAAATTCACAACATGATCACCAAACTGCAGACCAACACGCAGACCGTGGTCAACGTGATCAACGAAAGCAGCCGATACTCCGAGCTGAGCGTCGAGCAGGCCAATGCTGCTGGTGAGGCGCTGGACCTCATCGCCCAGTCCATGCAGCAGATGGTGGCGCTCAATGCCTCGATTGCCAGCGCAACCACGCAGCAGTCGACCGTAGTCGAAGACGTCAACCGCAACGTGACCGAGGCAGCGGAGTTGGCTCGGGAGACCACTGACGGCGCCCAGCAGACCGCGCAGGCCAGCCAGCATCTTGCGCAGCTCGGTCAGCAGATCGACGGACTGGTAAGCCGCTTCCGTACCTGATCCCTCATGAGCGACGCCCACCCGGGCGTCGCTTTCACTGATCGGTCCGTGGTTGCACCGCTGGCGCGATCAGGCAAAATAGCCGGCTGTTTGTCGACCCGCCGGACACGCCATGCCACGCTCAGCCCATACGCCCCCTCTTCGCCGCCCCGGCCCGTCCCGGCGCTTCTGCGTGGCGCCAATGATGGATTGGACCGATCGGCACTACCGCTACTTCGCTCGTCTTATCAGCCGGCATGCCCTGCTCTACACCGAGATGGTCACCAGCGGAGCCGTTCTGAACGGCGATCGTGAGAGGCTGCTGGGTTTTACTGCCGCTGAACAGCCGCTGGCGCTGCAGCTCGGCGGGAGCAATGCGATGGAGCTGGGCCAGTGCGCGGCGATTGCCGAACGGTATGGCTACGCCGAGGTGAATCTGAACGTAGGCTGCCCCAGCGACAGGGTTCAGAACAACCTGATCGGCGCCTGCCTCATGGCCCATCCCGAACTGGTTGCCGACGGCGTCAAGGCGATGCTGGACGCTTGCTCCCTGCCCGTCACCGTCAAGCACCGCATCGGCATCAACGGGCGGGACAGCTATGCACAGCTGCATGACTTCGTCGCCACCGTTCATGAAGCCGGCTGCGACACCTTCATCGTCCATGCGCGCATCGCCATCCTCGAGGGTCTTTCACCGAAGGAAAATCGGGACATCCCACCCCTTCGCTACGAAGTCGTGCATCAACTCAAACGCGACTTTCCCCAACTCGAAATAATCATCAATGGCGGGTTCACCGAGCTGGCCAGCATGCAGGAAGCGCTCGGGCACGTTGATGGCGTCATGGTCGGTAGGGAGGCGTATCACAATCCGTACCTGCTTGCCGCCATCGACCAGTTGGCGTTCGGCGATACCTCTCCGGCGCCCGGTCGCATAGAGGTACTGCACGCCATGCGCCCGTACATAGTGCGGCACCTTGATCAGGGTGGTCAGATGCACCACATCACCCGACATATGCTGGGGCTCTTCCAGGGTCTGCCCGGTGCCCGACATTTCCGTCGCCAGCTGAGCAGCGAGATTCACCGTTGCCACGACCCGCTTGCACTCTATGATGAATTGACTGCCGCGATGAATGCCCGTCTGGAGCAGCGGGATTGCCCCGCCTGACGGCGCTGAGGTAAGGTCAGGACATACCCACTGACATGACCCTACCGATGACAAGCAAACTAGACAGCCTCAAGCAGCACACCCTGATCGTTGCCGACACGGGCGACATCCAGGCGATTGAAAAGCTCCGCCCCCAGGACGCAACCACCAACCCGTCCCTCCTGCTCAAAGCCTCCGGTCAGGCCGATTATCATCACCTTCTCGACGACGCCATCGCACGGGCAAAGACCAGCGCCAATCCGGTAGCCGAGGCATGCGACCACTTTTCGGTCGCCCTTGGCAGCGAGATTGTAAAGCTCGTACCGGGCCGGGTGTCGACCGAGGTTGACGCCCGACTGTCCTTTGACCGGGCTGCGACTCTCGACAAGGCCCGCAATCTGATCGAGCGATACGAGCAATTCGGCGTCACCCGGGATCGCGTACTGATCAAGATCGCCTCCACCTGGGAAGGTATCCAAGCCGCGCGTGAACTGGAGAAGGAAGGCATACAGTGCAACCTGACGCTGCTGTTCTCGTTCGCTCAGGCACAGGCATGCGCGGACGCCGGCGCGTTTCTGATCTCGCCTTTCGTCGGCCGCATCTATGACTGGTACAAGCAGCGGGATGGGCGTGATTTCAGTGGCGTCGACGATCCGGGCGTACAGTCTGTCGCGCGCATCTACCGCTACTTCAAGCAGCACCTGTACGAAACAGTGGTGATGGGCGCGAGCTTTCGCAACATCGGGCAGATCGAAGCGCTTACCGGCTGCGATCGCTTGACCATAAGCCCAGCCTTGCTCACCCAGCTCGCCGAAGAGCAGGGCGAACTCAAGCCCTCTCCCCTGCTCACCAGCGGCTGCGAAGACGCCCTCGAGCAGCTCGACGAGAAAACGTTCCGCTGGGAACACAACGAGGATGCGATGGCCACGGAAAAGCTCGCGGAGGGCATCCGCACCTTCGCGGCCGATCAGATCAGGCTGGAGAAAGTCATGGCGGAACGGGCGGCGTCAGCGGCCTGATTCCAGCGAACTGACGAGGTCACGGAAGGCTTCGCGATTGTTCTCGTTGAGGTTCATCAGAATGCGGTGAGCCTCCAGCACCTTGTCGCGCACCAGCTCCTCGGAAAGGATCTGGCCTGGCAGATCCTCAAGCTCCGCATTGCTCGGGGCGGCCTTGGAAACAATGTTGAACACCTGATCGAATCCCATGCTGTAGAGCAGTCGGTTCATGTCTTCGTGATCGGAAACGAGGGTCGGCAACAGACCGACCTTCTGCTTGGACAGGATCGACAGTTTCGCGAGCAGACCCAGAGACGTGCTGTCTATGCCCTCGGTTTCAGTCAGGTCAATGATGATCGACTCGAACGTCAGGGCGCTGAAGATCTTTTCAATGTAGGCATCCAGCGCCGCGCAGAGCGTCAGCCTCACGTCGCCAATGAACTTGAGGACGAAGGTTCCCTCCGCTTCCGCGAACTGGATCTTGCCGGTACTCATCATGCCGGGTTCCTGCTAAGCACCAAGACTGAAATGTCGTCCGGCATGGGCCTGGACGCATCCAGACCCAGCCGCTCCATAAAGCGACGCAGTTCGCCACCGGCCTCGGCAACCCGAGCGGGCAGACGCTGTTCCTTTTCCCTAAGCGTAGCCCCTTCCAGACAATCGAGCACACCATCCGAACACAGAGTGAGACTGAACCGCTCCGGCAGCTCGATCTGATGGTCTTCGTAGCTGGCATCCTCGAACAGACCGACCGGGCGACCCTTGCCCAGCAGATACCGCGCCTGACCGTCCGCGTACAACACAGGCAGCGGCAAGTGGCCGCCAATACTGTAGGTCAAGGTGTCAGTGGCCTCGTCGATCACACCGCCAAGCATGGTCACGTGCTTGCCCAGCTTGCAGGCGATCAGGCTGCGATTGATGTGACCGAGCACATCCGACGGCTTGAAAGCGACGGGGCCGGACGTGTCCTGCTTGCGCTGCTCATACATCAGACGCGTCGTCATGAACTTCAGCAGAACCGTGACGAACGCCGAGGAAGCGCCGTGACCGGAGACGTCTGCAAGGTAAAAGCCAAGTTGTGTGTCCGATACCCGGAAGTAGTCGACGAAGTCGCCGGACAGGTAGAGCGAAGGAATGATCCGATGTTCGAGCCGGTATTCGCCGCTATTCCACGGCGAAGCCGGCAGCATGTTCAGCTGCACCTGCCGCCCGGCGGCCTGATCGTCCTTCAGCTCCTTGAGATGATGCTCGAGTTCGCGGTTGACCCGCTCGAGGCGTTCGCGAATGCGCTGATTTTCGAGACGCAGGCTGGCACGGTCCAGCGATCTACGCACGGCGTGCTCGATGACAGCCGAATCGGCCGGCTTGATCAGATAATCGCTCGCGCCCAGGCGCAGGGCTTCTACCACATCGCCCATGCTACCTGCGGCGGACACGACGATCACGGGCATGTCCGGATCACGTTCGGTGATCTGGCGTAGCAGCTCGAAGCCGCTCATGTCGGAGATTTGCAGGTCGCACAGTACCAGGTCGGGACGCTGCCGACCGAGCAACGCCAGCCCGTCGGTGGCAAGCCCCGATTGCAGAACATTGAAACCACTTTCTTCCAGCGAGGTGGCGACGCGCTCACGGACTGCTGCGTCGTCATCAATTACCAGCAATGTCGTGCCAGGAAGCTGCATAGAGTCCCTACGTCATTACCGCGGTATCAGGCATTTCGCGGTCACAGGGGTGTGTTTGTATGTCGCCGGGCGAGCCGACCTTATATTGGGGGCAAACAGTACTCCCATACGTGCGCACAGGCAACCGTTCCCGGCAGCACCATACGCTTGTAACGCAATGGTGCTCCCACTAGCATGAGGGGGCGCATCACGTCAGCCCGAGCGGGCATTCTAGGGAGAAGGTCATGTCATTTCACGACCAGCAGTATGACGAAAAACGCGACTTCATGCGGATGCAGGTGGAAGCGACGGCCAGATTGAAGTTGCCGGAGCTTGGCGAGGTGCTGACCGTGCAGTGCCACGATCTATCCAGTCAGGGCATGCAGGCCACTGCCCATCAGGCAGTGGCCGTGGGGACTGCGGTCGAGGTCGCCATCCCTTCACCCAATCCGCATCTGCCAGGCCTTCAGGCCAGGGGCAGCGTGCTGCGCTGCGCTCAGGATGAATCCGGCCGGTTCACGCTCGGAATACGCTTCGACAGCCTGGGCTGAACCCGGGCTGCCGACCGCCTTCAGAATTCGTCTTCGACGACGCCGTCCTTGACCTTGTATTCACGATTCTGCAGATAGGCGTTGCGAATGAATACGTAGCGGTCTCCGCGGATCAGACGTTCCTGCCCGAGCAGCGCCGCGCGGGTATCGACCATGTCCATCCCGAAGGCGGTATTGCGCGTCGGCACATGGTCGACCTGATCGGGATAGGTATAACCGGCAAACCCTTCCGGAATCCGTACCAGGCCGTCACGCAGGGTCGATGGGCCCAGCAGCGGTAGTACGACGTACGGGCCGCTCGGCACACCGTAGCTGCCCAGTGTCTGCCCGAGATCTTCATCGTTGCGTCGCAGACCCATCCGGGTTGCGACGTCGAACAAGCCACCTACACCCAGCGTGGTATTGAACAGAAAGCGTGCCGTATCGACGCCCGCATCATGAAACTTGCGCTGCAGCACGTCGTTGACCAAATTCTTCGGCTCGCCGAGGTTGGCGAAGAAATTACTCACGCCGTCATTCACCAGCTCCGGCACGACCTTATCGTAGGCCTGCGCGACGGGCTTGAGGGTAAACCGGTCCACGGTGTCGTTGAAGCTGAAAACCGCCCGGTTGACTGGCTCCCACGGGTCGGGATTGGCTTGGCTTTCCGAATAATCGTCGAATCCCTCCTGGGCGTGAGCAGGGACGGCGGCAAGAATACCGGCTCCACCAAGCAGACAGAACGACAGGACGCGCTTGCACAGGTTCATCAGGCTCTCCGTAATAGTGAGGCGCTCGACACGCCGGCAGACATTCTCTAACGGGCGCCGCGTTTTCACAACAAGACAGGGTGCACGGCGCTGTCACGAAACGGTCACGCGGTTGACGCACACTGCAGCAAAACCGTCAGAAGGAGTCTGCCATGCCAGCCACTTCCATTCAGGCTGTGGTCTTTGACCTCGTCGGCACGCTGCTCAGGCCTGTGATTTCAGACTCCCCGCCACCCGTACGCCTGTTCGAGCACACGCAGTCCACCCTTGACCACCTGCTCAGCCTCGACGTGCCGGTGGCAATCATCGACAGCAGCGTCGACCGGTGGGCGTCCAACGCATCGCTCAAGCATGGCCTGGACAGCTGGCGTCCGCTCCTGCTGGTACCACCTGGCCGCGACGAGCGTCCTCTGCCCTCTCCCGACATGCCAGTTCACGCCGCCCTGCGCGTCGGCGCAACCGAACTACGGCGCTGCCTGTTCGTCACGGCTTCGCTGGAAGGCGTGGCAGCCGGTTTGAATGCCGGATTCTGGACGGTCGGCATCGCACTGGGCGGACTCTTGCCGGGCATCGATCTGAGCGACTGGAACAAACATCTGCCTCTGGAGCAGGACAGGCTACGCATGGCGGCGACCGTGCGCTTGATGAACGCAGGCGCGCATTATGTGATCGACGGCATTTCGGAACTACCCGGCTGCCTTGACGATATCGAAAGCCGGCATGGCCGCAGGGATGTACCGGAGCCATTGCTTCGCAGCGACGCCAGGCACTGCGAACGGCTATAGTGGGGGCAGAATTCTCGCTTGAAGGAGCCATCCATGCCAGCCAACCGTCTGAAAGTACAGCTCGAGCACTTGCAGGAAACCCTGACTGATCCGGAAGCGCCGTTAACCCCCGAGGAGCGCCAGTCGCTTCAGGAACTTGCTACCAACCTGGAGGCACGGGTAATCGCCATGGAGGCACAGGAACAAGCGGAAGCAGACCCGACGCTCGTCGATGGAGTCAATCTAATGGTCGAGCGCTTCGAGGCCAGTCACCCGCGTGTAGCCGGCACGCTGCGAAGCGTCATGCAGACCCTGGTCGACATCGGCGTATGAGACGCCTCGCTACTGCCTGGCCAGCCTGAAGTTTTCCGGCATGCCCGGCTCGGTCGAGCGGTAGGGATTGATATCCAGACCGCCACGCCGGACATACCGGGCATATACCGTCAGCTCGGCGTTCTTCCCCAACAGACTCTGCAGGTCACAGAAAATCCGCTCGACGCACTGTTCGTGAAAGTCAGAGTGCTGTCGGAACGAAACCAGGTAACGCAACAGGCTCGCGCCGTCGATACGCTGCCCCGCATAACGGATCGATACCGACGCCCAGTCAGGCTGTCCGGTGACCGGACAGTTGGACTTGAGCAGATGGCTGAACAGATGCTCGCGAGCGACCTCACCGGATGCCGCCAGCTGCAGCAGGCCGGGGTTGTACTCGTACTGATCGATCTTCACATCCAGATCGTCCAGGCAGGTTCCGGGCATCTGCCCCATACCCAACTGGTGCAACTGTCCCATGTTCATCAGGCGTACCATGACCGGCCCCTGAGCGGCGACAGACAGATCCGACTCCAGTGTGCGCAACACTTCGCGCCGGTCGCTGAACACGGTCTGGTTGAACGAGTTGAGGTACAGCTTGAAGGACTTGGATTCGACGATTCGGCCGCCGCGCAGCGGGAAGATGAACTCGGCTGCAGCGATCTCGGGCTTGCCGGACGGATTCAGCCAGGAGAGTTCATAGCAATTCCAGATGTCGGCTCCATGAAACGGCAGCTGGTCCGCGTCCAGGCCAAGCTCCTGCCACTTCGGCGCGCGCGCGATCGGAAACAGCAGCGACGGCGTGTACACGCTGACGTACGCGCTGGATTTTCCAAGAGGCGATTGCTCGGCCGGATGCTGTTGCGACATGACGGGTCTCCCTTCGATCAGAGCGGCAGGATACCCGTCGGGCGACCTTCAGGCTAGTTATTGTCCGGCGGCTGAATCAGACTTCCCGACCCCTGCGGCGGATGGCCGCCTGAGCCGGGCCCGGCCCCCAGACTTACTGACGCATGCCCGTGCCACGCACCAGCAGCCGATAGCTGTAGCCGTACAGCACCGCAATGAACACGGCCATCAGGATCAGCGCGGTAGCGATGGGGATGTCGGAAACGCCCAGTATGCCGTAGCGGAACGCGTTAACCATGTGCAGGATCGGATTGATCAGCGACACGCCCTGCCAGAACTCGGGGAGCATGTTGATCGAGTAGAACACACCGCCCAGGTAGGTCAGCGGCGTAAGCACGAAGGTCGGAACGATCGAGATATCATCGAAGGTGCGTGCATACACCGCATTGATGAAGCCGCCCAGCGAGAACACCAGCGAGGTGAAGAACACCACGGCTATGGTCAGACCGATGTGCTGGACGTTCAGGCGGGTGAAGAACAGCGACATGAGGGTGACGATGAACCCCACGGCCAGGCCTCGGGCAACCCCTCCGAAGGTGTATCCGAGCAGGATGACATGGGGCGAGACAGGGGCAACCATCAACTCCTCGATGGAACGCTGGAACTTGGTACTGAAGAAACTCGAGACCACGTTCGAGTAACTGTTGGTGATGACCGACATCATGATCAGGCCCGGCACGATGTAATCGATGTACTCGTAACCGTCCATGGTGCCGATCCGACTGCCGATCAGATTGCCGAAGATGACGAAGTACAACGCCATGGTGATGCCCGGGGGGAGCAGCGTCTGCGGCCATATGCGCGTAAACCGGCGGATCTCCTTGTTCAGGATGGTGGTAAACGCGATCCAGCTGTTGCGCCAATAGGTCATGCCTGCGCTCCCTTTTCTGCGTTGTCATCGACCAGCGCGAGGAACAGTTCTTCCAGGCGATTGCTCTTGTTGCGCAGGCTGAGCACCTCGATTCCGTGTCGTCCAAGCTCGACGAACAGCTGGTTGAGCCCCTGCTCCTTCTCCACCTGCACTTCAAGGGTGTGCTCGTCGGCGAGCGCGCACGGGAAGCCGTCCAGCAGCGGCGCAGCCGTGAGTGTGTCACGGGTGTCGAGCAGGAAGGTTTCGACGTGCAGCTCCTTGAGCAACTTGCGCATGCTGGTGTTGTAGATGATGCGACCCTGATCGATGATCGCGATGTGCCGACAGAGCTGTTCGGCTTCCTCCAGATAGTGCGTGGTCAGTACGATAGTGATGCCCTGCGCATTGATCTCCTGCAGAAACTGCCACATCGACCGGCGAATCTCGATGTCGACCCCTGCGGTGGGCTCATCCAGTATCAGCAGCTTGGGCTCATGAATCAGCGCGCGAGCAATCATCAGCCGGCGCTTCATGCCGCCAGACAGCATGCGCGAGGGTACGTCCCGCTTGTCCCACAGGCCGAGGCGCTTCAGGTAATGCTCGGCACGTTCGCGCGCCTGGCGCAGCGGAATCCCGTAGTAACCAGCCTGATTGACGAGGATGTCGAAGGTCTTCTCGAACTGACTGAAATTGAATTCCTGCGGCACCACGCCGATGCAGCGCTTGGCAGCCATCAGATCGGAGTCAATGTCGTGTCCGAATACGCGCACCGTACCTGCCGTCTTGTTGACCAGCGAGGAAAGGATGCCGATGGTGGTCGACTTGCCGGCCCCGTTGGGCCCGAGCAATGCAAAGAAATCGCCCTGCTTCACTTCCAGATCGATCCCACGCAACGCGGTGAACCCGTTGCCGTAGGTCTTGGTCAGCCCCTGAATACTGATCGCCGCTGTCATGCATCACTCACTTGCCGATGGTGACCCATCTCAATGGGGCCAACGGACCGGTTTTCAACCCCTTGGATGACAACCGATGCTCCGCTGCGGCGACCGGTCGCACTTACAAAATTGCTACAAATGTGACTCGCCGGTCCGTTGTTCCGCTTCATCCGAGCCCCTATTCTCGTGTTCACAAAAACAACGACACCGGAGAATGTCATGGCCCAAACGCCAGATTCACCCCCGGGCGGGTTCGACGAGGACATCGCTCGCCGCATTACGCCAGCTTATCGCCGCTACGCTCTTATTCTGCTCGTCGCTGCCTACACCTCGAGTCACGTTGACCGCAATATCGTCGGGATCCTGATCGAGCCACTGAAGGCCGATCTGCTTCTGTCGGACACCCAGCTGGGCTTCCTGTCAGGCATCGCCTTTGCCCTCTTCTACGCCACCCTGGGTATCCCGATCGCGGTCATTGCCGACCGGTCCAACCGTCGCAACATCATCGCCTGGTCCATTGCCATCTGGAGTGCGATGACCGCGGTCTGCGGTCTGGCCCAGAACTTCTGGCAGCTTGCCATCGCACGTATCGGTGTCGGCATCGGGGAAGCCGGCTCCAGCCCACCGTCGCACTCCATGCTGTCGGACCTGTATCCGAAAGAGCAGCGCTCCAGCGCCATGTCGATCTACGCCCTGGGCGTGTATTTCGGGATCATGATCGGCTTTCTCGTCGGCGGCTTCGTGGCAGATGCTTGGGGTTGGCGGGCAGCGTTCTTCGTGGTTGGTCTGCCTGGCCTGCTGATCGCCCTGCTGGTGCGCTTCACCATGATCGAACCACCGCGCGGCTTCGCCGACGGGGTTCCACCGCCACCGCGCGGCAAGGTCGATATCAAGAAAGGTTTCGCCGTCCTCTGGCGCGTACGAACCACCCGCCACGTCGTCATAGGGGTGACCCTGACCGCGCTGGTCGGCTATGGCACCATCGTCTGGAACCCCGCGTTCCTGATCCGCAACCACGGCCTCACCGCCACTCAGGTCGGTCTGTTCCTCGGTCCGGTCATGGGCATCGTCGGGGGCCTGGGCGCCTGGATCGGCGGCATGCTGGCCGACAAGGCCGCTGCGCGGAACATGGCCTGGAATGCCTGGATCGTCGGCGTAGCCAAGTTTCTCGCCATTCCGTTCATCATTGCTTTCTATCTGGTCGACAGCACCTTCTGGGCGCTGGTCTGCTACATGCCGGCCGTGTTCCTGGGCGCATTCTACCTCGGGCCCAGCTTCGCCATGATCCAGAGTCTTACTCCGCTGCGTAGCCGCGCGCTCGCCTCGGCCATCATGCTGCTGGTATTGAACCTGTTCGGTCTGGGCTTCGGTCCGCAGCTGATCGGCATTGTCAGCGACCTGATGCGCGATGCGGTGGGCATCGAAAGTCTGCGCTATGCATTGATCGGCGCCGCCTTCGTTAACGTATGGGCCTGCTTCCATTACTACATGGCCGGCAAGACCATCCGTTACGATCTGGATCACATCGAACACTGATCGACACCGCAGTACCGCGGGCGCCTCTGGCGCCCGCTTTCTTTCCTGCCTCCTTCGATGCTTGCGACCAAAGCGACTATGCTGGTTACAAGCAAAAATGACGAAAGGAGCGCGCAATGGTCACGCTGGTTTGGCTGATCGGTTTGTTTTTCTGTCTGGCAGGACTGGCCTACGTACGCAGCGGCTTGCTCAATGGCTGTCTGGTGGTAGGTCTCTATCTTCTGGCAATGACGCTGTTCAGCCCGACCCACTGGTTGATCATGCTGCTGCTCTGGGCTGTGTTTCTTGGTCTGGCGATTCCGCTCAACATGGCGGACTGGCGTCGAGACAACATCAGCGCTCCTCTCTTCAAGTGGTTTCAGAAAGTGCTGCCTCCCCTGTCGGATACCGAAAAGGAAGCCATCGACGCGGGCACCGTGTGGTGGGACGGTGAGCTGTTCAGTGGGCGGCCGGACTGGACGCAGCTTCATGACTACCCGAAACCGCAGCTGACCGAGCAGGAGCAGGCCTTCATCGACGGTCCCGTCGAGCAGCTTTGCAGCATGACCAGTGAATGGGAGCTCACCACGCACCTGCAGGATCTGCCGGAGGACGTGTGGGATTTCGTGCGCAGTAACGGGTTCTTCGGTCTGATCATCCCCACCGAGTTCGGCGGCAAGGGGTTTTCCGCCTATGCGCATTCGCAGATCGTCATGAAGCTGGCAAGCCGCAGTGGTGATCTGGGTTCCACGGTCATGGTCCCCAACTCGCTGGGCCCGGCCGAACTGCTGCTGCAATACGGCACCGAGCAACAGAAAAATCATTACCTTCCGCGCCTTGCCGCCGGGCAGGAAGTGCCCTGCTTCGCCCTTACCTCGCCGGAGGCCGGTTCCGATGCAGGGGCCATGCCCGACCGTGGCATCGTCTGCCATGGACACTGGCAGGGCGAAGAGGTCCTCGGACTGCGCGTCACCTGGGAAAAACGCTATATCACCCTCGGCCCGGTGGCCACACTGCTGGGGCTGGCATTCAAGGTATTCGATCCGGACAACCTGCTCGGCGATCAGGAAGAGCTCGGAATCTCCCTGGCGCTGATCCCCACGGACACCCCCGGCGTCGATATCGGTCGTCGGCACTTCCCGCTCAATGCGGCATTCATGAACGGGCCAAACTCCGGGAAGGACGTCTTCATTCCCATGGACTACCTGATCGGCGGACAGGACATGATCGGCCAGGGCTGGGTCATGCTGATGAACTGTCTGTCCGTGGGCCGTTCGATCTCTCTGCCTGCCGGTAGCACCGGCGCCGCGAAGATGGCCAGCATGACGACAGGCGCCTACGCCCGCATCCGTCAGCAGTTCGGCCTGCCGATCGGCGAATTCGAAGGTGTGCAGGAGGCACTCGCGCGGATCGGTGGTAACACCTACATCATGGACGCCGCCCGGGCCATGACGGCGGGTGCGGTCGATCTGGGCGAGAAACCGTCGGTACTGTCGGCGGTGGTCAAGTATCACCTCACCGAACGCATGCGCCAGTGCATCAACGATGCCATGGACATACACGGCGGCAAGGGCATCTGCATGGGCCCGAAGAACTATCTGGGCCGTGCCTATCAGTCGGTGCCCATCTCCATCACCGTCGAAGGCGCCAACATTCTCACTCGCAACATGATGATCTTCGGCCAGGGCGCCATCCGCTGCCATCCGTATGTTCTGGACGAAATGCTGGCGACCCAGGACGAGGATCGTGAGCGCGGACTGCGCCGCTTCGACAGGCTGCTGTTCGAGCACGTTGGCTTCGCTACCAGCAACGCTGCAGCGAGTCTATTGCTGGGATTGACCGGGGGCGCCCTGGCCAGCGTGCCGGAGCATGTGGAAACCCGTTTTTTCTACCGCCACATATCGCGGTTGTCCGCGTGCTTCGCAACCCTCGCCGATACCACGATGCTAGTGCTGGGCGGCGAACTCAAACGCCGTGAGCGTCTCTCTGCGCGCCTCGGCGACATGCTCAGCAATTTGTACCTGGCCAGCGCGGCACTCAAGCGCTTTGAAGACCAGGGCCGTCCCGACGAGGATCTGCCGTTTCTGGAATGGAGCGTTCGCGATGCACTGGCCCGCTGCGAGGAGGCGATGGACGACATTCTGCGCAATTTCCCGCTGCGCTGGGCCGGGGTGCTGCTGCGGATTCTGGTCATGCCGCTGGGCCGGCAGGTGACGCCGCCGTCCGACCGCATCGGCGCGGAAGTGGCCCGCCGGCTGATGACGCCTGGCGCGGCGCGTGACCGCCTGATCGCAGGCTGCTTCCGCAGCAACGACCCGAACGATGTTACCGGTCTGCTCAATCACGCATTGGAAAAGGTCATCCAGGCTGACGCAGTCGAGAAGCGCATGGCCCGCTCTATCAAGGAAGGCAATCTCGCTTACGACAATGACGCAGACATGCTGGCCGTGGCGATTGCCGCGGACATCATCACCAAGGAAGATGCCGATGTGATCCGGCAGGCGCACAGTGCGCGCCGTGCCGTTATCGAAGTCGACGACTTCTCCAAGGAGGAGATGACGCCGTCGACCGGGGAACGCTGATCAGAGGACCATCACTGCCAGCCAGCCGAACGCGAGCAGCGGGAGGTTGTAATGCAGAAAGGTCGGCACAACCGTATCCCAGATATGGTTGTGCTGACCGTCAGCATTGAGGCCTGCAGTTGGCCCGAGCGTCGAATCCGACGCCGGTGAGCCGGCATCACCCAGCGCAGCGGCAGTGCCCACCAGAGCAACTATAGCCAGAGGGCTGAAGCCAAGCTGCATGGCCAGCGGGACGTAGATGGCTGCGATGATCGGAATGGTCGAAAAAGACGACCCGATGCCCATGGTGATCAACAGTCCGACCAACAGCATCAGCAACGCTGCCAGCGCCTTGTTGCCACCAATCAGCTCGGCCGAACCATCCACCAGTGTCTGAATCGAGCCGGTCGCCCGCATCACTTCGGCGAACCCCGCAGCGGTGATCATGATGAAGCCGATCATCGCCATCATCTTCATCCCCTCGGTGAACACGTCATCCGCCTCTTTCCAGCGCACCACGCCAGATACAGAAAAGATCACGAAGCCTGCCAATGCACCGATAATCATTGAGTCGAGCCACAGCTGCAGGACGAACGCGGTGACGATGGCCACCAGCGCAACCAGCAATGCCCGCGGCCGAGAAGCATTGTGTACCGTGTCCGCCTGACCGACGCTGGCCGTGTCGTAGTGGCGCGGGTTGCGATAGGTGAAGAAGATCGCCACCAGCAGTCCCAGCAGCATGCCCAGCGCAGGCAGCCCCATGGCCGTCATCACGTTTACATCTGCGACATCCGCTCCACTCTCGGTCACGTTGGCCAGCAGAATGTCGTTCAGAAAAATGCCGCCAAAGCCTACCGGGAGGAACATGTAGGGCGTGATCAGGCCGAACGTCAGCACGCAGGCCACCAGACGACGGTCGAGATTCAGACGCCCCATCACATAGAGCAGCGGTGGTACCAGCAGCGGGATGAACGCGATGTGGATCGGCAGGATGTTCTGCGACGATACGGCGACCCCGCCCAGCACCAGAATCAGCAACCCCTTGAGCATCCCGTGACCGTCCTGCGCTCGGCTGTTGACCAGCCCAAGCGCCTTGTCAGCCACAACGTGGGCCAGCCCTGACTTGGCAATGGCCACCGCAAATGCACCGAGCAAGGCATAGCTCAGGGCCACATTGGCGCCCTTGCCCAGGCCATCCTGAAACGCTTCCAGAGTCGCCTCCAGTCCCAGCCCGCCCAACAACCCGCCGGTAACCGCGCCAATGATCAGCGCAACGACCACGTGCACCCGACACAAACTCAGAACCAACATCACCGCGACGGCGGCAACCACGGCATTCATCGATCTCGATCCTCGAATTGGGGCCAGTCGGCCGAAGGGCGCGTACTCTGAAGCAAGCCTGCGCGGCTGTCAAAAAGCACCATCCGGGTCGCTGGCTGCCTTTGATAGGTTTGATCGGCTTTTTCGGCTGTTAACCGCCCCCAGGGGCGATTAGCATCGACCCAAAAGAGGAGGAACAGCATGCTCAAGATCGCCATTGTGGCAGGCAGCAACCGTAGCAATAGCCAGACAGCCAAGGTCGCACGATTCATCAGGCAGACGCTGCATCAGCGTTTTGCGCTTCCGCTGGACGACATTGCCGTGATTGACCTGGGCAGCTATCCACTGCCGCTGTGGCCGGCGGACGACGTAGGCCCGTGGGGGATGTTCGAAAAACAGCTGACCCGCGCTGACGCGTTGGTGATCCTCTCGCCCGAGTATCACGGCATGGCCAGCCCCGCCATCAAGAATTTTTTCCTGTATGCGAGCAAGACACAGTTGGCCCACAAGCCTGCGATGCTCACGGGCGTTTCGGCCGGCGTCGGTGGTGCCTATCCGATCAGCGAACTGCGCGCCTCGAGCTACAAGAACTGCCGGCTCTGCTATATACCGGAGCATCTGATCGTCAGGGGTGTGGAGCAGGTAATGAACATGCCTGAGCCGGTCTCCGAGGATGATCGTCGGGTGCGCGCGCGCCTCGAATACAACCTCGACGTGCTGCTGCGCTATGCCGAAGCGCTCAAGCCTGTCCGTGCGCAGATCGACATGAGTGACCCGGCGTTCGCCAACGGCATGTGACATGCGACTAATGTCTAACAGACCGGGGCGCCGGACTGCGGAACCCGCCGCCCCAGTGCGCGAATGCTCAAGACCGGCCTTTTCACGGCCAAGGAAGGCGATGGCGAAGATGACAGCGCGATGACGCAAGCATGACCGTTCGACCAATGTATTAGGGCCCGCCCGGCCCTTGCATGCTTTATTGAACTCCGCGATCCGGCTCGGCTCCGGCCCGCACATGATCACACAGGAGAACAATAATGAAGCATGTGAAACCCCACGCCCTCGCCGCCGCTGTGGCCCTTAGCCTTGCCGTTCCGAGTACGCCGGTTATCGCCATGAGCCTTACCGACGATGCGACTGCCACGCTGCAGCTGCGTAATCTGTACTTCAATCGAGACCTTCGGGATGCCGGCGCCCAGTCCAAGGCAGAAGAATGGGCTCAGGGCTTCATCTTCCGTGGCAAGACCGGATACACCCACGGGGATCAAGGGCTGGGGCTGGACGTGCACGCAGCCCTGGGGGTCAAGCTGGATTCGGCCGACGACCGGGCCGGCACACTGCTGCTGCCCAACAGCTTCGGCGACGAAGGTCCCGATCATTACAGCCATATCCTGTTCACCGGCAAAGCCAAGCTCTCGGAGAGCGAACTCAAGGTAGGCGGAATCATCCCTACCGTACCGGTTGCCCAGGCCAGCGACATCCGTCTCCTGCCGCAGACCTACAAGGGCGCGGCGCTGGGTGTCGGTGAAATTCCGGGGCTGGACATCCAGGCCGGTCAACTGCGTCAGGTCAATTACCTCAACAGCAGCAACCTGGAAGACATCGGCGCGACCGTTGGCGGGTCGTCGGACCGTTTCAATTATCTCGGCGGCACTTACAAGGTCGCACCGATCAACTCGACGCTGGGTCTCTGGCGCGCCGAGCTTGAAGACGTTTACGCCCAGAATCTGATCAACCTGATCGTGGCTCAGCCTGTCGGGGACTGGACGCTGGGGGCCAACTTCGCTTACTTCGACACCAGCGATGAGGGCAACCAACCGCTGACCATCGACCACAAGATGAAGTCGCTGATGTTGTCGGCCGGTACCGGAGCGCATACGTTCCGGCTGGGTTATCAGCACAGCGACGGGGATACCTCGTTCCCCTACTTGAGCCAGAACAATCCCTATCTCGCCAACTATGTGCAGATTCTCGACTTTGCACGCCCCGACGAGCGCTCATGGCAGGCCCGCTACGATGTCGATTTTGCCGGCCTGGGCCTGCCAGGGCTCAAGGGTCTGGTTCGCTACGTCAAGGGCACGGATATCGATCTCGCCACGACCGACGATGGCAGCGAATGGGAACGGGATATCGACTTTACCTACACCATCCAGTCCGGTCCGCTGAAGAATGTGGCTTTGCAATGGCGTAACGCGATGGTGCGCTCCGATGCGATCCGCGACATCAACGAGAACCGCCTGATCCTCAACTACACCATCACGCTACGCTAGGTCTGGCAGCCAAAAAAAGCCCGGACATGTCCGGGCTTTTTCGTTATGCAGCAGATCAGTCGTCAGATACTGCAGGAATCCTGTGTATCGACAGATCGGCACCCTGAAATTCCTGCTCTTCGCTCAGCCTGATACCGGCGACGGCGCGGATCAGCCCGTATACCAGCAGGCCACCTACGAAGGCCACCACGATGCCGCCGAGTGTACCGACGACCTGCGCTGCGATGCTTACCCCACCCAGGCCACCCAGGGCCTTGCTGCCGAAGATCCCCGCGGCCAGACCGCCCCAGGCGCCGCATAGCCCGTGCAGCGGCCATACACCCAGTACATCGTCGATCTTCCAGCGGTTCTGGGTGAGGATGAACGTCCAGACGAAGAGCGCTCCGGCGATTACGCCGGTAACCAGTGCGCCGAGCGGATGCATGACGTCAGAGCCCGCGCACACCGCAACCAGACCCGCGAGCGGACCGTTGTGCAAGAAACCCGGGTCACAGCGACCAACTACCAGCGCAGCAATGATGCCGCCCACCATCGCCATAAGTGAATTGACCGCCACCAGGCCGCTGATACCATCGATGGTCTGCGCGGACATGACGTTGAAGCCGAACCAGCCGATGGTGAGGATCCATGCACCCAGAGCGAGAAAGGGGATATTCGACGGCGGTATCGCAACGACCTGACCATCACGATATCGGCCGCGCCTGGCGCCGAGCAGCAACACAGCGGCAAGGGCCAGCCAGCCCCCCATCGCGTGAACCACCACGGAGCCGGCAAAATCGTGAAAGCCTGCGCCAAAGCGCTGTTGCAACCAGTCCTGCATACCGAGATTGCCGTTCCAGACGACCCCTTCGAAGAACGGATAGATCAATCCGACGATGAACAGCGACGCGCAGAGTTGCGGCGTGAATCGTGCACGCTCGGCGATGCCGCCGGAGATGATCGCCGGGATCGCAGCGGCAAAGGTCATAAGGAAGAAGAACTTGACCAGTGCATAGCCGTTGTTTTCCGCGAGGTGCTCGGCACCTGTGAAGAAGTGTGCGCCGTAGGCGATCCAGTAGCCAATGAAGAAATAGGCCAGGCAGGAGACGGCAAAGTCACTGATGATCTTGGACAGTGCGTTGACCTGATTCTTCTGGCGGACAGTGCCGACCTCCAGAAAAGCAAAGCCGGCATGCATGGCCAGAACCATGATGGCGCCCATGAGGATAAAAAGAGTGTTTGCACCATGGATGAGCGTGTCCACAGCGCTTTGCAGGTTTTCCATGTTCCATGCCCTGAGTTTATGCACCACGCTGAAGCAGATCGAAGGCCGGCGCACCATCGGCGGGCATAAATAGTGCCTCCGCCCGAGATAAGCCTGTCCTTCACGCCACGCACGAAGCCATTTTTCTAGATTTAAATCAGTTAGTTAACATAGGAGTTGGCAGATGACCGCAGGGCCTTGCACCAGCGAAGCGCAATGTCCACCTCCCTGAGGCCAATGCAGTGCAAACCTCATACCAAGCGAAGCGGTCTCGTGCCCCACGCTGGGTCACGTGGCGCGAGATTCGACCCGTGACGTACGTATGTCCGTTCGAAACGTGCGCCGAGCATTACCTCGTTTGCTTGGCTACAATCTTGCATCTGCGTGCGGGCAACTGACCTTTGAGGAGAATATGAATGGACGGCCAGCCGCTGCCCTATTTCCAGCCGTTGATCGATACCGCTACCGGCCGGATCGCCGGTTACGAGGCGCTTGCACGCCTGCGCGACGACGACGGCAACGTGCGCAGCGCCGGCCCGCTGTTTACCGACCCGAACGTGGACCCCGACGACCTGCTGGAGCTCGATCGCACGATTCGCCGTTTGGCACTGGAACGGTTTCGGGACAATCCGGCAGGCTTCCTGAGCCTGAACATCTCGCCGCTGTGGGTAAGCCGGCTCGAACCTGGCGCTCCCCTGCCCAGCCTGGCACTGATGGCCGAAATCGGTCTGCCGCCGGAACAGGTAGTGTTCGAGATTACCGAGCTGCAGGGGGACATTCATCAGCTCAAGGATGTCGTGCAGCGCTACAGGCAGGCGGGCATCCGTATCGCCATTGATGACTTCGGCGCCGGCTACTCGATGCTTGACCGGGTGCTGGCACTGGAGCCGGATATCCTCAAGCTCGACATACAGCTGTTTCGCAAGGCGGCCAGTGGCACCGGCAACAGCGGTGACTTCGTGCGCGCCCTGGCGCTCATGGCGGAAAAGAGCGGGTGCTGGATCATTGCAGAGGGCGTCGAGACCGAAGCGGAATTGCACTTCGCCCTCGAATGCGGCGCACGCTACGTTCAGGGCTATCTGTTCGCCAGGCCGAAAGAGAACTTCCTCCCCGACGACGCGGTTCAGGGCACCTTTTCCGCGCTACGCGACCGCTACGTACACGACAAGCTCGCCGAGCGCGCCAAGCTATCGAGCCTGCGCGGCTCGCTGGCCCAGCTGTTCAGCGAGTTGCGAGAGTGGCTGGCCAGTGGTGCTCAGCCGACCCAGCTTCCCTCGCCCAGGCAATATCCCTGGCTGATCCGCTGTTTTCTGTGCGACGCACATGGCACGCAGATTTCGCCCAATTATGAATGGACTGACCGGCAATGGCGGGCCGATCCGCGTTATCTGGACCACAACTGGTCGTGGCGCCCGTATTTCTATCAGATCCTCGCAGAAGCCGGTGAAGACAGCCGTGTGATACTGTCCAATCGCTATCGCGACGCAACCACCAACCAGTACTGCATGACCTCGGGACTGTTCATCGACGACAGCCGGCACCTGCTGCTGGTCGACATCGACATTGCGCACATCTAGGTGACAGGCTGCCGGTACGGCAGCCTGATCCTCACTCGCAACCCGCCCGCCTCCGACTGATCGAGCTGGAGGCTCCCCGCGTATGCCTCCACCAGGTCGCTGACGATCGCCAGACCCAGGCCATGCCCATCGACACGTTCGTCCAGACGCATCCCACGGCCCAGCGCTAGCGAACGCTCGGCCGAGCTCAGACCCGGGCCGTCGTCATCCACGCTGAGTTCGAATGCGTCCGGCGCTGCATGCCAGGCGAGTCTCGCTGACCGATGGCCCCACTTGCAGGCGTTGTCCAGCAGGTTGCCCACCAGTTCGAGCATATCGTCACGGTCGAATGGCCAGGGGCGGTCGGCGTCGCCATCGAGTTCGATGCTCACACCCTCGTTGTGGGCCACAGACAGGGAGGCAACCAGCCACGGCAGATCCCGACCGGGGTCCAGCCGGTCCCCTGCCTGCCGCTCGGGAGCCAGCCGCGCCCGTTGCAATGCGCGCTGCAACTGATTGCGCATCGCCTCAACCTGCTCGCGCATTCGCCCCAGCGAGTCGGAATACGGACTATCACCCATGCGCGAGAGCGTCGATTCAATCACTGCCAGCGGTGTTTTCAGTCCATGGCCCAGATCTCCGAGGGCGGTGCGAGACCGCTCGAGCACCGCGTCGATCTGCCTGCCGAGGTGGTTGATTTCCATCACCAGAGAGCGCAATTCGACAGGCACTGCTTCGTCCAGCGCCACACGCTTGCCGCTGCGCCAGTCGGCCAGTTGCTCCCGGGCCTGGCGCAGCGGGCCCAGCGCCCGACGCAGGAGGGTCTGTTGCAGCAGAACGCTCAGAGCAATCGTCAGTCCCCCCAACCCCCACACCCACCAGCGGGCGCGAGCCAGCGAGTTCAGAACCGGGGTGTAGTCCAGCGCGACAGTGATCGTCACCGCTTCGCCGTGCACTACATATCTGCCCGAGCGCGTCAGCAGTCGTTGATTACCCGGCCCATCGACCAGGTCAGCACTCAACCCGTTACCGTCCAGCGGTAGTCGATGGTCCCAGAGCGACCGTGAACGCCAGCGCTCGGTTGCATTGATCACAAAATAGCGGCCGGAAAACGGTCGCTGGTAATCCGGGTCGATGCGCAGGCGGTCCAGGTAAAGCCCATCTGGGCCGGGGTCGAGCGCGGCCAGCAAGCTGTCCGTCTGGCTTTGCAGCACGTCTTCCAGATAGCTGCGCAGGGCGCGATCGAAGAGCCAGACGCTGCCCTGCCCGACCAGTACGACGGTTGCCAGCAGAATGGCAACCAGCCCCAGCCCAAGCCGCCGCCCGATACTGTTCACGGCATCAAGCCCTTGAGCACATACCCCTGGCCGCGGCGGGTTTCGATCGCATCCCGGCCCAATTTCCGGCGCAGATGGTTGACCAGCACCTCGATGACATTCGAGTCACGCTCAGTGTCGTGGTCATAGAGATGCTCGGCGAGGCGCGACTTGGACAGAACCTGACCTGCATTGAGCATGAAGTAGCGCAGCAGACGGAATTCGGCGCCGGATAGCGGGATATCGGCTTCGCCCGTGCGCACGTGTTGCGTCTGCTCATCCAGTTCAAGCCCCACGGCGGACAGACGAGCGCCAGGCCGAGAACCGTTCGCGCGGCGCAGCAGGTTTTGCAGTCGCAGCAGCAGCTCTTCCTCATGGAAGGGCTTGGGCAGATAATCGTCAGCGCCCGCGCGCAATCCTTCAACGCGTTCGCTCCAGCTGCCACGGGCGGTCAGCACCAGCACCGGTAGCGCAAGGGCTGCCGTCCTCCATGCACGCAGGATGTCCAGTCCGCTCAACCCGGGCAGGCCCAGGTCGAGAACGCAGACATCGTAGGGTTCGATCTCACCAAGCAGCTTTACGTCGCGGCCATCGGTGCGCCAGTCGACGACATACCCGGCTGCTCGCAGCATCGAGCAGAGGGCATCGGCCAGAGCCACGTTGTCTTCAGCCAGCAACAGACGCATCAATCTTCCTCATCCACTTCCAGCAGCTCGCCCGTACGCCCGTCGTACTCCAGCTCCATCACGCGACCGTTGCGTGTCACGATCTCGATTTCGTAAACATACCTCCCATCCTCAGCCTCCAGCTCCGCCTCCAGGAGGCGGCCCGGATGCCGGACAAGTGCGTCGTCAACCAGCAACTGCAACGGCTGCAGCTCGCCGTCTTCGGCGAGCTGCAGGGCCTCGTCCTGACTGACCTCGCGGCCGGCTTGCACCAGCCATGGCAATGCCAGCAAGGCTGTGAACAGGCTGGCGCGGGCCAGCGGGCGCTCAGTCGTCCTGACGATTCTGCAAAACTTCTCCGTTGCTCGCATCGAGCTCCAGATCCCAGTCAACGCCCTGCCCATCACGCACCTCCACCTTGTACACGTAGCGTCCATGCTCCTGTTCAAGCTCGGTGTCGGTAATCTCGCCGGCACGCGCCTTGAGCGCCTTTTCGTTAAGGCTGTCGAAAGACTGGATCTTGCCTTCCTGTTGCAGCCTGGTGGCCTCATCGACCCGAACATCATCGTCTGCCTGGACTGCGGTAGCGGCGGTGGCAAGCAGAACGGGGAACAGCAACGGCAACAATATTTTCATGGTATAACTCTCCGGTTTTTTGGACACGTTCAAAGCCTATACCGCGAAGCTGAAGCCAAGCTTAAAAGGCAGCCGGACACGCTTGAGAATATCCCGATGACCGCCATTCATGTCGCCGCCCCCGCGCTGACGCTGCGCGCCGGCCGGCGCGCTCTGGAGCATATCCGCGAACAGGGTTTGAGTCCGGCGGACGTGCACATGATCCCCGGAGCGGCCGGCGGCCCCAAGGCGCTTGGCATCCAGGGGCTGGACCTGGCGTTGTTCGGCGAGTGGCTGCCACGTGCGCAGCAACCAAGAAGCCTGATCGGTGCCTCGATCGGCAGCTGGCGCTTCGCTGCCGCGTGCCTGCCGGATCCGGTAGAGGGTATTCGTCAGCTCGGCGAGCTGTATACCACGCAGCGCTTCCCCAAGGGCATCAGCGTCGCGGACATCAGCCGCCGCTGCGGCGACATGCTTGACCAGCTGCTCGAAGGCCGCTTCGCCGAGTTGCTGAACAACCCGCTCTATCACCTGAACGTCGTGGTCGTCGGCTGTCTGGGGCTGCTGCGGCACGACACCCGTTCCCGCCTCGGCATCGGGCTGGGCGGGGTCATCGGGGCCAATCTGCTTGGGCGTCGATATCTCAAACGTTACTTCGAGCGCATCATCTTGCATGACCCGCGTGATCTGCCGCCTCTCGCAGAACTGAGAGATTTTCCCAGCCGGCATGTCGCGCTGCGCATCGATAACCTGCGCCCGGCGCTGCTCGCATCCGGCTCGATTCCGATGGTCATGGAGGCAGTCCGCAATATCCCCGGGTGTGATATTCCAGGCGGGGAACCAGGCGTATATCGCGACGGGGGCCTGCTCGACTATCACCTGGACTTGCCTTACCAGGCGCCCGGCGTGGTGCTGTATCCGCATTTCATCGACCGGGTCGTGCCGGGCTGGTTCGACAAGACCTTGCCCTGGCGACGGGGAGACCGCGAGCAACTGAAGGATGTGCTGCTACTGGCACCGTCAAAGGAATACCTGGCCTCCCTGCCCTACGGCAAGCTCCCGGATCGCAAGGACTTTACCCGCTTCATGGGCGATGACGCAGCGCGGGAAGCCTACTGGCGCAAGGCGATGGATGCCAGTCGCAGGCTCGGTGACGAGTTCGTCGAACTGGCTGATAGCGGGCGGCTCGCCGAGCGCGTTCGTGCCCTGAGCTGATGCGTCGATTCATCGCATTACCGGACCCCAGCCGATCGGCGCTCGACGACGCGCTGATTGTGCTGCGCATGGCAATAGCCTACGCAGCACTGGGCCTGCTTGCGCACCAGTTGGCCGGATGGCTGATGCGCGAATTGGGACACTATTTCCACATCGACACACAGTTCCTGATTCTCGATGCCCTGTTCGCCGCTCTGATCATGCTCGGCGGGCTCGGGCTCGCCCGGGTCTTGCAACCACGCGATACCTTGCAGTGGATGTTCGGCAGGCGGTGGAGCGTTACCGGTGCCTTGATCGGGATGGCCGGTGCCGTGCTGATGGTCTGGCTCGCCGACCCACTGGCAGACTGGATCGATATCAGGTTGCCCGACCGCGGCGTGATGCCCGAGGGCAACGCAGCGCCTCAGGCAATCACACCACTACTCGAGCTGAGTGGCGGCCGATTCCTCGCCGGGCTGATGCTTGCGGTGCTCTGGGTGCCGATGGCCGAAGAATGGATCTTCCGCGGCTGGCTATTCCGCGGCCTGCAGCGCACACGGCCGGGCCTGCTGGTGGCGCTTCCCGCCACCACACTGATTTTCTCTCTGCTGCACAGCTTCTACAGCCCGGGCGGCGTTCTGGTGATCGGCATGCTGGGCCTGTTTCTCGGATGGCTTCGCTGGCGCTATGACCAGCTCTGGCTATGCGTCCTGGCGCATGCCACGTACAACTGGGTGACGTTGCTGCGTGTGGCAGTGCAGTGAAGCGAGACCTGACCAACCGCACCGGCCAAACCAACTGGCGACCTGGTCAATCCAGAACGCGTCGCGATCCAAGATAGCTGCGCTGCCAGTAGCCGGCGTGCAGGCTGTCCACACGAACCTTGCCGCCCGAGCTTGGGGCATGAAGGAATCGCCCGTCGCCAACATAGATGCCGGCATGGTCGACCTTGCGACCGCTGGTGGCAAAGAGCAGAAGATCACCAGGCTGCAGGGGCGTCTTCGGATGTGCAGACTGCAGGGTATACAGTCCGGACGTGGTACGGGGCAGCGTGACCCCGGCGGCCTTGTTGTAGACATAGTGAATCAGGCCGCTGCAGTCGAAGCCGGTGCTGGGGGAGGATCCTCCGTAGCGGTAGGGCGTACCGACATGGCTGAACGCCTCGAAGAGAACGTCGTCATGCAGGGTCGAGATCGGCGACTGACTGACCGGTATCTCCGCAGCGGTATCAATGACCGGTGCAGGCGTGCTTGCGCACCCCGCCAAAAGTGCCATCACCGCCAGCGCTGCGCATTGCCGAAACCTGACACCCATTCCACACCCCGGCCGAAAGAGACTGTCAAAACAGTGCCTTACGCGCACGCTAGGGTCAAGCCCGCTGCTATCAGAATGATTGTTTAATGATTTCCTGTATGGGCCAGCATTACCGACAATTGGCACATCGGCCTGCCACTTTGCTCGCGCCACACATTGAACGCTGCCTGCACTGCCGCCTGGTCGCGCTGACTGCTCGGCACTCGGTCGACAATTTTCTGCGCTGCCAGCGCAGCAACCACGTCGTTGGTGGGCACGAAGGTGTCCTTGCCGACCATACGCAAGTATCGGGGAGCCGACAGACCGCCCATCTGGCTCGCGCGCCGGGACAGCAGACGCCACAACCCGACGATGTCGGTTACCGGCCATTGGGCAATTGCTGCACCGGCCCCGCCCTGCTCCTCCCGCAAATCGAGCATGAGTTGTGCATTTCGAGGCACGCTGCGTAGCTTGCCCAGATGACGGATGATCCGGGGGTTCTGCATCAGGCGCTCGATATGTTCGCCGCCCATGAGCACCACTTTCTCGGGATCGAATCGGAAGAAGGCCTCTTCGAACGCCGGCCACTTCGCGTCAACCAGGCTGTGCTTGAGGCCCGCGCGAAAGATCCGCAGTGCCATCAACGAGAGATAACGATCGTCGGGCATCGTGCGCAACGTCGCGTCCGACGCCGGAACCGGCAGGCTGGCTTCGAGTGCGGCCGCCGAACCAAACCGATTCAGACAGAATTCATGTAGCCAGGCGTAATCGCGCATCGGGATCCGTCTTCACAGATTCATGACATTGAGGAAACGGGGTGTCGCCTCGTCATCGATACGCAGGTTGGCAAAGTCGAACAGTGCGGTATCGGCCAACTGGGAGGGCTGGACGTGGCGCAACGCGCGGAAGATGTTTTCTACACGCCCGGGCGTTTCACGCTCCCAGCCCTGGAGCATTTCCTTGACTACCTTGCGTTGCAGGTTCTCCTGAGAGCCGCAGAGGTTGCAAGGAATGATGGGGAATTCGCGCATGGTGGCGTAGGCGGCAATGTCCTTTTCGTTGCAGTACGCAAGCGGTCGAATCACCACGTTACGCCCGTCGTCGGCGCGCAGCTTGGGTGGCATCGCCTTGAGGTTGCCGCCGTAGAACATGTTCAGGAAGAACGTTTCGACGATGTCGTCACGATGGTGTCCCAGCGCCATCTTGGTCGCGCCGATCTCATCTGCGTACGTGTACAGATTCCCCCGGCGCAGGCGCGAGCAGAGCGAACACGTCGTCTTGCCTTCGGGAATCTTCTCTTTGACGATTGAATAGGTGTCACGCTCGAGAATGTAGTACGCAACGCCCAGCTGCTCGAGATACGCGGGCAGAACATGCTCGGGAAAACCGGGCTGCTTCTGATCCATGTTCACGGCAACCAGCTCGAACCGTACCGGAGCGACCTTCTGCAGGTGTAGCAGCATGTCCAGCAAGGTATAGCTATCCTTGCCACCGGACAGACATACCATGATCTTGTCGCCTTCCTCGATCATGTGGTAGTCGGTGACCGCCTCGGCAGTCAGGCGACGCAGGCGCTTTTGCAGTTTGTTCTGATTGACACTCAGGCTGGTCATGGCAGGGCAAGTCCGGGTAGATCGAAAGGCGCTATGTTACCCGTAAACCGTGGCCATAAAAACAACACCCCCCGCCGGCCTTTACAGACCAACAAGGGGCGTTGCGTTGCCGCAGAAGCTCAGCGCAGATAGACGGGACCGATACCGAAGCCCCAGAAGATGACGGCTGTGGCCATCATGCCTACCAGCACCACCAGGCCCACCGCAAGAATCGAGCTGGAAAACAGGAAACCCTCTTCGCTGGGGATATCCATGAAGATCGGAATGCCCTGATACAGCAGGTAGACGGTATAGGAAATCGCAGCGGTACCCACGATCATCGCCAGCCACAGGTTCGGATAGAGCGCTGAAAGGCCTGCAATGAACAGCGGCGTAGCTGTATATGCGGCGAACACCAGGCAGTCGTTGAAGGTGGGGGTCGAATCGTAGGTACGCGCCATCCAGTGGATGAAGGCGCCCATCACGACGACACCTGCGAGCATGGCGATGTAGGACAGCACGGTCATGTACATCGCGCTGGCCTGAGTCAGACGCACAGGCTCGACAGTGCCGATTGCCCAACCGACCTGTGTAGTGCCGATGTACGCCGACACCACGGGGATCGCGGCGAGCACCAGAACGTGAATGAGATACATGGGACCGATGGTGCGTTCCTCGCCCTTGATGTCCCGCCACTCCTGGCCGGGATGGGTGAAGAGTCCCACAACGTGATGGATCATGGTCTGACCTCCTGATTATTATTCTCGCTCGGCGGGTGACGCGCGGTCCCCACCGGGCCAGGGCTGTGACGGAATGTCGCATGCCCATGCCATGACTATAGTCAAAAACGTTTCCGAGAAAACCCGGGCGGTTAGGCTGATTGGCGACTTCAGCGCGCCGGGTAATAGCGTTCCAGTATTAGCAACGCGGCGTTGATCGCCTGCAAACGCTCTGTATCGCCGCCTCTGTCAGGATGATGTTTGCTCACCAGTTGGCGGTAGCGCTTCCTGATCGTCGTGCGATCCACCGGTGCTTCCAGCTCGAACAGCATCAGAGCCGCATCCACATCGTCATCGGGCGGCTGGCTTTGCTGGTGCCCGCGCCAGAAGCTGTCCAGGAGCCGTTGCACGTCTGCTTCGTGAGTCCTCGCCCACTCCGACCAGTCCAGATAATACGCGCGCAGCGGATCGGTGCACGTCAGCCCGGGAGCAGACGGCGAACGGTGCTCGATGGCGATCCGCAGCGCATGAATGTGCACTTGTATTCCCGAGGCAGCCAGCGTGTCTGACAATCGATACAGCGTATGGAACAAGAGAAAATGCAGCTGGAACAGCTTCAGAGGGTCGCGCAGCGCTCCAGGCGCTGCGAAGAGCGAGTCGGGCCGCTCCTGGGCGATGCGTCTGATCAGCCCGAACTCATCGGTGCCGTCCGGCGACTCCTGGAGTATTTCCAGGAGCAACGCATCGAAGCCTTCTGGCAACAGTTGTTCCGACGTAACGGTAGTCATTCGGAGAGTGTACCCGACACGCCTGCCCGATCGTCAGCTCGACGCTGAACACTTCACGTTTTCGTCATCAAGTGGAAACCGTGGTGTAAGACCGGTTGCGTATGAATGTCATGGACTTTCACATCGACAAGGACAGACACATGCAAAAGTGGATCATGACTGCCACCGCCGCGGCGGTGCTCGCCGCCCTGGCCGGCTGCAACAGCGACAGTTCGGATGACCCGGCGCCGGTCGCCCCGGCACCAACCCCTGCGCCAGAAGTCACCACACCTGACCGCATCAGCCTGAGTTTGCTGGGCCGCTACAGCTCCGGCGTGTTCGATGCGAGTGCTGCCGAGATCCCGGCGTTTGATCCGGTGAACCGGCAGATTTTTATAGTCAACGCGCAAAAGGGAGCGATCGATATAATCGATGCGAGCGATGCGACAGCTCCTGAGCTGGTCAAGACATTGACCGTAGAAGACATCGCACCCGGCGCCGTGGTCAACAGCGTGGCCTATCGCGACGGACTGATAGCGGTTGCCATCGAAGCAGATGACAAGACAGACCCTGGCTACGTTGGCCTGTATGACGCGGCGACGCATGAGCTGCTTGACAGCGTGATGGTTGGCTCGCTGCCCGATATGCTCACCTTTACGCCGGACGGACGCTACATTCTGGTCGCCAACGAAGCAGAGCCAAGCGACGACTACAGCAGTGACCCAGAAGGCTCCATCAGCATCGTTGCGCTCGCCGAGCGCGCACTTGGCGCCGTCTCCACTGCAACCTTCGAGTCATTCAATGGCCGCGAAGCGCAACTGCTGGAGGCCGGCGTGCGCCTGTACGGCCCCAATGCTGATGTCGCCTCGAGGAATCTTGAACCCGAATACATTGCGGTGTCGACAGACAGCACCAAAGCATGGGTCGCACTGCAGGAAAACAATGCCCTGGCTATGGTGGACATAGAGAGCGCCACCGTGACCGATATCGTTCCGTTAGGCACCAAGGTTTTCGGTGTGAATGCCAACGGGATCGACGCCAGCGACGATGACGGTGAAATCAACATCCGCGCCTGGCCGGGCGTTGTCGGGATGTATCAGCCGGACAGCATTGCCGGCTACACGGCGGACGATCAGACCTATCTGGTCACTGCCAACGAAGGCGACGCCCGCGCCTGGGGCGAAGACAATGACCAGTACTGGGCCGGTGACGCGAGTCAGGGCTTTGTGGAAGAGTTCCGAGTGAAGCATCTGGTGCATGTGGATGGCTTTGATCGCCGCGCTGGCGATGATCTCCCGCCGCAGTTGCGCGGGCTTGCTGCAGGCGCCCTGCTGAATGCTGACACGTTCTCCTATTGTGGTGCTACGCAAGCCGATCCTGGCGACTGCCGCGCAGACAACAATCTGGGACGCTTGAACATTACCTGGGTTGAAGGCTATCGCAAGGATGCTGCCGGCGCTCCGTTGCTGTTCGACGCCACCGGCACCGAGAACCCCGCCGGCGACCGACTGGTGTATGACCGGCTCTACGCCTATGGCGGCCGCTCCTTCTCGATCTGGGGCGCGGACGGCGCACTGGTATGGGACTCCGGCAATGCCATAGAGCAGTACCTGGCCAGCGACGCCTGCCGCCTGGGAAGTGATCGCAGCATTCCCTGCGCCACCTACTTCAACTCCGGCCACGATGAAGGCGATGCCTTCGACAGCCGCAGCGATGCGAAGGGCCCCGAGCCCGAAGGGCTGACGCTTGGCAAGCTGGGAGACAAGACGTTCGCGTTCGTCGGACTGGAACGCATGGGCGGCATCATGGCGTACGACATCACCAATCCGCAGGCGCCAGAGTTCATGGACTATTTCAATAGTCGCGACGACTGGACGCTGGATCCGGAAACCAACCTCCCCGCCGCAGGCGATCTCGGCCCGGAAGGTTTGCTGTTTGTTTCGGCAGACGATTCCCCCACAGGTGATGCGCTGCTGGTGGTCGGCAATGAAGTCAGCGGCACAACAGCGATCTACCGCATCGAACAGATAAGCGAGTGATCAGATAGGCCCGGCCGTCCGGCCGGGCTTTCTGCTCATTGCATCTGCATTCAGCTGGCTGCCTCGTACAGAAACGCCGCACTCGCTTGTCGGGTGTCTCTGACCGCCTGCAGGAACTCGTCCCCCCATCGTTGAATATCGTTGTGGCTTACCGTCGCGTAGAGCTCACGGAGTCGCGCCTGTCGTTCCGCCTTGCCCAGTGTCAGTCCTACGTACAAGGTGTCACGCAGGTCGTGGGGATCGTGCGGATTGGTCAGCAGCGCACCATGCAGTTCCGCCGCGCTGCCGGCGAATTCCGATAGCACCAGCGCCCCACTCCCTTCGCACAAGCCCTGGGTGGCGACATATTCCTTGGCCACCAGGTTCAGCCCGTCGCGCAACGGCGTGATCCACATGACATCGGCCATCAGGTAATACGGCACCAGCTCGCGGAAAGGGAAGGCACGATAGAAAAACTGAACCGGGGTCCAGCCCACCCGCGAGAAACGCCCATTGATGCGCCCCACCGCTCTCTCGATGTCTGCGAGAAGCGTCTCGTAGACGGTCATTTCCTTCGCTGCCGGGACGCATATGGTAAGCAGCGAGACCTTGCCGACCAGTTCCGGATGAGCGTCGAGCAACGCTTCGAAGGCCAGTAGCTTGGCGAGAATGCCCTTGGTGTAGTCCAGTCGTTCGACCGAGAGCACGACCCGCACGCCACGCAGCTGCCGACGCAGCTCCTCCATCAGCTTCTGGCACTCGGGCTCCTCCACTACCTGCCGGACCCGGCCCACATCCAGGCCTACCGGATGCGCCCCCAGACCGATGTAACGCCCATGAACCGATATGGCGGTGGTCATCGCCTCGATACCCACGGCACAGCCGAAGGTCTGATAACGCGGTGCACAGGCCCGGGTTTCAAGCACCTCCAGTGGCGCAACGCCGCGCACCACATCGACAAAATTTTCCGATTGCCGGGGAATGTGGAAGCCGATGTAATCGCACTGCAGCAGGCTGCCGATGATCTCGCGTCGCCACGGCAAAACGTTGAACACGTCTGCAGAAGGGAAGTAGGTGTGGTGGAAGAACGCAATGGTGAGATCCGGACGCAGCCGTCGCAGGAACGAGGGAACCATCCACAGGTTGTAATCGTGCAGCCAGACCAGCGCCCCCTCAGCGGCCTCGGCGGCGGTGCGCTCGGCAAACAGTCGATTGACCTTGAGAAACACCTGCCAGTCTTCTTCGCGGAATACCGCTCTTTCCCAGAAGGTGTGCAAGGTAGGCCAGAACGCCTCCTTGGAAAAGCGCTTGTAGAATATGTCGACGTCCTGCTTGGTCAGTGCCACGCGCGCGGCGACCAGATTCGGATAACGCTCGTTATCCACCTGGGTATGCACTTCGAATGCCCTGCCCTCGCGTGGGTCGTGGACCGACCAGGCGACCCAGGAACCCTTCTGTCCGTGATCAAAGAAACTCAGCAACGTCGGTATGATGCCGTTAGGTGAAGAGGGTGGCCGCCGGACCACGCTGTCATGTTCGATCACCTCTTCGTACGGCAGACGGTGATAGACCATAACCAGCTGCGCCCTGCCCTGCGCAGTGATGTCGGGCAACTCGAAGTCCACCCCCAGGGGACCCAGAAAGCCGAAGTGGGCGATCGCCTCGAGAATGCCACCGCAGCCGCTGAGTCGGGCATGCAGAACGCGGGCGCGGTCATGGGTCGCTTCGAGCAGAGCTGGCTCAGATTCACCGACGCAGACGCCCTTGAACCCCTGCTCGTACATCGACAGATCATTGAGCGTGTCCCCGGCGACAAGTACGTCCTCTTCGGAGACCCCCAGATGTTCGACCAGCTTGCGCAGGGTGCTGCCCTTGTTTACGCCAGGCGGCAGCACATCGAGGTACATGTCGGCGGAGAACAGCAGATCACAGCCCAACTCGGCGACCGCTGCTCTGAGCTCATCGCTGATCGCACCCTCATCGCAGAAATACGAACAGCGTCGCTGCTGCGGAACCGTCTGACGCTCCAGCCCGGGAAGCCCGGATAGACGCTGCACGATGGTCTGCTCCCCCGGCCACCGGCTTTCGATTTCGCTTTGCAGGGGGTAGACAGATTGCAGGCTTGCGCCGTCCACGAGGGTCGCGCCGACGTCGCAAACGATATAGTCGGGCCTAGGAATGAGTGGGTCGGACAGCAGTGGAACGACCACCTCCAGGCCGCGGCCCGTCACGAAAACCAGCTTGATGCCGGGGTGGGCGCTGATGAGATTGTAAAGCCGCTGGCGATTCTCCGGATCACCAGCCAGAAACGTTCCATCCAGATCGGTTGCCAGAATCATCTTGCCTTACTCCTTGTGGCCGATCGCAGTCATCCTGTCGATCGGCGTTCGATGGTTTCCTCTTGATTGGCAGTGTCCTGGGTGTAAAGGGTGTCAGGGCCGGGGTCGGCCTCGGTATCGTGTGTCGTCTCTGCGGACGTCATCTGGTCTTCGGCCATCATCTCCAGCGAGGCGGTCGAAGTACGAACCATGGGTACGAAATGCGCAGGCTCATCGACGATGACGTCCTTGACCTTGCGCGACTGCAGCAGACTGAATGCGGCGCACAGGCCGAACATCACCGCGAAGAACAGCGGCAACGCGGTGGGCACAGTAGCGCTCATCAGGGCCCCGGCAAGAGTCGGACCCAATGCGGAGCCGGCGCCCTGCACGAGCAGCAAGGCGGAGCTGCCAGCGAGAATTTCTTCCTGATGCAGATGGTCCACCAGGTGGGCGACCACCACGGGATAGGCAGCAAAGGCGCCGGCGCCAAACACCACCGCGCCGATCAGCATGGCATTGCCGTGCGCGCCGAGGACCGCCATCAGCAGGCCGCCCACAGCGGAGATTCCGGAGATCAACGCCAGTGCGACGCGACGATCGATGCGATCGGAGAGCAGGCCCAACGGCCATTGCATGACCGCACCGGTGATGATGACCAAAGAGACGAAGCTGGCGATATCCTTGGTTTCCATCCCCATGCGGCCGGCCCATACCGCACCAAGCCCCCAGAATGCGCCCATGGCCACACCGGAAAGCAACGCGCCGGAGAACGCAACGGGTGCCACGTCCCATAGGTGCCTGAGCGACATAGCCGGGGTGTCGCTGATCATGGGCTGGGGCAGCTTGGTCATAGCCACTGGCATGATCGCCAGCACCAGAAAGATCGCACCGACGGCGAAGAGGGTGAATAGCAATGGACTATCAATGCGCAACATCTGCTGCGCAAGCGCCAGTGCCACGAGATTGACCACCATATATACCGCGAACACCTGGCCGCGGCGATCGTTCGGCGCCTGCGTGTTGAGCCAACTTTCGATAACCATGTAAAGGCCGACCAGGCTGACCCCTGTCAACAGACGCAGCAGGAACCAGATCCAGGCATCAATGATCAGCCCATGCAGTAGAAGCGATACGGCGGTGGCCGCGCAGAAGAAGGCGAAGGAACGTATGTGTCCCATGCGCCTGATGAGCCTGGGACACACGTACGTGCCCAGGATGAAGCCCAGAAAGTAGGCTGACCCGAGCAGACCCAGCGTCTGGTCGCTGAATCCTTCGGCACTGCCTCGCAGCGCCAGCAGCGTGTTCATCAACCCCGTACCCAGCAACAGCAACGCCACACCCGTGAGCAATGCGCCGATGGGCAGCAAAATCGGAATCATGGATCCGTATCCCCCCTAGCGGTCTCTTCCGGTCCAGCCTCTCCGATGGCTCTAATCCTTACTGTTGTAAGCACCTTAGCTTATATGAAAGTCAGCTGCCACCCGGCGCAGCCCGGTCGCTGGCTGATCGCACGAAGCCATCACCGTACGTCTGGTGACACTTAATTTTCACTCACCGAGCCGCTACACTCGCATCAACGGAACTAATCAATCACAAAATGGTCGCGCCACGATGTCCAGCATAAAGGCTTCTGCCAGACAAATTTTCTCGCCCATTCTGTCGCCCCTCGAAGACAGCCCCAAACCCTATGCCTATACTCGCAAAAGTCGCCTGATCCTCTGGATCATGAGCGTGCTTTTCATCGGCCTGGCGATCTCGCTGGCAGTATGGCTTCCGGGAAAGACCGATAGCTCGGTGTGGATACCCGTGTCGGTATTCGGACTACTCGGCACCTTCGGCTCGCTGGTCGCCTGGCTGGGTACCGACAAGGCTGTCGCCAGAGTCTGGGGCAGCCGCTGACCAGCGGAGGTCTCAATGGCCGGCAAGCGGCTACTCATCGTCGCGCATGCGCCTTCGGATAATACGCGAAGGCTCGCCGAAGCGGCTCTGCGCGGCGCGCAACATCCTGACCTGAGCGATGTCCAGGCTCTCTGGATCCCCCCACTCGAAGCGCAGCCGGACGACGTGCTGGCCGCCGATGCAATCATCCTCGGCACCACCGAGAATCTCGGCTACATGAGCGGAGCGTTGAAGGATTTCTTTGACCGCTGCTATTACCCGGTGCTGGACGTCAAGCAAGGGTTGCCCTGCGCCTTGTACATCCGCGCCGGCATGGATGGCACGGGTACGCGTCGGGCAGTCGAGAGCATCGTCACGGGTCTGCGCTGGAATTGGGCGCAGGATCCTCTCGTTTTGCAGGGGAGCTGGCAGGAATCCTTCGCTGACCAGGCGCAGGAGCTTGGACTGTACATGGCCGCGGGGTTGGACAGCGGCATTTTCTGACTGTCAGTCGGGCTAGCCTTCTGGAACAGGGGTTTCAGCCGTATACTTGCGGCATGGATCGCATACTGGAATGTCTCGAGCGCTGTTATGATCTGGCCGAAGCGCACTTCGGTCGGCGCTTCGAGCGGCCGCGCGTCACGCTGGATCTGCGCGGACAGCGCGCCGGGGTGGCCTACCTTTCGCGAAATCTGCTGAGATTCAACAGGCAGATGTACCAGGACAACACCGAGGACTTTCTGCAGCAGACAGTGCCGCACGAAGTTGCGCACCTGATTGCCGACGCAGTGTTCGGCTCACGCATCCGCCCCCATGGGCCGGAGTGGAAAGCCATCATGACCGAGGTGTACGGCCTTCCACCCAAGCGCTGCCATGACTATCCCGTCCCCGCGCGTAGAGCGACCCGATACTTCTATCGATGCGGCTGCCCGGCGCCCGTTCCCTTCACGCCACAACGTCATGCCTGGGTGGGGCGCGGTCGACGCTATCAATGCCGGCGCTGCGGAGACATGCTGCGCTTCACCGGCCAGCAGCAACGCGCCTGATCACGACAGGTCAGCCGCGGGTGCGTCGCACGCGCGGCGCAAGGCGTGAATATAGGGTCTGAGTGAATAGCCCAGTTGCGGCTCGAGTGCGTCAGCCCAGCCATTCATGGCCGGCCGATCCAGCTCGAGGATCCCGTCTGCCGGGACCACCAGGATGATGTTGCCCTCTTCGACCGGAGCCTGCAGATACTGGTCGCCGAACAGGTCGAGCAACATCCGCGACGCATAAGGCTGCCCGCTTTCGGCAAGCTGCCACTGATTGATCACCAGCACCCCTCCGGGCTTCAGCAGCTTCCGGCATCCTTCGAAGAAGGCCCCCTGCAACTGCAGCCGCGACAGCCCGCCTTCCATGTACAGGTCCACGCAGATCAGACCGAAACGCTCTGCGGTCGTTGTCACGAACTGCTGAGCATCCGCCGCAATGACTTTCAGTCTAGGGTCGCTGGTCAGCCCGAGGTGCGAGCGGGCGATACCGATCACCGCGGGCCGCAACTCGACAGCCACCACGCGCTGTGGCTCAAAGTGATCGATCAGACAGTTGGCGAGGCTGCCGCCGCCCAGGCCGAGCAGCAGCATGTCGCCGCCCTCAGCCGGCGCCCAGTAGTTGCCCAGAAGCATGGCGCGGGTGTAATCGTATTCCAGCCAGCCCGGATCAACCGTCAGGCAACAGCTCTGCTCGGTCTGCTCGCCGAAGTACAGGAAGCGGTAAGCACCGAGCTGCGTAACCCTCAGCTCGCCGAAGTCGTCGCCTATGCGTTCAAGAAGGGTTTCGGAGTCGCTCATCATCAGTCGTCGGACGTAGCCCAGCAAACGGCGGAGATAGGATTCGGGGTGTCGGGATATCATCACTCAGCGTACCATTCGATGCTGATCACCTGAATCCTTCCAAGCAGATTACGTATGAATTCCTGGACACCTGACAGCTGGCGCAGCAAGCCGATCCTTCAACAGCCTGTGTATCCCGACGCGCAAGCGCTTGCGCAGGTCGAACAGACGCTGGCGAACTATCCACCGCTGGTCTTCGCTGGCGAGGCGCGGGAGCTGCGAAGGCAATTTGCCGAGGTGACGGAGGGCCGCGCCTTCCTGCTGCAGGGTGGTGACTGCGCCGAAAGCTTCGCGGAATTCTCGGCGACCAAGATTCGCGACACGTTCAAGGTCATGTTGCAGATGGCAGTGGTCATGACCTTTGCCGCCAGTTGTCCGGTGGTCAAGGTTGGACGCATGGCCGGCCAGTTTGCCAAGCCGCGCTCGGCCGGCGACGAGACGCAGGGCGGCGTAACGCTCCCGGCCTATCGCGGCGACATTGTCAACAGCATCGCCTTCGAGGCGGCTGGACGTGCTCCGGATCCGCAGCGCCTGCTGATGGCTTATCACCAGGCGACGGCGACGCTGAACCTGCTGCGCGCCTTCGCCCAGGGCGGCTTCGCCAGCCTGGACAAGGTCCATCAATGGAATCTCGATTTCGTGGCCAGCAGCGCGACGAGCGAACGCTTCCAGCATCTTGCCGATCGTATCGATGAATCCCTCGCCTTCATGCGTGCCTGCGGGTTCGACGAGGTGAACAGCCCGCAGTTGCGTGAAACCTCCCTATTCACTGCACACGAGGCGTTGCTACTCAATTACGAGCAGGCGTTCACGCGTCGCGACAGCCTGACCGGCGACTGGTATGACTGCTCAGCGCACATGCTCTGGATCGGCGACCGCACCCGGCAACCCGATGGCGCGCATGTAGAGTTCATGCGCGGTATCAACAACCCCATCGGGGTCAAGGTCGGACCCAGCACCGATCCGGATGAGTTGCTTCGCCTGATCGAAATCCTCAACCCGTCGAACGACAGCGGAAGGCTGAACCTGATTGTGCGAATGGGGGCGGACAAGGTCGAAGCGCACATGCCGGGACTGGTGCGTGCCGTGCAACGTGAGGGCAAACAGGTGCTGTGGAGCTCGGATCCCATGCACGGCAACACGATCAAGGCGTCCAGCGGCTACAAGACACGCGACTTTGCGCAGATCCTGGGTGAGGTAGAGCAGTTCTTCGCCGTGCACCGCGCCGAGGGTACCTGGGCTGGCGGCATACACATCGAGATGACCGGGCAGAACGTCACCGAATGCATCGGCGGCGCTACCCCGGTGACCGAAGACGGGCTGTCTGATCGCTACCACACTCACTGCGACCCACGGCTGAACGCTGACCAGTCGCTTGAACTGGCATTCATGATCGCCGAGACGCTGAACAAGGCACGGCGCACCTGAGCTTTCGATCACGGATTATCCCGAACCACCCGTTTGCGCGATGGTGGCTCTGAATCGCTGGATTAAGCTGTCGAGGCGAAACCGGATACTGTCTCAAGGGCCGGTTTCGCTCGACAATAACATCCAGAGGAAACGCCATGTTCAGCTTCGCTCATTTGCGTAACGCCCTTCTCCCCGCCGCATTTGCCCTGCTCTTCTCGGCCGCCGGCCACGCCGGCAACCCACCCGTCAATGCCGGCGACACGCTCATAGTGGGCGACTCAGTATTTGCATTGAGCGGCGACATTCGGCGCTACCTCGAGCAGGATCTGGACGAGGTCGTCGATAGTCACGCCCGCTCCGGTTGCCAGATGATCGGTGGCAACCTGATCTGCAGCCGCCGCTACGCCATTCCTCGACAGTACGCCAACGCGTCCAAGTCGGGCATCGACACAGTCATCTTCAATGGTGGCGGAAATGACATCCAGCTCAACAGCTGCCGCCCTTCACTCAGTGCCTGCATGCCCCTGCTCAACAGCCTGGAAGCGGAAATCGCCTCGCTGGTCCAGCAGATGAAAGCGGACGGAATCGAGAACATCATCTTTCTGGGCTACTACAACGCCACCGGCCAGGCCGCGGAGCTGCGTGAAATCAATCAATACAGCATGGACTACAAGGCAGCCAACTATCCGGCAATGGGCGTGACCTTCATCGATGTGCGCGATGCCTTCAACGGCAACGAAGCGCAATACATCGCCAGTGACGGCATCCACCCGACTGCCGCCGGCTCCCGCGTGCTAGCCGACCTGATCCTGCAGGAACTCGACTGATCGACTCGCCGGGCGGCCCTCCGGCTGCCCGGTTTGGTAACCGCCCACTATTGAGCCAAACCCGGCACTGCCACGATAATGCCCGTCCGCTTCATAGCCCCCGGGTACACCAATGCTGTTTCGCTGGTTCGAACGTCGCCTAGATCCGTTTCCTGCCGCCGAGCCGGCAGAGCCTCCTCGCAGTCTCCTGGGATTCTGTCTGTATTACACGCGTGGCTCGTGGCCGTATCTGATCGCCGCCGCAGTGCTGATGGCGGGAATTGCCATAGCCGAGGTCTGGTTGTTCAGCTTTCTCGGCAATATCGTCGACTGGCTGTCCGAGCAGAACCGCGAAACCTTTCTCCAGACCGAAGGCTGGAAACTCGCCGGCATGGCGTTCATCGTCATAGGGTTGCTGCCGTGCCTGATTCTGGTCAACTCGCTGCTCACCCATCAGACATTGATGGGCAATTACCCCATGCGCATCCGCTGGATGGTTCACCGCTACCTGCTCAAGCAGTCGATGGCCTTCTATCAGGACGAGTTCGCCGGGCGCATCGCTACCAAGCTGATGCAAACTGCGCTGGCGGTGCGAGAATGCGTGATCAAGCTGATCGATGTGCTCAACTACGTGCTGATCTACTTCATCGGCACACTGGTGGCAGTGGGCTCCGCGGACTGGCGCCTGACGCTGCCGATGATCATCTGGCTCGCCGGATACATCGTCCTGATGAAGTACTTCATCCCTATTATGGGGCGCGTTGCCGAGAAGCAGGCCGACGCACGTTCGGTGATGACCGGGCGCATCGTTGACAGCTATACCAATATCCAGACAGTAAAGCTGTTTTCTCATGCCCGGCGGGAGTCGGACTATGCCCGCGAGGGCATGGACGGCTTCATGCGCACGGTCTACCAGCAGATGCGGCTGGTGACACTGGTATATTTTTCCCTGTATCTGCTCAACGGCTTCCTGCTGCTTGGCGTAGCCGGGCTGGCGATCTGGCTCTGGATCGTCGAGGCAATCAGCGTAGGGGGCGTGGCCGTTGCCGTCGGTCTGGTGCTGCGTCTGTGGGGCATGTCGCAATGGATCATGTGGGAGCTGTCCGCACTGTTCGAGAACATCGGCACGGTACAGGACGGTATCGGCTCGATTTCCCGGCCGCATAGGGTCGAGGACCAGAGCGGTGCCGCCCCGTTGCAGGTAACCCGCGGGGAGATCCGCTTCGACGCCGTGCGCTTTCACTATGGCAAGGGCCATGGCGTGATGGAGCATCTTGACCTGCACATCCGGCCCGGCGAGAAAATCGGCCTGGTCGGCCGCTCGGGGGCAGGTAAGTCGACGCTCGTCAACCTGCTGCTGCGCTTCTATGACGTCGAGGGCGGTCGTATTCTGATCGACGGACAGAACATCGCCGAGGTCAGGCAGGATTCGTTGAGAGAGCACATCGGCATGGTGACGCAGGACACATCCCTGCTGCATCGCTCAGTGCGTGACAACATCATGTACGGCCGCCCCGATGCAACCGAAACGATGATGCTGGATGCCGCCCGGCAGGCGAAGTCCGATCTGTTCATTGCCGAGCTGAACGACGCCAGCGGCCGCTGCGGATTCGACGCCCATGTCGGGGAGCGCGGCGTCAAGCTGTCCGGAGGTCAGCGCCAGCGCATCGCCATCGCACGGGTCATGCTCAAGGACGCGCCAATCCTTATTCTGGACGAAGCCACTTCGGCGCTGGACTCCGAGGTCGAGGCGGCGATTCAGGACAGCCTCAATGAACTGATGGCCGGCAAGACGGTGATTGCCATCGCCCACCGCCTCTCCACGATCGCGGCGATGGACCGGCTCATCGTCATGGACCAGGGCAGGATTGTCGAAGACGGTACCCACGACCAGCTGATCGCACGCGGGGGCCTGTATGCACAGCTATGGGCGCGCCAGTCCGGGGGCTTTCTGGGCGAGCAATAGCCTGCCGGACTCAGCCGTGAACTTGCTGCGGCAACCTGGCCCCGGCTTTGCTAGACTGCCGCGCTTGAACGAGGAGCAGACATGAACCCGAAACAGCCTTACCACGCCTACCACCTGGCTCTCCTGAAGAGCCTGTTCGACACGCTGCGCGCCCAGGCGCTGTTGATGGAGCAGGTGCCGGAGGAAAGCAATATCCTGTTCCTCGAGCGTTTTGACGACTTGATCAGCCAGCTCGAGGTGGGCTCGGACGATGCGCTTTATCAGGGGCAGGACATTCTCTGTCAGATCATCGCGCGCTACCCGCAATTGGCGCACATGATTCCGCGGGATCTCCTGTGGTATTTCGGTGGGGACTGCCTGCACTTCATGCCCGACGAGGAAATCACGTTGTATCAGGCGCTGGATGAGCAACGCGCCGAGACCGAAGCACGTGGTGAGGCCTTCGACTGGGCTGCCGCCCGGCTGGCGATGCAGGGCCGCTGACCCGAGCCCCACCGGCAGGCGGACCATCTGTCTGCCTGCTCTGCGGTTTTCGGTCTGTGGCCGAACCCCGGACACAAAAAAACCGCCACGTGGGCGGTTTTCTTGAATTTGGAGCGGGAAACGAGACTCGAACTCGCGACCCCGACCTTGGCAAGGTCGTGCTCTACCAACTGAGCTATTCCCGCAAATCTGACGCCGAAGTGGCGTCCCCTAGGGGACTCGAACCCCTGTTACCGCCGTGAAAGGGCGGTGTCCTAGGCCACTAGACGAAGGGGACGTATCCGGACTTCACAGTGCCGAGGTGTTAACCCTGGCTACCTGCCGCGCTTCAGACCGCCTGTTCCGCCGTCTTGTTCGCTGCAAGTGGCGCGCATTTTAGGCATGCCCCCAGACACCGTCAACCCCTCAACTCGATATTTTCTCAGGTTTTTTTCAACCTGCTGAAAATCTACCTGGACCTGTCATTCAGGACGCTTTTACCTTACGGCAAGACGCTGACCGATGCCAGTTCAGAGTCGCGGCGCGCATCCGATGGCTTTCCGGTCAGCCGGTCGGCCGGCCATCCGTTTGGCACAGCCAATGCTTGCAAGAAATGAGCGGTTGAATGATTCTAAAGTGATAGTCCATCCGGCTGAGTGCACTGTGCACCAGATCGGGCATTACAAGAGAGGCGGCACGATGTCCCCACTACTGATTGGCGGCCTGGTAGCGATCGGTGTGCTGATTCTGATCAGCATCGGTTTCATAAGCCATAGCCTGGAACGCGCCAGACTCGAGCGCGCCCGCCAGACTGCGGAGCTCAATGCAAAGGTCAAGCATTGCGGCGCAGTGGCTGCGCAGTTACCTGGCCAGTTCATGTCCGTGGAACTCAAGATGCTGTTGCTCACCATCGAACGGCATTTTCTGACCGAGCTTACGCGCCTCGACCGCAAGAACGAGCGAGCCGCGCGGCAACTGGAGCAGGTCAACGACCAGCTCAGCCTTGGTGAAGCTGCCGTCGACAACCCGCCTGTGGCCGTTTCAAACGAAGCACAAGCCAAGGAAATCAGAAACTTGCTGGAGAATCTTCACAAACTTATCAGCCAGGCGCACCAGGACGGTTTATTGGACAAGTCCGCCATGCAGCATTGGTCGGTGATCATCCGCCAGCACCTGATGACGATAACGCTCGACATGTTCCAGTCAGTGGCACGTCAGGCCCTGCAGCAGGGCAAGCCACGCGTGGCGAAGTTGCAGTACGAGCGCGCCATCGCCTATCTTCAGAAGCAGAACAACCCGGCGTACGCCGATCGGGTGGCGCAGTTCAAGCAGCTCCACGCCGAAGCAGAGCAGGCAGCCATCCGCGCCGAGCAGGCCAACGCCGGCGATTCCAGCGAGCTTGGAGCCGGCTTGCAGGCGCTCGAAGCCGATGACGAGGCCTGGAAGAAAAAAGCGGTATACGACGACTGACCCGCGCTCCGCGCGCGGGCCCGACCAGGAAACTGCCCATGTCCCTGACCCTTTACGGCGCCATCCTCTCGCCGTTCGTGCGCAAGATTCGCATCATCCTCGCAGAACACCACATCCAGCACGAACTGGTCCCGCAGGCGCCCTTCAAGCAACCCGACTGGTTCTACGAGATCAGTCCGCTAGGCCGAATCCCAGCGATCAAGGAGGGTGATTTCACCCTCGCCGATTCATCCGTGATTGCTTCGTATCTCGACGAGACTCGCGGTCCACTGGGTCTGTATGGCACGTCCCCTCAGCAGGCCGCCCGCGTGCGCTGGCTGGAAAAGTTCGCAGACTACGAACTGGCTCCGCTGACAACCTTTACCTGCTTTCGCAATCGCGTACTCAAGCCACTGATTGGTGAAGCGTGTGATGAAGGGGCGATTGCGACGGCACTGACCGAGCATTTGCCGCCGCTGTTCGATTATCTGGAAAGCGAGCTGGGAACCGGCGACTACTTTCTGGGCGATTACAGCCTGGCCGACATCGCCGTTGCCAGCCAGCTGATCAATATGGCCCACGGCGGCGAAGCCATCGATTCCAACCGCTGGCCAGGTCTGGCCGGCCTGCTTCGCCGCGTCAGCGACCGCTCCGGTATCGCCAACCTGCTGGCGGACGAACAGCGGCTGCTAGCCAAGATGACCCCGCGTACGTAATCAGGTACCCAACAGCGCACGCCCGGTCCACGCCCGGGCGAACTGGTAGGCACATCGGCCGTTGCGATTACCACGCGCGGTGGCCCATCGAAGCGCTTCCAGCTCCAGCGATTCGCTCCAGGCCCAATGCAGTTCGTGACGCACCGCCAGCACTTCCAGCCAGTGCTTCACCACGTTCAGGTAGTGCTCCTGGCTGAACGGATAGAACGACACCCACAGACCGAACCGATCGGACAACGCGACCTTCTCCTCGATCGCCTCGCCCGGATGCAGCTCGCCGTCGACCATGGTTGCACCGAGATTGTCGCTGCGCTGCTCAGGCAACAGATGGCGCCGATTGGAGGTCGCATAGAGGAGCAGATTGTCCGGAGTGGCCTCAAGGGTACCGTCCAGCACTGTCTTGAGTGTCTTGTAGGCGCTGTCGTCGGCCTCGAAGGCCAGGTCATCGCAGAACAGTACGAAACGCCAGGGCAACGCCTTAACCGCCTCGACCACTGCAGGCAGATGGACGAGGTCCTGCTTGTCTATCTCGATCAGACGCAGTCCGTCGGCCGCATACCCCGCCAGCAGGGCACGGACCAGCGACGACTTGCCCGTGCCTCGGGCGCCCCAGAGCAGCGCATTGTTGGCCGGCAGGCCGTTGACGAACTGCCGCGTGTTGGCTTCAAGCAGCTGTTTTTGCCGATCGACGCCGACCAGGTCGCCAAGGGTCGTGCTCAGGTCGACCGTCAACGGACGCAGCCAGCCTCCGTCTCCTTCGGCCATCCAGCGCGCTGCAACGACGGTCGGCCAGTCGACAGGCGAGGCCTGCCGCGGCAAGACCTTTTCGTAACGATCAAGGAACGCGCTGACGCGCTGCATGAACTGCTCGATGCTGCTTGCTGACATGGACTGTCTCTCGTTTCAGTAAGTCAGGGAGATTATCGTCCATGATACCGGGGATGCGGCAAAGTGGATTTTCCTTCCTGCTGCACCGCGGTTGTGCGCTAAGCTCCGCCTTAGATACGCCAGCAGGATGCGCCGCCGCCCCATGAATATTCGCTTCACCAATCGTCTTTCCTTCAAACAGGCTCGCCTGGGTGTTCTGGCTGCATTCATTCTCGGTACCCTGCTGGGTCTGGTTCAGGTGGCGCTGGATTATCAGTCCGAAACCGCCGCGATCGATCGGGAGATTCAGGCACAGATCAACGTAAGCCTCGGCCCTGCTTCGCGCATTGCCTATAACATCGACGCGGAGCTGGCCGCCGAGCTGGTCAACGGCTTGCTTCAGGCGCCACCGATCGTGCGGGCCGAGATCATCGACAACAATGGGATTGCATTGGCCAGCGTCAGCAGGCCCATGGCTTCCAGCCCGTATCGGACGGTGAGCGATGCCCTGTTCGACCGACGCCGCGAGTACGCCCAGCCGTTGTACGTGCAACATGCGCCCAATGAGCTGCTCGGCCACCTGATCATCGAAGTGGACACCTTCCACCAGGGCGCCAGCTTCCTGCGCCGCGCGGGCGTGACCATGCTGTCCGGTTTCGTCCTCAGCCTCGTGCTGTCCTTGATTCTGGTGGTGCTGTTCTACGGCATGCTGACCAAACCGCTGGTCCGTCTGATCAATGATCTGCTGAACATGCGTGCGGAAGAAGAACGCAGCCGTCTGCCCTGCCCGCCCGGGCATCAGCGTGACGAGATCGGTGCACTGGTTGAGGTGATCAATCGCCAGCTGCAGAGTATCGACGTCAACATGCGACAGAAGCTGCGTGCAGAGGAACGCCTGCGCCAGTATCTGGAAGAGCTCGAAATCATCGTCGAGGCGCGCACCACCGAACTGCAGGACGCCAACATCCAGCTGCGGCTCTCCAACCAGGAGCTCGAGCGTTCGCGTGAAGAGGCGTTGAGCATGGCCCGCGCACGCTCGGCGTTCCTTGCGCACATGAGTCATGAGATCCGCACGCCGATCAACGGCCTGCTGGGCATGATCGGTCTGACGCTGGACAGCCCGCTCAACGACGAACAGCGCCAGCAACTGACAATCGCCTACGATTCCGGAAAGGTACTGGTCGCGCTGCTCAACGATATACTCGACCTGTCCAAATTCGAAGCGGGCAAGCTTCAGCTGGAGCTGATCCCATTCGATCTCGGCGCGCTTATCGAGGAGACCGCCAGCCTGCTATCGCAGAACGTCGGCAAGCAGGATATCGAGCTGACCTGCCGAATCGATCCGGCGCTCGCCGGTATGCTCGTCGGTGACCCGACACGCATCCGGCAGATCGTCAGCAATCTTCTTTCGAACGCACTCAAGTTCACCGAACAGGGACACGTTGCGATTCGCGTGGAGGTGGAGAAGCGCCGCGCCGCCGAGCAATGGGTGCATGTGATCATTCGCGACACCGGCATCGGGATCGCCCGTGAGGCCCTCGGCGAGATATTCAGCCCCTTCACCCAGGCCAATGCCAACATATCCCGACGCTTTGGCGGCACCGGTCTAGGGCTCACCTTGTGCAAAAGCCTGACCGAAGCCATGGGTGGTCGGCTCAAGGTCGAGTCGACGCTTGACGAAGGGAGCGTGTTCACCGTCAGCCTGCCGCTCGCCACGCATATGATGGTGCCCACCTTCGCCTTCCCCGCACCACGTTCCGTTGTGCTGTTCAATCGAAAGGGGCGACAGCAGGGTCCGGTGCTGCTTGAACAGCTCGAACATTGGCAGATGCGTTGTGAATTGATCGAGTACACCCACGATGCAACCCTCCCCGAGTGCCCGCCTGCGGATTTCTGGCTGATCGATAGCGTGGCGCTGGCGGACCGACTCGTCGATCGGCATAGCCACGTACCGCGCCTGCTGGTCTGCCCCTACTCGCGGCTGCTGGGATCCGATGAGGCACGCAGGCGCGGGATCCATCAGCAGGTGGCGAGCCCGTCCTCGCGCGCGCGACTGGCACGCGCAATCGAAGAGCTGTTCGTCGTCGAGGCAGCACCCAGCCAGCCAGGCACTGCGCTACCCAACCCAACCGGCCAGCGCATCCTGCTGGTGGAAGACAACATGGTCAACCAGATGGTAGCCAAGGGGATGCTCAGTCGTCTTGGCTACCAGGTCGCGGTCGCCGAACACGGCGAAGCGGCCCTTGCCCGTCTCGAAGAGGAAGACTACGAACTGGTCCTGATGGACTGCAACATGCCGGTCATGGATGGCTATGAAACCACTCGGCGCATGCGTTCCGACCCGCGCTGGCAAGGCACGCCCGTCATTGCCCTGACGGCCAATGCCCTGCACGAGGACCGTCAGCGGTGTGAAGAAGCGGGGATGAATGATTACCTTGCCAAGCCGTTCAAGCGGGAAGATCTGCAGGAATTGCTTGAAAAGTGGCTGGGCCATACCGAACGCTGAGCATCGCATCCAGGCCGGGGCACCGACAGCGCGGGCATCGCGATCAATCTACCTCGCCTATCTGCTGCAGCAGAGCCGACAATTGATCGCGCAGCGCCATGACGTCCCTGGTCGACATACTGGTAGAGCACACCAGCTTGCGAGGAATATCTTCGGCTTGTTCCCGCAATCGACTGCCGGTATCGGTCAGTCTCAGATGCACCTGGCGCTCGTCGCCGCCATGCCCGCGCTGACGCTCAACCAGGCCCAGCTGTTCCATGCGCTTGAGTAACGGCGTCAGCGTTCCGGAATCGAGTCGCAGCCGCTCACCCAGCGCCCGTACGGTCGGTGCAGCGGGAGGCTGACGCTCCCACTCCCAGAGCACCAGCATAGCCAGATATTGGGGATAGGTAAGTCCCAACGGGTCGAGCAGAGGCTTGTACAGGCGGGTGATCGCTCGGGAGCTCGCGTACAGCTGAAAACACAACTGGCTGTCAAGCGACAGCCAGTCCGGGTTGACCGCACTCAAGACAGCAGCTTCTCGATATCGTCGGTCAGATCATCAGGGGACGTGGTCGGCGCATAACGCATGACCTTCTCACCGCTCGCATCGACCAGAAACTTGGTGAAGTTCCACTTGATGCCCTTGCTGCCAAGCACGCCGGGTGCCTGATTCTTCAATTCGACAAACAGAGGATGCGCTGCATCACCGTTGACGTCGACCTTGGCGAACAGGGGGAAGCTGACGCCAAAGTTGAGCTCGCAGAATTCGGAGATCTCCTCTTCGCTGCCGGGTTCCTGCGCGCCGAACTGGTTGCAGGGAAAGCCGACCACGCGAAGCCCGCGCTCGCCGTAGGTTTTCCACAGCTGTTCGAGTCCCTTGTACTGCGGAGTAAAGCCACACTTGCTCGCGGTATTGACGATCAGAAACGCTTTGCCTTCCAGATCAGCCAGACGGACTTCACGACCGTCGATCGTTTTGCAGGGAATATGAAGAATATTGGTAGCCATGGACGCTCTCCTCGTTGAAGCGTCCAGACTAGCAGTATTTGAATTGCAGTCAATTAGATTGTACGCAATTTAATTTGCGGTTCCTGCAGGCGCGAACTTCATAGCGACCGAATTGATGCAGTAGCGCAGTCCGGTGGGGGGCGGCCCATCGGGAAAAACATGCCCCAGATGCGCATCGCATCGAGCACACAGGACCTCTGTCCGATGCATGCCGTGGCTGAAATCCTCGGCCTCCACGACCGCAGCGGGATCGATCGGCTCGTAGTAGCTGGGCCAGCCACAGCCGGCGTCGAACTGGGTACGTGTCTCGAACAGCGGCGCATCGCAACATACGCAGGAATAGGTCCCTGGCGTGGTGTTGTTGTAGTACTCGCCAGTAAAAGGCCGCTCCGTGCCCTTGAGGCGGCAGACCTGGAACTGCTCATCGCTGAGCTGCTCGCGCCAGGCGTTTTCGGTCTTGCTGACTTTATTCATATCGGCTCCGCAAGTTGTCATGTTCAGGCTTTCCCAGTGGCTGCCGCAGGACGTATGATGCGGCTTTGCCGTTGCGCCGGCGCCCGGCCGCCCCGCCTCACTATAGCCCCCTGGATCGACAAGGTAAGCACCATGCAGGTTAGCAAGTCCAATAAATTGGCCAATGTCTGTTACGACATTCGCGGGCCCGTCCTGCGTCACGCCAAGCGTCTTGAAGAAGAAGGACACCGGATTCTCAAGCTGAATATCGGCAACCCTGCACCCTTTGGTTTCGAAGCGCCCGAGGAGATACTCCAGGACGTGATCCTGAACCTCCCCACCGCGCAGGGGTACAGCGACTCGAAAGGGCTGTTCTCGGCGCGCAAGGCGGTCATGCATTACACCCAGACCAAGGGTATTCCGGGTGTCACCATCGAAGACATCTATCTCGGCAACGGTGTGTCCGAGTTGATCGTGATGTCCATGCAGGGGCTATTGAACAACGGCGACGAAGTGCTGATTCCGGCACCGGATTATCCGCTGTGGACGGCCGCCGTCAGCCTGTCTGGTGGTAAACCGGTACATTATCTGTGCGATGAAGAATCGGACTGGTATCCGGATATCGAAGACATCCGCAGCAAGATCACCCCCAACACTCGCGCGATCGTGGTCATCAACCCGAACAACCCGACCGGAGCGGTGTATTCCCACGACATGCTGGAACAGCTGGCTCAGGTTGCGCGTGAGAACAATCTGATCATCTTCGCCGATGAGATCTACGACAAGATCCTCTACGACGGTGCCGAGCACGAGTCGCTGGCTGCTGTTGCACCCGACGTGCTCTGCCTGACCTTCAACGGCCTGTCCAAGTCCTACCGGGTCGCCGGTTTCCGTTCCGGCTGGATGATCATCAGCGGCCCCAAGCACATCGCCCAGAGCTACATCGAAGGCATCGATATCCTCGCCTCGATGCGCCTGTGCGCCAACGTGCCGTCTCAGCATGCGATCCAGACCGCGCTGGGCGGGTATCAGAGCATCAACGACCTCATCCTGCCGGGCGGCCGCCTGCTCGAGCAGCGTGACATCGCCTGGGAATTGCTCAACGAGATACCCGGGGTGAGCTGTACCAAGCCCAAGGGCGCCCTGTACCTGTTTCCCAAGCTCGATCCGAAGGTGTATCCGATCCACAACGACGAAAAAATGGTGCTGGATCTTCTGCTCAAGGAGAAGATCCTCGTTGTACAGGGTACCGCCTTCAACTGGCCCTGGCCCGATCACTTCCGCATCGTCTCGTTACCCCGCAAGGACGATCTGGAGGTAGCGATCGGTCGCATTGCCAACTTCCTCAAGAGCTACCGGCAGTAAAGACTGCCGACGAAGGCTGCGCGCGCATGGCTGACCTGCATATCGAAGACTTCTACCGAGATGTCGCCGGCATACTGCTCGCGCTGTATCGCAGCTTTCCGCAGCCGAGCATTTTGTTCGTCGAAGACCTGATCGGCCCGCAGGAACCGGACGACTTTGGCGTGCCTGCGCCCAGGCACCAGGCCTGTTACAGCGCCATGCTGTGGCTAGCCGAAGAAGGCTTTCTGCGGTACGCCGATGTCATCCGTCAGGACGGCCTTGATCAGTGCTACCTCACCGAGCGCGCGTTCGTGCTACTCGCAACGCCCTCGCGCGAGATGATGGATTCGCAATTGCCTCCCAGCATTGCGCGGCAGAAGGCCACCCTGGCGCAGCAGCTGCGAGAGGCTCTGGCGAGCGGCTCATCCACGCAGCTGGCTGACGTTGTACAGCGGTGCTTCACACGGTCTAAGCCGGCCGTTTGAGCGATACACCTTGAAACAGATCGCCGATTGAAAGCGGTACGCTTTCACCCAATATACGCAACTGCAGTAAGGGATCGAGCCGCCTTCAGCGACGCGCTCCCGCCCCATTATTATTCGGAGTCACGTTCACGATGATGCGCATTTTGCTGTTTCTGGCGACCAACCTGGCAATTGTCATGGTTGCCAGTATTACCTTGAGTCTGCTTGGCGTGGGTACGATCCACGACGGTCAGGGAGGCATGAATCTGCAGGCCTTGCTGATCTTCTGCGCCGTGATCGGCTTCGCCGGTGCGTTCGTGTCGCTGTTTCTGTCCAAATGGATGGCCAAGCGCGGCACAGGTGCCCGCGTGATCACGCAGCCGCAGACGCGGCAGGAGCAGTGGCTGGTCGATACTGTCGCTGAGCTGGCGCAGAAGGCTAACATTGGGATGCCGGAGGTCGCGATCTTTCCGTCCCGCGCATCCAATGCCTTTGCCACGGGCTGGAACAAGAACGACTCGCTGGTAGCGGTATCGGAAGGCATGTTGCAGCGCTTCAGCCCTGCGGAAGTCAAAGCGGTAATGGCCCACGAGATTGGCCACGTTGCCAACGGCGACATGGTGACATTGACCCTGATCCAGGGTGTGGTCAACACCTTCGTGATGTTCTTCGCCCGTATCATCGGCAACTTCGTCGATCGTGCGGTGTTTCGTAACGAAGGCTCGGGGCCGGGCATCGGCTATTTCATCGCGACCATCGTCGCAGAACTGGTGCTGGGTCTGCTGGCAAGCATCATCGTGATGTGGTTCTCGCGGCAGCGCGAATTCCGTGCGGATGCAGCCAGTGCTCAGTTGGTCGGCTCGGGCAGCATGATCGCCGCTCTGGAGCGTCTGCGTGCCGAACAGGGCATTCCTGTGGAAATGCCTGGCGAACTGACCGCCTTCGGAATCAACGGCAACCTGAAGAAGGGGCTGGCTGGCCTGCTGGTCACCCACCCGCCGCTGGAAGAGCGCATCGCGGCTCTGCGTGCCGGCAACTACCGGTAAGAGAAGACGCAACGATACAAGCCGGGCATATGCCCGGCTTTTTTTGCGACCCCGACGCATCCTGCTCAGCGGGCATGTCCGCTGCCCGAGCGGTCCACGCCGACCATTCCCCCAGGGCACCCGGGCGCGATAGCAGAGCCGCGGGCGACCGCCAATGGCGGACGGCGAGCTACTCTGCCTTCCAGCTCGCCGGATAGAGCATTTCCTCGCGGTATCCGCTCAGTACCCGACGCAGACCGGTGAGGTCCTGATCCAGCTGCGGATCGCCGCTATCGAGCAGAAACGGGCGGCCGGCCAGCGTTCTCAGCTTGGTCTTGGTCGCCACGACAAGCAGGTTATCAAGGCCGACGGCGCGAACGATACGCGGTGAGATCTGCTGATTGCCCCGGCCGAGGATATGACCCTGGCCACCAATGGCCGACACCAGGATTCTCCATTCGCCGCCTTCGCTCACCAGCTCCCACAGCTGCTGCTCGGTGGCATCGCGCAGCAGCACCTCATTGCCGCGCATGACGTCCACGCCCAGCAAGGTGCCTTCCAGATGCAGTGACTGCAATAGCTCGTAGTTGCTCGAACCGGGCCCGAGAATCCAGCCAATTCCCGCATCCTGCTGTTCCTGCAGCCAGGCAGCAATATCATCCAGCACCAGCGTTTCCTGCTCCCGCCCTCCCTGCTTCACCTGTTGCACAAAGCGTCCTTCCTCGGGCACTCGCAACTCACCGAAGTGCCGGGTGCGAACGGTCCCGGCGCGAAACGCATCCTCGTCGATATCGCGCACCTCCGCTTCAGCCAGCCGGACCAGATCGCCCTGAATCAGCAGACTCACCAATTCACCTGCGGCCCTGGGATTGACCGCATAGACTCCCGAGTGAATCTTCACCCCGGCGGGGACACCCAGTACCAGCTGGCTCTCGCCCAGTACCGCGCAGATATCCCTCGCAGTGCCATCGCCACCGGCAAACAGCAGCAGATCGAGCCCCTGCCCTGCCAACTCGGCCGCCAGCCGCCGGGTGTCGCTCGCAGACGTAGCATCACCCTCAAGCTCACCGACCACCCGGTGGGCGAGCCCCAGCTCTTCGCACAGGTCTGCGCCCATCGAGCCAGGGGCCGCGTAGAGCTCGAGCTTGCTGGCGAGCGGCATTAGCGGGACCAGAGCCTGGTGCACGCGCTCATGCGCGCGCGGCCGCACCCCCATCGCCAGCGCCGTTTCGGCGACCCCGTCAGACCCCTTGAGTGCAGCCTGCCCTCCGACGCCGGCGAGCGGGTTGATCAATAGGCCAAGGCGAAACGGCTGTGTCATGGAATTTTCCAGGCGGATCGGCAGTCACAAATGAGTCATCGTTGTGCCATATGCTGGCCACAGATGACGAGCTGCCCCTCGGCAGCGCGCTTACCCGGCTGACACAAGGAGTTAGAGCATGAGTTTACACGCCCGGAAGACATACAGCTCCCGCGACGTGGCCCCCGAGGCCCATGAAGAACAGCCCGTAGGCTATTTGATTGATGAGCGAGGCCGGGAAATCCCGATCACCGAAGACATGATTCAGCAGGCCTGCGAAACCCTTCATCGACACTGGGCTCCGCCTGCTATCGAAGTGCGATCCGGCGCGCCGCGCTGAACCCCGCCGCCGCAAGCAGCGCCTGGCATTCCCCGGTATCGTCCCCGGTACCGGAACCACCAGGCTGATCGGTGAAACCGACCGTCAATCCACCACATTCCCGGCGCAGCGGGTAGTCCTTGCGCAACCGATCGAATCCTTCCTTTCGTTGAGCGACGCCGGCCGCTCCAGCCAACATGGCGCGCATGCGCGCATCATCATCTCGTACGTCGTACACGCAGCGCAGAGCCTTGGCCAGCGCCCAGCTCGCCGGCGTCGCTGCATCGAAGGTCAGCGCGCCGGTACCCTGATGGGGAGACAGGGACTCCAGGCTCTTCTCCACCGGCGCACCGAGGTGATCGCACAGCGCGCGGTAGATCTGCTCGGTTCCGCGCAGCTTACCGTCGAGGCTGTAACCAGCAACATGTGGCGTGGCCAGAGCGCAGCTGGCCGCCAGATCGATATCGACGTCCGGCTCGTGTTCCCAGACATCCAGCGCCACCTGCAGATCGGCCCGTAGCTCGAGCAACTGCCGCAAGGCTGCATTATCGATGACCGGACCACGGCTGCTGTTGATCAACCAGGCGCCGGGGCGCAGCAGACCGAGTCGTGTCGAGTCGAGCAGATGACGGGTGGGATGATCACCGCCGAAACTCAAGGGAACGTGAAGCGATACGATGTCCGATTCGGCGAGGAGCTGCTCGATTTCAACGAAGCCTGGCTCCCCCCGATCACGCCGGGGCGGGTCGCAGCGCAGCACCTGAACTCCAAGAGCCTCCAGCGTAGCCGCCAACCTGCCGCCCACCTCGCCAACACCGACGATGCCAGCGGTCAGGCCGCGCCACTCTCGCCCGCTGCGCTCGGCGAACACCAGCAGACAGCTCAGCACGTACTCGACGACACCACGCGCATTGCATCCCGGCGCACTTGCGGTATTCACGCCGCTCGCGGCGAGCCCTGGCAGGTCGAGGTGATCAGTTCCTATGGTGCAGGTGCCGACGAAGCGGACCGGGGTGCCAGCAAGCACAGCGGTTGATACCGGCGTGACCGAGCGCACCAGTAACACATCAGCGTCCTCGAGCGCACGGCGATCGATACTGCGGCCATGCATCCGGGTAATGCGCCCAAAGTCGGCAAAGAACTCATCGAGTAGCGGGATATTTTCGTCGGCAACGATATGCATGCGCGGGCTCCGGACAGGTCAGGGGGTATTCTCCGACCAGCTCACCGCAGCTGTCTACTTCCGATCAGAGACGGGCTAGTTCGAAAGCGTCTGCCGATAGCTGCTCGCCACCGCGATAGAATCGCGAGAGTTCCTCGGCGAAGCGCGCAGGCCGTGCCGGAACGCCATCGCGCAGATAGCGCTGGACCTGCGCCACCACGTTGCGCTTGAACGGCTCGGCGTCGGTCGCCTCGCCACTGAGATTGTCCAGACTGACTCGGAATGGATGCCCTGCGGCCGCGCAGAACAGCCATTCGAGCGCCTGAGGCCTCACCTCTACCGACTCGAAGGCCTGCTGCTGTGCAGCACTGCGACCGTCCGGTGCGTACCAATAGCCGAAGTCGGGCAACTGACGGCGCTGGGGCCCGGCCACGCACCAGTGCGCGACTTCATGCAGCGCGCTGCGAAAATAATCGCGGGTGAAAACAATACGGTGCAAAGGTCGACCTTCGCTCGCAGGAAGGTATTCAGGCTCGTCTGCACCGCCCACCAGCTCGGTGGAGTATTCGGTTTCAAAGCAGATCGCGAACAGGCGAACCAGATCCTGGCAGTCGTGCATCATCGTCAGTGGACAAAGGTGGTCAAGTTGTTAGGATGAGGCGCTTTTCCGGCAAATCATAATTCATGACCCAGACCCACACCCGCTGGCGGCGCAGTGTATCAGAACTGCGCGGCCTCATATGGCTTGCCCTGCCCATCATCGCTGCCCAGATGGCGCATACTCTGCTCGGCTTCGTCGACACCGCGATGGCGGGCCGCGTCAGCGCTGAGGACCTCGCCGCAGTAGCGCTGGGCAACGCCTTCTGGGTACCCACTTTCCTGTTTCTCACCGGCGTGCTGATGATCATCACCTCGAAGGTGGCTGCCAGCAACGGCGCCGGCCGCCTGCCGGAAACCGGCGCACTGGTGCGCCAGGGGGCCTGGCTGGGCGTGGGTGTCGGCGCCCTGTGCGCGCTGTTTCTGGTATCGGTCGAGCCGATCCTCCGGGTCATGGATGTCCAGGCCGAGCTGATCCCGATCACCGTCGACTATCTTCACGGCGTGGCCGCGGGCTTTCCGGCCATCGCCGGCTACCAGGCTCTGCGCGGCCTGAGCGACGGCCTCTCGCGAACCAAACCGACCATGGTCATCGGCTTTCTCGGCCTCGCACTGAACGTACCGGTCAACTATATCCTTGTTTACGGCAAGCTTGGCCTGCCTGCCCTGGGCGCGGCTGGCTGCGGCTGGGCCACTGCGATCGTCATGTACTTCATGCTGGTCTGCATGGTGGTCTATCTGGCCAGAACCCCCCTGTATCGACCCAGTCGTCTGTTCGAGCGGTTCGACTGGCCGCATTGGCCCACCCAGGGTCATCTGCTTGGGCTGGGGTTGCCCATCGGCGTTGCGCTGTTCGCCGAAACGAGCATGTTCTGCGTCATTGCGCTGCTGATTGGTGGGCTCGGCGCAGTGGTTGTGGCCAGCCATCAAGTGGCCCTGAATTTCTCATCGCTGACCTTCATGGTGCCTTTCAGTCTTGGGCTGGCGATCACCGTGAGGGTCGGCCACAACCTTGGCTTGCACGGTGCGCGGGCGGGTTTGTTCGCGGCCAAGATGGGCATTGCAGTAGCCCTGATCTATGCGGTTCTGGCTGCAAGCCTGATGCTCGGTCTGGCCGACTGGATCCCCAGGTTGTATACCAATGACGCGGCCGTAGTTGCTCTGGCTTCCTCGCTGTTTTTCTATGCGGCGCTGTACCAGTTTTCCGATGCGGTTCAGGTAGCCTGCGCCGGCGCCCTGCGAGGCTATCAGGACACCCGTCTGCCGATGCTGCTGACCATGATCGCGTACTGGATGATCGGTCTGCCGGTCGGTTATGTTCTGGGCCTCACGGATTTGCTCGGGCCTGCGCAGGGCCCCGCAGGATTCTGGCAGGGTTTGATTTTCGGACTGACGGCGGCGGCAGTCTTTCTGTCCATCCGTCTGGCTATCGTCGGGGGTCGGCACAAACGCACACTGACCAGACGCAGCGAGCGGACCAGCGCAGCAACCTGACCACGCCAGTCGATACCGGTCCACGGAGGTGTCATGCGCAATGCCGTTTTACTCGCCGTGCTCGTCACGCTGTCCGGCTTGCTCGCTGGTTGCAGTCGGGAGCCGGAAGCGAGCCGTCAGATGGACAACTATCTCGAGCGCGTGGGTCGGGTGCTGGATCAGGAATGGGAGCCCTGGCGCGTCGAGCGTCTCACCGCGTATCGACCGCCATCTCGCCGTCAGGCTGTGCAACCCATCCCCGAACTGCGCCTGAGCATCCTCGATCTGCTGGTGGACAGTCGCGACTGCGGGCCGTTTCAGCAACTGATAGCCGAACGCAACAGCAGTCTCGGCCGCCTCATGGCACCCAGCACGCTGCTGGGATTCGAAGGAGAACTCTTGCGGGCGCTGGACAGCTGTCTGGACGTCATCGCCGATCAGCCGGGACGCGAGGGACTGACAAGTGAGCTCCAGCGTATCGCCGACGTGAAACGTGACAACCTCACGCGCCGGTTCTGGAATTCCCTGGCAGGCAGCGAGGAGTTTTCCCACTTTCTGCGGTTTGCAGATCAGCCGCTTCCGGTCAGCGACACGGCATTACCGCACCCCCCGGGCATCGATGCGCTTCGCCAATTGGCTGCGATTGGCTCAGACCTTCCCGACCGGTTGCCGCCTGATCGTCCACAGACCGAACCCCTGTTCGCCACGCTCGCTCGTGACCAGCGCAGCGGCGAGCTTATCCACAGCCTGGCGCGCTTGACTCATACGCTCGATCAGGCCACCGCGATGCTGCGTGCCAGACCCGCCGGTTATGTATGCCCGATGGGCACCGCCACCGATCGCTCGCGGACCCTGCTCAACGTGTTCGGCCTTTTCTATGCCGGCGAGGTACAACCGCAGATGGCACAGGCGCAACGGCTGGGAGAGCCTTGGCAGGCGGCATTGAACGAGTTGAGCAACGTGGATGGCGCAAGTCCGGCAGTGGCGCGCTATATCGATGAACTGGTCGGAGAACAGGATGGGCTATGGGAACGCTATCAACGGAGTATCGCGTCCCACAGCAAGGCCTGGCAGGACGTACTCGGCGCCTGCCAGATGCAACCGGGCCAGCCAGGCTGGCAGGAGCGCCGCTAGTGTCTAGCCGGCCTTGCGGATAATGTATCGGTAGACGCCGCCCGCTTCGTCCTGCTCGATCAGCTCGTGACCGAGAAACGAGCAAAACCGCGGAATATCGCGTTGGGTCGAAGGATCCGTTGCACGTACCTCCACCAGCTCGCCTGGCGACAAATCGCGCACAGCGTTGTGCAGCATCATCACCGGCTCGGGACAGGTCAGTCCGGTTGTGTCGAGTTGCTTGCGCGCCTGATCAGTCATACGCCACCAGTGGGGATGTGAAAGCCGGATTATCCGGAAAACCCGCAGGTCTTGCCAGCCGCGCCGGCGCGGCCGAAACTAGATCCGTCACATTCGTACAGATTGGATACACCACAAGGATTTACCATGATCAGAGTTCTCATCCAGCGCATCATTGCCGACGGCCTGGAGCAGCCTTACGAAGAAGCCGCCCGTAGAGTCATTCAACAAGCGGTGCAGTCCCCCGGTTTTATCTCCGGCGAGTCGTTTCGCGATCTGGAGCGGCCCAACCATCGCGTGGTCATGGTCACCTGGCAGAACCGCCACTCATGGGAGCGCTGGGAAAACTCCGCCGAGCGCAAGGACACCATCAGCGCCTTTCGCGCGATGCTGATGGAAGAGGAAAAGATCACGCTGCTCGAGCCGCTCTGAGTCCCCGCTCGGCTGCCATGCTCCCGGAGCGACTCAGTGCGGGCATGGCGGCAAACAGGCCGGACCCGCCCTGCCCTGTATCGAACCTGCGAGACGTCGAACTAAGCAGGTCAGTCTATACAGCCCGATAACTACCGGCGCGTAATATTCGAACGTGGCAGGTCACTTCTTCGCGATCGGTATACAGCTGCTTGCAGGCAATCGAGGCGGTAATATCTGCCTCGTCCAGTGCGGCCTGCACATGCTCCAGACAGCGCAATACTTCCTGATACCGCTGCTTCATTGGCAACTTGAAATTGATGATCGCTTCACGGCACCAGCCCCGCGAGACCCAACGGGCAAGCAAGGCGCTGCTACGCGCAGGCTTGTCGACGATGTCGCAGACCATCCAGTTCACCTGCTTTTTTGGCTTGAACAGGTAGCCGTCGGCCTCAACGTGCTCGACCTGCCCGCTGTCCATCAGACTGCGCGCCATGGGGCCATTGTCTACAGCTGTCACCTTCATGTGTCGATTGACCAGCTGCCAGGTCCAACCGCCGGGCGCTGCACCCAGATCCACGGCGGTCATGCCGGGTGCAAGCCGGGCGTCCCATTCGTCGCGGGGAATGAAATGATGCCAGGCCTCTTCGAGCTTCAATGTAGAGCGGCTCGGCGCCTCACGCGGCACCTTCAGCCGCGGAATACCCATGGGCCAGGGTGCGGCGTTATCCGCCCAGGACCAGCCGACAAAAATTCGCTCGCCGCTTTCGAACAATACATGCAGGCGTGGTGCGTCCACCTTGTTGGGGCGCACGAAACGCGTCTTGGTAAGCGCTGACTCCAATGGTCGACCGAGTTTCTTGGTCAGAGCAGCCATGGCCTTGCCGTCGTTGGTATCGGCAGTTTCCAGCCACACGGAGGAAGCGATAGGCCCCTTGGAGCAGGCGGTAATGATGGGAGCAATGCGGTCTTCCGGAGAGACATCAAGCCAGCTTCCCACCGCCCACTGCCGAGCGAAAATCAGCTGACTGAAATCGATCTGACGCATCAGGGCTTCGGCATCGCCTTCAGCCGGGCACACGAACCGAACCAATGCAGCGTTTGCCGACGCGATGGCGTATCCAGCTATACCCTGCATGGCCGCGATGTCCTGCATTTCGGCGGCGACCTCGCCCTCGAATCCCGGACGACAGTGCAACAACAATTCCTGCATGACCTACCCCTGCTGGCTGAAGCCCGCTACTGTACAGCCTGCGGCTTGGCAGTAGAAGCTGCGGTAGGCTCCGCCCGGCTGGCCGAACATTGCGTCCGGTGACGCTGCGAAAATGAAAGCATCTCAATTCCAGCGTGTTACGCTTCAATGACGCTCACGTTGCGAGAAGGCATCATGCTCGAGATACGTCATCTGAAGACGCTGGTGGCCCTGCGCGAGGCCGATAGCCTGGTCGAGGCTGCCGAACGGTTACACCTCACGCAGTCCGCACTTTCCCATCAGCTCAAGGATCTGGAGGAGCGCCTGGGGCTGCCGCTGTTCGTACGGAAGTCCAGACCGGTGCGCTTCACCAGCGCTGGCCTGAGGCTGCTTCGGCTAGCCGATAACCTGCTGCCTCAATTGCGCCAGGCCGAGCGCGACCTGCATCGGCTCGCGGGAGGTCAGGCTGGACGATTGCACATGGCGATCGAATGCCACAGCTGCTTTCAGTGGTTGATGCCGACGATCGATCAGTTTCGTAATGCGTGGCCGGAGGTAGACGTCGACTTCGCTTCAGGCTATTTTTTCGCGCCCCTGCCCGCTCTGGCTCGAGGTGACCTGGATCTGGTGGTCACTTCGGACCCGCAAGACATTCCCGGCATTACCTATGTGCAGCTTTTTACCTACGAAGCTTTGCTGGCTGTCAGCAATCAGCACCCGCTCGCCAGCCGCAATCACGTAAAGCCGGAAGACCTGGCCGGCGAAACACTGATCTGCTACCCGGTCGAGCGCGAACGTCTGGATGTGTTCAAACACTTTCTTGATCCGGCAGGCATCGAGCCTTCGGCCATCCGCAACGCCGAAATGACCGTGATGATGATGCAGCTTGTCGCCTCCGGGCGCGGTGTCTGCTGCCTGCCCAACTGGGCCATGGCCGAATACATGCAGCGCGGCTATGTCACTACGCAGCGGCTCGGAGAAAATGGGCTGTTCGGCACCCTCTACGCAGCCGTGCGCGAGGAGATGCTCGAGTCGCCCTATCTTCAGGATTTCCTGCTGACCGCGAAGGATATCTCGTTCGCCACCCTCGAAGGCGTACGCGCCGGATAGGCGTGACAACCGGGCCTGCCCAAGAGTTCCTTGTCGTCCGGCCTTTTTTCGAACTTTGTGCATGATCGCGCTTTATAGCCACCAGTTACCAGCCGTTCACCCAAACAGGCGAGTTTCAAATTCATGACAAGGGCCTACATTCGCTGACCAGAGTGCTGCAGTTGGCAGCCCGCCAAGCACTCCAGGCAAATAACAACAATTTCCTGAAGGTATGACGTCATGAATGCACCTGCTTGCAAACTTACCGGCCTCGCACTCGGCCTGCTGCTGTCTACCGCTGCGCTGGCTAACAACCCCACTCCACCCCCGACCGATCCGGGCGATGGCGGCGATTTCCCCGCCGTTTCCGACTTCAGCCGTTCCGGTCCGTTTGCGACTACCAGTGGCAATGAAGGTCCAAGCTGCACGATCTACCGTCCTCGCACCCTCGGCGAAGCGGGCCGCGATCACCCGATCATCATCTGGGGTAATGGCACCGGCGCCTCGCCCAGCACCTATAGCGGCATTCTTACGCACTGGGCCAGCCATGGCTTCGTAGTGGCCGCCGCGCGTACCTCCAACGCAGGCTCTGGCGAGCAGATGATCGACTGCCTGGACTATCTGGTACAGCAGAACAACAGAAGCACCGGCACCTATGCCGGCAACCTGAACGTCAACCGGGTGGGCGCGGCGGGCCACTCCCAAGGCGGTGGTGGAACCATCATGGCCGGACAGGACAGCCGCATCACCGTGACTGCGCCGTTCCAGCCCTACACCATCGGGCTAGGCCATCGTTCGTCTTCGCAGAGCAACCAGAGCGGACCGATGTTTCTGATGACGGGAGGCAGCGACACCATCGCCAGCCCGACTCTGAATGCCGCACCGGTGTTCAACCGCGCGAATGTTCCGGTGTTCTGGGGCGAGCTCAATGGCGCCAGCCACTTTGAGCCAGTTGGCAATGCCGGCGGCTATCGCGGTCCCTCCACTGCCTGGTTCCGTTTCCATCTGATGAACGACAGCAGCGCCCAGAGCACGTTCTACGGCAGCAACTGCGGTCTGTGCACAGACCGCAGCTGGACCGTCCGTCGCAAGGGCATCAACTGAGCGAATCCCTGACGAGGTATTGGCAAGAAAACCGGCTGCCTTGGCAGCCGGTTTTTTTATGGCTGACGACCGCACCAGAGCGGCCAGGCCCCAGGACCAGCCGGGCACGATAAACCGACCATTGATGATTAAAACTTCCTCATCTGAACGTTCTTGCAGTGTTGTTCCTTTTTTAACCCGAATAGGCGAGTGAACCCGCCGCCCTCCGGCGTTACCTTGGCCCGGCGTCGACATTGCGGCTGGCTTAGCTATTGAACGGCGCGTCGTCCCACAACAAGTAAAAGAGAGAGACTACGATGAAAGCACCCCTAATGAAGTACAGCGGCCTCACCCTGGGCCTGATGTTCTCGGCATGTGCGCTCGCAGGCAATCCCGATACAGGTGGTGGTGGTGATACCGGCACTGGCTTCCCTGGCGTTTCCAGCTTTTCCGCATCCGGTCCCTTCGCGACCACCAGTGGCAACGAAGGTCCCAGCTGCCGCGTCTATCGCCCCCGCACACTCGGCGCGGAAGGCCGTCAACACCCGATCATTATCTGGGGTAACGGCACGGGATCCTCGCCGACTACCTATGGCAGCCTGCTGGAGCACTGGGCCAGCCATGGCTTCGTGGTAGCAGCGGCGCGCACTTCCAACGCCGGTTCGGGTCGCGAGATGATTGCCTGCCTCGACTATCTTGTAGAGCAGAACGGCCGCAGCTTCGGCACCTATTCCGGTAATCTCAACGTCAACCGCGTGGCCACTGCCGGCCATTCGCAGGGCGGCGGCGGCAGCATCATGGCTGGCCAGGACAGCCGTGTCACCGTCACCGCGCCGTTCCAACCCTACACCATCGGGCTGGGTCACCGCTCATCTTCGCAGAGCAACCAGAACGGCCCGATGTTCCTGATGACCGGTGGCAGCGATACCATCGCCAGCCCGACCCTGAACGCCGCCCCGGTCTTCCGTCGCGCCAACGTCCCGGTTTTCTGGGGTGAGCGCCGTGGCGCCAGTCACTTTGAACCGGTCGGCAACGGCGGCGACTACCGCGGCCCGTCCACTGCCTGGATGCGTTTCCACCTGATGGATGATCAGAGCGCAGAATCCACTTTCTATGGAAGCGGTTGCGAACTGTGCACTGACTTCCGCTGGGACGTCGAGCGCAAGGGCATCAATTGATCCCGTAGCGGGTCAGCTCCGAGCCGGCGACGGAAGTCGCCGGCTTTTTTGTGGATCAAAACAATATGAGAACGATATCGGTATGATTCTATATATTTGATTTGTATGGATATTTCACCCGAATAGGTGAGTGCCCGTGCCGCATGGCGACACTAGGGTAACCGGGTGCCGAGCACTGAAGTTGGATTCACCATTGCGCTCTGTCATGGATCTACAACAATTCCAATCTAGAGAGAACATGATGAAATCACCCCTGTTCACCTTGTCCGGCCTTGCGCTCGGGTTGCTTGTCTCCACCACCGCCTTCGCAGGAAACCCCACCCCCCCGCCGACCGGGGAAGTCGAATCCGGCTTTCCAGCGGTAGCGGACTTTGCTGCCCGTGGACCCTTCTCCACAACCAACGAGCGCCAGGGCACAGGGTGCCAGGTCTACAGGCCCTCGACACTTGGCGAGAACGACCTGGACCATCCCGTCATCATCTGGGGCAACGGCACCGGCGGATCCCCGAGCACTTACGCGGATCTGCTCGATCATTGGGCAAGTCATGGCTTCGTCGTCGCTGCGGCCACCACATCGGACGCGGGCAGCGGCCAGGAAATGCTCGCCTGCCTGGACCGTCTGGAAACGCTCAACGGACTCAGCAGCGGCGCTTACGCTGGCAATCTCAACCTGAACAGAGTCGGTTCTTCCGGGCACTCCCAGGGCGGCGGCGGCTCGCTAATGGCTGGCCAGGACAGCCGAATCACCGCGACTGCGCCATTCCAGCCTTACGTGCTTGGCCTGGGCCACGAGACCTCGTCGCAGAGCAACCAGAACGGTCCGATGTTCCTGATGACCGGCAGCAACGATACGCTAGCGGGGCCGACCCTGAACGGTCGACCGGTATTCCGTAACGCCAATGTTCCGGTGTTCTGGGGCAACCTCGATGGCGTCGGACATTTCGAGCCGGTTGGGGACGGCGGTGGGTATCGGGGGCCTTCTACGGCGTGGTATCGCTTCCACCTGATGGGCGATTCCAACGCAGAAAGCACCTTCTATGGCTCGAACTGCGAGTTGTGCACCGACTCCGATTGGGACGTGCAGAAGAAGGGCATCCAATAAGCCACACGGTTGCCTCCTGAACACCGTCCACGAACGGGCCGCAGCCGCAAGGCGCGGCCCTTTTTCGTGACGGAACCCAACGCTTGCCTTGCCGCGCGGCGGGATTTGCACTACAACCAGACGCTCTGCCTTGCTCTGCATAAGGAATACAATGAACACCATCACCAAAGTCGCCCTGGTCACCGGCGCCGGCACCGGTATCGGCCGGTCCACGGCCCTCGCTCTGCTTCGGGCAGGCTATAAAGTAGTACTGGCCGGCCGACGTATCGCGGCTCTGGAGGAGACGGCACGGCAGGCAGGCGAGTTGGCAGTCCATACCCTTTGCGTGGTAACCAATGTCGGCGATCCGGAATCGGTCAGAGCACTGTTCGCGACGCTCGAGGAGCGCTTCGGGCGACTGGACGTGCTGTTCAACAACGCCGGTACCGGCGCCCCACCCCTTCCGCTTGAAGAGTTGTCTTATGAGCAGTGGAAAGCCGTGGTCGACACCAACCTGACCGGCGCTTTCCTGTGTACGCAGCAGGCGTTTCGCATGATGAAAAAGCAGGATCCGATGGGAGGGCGCATCATCAACAACGGCTCGATATCCGCCCATGCCCCGCGGCCGAACTCCGCGCCTTACACGTCGACCAAGCACGCCATGACCGGTCTGACCAAGTCAACTTCGCTGGATGGGCGCCAGTACAACATTGCCTGCGGACAGATCGACATCGGCAATGCTGCGACCGACATGGCCGCTCCCATGCAGCGCGGTGTGCCGCAAGCGCATGGTGTCATTGCGCCGGAGCCGGTGATGGATGTCGAGGACGTCGCCAATGCGGTGGTGCATATGGCCGGCCTGCCACTGGCAAGCAACATTCAGTTCATGACCATCATGGCGACGAAAATGCCCTTCATCGGTCGGGGCTGACAGCATCCAAAAAAAGACCCGGCGCAAGGCCGGGTCTTACTTTTCCGCGATCGACTTACTGCGCGTTGCGTTCGATGAACGAAAGCAGCGGCCCGATGACGTTGTTGGTCTCATCGTTATCGGCGGTCAGCACGTCGTTATGCGAATAGCCTTCACTGATGTAGACCTCGAAGCCGCCTTCGGCACCGCCAAACTGCGGAAAGGCGCTCAGATCTGCCGCGCCACTGAGCATTCTTGGGGTGCCCACCTCACAACTTTGTGCCGCACACGGGGCTATCGAATTGGCTATTCCGCGCCAGGAGCCAGGCAACGGAGCCAGACCGTTACTGCCGCCGAAGGCGATGACCGGAATATCGATACTCCTCGCCTGGGTCTGATTGACGATGTCCGACCGGCCACGCCCACCCAACTCGACCGGCAACGATAACGCGCTGGTGTCCAGGCCGAGATTGGCGCCGCCAGTGCTGCCATTGCCAAGGGTCAGACCGGTTGATGGATAATACCAGTCGCTGAAATTGCTCGGATCGGCGTAGAACGCCGGTGTAAGCCGTCCCAGATTGGTCGGCTCGACCTCCTGCCCCCAGTAGCGTGGCGTGGTCAGCATCGACGAAGGCGCCGGGCCATTGTCGTTCAATACCGACGCTGGCAGCGGCTGGTCGTTATCCAGCCACTCAAGCAACCCTTCGGCGTTCAGCGTGCCGGGCGCACCAATCGAGATGGCGTAGAACACGGGGCTGTCCGAGTTATCGTCATCCTGGAAGGTACCGACCGAGCTACCCGCGGTCACCGGCACGGGCCGGTCATTGAAATTCGCCACCTGCTGATAGACGCTGTTGGTACGACCGTTGCGGTCCTCGCCGAATGCCCTCTGCAGCAGCGCCTGGCTGCCGTTGATGGTTTCTTCAACGGCCATCTGCAGACCCGACACTTCCGTCGAGGCGACCTGCCGAGGACCCAGGCCCGGCGCGACGATGTACGCCGGGCCACCGGCGGTGGCCGCTGCGTACATCCCTCCGTCCGCTGCCGCGATAACTGCATCCAGATCAGCGTCGCTTGGCGCGGCGGTGGAGACCGAGCTGCCGGTGCCTTCGAACAACACCATGCCCCGCAGCTTGGCAAAGCCGGGCTCCTGCGCGCCTTCGTAGCTCAGATTGAAATCGGTGGCAGCGTAGCGCGTCACGAATCCTGCGCCGGCAGAATGGCCGCCCAGGAACACATTGCCATTGCGGGCAGTTTCGCGCGCCCGCTCGACCACTGCATCGATGTCGAAGGAGTGCACCTGCGGCGACCAGTTGGCCATGAAAGGCACGTCAGCCTGATCGTAAAAAACCGCACGGCGGTCCAGCTCCGGAGACAACTCCAGACCCAGTTCGTCGCCATACAGGAAGTCGACCGCGATCTCCGGGTCCCCTTCGCGTTCAGCCACATCCAGCCCATCGGTATCTTCAAGCAACGTCGAGCGGCGCTCGAATCCCCACACCTCGACCACCATGTCCTGAGCTGCTGCGCGCTCCATCAGGTTTTCTGCCAGGCGCAGATAGTTGTGCGATCCGCCCAGAGTGCCGGGTACCGCAACCAGAATGGCGTCCGGCTGACGGTCACTCTGATCGGCGAGCGCATAGCGAACGTACAGCGCCTTGTTCAGATCAGCGTCAGCACCAAGGTGCGTAACGAGCCTGGGATTGCTCACCGAAACGCCCGGTGTGCCGGGTGTGTTGGCGGGCGTGGCCTCACTGGGTAGCTCGAAGCGCTCGACGCACATCGCGTTGACCCGCACTGCGCTGTCCGAATCGCCACAACCCTGTGTCACCGGCGGTGGTGGATCATTGGACGAATCGCCGCCAATGCAGGCAGCCAGAGCCAGAGAAGCCGCGAAAATGATGGAACCACGAACCGCAAGAGACAGCTGAGTGGGTTGCATGAGGATCTCCTGACCCGGCCTGCCGGGCTTGTTGTTATTGTCAAAGCGACGCAAAGGCATCTCCCTGACCCTAGCAAGCGATCGGCAGCGCAACTTGAACGTGTTTGTGGTGGCAGCGTCAATCGCCCGAACATTCAGCAGACCGATGTCAACGCATTGACACCCGATCATCGAACTGTCTCGCCAAGAGGCAAAATTGACAGTGAAGTCGAAAGGTGTAACAGCTGGTTGCAAACGCTCTGCTTAGACCTTCGTCTTATACATGAACCACTGACAAGACACTTCTCTTCTTGGTATCGCTCGGGCTACCATAGCGCCTGGTTATTTCTCCCGGCTCTCGAATAGGCAATCAATATGAGCAACCAGACCCCATTGGCAATGGCCCTGTCCCAACGCAAATCTGATGAACGCGCTACTCCGCTGAGTGCGTTCAAGATGGCTCGTCGCTGGTGGCTCGAAGGACGGCGTCTCAACCTGTCACTGCTGGCAGAGGAGCTGGATGTGGGGCGAGCAACTCTGATGCGCTGGGTAGGCAACAAGGATCTGCTGATGGGGGAGATACTCTGGTCGCTCTACCGAAACATCTACGATGAGGCTATTGCCCGGGCCGAGACGGATCCGGACCTGACCGGCATCGACTATCTGACCCAGATCTACACGGACATCAATGTTGCCCTGATCGAAGCGCGCCCCATGCATGATTTTCTGCGCAACGAGCCGCAATGGGGTCTGCAACTGCTGACGTCGAACGTGTCGGGGTTGCAGCAGCGGCTGGTCGACACCTGGACCAAGATGTTCGAAAAGGAAATACGTGCAGGTCGGATCAATCCGGAGATGGATGCTGAAAGTCTGGCGTACTTCATCGTTCGCATCGGTGAAGGCGCTATCTACTGCGACCTCATCTGTGGACGCACGCCCGACCCGGCCCCGGCGTCCCAGGCGTTCCGCCTGCTGGTCAACGGTCACTGCAACTAGGATCGCCGCGCTGGCCAGTCCAGAATGAAGGCCGCCCCGCCAAGCACCCGCGACTGCTCGGCGCGGGCGCGGCCCTGGTGCCAGAAGAGCACCCTGCGCACGATCGAAAGACCCAGACCATAACCGCCTGATGCGCGGGTACGGCTGTCATCCAGCCGCAGGAAGGGCGTGAATATCCGCTCACGATAGGCTTCGGGGATGCCGGGTCCATCATCCTCCACCGACACTCGACAGCGCCCGTGCTCGACCCGCGTAGTTACCAGTATCTGTCCAGTGGCGTGTCGTATTGCATTGCTCACCAGATTGGCAACGGCGCGCTGCAGGTACCGCGGCTCGGCGTCCACCTGAGTGCCACGCCCTTGGGTCTGATCATTATGCTCAAGCCTGATCACGCCACTCAGCGGGCTCAGCTCAGCGATGACCTGCTCGACCAGAGCCGGAACGTCGATCGGTACCAGGGTCAGGGCCGGAGCGCCCTGCTCCAGACGCGCGTAGGTGAGAATTTCGTCGACCAGCATGTCGAGCTCACTGAGATCGCCGTCCATCCCGTCCAGGTAACGCTTGCGGTCTTCATCGGTGCCGGCCGTTTCAACCATCTCCAGACCGAAGCGCAGCCGTGCCACGGGTGTACGCAATTCGTGGGAGACCGCGCCAATCATTTCCCGCTGCAGGCGCATCAGCCGCTGCAGGTGGCTGGCCATGTCATTGAACGCACGCGACAGACGCCCGACCGAATCCTGCCCCGCCGTGCTTACCCGGGCATCAAGATTGCCGCGGGTGATGTGCGAAGCCGCGGATTCGAGTGTGCGTAAACGCTGCTCCAGCTGGCGCACCAGCAGATATATGAACAGTCCGCTCAGGGTCAGCACCAGCAGCCCGGTCAGCAGTAGCAATTGCGGGGGGTATGGATCCATTCGGTACAGCGGCCCGAGGCCGAGCACCCAGTTGGTATTGGGAATCTTCACATAAAGCAGCACCGAATCACCTTCAGGCCCCAACGCCATGACGGTGTCGCTCTCCTCCAGCCTGCGCCGCTGATCCAGGTCCAGATCGCCGTTATCGATCGGTGTCAGATGCAGCGGATAGCCGAACCCCTTCTGCCGTCGCAACTGCTGCAGGCGTTCCGGCATTGCCGCTTCCGGGTAGCGCACCAGTTCATCGGTGATCAGGTAGAGTGTCGCCCGACCAAGCTGTTCCGATATGCGCTGGATGTCCGCGGTCAGCACCACCGACTCGGCCAGATCGACCATTGCGTAGACGCGAACCCTCGGTGGCGCCACTGGTCGCACCAGTACCTTGCCCTGGATCAAGCGTGCCCATTGGTTGGACTCCAGATCGAGCCGATCCAGCTGATCCAGCTCAAGCGGCACCCCGATGAGCCTCGACCAGGCCGCCAGCGCACGCAAGCGCTCGGCGTGATCCATGGGCTCTAGATTGTCGGCCATGAGGCGAAACGTGCCGCTGGCGATGCGCTCGCGATAATCTTCGGCTCGAGCTCCGTTGACCACCTGAATGATCAGCAGGCCGAGAAGCGATACGGTGACCAGCACTATCAGCATGCCACCGTAAATGCGAAAGAAGATCGAATTCACTGAGCAGACTCGGGCGCCACGAAAAGGTAACCCTTGCTACGCACCGTCTTGATGATCCGCGGCATCTCAGGATCGTCACCGATCTTTGGCCGGATGCGCGAGATGCGCACGTCGATCGAGCGATCCTGGCCGTCGTATTCGATGCCGCGCAGGGCAACGAAAGTCTCTTCCCGGCTGAGGATACGTCCGGCATTGCTGGCGAGTAGCCAGAGCAGATCGAACTCCGCTCCGGTCAGGTCTATCAGCTCGCCATGGAGCCACGCTTCGCGGCGGCCGTGGTCGACCGTCAGCGCTCCGAACTCGAGGCGTCTGGGAGCAGCGTGCTGCTCGGCCTCGCCACGTCTGCGCAGCAACGCACGGATACGCGCCAGCAGCACCTGCGGACGCACCGGTTTATTGACGTAGTCGTCCGCCCCCAGCTCCAGCCCCTGTATATGATCCTGATCATCGCTGCGCGCGGTAAGCATCAAGATCGGTCGGGTGAAGCCGGCCGCGCGCAAGCGCTTGCAGACACTCAACCCATCCTCGCCCGGCAGCATCAGATCAAGCACCACCAGTGACGGCGGGTCGCCCAGCACGCGATCCACCGCTGCGCCTCCATCGGATTCAATACTGACGGCCAGCCCCTGACTTTCGAGAAAGTCGCCAATCAACGCTGCCAGCTTCCGATCGTCTTCGACGATCAGGATGCGCTCACGATCTGCGTCCATCACACCACCAAAGCCATGCCAGCAAAAAAAGAGGCGCCGATTGTAGCAATCGGTCCGGCAAACACCTAGCGGCATGCCGACAGTCCGTCCGGCTGCGGCAGCGCGACACGACTGTCTATGCTGAGGTGACCTGACGCGCTTGCACGCGTGTCTGTTCAGTGGCGCCACACCGGACAGCTCAGGCGCGCCACCGCATAGCACATGACGGAGCCACCCATGAGCAGACGCTCACCGATAAAGACCATTCATAGCCATTGCCACCATCTGGGCTGGGACAACAGCCACGCACCGACAGCTCGCATCGAGCCGGGCAGCACACTCGAGCTGCAGTGTCTGGACGCCGGCAACGGGCACTTCCGGCCGGACTCTACGGCCGATACGGTCCGCAGTCTGGCCGCGGACCGGGCAAATCCCTTGACCGGCCCGGTCTTCGTGGACGGCGCCGAGCCGGGTGACATCCTGGCCGTCACGCTGGACAGCTTCGCTCCTTCCGGCTTCGGCTGGACAGCCATCATTCCTGGATTCGGGCTGCTTGCCGACCAGTTCAGCAGGCCTGCGCTGCAGCTCTGGAGCTATGATCGCGAGGTCCAGGCGCCGGCAGCCTTCGGTACCTACGCCCGAATTCCATTGCGGCCCTTCGCCGGCACCCTTGGTGTCGCACCAGCAGCGCCGGGTAATCACTCGGTCATCCCCCCTCGACGCGTTGGCGGCAATTTGGACACGCGCGATCTATGCGCCGGCAGCACGCTCTACCTTCCCGTCGAGGTAGCCGGTGCGCTGTTTTCGATCGGGGACACCCACGCTGCGCAGGGCGACGGCGAGGTGTGCGGTACGGCCATCGAAAGCGCGATGAACGTGACCGTCAAGCTTGATTTGATCAAGCAGACGCCTCTGGCCATGCCCCGCTTCAGTACTGCCGGGCCGGTGACCCGCCATATCGATGGCGCCGGATACGACGTCTTCACCGGCGTGGGCCCCGACCTGCTGCAAGCCGCCCGCGACGCAGTCAGCGGTGCGATCGATTGGCTCACCGCCACCCAGCGCGTGCCCGCCGAACAGGCCTACATGCTGTGTTCGGTATGCGGCGATCTGCGCGTCACCGAGATTGTCGACCTGCCCAATGTGGTGGTGGCGTTCTACATGCCTCGCATGGTCTTCGACTAAATAACACTTGAGACACTGCACCTTCACCCTTTCCAGCTTCGCTCACGGTCATGTCATATGAATGACATTTTCATATCGCACAGTGTCAGGCCAATCTGACTTCCCGACCGTACGAGAACACCGATGCACCCTGTCTGCCGCCGTCCCCTGCGTCATCTGCTGTCCGCTCTGCTCCTGTTACCTTGCCTGGCGTCCGCTCACGATCTGGAGATCCACGGCTCCAACACCATCGGTGCGACGCTGGCACCGATGTTGATGACGGGTTTTCTGGAACAGCTGACCGGATCGACGGTTGGCTCAACCTCTACCGGCATGGAAAACGAAGCCGTGCTCGGCGCCACCCGGAATGGCATGCCGATTTCCGTGTTGGTGGCTGCACACGGCACGAGCACAGGGTTCACATCGATGCAGGCCGGAACCGCCGACATCTGGGCAGCGTCCCGGCGGATCAAGCATGATGAAGCAGAAGCGATGGCGAGCCGGGCCGACATGACCAGCGCGGACAGTGAACACATCATTGCCATCGACGGACTGGCGATCCTGGTGCATCCAAGCAACCCGGTGGAGCAACTCAGCATCGAAACCCTGGCGCAGATTTTTGCCGGCGACATCAGCAACTGGTCAGCTGTCGGGGGTCCTGATCTCGCGATCAGGGTATACGCGCGCGATGATCGGTCCGGCACCTGGGATACCTTCAAGGATCTGGTACTGGCAGGCAGGTACAACCTCACCGGTTCGGCACTGCGCTACGAATCCAACGATCAACTGTCTGCGGACGTCAGCCGGGATCCGGCCGGCATCGGATTTGCCGGCTTCGCCTCGGCGGGCGCCAGCAAGCTGCTGGCGATTTCGGACGGCACCGCGCCCGCGCTCAAACCCAGCAAACTGTCGGTCGCGACAGAAGATTATCCCCTGTCTCGCCGTCTCTATCTCTACACACCCGGGACGACGCCTGATTCGCTGAGTCAGGCTTTTATCGAGTACGCCCAGAGCCAGGCCGGACAGGAGATCGTGGCCGCTTCAGGGTTCTTTTCACAGAACCCGTTTGCCGTCGACCCTGTGCAGGACGCCAGCGTGCCGGACACCTTCAAGCGGCTAACCGAGCGCTATCAGCGATTGTCCGTCAACTTTCGCTTCGCCGAGGGGCATACCAAACTGGACAACAAGGCGAACCGGGACCTGCAGCGCGTTCAGCAATTTCTCATGCAAAGTGGGAAAAGCGGCAGCGATCTGATGCTGATCGGCTTTGCCGACAAGCAGAACAACGAACTGCACGCGCAGATGATCTCTGAGGTGCGCGCCTTGTCCGTCAGAAAGGCACTGCGCGAGATGGGCACCGTGGTGCAGGGCCATACCGGCTACGGCCATTACATGCCCGTAGGTTCGGCCGGAGGCGAAACCGGCGCCCAGCGCAACGGACGCGTTGAAGTGTGGGTTCAGCGCTGAAGCCTGACCCGTTCACGCTTTCCAGCTCGATCAGTCCGGGACGTCGATTCGGTGAAAGAAGCCGAAGCGTCGTACGCAGACATCGACATCGAATGCCGAACCAATGGCGACGACGGCTGCGCTGCGGATTCGAGCCGGATCCAGCTCAACGTCAGTGCGATGCGCAGTCAATTGTGCGTACGGCACGATAAACCGTGTCCATTGCGGCCCAACCGATACGGTGTGGCGGAATGATTGCCACGGTCTGTCCAGCTGGGTGGTCTTGATGTTGAGGTTGTAATCGTGCACCGCGCCGCACAGTTCGATGAACAGCCCGCTGTATTCGCTGCCGTGCCAGTGCGGATCGATCTCGAGCTTCATCTGCACGAACCCGCCGTTGTTCTCCAGCCGCGTGCGACCTGACAGGCACGAGCAGGCCGAGCCGTTACGCTCGCCAGCGTGCACCGCGGCGGTAGATAGACCCCCCATGACCTGATCACTGATAGCCACCCATGGCGATGGCTCGCCTGGTTGAGCCTGATAGACATCGATCAGCTGAACCGGTCCGATTGTCGTGCGGCGAGTCGCAGGGCAATCGCTCATGGAGTTGGCGCCTCCCCAGGCGGCCTATCGGGTGCGATCTCATAAGGCATGATCATCCTCCTGCGCTGTGTGAAGTCAGTCGACTGCGTCAACAATAGCCGACGTCTGGACAAGTGATGCCTGTGCGAGTTGTACCGGCCACGCATTCTTTGTTCGATCCGTCCGGCACGAGCGCAACATGCTGCGGTCAATGGACTATAGCCGACCGACTGCTGTGAAGGACTTTGCCGATGCCCGATCTCGCGCTGCTCGCCGACCTGCCTCGCGATTTGCATTACGTTGATGACACCCAGCCCGGGATCCGCCGCAGGAAGGTCAGAGGCAAATTCCAGTACTTCAACCCCGATGGCCAGCGCATCACCGATGCGCAGGAGATCAAACGCCTCAATGCGTTGGCGGTGCCGCCCGCCTACACCGACGTATGGATCTGCGCCGACCCGCGTGGCCATCTACAGGCCACCGGCCGTGACGCCCGCGGACGCAAGCAGTATCGCTATCATCCGCGCTGGCGAGAAGTTCGCGATACCGATAAATACACCCGCCTGCAGGCGTTCGGGAAGGCTCTGCCGAAACTGCGCAAGCAGCTAGAAGCACAGATCGCCCAGCCTGGATTCACCCGAGAAAAGGTTCTGGCAACGGTAGTGATGCTGCTGGATGCTACCTTGATTCGCGTCGGCAATACGCAGTACGCCAAGGAGAATAAATCCTATGGACTGACCACCTTGCGCACCCGCCACGTGGACATAAAGGGTAGCGAAATCAAGTTCCAGTTCCGAGGCAAGAGCGGAGTCGAACACCAGATCAGTGTTAAGGATCGGCGCCTTGCCCGCGTGGTGAAGCGGTGTCAGGAGCTGCCTGGGCAGAATCTGTTTCAATACCTCGACGAGGACGGCAACCGCCATACCGTGAGCTCTTCCGACGTGAACGCCTATCTGCACATCCTCACCGGCGCCGACTTCACAGCCAAGGATTACCGCACCTGGGCTGGGACCGCGATGGCGCTGGCGGTGCTCCGCGAGCTGGAGTGGCAACCGGAATCGGACGCAAAACGACATGTCGTGGCCATGGTGAAGGACGTCGCCAAGCAGCTGGGCAACACGCCTGCCGTCTGCCGCAAGTGCTACATCCATCCCGCCGTGCTCGAGCACTTCACGCTGGGATCGTTATCGACACTGCCCAGGCCGAGGGTACGCAAGGGACTGAAGGCCGAAGAAGTGGCACTGGCAATGTTTCTGGAGCGGCTGGCAGCCGAAGACGCGGACAAGGCGAAGGCGAGTTAGGCGGACCTCAACCGCGGGTTGATCGGACAGCTGGCGAGCGTCAGTCTCGCCTCACTTCGCTCAGACCCAGTCGACCGCCGAGACGCAACAGCCGGCCGATGTCCCGCGCCCGCTGCCGAAGCAGTTCCGGGGCCTGACTACAGGCCGCTTCCAGCGTCATGGGGCCGGGCGTAAGCGCCAGCGCCGCGTCAATGCCATGGGCGTAGAGCGCCTCGTAACCCTCCCCGAGGGTCCCCGCCAGAACGACCACAGGCACATCGTGTTCGCGGGCCAGCCGGGCTACCCCAAGGGGCGTCTTGCCCTGCAGCGTTTGCGCGTCGCAGCACCCCTCCCCGGTTATGACCAGATCCGCTGCGGCCAGACGGGATGAGAGACAAACCATCTCCGCGACCACCTCGACCCCGGGCCGGAAGGTCGCACCCAGAAACGCGTGGGCGGCAAAGCCAAGCCCACCGGCAGCACCGGCACCCGGCACATCGCTATGGCATTCACCCAGGGCCGCCGCACTGCAGCTGGCAAAGTGCTGCAGCGCCTGATCCAGGGCTACCATCTGGTCCGCGGTAGCGCCTTTCTGCCGGCCAAAGGTGAAGGATGCGCCCCGCGGCCCGCACAGCGGATTATTCACGTCGGCAGCGAGCTGAAAGTGCACGCCATGCAGGCGTGGATCGAGCCCGGCGAGCTCGATGCGGCTCAGCGAACCCAGTGCAAGGCCCCCAGGGGGCAGAGGCTGGCCCTCTGCGTCGAGAAAGCGTACGCCCAGCGCCTTCAACATACCTGCGCCAGCATCGTTGGTGGCGCTGCCGCCGGCGGTAAGCACAATATTGCGGGCGCCCGTTTCGAGCGCGGCCAGGATCAGCTCGCCGGTACCTCGGGTGGTACTCCGGCATGCATCGCGGCGGCCGCCCGGCACCAGCTGCAACCCGCTCGCCTCGGCCATCTCGACGATGGCGGTCTTGCTCTCAGGCAGCCACCCCCACCGCGCGGTCACCGTTTCTCCAAGAGGTCCGCTGACGCTGGCAGTACGACGTTCGCCGGCCATTGCACAGAGCACGGCGTCGAGCGTGCCTTCTCCCCCGTCGGCCATCGGGCATTGCATCAGTTCAGCCTCTGGGAAGACCTCCTTCAAACCGCTTGCGATAGCACCGGCGACGTCGGAAGCGCTCAGGCAGTCCTTGAACGAATTGGGGGCGATGACAATTTTCATGAAGGCTCCACTGCTCCGTGACCGCCAGCCGATTATAGACAGGCGGACGGGGCGCCCCACGCGCAGTATTCCGCCGGAATGGGGTTCCACGTGAAGATCGTGCCGGGCGGACATACATTACACTGTCTAGTCCCGCGTTCAGGAGTAGATGATGCAGAACAACGACTTCAATCAGATGCTCGAGGAGTGTGATGACCGGACGATCAATCCGTCAGCCAACGAGCCACTGGACCAGGTCGTCGATCGGAGCAGGCGCAACGTTCTGAAGTGCGGCCTCTTTCTCGCCTGCGCTGGCTTCCTGCCCAGCCCCCTGCTGCGCTCGGTTGCCGCAGCAACCGGGGACGCGCTGCTTGGCTTCGAGGGCGTGGCGGCGCAGACATCGGACACCTTCGACGCGGTCATCGTGCCACCCGGCTACACCGCTACCGCCTTCTTTCGCTGGGGTGATCCTGTCCTCGCGCACGCGCCAGCCTGGCGCCCCGACGCGTCCAACGGCGCCGGCGACCAGTTGCTTCAAGCCGGAGACAATCACGATGGCATGCATTTCTTTCCCTTCCCTGACGCGCCCGATAGTCACGGTGTGCTGGTCGTCAATCACGAGTATGTGAACCCTACCCTGCATGGCGACGGGTTCGGGTTCGATGAAGACGATGCAGGTCTGGTTCGACGGCCGCCCGATCAGGTGCGCAAGGAGCAGGCGGCCCACGGTCTGAGCCTGATAGAAATCCGCAGGCATGCCGAGCGGGGATGGCAACGTGTCGCCGACTCTGCATTCAACCGGCGCATCACCGCAAACACACCGATACGTATCGCCGGCCCGCTGAACGGCCATGTGCAGATGCGCACCGCCAGCGATCCGCAGGGTGCAACGGTGCTCGGGACCCTGAACGACTGTTCCATGGGCGTGACGCCCTGGGGCACCTATCTGGCGTGCGAGGAAAACTTCCACAACTATTTCGTCAATCGCGACAAGGCTGACCATGCCGCTCGCCCTGCGCACGCCCGCTATGGGGTCGGCAATGGCCGGAACAGCAGGTATTACGGCTGGGAATCAGTGGATATCCGATTCGACGCCACCCCGGATCCGGATGCACCACATGCCGGCCACGTCAACGAGCCCAACCGCTTCGGCTGGGTCGTGGAGGTGGATCCGTTCGATCCCGACGCCACGCCTGTGAAGCGAACGGCAATGGGTCGACTCGGGAGAGAGGGTGCGACGGTGGCCATGGACGAACGGGGTCGCATTGCCGTCTACTCCGGCGATGATGCCCGCGGCGAGTATGTGTACAAGTTCGTGCCTTCACGTCGTTATGAGCCCGAGCAACCGGAGGCCAACCGAACGCTGCTGGACGAGGGGACCCTGTATGCCGCGCGCTTCGACAGCGACGGACGTGGCACCTGGCTGGCGCTTCGCTGGGGTGAAAACGGACTGACGCCGGAACGCGGCTTCGCCGACCAGGCCGCGGTACTGCTGAACGCGCGCGGTGCCGCCGATGTTGCCGGCGCCACGCCGATGGACCGACCGGAGTGGGTTGCGGTTCCCCCCCAAACACGCGAAGTCTACGTGACGCTGACCAACAACACCGAACGTGGCGAGCGGTTTCCGGTGGATGCAGCCAATCCGCGGCCGCATAACGAACACGGCCAGATCCTGCGCTGGCACGAAGCGGAGGGCGACGTTGCCGCGACCCGGTTTACCTGGCAACTATTTCTGCTCGCCGGCGATCGCCCGGGTGCTCTGGATGCCGACGGCGAACCGGTTCCTGACCACCTCACAGGCGACATCAGGGGAGACATCTTCTCCTCTCCGGATGGATTGGCATTCGATGGTGCGGGCCGGCTGTGGATTCTCACCGACTCCGATGACGACGCGCCCCATACCCAGCGCACCGGTTGCAATCAGATGCTCTGCGCGGACCCTAGCAGCCGTGAGGTACGACGCTTCCTGGTGGGGCCGCGTGGTGCCGAGATAACCGGCATCACCTGGACGCCGGACTACCGGACGATGTGGGTCAATGTGCAGCATCCGGCGCTCAGCTATCCGGCCAGCGATGGCGTCACGCGTCCCAGATCCACCACGGTGGTGATCGAGCGAAACGATCGGGGTGTGATAGGGAGTTGACGATGATGACACCAGCGCAACGCCGGGTGGGTACAGTGCATCAGCCCACCCCAGGTGAGCCAGGCGGAGAGCTTCGGAGCGCGGTCGACGGTGATCGCTATCCGAAGCCTGGAGATGCTTTCGCCGACAGAATCGGCCGGACTCAGCTCACCATCCGTAGCTAAGCGTCGCCTTTATCTCTCTGCCGGGATTGTAATAGTCGGCAGTGCCAGACCCGACGACGTGCTGCTCGTCGAAGAGGTTGCTGACATTGACCGCCACCTCTGTGCCCTGGCCGATCTCGTAGCTGAACGCGGCATCAAACAGCGTGGCCGACTCGCTTTCGGCCGTGTTCGCCGCATCGAAATAGTACGAGCCGGTATAACGAGCACCGAGGCCGAAGCTCATCCCCGAGGCGGGCAAGGTGTAGTAACTCCAGAGCGAGGCGGAGTGCTTCGGCGCGGCGGTGAACTCGTTACCCTTGATCGACAGGCCATTGCGCAAGGTGCCGCGCACCACTTCCGACTCCATGTAGGAGTATCCACCGGACAGGCTGATGGTGTCCGTTAGCTCGGCACGCGCCTCCAGGTCCAGGCCCTGCACACGCGACTCGCCGATGGTCTGCCGATCAATGCTGCCATTGTCCTGGACCACTGCGATGGTCACGTCATCCTTGTTCAGATCGTAGACTGCCGCGGAGAACAGCGCGTTGATCGTGGCCGGGGAGTACTTTATGCCCATCTCGTATTGTTCACCCCGCTCCGGGTTTACCCCAATGGTAGGCGGGGCGACCGATTCGACCATGCTGACGTAGGTTGAGATCTCGTCGTTGATTCGATAAGTCAGCGCACCGCGGTACGAGGTTTCGGAGAAATCGTCCGACGCCGTGACATTGGTAATGTCTCTGCTGGACAGATCCATGTTGTCGTTGCGAACGCCCGCGGTGACGATGAACCGGTCCTGGAAAGCGAGATTCTGCGTAAGGAAAGCCGAGCGGGTGGTGTAATCCTGCTTGTTGCGGCTATAGGGTGTCAGATTGGTGGGCGCTCCGCTGTACTGCGGGGCGGCGACATCGATAGGCGCGGTATTTCCGTAGAAGGAGCTGTCTTCGGTGGACGCATCACGGTATTCGATGCCCACCAGCGTGCTGCTGTCGATACCGTCGAAGCGAGCATCGTATAGACCCATGATATTGCCGATCACTTCCTGCGCTTCGCTGCTGGTTCCGAAATAATCACGCCCGATCACCGTGCCGGTGCGGGCAGCGGAATCGGAGAGATAGACATAACCAAAATCGTCAGTCAGATCGCTGTAACGCAGGTTGCTGCGCAGCACCAGACCGTTGTCGAAATCGTGCGTGAACAGACCGGTGATGCTGCTGCGCTCGACGTCGTGATAGTTGAACTCCGGTTCACCGTAGAAGTTGCTGCGGTCGTATTCCCGGTCCAGCGGATAACCACCGCTATTGGGCGTGGTGTCACGGTTGAGATAGTCCGCGATCAGCGTTGCAGAGGTATAGGCCGTCGGCTCCCATGTCAGGCCGCCCATGACGAACTCGTCGTCATCCTGCGAATGATCATACTCGCGTTCGCTGTCCTGAACCTTTCCGGTCAGGCGATAGGCCAATGTCTCGTCGGCATTCAGCGCATTGCCCACATCGATTCCGGCCTCCTTCCGATCAAACGAACCATAGGTCAGATAACCTTCCCCGAAGCGCTTGAATTTAGGCTGCTTGCTGACAAAGTTGACCGAGCCACCGGGATCAGCCGGGCCGAAAAGCGTTGAGTTGGCGCCGCGCAGCACTTCTACCCGCTCGTAGGCGAACGGCTCTTCGCGCACGCCGCGCATCGATCCAAGGGTGAGGCCGTCACGGTAGGTCGTAGCCTGAAATCCGCGAATCTGAAAATAGTCGTTGCGATCATCGGTGCCGTAGAAGTCGGTAATCACGCCGGGGGTGTATTGCAATACTTCTTCGGTGGTCTTCGCGTCGCGCTGCTCGATTTCCTTTTCGGTAATGACAGAGACCGACGCAGGCGTATCAAGAATACTCGTTGCCACCTTGCCGCCAACCCAGAGCTCCTGCGCTACCACAGAATTCGCGTCGTCATCGGTGTAGGCCTGTGCATTGACGATGACCGGGGATAGCCGGTAGACACCACTCGAGCCAGTGTCACCCTGGACAGCTTGAGCGTGCCCGTACATCGAAGCGGCAATCAGGGGGAAGCAGCATATGAGCGCTTGGCCCCTGCTGCGTTGACGGGGTGTGCGTGCCAGCCCAGGCACTGATTCGTTCTGTCTCATTTCCGTATCCTCAATGACTTAACAGCAGCCTTGAATCCTCGAGCGAGGGTCCATCGCAAAGGCGAGACATTCTGTGGCAGTCGCTGCGCTGCTGTCAATAATGAGAATCGTATGCATTACGCTTTAGATTAGAGCAAATCCGCTGCCAGCCGATGACGACCGATCGGCAGCATCATCGGCTTGCCTGAGACAGGATCGGCTATGACCCGGCTGCGCAGGCCAAACACGGATTGCACGACTTCCTCTCTCAGCACCTCTTCAGGAGCCCCGTGAGCGAAGAGACGCCCGGCCTGCATCGCTACCAGTCGGTCCGAGTATCGAGCCGCCAGATTGAGATCGTGTAGCACCATGACGATGGTCGTGCCTCGGCTGCGGTTGAGGTCGGTCAGCAGATCGAGCACGTCAACCTGGTGGCTCACATCGAGAAAGGTTGTGGGCTCGTCCAGCAACAGGACATCCGTACCCTGCGCCAGGGCCATGGCAATCCACACGCGCTGACGCTGTCCGCCGGATAGTTCGTCCACCTCCCGGTCGGCGAGACCGGTCGTGCCGGTGACCTCCAGAGCTCCAACCACTGCGTCTTCATCCTCACGACTCCAGCGTGACATGAGACCCTGGTGAGGGTGACGGCCGCGGCTGACCAGATCAGCTACCGTGATGCCGTCCGGTGCCAGCGGCGACTGCGGCAGTAGGCCCAATGTGCGCGCCAGCTCACGAGTCGGACGACGATGCACCGATTTGCCATCCAGCAACACCTGGCCGCGGGAGGGAGACAACAGGCGCGAAACGGTGCGCAGCAACGTGGACTTGCCACAGGCATTGGCCCCGACAATCGAGGTGATGAGGCCTGGCTCTATGACCAGATCCAGTTGATCGAGGATCGTCCGTTCGCCATACCCCGCAGACAAGTTTTCGACTACCAGGCGATGCGCGACAGTCATAACGACGCTCCTCTGCGATTCACGCGAATGATGAGGTAGATCAGATAGGGCGCACCCAGCGCGCCGGTGACGACTCCCACCGGATAACGGCTGGGCAACAGGAACTGCCCGATGTAATCGCCAATCAGCACCAGGCAGGCGCCAACCAGAGCCGAGGGGATTAGAAGCGAGCCGTTGGGCCCGATGATCCGCGCCGCGATCGGACCGGAAAGGAAGGCGACAAAGGCGATCGGTCCGGTGACCGCGGTTGCCACTGCGATCATGCACACAGCGCAGACGATCACTGTCAGCCGCGTGGAACCGACCCGCACACCGAGCGCAGCCGCAGCGTCATCCCCCATGCGCAGGGCGTCCAGGTCACGGCCTCGGCTCAGCAGCACACCGCCGAACAGGAGCAGAGAAATCAGGACGGGCCACGCCTGGTCCAGCTGTGCGGCGTTGACGCTGCCCGTGAGCCAGCGCATGGCTTCCTGCAGATCCCAGGCAGGCGCCTGGGAGAGGATGTAGGCGATGAAGCTTTCGATCATCGCCGATGTACCGATACCGATGAGGATCAGGCGTGAACCCGCTACGCCGTCGCGGTAGGCCAGACCGTATATCAGCAGCGCCACCCCAAGCCCTGCAGCGACTGAAAAAACCGAGACGGCCGCGCCATCGAGCTGAAGGATGACGATCGCGAACACCGCCGCAGCGCTTGCGCCGAAACTGACGCCGATGATGTCGGGGCTGGCCAGGGAGTTGCGCAGCAAGATCTGAAATGCCACCCCGCCGAGACCGAAACTCAGCCCCACCAGCACTGAAAGTACCGCCCTGGGCAGACGCAGCTCGCCGACGGTGAAACTGGCGCCCGGCACGTTCTCACCGAGCAGCACCCGCAGGACGTCCTGCGGTGGCGTAAACGACTGCCCCAGCATCAACGTAACCGCCACGCCGAGAATCAGGATAAGAGACAGAAAGGTCACCACGCCCAGCCACGCGCGGGCCCGTCGCTGACGGCCCTGCCGCACGCGGGTATGCAGACCGGACAGCGCGGCGCTCACAGCTCCCGGCCCCTGTGCCGCCTGACGATCCAGATGAAGAACGGCGCGCCAACGAACGCGGTTATCACACCGACCGCGAGTTCGCCCGGCCTGGCGATGACGCGGCCCAGTACATCAGCCAGCAACAGCAGGCTCGCCCCGCCCAGCGCAGAGAACGGCAACAGCCAGCGATGATCAATGCCCGCCAGCAGACGGCACATATGCGGCACGACGAGCCCGACGAACCCGATCGGGCCGCAGGCTGCGGTAGTTGCGCCACACAGGAGAATCGCGCCCGCTCCGGCGCTGCCGCGGGCGAACGCCACCTTCTCGCCGAGCCCGGCGGCCAGATCGTCGCCCAATGCCAGCGTGTTCAGCCTGCGCGCGGAGAGCAGGCTGATCACGAAACCGACCAGCAGAAACGGACCGACCAGTTGCAGCGTGTCGTAGGTGGCGCCACCGACCCCGCCGATCTGCCACGAGCGGACGCTGCCGGCGATATCGTTTCGCGGCAGTACCACCGCTATGGTCAGACAGGACAATGCCACCGACGTCGCTGCACCGGCCAGGGCAAGCTTCAGCGGTGTGGCACCGCCACGACCCAGGGAGCCGATGCTGTACACAAAGATGGCTGTCAGCCCCGCTCCGAGGATAGCGGTCCACAGGTAGGCATGGGCCATGGCCATCCCGAACCAGGCGAGCCCTATGGCTACCGCGAATGATGCGCCGAGGTTGATGCCGAGAATACCGGGGTCCGCCAGAGGGTTGCGGGTGATCCCCTGCAACAACGCGCCGGCGAGGCCCAGCGCACTGCCAGCCACTACCGCCAGAATCGTCCGTGGAATGCGCATCGATACGGCGGCTTCACCGATCGTGTCAGCCCTGCCCTGCAGCGCGGCGACGATTTCTGCCCAGGATACCTCGCGCGTGCCGACTGCGATGGACAACGTACAGAGGGCAAGCAGCAGTACGATTATCGCCACCAGACCGAGCCATTTGCCTAGCTGCTTAGGCTCGCGAGCCAGAGCCGGGGCAGTGGCAGCCGGTGCCGTCATTCTGCTCTGCGCGCTGCGTCAGCGAGCGCGTCGACATAATCATCGAGCACAAAAGGAATCGACAGCGGGGTGGGATAGGCCGCCGTGGCAAACGGTCCATGGCCGAGCAGCACCACCGATCCGCGCTCTATCGCCGGCATCCGCGACAGAAGCGGATTGGCCTGCAGCGGTGCAAGAAGAGAGCTGTCGCCATAGGTGACCAAGATATCGACATCGTCAAACAGATCGATCTGCTCGACACTGACCGAACCGGCGTACTGATTCTTCCCCGTGAGGTTCTTCACGCTCTCGGGCGAGTGCATGCCGAGGTCATCGAAGAAGCTGACCCGGGTGTCGTTTGCAGAATAGAAAGGCAGAACGCTCAGATCGGTCGGGTCCAGGTGCGTGATGAACATGGCAGACTTGCCTTCGAGCTCAGGATGGCTCGCAGCGGCATCAGTTATCTGCGCCTCGAGGCGATCGATCAGCGCGGCGCCCTCCTCCTGCATACCCAGGGCGGCGCTGTTGAGGGCAATCATTTCACGCCAGCCGGTGGACCAGGGCGAGCTCGGGTAGGCGACCACTGGCGCAATGCGGCTGAGCGTCTCGTAATCGGCGCGACTGAGACCGGAATACGCAGCGAGGATGACATCCGGCCGGGTCGCCGCGACCGCTTCGAAGTCGATGCCGTCGCCTTCGTCGAATAGCACCGGTACCGCCGCGTCCAGCTCATCCAGTCTGGCGTCCACCCAGGGCAGCACACTGTCCCCATCATCGTCGCCGAAGCCAGCTGCAGCGAAGCCGACCGGCACCACGCCCAGAGCCAGCGGAACCTCGTGATTGGCCCACGCCACGGTCGCCACCCGCTCCGGTCGTTCGGTGACGGTGGTGGTTCCGAAGGCGTGATGGATGACTACAGGGAATCCGGAATCCTGCGCACACGCAATGGGCGCAACCAGCACCATGGAGCACAGCAGCAACGAAACGGTAGAAATTCGGGCCATGACGTCCTTCTCGCAGCGAGGTTAGCTTTGACGAATCTAGATGATAATAATTCGCTTTAAACTTTAGCACCAAGCCGCTAACCTTTGCACCTCTTCGCACACCACGCATTCAGTCAAGGCAAAGGATGAGCAACCAGACCCACACAAGCAGCTTCGCTGCGCTTGGACGCCTGCTGCGCTATGCGCGCGGATACCGTCGCCAGATCATTACCGCCAGTCTCTGTTCTGTCATGAACAAGCTGTTTGATATTGCGCCCGAAATTCTGATCGGTGTGGCGATCGACGTTGTCGTCAACCAGGAACAGAGTTTCGTTGCCCGGCTGGGTTTCGAGACGGCGCAGCAGCAGATCGCTGTATTGGCGGTGCTGACCTTCTTCATCTGGGCTGGCGAGTCGCTGTTCGAATACCTGTACCAGATACTCTGGCGCAATCTCGCCCAGCGGCTGCAGTCCGAGCTGCGCCAGGACACCTACGAGCACGCCCAGCGGCTGGACATGAGCTTCTTCGAATCGCAAAGTTCGGGGCAGCTGGTGGCCACATTGAACGATGATGTCAATCAGCTGGAACGCTTTCTGGACGGCGGCGCGAATGCTGTGGTCCAGCTCGTCGTTACTGTCGTCGCCGTGGGCGCGGTGTTCTTCATTATCTCCCCGCTGGTTGCGCTGCTGGCCTTCTCCCCTATCCCGCTCATCATCTGGGGCACCTTCTATTTCCAGCGCAAGGCGGGCCCGCTGTACGCGGACGTGCGTGACAAGGTGGGCGATCTTTCCACCCGGCTGACCAACAATCTCGGTGGTATCGCTACCATCAAGAGCTTCACTGCAGAAGGCCGCGAGGCCGAGCGACTCAAGGCGAGCAGTGAGGCCTATCTGGAGGCTAACCGCAAAGCCATTCGCATCAGCTCCGCGTTCATCCCGGTGATACGCATGGCGGTACTGGCCGGCTTCCTGGCGACCTTTACCGTCGGCGGCATGATGGCGCTGGATGGAACGCTGAATGTCGGCGCCTACGGCGTACTGGTTTTCCTGACGCAACGCCTGCTGTGGCCCATGACGGGCCTGGCGTCGCTGATAGACCTGTTTGAGCGCGCCATGGCCAGTACGCGGCGGATTCTGAATCTGCTCGAAGAGCCGGTCCTCACTCATGACGAGAGCAACCAGACCCTGCCAGCACCGGTGCGCGGCAACGTCGAATTTCGCAACGTGAGTTTCATCTATCCAGGGGCCAAAGCCGGGATCGAGAACATCAGTTTCAACATCGCCGCCGGGGATACTCTGGCGCTTGTCGGTGCGACAGGGTCGGGTAAATCCACGCTGATCAAGCTTCTCCTGCGATTCTACGAACCCACTCAAGGGGACATCCTCGTGGATGGACAGCCAATCCGGGCGGTCAGTCTGCAGTCGCTTCGCAGCTGCATCGGGCTGGTCAGTCAGGACGTCTACCTGTTCGAAGGGACAGTACGGGAAAACCTGGTCTACGGGCGGCCGGATGCGACCGACAGTGAGATCATCGAAGCGGCAAAGACAGCTGAAGCCTGGTCGTTCATAGACGCGTTGCCGCAAGGCCTGGATACGCTCGTGGGGGAACGTGGCGCGCGTCTGTCCGGTGGACAACGTCAGCGTCTGTCGCTGGCTCGCGCGCTGCTGAAGGATTCGCCGATCCTGGTTCTTGACGAAGCGACGAGTGCCGTCGACAACGAAACCGAGGCGGCCATCCAGCGATCGCTGAAACGCATTGGCCATAACCGCACCGTTATCGTCATCGCACACCGTCTCTCCACCATCGTCGACGCAGACTCGATTCTGGTGGTCGATAACGGCCGCGTGGTTGAACAGGGCAATCATGCCACGCTGGTGGACAATAACGGCGCGTACAGCTCGCAGTGGAAAGTGCAGACGGGGTTTGCATGATCCATAGCGGCCTGCATGCATGTGCTCGAGCCGATTCATGGCGCGACCGCTACTGGCAGAGACTCGCCCATGACACGCTCGATGCGGAGCTGATCCTGTCTCAGGCGCTCGCAATGCAGCCTATCCATGAGGGTCAACGCAGGCTGTTTTCGTTGGCCCAGTGCATGGAGACGCCCGACTTGCTGGCAGGCCAGGTCCGCCAGCACTATCCCGCCGCGAGTAGCGCAAGGCTCCAGCGGGCGTACCACTCGGTCCTGCATCAGGATCTGGCGTTGAGCCTGCTAGCCCCGCTTGCTCTGCGGCTTTTTCGAGATGGCCGCGTCGGCCTTCCGACGGCCGAGCAGATTTTTGTCGTTCCGGTCGAGCAGGATGGACAACGGCAACTGCGCTGGTTCATGGAAGCGGGACAGACCGAAGTGGATGAGCAGGGGTTTGTCGCGCGCATGAGCGAGCTGACCACTGACTGGTATCCGTTCTTCAGACGGATGCTCGGCGTCAGCCCCGGTAGCTACTGGAGCAGCGTCGCGCTGGCACTCGGAGCGCCCTTTGCCGCGGTATGGAACCTGGCCCGACCAGGCCCTACCTGCGAACTCGCGCAAAGCTGGCTGAAAGGTTTCCAGAATGAGGCCAGCGCTTTCGTCGACTGGATACCGGTGAGTTTTGGCGATCAGCAAACCGCCTTCCCCCAGCGCAGAGGGTGCTGCCTGGCCTACCTGCTGCCCGATATGGGCCACTGCGGCACCTGCGGCGTCCACCGAAAGCAGCGCCTGCAAGCTGCCTGCGTAATAGCCCGAAGCGCCTGACAGCGGCGCCTGTCTACAGCCTGGCCCTCCCCTTCGCCGCGGCCAAGAGCATCGTGCACCAGAGTCTTTACAGTGGCAGGCACTTGTTTCCTGAACTACACCAATAAGAGAACTAAACGGAAAAGTGACGCTCTAGACGGACAAGTGAGTCTTCAAGGGACGCTCTGCTATGGAGCCCCCTGACTCTCACATTGATTCAAAAAGGGGCCGACATGCTAAATATCCTGGCTGTCATAGCGATGGTGCTCATCGCTGTCTATCTATGGCGTTCTTCGGAGCTCCTGCACTGCCTGTCGCATCGATCACTAGTCGACGATGACGTTACCTCCGCCGGGGCGTCGCTGCTGCTGCGGGCGATCTGCATAACCATGCTCATTCTTTCGGTTATGTTCGTGGCTACTTCGCATCAGCCAGCAGCCGACACCAGCCCTGAAAGCCTTGACGGGATGGAAACGTCCGAGAGTCATGGCGGCGCTGCGGAGTCGATGCCGTCGGCGGAATAAGCCTTTCAGCTCGATCCTCATGGCAGTTGTCATTCTAACGTCCTATCCGGCCTCCTCTGTCCCAGGTGCCTCTGCGCTCGGTGAGCGACCCGCGCCTGGCAGCGATGCCCCTCCTCTGACGCTCTCTCCTAATCGCAGCTGACCATTCCCGACGAGGCCAGCCAACCACTCCACCAACCGGCTGCGACATTTGAGTTATAGTATAACGTATTGTAATCTCCCGACCGGGTCGCGATTGGCGGCCCGCCTGACTCTTCCATCGCCTCGGAAGGCTGTTGTCACACGTCTGGAGAATCAACGTGAAGCTCAAACCAACCCCCCTAGCCCTCGGCATCGGTCTCGCCGTGTTCTCGACTGGCGCGCTTGCCGAAACCGTCGAGCTCGATCCTGTCATCGTCAGCGCCAACGCACTGGCGCGGCCCAGCCAGGATATGGTGGTACCAGCGCAGGTACTGAATGGAACAGAACTTGTCATGACGCGAGAGGCGACCCTCGGCGAGACCCTCGATCATTTGCCCGGACTGCGTTCAAGCAGTTTCGGCGCCGGCGCGGGCCGGCCCGTGATACGCGGCCTCGATGGAGCTCGCGTGAAGGTGCTCAGCGATGGGGTCGATGTGCTCGATGCTTCCACCGTCAGCCCCGACCACGCAGTGACCAGCGAGCCGCTGCTTGCCGAGCGCATCGAGGTACTCAAGGGTCCTGCAGCGCTGCTGTATGGCGGCGGCGCCATCGGCGGCGTGATCAACGTCATCGACCGGAAAGTCCCCACCTATATTCCCGAGAACGGGTACGAGGCCGACCTGGAGCTGCGCGGCAACAGCGTAGCCAACGAGCACGCAGGCGCGTTTGGCATAACTGCCGGGGCCGGCAACTTCACCGTCAGGGCGGAGGGGAGCAAACGCAAGACGGACGATTACGAAATCCCCGGCTCGGTTGATGAACAAACCGGCTCATACAACGACACCGACTCATTCACCCTCGGTGGCAGCTTCATCGGCGACCGCGGTTTCATCGGGCTGGCTTATGGCGAACAGAACCGCCGCTATGGCCTGCCGTTCCATGAACACGCTGACTGCCATACGCACGGACCTCGCGATTGGCATTGCAGCGACCACGACGAGCATGGCCACGAGGAGGAGCATGACGAGCACGCCGGCCATGAAGACGAGCATGAACACGAGCACGACCATGAACATGAGGCAGTGCCCTACGTCGACATGAAGCGCAAGCGCTGGGACCTGCGCGCCCAGGCCAGCGAACCGCTGCCCGGGTTCGAGTCCGTGCGTGTGCGCGTCGGTCACAGCCAGTACGAACACGATGAAATCGAAAATGGTGTGGTCGGCACCCGCTTCAGCAACGACGCCACCGACGCGCGCGTCGAACTGACCCACCGTTCGCTGCTCGGCTGGCGCGGCGTAATCGGCGCCCAGACGCTGCGCCGCGACTTCGAGACCACCGGCGAAGAAGCGTACGTCCCACATACGCTGACGCGGAATCACGGCCTGTTCCTGCTGGAAGAGTTCGACACCGGAACCTGGCGCTACGAAGTCGGCTTGCGCCAGGAATGGCAGCACATCGACGCCGACGGGGCGGACAACGCACGGCACCAGGGAACATCAGCCTCTGCTGGAGCCGTCTGGACCTTCAGGCCCAACTACTCCCTTGGCTTGGGGCTGTCGCGCTCTCAGCGCCTGCCGACCGCCGAAGAGCTCTATGCCAACGGACCACATGCAGCCACCAGCACAGTGGAGCTGGGCAACCCCGACCTCGACGAAGAGACCTCGTACAACGCCGAGTTGACCCTGAGCAAGCTGGCCGGTCCGGCCACGTTCACTGTGAGCCTGTTCCGCAACGCCATCGACGATTTCATCTACGCAGCCGATACCGGTAGTGACGTAGGCGGTGAGCTGCGCGAAATCGAGTACCGCCAGCGCGACGCGATCTTCACCGGTGTAGAGGGCGAAGTACGCTTCGAGGCAACCGCCAGCACAGCGGTGACCTTCTTCGGTGATCACGTTCGAGGTGAACTGCGCAGCGGCGGCGAAGATCTACCTCGCATTCCCGCCGATCGGTTGGGGGTTCGTCTGAATCAACGCTTCACGCCGGCGATCAATGGCTCGCTGCAGTTCCATCGCATACGCCAGCAGGATCGCCTAGCCTCCTTCGAAAGCGAGACTGAAGGCTACAACATGCTCAGCGCCGGGCTGAGTTACAGCGGCGACGTCAGCGACGCCAGTTATCTGCTGTACCTGAAAGCGAACAATCTGCTGAACGAAAAGGCACGCGAACACACCTCCTTCATCAAGGACGAGGTATTGCTACCAGGGCGCAACCTGACTGCAGGGGTGCGCTTCTCGTTCTAATTTGTCCTACGTGTACGGGGGCACTCGCAGGAGTGCCCTCGGCTGCGCAGCGGCTTACCGTCTACTCGACGGGACTCCGCGTCCGAATCGCCGGTGTACGGTCCTTGGCTTAGTTCTCGTTACGTGGCGCTCTGATTATTTCATTTGCTTATGGATTGGCATCAGATAATAAAAATCGCTGTCTGGCTCGACCGCGAGAGGCCGTTCCGCTGCTACGCTGTTACGTCACGCATCGCGGTGATTCTCTTGCGCCCCTGAAATTCGATATTCACCCAGGCCTGAATATGACCGGCGAGACAGATTCGACGATTCTGCGCGGCAGCGTGCCCACTATATCGATATAGTGGCTGGGTTGGTCTCGTTGGAACGGGCTCTAAAGTTTCTACAGGCCAGTCAGGCACCGCCAGGACCGGGTAGTATCAGCGTGCGGTTTACAGCTTGCGTCTACTTATAACAACGTACCTAGAAGAGGATTGTTCATGAGCGCCACCACTGCCAGAGATGGGGGTAGCCAAGGCCACTTGGTCGGCTACGGCTCCAAGGCGTACCGCAATTACGTGCTCTTCGCGCTGACCCTAATCTACATCCTGAATTTCGTCGATCGCGCCCTGCTAGCGGTCGTCGGTCCCGATCTGGTGCCAGATCTCGGGATTACGGACACTCAGTTCGGTCTTCTCACCGGCTTCGGTTTCGCCTTGCTCTACACAGCCGTGGGCATCCCCCTGGCGCGTTTTGCCGATGTCGCCCATCGCGTTTGGATCATGACCGTCTGCGTAGCATTGTGGTCGCTCATGACGGCGCTCTGCGGCCTGGCGACGGATGTCACCATCGGCTCTATCACCATCGGCGCATTCTGGATTCTGCTGATGTGTCGCGTCGGCGTGGGTATCGGCGAAGCGGGCTGTACACCGCCGGCCAATTCCTTGATCGCGGACTACTTCATCCCGCGTGAACGTTCCCAGGCGCTGGGTTTCTACGCCATGGGCGTGACGCTTGGCACCATGTTCGCCAACCTGATCGGCGGCTGGGTTACCGACGTGTTCGACTGGCGCACCGCCTTTTTCGTCGTCGGTCTGCCGGGCTTGCTGGTCGCCCTGGTTTTCAAACTCACGGTCAAGGAGCCGCCACGCGGCTACACCGATCCGCAGCAAGCCGTGCAGAAAGAACGAGCCAGCCTCGGCGAGGCCATCCATGAGCTGATGGGCAAGCCTGCTTTCTGGCTGATGACCGCCGGCGCCACCATTGCCGCGTTCTGCGGTTACGGCATCTCCTCGTTCCAGTCGCTCTTTCTGGTCCGCACCTACGAAATCACCGCCGGCCAGGCAGCGATCTGGATCAACACGCCGGTAGCCCTGTCTGCAGCCATAGGCACCTTCGCCACAGGGTGGCTAGCAACCAAAATTTACAAGAAGCATCCGGGCGCCATAGCCTGGGTACCGGCGATGGGCCTGGCAGTATCGGTTCCGTTCTATATTTTCGCTTTCACCACCGACAATCTGCTCTACGCTGCCATCGGCCTGGTCATCGCCGGCTTCGTGAAGTACGGCTATCTAGCCGCTCAGTACACGATCGGCCAGGGTGTGGTAAGCATGCGTGTGCGCGCAATGGCTACCGCCGTGATGCTGCTTCTCGTCAACCTGATTGGCTACGGCTTCGGCCCGCTGTTCATTGGCGCGGTCTCCGACATCTTCTTCAAGTCCGGCGTCGCCGAGCTCGGGGTCGCGGCTGGCGAACTGGCGCGCAATCAGTGTCACCCCGCCGTACTTGGTCAGTTGAACCAGAACCTGCAAGAAGTCTGTGGGCAGGTCTACGCGCAAAGCCTGCAGACTTCCATGGTCATCATGGCCTGCCTGTACCTTGCGAGCGCTCTGTGCTTCCTGTTGACCTGGCGCCGGCTGGGCAGGGATATGGTGGACAGACAGGTTGCGAAACCAGTGACGCCATAAGTAGCTACCCAGAGGGCGCATTGCGCCCTCTTTTTTCCGCTTCGAAAAGTAATTGGGGTCGCGGTGTACATGGGGGCCGATGAACATCGGCGCTTTCGACTGGTTCGTTCAACTGAGTCCACTCCGTGATTGACCGTCTATTCAGTGGAAACTGTCATCCGTCTCATGTTGCCCAGCAGCTCGGTCAGGCCGAGTGTCAGGCAGCCAAAACACTACTGAAACTATCTTGCTTCGCCACCGCCGCCCTTCGATTCTGCCAACCAAACCTGCCATCCTCCGCTGGGTTCCTGTTCGACTTCCAACAGATCATAGGTCTTCACCATGTCGAGCAATCCAGAATGGCCATGGGCTTTAGGCGAAAACGCGGGATCCGTGCGCTTTAGATATTGTCCCAACGGGCCAAGCCCAACCTTCCCCTCTGACGTGTCGCCTGCCAGCAGAGAGACTGCTTCGACCACGAAACGTGGTCTGCGCTTGGCGATTGCGTCGGGGCTTTCAGGCTTGGTGACTTTCGGCTTAACCACAGTGTCCTTTTTGGTCGGGGCCTTCTCTGCGGAATCCGCGTTCGCCTCCACTTCGGCTTCGCCGGGCGTCCATTCGAAGAACTGATCGCTAGCGTTCCGCAGCGCATCGGGAGTTTTGCCTTCGCCGACAATGCAAACCGTAGCGCCACGCTCGCGCAGCTTGCGGCAGAGGTAGGCAAAGTCTGAGTCGCTGGTTACCAGGCAAAACGTATCCGCACGGTGATCGAACATCTGTTCCAGGGCGTCGAGCGCGAGCGCGATGTCCGCTGTGTTCTTGCCTGATGCGTACTGATACTGCAGGCAAGGTGTGAACGCCAAACGCACCAATGCTTCCTGCCATTTGTTAGCCAGCGTGGTGTGGTTGCCGTAGCCACGGCGAACCGTGACGCGGCCGAACTGGGCAACCACGCGCAGCGCATATGGCAGGATTTCCGGCCTGACGTTATCGCAGTCGACCAATACGGCCACCCGCGCTTCGTTGCCGTTTGGGTATTCGAAGGATCCGTTAGCTTTGGTGTTGAGGCTCATCTGTTCTCGTTATAAATGCCTTTCACAGGCGTAGCAGTCAATTGACTGGATTGTAGAGCTCGGCTCTTTTACAAGCCGCTGAATACTTGTTCTCACTGCGGTAGCAGGACTGATTGTGACCACTCTTGACGGCTTTCTTGAACCGCCGACACTCGATGCTGCCTTCCTTGAAAAAAAAGCAATCCGGCTTGCTCTCTTTCACCACCGTCACATACCCAGGCTTCGGTTTTACCGGCTGGACAGGTTCCGCGACGCGAGGCTGCGCCATGCTGATGGTGTTTATCCGAGTCGTCGGCACGTAGTTGGCGTCATTGAACACGGTCTGCCTGGGCTCGGGATTGGTTATTGGCCGGGCTGGTTCGCTCAGCAGGCGGTTAACCTGCCCGGCATCGTCGGACCGATTCTGGATAGGTCCGATAGCCGCGATCCGCTGGTTCGCCTCAGGACGAACCGGTGCCGTAGGCGGAACAGCAATAGCTGCCCTCACCGCAGCGGTCTTGTGCTGAATCAACTGTCTTGAGTCCAGATAATTTGCCAAGGCACCGAAGGCGAGACACACCAGCACAACCGACAGCAACAGTTGCTTATGCTTGCCTCGCCCCCGCCTCGCGCGCATCGGCGTATCGTCCCAATCGGCACGCAGGAACATATCTTCGAGCTTTTTGTGGTCAGACATTTACCACCCCACGGCACCCTGGGTACGTCGAGCACCCCCAGAATGGATTACCCGCGTTGGCGCCGCGCTTGGCCAATCGCTTGATCATCGCGCTGTTGCAGACCGGACAGGTTGGATCCTGCTTTGCCGGTTGATCTGCGGGCTGCACCGGCTCGGTGGGCCTGGGTTGCGCATGCGCGGTGCGGTGCTGTGTCAGCCATTGCTTGAGCCGAGCACCGTCGATCAGCTGAATGTTCCGGCCCGAGGCGAAGGCTTTGGCTTCCTTGGTGAACTGGCCGGAGGTAACGACGAACCCGCCCGCTGCACCCTCCACGGCCATCGCACCGAAGAACTCACGTATGACTGGCACGCCGACCTTGAGCGCGCGCCAGTGCTTGCATTGCACGAGGTACTTTTCGCCGGCCTTGCGCAGAATCAGATCCACCCCGCCATCCGGCCCGTGGCCGCCGGTCTCGGTGATGGCGTAACCCCGGTGGCGGAAGGCTTCGCCGACCAGTTGTTCGAACTGCTGCCAGCTCAGGCCATCGATGGCCTTGCCGGGTTGAGTGGCGCTTTGTACATCGGCCAATAGCTTTTTCCGGCGCGCACGGGCAAACACCGAGCCGATGGCACCGAACAGGCAAGCGAAGGGAATCAAATATTGGCCGAAGGAGGCAAAGGTGCGTATCAGCTGGCCGGCAACGACGCCGCCCATGTCGTTAGGCGTAACCGCGCGAGGAACGGGCATCGGGCTGTTCGCGATCGGGTTGAGGGTCAACCAGGCGATCAGACCTATCAATACACTTGCCCACCAGGGCAATCGAGCGAGGATCGTTATGAGATCGTCGAAGGGAGTCGTACGTCTACTGCGGGCCATCCATGGGCTCCTGCGTCACTGGCTTCACTGCCATGAGCGGACGTTAACCCGTTACAGGCGCAGCGGTAAAGTCCGGTTGTCGGCGCGCGGCCAGAGGGGCAAGCAAAGAGGCCGAAACCCGCGCTTCGGCCTATTGCCTGGTCTTTGAAAGGTCAGCGGTTCCTCACTCCACCGGAAACTCCGCAGCGATGTCCGCCTTGGCTTCAGCGGTGTCGCTCAGATCGACATACTCCTGGGTCTGGGCGTTGTATATCGGGTACTGAATGTCCCCCTCCACACTCGGGTTGCCGGTTTTGGCGAAGTTGGTCCAGATGGTCAGCATGCGATCGATGACCTCATCGTCAGTCTCATCGAAGCCGGCAGAGGCGAATATGTCAGCGGGGTCGCCTGCCGAACCGGACACGCCGTTACCGTTGAGGTCTCCGATCTGAAGCGATTTACCAGTCGCAGGATCAATCACCAGCCCCAGCTGATAGTGCGTGATGACGCTTGTCGGCATGTTGAACATATAGGCCAGTTCCGCGCCGTGATAGGCCTGCACGCCTCGGGCTTTCCATCCGGCGGGTTGATGACTGAACAGGGTCGCGAATGTCGGTTCGCTGATGTAATCGACCATCCAGGGAAACACGTCCCTTACCGTGTTGATGGGATCGATCGTATCGTTGGTGTTCACCGTGAACATGAAGGGGACGTCGTTATCGGTATCGGTCTCGAAGCTGGTGCGTTCGGTCGTCGGCAAGTAGAAGTTGTCGACGTTGGTGTAAGGCGTGATGGTGGCTGCGGCGCTGACCACCTCCAGCCAGCTCTTCTCGCGCATTTCTTCCAGCGATGCCGCGTTGAGCCGCGCTTGTAGATCACTGCCGATACCCTCGGCAGCCGCGAGGCTGCGGGTATCCGGATACAGCGTGCCGCTCTGACTAATCGCTCGGTGGAACAGGCCCGCGGCTTCTGGTGAGGCCATCAGCGAGAGCACTTTCCGTCCGCCGCCAGACTCACCGAATATGGTGACGTTGCTGGGGTCTCCGCCGAACTCGGCGATATTGTCCTGCACCCAGCGCAGCGCCATGATCAGGTCCATCTGTCCGTAGTTTCCTGACCCGCCATAACCGCTTTCCGCGCTCAGCTCAGGATGGGCGATATAACCGAACGGCCCGAGGCGATGGTTGACCGAGACCTGAACGACGCCCTTGCTGGCAACTGCAGCGGGGTTATTGAACGGCTTGGTATTGCTGGTCAGCGAAGTGAAGCCACCGCCATGAAACCAGACCATGACCGGCAGGTCCTCGGCCTGCTTGGGGGCCGTGACATTCAGGTAGAGCGAGTCTTCACTCATCCCGCCTTCACCGAACCGTTCCAGAGCAGGGTTCTGTGCCGCCTGATCGCGCCATGAGGTCGCATCGCGAACGCCCTCCCACGGGTCGGCAGGTACTGGCGCGCGCCATCTCAAGTCGCCGAGTGGCGGTTTGGCATACGGCACGCCAAGGTACTGCCAGGTATTTTGGTCGGCTTCGAAGCCGCTCAGGTCACCGCCTGTAGTGGTCACCACGTTTCTCGGGCTGGTTGAGCGAGAGAAATGTTCGAGCGCGTCTGCGGTCGCGACTGCCTTGCGCGGCCTCGGGTCGGTATCGACGAAACTGCCCTGCGCTTCCAGCCGGTCCAGCACCGGTGTGAGATTGGCCGAAAAGTCCGCTGTCGATTGATCGAGGCTCAGGCTGCCGGCGCTGGCGGAAATCTCGTCACGAATGGCTTCGCTGATGTCGATTCCGTTATTGAGGTTGCCGTCCGAATCGAGCGACTGCAACAGAACCAGCATATTGGTGACGCGCTGGTCTTCGGCAGACGCGGCGCCATCAACGATGTTCAACGGGGTCAGCACCTCCTGACCTACCGCAGAGCCAAGCGCGAGATCGCCGATCGAAAATGAAATCGACTCGCCCTCTGCATAGGAGAATTCGCCGCTTGCGTTGGTCATGCCTTGATGGGATGCGGCAGCGTAATCGAGACCCGCTACCGCGCTGTCGACGAAAGTCCCGGTGCGAGCGGTAGGCCCATCGTCATTATTTGATGAATCACCCAGACAGCCTGATAGCGCGACGACGAGGGGGAGCAACGATGCTGCGGGCAATGCCGAGCGCACCGATTGAGTGGAAAGAAACGTTTTCACTGAAAGCCTCCGATTATTATTTTTGTCATGGAGCCTCGCGGGCACCTTGACGATTCAGCGTGGTGCTTTACCGAAAAGTGACGGGCAGAGAGAGCCTGACCGAAGAGTCACTCTTCGAGCGTAGCCACCCGAATGGGTGATGCAACAGGGGAAAACCCCGGTCGTGGTGGCCGCAGCTGCGATGAGACGCTTAGGCTCCAGGTAACAATTCGCGAATGTGACTCTGAAGTCTTTTTTAGCCCGTTCGGTCAGCTGACTTTGAATGCATCACACTGTGTCGCCTTTGCTGGACTGCGGTCGACCAACCAACGACGACCCCGTGAGACGAAACCCGCTGAAGCTAAGCACGGCCGGACGGGTCGGCATGGAATGTCATTCATACGGTCGATAATCAATCCCGCGCTGCTGCACTCGGTTTATCGATGGGAAAGTGCTCCATACGTCGGCTCGCCTTGACGGGTACAACGATCGTTTTACACTTCGCCCATGAACAAGCGTAATGAAATGATTGCGGGCGCCTCGCAGGTGTTCGAGGCCGGCGGTTTCCGCGGGGTAGGCATCGACCGGGTCATTGCGGCCTGCGGAGCATCCACTCGCACGCTATACAAGCACTTCGGTTCGCGCGACGGACTGGTTCTCGCCGTGCTCGAAGCGAGGCATGGCACGTTCATGAGGCAGCTGTCCGATAGCGAAGCACCCGATGCCGACCCGGTCGGATCACTGTTCGATACGCTAAACGGCTGGATAGAAGAGCATGGCGCCCGTGGATGCATGCTGCTGCGAGCCCGGAGCGAGTATGGCCAGGGAAATGCAGAGATCGTCTGCCTGGTCGACAGGCAAAAACGCGAATTCCGTGAAGAGATTGCAACGCGGGTGACAAACGCGCTCGGCCATGACGACCCTGCGCTTTCCACGCAGATATGGGTGCTGTTCGAAGGAGCTACCGCAGCAGCAAGCATTACCGGCGTGCCGGTTATTGAATATGCAAAGGTGGCCGCTCTCTCACTAGTGGCCGCCGCGAAAACGGGCCCCTCGTGAAGCGCGGCCTCAACCTTGTCGCGGCCGCCTTCGCGTTGACCGCGCTTGCCTACGGCCTTGCGCGCTTCGCCTATGGATTGCTGCTGCCCCAGATCCGAGCGGATCTCGGCCTGCAGGTTACCGAGGCCGGGTGGATTGGCGGTGGGGCCTTTGCCGCCTATTGCGCGGGAATCGTTCTCGCCTTTTCGCTCGTCGGCAAACGTGGCCCGCGTGCAATTGCGCTTGGCGCGGGCCTGGCCGCAACGGTTGGAATGGCCCTGGTGGTCGTGGCGTCCTCGGCTCCATCGCTGGGTCTGGGCATTGCGCTGGCCGGACTGAGTACAGGCCTGACCTCGCCTCCGCTCGCCTCAGCCGTCAGCGCACGAATCCGAGATCGCGACAGACCCAAGGCCAACGGAATGATCAACGCGGGCACGTCAGCGGGTATTGTGTTGTCCGGCGTGGCAGCGATAGCCGCTCACGGCGCATGGCGTGAGGTCTACATCCTGTTTTCGTTGATCGGTGTGACGGTCACGGTCTGGGTCTGGTTCGCGTTGCCATCCCGCGCGCATAACACCGGCCCGACGGGTATCTCGCTAGCCATTCTGCGGCGTCCCGGCATTGTGCCGCTGTGCAGCAGCGCCTTTCTGATGGGGCTCGCAAGCACCGCAGTCTGGACCTTCGGTGCCGATATTCTGCGCGTCGAGTACGGCTTTACCGAGAACAGCATCGCCTGGGCCTGGATTGCCCTTGGCATTGCCGGGTTGAGCGGTGCGTTTACCGGCTTTTTCACCACCCGCTTCGGCAAGGCGAGCGTTCATGCCGTTGCGCTGCTGGCGATGGCTACCGGCATCCTGGGGTTGGCCATGACATTGATTTCGCCCGTGTACGGTTTTGCTTCGGTAAGCGTGTTCGGGGCCGCGTACATTGTCTCCACAGGCGCTTACCTGATTCAGGGCATCGACCTGCTGCCCGATCGGCCGGACCTGGGCCTGGGTATTCCCTTTCTCGTTCTGGCGGTGGGCCAGACAGTAGGCACCCCCCTGTTCGGGCTCTTGCTGGCGTCTGCGGGCGTGCCGGTCACGCTGGCCGCGTTCGCGGCGGCAGCCTGTCTGGCAATCGGTATCCGGCCTCGCGAAGAACAGTCAAGGCAGGCCACGTGCATCAATCTAGACCGATGAAGCGATCAGCACCCGCTACCGCTTCCCCGCCTGCAGCTCAGCCAGAAACCGAGCACAGACCTCCCGGTACTGCCATCACCCAGTCGCGAATGGCCATGATCGCGGGATCGCTACGGCGGCTTTCCGGATACACCAGGAAGAATGGCTTGCCCTCGATCACCGGACCAAAGGGCTGCATCAACCGTCCGGCGTTCAGCTCGTCCATGATCAGCTGACGACTCATCAACGCCACGCCCTGCGCCCCCACCGCGGCGGACACTGCGTGGGTCTCGTCGGAAAATACCAGCCCGGCGCTGAGGTCCAGTCCCGGGACGCGTGCCAGCCGCTGCCAGGCCGCCCAGTCAATGGGCGATGACACCGCGCCTGCGTTGCGAAAGTGAATCAGCGGATGTGCCGGCAGCTGGGTAACGTCGTTCAAACCCAGGTGGGGGCTGCAGGCGGGTATGAAGGTGTTGTCGAACAGCTTCTCTGCGATCAGGCCTGGCCAATGCCCGTCTCCGTAGCGGATGGCAATGTCCGCGGTGACGCCGTCCAGTGCGACCGGCTCGTGCGATGCGTGGATGCGAAGATCAATATCCGGATGCGTATCGCGCAGCATGCAGACCCACGAAACCAGCCAGCGCACCGCAACTGCCGGCGTGGTGGAGAGCGTGACCGCCTGCCGACAGGGCGCAGCGCTCAGCCGCTCCACGGTGCTGCTGATGCTGTCGAACGCGGTTTCCAACACCTGCTGCAGTTCTCGTCCCGGCGCGGTCAGCGCCAGCTGCCGAGGCCGGCGTACGAACAGTGCGACGCCGAGCGACGCTTCCAATCCTCGGATCTGATGGCTGATCGCCGTTGCAGTGACCGACAGTTCCAGCGCGGCCTGCTTGGCGCTCTCATGGCGAGCGGCCGCTTCGAAGGCACGTAGTGCAGACAGCGAGGGAAGCCAGCGGTGGGCCATGGATGAATTCCTCTCATCTTCAGCAGCAAAAAAAGATCGTTTGTCCCGCGCTCGACGCCTTTCTAGGCTGAGCTTGCTGCTAACGATAGATGAATTCAACTGCAAAGAGGAGATTCACCATGACACATATCCTTCACCTCGACGCGAGCGCTCGCCCTGGCCTGGCCGGCCGGGACGCGCACGACTCGCATAGCCGCAACCTGACCCACCGGTTCGTCAGCCAATGGAAGGCCAGAAAGCCAACCGACACTGTTGTCTACCGCGACATTGGTCAGCACCCGCCTGGCTTCACCAGCCACGACTGGATCGCCTCGTCATTTACGCCAGAGGCCCAGCGCGAGCCCTGGATGCACGATGCTCTTGCCGAAAGCGATCAGCTAACCAATGAGCTGATCGCCGCGGATGTTCTGGTGATCGGCACCCCGTTCTACAACTTCGGTATGCCTGCCTCGCTCAAGGCCTGGATCGACCAGGTCGTACGGCCCGGTCTGACGCTCGAATTCGACGAGACCAATCCGGTCGAGCCCTACATACCCAAGCTCAACGACCGGCCGCGGCATGTCGTGATTCTGACCGCCCGTGGCGGCGTGGGCTTTGGTCCCGGCGGCGAAATGGCACACATGAACCACCTGGAGCCGAACCTGATAACCGCCCTGGAGTTCATCGGCATCAGCCATTTCCATTGCATTGCCGTTGAAGGCCAGGAAGTGGGTGGAGAAGTACTGGCAGCGTCAACTGTCGAAGCAATAGGCAAGGTGGATGCGCTGGTCGAGGCGCTGCAGGCGGCGGTAGGTTCTGTACAAACGGATGTCGGAACGCCAGCGCTGGCATGATCGAGCAGCAAGGCAACCGGAGTGGACGGCGGGGCTCATGATCGGCCAGTGGGTCCCCGCTCGCCTGATCGACCACCGAAGCGGTGGGATCGGGGTGAAACCTGTCTCGAATACGCCTAAAGTAGATCGTTATTGAACACCGAGGAGACAAGCATGAACACCGCATCGAGCCGTAGCTCTGAGATTCGCAGCGCATTGCAGGTCAACCCTGCCCTCAAGGGGTCGGCGGAGATAAGACAGGAGATCGAGCGACGGATCGATTTCATCAAAAGCACCGTCCGCGCCTCTGGCACTCGCGCGCTGGTGCTGGGCATCAGCGGTGGGGTTGATTCCACAACCGGCGGCAAGCTGTGCCAGATGGCGGTCGAGTCGCTGCGTCAGGAGGGTTACGACGCCAGGTTCTATGCCATGCGCCTGCCCTATGGCGTGCAGATGGATGAGCACGATGCGCAGGCTGCGCTGGATTTCATCAAGCCCGATGAGCTGCGCACGGTCGACATCAAGGGGACAGTCGATGCATTGATGCAGGACTTCGCCGGCGAACAGGCGGACGCTGGCAAGCGTGATTTCGTCAAGGGTAACGTCAAGGCGCGTACGCGCATGGTCGCCCAATACACTTTGGCCAATTTCGTCAACGGGCTGGTGGTGGGCACCGACCACGCTGCCGAGGCAGTGATGGGGTTTTTTACCAAGTTTGGCGACGGTGCCTGTGACCTGGCGCCGCTGACCGGGTTGGTGAAGGACCAGGTGCGGAGCATCGCAGCTGAACTGAACGCCCCAGCGTCGCTGGTGAGGAAGGTACCGACTGCCGACCTTGAGGAGCTTCAACCCGGCCGCCCCGACGAAGACGCCCACGGCGTCGCTTACGAGCAGATTGACGCGTTTCTCCTGGGTGAGCCGGTTGACGAAGAGGCTGCGAAGAAGATCATCAAGCAGTACGATGCCACCGAGCATAAGCGCCAGCTGCCGCTGGCGCCATGACCGTGACGTAGCGGCTAGCGCCCCTTCAACGAGCCCAGTAGCCCGCGCATGATCTGCCTGCCGAGTTGAGTGCCGATGCTGCGCATGGCACTGCGCCCGGCCTGTTTGACGAAGTCGCCAACCACGGATTTTTCTGCCGCAGGCCTTCGGGATTGCCGGGCCTCGGATTGGCGGCGGGTCACGACCGTATCTTCGGACAACGCCCGCTCTGCCTGCGCTTGCAGGATTTCATAGGCCGACTCGCGGTCGAGCAGCCGGTCGAATGCGCCGGCGAGTACCGAGCGCTGCACGAGCGTAAGGCGCTCCTGATCGCTGATCGGGCCGATCTGGCTGGCAGGCGGGCGGATCAGCACGCGCTGGACGGGGGTCGGTACACCCTTGTCGTCGAGCACCGAAACGAGGGCCTCACCCACACCCAATTCGGTAATGGCAACCTCGGTGTCCAGCTCCGGATTGCTGCGAAAGGTCTGTGCCGCGGTACGCACCGCTTTCTGATCTCTGGGGGTGAAGGCGCGCAGGGCATGCTGGACTCGATTACCCAGCTGGCCAAGGATGGCGTCAGGCACGTCCAATGGGCTCTGCGTGATGAAGTACACCCCAACGCCCCTGGAACGAATAAGCCGTACGACTTGCTCGATACGATCGACCAGCGTTTTGGGCGTGTCATTGAACAGCAGGTGCGCTTCATCGAAGAACAGCACAAAGCGGGGCTTGTCTGCATCGCCCACTTCCGGCAACTGTTCGAACAGCTCCGAGAGCAACCAGAGCAGAACACTGCAATAGGCCGTCGGACTATCGCGGTACAGGCGCGCCGCATGCAGGATATTCACCACGCCCTGCCCATGCTGGTCCGTCTGCATGAAATCGTCGAGCGTCACGGCCGGTTCGCCGAACAACTCATCCCCACCGAGACTGTCCAGGCTCAGCAGAGCACGCTGGATGGCGCCGATACTGGCGGGAGAGACATTGCCGTAGCGCGGCCCGATCTCGCTTCTGTGTTCGTTCACGTAGGCAAGCATGGCGCGCAGATCCCTGAGATCGAGCAGCAACCAGCCATTTTCGTCTGCAACCTTGAACAGCACTTGCAGAACGCCACTCTGCGTTTCGTTCAGATTCAGCAGGCGTGCCAACATGATCGGACCGAAGTCGGCCATGGTCAGGCGCAGCGGGTGCCCATGTTCACCATACACATCCCAGAACACGGTGGGCGCGCCGTTCAACTGCAGGTCTGCAAGACCCACGCGGACGGCGCGCTCGCGCAGACGATCGCTCATGACACCGGCTTTGGCGATTCCGGAAAAGTCGCCCTTGATGTCGGGCACCAGCACGGGCACGCCCATTTCCGAAAACGCCTGGGCCATCACCTGCAATGTAACGGTCTTGCCGGTGCCGGTGGCGCCGGCGATCAGGCCGTGACGGTTCGCCATGCGCGGCTCGATGGCCACCGGGTGCTCGTTGTTGGCGCCAAGCAGCAGTGGCGAGGGGTTGGTTGCGGTCACGGATATCCTCCAGCAGGCATGATTGCCTCAGTGTAGACAGGCTTGATGATGCCGGTGATACAGCACCGTGGATCTCAGCCGGCCAGCCCTGCCGCCCTGCCCCGCGCCGCATGCAGTTTCCGGTAGCTGTCGATCAGCCGCTGGTGCCGGTCCAGCCCATCCAGCTTCATGCTGGTCGGCGTCAGGCCATGAAAACGCACACTGCCACTCACCGAACCAATCACCGCATCCATGCGCGGATTGCCGAACATGCGGCGGAAGTTGACCTCGAAGTCTGCCAGTTCCAGTTCGCTGTCCAGCTGTACCTCGAGTACCGCATTGAGCGCCTGATAGAACAGACCGCGCTCGGCAGTGTTGTCATTGAACTGCAAAAACGCCTCGACCTGCTCCTTGGCTTCGTCAAACTGCTTGAGGGCCAGATGGATAAGCAGCTTCAATTCGAGGATGGTCAGCTGCCCCCACACGGTGTTGTCATCGAATTCAATGCCGATGAGTGTGGTGATGTCCGTGTAATCGTCCAGCTCACTTTCTTCAAGACGCTCCACGAGTGCCTGCAGGGCGTCGTCGTCCAGGCTGTGCAGATTGAGGATGTCTTCGCGGAAGAAAAGGGCCTTGTTGGTGTTGTCCCAGATGAGATCCTCGATCGGGTAGATCTCCGAGTAACCCGGCACCAGGATGCGACAGGCGGCTGCGCCCAGGTCGTCGTAAACCGCCATGTAGGTTTCCTTGCCCATGTCCGCAAGGATGCCGAACAAGGTAGCGGCTTCGTCCGCGTTGGGATCGTCTGCCCGGCTGGTGAAATCCCACTCGACGAAGTCGAAATCCGATCTGGCGCTGAAGAACCGCCAGGACACGACGCCACTGGAATCAATGAAGTGCTCGACGAAGTTGTTCGGCTCCATGACGGCATGGCTTTCAAAGGTTGGCTGCGGCAGGTCGTTCAGGCCCTCGAAGCTTCGGCCCTGCAGCAGTTCGGTCAGGCTGCGCTCCAGCGCAACCTCAAAGCTGGGATGCGCGCCGAATGAAGCGAAGACGCCGCCGGTACGCGGATTCATCAACGTGACGCACATCACCGGGAATTTACCGCCGAGCGACGCGTCCTTGACCAGTACCGGAAACCCCTGCTCTTCCAGTCCCTGGATCCCGGCAACGATGGCCGGGTATTTGGCCAGCACGGCCTCTGGCACGTCCGGCAGGGCGAGCTCACCTTCAAGAATCTCCCGCTTGACCGCCCGTTCGAAAATCTCCGACAGACACTGCACCTGCGCTTCGGCCAGGGTGTTGCCGGCGCTCATGCCGTTACTCAGATAGAGGTTCTCGATCAGATTGGAGGGGAAGTACACCTCTTCGCCGTCGGACTGCCGCACGAACGGCAGCGCGCAGATGCCCCGCGCCTCGTTCCCGGAATTGGTGTCGATCAGGTGCGAACCGCGCAGATCACCGTCCGGGTTGTAGATCGCCAGGCAGTACTCGTCGAGCAGGCCGGCGGGCAACGCATCCCTTCGCCCTGGCTTGAACCAGCGCTCGTTCGGGTAATGCACAAAGGCTGCGCTGGCAATGTCCTCGCCCCAGAACTGGTCGTTGTAGAAGAAGTTGCAATTCAGTCGCTCGATGAACTCGCCCAGTGCAGACGCCAGGGCTGCCTCCTTGGTCGCGCCCTTGCCGTTGGTAAAGCACATCGGTGACTGCGCATCGCGGATATGCAGCGACCACACGTTCGGCACGATGTTGCGCCATGAGGCGATCTCGATCTTCATGCCCAGACCGGCCAGCAGCGCCGACATGTTGGCAATGGTCTGCTCCAGCGGCAGATCCTTGCCGAGGATCCGGGTCTCCGCTCCGGTCGCCAGCTCCGGCAACAGCAATGCCTGAGCGTCGGCGTCCAGATTGTCCACTTCCTCGATGATGAAGTCCGGCCCGGTCTGAACGGCCTTCTTTACGGTGCAACGGTCTATCGAGCGCAATATGCCCTGACGATCCTTTGCGGACATGTCGGCTGGCAGCTCGACCTGAATCTTGAAGGTCTGCTTGTAGCGGTTATCCGGATCGACGATGTTGTTCTGCGACAGGCGAATGTTGTCGGTCGAGATCCCGCGGGTATTGCAGTACAGCTTGACGAAGTAGGCCGCGCACAGGGCCGAGGAAGCGAGGAAGTAATCGAACGGCCCCGGCGCCGAGCCGTCACCCTTGTAACGAATGGGCTGATCGGAGACCACAGTGAAATCGTCGAACCTGGCTTCGAGGCGAAGGTTGTCGAGAAAGTTGACCTTGATTTCCATGGGGCACCCGGATGACGAACGAATAGGGCCGCCATTATCCGGCTTTTGCGCTGGAAGTCATGTAATGGCCATGGCCAACCCGGTCACCGCCGACGGGTTGGCCATGGCAGCTGGTCAATCGTGCGGAGCGGCCGTCTGCTTCGCCAAGCTCTGTTCTGATCTGTTCGCCCAGTACTGACGCACGACGATCGGGGCGAAACGCAGCAGGTCTGTCGCCGAGCAGTTCAGAGAACGGGCAGATGCATGCAGGCGTTCAAGCTTGAAGGTATGCATCCACGCTGGCGCGGGCTCCTGCTCCTCGATCAGTGAATCCAGTGCGTTGCCCAGGCATAGGCCAACGCCTTCTATGCTGCCGCGATCGCGTGTCTGCATCGCCAGCAGTTCCTGTGCAGGACAGGGCAGGCAAAACAGCACGATCGGGGCCGGATGTTCGGAAATGAATCTGAGGCATCCTTCCTGGACCTCCCTGTTGTGCATATGAGGTATCGGCGGGTAATGGTGATTGAGCGTCACCGAGGGATAACGTCGGCGCAGTATGCGTACGATGCGCGGCTCGCACCCGATGACGGTCACCGGCCAGTCATTCATCGCGGCCTTCTCGAGGAAAGTTTCAGCAAGCTCCCGCATGGGCACGACCTGAGGCAGCTCGCTTTTGCACAGCTTGAAGAAGGAGAGCATCGCGGCGCTGTCGCAGACGCAGTGACTGGCCTTCGCATAGGCCTGCTGGAGATCGCCATGCTGATTCAGGCACACCAGCTGACTCAGATTGGCGGACAATACATAACTGAACCGTGCGTTGAAGGCTGTTTCTATTTCTTCTATCAGCCGATGTGGTGATTCTTTATAGAATTCTACGTTGAAGGCTCTCACTGCTACTCCCTGGCCAATTCGAACGACCAAATGAATCGGGCATGCCCGATAAACTATCGACGAAGCGTGCCGCGGCTTAGTTCCTGATCGCCATCATCCTGCAGGCCGTCAGGGAAAATACTGTGCGCCAGCGCACAAATCCAAACCTATCCGCTTGCAGTGGCTGACGTACCGGGTGTGGGCATACAGAGTGCGCAGCAGCCGGAAAAGGCCTAGCCAGAGCCTTAGAAACGTTCGAGGCCGACCGTTCGGCGGAGAACAACGGAAAACTGACGTCAGCGCGACGAACGGTTGACCAGCGCGTGAACTGGGCACAGGCGCCTCGGTCAGACCCGACATGCAGACTTTCTTTTATCTTCTAGATCAAAATGTTGTGCTGGAGCCCGCCCGGGAAGTGTTGCCCGGGCTATGGGTGGGCAGGCATTCGGGCGCGGCGCTGGAGCATCTGGCTCAAAAGCACCGCTCGCTTGTGCTGGTCGATCAGAAAGAGTTGCGCAAGCTTAGCGGTACCGCTGTCGAGCACTTCCTGGCACACCGCCACGCGCCAGCAGCGCGTCAGCAACAATCCTCGTAAGAGCTGCACTCCCCCGCCTCCGAGCCCCTGAGCAATTCGGTACGCTGAGACGACTGAAGATTCTTAACCGCACGACTTTTTTGATGCACTCAACACATTGATCGCGATCCGGGATTGCATTGGATTTATAGGTTCCCGCTTGGCAGAGTGATCTGACCAACAAGAAGGAACCCATCCATGCGCACTCCCACTACCAAGGGCCTCGCTCGCGGCCTGGCCGTGCTCAGCCTCGCCCTGCCAGCATCGCTGCTGGCCGGTCCCAACCCTGCCTCTGAAGCGACGTCGCGAGCCCATGCTGCTGTGCTGGACAAGCTGGACTTCGAGGATCAGCAATCCTTCGAGGACGCACGCCGCGGCTTTATTGCCCGGATCACCGAGGATCAGTTGGTCGACGCCCAGGGCAATACCATCTGGTCGACCCGCGCCTATGATTTTCTCGAGGCAGAGCAGGCCCCGGATACCGTCAATCCCAGCCTCTGGCGACAGGCTCGGCTGAATTCGATTCACGGGCTGTTCGAGGTGGTGGACGGGATCTATCAGATCCGCGGGATGGATCTCTCGAACATGACCATCGTGGAGGGCAAGGAAGGCCTGATCATCATCGATCCCCTGCTGACGCCAGCGACGGCGAAAGCCGGCCTGGAACTGTATCGCCAGCATCGATCGGACAAGCCTGTGGTGGCGGTAATGTATACCCACTCACATGCCGATCACTTTGCCGGAGTGAAGGGGGTGATCAGTCAGGATGACGTCGACCAGGGCCGCGTCAAGGTTTACGCACCGGATGGGTTCCTCGAGCATGCCGTGAGCGAGAACGTCATCGCAGGTAACGCGATGACCCGTCGCGCCTCGTACATGTATGGCACCGCGCTGCCGATCAATGCGCAGGGCCACGTCGATACCGGCCTGGGCAAGGGGTTGTCGATGGGTCCACGGACACTGATCGCACCGACTGACATCATTACCAACAACGGCGTGCAGACCATCGCCGGGGTGCCCATCGACTTTCAGCTGGCGCCTGGCAGCGAGGCGCCTGCCGAAATGATGATGTACTTTCCCGACAAGCGCGTTTTCAACACTGCCGAAGTAACGTCCCAGCACCTGCACAACATCTACACCTTGCGCGGGGCAGAAATTCGCGATGCCAGTCGCTGGTCACGGTATATCGATGAAGTGCTGGCAGACTACGGCGATCGCACCGATGTGCTGATCGGCCAGCATCACTGGCCGGTATGGGGGACGGACTCCGCCAGGCATTTTCTCACCGTGCAGCGCGATCTGTACAAGTTCATTCATGATCAGAGCGTGCGGCTGATGAACCACGGCTACCGTCCCGGCGAGATCGCCGAAACCATCAAGCTGCCAGCCAGCCTTGCTGGAGAATGGGCTGCACGTGATTACTACGGCACGCTCAAGCACAACTCGCGGGCCATTTATCAGCGCTATCTGGGCTGGTATGACGCCAACCCGGCGAACCTGGACCCGCCGCCTCCGGTGGAGGAAGCACAAAAATCGATCGAGTACATGGGTGGCATCGATCAGGTCATCCAGCGCGCTCGCACCGATTACCAAGCAGGCAACTATCGCTGGGTAGCGTCGGTCATGAGCAAGGCCGTGTTCGCAGAACCGGGCAATCAGCAAGCGCGCGACCTGGCTGCGGATGCCATGGAGCAGCTCGGCTACCAGGCCGAATCGGGGCCCTGGCGTGACGTGTACCTGTCTGCCGCCCAGGATCTGCGCGGCAGCAGCAAGCCCTCAGGCGGCTCCAGCGGCGGGAGTGGGGACATGCTTGAGGGTCTGACGACCGGCATGGTATTCGACCTGTTCGGGGTGCGTCTCAACGGCCCGAAGGCCGACGGCAAGCATATCGTCCTGAACTGGCATTTCACCGACACCGATGAACACATTCGCACCAACCTGCAAAACGCGACGCTTACCTGGCTACCCGATCGGCAGTCCGATGAAGCAGCCGCGAGCGTAACGCTGACCCGGGCCACGTTGAACGAGGTGCTGTTACGCAAGACCAGCTTCCCCGAAGCGATCAGAAGTGGGCACATCAAGATCAAGGGTGATGGGAGCAAGCTGTTCGAACTGCTTGGTCTGCTGGATGAGTTCAAGCCTGGCTTTTCACTGGTCGGGCCGGTCGAGCTGGAAGCACGGTGAGTAACCGCCCGACCGGTGACGCAATGGCAGAGATGTCGCTGTAGCTGAGAGCCGGGTGTCGAGCGTCCCCGCGGGTACCCGTTGCTAAGCTTGCGTCGCTCCGCATGTGGGAGCGACGCTCTCCCCTGGATCAGGGTTCATGATGCTCGACCCTGGCCTCACGCAGGCCGCCTGCGTTCATCGACACTCAACGCACCCGGTCCCACTGCGGCTACGAACAGCAGCCCGCCAATCATGGAAATTTCCTTCCAGAAGCTGTTCCACTCCCCTTCTACCCAGAACGGATGGAAGATGAAAGCGGTTCCCAGTGTGAACAAAACCAGCAATAGCGCAGCGATACGCGTCTGGAACCCGATGATCACCGCCAGCCCGCCGAACAGCTTGATGGCAAATCCGATCCATACCGCAAATGCCGGCACGCCCTTGGAGGCGGCGTAGTCGACAGGTACGTCGCCAACCAGCAGGCCGAAGCCGCCTATGAAGTAGATCAGCACCAGGAGAATGCGGCCCAGGGCCATGAGGTATTTGTTGTGAAGAGACTCGAGCATGAGAGTACCTATCCCGGTTTGCTGTCAGTTTCCCAAAGCGTAGCGGCACGTTCACCGCCGTCAACCATCGACTCACCTCTCCGGGTAAAGCCTGGCTCGTGGCAGGTATCGGCGGTAGCGGTCTCGCAACAAGGAACCGGGTCCTGAACGGTCTGGCCACAGCTCGAACGGTGCTCACCTTGCGGGGTTGCACACGCAGGGGCCGCGGGCGTTCCTGCCGAGCTGCGGCAGCCGTCCGCCCGCTCCATGGAAGCCGTTTTTCCGTCGTCGGCTGACGCCCGTCGCCATTCGATCCAGGACTCCGTCAGAACCTGTCGCGCCGAGTGCAGGAACAGCAAGGCAATGGCCAGCCCGACAATCACGTCCGGCCACAGCGTGCCCGTCAGCCCAACGAGGACCGCAGCGACGATCACGCTGGAATTGGCGATCAGGTCATTGCGCGAGCATAGCCATGTAGACTTCATGTTCAGGTCGTCGCTGCGATGACGATAGAGCATCGCGAAACACAGCGCATTGGCCGCAAGCGCTGCAGCGCCCACCAGCCCCATCCACTGCGCCTCCGGCACACCGCCGGTCACCAGCTTGCGCGCGGCGTCCGCGATTACCAGCACGGCAAACAGCAGCATCAGCGTACCCTTGAAAAACGCTGCGCCAGCGCGGGTCCGGGCACTTCGATGCAGCACGTACAGCGTCAGCGCATAGACCGAGGCATCACCGAACATGTCCAGCGAGTCGGCCAGCAACGCCGTGGAGCCGATGAGCCAGCCGGCGGCGAACTCGATCAGGAACATGCCGGCATTGATTGCCAGAACGATGTACAGCACACGACTCTGCGCGTCGCGCAACCGCGCCAGTTCGCTCCCCTTGTCTTCACAACACCTGTCCACAAGCAGCCCTCCCTGAAAAGAATGATTCGAGCATGAAGGCTGTAGTGGCTTCAGGGTCAAGCCTTTTGCGCGCGGCGGCCTGCTGCGCACCGGTCTGCCTTAGGCAGCGTCCGGAGCGCCGGCCAGCGAGCGGTAGACGCCGACCATGGCCAGCGCGCGCTCGGTCTGGCTTCGTACCAGGTCATCGCGTATGGCGGTAAATTCCTGTTCAGCGGCCAGTAGTTCGAAATAACCGATCAGCCCCTGCTCATAACGGTCACGCGCCTGCTCGACCGCCTGGCCTGCTGCGTCCGCGGCACTCTGCAGCAACATCACCCTATGCTGCGCATGGTGGTAGCGCAGCAGCCAGGTTTCGGTCTCCTCCAGCGCCAGCAGCACGGCCTGCCGATAATCCGCGAGCAATCTGGCCGATTGAGCGTCGGCAGCGTCGATGCGAGCCTGCACCTGCGCGCGGTCGAGAAAGCTCCAGTCCACGCCCAGCGCCACCCGGCCGGTACGCGTCCCGCCCGTGAAGAGATCCGAGCCGTTGCCCGCAAGCGAGCCGAGCAGGCCGTCCAGCGTGAACCGCGGGAACAGGTCCGCTGTCGCAACGCCGATGCGTGCGCTGGCGGCGGCCAGGCGACGTTCGGCCGCCTGGATATCCGGCCTGCGACGCAGTACCTCGCCGGGACTGCCGGCGCTGATCGTCGGCTGGCGGCGAGGAAGATCGCCCGGCGTTGCCAAAACCTGGGCCAATGCGGTCGGGCTCTGTCCGGTCAACACGCCAATACGGTGGATGGCGCTTCCGATCGACGCTTCAAGCTGCGGAATAGCTGCTCGGTTGGTGTCGAGCTGGGCACGGGCACGCACCTGATCGAACAGCGTGCCGCGTCCGGCTTCCAGCCTCACACCGACGATATCCAGCGAAGCCTGCTGCAGCCGGACACTGTCCTGCGCGACACGCAATTGCTGCTGCAACCCGCGCAGCTCGAAATAACTGCTGGCAACCTGGCCGGCGAGCGCCACCTGCAGCGTCTGCCGATCGGCGCCGGCTGCCTGCAGCTCGGCCTCGCTGGACTGCGTAGCCCGGCGCAAGCGTCCGAACAGATCCAGCTCCCAACTCAGCGCCACGCCAGCCTGATAGCGCTCAAGGTGTTGCTCGTCGGACGGCAGTCGCTCTACTTCGGCCAGACGCTGACCCGAGGCAGCAGCGCCAGCGGTGACACTTGGGAGCTGATTACGGCGGGCGCCCCGCAACAGGGCCTCGGCCTCCTGATAGCGAGCCAGGGCAGCCTGAAGGTTCTGGTTTTCTGCCAGCGTGCGCTTGATCAGCTGTGCCAGCAGCGGGTCTTCAAAACCCTGCCAGAACAGCAGATCAGCTGGTGCAGCGAACGCCCCTGAAGGCTCCGTGGCCGACGGCGCGTGGGTGAAGCGCTTCAATGCGATCGGCTCGGGCGACTGGTACTCCGGCCCCACTGCACAGGCTCCCAGGAGTCCCGCGAGAGAAATGACGCCAGCCATCTTATACATGGGATGCTCCTGCAGAATGCTCTTCATCGGCGGCCACGGATGCCCTCCGCTCTCCCCGCTTGGCCAGGCTTCGCAGTGCGACGTAGAACACCGGGGTCAGCAGCAGCCCGAACAACGTGACGCCGATCATGCCGGTGAACACGGTGATCCCCATCGCATTGCGCACCTCCGCGCCCGCGCCGCTGGCCAGTACCAGCGGGACAACGCCGGCAATGAAGGCAACCGAGGTCATGATGATCGGACGCAGGCGCAGGCGGCTGGCTTCCAGCGCGGCACTCACCGTATCGCGGCCTTGCAGTTCGAGTTCACGGGCGAACTCGACGATGAGGATGGCGTTCTTGCACGCCAACCCCATCAGCACCACGAGCCCGACCTGGACGAAAATGTTGTTGTCGCCACCGCTGAGCCACACGCCGAACAGCGCAGCGAGCAGACACATTGGCACGATGAGAATGACCGCCAGCGGCATCACCCAGCTTTCGTACAGCGCGGCAAGCACCAGGAATACCAGCAGAAGCGCCAGCGGGAACACCACCATTGCCGCGTTGCCCTGAGTCACCTGCTGAAAGCTCAGGTCGGTCCATTCCAGGGTCATGCCGGCAGGCAGCACACCATCCGCCACCTCCGTCACCGCGGCCAGCGTCTGCGCCGACGACAGCACCGACGGGTCCGATTGGCCGATGAGATCCGCCGCCGGATAGCCGTTGTAGCGGATCACCGGGTCCGGGCCGAAGCTTTCACGCAGGGTGACCATGGTGTTGAGCGGGACCATGTCATCGTTGGCGTTGCGGGTGTACAGATGGTCAATGTCGCTGGGGTTGTCCCGAAACTGCGAGTCGGCCTGCGCCATGACCCGGTAGGTGCGGCCGAACAGGTTGAAGTCGTTGATGTACTGCGAGCCGAAGTACAGCTGCAGGCTGCCAAACAGATCGTCCAGCTGAACACCCTGCGCCTTGGCCTGGATGCGATCCACCTCGGCATCCAGCTGAGGGACATTGGCCTGATAGGAGCTGAACGGGTAAAACATTCCCGGCGTCTGACTCAAGGCACCGGCCAACTCGTTGGTGGCGGTCTGCAGCTCGCCGTAGCCGGCTCCGCGCCGGTCCTGCAAATACACCGAATAGCCCGAACCAGCCCCCAATCCAAACACGGGCGGTGGCATGAAGGTGATCGCGAAACCTTCCTTGATGCCAGCGAGCTGCGCATTGATGTCGTCCGATATCTCCTGCGCGGTGCGGTCGCGCTCATCGAAGTCATCGAACACCATGAACACGGTACCGACGTTCGGCGTATTCGTCCCTTGCAGGGCGTTGAAGCCGACGAATGCGAGCGCGTCTGACACGCCCTCGGTCTGCATTGCCAGCTCGCTGACGCGCCGGGCGACGGCTTCGGTACGGTCCAGCGAGGCACCTTCCGGCAGGCGAATACTGCCGATCAGGTAGGTCTTGTCCTGGTTTGGAATGAAGCCGCCCGGCACCTGGCCGAACATTACCGCCGTTCCGCCGAGCAATATCACATAGAGCCCGAACACCGATCCGCGGCGGCTCAGGCTGCGTCCAACCAGCCGCTCGTACCGCTGCGCGTTGCGCTGGAAGAAGCGATTGAACGGGCGGAAGACCCAGCCGAACAGGCGGTCGATGAGGCGCGCCGGCAGATCCGGTAGTGCGCCGTGCGGCTTGAGCAGCGTCGCAGCCAGTGCCGGTGACAGGGTCAGCGAATTGATTGCCGAAATCACCGTGGCAATGGCGATGGTCATGGCGAACTGGCGGTAGAACTGGCCGGTGATGCCATCCAGAAAGGCCATCGGTACGAAGACAGCGCACAGCACCAGGCTGATGGCCACGATCGGGCCGCTCACTTCACGCATTGCCTGATGCGCCGCAGGCAGGGGTGCGAGTCCGGCCTCGATATTACGCTCGACGTTTTCCACCACGACGATGGCGTCATCCACCACGATGCCAATCGCCAGCACCATGGCAAATAGCGTCAAGGTGTTGATCGAAAAGCCCATCATCAACAACACGGCGAAGGTACCGACGATCGACACCGGTACCGCCAGCAGCGGGATCAGCGATGCGCGCCAGGTCTGCAGGAACAGGATCACCACCAGCACCACCAACGCGACCGCTTCGAGCAACGTGATGATCACTGCCTTGATCGATGTGCTGACGAATACCGTCGGGTCGTAGGCGACCTCCCAGCTCAGACCCTCGGGGAACTCGCCTTCCAGTTCCGCCATCTTCTCGCGAACCGCTGCGGACACGTCGAGGGAGTTGGACCCGGGTGCCTGGAAAATCGGCAACGCCACCGCCTGACGGTTATTGAGCAGCGCGCGCAGGGCGTCCTGCGACGCTGCAAGCTCGACACGAGCGACGTCCTTGAGCAGCGTAACTTCGCCCTGAGCGCCGGTCTTGAGCACGATGTTCTCGAACTCCTCGACGCTTTCCAGGCGGCCCTGGGCGTTGATCGAAATCAGCATGTCAGAGCGATCCGGCATCGGCGGCGCGCCGATCTGGCCGGCGGAGACCTGGATGTTCTGCTCGCGCACCGCATTACTGATGTCGCCAGCCGTCACTCCCAGCGCAGCGGCTCGCTGAGGGTCGATCCACAGCCGCATGGCGTAGTCACCCGAGCCAAACAGCCCGGCCTGCCCCACCCCGGGGATCCGCGCCAGCTCATCGCGAATGTGCAGTACCGCGTAATTGCGGATATAGGTGGCATCCAGACTGTCGTCCGGCGAGGTCAAGTGTACCGCCATCATCAGATTGGGCGACTGTTTCTGCGTGGTCACGCCGAGCTGGCGGACATCCTCAGGCAGACGCGGAAGCGCCTGGGACACACGGTTCTGAACCTGAACCTGCGCCTGATCAGCATCGGTACCCAGCGCGAAGGTGACGGTCAGCGCCAGGCTGCCATCGCTGCCGGCGACCGACTTCATGTAGATCATGTCCTCGACGCCGTTGATAGCTTCTTCCAGCGGCGTTGCCACGGTTTCGGAAATGGTCTGGGGGTTGGCTCCGGGGTAGCTGGCACTCACCAGCACGCTCGGCGGAACCACCTCCGGATACTCGCTGACCGGCAGCAGTGGGATGCTGATCAGCCCCACCACGAAGATGATGATCGACAGCACCGAAGCAAAGATCGGCCTGTCTACGAAGAAACGCGAAATATTCACGGCAACAGCCCCCCGGAGCGCGTCGGTTGACGCGCCCGATTCAGTATCAGAAAGAAGATGGGATAAGGCGGAACGCTAGCTCATCGAGACATCGTCGCAGCGACCACCGGCGCCGGCGAGCTGCGCATGGTCACCAGCGCCGGGGCAACCTGCATGCCGGGGAACGCGATCTTCTGCAACCCGTTGACCACCACGCGTTCACCTGCTGCCAGCCCGGCCGTGACGACCAGCATGCCGTCCACCCTGCGACCGGTCTGCACCACCCGCCGCTCGGCTCGGTTATCGTCGCTCAGCACGTAAAGATAGCGCCGGTCCTGGTCAGTCATCACCGCCTTCTGGTCCACCAGAAGCGCTTCGGGCGCCGAGGCGATCGGCATTTCGACCCGAGCGAACTGACCGGGGCGTAGCGCACCGTCCGGGTTGGCTACCCGAGCCCGATACTGCAGGGTCCCGGTGCGGGGGTTGTATTGGTTGTCGACAAAATCCAGCTGCCCGCGGAAGGGGAAATTGTCCTGTCCCGCCAGCCCGATGCGCACCGGGGTCTTCGGCCCATGCGGATTGTCCTGCACGGTCTGCTGGTCACTTTCGAAGTAGACGTAGAGCGGGTCCACCGACACGAGTGTGGACAACAGGGTTGTATCGGCCGTCGCCAGATTGCCTCGGCTGACCTCAGCGCGGCCGATCCGCCCACTGACCGGCGCCTTGACCTCGGTATAGGCAAGATTCAGCTGCGCACTCTGGAGTGTTGCACTGGCTGCTTCCACCGCCGCCTCAGCCATGCGCTTTGCCGCGCTACGCTGCTCGAACTCTTCGCGGGAGATCGCCTGGCGCTTCCAGAGCTGTTCCGACCGGGCGGCTTCGCTGGAAGCCAATGCCAGCCGACTGCGGGCCTGGGCCAACTCGGCCTGGGCGAGCTGCTCGCGAGCCTGGTACGGCCGCCGGTCGATGACAAACAGTACATCGCCTTCGCTGACCAGAGCCCCCTCCTGAAAACGCACCTCCTCTATATAGCCGCTTACCCTCGGACGAAGCTCGACTGTCTGCGGCGCTTCAACTCGACCGCTGAAGGCTCCCCACAGGGTTACCGGCTCGGCTTCGACAACCGCCACCTCGACTTCCGGAGGGGGTACGGCTGCGGCATCGTCCTCGCCTCGGGCATCGCAGCCGGCCAGGACAGCCGAAAGAAAGGCCGCGAGCATCGCTGCCTTGGCATTGTTGATAGTGGTGGTTCGCATGGCGTTCTCGCTTCCGATCCGGGTCATGGTTACAGGTCGTTCAGCACGCAGGGCGTCGAACAGGCTGAACGATACGGTCGCGAGCATGTGCATGGGTAGCGGATTACTGCCGCATGATTGCCTGATCCTGTAGAACGAATCACAGGCATATGTGAACACCAGTCCAAAAACGTGCATCAGCCTGAAACAACGCACCGCCATGAGCCCTATGATACGGGCGATTGCGCAATCCTGTCGGATACTTGCCTAATTCTGCAACCGTCACGAGGCCGTCATGATACTTACCTAATCCTGTATATACTGCGTGCACGTCTTCGGAGAAATGCCATGGATACCGCCGCCTTTCCTTTTACGCTGGACAATCCCCAGCAGTCACCCGCCTTGCCTGTACTGCCCGAGTGTCGCGAGCTGGCCGAGCTGGTCTCGGCCCGTGTGACGCAGGAAGGGGTATATGAAACCGATATTCCCGGCCTCGACCTGTTCCGGGTGGACGCACCCACTCCGTGCATGTCGACCGTCTACGAACCCTCCCTGTGCGTCATCGCACAGGGGCGCAAGACGGTACAACTGGGTGATCGGGAAATCGTCTACGGCGCGCTCACCTACATGGTGTCCAGCGTCGATCTTCCGGTGAACGGGCAGGTGGTGGATGCGTCGCCTGAACATCCGTTTCTGGCAGTGAAGATCAACATCAACCCGGCCGAGGTGGCCGAACTGGTGCTGCAGCTGGGTGATGCCGTACCGGCAGTGGAGCCCAGCGACTGCCCCTACTCCGCCTGCGGGCTATGCGTCACGCAGGTGGACCTGGGCATCCTCGACGCCATGACCCGGCTGGTGAGACTGCTCGACTCCCCCACCGATGCACGGATACTCGCCCCGCTGATTCAGCGCGAAATCATCTACCGTGCCCTGGTCGGTGCGATGGGCGCACGGATGCGCGAATTCGTCTCGGCGGATAGCCAGTCCAATCGAATCTCGCGAGTGATTTCCGTGCTCAAGGACCGGTTTGCCGAACCCCTGCGGGTGCGCGAACTGGCAGAAGACGTGAACATGAGCGAGTCCACGCTGTATCACAGTTTCAAACAGGTCACGCGCATGTCGCCGCTGCAGTTTCAGAAGAAGCTGCGTCTGCACGAAGCCCGGCGACTCATGCTCAGCGAAGGGCTCGAGGCCGCCACCGCAAGCTATCGAGTGGGCTATGAAAGCCCCTCGCATTTCAGCCGGGAATACAGCCGGATGTTTGGAGCGCCGCCACGTGCGGACGTTATCAAGCTGCGCGGTGAAACCCGAATGGGCATGCCTGCCTAGCATTCGCACCTTCACATTGCGGGGCGGGATCGGGCGCGAACACGCCTGCGCAATGCTACGGCATCGCGAATCTGCGGCGGCGCTTCATAAACTGTTACAATGCTTCGGTTTGCCGCCAGCCGTTGAATGCGCCAGACATTTTTCTGGAATTTCCAGCGAACCCTTAATCGACAGCGTACTGTGAGACACCGTCCAGACAGTCCTTCTTTCGACTGCTGCGGATCGCCCGGTGCACTGACGCTGACTTGAGAGCGCGTGAGTCACAATGCACAGAAAAAGCCCGAAAGTGACCAACAAGGGCGTACTGGGGCTGGACCCCAAGGTTGCCGCAGGCCTCGCGGCCGTATTTGTGTTCTTCCTGTTGAGCACAGCAGTCGCCGTCTATAACACCCACCTGCTCAGATCAAGCCACCAGAGCGTTGCCCAGACGCATGAGACAATCGTGGCCATCGACCGACTTCTCGTGGAAGTACAGGACGCGGAAACCGGACAGCGAGGCTTCCTGCTCACCGGCGATAAGCGCTACCTCGAGCCATACAATCGAGCCGTTTCGCAGGTGCAGAACCGGATGAAGCGTGTCGAGGCGCTGATCCGGCTGGATGATGCGCAACGTCGTCGGTTCGACGACCTGAGAGGGTACGTCGACACGCGGTTCCGCGAACTCGAGGCGATACTCAATATCTATCTCCGTGAAGGTCAGGCGGCGGCGATCGCCGGCGCCAATCTGGAGCGTGGCAAAGCGGAGATGGATGCTATACGCAGCACGATTCTCCAGATACGCGATGAAGCCGCCAATGTTCGCGCTGAACGCGTGGAGGCGATGCATAGTGCCTACACTGTCGCCTTCATAACCAGTGCTCTCTCCGGAGCACTGGGCATTGCACTCACGTTGACCATCTTTACCCTGATCCGCCGGGCGACGCTTGCACGGCGGCGCGAGCAATGGCTGCAGAACGCTCAAGTGAGCCTGGGAACGGTCGTCCTCGGCGAGCAATCCACCGAACAGCTGGGCGAAAACATTCTGCGTTTCCTTACCAGCCATCTCGGAGCCGTGTCAGGCGCTATCTACGTGGAAAACAGCGGCGAATATCAGTTGCTCGGCAGATATGGCGTGCCTACAGACGTTACCCTGCCATCCAAATTTGATGGAAACGACAGTCTCTTCGCGCATGTATTGCAGGATCATCGGGCCATTACCGTCGGAGAACTACCGGAAGGCTACATTGCCTTCGGTTCTGCTCTCGGCAAGCAGTCGCCCCGCTACCTCGCGCTGGCACCTGCCATGGTAGACGGCGAAGTGAAAGCCGTTTTCGAACTGGGCTTCCTCAACCCTGTCGGGGATCTAGCGCTATCGATGATGGAACAGTCGTCCGGTGCCATCGCGGCAGCCATCCGATCCGCCGAGTTCCGCGTCCAACTCCAGACCCTGCTGGCGGAGACGCAGCGTCAGGCTGAACAAATGCAGGTCCAGAGTGAAGAGTTGCGCGTCTCCAACGAGGAGCTGGAGGAGCAAAGCCGAGCATTGAAGGAATCCCAGGCCCGTCTGGAGCAGCAACAGGTGGAGCTGGAGCAGACCAACACGCAGCTCGAGCAGCAGGCGCAGGAACTCGAATGTCAGCGCGACGACCTGGAGAAGGCCAACGAACTGATCAACCTCCGCGCGCAGGAAGTGGAACAGGCCAGCCGGTACAAGTCGGACTTCCTCGCCAACATGTCACATGAGCTGCGCACACCGCTGAACTCCTCGTTGATTCTGGCCAAGCTGCTTGCCGACAACCAGGACGACAATCTCACCCCCGAGCAGGTCAAATACGCGCAGACGATCCAGTCTTCGGGTAATGATCTGCTGAACCTGATCAATGACATCCTCGATCTGTCCAAGATCGAGGCGGGCCATGTGGAGATCCGGCCCGAACCGATGTCCACCGAACGCATGGTCAATTCGCTTCGTCATCTGTTCGATCCAGTCGCCAATGAAAAGGGGTTGGCATTCTCACTGGAAACCCTGCCTGACGCCCCGGCCGTCATTGAAACCGACCCCCAGCGACTGGAACAGGTGCTCAAGAACCTGATTGCCAATGCCATCAAGTTCACCGACAAGGGCAGCGTTACGCTGACCGTGCGTTCGCTGAGCGACAATCAGGTGGCCCTGTCGGTTACCGATACCGGGATAGGCATCGCCGAGGAGCAGCAGGCGCGCATCTTCGAAGCCTTCCATCAGGCCGATAGCACCATCAGCCGCAAGTTTGGCGGCACCGGTCTCGGGCTGTCGATTTCCCGCGAGGTAGTCCGGTTGCTCGGCGGCACGCTGCATCTGAAGAGCACCCCCGGGACCGGCAGCACCTTCACTGTTGTGCTGCCAAGGCAGTATGACTCTTCCGCAGTGGCCATTCAGGCTCCGGATGTACAGCCGCAGCCCTTGGCACCTGCCTCCCTGCCTTCCCCGGCACAAGGCTCGGCCTACGTTCCGCTGGGAAACGTCGTGGACGACGACCGGCTCAAGTCCGACGAGGGCGCGCGGCGGCTGCTGATCATCGAGGATGATCGCTCGTTTGCCATGATCCTGCGCGATCTGGCGCGCGAATCAAACTTCCAGGCACTGGTGGCCGAAACCGCTCACGAGGCACTGCAGCTGGCTCGACAGTTCCTGCCCAGCGCCATCGTGCTCGACGTGGGCCTGCCCGATCAGTCCGGCCTGTCGGTCCTCGACCGCCTGAAGCGCGACGTGCGGACCCGCCACATACCGATTCATATCATCTCCGCCGACGACTATTCCGAGCGCGCCCTGTCGCTTGGCGCGATCGGCTATGCGTTGAAGCCCGTACAGCGCGACGAACTGGTCGGCGTACTGAAAACCCTCGAGGCAAAGATCTCCCAGAACGTGCGACGCGTGCTCATCGTGGAAGACAACACGGTGCAGCGCGAAGCGGTGAGTAATCTCATCGGCTCGCATGACGTCGAAACGGTTGGCGCCGGAACGGCCGCCGAGTGTGTTGCGCTACTCCAGACACAGACCTTCGACTGCATGGTGCTTGACCTGTCGCTTCCGGACGCCTCCGGCTTCGAACTTCTGGAAACGCTGAGTCAGAACCGCGAGCACTCGTTCCCGCCGGTGATCATCTACACCGGCCGGGTGCTGACGCGGGAAGAAGAGCAGCTGCTGCGCGGCTATTCCAAGTCGATCATCATCAAGGGCGCCAAGTCGCCGGAGCGGTTGCTTGATGAAGTCACCCTGTTCCTGCATCAGGTTGTGTCCGAGCTACCGGACGAACAACAGCGGATGATCCGCAAGGCGCGCAATCGCGATTCGCTGCTCGAAGGGCGGCGCATCCTCATCGTGGAAGATGACGTGCGCAACGTCTACGCGCTGACCAACATCCTCGAGCCGCGCGGAGCGCTCATCGAGATCGCACGCAACGGCGAGGAAGCGCTGCAGAAACTCGACCGCGCATCCACCCAGCCAGACGGTCAGATCGACCTCGTGCTGATGGACGTCATGATGCCGGTCATGGATGGTCTGACGGCTACCCGCCACATCCGCAAGAATCCGAACTGGAAGAAACTGCCCGTCATCGCTCTGACGGCCAAGGCCATGCCGGATGATCAGCAGCGTTGCATCGAGGCCGGCGCCAACGATTACATGGCCAAGCCACTGGATGTGGAAAAGCTGCTGTCGCTCGTCCGGGTCTGGATGCCGCAATGAGCGAAACCTTCGAAAGGATCGAGGACATCGAGATTCGCCTGCTGCTGGAGGCGCTCTATCATCGTTATCACTACGACTTTCGCAATTACACGCTGGCCTCGATCAGGCGCCGGTTGCGCCAGGCAAAGCAGGACCTCGGCTTCTCGAGCATCTCCGCCATGCAGGAGCGTGTACTGCACGACCCAGACATGCTGCCGCAAATGCTCCGTTACCTTACGGTCCAGGTCAGCGAAATGTTTCGGGATCCAAGCTACTTCCGGGCCATCCGCGAAAGCGTGATACCGCACCTGCGCACCTACCCTTCGCTGAAAATCTGGATCGCCGGCTGCAGCACCGGCGAAGAGCTCTACTCGTTCGTGATTCTGTTTCGCGAGGAAGGTCTGGAGGACCGGACCCTGTTCTATGCCACCGACATCAACCCCGAAGCACTGGCACAGGCCGAGGCAGGCATTTACGATGCCGAGCGGGTCCGCGAGTTCACCGAGAATCACCGCCTGTCCGGTGGCCGGACCTCTCTTTCGGACTACTATCACAGTCGTTACAACCGCTGTGTCTTTGACAAGAGCCTGCGCCGTAACGTGGTGTTTTCGGATCACAGCCTGGTAACCGATCAGGTCTTTGGCGAAATGCATCTGGTGTCCTGCCGGAATGTGATGATCTATTTCGATCGCGCCCTGCAGGAACGCGCGGTGGGTCTGTTCAAGGACTCTTTGCTGAGAAACGGTTTCCTGGGGCTGGGCGCGAAGGAAAGCTTGAGATTCTCGGAGCACGCCCGCGCGTTTCGTGATTTCGTGCGGGTCGAAAAAATCTACCAAAGGACTGACTCATGACCAGCCCAGCCCGCGGAGCCGTCATCATCGGTGCATCGGCGGGGGCGCTCGAGGCGTTGTCACAGCTTCTGCCCGCGCTGCCGGCCACATTCCCGCTGCCGATCTTCGTAGTCGTTCATGTGCCGCCGGACAAGGACAGCGTACTGGCCGAGATTTTCGATGCGAAGTGCAGGCTCCGCGCCATCGAAGTGGAGGACAAGGAGCCGGTCGAGGCAGGCGTCATCTACTTCGCCGCCCCGAATTACCACATGTTGCTCGAGGACCGGGTGACCATAGTGCTGTCCAATGACGACGCAGTCCTTTTCTCACGCCCTTCGATCGATGTAGCAATGGAGAGCGCAGCCGACGTGTGGGGAGCAGAGCTGATCGGCATCCTGCTGACCGGCGCCAACCGTGATGGCGCACGCGGCCTCCAGGCAATCTCGCACGCCGGCGGCACAGTGATTGTCCAGGAGCCGGAGGAAGCCTACGCGCGGGCGATGCCCGACGCGGCGCTGACGCTGACACCGGGTGCGCGGGTCATGACGCTCGCGGACATCTCGTCCTATCTGATGAGCATCCCGACATGAACTCGCCGGTCAAATTTCTGCTGGTAGACGATCTATCGGAAAACCTGCTCTCCCTTGAAGCCTTGCTGCGCCGCGACGATCTCGAACTGCTGCTGGCAACATCGGGCGACGAGGCACTTGAGCTGCTGTTGACCCATGATGTGGCGCTCGCGTTGATCGACGTACAGATGCCTGGACTCAGCGGTTTCGAGTTGGCGGAGCTTATGCGCGGTAATGAGCGGACACGGCGCATTCCGATCATCTTTGTCACGGCCGGAAGCCACAGTGCCGAAAGGAGATTTCAGGGCTACGAAGCCGGCGCCGTCGACTTCATCCAGAAGCCGATCGAGCCCGACATTCTGCGCAGCAAGACCGAGGTGTTCTTCGAGATATACCGTCAGCGTCAGATGATCGCGGAACAGCGCGACCTGCTGCAGGCGCAGGCGGACGCCCTGCGGCTGGCCGCATCCCGCAAGGACGAGTTTCTTGCGGTGTTGGCTCACGAGTTACGCAACCCGCTCGCAGCCTTGCAGGGCGGACTCGAGCTGCTGCTGCGCAAGCCGGACGAAGCCCAGGCGGAAAAGATCAACGGATTGATGCAGGTGCAGATGACGCATCTGGTGCGCCTGGTCGACGACCTCCTGGACGCATCACGCATTACCCAGGGCAAGATCGAACTGCGCACCTCGACCTTCGATCTGAGGGACGCCGTAGTCGCGGCCGTGGAGATGGCACGGCCGGCAATCGAGGCGCAGGGCCATGCGCTGGTCCTGCACATGACTGAACAGCGCATCGAGATAGTCGCCGATCCGGTCCGTATCACCCAGTGCATCGCCAACCTGCTCAACAATTCCGCCAAATACACCCCCCAGGGCGGACGTATCGAGATCACCGTCGAAGACGGCCCTGACGCGTATCGCGTGACCGTGGCCGACAACGGCCTCGGTCTGACGCTGGATGCCACCGCAGCAATCTTCCGGATGTTCGAGCAGGTGGAGGATCATATCGGTCATGCTGGCGGTGGGCTCGGCATCGGCCTTGCTCTGGTCAAGCAACTGGTCGAGCTGCACGGTGGAAGCATTGCCGTCTCCAGCGACGGCCCCAATCAGGGCAGCGCCTTCACGCTCGAGCTTCCCCGGCCCGAACTGCGCAGCGACCACCCAGTGAGCGCAGGCACCGCCGTCAGCTAAGCGAAACGGCGCTGCCCTGGGCGCTTTCTACCGCTCGTCTATCTTCCATTCCTCTCGGCAGTCGAGTTGAACGATGCCGCTGGCAGTCACTCTGCATCTACAGCAGCCACGAAACTTCGAGAGGCAGGACACCCCCTGATGGACGATTCCGACAGACGCACCGCAAAGACCTCAATTCCGGTTCTGGAAGAGCGGGCCACCGTGTCAAAAAGGTCGGTCACTACCGGTGTCACGACGATAGACAAGCATGTGGAAGCTCAAAACCATCTGGTTTCGGAAATGCTTCAGAGTCGGGGTGCGTCGGTCGAGCGGGTGCCGAAGGGTCATGCAGTCGACATCGAGCATCCACCCGAGGTCCGTACCGAAAACGGCACCACCATCGTTCCTGTGCTCGAGGAAGTACTGGTTGTTGAGAAGCGGCTTCTTCTAAAGGAAGAACTGCATATACAGCATTACGTGAAAGATGTGCCCTACACCCAGGAAGTGACGTTGAGAAACGAGAATGTGGTGATCAAGCACAGCGACGGCGACCTTTCAAAACCGGACTGAGCTGCGTGCCTCGCGCCAAACTGAAACCAATGACATCAACCTCGGGAGATGACCATGAGACACACTCTGGTAGCAGCATTCGACACGCTCAAAGAAGCACAGGCGGCGAAATCGCAACTGATGACCAAGAACATCCGAGAGGTCGATATTTCAGCGTCCGAGCTGAATAACGATCCCTCCAGCACCACCCGCAGCACGACTGCCGATCGCAGCGGTGACCAGGATGAATCCTTTGGCGACAAGGTCAGTGACTTTTTCGCGTCACTGTTCGGCGAAGACGAGAACCATCGCCCGCATCACCATGGGACTGCCTATCCCGAGGCGTATCGTCGGGGTGCGGCCCTGGTCACGGTTAAAGCAGCGAATGACGACCAGGCTGAAGAAGTTGAGGCCATTCTCGAGCGCAACGGCGCAATCGATATCGACGAGCGCTCTGCCACCTGGAACACCGACGGCGCCAGCAAGCACGTCGCCGGCAAGCATATCGGCGCTGGAGATAAGTCCGGCGCTACCGATCGCTCGGTCGACCACAGCGGCGAGCGCGCTTCCATTCCGGTCATCGACGAGGACCTCAAGGTAGGCAAGCGTCAAGTGAACAAGGGCACGGTCCGTGTGGTGTCGCGCGTGACCGAACATCCCGTTGAGGAAAACGTACGCCTGCACGAAGAACATGCTCACGTGGAACGGCGCCCGGTTGATCGGGCGGCAAATCCCGAGGAGCTGAAAAACTTTAAATCCGGTTCGCTCGAGATCCAGGAAACCGAAGAAGAAGCCGTCGTCGAAAAACGTGCGCGCGTGGTCGAGGAAGTTGTTGTCGGCAAAGAGTCGTCCGATCGAGAAAAAACCATTCGCGATACCGTCCGCCACACGGATGTCGATGTGCAGAACGACGCCACTCGCCGCGACGCCACGCTGGACAAAACCAACAAGCCGAACGACCGCTTCAAGAGCTGATCGTTGCCGATGTCCGCATGACCTGGAGGCCGCTTAACCGCGGCCTTTCAGTGCCCGCCCCTCCTGTCAGGCCCTCCTCCTGCGCTTCTTCGCTGCGCCCAGGGCTCATCTGCTTGAGCGCCGGTTACCGAGCCGCGTGCCAGATGTACCGCCGCCTCACTCCAACGCCCGAGCGCAGCTCGGCAGACACGAGACTTGGTCTGCCGCCTGGAGAATCGAGCAGCGATGCGTTGCGTCTGGTGTCAGCAGCACCGAACTAGCTGGCTCTCGCCTGTTCTGAAGTAATTCAAGCGCTGTTGCCAGATGAGCGCCAACACATCTCTATGAGCTGATTATGAGTAACCCGCATTCCTTTCTGGCCGGTGGTGGCGAAATGGGTGCGCTCATGCGTGCCCATGACTGGACCACCACGCCGCTGGGCTCGCCCGACAGCTGGCCTCAATCGCTACGCACGGTCGTTTCGACCTGTCTGAACTCGCCTGTGCTTGGCACCATCCTCTGGGGTCCGGAGCTACGGATGCTGTACAACGACGCGTACATACCATCGATGGCAGACCGGCATCCGGACGCCCTGGGCCGCCCCGTGGCTGATGTATGGGGCGCTACCTGGGAGGCGGTCGCATCCCCCTTCCTCCAGGCCATGGCCACCGGTCGCGGTTTTGCGCAGGAGCGCATCGAACTGCCGATGGTTCGGCGCGGCCAGCCCGAGACGACGTTCTGGACATTCACCGCCAGCCCGATTCGCGGGGAAGGAGGAAAGATCGTCGGCCTGTTCAACCAGGGCTTTGAGGTGACCGCACAGGTAGTCGCCGAGCGCGAGCGGGAACTGGCCGAGACACGACTGCAGCGGCTCAATGCCAGCCTGTCCGAGGAGGTGACGGTTCGTACCGAGGAACGTGATCTGATGTGGGACACCGCACCCGATCTGATGCTGATCATCGATTTCAACGGCATATTTCGCAGAGTTAACCCTGCCTGGACGACTCTGCTTGGCTACGCTCCGGAGGAACTGGTGGGCCACCATGTCAACGAGTTCGTCGTGGACGAGGATCACAGCGGCACGGTGAATGCCTATGAGCGAACGGGGCGCGGCGAGCAGCTGCGCGTCATCAACCGCTATCGGCACAAGGATGGTTCAGTCCGCTGGATCTCCTGGGCCGCCGCGCCGGCCGGTACACTGACCTACGCCACGGGCCGTGACATCACAGGCGAGAAGGAACAGGAAGCCGCTCTGGAAAAGGCTCAGGGCCAGCTTCGCCAGGCACAGAAAATGGAAGCGGTGGGGCAATTGACCGGTGGACTGGCGCACGATTTCAACAATCTCCTGACCGCCATCTCCGCAAGTCTGGATCTCATCCGTCTTCGCATCGAGCAGAAGCGCCACCAGGACGCCGGGAAGTACATCAGCGCAGCGCAGGGTGCGACCAAGCGCGCTGCGGCGCTGACCCACCGCCTGTTGGCCTTCTCACGCCGTCAGACACTGGCCCCGCGCGCAGTCGACGCTAATCTGCTGATAGAGGGCATGCTCGATCTCATACGGCGCACCGCAGGACCCGGCGTGGCGGTGGAATGTGCCGGCGACGACTATCTGTGGCCCGCCCTCGTCGACCCGTCACAGTTGGAAAACGCCCTGCTCAACCTGTGTATCAACGCGCGCGATGCCATGCCGGGAGGGGGGCGCATCGTCATTGAAACCAGTAACTGCGTGCTGGACGCCGAAGCTGGCAAGCAACGCGATCTTCCTCCTGGAGAGTACCTGCGGTTGCGTGTCAGTGACAGTGGGACAGGTATGCCGCCGGAGATCATCGCCAGGGCCTTCGATCCCTTTTTTACCACCAAGCCGATTGGCATGGGCACAGGACTCGGGCTCTCGATGATCTACGGGTTCGCCAAGCAGTCGGGTGGGCAGGCGCGAATAACATCGGCTGTCGGCCGGGGTACCCAGGTGTCGATCTATCTGCCCCGCCATCTGGGTGAAGCAGGGCTGGAAACCGGGCTGCGCGAGGAGTCTTCGTTAAGCGGCTCCGACACCGGCGAAACGGTGCTGGTGGTAGACGACGAGGCGACCTTGAGGATGTTGGTCAGCGACGTACTTCAGGACCTGGGTTACACGGTTCTGGAAGCGGCTGACGGTCTGACCGGGCTGGAGACTCTGCAGTCTGACATACGGATCGACCTTCTGGTAACGGACGTTGGGCTTCCAGGGGGCATGAATGGACGCCAGCTGGCCGATGCAGGACGGGTGTGCCGCCCCGGGCTGCCCGTACTGTTTATCACCGGCTATGCCGAACACGCGCTATTCGACACCGCGAACCAGGAAAGCGCGATGACGGTTCTGACCAAACCGTTTGCCATCGCCACACTGGCGTCGACCATTCGCGAGCTCTTGAGAGCCTGACGCTGTCATCGGCAGCGAGAGCGAGTGCCAATCCCGAGTGACCCGGGATCGGTGTACAGCGGTTCTCGTCTGCGACGCGATGACGTTCTCCAGCGACGCCTCGGCGATGACGGCGCGCTTCGCAGACGCGGACCATCAGTAATCATTCAACTCGCTTATGAAGTCGGGCCGAGTCACCCAAACCGGTATATTCGGCTGATCAAACATGAGAGGAGCCGTCATGAGTTCGCCTACCAACCCAGACACCGTCCTGGCCGAGCGCCATGGCCCGACACTTGTGCTGACGCTCAATCGACCGGACAAGCGTAACGCGCTGGAAACGGCCATGTATGTGTTGATGGAAAAGCACATTGACGAGGCGCTGGAGGATCCGGGCATCGCCAATTTCGTCCTGCGAGGTTCCGGGGACTTCTTCTGCTCCGGCGGTGACCTGCGTTCGCTGGAAACCCGCGCAGCATTGCCCGTGCATGAACGCGCCGCGCTGATTCAGCGGTTGCACGATCTGGTATTGAAGTTGAAATACTGCCCCAAACCGGTCATTGCCGCCATCGAGGGCGGAGCAGCAGGTGCCGGTGCCTCCCTGGCTTTCGCGGCGGATCTGATCGTGGCCGCCCGGGGCTCGTACATTTCGCTGGCCTACGTCAAGGCGGGACTGGTCCCGGACGGTGGTGGCTCGGCGTTTCTGGCCCAGTCCCTGCCCCACCAGCTGGCGGCAGAAATTGCATTGTTCGGCGGTCGCTTGCCTGTGGAACGGTTCGCCGATGCCGGTGTGGTCAATCGCGTCGTCGACCCCGGCAAGGCGCTTGATGTCGCGCTGGAAATGGGTCGTCAGCTGGCTGACGGCGCCCGGGAGTCGCAACGGGTAATTCTCCAGCTACTTGCCGAGCCGGATCGAGAGGCGTTCGAGCGTCAACTCGAGCGGGAAAAACAGCACATGGCCGATGCGCTCGGCGGCGCCGAAGCCGCGGAAGGCATAGCGGCCTTCAAGGAAAAGCGCGCACCACGGTTCCCGTCTCCGCGGGTCTGATACCCAATAGCTGGTTGAGCCTTCAGCCAGCGTCCCTTGTTGCCTGCGTCCCCTTCCCTTCCTTCTCCTCTTCGCCCCCGACGTGCGCCAAGGCTCCACAGCACGAAGCAGCCGAACTGGCACGAAGAATGCTGGCATTTCACCATCAACCAAGCGAGCGTCAACGAAGCGACGCCGAGGAGTGTTTGATGACTGCCACGCAAGCCGATCGTCGCCGGTTCCCCCAGATGCGCAAGCACGTCGATGCAATGATCGCCGACGGCGCCGTGATACTGGGCCGTAACCCATTGAAGATAATGCATCGCGCAAAGGTGCATACTCTGCTGGATGGAATACTCGTCACCGAGGGCCTCGAGCTCTGGCCGCTGGAGGCGGATGTCTTCGAGATTCGCTGCTCGCTGCCGGTCGACGCGGTGGTGGCGTAAGCCTCACCGGATGCTGGTGCCTGCACGAGGGTGGCTGCACAACGAGGCGACCCGCCGCCCCTTCCAAACCGGCCCATCACATGAACCACACGAACCACATGAGCGAGGCTGCTCTTCGTGAGCCTGTACTAAGCTGCACGAAACCGCTTCGGAGACCGCGACATGCGTTTGCACGAATTCATAGCTTCAAACATGGAAGCTATTCTCAAGGAATGGGAAGACTTTGCCCGAACGATACAACCGCCTGACGGCGACATGAATGTGACGGATCTGCGTGATCACGCGGAACAGATGCTGCTGGTGATAGTCGGGGATATGGCAACCGAGCAGAGCGATGCGACGCGAAAGGAAAGATCCCAAGGGAACGGGCCAGACAAAAATTCGCAGACCGCAGCCGAGACGCACGCAGATGAACGCCTGCTTTCGGGGTTTTCACTCACCATGCTGGTGTCCGAATACCGCGCGCTGCGCGCTAGCGTGCTGTCCTTATGGACCCGGCATGGTCGCCCGTCCGAGCACGGAGAAATGGAGGACATCATTCATTTCAATGAAGCCATGGATCAGGCGCTGGCCGAATCCATAGCGCGATACTCCGCTGCCATCAACAAGAACTCCGATGTGTTTCTCGGCATGCTGGGACACGATCTTCGCTCACCCCTGCAGTTTCTCAGCATGGGCGCGCGGAAACTGAAGGATACGAAGGATGGCAACGCGCAGCATGTTCAGCTCGGAACCCACATGCTCGACAGCGTGCAACGCATGACGGAGATGCTGGACAACCTGATGGACTTTACCGAAAGCAGGATCGGCAGCGGGATCCGGATAGACAGGCGACCGGCCGACCTGGCAGAGATAGCGGGCCGGATCGCCAGGGAGTTTCGCGGCTCGCATCCTGACCACTCGATCAGAGAGGTCGCCAGGGGCGATTGTTCGGGTCACTGGGATGTCGGCCGGGTAGGCCAGATATGTCAGAACCTCATCGGCAACGCACTCGAGCACGGCGCTGCGAGCGGTGAGATTGTCGTCACCTGCGACGGTCGATCCAGCGCGGTGACACTTAGCGTGCACAACCACGGTGTTCCCATACCCCGCAGCCAGCACAGTCGAATATTTCAGCTATCCGCGAGAGGCCACTCCCAGCCGGCCAACGGCGGGAAGCATGTCGGTCTGGGGCTTTACATCGTCAATGAGCTGGTCGCCGCCCATGCCGGCTCGGTAAGCGTGCTTTCCAGCGAGGAAGGCGGCACGCTCTTCAAGGTTGAGCTGCCCCGAGGCGCCGCCTGACAAGCCGTCAAAAACAGCCGCCTGCGTCAAACATGCTGCCCGATACAGCATGTTCCCTGGCGAACGACCGCGGCCAGCATCAACTGTGATTGGCGGTCCTGAACTGACCAGCCAGACGGTCGAGTTCGATAGCCGTACGCTTGAGCTGATCGGTATTGCCCACGGTGCTCTTCAACTCGCGCATGACCCGATCACCCAAGGTGGCCAGTTGCGTCAGACTACGAGCAATCTCGTTCGAGGTATGCGACTGTTCTTCTGCGGCTGCTGCAACCTGCTGTGTCATGCCGGTAATGGTGCTGATGGCCTCGCCGATGGACACCAGCGCGCTCCGTGAATGCTCGACCTGGACCTGCATTTCTTCCGACTGGCGGAAGCTGTCGGACATCTTCTTTACCGCACCGGAGGTACCGGTTTGCAGCGAGTCGATCATCTTCTCGATTTCCATTGTGGAAGACTGCGTGCGACTGGCCAAGGTTCGAACCTCATCGGCAACGACTGCAAAGCCGCGGCCCTGCTCTCCTGCTCTCGCTGCTTCAATGGCTGCGTTGAGCGCCAGCAGGTTGGTTTGCTCGGCGATACCGCGAATGACGCCCAGAACTGAACCGATCGACCGTGAACTGGTTTCCAGTTCGGCTATGGATGAGCTGGCAAGTGTAATGTCGCCGGCCAGCCTGCCCATCATGCTCGAGGTCACATCCGCCGTCTGATGGCCCAGATCGCTCTGCGCCCCGGCTTCCCGCGCGGCGACCGACGAATCGGTCATGCGGGCGGCCACTTCCTGGGCAGTAGCACTCATCTCCTCCACAGCAGAAGCAATGGTGTCGAGTTCGTTCTTTTGTTGATCGAAAGACTTCTCCGCCACGACCATTGCCTTACCGACTTCGTCGGCAATCGTGAGGTTGAGGGCAACACCGGTGCGCAGATCGTCAACGACCTTGGTGAGCTTGTCGGTGAAGGCATTGAATCCCCGCGCCAGCCCAGCCACTTCATCATTGCCCTGACTGTCCAGCCGTCGCGTCAGATCGCCTTCACCTGTGGCGATGTCGTTCATCGCCTGCATGGCCTGGCGCAGGGGCCGGGTGATGCTTCTGGCGATCATCAGGTTGATCGACAGCAGCGCGATGAGGCCGCCACCCGCCAGCAACAGGAGCGTACGAATTTCGGCCCAGAACGCTGCCGACACATCGTCGAGATAGATGCCCGAGCCAAGCACCCAGCCCCACGGCTCGAACAGGGCCACGTAGGAAATCTTGGCCACCGGCTCGGTAACGCCTGGCTTGGGCCAATAGTAGTCGACAAACCCAGCCTTGCTGGCAGAGACGACGTTATTCATCTCTCTGAACAGCCGTTTGCCATTCGGATCGGCCACCTCCGCAATGCTGTTGCCTACCAGTTTGGTGCTGAAGGGATGCATGATCATCATCAGATCCAGCGTATGCACCCAGAAATAATCATTTTCACCGTAGCGAAGACCTTCGATGACCCGGGCGGCGGCGTCCTGCGCCTGTTGCTGAGTCATTTCTCCGCGTACCTGCATCTGATGGAAGTGGTTCAACACGCCGTGGGTCGATTCGACCAGGTGTTGCGTTTTCAGGGCCCGGTCATTGAGCAACGCGGCGCGGTAGTCGAGGGCAAACAGGCTGCCCAGACCCGCAATGAGCATCAGGGCAATGAGGGTGGCGGCAGCAAGCCGCTGGGAAATGGAAAAACGGCGCAATTGAAGCATGAGATTACCCGCAAGGTAGAGGTTCGGACGTCGCGGCCAGGTGTTATGAAATCTCCCCCGGCCTGCGCACACTTTCCTATCGGCCCCTGACTGCGCGTCATTAGCCGAATTCGACGAAAGGGTCAGCCTCGGTTTTCCTCCTCATTCGCAGCGTCGTCAGCTGCCTGGTCTCCGCTCGGCTCGTCGTCCGCGGGCTTGCCAAGGGTTTCGTTGACGCTCTTCTGGGCGTCGTCCAACTGCTCGTTCAGTTGCTCGACGGTGTCGCCAACCGCCTCACTGACCAACTGTCGCGCCAGCTCGGTACTTTTCTCTACCGTTTCGTCCACGAGCTTTTGCGCCGATTCCTCTGCGGCGTCACAGCCGGTCAAGGCAGCCAGTGCGAGGCCAAGGGTCAGCAAGGCGGCATTGCGAGTGGGAACATTCATGTGTGTATCTCCAGATGGGGGTCCTGATCGGGAGGCCTGCGCGGCCTCCCTTTCACGGTCAAACGTCGGCTTTCACTTCGATGGCTATCGGAGCCGCGCCGCGGGTCTTGTACAGCGATACCAGCACGCCACCGATCAACAGACCCAGCGTCACGCCGAGCGATATGCTCGAGGGGATCTTGCCGATGATGCCGACCAGGAAGATCTTCGAGCCGATGAACACCAGCACCAGAGCCAGCGCGTACTTCAGATAGGCGAAGCGGTGAATCATGGCTGCCAGAGCGAAGTACAAAGCACGCAGACCGAGGATGGCGAAAATGTTCGAGGTGTAGACGATGAACGGGTCCTGGGTGATGGCGAAGATCGCCGGCACGCTGTCCACCGCGAATACCAGGTCGGCACACTCGATCAGGATCAGCGCCAGGAACAACGGCGTCACCCACAGCACGTTCTTGCCGCTTGCGTCAGGCTGCCTTACGAGGAACCGCTGTGCGTGCAAGCGATCGGTTACGCGCAAATGCCTGCGCAGGAACTTCACGAAGGCGTTCTTCTCCAGGTCGGGGTGGTCGTCGACCTTGGCGAACAGCATCTTCACACCGGTCGCAGCGAGGAAGGCACCAAAGACATAGAGAATCCAGCTGAATTCGTGGATCAATGCTGCGCCCAGGCCGATCATCAGCGCGCGCAGCACGATCACGCCCATGATTCCCCAGAACAACACCTTGTGCTGATACTGCCGCGGAATCGCCAGGAAGCTGAAGATCAGCGCCATGACGAAGACGTTGTCCATCGACAGGGATTTTTCGATGAGAAAGCCGGTGAGGTAATCCATGCTCGCATCGCTGCCCTTCTGGAAGAATACCCAGAGGCCGAACAGCAGGCCGGCACTGATGTAGCCGGCAGACAGCAAGAGACTTTCACGCACGCCAATCTCCCGATCGTCGCGATGCAAGACACCCAGATCGAAGGCCAGCAGAGAGAAAACGACAGCTAGAAAGACAAGCCACAACCAGGTGGCGGTTCCGAGAAACTCGGCGAGCAGAAACGGTTCTAGGGCGGTCATGAGCCCCTCCTTACAGTCAAGTTGAACAGACTGTGATTCCGACATCGCGGTATACACCGCCAGAGGGGCCCGGCTTCACGGCGCTAAAGTATCACCCGCCGCAACGCGCGCAATAGCCTGGACCCTGCAAAGCATTTCCAGTTATGTCAAAGCCGCGTTACCTGCAGGCGTCGCCGCTTGCGACGTGTGACGGACTGTCGTAGAGTCGCCCAATGAACCGGACCATGCGGCTGTTCCTTGCCCTGTTTTTCACCATTGCGCTTCCCGCCAACGGGATGGCGCAGGTGCTCATGCAGGCAGGATCGTACACGCCCGACCCGGTTCCGATGAGCTCGCATGACATGCATTCGATGATGTCTGACGCCGACATGCAGCATGTGATGGCTGCCTGTAACGATCACGACAGCAATGGACTGGTGTGTGACTCCGGTGAAGAGTGCAAGACGAGCGGCCTGTTGCAGCTTCACTTCGGCAAGTCTCATGCGCTCACGCCTGCCCTGCCCCCGTTGATCGCGGAAGCCGGCTTTCTCCCGCTCCCGCTACCCGAGCCGCTCTGGCACCCTCCCCGTAGCTGATTCCTTGTCTGCCTGAACGACTGCCGGCGCACTGACGCGCCGGCTGGACGATTGCGTGCCGGCTGCATTGGCCGTCGCGCGCGGATAGCGACGGAATCCAATCATGACAAGCCGAACCCCCCGGGCCCGCATCTGTGCCGCGGTCCTGCTGGCAGGCCTGCTGGCACTGCCGGGTGTGAGCGTCGCGCTCACCCTCGAGCAGGCGCTACAACTTGCCGAAGCCGAAGCGCCTGCGCTTCAGGCGCAGCGCGCCAATCTGACTGCGGCACGCAGCGCCGCTATTCCAGCGGGCGAGCTGCCTGACCCGCAGCTGCGGCTGGGCCTGCAGAACCTGCCGATCGAAGGCGACGACCGCTGGCAGATGGGCGCAGAGCCCATGTCCATGCAGATGCTCGGATTGATGCAGGAAGTACCCAACCGGGCCAAGCGTCAGGCACGCATGGACGCCGCGGAAGCCGCGGTGTCGCTGGCCGATGTCGAGCAGCGTCTGACCCGCCTGCAGGTCAGGCAGCAGACAGCCCAGGCCTGGATCATGACGCTGGCAGTCGAGCGGAAACTCGATCTCTTCAGCGAGCTGTACCGCGAAAACGAGCTACTCGCCAGGGCGGTCGACGCACGCCTTGCCGGCGGCGCGGGGCTGTCAGCTGACCGGGTTGGCCCGCGCCAGGAAGCCCTCGACCTTGCCGATCAGCAGGACCTGCTCGAGCGTGACCAGCTAACCGCCCGCGCGGAACTTTACCGCTGGATCGGCGATGCAGCGCGACAACCCTTGACCGGGGACTGGCCGCACTGGGCCGATGACCTTGAGCACTACCAACACAACCTGCAGCGGCATCCGGAGCTGCAGGCCTTTGACCCGATGACGCGGCGCGCTGAAGCCGACATCGCCGAAGCCGTGGCGGACAAGACTCCGGACTGGGCCTGGGGCGTCGACTATCAACGTCGTGGGCGCGGCTTCGGCGACATGATCAGCTTGAGCGTCAGCATGGACCTGCCCGTGTTCACCGGCACCCGGCAAACCCCACGCATCGAAGCCGAACGCGCCCGGTTGGCCACGGTAGAGTCCCAGCGCGAGGACCTGCTGCGTCAGCACGCGCGCGAGCTTGCCGAAGAGATCGCCGAGTACCAGCGACTCGATCGCGGCGTCGCCCGCCTGGAGCAAACCGCCTTGCCGCTGGCAACGCAGAAGGTGCAGCTGGCCATGGCGGACTATCGCAGTGGCAGGGGCGAGTTGCGCTCGGTGATCGAGGCTCGCGCGCAGCGTGTGGAAACACGCCTGCTTGCCATTGACCTGGCCCGCGACCGCGCCCTGAGTGGTGCCCGCCTGCACTTTGCCTTCGGAGACACCCCATGACTTCCAGACTCGGTCGGTTCGCGTTACTGATGGCGATGCCCGTGATGACGCTCGCCATTGCCGTTCATGCACAACAGGACGGCTCTTCGGACCGTGAAGTGCTGTATTGGTACGATCCCATGTATCCGCAGCAGAAATTCGACGCCCCGGGGCCGTCGCCGTTCATGGACATGGATCTGGTGCCGCGCTATGCAGATCAGGGCGGTGATCGCGCCTCGATCAGCATTGATCCAGGCATCATGCAGAATCTCGGCATGCGGCTGGCGACGGCGCAGGAAGAGCGCATCAGCCAGTCGATCGAAGCGGTCGGCACGCTGGAATACAATCAGCGCAAGGTGGCGCAGGTGCAGGCACGCAGCGCCGGGTTCGTCGAGCGGGTATATGACCTCGCCCCTGATGACATCATCGAGCAAGGCGCGCCTCTGGTGGACGTATTCATCCCTGAATGGGCGACCGCGCAGGAGGAGTACCTTGCCTTGCGCGACCTCGACGTACCCGACCTGCTTGCCGCAGCGAGGCAGCGACTCCGTCTGGTCGGCATGCCCGCCGAGACGATTCAGGCGCTCGAACGCAGCGGGCGCGCCAGCACTACCTGGACCATTTCCAGCCCGATCGACGGCGTCGTGCAGGAACTCGACGTCCGTGAAGGCATGACCGTTGCCGCGGGTGATTCTCTGGTGCGCATCAATGGCCTGGACACCGTTTGGCTCGAGGTGGCAGTGCCGGAAGCGCAGGTGGCCGAGTTGCGCCCCGGACAATCGGTGACCGCGCGTCTTCCCGCTTTTCGCGGAGAGCATCTGGAAGGAACCATCACCGCTGTATTGCCCAGCGCGAACATCGACAGCCGCACCGTACGCGTCAGGGCCGAGCTGCCCAATCCGGAGCGCCGCCTGCGTCCCGGCATGACCGCCGAAGTCAGCCTGAGCAGTGATGAAACCACTGCGCTGATGGTTCCCAGCGAAGCAGTCATCCGTACCGGACGCCGCAATCTGGTCATGCTGGCCGAGGGTGAAGGCCGCTTTCGGCCTGTGGAAGTTCGCGTTGGTCGGGAATCCGGAGACAGGACCGAGATTCTCGAGGGCCTCGAATCCGGGCAGCAGGTGGTTGCATCCGGTCAGTTCCTGCTCGACTCCGAAGCCAGTCTTCGCGGGCTGACGGCACAGACGCCTGGCGCGTCCTCGGCACCTGCAGACCCCGGCCCCTCCGCCCTGCATGAAGCGGAAGGGACGGTGATCGGTATCGACGGCGACATGCTGGGGCTCGAGCACGGACCGTTCGAGACGCTCGGCATGCCCGGCATGACCATGCCGTTTCCGGTAGCCGACATGCAGCTGCTGGAAGGCATCGAGCCAGGTGATCGGGTCCGTGTCGGGGTGAGCGAGTCCGACGACGGGCTGACTATCGAGCGAATCGAGCAACTGCCCAACGGCGCTTCGGGAGACGGGCATAAGCAGCACAACCACGGGGAGCACCAGCCATGATCGCGGCAATCATCCGCTGGTCTGTGGCCAACCGGTTTCTCGTGCTGCTCGCTACGCTGTTTTCCGTGGCCTGGGGCATCTGGTCGATACAGAACACCCCGGTCGACGCCCTGCCGGATCTGTCCGACGTGCAGGTGATCATTCGCACGCCCTACCCGGGTCAGGCTCCGCAGATCGTGGAAAACCAGGTCACCTACCCGTTGACTACCACCATGCTGTCGGTACCCGGAGCAAAAACGGTGCGAGGGTATTCGTTTTTTGGCGACAGCTACGTGTACGTGCTGTTCGAGGATGATACCGACCTGTACTGGGCCCGCTCACGCGTGCTGGAGTACCTGAGTCAGGTCCAGACGCGCCTGCCCGATTCGGCGAGGCCCGCCCTCGGCCCCGACGCCACCGGGGTCGGCTGGATCTACCAGTACGCGCTCGTCGACCGCACCGGCGCGCACGACCTGTCACAGTTGCGCTCGCTACAGGACTGGTTCCTGCAATACGAGCTCAAGACCCTGCCCAACGTTGCCGAAGTCGCGCCGATCGGCGGTATGGTCAGGCAGTATCAGGTGGTACTCGACCCCATCCGCATGGCCAGCCGTGGCATCACCCAGCAACAGGTCGCCCAGGCCATAGACGAGGCCAACCGTGAGACCGGCGGCAGCGTACTGGAACTGGCCGAAACCGAATTCATGGTCCGTGCCTCAGGCTATCTGCAATCGCTGGACGACTTCCGGGCGATTCCGCTGCGGCTGGACCGCGGTGGCGTACCGGTAACGCTTGGCGACGTCGCCCACGTTCAGCTAGGCCCCGAAATGCGCCGCGGCATCGCCGAACTCGATGGCGAGGGCGAAGTGGTAGGCGGGGTGGTCATCCTGCGCAGCGGCAAGAATGCCCGGGAAACCATACGCGCCGTGCAAGCCAGGCTGGACGAGCTGCAGAAGCGGCTCCCGGAGGGCGTGGAGATCGTCACCACCTATGATCGCAGCACGCTGATCGACAGCGCAGTGAGCAACCTGAGTCGCAAGCTGGTGGAGGAATTCGTGGTGGTCGGGCTGGTCTGCGCCCTGTTCCTCTGGCATCTGCGCTCATCGCTTGTCGCCATTGTGTCGTTGCCGGTCGGCATCCTGATCGCCTTCGCCATCATGCAGCGCCAGGGTGTGAACGCGAACATCATGTCGCTTGGCGGCATAGCCATCGCCATCGGCGCCATGGTGGATGCCGCCATCGTGATGATCGAGAATGCCCACAAGCACATCGAAGCCTGGCACCGGCGCCATCCTGATAGCGAGCTCAAGGGAGATGCCCACTGGAAGGTGATCGTCGACGCAGCGGTCGAAGTCGGCCCTGCGCTGTTCTTCTGTCTGCTGATCATCACGCTGTCGTTCATCCCGGTGTTCACCTTGCAGGCCCAGGAGGGTCGGCTGTTCGGTCCGCTGGCGTTTACCAAAACCTACGCCATGGCCGCCGCGGCGGGGCTGGCGGTGACGCTGGTGCCGGTACTGATGGGCTACTGGATCCGCGGAAGGATTCCCGACGAGCATCGCAATCCACTCAATCGCGGGCTGATCAAGGTGTATCAGCCGCTGCTCGACGCGGTGCTGCGCTGGCCCAGGGTGACGCTGCTGGTCGCCGTACTGATATTTCTCACCGGACTCTGGCCGGCCAGCAAGCTCGGTGGGGAATTCCTGCCGCCGCTGGATGAGGGCGATCTGCTGTACATGCCCACTGCCCTGCCCGGCCTGTCCGCGCAGAAAGCCTCCGAGCTCTTGCAACAGACCGACCGATTGATCAGGACCGTCCCCGAGGTGGCCCGGGTATTCGGCAAGGCCGGCCGGGCCGACAGCGCAACCGACCCCGCACCGCTGGAGATGTTCGAGACGACCATCCAGTTCAAGCCTCGTGACCAGTGGCGCGAGGGCATGACGCCGGAGAAACTGGTCGAGGAACTGGATCGCGCGGTCCAGGTGCCGGGGCTGGCCAATCTGTGGATTCCACCCATCCGCAACCGCATCGACATGCTCGCCACCGGCATCAAGAGCCCGATCGGTGTGAAGGTATACGGCACCGATCTGGCACAGATCGACGAGGCGACGCAGGCGATCGAGCAGGTAGCCAGGACCGTACCGGGGATCACGTCGGCGCTCGCCGAACGCATGACCGGCGGACGGTACATCGATGTCGACATTGATCGCGCCGCGGCTGCGCGCTACGGCCTGAACATCGCCGACATGCAGTCCATTGTTGCCGGCGCGATTGGCGGGGAAACCATTGGCGAGACGGTGGAAGGGCTCGCGCGCTATCCGATCAGCCTGCGCTATCCGCGAGAATGGCGAGATTCCCTGACCGAGCTTCAGGCGCTGCCTATCTATACGCCGCTGGGCAGTCAGATCACACTCGGTACCGTCGCCGACGTGGGAATCAGCGATGGCCCGCCGATGCTCAAGAGTGAGAACGCGCGGCTGACTGGCTGGGTGTATATCGATGTACGGGGTCGCGATCTAGCCGGGGTGGTGCAGGAGCTGCAGCAGCGGATCGAGGCCGATGTGTCGATGGCCCCGGGAATGAGCATCAGCTACTCCGGACAGTTCGAGTACCTCGAGCGCGCCAATCAGCGCCTGATGCTGGTGGTACCGGCGACACTGCTGATCATTTTCGTGCTGCTCTATTTCACCTTCGCACGGGTCGGCGAAGCGCTGCTCATCATGACCACCCTGCCCTTCGCTCTGACCGGCGGGATCTGGTTTCTGTATCTGCTGGACTTCAACCTGTCGGTGGCCACCGGCGTCGGCTTCATTGCGCTGGCCGGCGTCTCGGCCGAATTCGGCGTGATCATGCTGCTCTATCTGACCAACGCCTGGTCCGAGCGGCAACGCGATGGCGCAACCGACCGCGGCGCATTGCTGGACGCCATCCGCGAAGGTGCCGTGCAGCGCGTCCGGCCGAAGGCCATGACCGTGGCGACCATCATCGCCGGACTTCTGCCCATTCTGTGGGGCAGCGGCACCGGCAGCGAAATCATGAGTCGCATCGCCGCGCCCATGGTGGGCGGCATGATCACCGCCCCGTTGCTGTCCCTGTTCGTTTTACCCGCGGCCTACCTGCTGATGCGCCGCCGCTCGACCCAAGCCGTCAGTAACCCCTCTGGAGAGACCCGATGAAAAACACGCTTTCATTCTGCCTTACCCTGACTTTCTCGTTTGCGCTGGCTGCCAGCGCAACGGCTGGCAAGCACGCCGAGATGCAGCATGGCTCCGGCCATGACGCTCAACAGCATGGCGAGAATCACGACGAGGCCTCCGCGCAGCCGATCACCACTACCGGTACCGTGAAGAAGATTCACCCGGACAAGGGCATGCTGACCATCGCCCACGCTCCGGTACCGGAACTGGAATGGCCGGCGATGACCATGCGCTTCAACGCGACCGCTGAACACATCGATCAGGTGCAGGAAGGTGACGAGATCCGCTTCGAATTCACGTCGAAAGGCATGAACAATTCGGTGATCTCGATTACCAAGCAGTAACAGTCTCTGCGCCGGGCGTCCTCACCTTGGTGCCCGGCGCAGTCAACCGAACAGGAAAAGCAGAACCGATGAATCGCAAATCGATCGTCCTCAGCTTCACCGCGTTGATCCTCATCAGCGTCGCACTTGCCGTGTACTATTTCGTCCGGGCCACCCCTGACGTGCCGCAGCGTGCAGCGCATCCGACACCCTCCGAAACCTCATCTCACGCCGCCGACCGCGGCCAGCTCACGCGCTTTCATTCGCCGTCGATCGGCCCGCGTACGGCGCCGGTGACCATCGTCGAGTTCTTTGATCCGTCATGCGAAGCCTGCCGGGCCTTTCATCCGGAAGTGAAGCGCATCCTGGCGGACTATCCCGACAGCGTGCAGCTGGTATTGCGCTACGTGCTGTTCCATCGCGGCTCGGAAGAGGTGTCGCGGATTCTTGAGACGGCGCGCAGACAGGAGCTGTTCGAGCCCGTGCTGGACGCTGTACTCGCCGCCCAGCCGGCCTGGCACGATGATCCGCAGGTGATCGCTGCCTGGGATGCGGCAGAGCGCGCTGGTCTGGACGTAGAGGAGGCACGCTCGGACATGATGGATTCCGCTATCGACGCGGTGCTCGAGATGGACATGAGCGATGCCAAGGCGGTAGGGATCCGCGGCACCCCGACGTTCTTCGTCAATGGCACACAATTGCGCCGACTGGGCCCGGCACCACTACGCGAGCTGGTGGAGCAGAAGATCGCCGAAGCGGCAGAGTGACCCGAGCGCGGTAACGCCAACGGTGGTATCGCGCGTTGTTCATATTCATCAGCTAGCCTGTGGCGCGCCCAGACCTGTCAAGGATCCAGAGAGATGGCCGACCCGATTCAGTCTGCGACCAGCCCCTGGTCAGTCTTTCGCATATTTCTGCGGCTGGGACTGACCTCCTTCGGAGGCCCGGTTGCGCATCTTGGTTATTTTCGTGAAGAGTTCGTCTCCAGACGAGCCTGGTTCAGTGACCGCAGCTATGCCGATCTGGTCGCGCTCTGTCAGTTCCTCCCGGGCCCGGCGAGCAGCCAGGTCGGCATTGCCATCGGGTTGTCCCGAGCCGGCTACGCCGGTGCGCTGGCTGCCTGGCTCGGCTTTACCCTGCCATCGGCCATCGCACTGGTGCTGTTCGCGCTGGGTATTGCCCGACATCCGGAATTGCTGCCAGCCGGCGCACTGCAGGGCTTGAAGACCGCTGCAGTGGCCGTGGTCGCCCAGGCCGTATGGGAAATGGCGCGCAAGCTGTGTCCGGACCGGCCCCGCGTGACGCTCATGGCACTGGCGGCCGGTGGTGTCCTGCTTATTCCCCATGCCTGGGGCCAGGTGGCGGTCATCCTCGCGGCAGGCTGCCTCGGCCTGCTGCTGTTCAAACCGGCTGAGGCTGCGGCAGAGGACGCCTTGCCCTGCGCTATAGGCCGGCGCACTGGGCTGCGCTTTCTAGGCCTGTTCGCCGCGCTGCTGCTCGTGCTGCCGCTGCTGTCCGCAGCGCTGCCCGGCGGCGCGATAGAACTGATCGACGCATTCTACCGCGCCGGCGCACTGGTCTTCGGCGGCGGGCATGTTGTACTGCCACTGTTGCAAGCCGAGGTAGTGCCCGACTGGGTCGGCGGCGAAACCTTCATGGCAGGGTACGGCGCCGCGCAGGCGGTGCCGGGACCGCTGTTCACCTTTTCCGCCTTTCTTGGGGCCGCCATCAACGGCTGGTTGGGCGCCACGCTCTGCCTGCTGGCCGTCTTCCTGCCGTCGTTTCTGCTGGTGTTCGCCGCGCTGCCATTCTGGCAGGCCTTGCGCGGCAATCCTCGTGCGCAGGCGGCGTTGAGCGGCATCAACGCGGCGGTTGTCGGGCTACTCCTGGCCGCTTTGTATGATCCGGTGTTTACCAGCAGCATCGAGCGTCCTGAGCATTTTGCGCTGGCGGTCGCGGCATTGATCGCTCTGGTGTTCTGGAAGGTGCCAGCCTGGTTCCTGGTCATCGCTTGCGCGCTCGTCGCCACCCTGGCGTCGGCGTACGTTTAGTCACACAGGCGAGAGCGGTTAGAGCAACTTTAACGGTGATCAGATTGCCAAACGGATTGACCCGACAGACTGGGCCGAGCTTTCAGTACACGGTCACCCCCGGCGCACCAGGCACACTACACGCTAACGTATCGGGTAATACCGTCTCTCAATCAAGTCAGGAGTTGTGATGTCGTACCATCTTCGTCCCGATCGCAAGGCACCCAGGGAGATCCTCCGCGTCGTCAGCAAGCGCCTGGGGAAGGCACGCTCTGCACTCACTGCGCCCAAGGGCGAGCGCGCCCGCGGCGTCCACCAGGCTCGCAAGCGTTTCAAGGAGATGCGTGCGGTCCTGCGCCTGGTGCGCAAACCCCTCGGCAAGGACTTTGACCGGGAGAACCAGCGTATCCGTGATGCGGCACGCCTGCTGTCTTCATCGCGAGACGTCACCGCGATCGTCGAAAGCTGGGATGCCCTGGCAGCAACCGATACCGACCTGTTTCAACAGGCGCAACTGCGAGCCGTGCGCAAGCGTCTGGCCTCGCGCAAACCAAGCCCCGCGAGCGGCTCGGAGGACGACGCGATCGTCGAAGCGCTTGCCGCAGTCGAGTCGCTCGAAGCAGACATGGCCAAATGGAGTTTGAAGCCCAGCGGGTTCGATCTGTACGTCGACGGTCTGCAAAGAACCTACCGTGACGGGCGCAAGGCGCTCTCCGTAGCCGCGAAGGACCCGAGCGCACACAACCTTCACGAATGGCGCAAGCGCGTGAAGGATCACTGGTACCACACCCGACTGTTGCTGCTTGGCTGGCCGGAACACTTCAAGCTGCGCTGCGCCTTGCTCAAGGAACTGTCGGAGATGCTTGGCGACGAGCATGACCTGGCCATGCTCTGTCTGCTGATGGAAGAGCAACCGGACCTGTTCGGCGACGAGACACAACGTGAGCGCATCGGCGCGGCGATCGACAAGCGACGCGAGTTTCTGCAAAGCCGTGCGCTGCGGCTCGGGCGCCGGCTGTATGCCGAGTCGCCAAAGGCGCTGCGTAAACGCTGGGAAAGTTATTGGCAGCTCACCCGGCGAGAGCGGCGGTCACAGACGTCAAAAAGCTGAACGCTGGCCTGAAACAGGAGAATCGACAATGGGAATGAACCACACCTACACCGACAAAGAGCCAACTCGCGATGCTGTCGACGCGCGGAAAGGACCGGTCGTTATCGAATTCGGTACCGCGTGGTGCGGGCACTGCCGCGCCGCCCAGGACGCTATCGCAGCCGCCTTCGACGGTCACCCTGGCGTCGAGCATCTGAAGATCGAGGACGGCCCCGGCCGGCGCCTTGGTCGCTCGTTCCGGGTGAAGCTCTGGCCCACCCTGATCTTCATGCGTGACGGTGAGGAGGTCGATCGGCTGGTGCGGCCAGGCGAGGCCGGAGACGTCCGTAAGGCCATGGCCCGGATCGACAGCGGCTCTGACCCGTCTGTCGAGTAAATGCTCTAATTGCGCTTTCGTTTTCCGCCCGTCTGGCACGGGCCTGACCAGGCGGTCGCAGGCCCAGCCGCCAAGGCAGTGCTCCAACGGAGCCGGAACTTCCCCCTCGCCGCTTCGTTCTCAGAGTCAGGCTCTGGCAGAGCCTCCCGAGTGTGATCCACTCGCATATCACTTCGAAAAAAGAACAACAATGAGGTGCCAATCATGACTCGCAAGCCCTTCCTCGGTGCCGCTCGCGGCGCAGCCCTGAGCCTTGCAATCGCCAGTGCTGCGCTGGCCGGCGCAATCACTCTCCCCGCGAACGCTGCAGGCAACGACCGGCCGATCGCCGGCGCGATCAGCGGCGGCGGAGCCGCCATCGCCCAACAGAAGTACGACATCACCATTACCTCGTTCGATGGAACCGAGATCGCGATGACCCTCTACCAGCCGCGGCTGGAGCAGGGTCAACCTGCACCGCTACTCATGTATAGCCACGGCTGGAGCGGCAGCCGCTCGACGGATCTGAGCGAGACTGACGCATTGACCGAAGCTGCGCGCAAGGCATGGGACTCGGGTTACTTCGTCCTGACCTTCGATCAGCGCGGCTTTGGCGACAGCGGCGGCCAGGCTAATGTTCAGGACCCGGACGTCGAGGGCCGCGACATTCAGGCGATGCTCGACTGGGCAGAAGCCAATCTCGCGCCGCATCTGGCATATCTACGCGGCGACCCCCTGGTCGGGGGGCTGGGCGTCAGCTATGGCGGCGGCTTCCAGTTGGTCGGCTCCAGCGTGGACGCGCGGTTTGACGCGCTGGTGCCCGTCATCACCTGGCACGACCTGTCATACAGCCTGACCCCGGAAGGCGTACCAAAAACGGCATGGCTATCGTTTCTCACAGGTGTTGCCGCGACGGATCAGGCGCCGTGGGTGACTCAGTCCTATGCCGAGTCGCTCTCGGGCACGGCCAGCGAGGCAGCGGCGCAGCGCCTGGCCGGCCACGGCCTGGGCGCGTACTGCCAACCCCGCAGCGACGGCGCTGGTACACCGGCTGTCGATGCGCTGTTCATTCAGGGCGTCAACGACACGTTGTTCAACGCCAATGAGGCGACCTGGAACTTCAACTGCCTGCGTGAGGCCGGCAATGATGCCTACCTGCTGGTCACCAAGGGTGGGCACGTGCTGCCTGCGCTGCAGGACGGTTCAGGTGGCGGGCTGACGAACCTGGGTGGGCTATATAACGACGTGCAGTGTGGCGACACCCGCTACCGGATCGCCGACCTCTCCTACGACTTTCTCGACGCCAAACTGCGCAAGCTGCAGCGCAATGTGGACATTCCCCGGGTCTGCCTGACCCAGGGCAATGGCAAGAGTGTAGTCGCCGACGACATGCCTACCGGCGGCATGGAGGTATCGATGGACAGCGGCAATCTGCTCGTCGGCCCACCGTCGATTGACGTGATACTGAACCTGTTAGGCAAGCTTGATCCTGCGAGGTTGGCTGACGTCCTGAGCCTACTGTCAGCGGATACTGCCAGCCTGCTTACCAGCGCACTGACCGGGCTGGTCACGGTCGACCCGGACCGCGTTACCGCGATCCTCACCGAAATGGTCGAAACCCTACCACCGGCACTGCTCGCCGATCTTGGCACGGCTCCTCGCTTCGTTCCGCTGTACCGAGCCAGCAGTGATCAGGTGCTGGCTGGCCTGCCGTTGGCGAATCTGACCATAGAAGGCGACGCTGCACTGGATCCCCGGGTGTTTGTCGGGGTGGGCGTCAAGCGTCGCTTCCGCCTGAGCCCTGAGCTGTTGGGCGATCAGATCCTGCCGCTGCGCGGGACCGGCGCGCGCGATACCGAACTGGTCGGTGTGAGCACCGAGCTGCGCTATGGCGATGAGGTCGGTCTGATGCTTTACGGCTTCCATCCGCAGTACACACTGGGTTTTTCGCGCGTACCCAGCGCGGTCAAGCTGACCGGCAACGTACAGTTGCCATTGCACTGAACCCCGTCCGACCCACCGGCTTCGGAGACGGTGGGTCGCCGGTGCTCCTGCAACGGGCGATCCGGGCAAGGCCGACGAGGTAGAGAAACGGCAGCCCGGGCCGATAGCAGCCTATGCATGCCCACTGTCAGAGATCGCCATGTTCAATCATCAGTTGAAAAAGCAATTGCAGAACCAGGAAGCGGAGTTGTTCATGGCACGGCAGCTGGCAGACCAGATGAATGCCCATGCCCTGCTCATCGAGCTCGATGCGCAGGTCCGGGTGACCTCGGTCAACGACAACTTTGCCCGCGCACTTGGTTATCGGGCCGACCAATTGCAGGGCCGCCCCCTGTCCGAACTGGTCCCTTCCTACGTGGCGAAGCTCCCCTGCTTCCACAATTTCCGCGCCGCGATCGCCCGATTCGAACCCATCGCCGACGACTACCGCTACATTCACAGCAACGGCAGTCTGGTCTGGCTGCACATCGACTGGTTCCCGTTGCGCGATCAGAACGGCCGGCTGCAGTCGATCAAGGGGCATGCGCGGGAGGTGACTCGGGACATCCAGAGCGGGAAGGAAAACGAGGAGTTCATCAAGGCGCTCATCCGCTCGACAGCCGTCATCCAGTTCAAGCTGGACGGGACCATCATCACTGCCAACGAGCAGTTCCTGCAGGGGATGGGCTACTCGCTTCAGCAGATCGTTGGCAAACATCACAGCATGTTCTGCACCCCGGCGCTGAGTTCGTCACAGGAGTACAAGTCCTTCTGGCAGACCCTCAACCGCGGCGAATACATCTCCAGCCGTTTTCAACGGATTGACAGTCGCGGCCGCGACGTGTGGTTGGAGGCCAGCTATAACCCGGTCTACGACGCCGAAGGCAATCTGTACAAGATCGTCAAGTTCGCCAGCGTCGTCAGCGACCAGGTGGCCCGGGAAGAGGAAGTCAGGGAGGCGGCGCGGATCGCCTATGACATTTCCCGACAGACCGATGCGAGCGCAGAACGCGGTGCAGCGGTGGTCAAGGACACTGTGGTGACCATGGAACGCGTCGCTGCAGAGGTTGAGTCGGCGACCCACAGTATCGAAGCGCTGGGCAAGCAATCATTGCTGATCAACTCGATCGTACAGACCATCAGCGGCATCGCCGCGCAGACCAACCTGCTCGCGCTCAATGCGGCCATCGAGGCGGCGCGGGCCGGTGAACAGGGACGCGGTTTCGCCGTGGTAGCGGACGAAGTGCGTCAACTCGCTGGTCGGACCAGCGCAGCCACCGAAGAGATCGTCAGCGTGGTGGAAAAGAACCGGACGCTGGCCGATGAAGCGGTCCGGGACATGTCGACCAGCCGGGAGCAGGCTGCTCAGGGTCTGGCCCTGGCCAGTCAGGCCGGTACCGTCATCGTGGAGATCCAGACGGGCGCCAAGCAAGTGGTAGGCGCGGTCCAGCGTTTCGCCAACGAGCTCAGCTGATACGTGCGCAACCGCTGAAGGTGATGCGTCACAGCACCTTCAGCAGGCCGACGGATATTCCTGCAAAACTGTCCCACTGGTGAACTTTTACACGCTGCAACGGCCCTATCGATAGGCATCTGAACGCCCCTTGCCCACCGCCTTCGATAAGGATCATGGATGTCACTTACGAACGTCTCCGCTTTCCGGCTGTTGTGTCCCCTGATTGTCTGTTCTGCGCTCGCGACCGGTTGTTCCTCGGAGGAAGGCCCGGCCGACGCACCTCCCCGTGTAGCCCTGGTGCAATCCCTTCAGCCAGCCGATGCCTCCAGCGGTCCGCTGCGCTTTGCTGGCGTGGTGCGCAGCGCGGAGTCTTCGCAGCTCGCTTTCGAGGTCCCCGGACGCGTCGAGCGGTTTCTGATCGACGAGGGCGGGCAGATCGAACGTGGCCAGCCACTGGCCGAGCTGGACAGCACCGACTATCAACTGCAGCTGCGCGAAGCCGAAGCACGGGTGGCACAGCTGGAGGCTGATCTGGCGCGCAAGCGGACGCTTCAGACTGAGGGCATCCTTGCTCCGGCGGCTGTCGAGCAGCTGCAGGCGCAGGTCGTTTCAGCTCAGGTTGCACGCGACACCGCCCGGCGCAATCTCGGACATGCCACATTGAAGGCCCCCTTTCCCGGCACCGTCGCCGCGCAACTGGTCGAGCCACAAATGGTCGTTTCAGCCGGTACGCCTGTGCTGTCGATCCAGAGCGACGGCCCAATCGAGGTGCGTGTCGATCTTCCGGAGACGGCGGCCTCCGCGCTGCCGCTCGACCGGACACTGCAGGCCGAAGGCGAACTGGTCACCTCCGGAGCCAGCATCGAACTGCGCTACAAGGAGCACAGCACCCAGCCCTCCCCCGGCGGGCGCACCTACCAACTGGTACTCCAGGGCGAGCCGCCGGCGGGGCACACCCTGCTCCCGGGGATGGCCGTGCGGGTGCGCCTGAACCGGCCTGCTGCGCAGGAAACCGACGAATCCCAAGGGTTTCGCGTACCGCTCTCGGCGTTGATGAGCTCCCCCGCTGGCGATCACTTCATCTGGATAGCCGTTGATGGCCAGGCGCAACGACGCGACGTGGAGGTAGTCAGCCTGCACGAGGAGTACGTGGTCATTCGCGGTGAGCGTCTTGAACGAGGGAGCGCGGTCATCGTAGCCGGAGGTAGTCAGCTCTCCGACGGACTCAGCGTCCGCGCGCAGGAGCGTCGCTGACCCATGGACTTCGCGCGCTACGCCATTTACAAGCCGGTCAATGTCTGGCTTCTGGTCCTGTTGTGCCTGGTTGGCGGCACCATGGCGTTCTTTGAAATGGGGCGTCTGGAAGATCCCGAGTTCACCATCAAGCAGGCTATCGTCAACCTCCAGTATCCGGGCGCCACGGCGCTGGAGGTCGAGCAGCAGATCACCGAGCCGCTGGAAACCGCTATCCAGCAGATGACGCAGGTAAAGGAGATCCGCTCCCGATCCATGCCCGGGATGTCGGAGATTCAGGTCGAAATTCAGGATCGCTACACCGGTGACGAGCTCGAGCAGATATGGGATGAGCTGCGCAACAAGCTGGACGGCGCCCGCGGCGATCTGCCGCCGGACGCGCCGCCGCCTGTCGTCAACGATGATTTCGGCGACGTATTCGGCGTGTACTACGCGCTGACCGGTGAGGGCCTGACGCTGCGTGAACTGCACGACACGGCCAAGTCCCTGCGGCTGGCACTGCTGACCACCGAAGGCGTCGGTCAGGTGGAGCTGGCAGGGGAGCAGGAAGAGCGCATCAGCGTGCTGGTCGATGAAGCCCGCCTGGCTGCCCTGCGCCTGTCGCCGGAAGAGATCGTCGCTGCGCTGGCGGACGCGGATGCGGTGGTGGACGCGGGTGGGGTGCCCGCAGGTGAACTGTATGTGCGGCTGCGCCCCAGCGGAGACTTCAACACACTCGACACCCTGCGCGCGCTCCCGGTAGGACGCGGTCAGGCCACCGTCAGTCTCGGCTCGATAGCGACCATCGAGCGCGGCTATGCCGAGCGCCCTGCACAGATTGTCCGCTTCAATGGCGAGCCGGCCATCACCCTGGGCATAAGCGGTATTTCCGGCAGCAACATCGTCGAGGTCGGACAGCGAGTCGAAGCGACCATCGAGGCCGAAACCCCGAACATGCCGCTGGGCGCGACCCTGCATCCGATCTATCAACAGCACCGGGTGGTCGACGATTCCGTCAACAGCTTCGCGCTCAACGTGTTCCTCTCGGTGGGCATCGTCGTTGGCGTTCTCTGCCTGGCGATGGGCCTGCGTGCCGGGCTGGTGATCGGCGCCGTGCTGTTTCTCACAGTACTCGGGACGCTGCTGGTCATGTGGATCGGCGGCATCGAGCTGGAACGCATCTCCCTCGGAGCACTGATCATTGCCATGGGCATGCTGGTGGACAATGCAGTAGTGGTCTGTGACGGCGTACTGGTGCAACGCCAGCGCGGGCTGAGCGTTCTTGAGGCATCCCGCAAGACCCTCGAGCAGACGCAGATTCCACTGCTGGGATCGACGATCATCGGCATCCTGGCCTTCGCAGGCATCGGATTGTCGCAGGACACCACCGGCGAGTTTCTCTTCTCGCTGTTCTACGTCATCGCGGTTTCGCTGCTGCTCAGCTGGATCATCGCCCTGCTGGTGGTCCCCCTGCTGTGCGAGCTGCTGCTAGGCAATCGCTCTGACGCCGAGGCTGACGGGGCTGAGAGCTACTCCGGCCCGCTGTATGATCGCTTCCGGACGGTCGCCCGGTTCGTCCTGCGGTTTCGTCTGATAACCGTGGTCGCGCTGGTGCTCATGACAGTGGCCAGCGGCTTCGCCTTTTCCCGTCTGCCGCAGAGCTTCTTCCCGCCCTCAAGCACACCCTTGTTCTACGTCACCGGATTCCTTGCGCAGGGCACACACATTCGGGATACCAGCCGAACAGCGGAAGACGTGCGCAGCTTCGTCCAATCCTTTGATGGCGTCACCGACGTATCGACCTTTGTCGGCGCCGGTGCGTCGCGGTTCATGCTCACCTATACGCCAGAACAACCGAACTCGTCGCTGCTGCACCTGCTGGTGCGCGTGGAGGATGCAGAAGCCATCGGATCTCTGGTACGGGAGCTCAACCAGCAACTGCCGAGCCGTTATCCCGCGATGGACGTCGCGGCGACACAATTTCTGTTCGGGCCGAACCCGGAGGCCAAGCTCGAAGCCCGCATCAGCGGGCCGTCCATCGAGACGCTGCGAGAGCTGGCCGAGACCGGTGTTCGCCTGCTGGAAACCGAAGGTCAGGTCATCAATGTGCGGTATGACTGGCGCGAGCGTGTCTCGGTCCTTCGGCCGCTGCTGGATCTGGACCGCCTTGCCGAGGCCGGGCTGACCCGGCAATCGGTGGCGCGGTCGCTGGCAGTCGCCAGCGAAGGCTCGCAGGTCAGCCTGTTCCGCGAAGAAGACGAGCTGATTCCGATCCTGCTACGCGCCAGTGCCGAGGATCGACTGCAGCCGGACGGCCTGTTGCAGCGGTTGATCTGGAGCCCGGCCAGCGGCAGTTATCTGCCTCTGGCGCAGGTAGCCGATGGCGTCGAGGTTCAACCACAGGACACCCTGATTCGTCGCTTCGATCGTCAGCGCACCATCGGCATACGTGCAGAACCGCGCGATGGGGAAAACACCAACGCCGCCTTCCAGCGCATCCGCCCGATCATCGAGTCGATCGATCTGCCGCCTGGCTATACCCTCGAATGGGGCGGTGATCACGAGCAGTCTAGCGAGGCGCAGGCGGCTCTGATCGGCACCATCGCCCTGCCCTATCTGGGAATGATGCTGATTACCGTGCTGCTGTTCGGGCGTGTACGCCAGCCATTGATGATCTGGGCGGTGGTACCGATGTCGATCATTGGGGTCAGCGTTGGCCTGCATCTGGCCGGACAGTCCTTCGGCTTCATGGCGCTGCTCGGGCTGCTCAGTCTGACCGGCATGCTGATCAAGAATGCGGTGGTGCTGGTGGACGAAACCGACCGGCAGATCGCCGAGGACGTGCCGCGCATGACGGCCATCGTGGAAGCCTCCGCCTCGCGCCTGCGCCCGGTGGCGATGGCCGCCGGTACCACGGTGCTGGGCATGGTGCCGCTGCTGTTCGACCCGTTCTTCGCCAACATGGCCGTCACCATCATGGGCGGGCTGAGTTTTGCCACGGTGCTGACGTTGCTCGCGGTGCCATGCCTGTACGCAATATTGATGCGGGTGCGCCAGGAGGAAACGGCATGATCCGTCGCATCTGCTTCACGCTGGTGTCATCTGTCCTGAGTCTGTATCTGGCAGGGTGTTCGACTGCGCCGCAACATGAGACCCCGCAGCTGCCGCCCGACTGGTTCCACGCCAGCGAGCGCGCGTCGCTTGAACCGACGGCCCTGGCACGCTGGTGGGATCGATTCGATGATCCGCAGCTCACGGCAGCGGTTACACGGGCGATGGAGGCCAACTACGACGCACAGCTGGCTATGCTTCGCATCGAGGCTGCCCGGGCGCAGTTTCGACAGGCCCGCGCGGGCCTGTTTCCGGTCCTCGACCTGCCCGGTTCGGCCAGTCGACAATGGATCGATGTGGATCCGCCGGCAGCCGCCCGTGAGCAACTCCAGCAGTTCGACCTCGATCTCGACGAGGGCGTCTCGATCGACATGTGGGAGTTGGCTCTGCAAGCGAGCTGGCAGGTGGACCTGTTCGGAGCCAATCGGGCACGGACGCAGGGTGCCCGCCAGCAGGTACGCGCAGCGCAGGCAGAGTCGATCGCAGCGCGACTGAGCGTTGCTGGCGGCGCAGCGCAGGGGTATATCCGTATCCGTTCCATGCAGGCGCAACTGGCGCTGCTTGAAGAAGGCGAACAGGTCGCCGGGCAGTTCGCGCATATCTCCCGAATGCTGTTCGAAGCCGGAGAGGTTACCCGGCTGGACGTCGAAGCGAGCGCTGCAGAACGCGAATCGATAGTCGCGCAGCGTCATCAGGCACAAGCCGCCCTGGCGCAAGCGCAGCTGGCCCTGGATACGCTGCTTGCTGTGCCCCCGGGCACGACTGCCGCACGGATGCGCGGCGGCGCGGGCGCAATCATCCCAATCGCCGACGAAGCCATTGCACCTGGCCAACCGATCGATCTGTTGCGCCGGCGACCTGACCTGATTGCCGCCGCGGCGGGCCTGCAGGGCGCGGACCTGCAAAGCCTGGCGGCACGCCGGGACCTCTTCCCGCAGTTATCCGTGCAGGCAGCGGCAGGCCGCTCGGGCCTCGCCGTGGGCGATGCTGTTTCATCTGCCTCCAATTTCGCCCGCATCGGTGCGACCTTCGCCCTGCCACTGCTGGACTACTCGCGCCGGCAGGCGGCAATAGCCCAGGCAGACGTCACCGGCGAGCAGGCTTATCTGGCTTTCCAGCAGGCGATCGCCGAGGCGCTGGAGGACGTCGAGGGAGCATTGGTCGACGTTGAAGGGCAACGCCGTCGTCAGAGGGCATTGCAGCGCACTCTCGCACACCGGGAACGGGCCCAGGCCCTGGCTCATCGCAGTTATGAACTCGGCGAAGCGAACCTGGCAGAGGTACTCGATGCGCAACGTGGGGCACTCGAAACGCGACGCCAGGTGGTCGAAGCACGGGCAGCTCTGGCCACCGCGCAGGTCGCGCTGTATCTCGCCCTGGGGGGTGGTTGGCAGGGGCCGGAACCCGGCACTGCAGCCGCGAGTGCGAGCCGATAACGCTGCGATCCGTCTGGCGCCGGCCCGCTCGGTCTCGACGCAGGGGAGCTAATCGGGCCACCGGGCGGTCTCTGTTTCAAGCACATCTCCTGCGCCGTCACGCTCTGCCGGAACACCACAATGCCTATGCTCACAACCTGTCGCCACCTTTCGCTCCGTTCGCTGCTGCGTCTGCTGCTCGTCATGACATGCCTCACCAGCCTTCCCCTGGCGGCGCAAACCCCCGGCGAGACAGATCCTGCTGAACAGGAGGCAGCCGACGCGCCAGAGGTGCCGGCCGACCCGCTCGGGCGCACCACACCGCGCGGCGCCTTCAGCGGTTATATCCATGCGATGGCCGAAGACAGCTATGACGAGGCCGCCGAATACCTGGATCTGACCGGCCTGCCGCGGCGAATTGCGCGTCAGGGCGGAGCAGAAATCGCCCGCCGTCTGCGCATTGCCCTGGACCAGGGGGGCGACGTCCAGCCCTCGGTGGCCCTGAGCGAACAGCCGGAGGGCAAGTTGAACGATGGCCTGGCGCCGCACATGGAGCGCATCGGGTCGGTGGCGCTGGCCGGTGAAACGGTGCCGCTGTATCTCGAGCGTACGCAGGAGACGGACGAGCCATTATGGCGGATCTCCTCGGAGACCCTGAAATACCTCCCTGAGACGCTCGACGAAGACATGCACACGACGGTGGACCAGTTGCTGCCCAGCGTGCTGATCAAGCGCAAATGGCAGGGTGTACCGATCGGGCACTGGCTGGCCATGGTAACGCTGGCCGTTGCGGCCTACATGCTGAGCCGGCTCATCGTGGCGGCTGTGACCGGCGCGGCGCGGCGTATTCTGAAACGCCGCTTTCCCGATTATCCCGAGGGTCTGGTGCAGGCGTTTGCCTTGCCAGTTCAGGTCTATCTGGCGGTGATGATCTTCGTTGCGTCGGCGCAGCGCGCTGGCATCTCGATCATCGTGCGTCAGTATTTCAGCCAGGTCACGGTACTGGTTGCCTGGTTTGCCATCCTGTTGCTTGCCTGGCGGCTGGTCGATGTGATCGCCAGCGCCCTGCAGTCGCGCATGACCCGCCGAGCGAACATGGGCGCCCTGTCGGCGATCATGTTCTTTCGACGCAGTCTCAAGGTGCTGCTGGTCGCACTGGGGACCATCAGTGTACTGGACATCATCGGCTTCGACGTGACCACCGGCCTGGCGGCGCTGGGTATCGGCGGTATTGCAATCGCGCTGGGCGCACAGAAAACGGTGGAGAATCTGGTCGGTGGCCTGAGCCTGATCTTCGACCAACCCGTGCGCGTTGGCGACTTCTGCAAGGTGGGTGACATCGTCGGAACCATCGAGCAGATCGGCATGCGTTCGACCCGCATCCGCACGCTGGATCGCACCATGGTGGTGATTCCCAACGGCGACCTGTCGGCGCGCGTCATCGAAAACTATGCCCACCGTGATCGGTTCTGGTTCCACCCGGCGCTGGGCCTGAGGTACGAAACCACCCCCGACCAGATCCGCTACCTGTTGGTGGAGATTCGCTCGATGCTGTACGCCCACCCCCGGGTCGACCCCGATCCCGCCCGGGTACGCTTTACCGGGTTCGGCTCAATCTCGGTAAATCTCGAGATCTTTGCCTACGTATTGGCGAGCAACTACGACGACTTTCTTGAAGTGCAGGAGGATCTGTATCTGCGCATCGCCGACATCGTCAAGGAAAGCGGCACCGGCTTCGCCTTTCCGTCTCAGACCGTCTATCTCGCCTCGGACTCGGGGCCGTCCGAAGACGTCGTGCGTGCGGCCGAAGACAAGGTCCAGCAGTGGCGGGAGGCTGGAGATATGCCTCTTCCGCGCTTCGAGCCGGAGCGGGTCAGCGAACTGCAGGGCAGCATCGTCTACCCCCCGCCGGGTTCGAGCAGTCTGCGCAATTGACACATCGGATTAGACGCTCAGCCCCGCGCCAGACAGGATAAGTACTGCGCCGGCCCTGCCAATCAGGCGGCGGGAACGCCGGGTCAGCCTGCCCATCAGGTGGTGCGCCTCGGCAGCCGAAACACGCTGCCGGCCGTAACCGCCACGGCTCATCCAGAACCAGCCGGCGGACGGCCGCGAGCGCGCTGTTGCGACGGTCGGCACGGCGTTGATCGCCGTCACGACATACAACGCGGCATGCATGTCCGCCAATCGACCTCCGGTGACGCCGGGTAGCCTGCGCGCTGCCCAGGCGCCATGCCAACGATTGATGGCCGCGGCGGGAACGGACTGGCCAGAAATACGCCATGTCACGCGGTATGGAGCCTGGGCATCGGGCCGCCAGGTCTGCGCGCAGGCGCCGGCGGCGCTCCACTCCAATCGCAGCTCATTGGTGGTAGAGCCTGGTGATGAGTCCTGTGCGGTAGTGACGTCGTTCATGTGAAAAATCTCCTGTACGCGGACCGCTGACGGGCCCCGATGCCTGCACAATGGGGGTAGCACCGTTAATGAGCGGTTAAGCCGAAGCTTCGTTTTTTGTTCGCCCCGCGGTTGCAGAACCAGGTTAACCACGCCTTAACCGTGAACGATTTACCCTGCCGCGCTTGATCGCCGGCACAACGCTGCCGATGATGGGCGGACGCGCAGGACCGGATGCCCCGGCCGTGCATGAACAACGAGGCGGTGAAGGCATGCTGGACATTTTGCTGGTTGAGGATGATCGCGATCTCGCGGCAACCGTCATGGAGTATCTCGAACTGGAAGGATTTCGCTGCGACCACGCCGACAACGGCGTTACCGCGTTGAAATTTGGTCAGGACAATGACTACGACGCCATGCTGCTCGACCTGAACCTGCCCCGCCTCGACGGGCTCAGCGTGTGTCAGCAGCTGCGCGCGGACGGTAACGATGTGCCCATATTGATGCTCACTGCACGCGATCAGCTGAAGGACAAACTCGAAGGGTTTCGCGCCGGTACCGACGACTTTCTGGTCAAGCCTTTCGAACTGCAGGAACTGGTGGTGCGTCTCCTCGCCCTGACCCGCCGCCGCAGCGGCCAGGTGAAGATGCTGCAGTGTGCAGACCTGCGAATGGACCTCACTGCCCATGAAGTAACCCGCGCCGGTGTCACACTCAAGGTATCACCGATTGGCTGGAAGCTTCTCGAGGCGCTGCTGCGTGCATCACCTTCGGCGCTGCCCAGGCAGAAACTCGAGCAGGCCGTCTGGGGCGAGGATGCACCCGACAGCAACGCGTTGAAGGTGCACATGCACCATCTGCGCAAATCGCTCGACGGCAATGCCGACCAGCCACTGCTGCACACCGTTGCAGGTTACGGCTTCGTCATACGGGAGCCGGCGCCATGATGCGCCTGCTCGGGCTGAAGGGCCTGGTGCTGATCACCCTGCTGACGCTCGGTCTGGCACTGGTCGCGGGGTACACCTTCATCTCTGCGCGCTCCTACGTCAGCGGCATGGACAACATCATGGCTGGTCAGCTGGGCCGCGCGGCGATGCAGAGCGTAGCGTATCAGCTCGGCGTGCCCGGCCCACGCGAGGAATACGTGGTCACCCGGACCTGGGCGCAGCAGCCAGCAGTGATCCGGGAAGCCTTTGGCGACGAGCCCTCCGACATGGGCAAGCTGTACAAGGCCCACGTCGGTGGGGATGAACAGTTTGGCCGGCTGTATTTCGCGGTCAGGCAAGCTACGCCAGCGGGTGAGCGCTTTGTCACCCAGCAGCTGCTTTCTCCGCCCCGCATGGCCGGTATTCTGTCCCCGGCACAGGGTCGGCTGGTCAATCTGGCGCTCATTGGTCTGGGGAGTGCCCTGGTCGTAGGCCTGGTCGTGATTCTGTTGTGGAGGAGGATTTCCACACCCATTGCAGCGCTGGGAAGCTGGGCCGCAGGCCTCAACGAGCGCAACCTCAACGAGCCCGTGCCGGACTTCGTCTACCCCGAGCTGAACCGGTTCGCCGAGTTGATGCGCAACAGCCTGGACACCGCGCAGCAGGGGCTGCAGCGCGAGCAGGCGTTCCTCAGCCACACCAGCCACGAGCTGCGAACGCCCATCAGCGTAGTACGCAACAATGTGGAGCTCCTGCGGAAGATCCAGAGCTCATCAGCTCACGCACCGGATCCGCGGGAAACGGAAATCGTCAATCGTATTGATCGTGCCAGCCTGACCATGAAGAACGTGACCGAGACGCTGCTGTGGTTGGGCCGGGATGACCGCGCTACGCACCCTTCCAGCGACATTCGTCTCGATCAGCTGATCGCCGAGCTGGTCGACGGCTTGCGCTATCTGCTCTCAACCGGGGTGCAGTTGAGCCTCGATCTGTCCGCATCCCAACAGTATCTGCCCGAATCGCCGACCCGCATTGTGCTCGGCAATCTGATCCGCAATGCGTTCCAGCATACTCGGGAGGGTACGGTGGAAATATTTCAGCGCGGCGGCTTCGTGCGGATCGTCAACACGCCGCGTGATGCAGGAGAAACATCCGCCGATACCGGTTTCGGGCTAGGCCTGAAACTTACCGAGCGCTTTACCGAGCGGCTCGGCTGGGACTACTTGAATGAGCCTGCTGGTGCTGGACGCCGCGTGGAGGTCACCTTGATCGAGATGCCGGCGCCGGCAGAGCCCGTCGCCGAGGATGTTAACCACTCGTTAACGGTGCATCGGCGATAGTGGGCACAAGCGGGCAGGACCCGCACCTTTTCAGGAGATTCCCATGATCGATGCACAGACCACAGAACATGCTTCCAGACAACGTATCCGCTGCCGCTGGCTGCGCCGCGGCGCAATCTGCAAGCGCTCGGAGCCGACCGGCAAACTCGAGATGAACCAGGATTCCCCACGGCGCGGCTGAATCGTCGGCGTGGCCTGACGCTTCGATTCTCGGCATACTCTGCGGCCCCTCCCCGAACGGCTCGCCAATGAAACGCTTCGTCCTGCTCGATACCGCTCCGATTCCCAACGACGGCGGAGCGCTCTGCCTGTTCGAGTATGGCGAGGACTTCGTCGTCAAGTTGCAGAGCGGCAAGGGCGGCCAGCTGATGAATACGCGCATGCATGGTTCCGAAGATGCGCTGGCGGAGATCCCCTGTAAACGCATTGCCTCGCGCCAGAACGTTCGGGTGCTGATCGGCGGACTGGGGATGGGCTTTACGCTGGCAGCCGCGCTCAAGCAGCTGCGTGACGACGCAACGGTCAGCGTTGCGGAACTGGTCCCCGGCGTCATCGAATGGAACCGCGGCGCGTTGGGCGAGCGCGCCGGTTTACCGCTGAACGACAACCGCACCAAGCTTATCAACGATGATGTGGTCAATGTGCTCAAGGCATCTGCGACCAGCTTCGATGCGATCATGCTCGATATTGACAATGGCCCCGAGGGGCTGACCCATCAGCACAACACCTGGCTATATTCGGCGGGCGGTCTCGCTGCGTGTTCACGGGCCCTTCGCCCGGGCGGATTGCTGGCAGTATGGTCAGCCAGCATGGATCGCCAGTTCTCCACCCGCCTCGTCCAGGCCGGTTTCAGCACCGAGCAGGTCCAGGTGTATGCGCACGGCAATCGTGGAGCCAGGCATACGATCTGGATCGGAACGAAAAAGTCCTCCTCCGGACCCGGCTGAGCGCTACACTCAAGCCGTACAGACGAGGAGTCGATGATGTCGTCCCATGGTGATCGCCGAAACCGCGAAGCGGGCTATCGTGAAAAGGCGCTGAAGATGTATCCCTGGGTGTGCGGTCGCTGCGCACGGGAGTTTACCGGCAAGCGCGTCAGCGAGCTGACCGTGCACCACCGCGACCATAATCATGACAACAACCCCGAAGACGGCTCGAACTGGGAGCTGCTATGTCTGTTCTGCCACGATAACGAACACGCCCGTTACACCGATCAGCAGTATTTCAGCGAGTCGTCGACCGCCTCCCCGCAAACGAGGCCGGCCACACATAAGGCTTTCGAAGGGCTGGGTGCATTGCTGCGCAAGCCCGACGGCGACTGACCGCTTCAGTCATTTTTCATGAGCTGATCCGACCAGGCGGTCGATGAGTTGGCGCATGTTCACCCAGTGCGTGCCCTCCCAGAAGATTCGCTCACAGGCATCACAGACGAAGAAGGCATCGTGCCGCGCAATCACCCGCTCCGGCAGACGATCGAGCACGTCACGTTTGTCTACCCGCCGAAATGTCACGTTGCAACCCAGGCAACGACTTAGGGGCCGCATGCGTCCTCGCAGGTCGAAACGCCGATGCACTTCAACCAGCTGTTCACGAGGTTCGATGGCGTCGACGTGACACCCAAGCCGGACCACACGCCGTTTTAGCAGCTCACGGTCCCGCGTAAGCACGATCCGATGCTCGCGACAGGCAAGCGCTGCGAGCTCGGCGTCGTCGTAACAGTTGTCGTAGAGGGTGTCGAACCCGGTCATTCGCAGCAAGCGCGCTAGCGCGCCCAGGTGCGAGTCGGCAACGAACCGCGGCGTACCGGCATAAGGATCGTTGGAGTTCGGTGCAAGGCATGCCGGGCCCCACGGAAACACGTCGATTCGGTCTCCGTCGCCGATCGCTGCGTCAAGCGTGCTTGCCGCCCCGTTTACAACGACCAACCCCACCTCGGTGTGCGGCACGCCGAGCGCCTCGACCATGTGCTTCACGCTCGCATGCCGAGCGCAGCGCCGGCTGAACGCATGCGCCCTGTGCTCCATTGCGAGGAAGCGATTAAGCCTGGCGTTGAAGCAGAAAATCGCGGTGGTCATGGCACCACTATGGCAGGAATGGCGAGCTTGTGCGGTGCTGTCCGACAGGCGCGCCGTCAGTCGAGTCCACTAACGGCTGACAATGCGTAGAAAGTTAAGAAAACATGAAACAATTATATGAAAGTGGACAACCACATTGACCACATAGTCAACGAAATGACGTTTTGAGAAGTGTAACTTGAAAGTGCCAACTTATTGACCGATAAGTTTAAACTAAAGAATAGTGGCCATAAAGTATCATTTGAATATCAAAGGCTATATAAACTCAAACCGCTCGTCGCCAATATCGGCAGCGACCTCAAAAACATTACGTAGTTCCCTTTTTTTTAATTTTTTTTTAAATAAGATCGCACCTGCCCACTTCACATCAACGTAACACAGGAGCGTTTTGGCAGGAGTTCGTTAGTACCTGCCCCGCTGCGATCTACATAAAAAAGGATCTACTCATGACTCTCGGAACTCGGAATTCTGCCCGGCGCTGGCTATCGATACTCGCCTTCACTCTGGCAGCAGGCAGCCTGCAGGGCTGTATCGGCGGCGGTGGCGGTGGCGGCGGTGGAAGCACCACCAGCAGCGGCCCTCAGCCTACCCAGACTGTCACTGAAGAGCAGCCGTTGCAGCTGATTACCGAGTCTCCAACTCAACCGACCCTGACCAGTCCTTCGCCGTCCCAGGGTGCCACTTCCGGAACTGGCGAAAGCGGCAGCAATACCAGTTCCGGCTCCACCGGAAACGTAGTTAACAAAGATCCGAATCTTGGCACCGGCATGCTTGAACTTATCGGCTTAAACATCGCCGGTGCCGAGTTTACCAGCAGCGAGTTGCCCGGGAAACATAATACTCACTACTTCTTCCCGAGAGAGGGTGATTTTGATAAGTGGAGTTTGAAAGGAGTCAAATCCGTGCGTTTCCCTATCAAGTGGGAGCGCCTGCAGCCGGTTCTCAATGGCGAGTTTGACCCAACTTACGCCGGTCTTATCGATACTATGTTTACCCAGGCTACAAGGGCGAACATGGCGATCATCCTGGACATTCATAACTATGGCCGGTATCGCAAGAACGTGATAGGAAGCGCTGAGGTTCCTTATGCCGCCTACCAGAACCTGATGGAGCGGATTGCCAAGAGATGGCAGGGCCGCAGCTCGCTGTACGCCTACGACATCATGAACGAGCCGTACGGTGACGCCGACAAGACCTGGTTGGTGGCTGCGCAAAAAGGCATCGACGGGGTACGCAAGTACGATCGCCAGCGCCCTATCTATGTGGAAGGCATGTCTTGGTCAAGCGCCGCGCGCTGGGCAACTCACAGCAACGAGCTGCTGAAGCTGAACGATCCGATGGACAATCTGGTGTTCTCCGCCCACCTCTATCTGGATTCCGATGCGAGCGGCCAGAAATACAGCACGGATCTGACGGTCGATCCGATGGTCGGTGTGAAGCGGGCCACGCCTTTCATCAACTGGCTGAAGAAGAACGGCAAGCGCGGGCAGATCGGCGAGTCCGGCATTCCGGACGATCCGCGCTACCTGGAGGCGATGGATAACCTGCTGGGCTACCTGCAGCAGAATTGCATACCGATGACTTACTGGGCCGCTGGCCGGGCCTGGGGCGGCTATACCCTGTCGGCCGAGCCGTACAAGGACGGCACGGACAAGGGACAGTGGAAGTTGCTGGAAAAGTATCTGGGCAAGGGCAACTGTTCCGACTACGGTCCGAGTGCATGAACCTTTGGCGGGCAACCTTCTGGTTGCCCGCTTTTTTTTGCTCCTTCAGCGCATCGTCGGGTAGTCCGTATAACCCTTCGCGCCGCCGCCATACAGCGTACTGCCATCCAGCGCATTCCAGTCTGCTCCCACCTCTATACGCTCCGCCAGATCCGGGTTGGCTATATAGGCACGACCAAACGCCACCAGATCCGCTTCGCCATTGACAATCGTCGCTTCAGCCGACTCGGCCGTGTGGCCTCCGCAGTGGATCATCGTGCCGCTGTAAGTATCTCTGAGCGAGCGATACAGCTCGTCAAATCCCTCATAGGTGCCACCTGCCCAGTCCGGCTTGTTTACATGAACATAGGCCAGACCTTTGTCATTCAGCTGCTGGAGCAGATAGCTGAAGGTTTCCGTCGGATCAGCATCATGAACGTCGTTGAAGGTGCCCATCGGAGAAAGACGGATACCTACCCGTGAGCTGTCTGCCACCTCGGCAATGACCGCGTCGATCACCTCCAGTACCAGGCGAGCACGGTTTTCCAGGCTGCCACCGTACTGGTCGGTACGCTGGTTGCTGTCCGAGCAGAGGAACTGATCGAGCAGGTAACCATTGGCCGCATGCACTTCGACCCCGTCAAACCCGGCGGCCATGGCATTGGCTGCCGCTGCACGATAGGCCTCCACAACGCCGGCGATCTCCGATGTTTCCAGCGCGCGAGGCATGGCAGTACGCGCCTTGTGCGCAGAACCGTCCGGCTCGACAACGAAGCAATCGGCCTGAGCCTGGATGGCCGAGGGCGCCACCGGAGCCGCTCCGCCTGGTTGCAGGAGCGGATGCGAGATACGACCGACATGCCAGAGCTGCATGAAAATCCGCCCACCTGCGCGGTGAACCCGGTCAGTAACCTGCTTCCAGCCTTCAACCTGTTCCTGACTGTGAATGCCCGGCGTCCATGCATAGCCCTGCCCTTCCGGACAGATCTGTGTAGCCTCGCTGATGATGAGCCCGGCATTGGCCCGTTGCGCGTAGTATTCGGCATTCAACGGCCCAGGCACATTACCGGGCTGCAGCGCGCGCTGGCGGGTCAGTGGCGCCATGACGATACGGTTGGGCAGGTCCAGGGGTCCGAGTCTGACGGGTTTGAGCAGTGCGTTCTGGGGCATGGAGCAACTCCTTGGTGGTTTCGGGCCATGATACCAATGGAACGGCCTCGCAGCGGTTGCAACGAGGGTAGACTGAGCTGACGTCATTCCTGGTACCTGCCGCTTCAACCACATCCGAAGCAGCAATGTGCTGTTAGTTCAAATGAGCGAGCCCTCATGGATCTGTTGTTTCTTGGCACGTCTTCAGGCACACCCACCCGCTCGCGCAATGTCAGCGGCCTGGCGCTGATTGAAGAGACCGGTAAACGCTGGTATCTGATCGATTGCGGCGAAGCCACGCAGCACCAGTTGCTTCGCACTCCGCTTTCGTTGCATGGCCTGACGGCGATCTTCATCACGCATGTGCACGGCGATCACTGCTACGGCTTGCCCGGCCTGCTCGCGAGTGCCGGTATGTCGGGCCGCCGTGAACCACTGGACATCATCGCGCCAGCGGGCATAGAAAACTGGATTCTTGCCACACTGCGCATGTCGCACACACATCTGCCATTCGAGCTGCGCTTTCACGCAACCGAGCAACTCGCCGAATGGCGCAACGTCAGTCTTTACGTCGAACGCGGTGAGTTGTCTCATCGTGTACCCTGTTTTGGATACAGCTTTACCGAGACCCGGCCCGACCCGAAGCTCGATGTCGACAAGCTGGTCCGAAGCGGAGTGCCGCGAGGCCCCATCTGGGGCGAGTTGGCTCGAGGGAAGGATGCCGTACTGGACGGCCGAAGGCTGCGAAGCGAGGAGTATCTGACGTTTGGCCGACCTCCGCGACGCATCGTCGTAGGGGGCGATAACGACCGACCGGAGCTTCTGAGCGACCTGTGCCGCTCAGCGGATGTGCTGGTCCATGAGGCGACCTATACACAGGATATCGCTGCCCGAGGGAAGACCCACTTCGGACACAGCACCGCCATCTCCGTTGCCAGCTTTGCCGAAGCGATGACGATCCCCAATCTGCTATTGACGCACTTCAGCGCCCGCTATCAGACAAACCCCGAGCGCAGCCCATCGATCGAGGACCTGCGCTGCGAAGCATCATCGGTGTACGGCGGACGCTTGTTTCTCGCTGAGGATCTGGCTCGCTACCGCCTGGGCCGCGATGGGCGAGTCGAACAGTTGGCAGGTCCGCCGGGGTGACCAACACATGCCTTGCGGACCGTGCCTTGCCTATCGCAGGATTCTGGCGGTCAGCTCTGCCATATTGGCGGCGATAATTTGCAGTCGTTCGCTTGCAGCGGCAGTGCGGCCGACGTTCTGCTGATTGGTCTCGCCAATATCCCTGATCTGCGCGACGTTGCGTGTCATGTCGTCAACTACCGCATTCTGCTCTTCTGCGGCGGTGGCGATCTGACGGTTCATCTCTCGGATCGCCTCGACTGCTTCGGTGATCTGGCGCAGCGCCGCGCCGGCCTGGATTACTTCCTCCAGACCTTTTTCGCTGAGCTTCTGGCCTGCGTCGATTGCATGGACAGCGTCGACTGCGCCTCGCTGCACCGCCCCGATGATCTGATTGATTTCAGCAGTGGACGCCGCGGTTCGCTGCGCGAGGGTCCGCACTTCGTCAGCAACGACGGCGAATCCACGGCCGGCTTCCCCGGCGCGTGCTGCTTCGATGGCCGCGTTGAGCGCCAGCAGATTGGTCTGTTCAGCAACGCCTCGAATGACATCGAGCACCTGACCGATTCGGCCACTGTCGCTTTCCAGCTGCTGGATGACCGCCGCTGTCGCTGCAATCTCCTCGCGCATTCTGGTGATCGAAATCACAGTAGCCTGCATCACACCCTCCCCGTGCTGCGCGGCCTGGTCGGCGCCATCGGCCGAGCTGGCCGCCGCTGCAGCATGACGAGCGACTTCCTGCGCGGTGGCAGACATTTCTTCCATCGCCGTGGCAACCTGGTCCGTTCGGCTGAACTGCTCTCGAGTTCCCGCTCCCATGGTGGTCGCGACAGAGTTCAATGCTCCACTCGCCTCATCAAGCTCGGCACCGCTGCTCTGCAACTGGTGGAAGGTTTCGCCTAAAAACGTGCGCAGCCTGTTGGCGGCACCGGTCAACTGTCCTAGTTCATCGCTGCGGTTTGTCATGATTTGCTCACCGAGCCGACCGCGGCTGAGCGCATCGATACGCTCGATTAGCAAGCGGATGGGCGTTACCAGTACCTGGTCGATTCGCCAACCGCTGATGATGATCAAGGCAATACCGGACAGCACCATGACAAGGATTCCCAGCAACATTGCCCGGTCAGCACTCTGTGCTATCTGAACTGCCTCCCGGTCCGCGCTCTCACGCAGCGACTGAACCAGCAGCGCCATCTGTTCAGATGTTGCGCGGTCGACGCCTTTTACAGCCTTATCCCCCGCCTGATGGTCGTGAGCCGCTGCGATGAACGCCTGGCGGCCCTGGCGATACGCGGCGCCGAGCCGCGAATGCTCAACTCGAAGCTGCGCAACAGCAGCCTGGACCTCGACGGGAATGCCCTGCAGCGCGGCCAGGTCGCCCAGCGTGGCCTGAACATTCTGCTCCTGTAGCTGGAACGCCGCCCAATACTTGTCGAACGCAGCGGGATCTCCCCCCCGCAGCAATACGTTCTTCCATTCCTGCACCTGAGTCTTGAACTGGCTGTTGGCTCGATCGATGAGCTCACTAGCGCGCAGCGGTCCCTGCACCAGGTGCATGTACGCGTCGACCTTGGAGGACAGTACGCTGAAGCTGACCAAAGCGATGACTAGAAGCAGGGTGAGACTACCGGCTAAGAGCGCCAGGGTACGGGCACGTATCGACTTGCTAAGCATGACGGTTCCAGTGGCACTAGGCCGAGAGAGCGGAGACGGGTTTCGCTCATGTATCGGCGCAACGATCAAGACCTTTAGTCAATATACAAAAGTTTACCTATACATTTCAGCGGGTTACGGCCTCTTGCCGCTACCCGCTCTCATGCGCTGATAACCCGCGCGAGTCAACAGGATGAGGTTCACCGTCGTGGCGTAGGTGCAGTTGGCAGCCTTTAGCTCGTTGATGAGACCTTCGTGGCGGTCGGCCTGCAGGAGAAAGTAATCCTCCCCTTCGACCAGCTCTTCGCGGCAGGCCTTGAATGCGCGGAAGCTCGTTCCTTTCGGGACGCCGTTGAGCTCGTCGAGCTGGCGCAGGCTCAACGTATCGGTATTGGCGTAGCGGATGAAACTGGGTGCCGTCATCGTCTGGCCTTCGTAGCGTGGTAGGACAGTGTAACCGTTCGGCCATTTCCCCGAAGCCTCCCCCATCGGAGGGGCTAACCCGTTCGGCCGCTGCGGTTAGTATTCACGGAGACCGCAGCCGAGCGCTGCGCAGGATCGATACGACGGGAGCGGACGATGGACGTGCACAACACATCGGCAAGGCCGCTGGCAGTGGTGATTATCGGGGCAGGCTTCGCTGGCCTGGGCCTGGGTATCAAACTCGACCAGGCCGGTATCAGCGAGTATCTGATTCTGGAAAAGGCCGATGACGTCGGCGGCACCTGGCGCGACAACAGCTATCCGGGTGCTGCCTGCGATGTGCCGTCGCATCTGTATTCGTTTTCGTTCGAGCCTAAACCGGACTGGTCGACCCGTTATGCCAGGCAGGCCGAGATCCACGAGTACATCCGGCACTGCGTGCGCAAGTATCATCTGGGTCCGCGCATCAGACTGGGATGCGAGGTGGTCGAAGCGCGGTTCAGCGAGCCTGAGGGCCTCTGGCATGTCAGCACCACGGACGGTACGGCGCTGACAACTCGCGCGCTGGTGAGCGCCTGCGGCCAACTCAACCGCCCCTTGTACCCCTCGATTCCCGGCCTCGACAGCTTTGCCGGCGAAGCCTTCCATTCGGCCAGATGGCGCCATGACGTCGATCTTGCCGGCAAACGGGTCGCAGTAATCGGCACCGGTGCGTCAGCTATCCAGTTCATTCCGCAGATTGCGCCGACGGTCAGCCAGCTCACGGTATTCCAGCGCAGCGCGCCGTACGTCATTCCCAAGGCCGACCGCCAGTACACCAGCACCGAGCATCAGCGTTTGCGAGCCTGGCCAGCCCTGCAGCGGGCTGCGCGGGGGCTGCAGTACCTCGCACATGAAGCCCGTGCGCTGGCTTTTATCAGCTACCCGAAGCTGATGCAGTCAACCGAAAAAGCCTTCTATAACAATCTGCAGCGCGGTGTGACCGACCCGCTCAAGCGCGCCAGACTGGTGCCCGACTACCCCATCGGCTGCAAGCGCATTCTGATAAGCAATGACTTCTACCCTGCGCTCGACCGGCCGAACGTTAAGATTGTCACCGAGCGCATCGAAGCCGTCGAGCCGGGCGGGGTGCGTACGGCGGAGGGCAGCCGATATGACGCTGACGTTCTGATCTACGGCACGGGCTTCGCAGCCACGGAGTTTCTGGCTCCGATGCGCATTACTGGCCGCAACGGCCTGGAACTCAATCAGGTCTGGCGAACCGGCGCGGAGGCGTATAAAGGCATCAGCGTCAGCGGCTTTCCCAATCTGTTCATCCTCTATGGCCCCAACACCAATCTGGGCCACAATTCGATCGTCTACATGCTGGAAAGCCAGTTCCGCTATGTGCTTGGCTGCCTGGCAATACTGCAGCATCACCGCTTTCGCTACATGGACGTCAAGCGCAAGGCCCAGGAGGCCTTCAATGTCGAGCTTCAGAAGGCAGCGAGCACCACGGTGTGGAGCGGCGGCTGCACGAGCTGGTATCAGACTGCCGACGGCAAGCAGACCAACAACTGGCCAGGCTACACGTTCGCCTATCGACGGCTGACCCGCACACCAGAGGTATCCGATTATGAATGTGCCCGCTGATTACACTGCTCCGGCGTCCGATCAACCGCTGCTTCGGGCCATTCTGCGCGGCTCGATGAAGTCGCTGTTTCGCGGCATGATCCGTCCGCCCGTACCGATCGCTACCCAGCGCGCAGTGCTACGGCTCATGACCAGTGGCATGCCGACCGCCAAAGGCGTGAGCCGCAGTGCCGAGCGAATCGCCGGACGCCCCTGTGAATGGCATCGACCGGATTCCGGTGGCCCGCCGGTGGTTCTGTATCTGCACGGCGGCGCCTATCTGATCGGCTCTCCGGCGACCCATCGCACCCTGTGTGCGGGCATCGCCGCGCGCGGTGACGTGAGCGTGTGTGCATTGGACTATCGGCTGGCGCCGGAGGACCCTTATCCAGCAGCCCGTGACGATGCCGTCGCTGCGTTTCAGGCACTTCTAGCCAGAGGTTTTAAACCGACGGAGATCGCGCTGGCCGGTGACTCCGCTGGCGGCAACCTGGTGCTGGTCACCGCGCTGCGTCTGCGTGAGCTGGGCATGCCGGCTCCCGCCGCCCTGGTGTGTCTATCTCCAGTGGTCGATTTCAGTTTTAACCAGCTGCATGCGCCGTCCGCGGGCGACCCGCTACTGAACCTCAGCTGGATCGAGCAAGCGATTCGGGCGTACTGCCCGCCCGGCGTAGCGCGAGACGCACCGGGGCTATCGCCAATTAATGCCGATCTGTCCAGTCTGGCACCCCTGCTGATTCAGGTGGGCGAAGAGGAGATGCTGCTTAACGACAGCTTCAGGTTGGCTGAAAAAGCGCGTACTGCGGGGGTGAAAGTACAGCTCGAGCTGTATCCCGGCCTCTGGCATGTATTCCAGGTCAACACCGGTGTGTTTCAGGCAGCTGACCACGCAGTGGATCGCATCGTCGAATTTCTCAATCGGACTGTACGAAAGTCAGTCGGATGAATGGCCGACAATTACGCGCCGACCGCTGCGAGACCCGGTATACTCGCCGCCCCTACACCAGATCGATTCTCCAATGCACACCGAACCCAATGCTGCTGGCACCGTCGAAAAAGAAGTTGATGGCACTGCAGAACAGATAGCCAAACGGCTCGACATGAAATCGCTGTTCTCGAATGAGGCGCTGGAGAAGAAGAAGGCGTCGCCGCAATGGCACAACCGAAACAGCACGGCGCATCATGAGAAGCGCATCGGCATGGCGCCGAAGGGCACGCGCCGCTCGATGGGCAAGCGCTGAGATACAAAAGAAAAGCGGGAGCGCCCGCCCCCGCTTTGGCGATCAGCTGTTTCGACCGCCGCCGTGGCTGTTCTGGCCACCTTTCTTGCCGGCTTCAGAGGCCTTTTCGCGATTATTGGCGAAGTTGCCGCTGCTGTTCTGGCCGCCCCTGCTGCCTGCTTCGGACGCGCGCTGCGGGTCGTTGGCAAAGTTGCCTCCGCTGTTCTGGCCGCCTCGCTGGCCAGCCTCCGACGCGCGTTGCGGATCGTTGGCAAAGTTGCCCCCGCTATTCTGACCGCCTTTCTGACCGGCCTGCGCAGCCTTCTCGCGATCGTTTGCGAAGTTGCCTGGATTGCCTTTGGAATCGTTGGTCATGATGTCCTCCACTTGTGGAAAAAGCAGCCTGAGTATCAGGCGCCTTCGCACAATGGAGGGGATCTGGATCGTCAAAGTTTCGTGGTGTGACCAGTGGCCGACGGACGGTATTTTTCTCATTAAAATCAATATGATATCGGAGGAATATCGTGCCGACATGTCGGCCACCTGCCTCATTTTGCTTGATCAGGCTGCGCGAGTGGCGCCGCACAATCGGACCCTGGCGAAGCGCTGATTCGCTGGGCTCAAACCGTGACGTAGGTACTCTCTTCCACCCGCGCTGGACTGGCCACGCGGAACGCGTCGGACGCTTCATTGAACCGCCACGCCCCGGCATCGTCTCTGTCTTAGCAGCTAATACGAACCATCCGGACCCGGAGGCTCGAAACGGATCGCCCGGCTGCATGACCAACCGAGACGCAGGCCAACGACAGGAGCCGCCTACTTGTGAATGCACCACACACCGTCTGGACGATCGGACATTCAACTCACTCGATCGAAGCCTTTATTGCTTTGCTCCAGCATTACGATATTGAAGCCATTGCCGATGTCAGACGTTTCCCTGGCTCGCGACGATTGCCGCATTTCGGCGAAGATGCCTTGCGTGCCAGTCTGCTCGAGCACGGTATCGAGTATCGTCTCATTCCTCAGCTCGGCGGGCGACGCCGGGCCGCGCCCGACACGCCGAACACCGGCTGGCGCAACGCATCCTTCCGTGGCTACGCCGATCACATCGCTAGCGAAGAATTCGACGAGGGGCTTCGCATCCTTCTTGAGCTGGCCGGTCAGCGTCGCACCTCGATGATGTGCGCCGAAGTGCTGTGGTGGCGCTGTCACCGCTCTCTCGTGTCAGACGTGCTGAAGGTGCGCGGGATCGAGGTGCTGCATATTCAGGATGCGAAGCAGATCGGCGAACACCCTTTTACTGCGCCGGCCCGTCTGGTTGCCGGTAAGCTGAGTTACGCCCCCTCCGGCGGCGAGCCCCTGAACGAGAAGCAGCGCAGCTACGGCGTGCAGACGAGCCTGGACTTCTGAAGGCAAGCGTCGCACCGGTTGCTCGTCGGCTGCCTGCGGACGGCCGGAACAACCCTCTCGGCTGCCGGTCATCTGCTTACACTCAACAATCGGGGATCATCCATGCAAATCCAACAGTTGCTCAATCAGATTTCCAACAAGAACGGGCCGGAGAACGTACAGGGCTGGGAACGCGCGGCCTCGGCGGTAACCGGTCTGATGATGGTCAAAAAAGGGTTACGCGCTCGGGGCCTGGGCAGCCTGGTCCTTCTGGCAACGGGGGGCATGGCAATCATGCGTGCGGTGAACGGACGCTGCGAACTCAAGCGCATGCTGACCGAATCTCAGCACGGTGGGTCGCAGGGTGCGGACAAGGAGCGCTACAGCCACATGCCGATGGACTCGGAAGTGCACAGCCCTGACTTCAAATCCTCGGGTACTTCAATGCCCGACTCCACGCAGATGGGTAACGAGGCATCCGCCGCGCGCGGGGCGACGCCGTCCGGCAGTGCGACGGGCTCCAACGCGTCCGGTACCACCGGCAGCTCGGCCGCGTCAGGATCGTCCAGCGGTTCCGGTACCTCAGGCGGCGTCGGCAGCTCCGGCACCCTGGGCAACCCGACGCCAGCCGGAACCTCCGGGAGCACCAGCAAGCCAGGTAGCTCCAGTTCCGGAAGCTCCAGCAGCGGATCCACTTCAGGCAGCCCCAGCTCGTCCACCACGTCTGGAAGTGCGGGTAGCTCCAGCGCCACTGCTGGCTCCAATCCCTCCAGCAAACCTGATAGCACCGGCAACAGTTAACTGAAGCGAGAGGGGGCGTCGCCGTTCGACGCCCCCTGCCCTCTCATAGTGTTTTGCGAACCGGCGAACGCGCCGAGCCTCTCGCCGAGACCCAGTCAAACAGCGGCAGTAACAACACACTCGCACCGAACGCGGGCATGACCAGGGCAAGCAAGAGGGCCGCAGTTGCCACCCCCCACCTCGAACGCCGGGTCATCCGCCCCCAGATCGTAATCAATCCTGAAGACAGGGCCCCGGCATTGCGTGTGTTACGTCGCCACCACATTGCATAGCCGAGCATTACCATGATCACAACGCCTGCCGCGGTCAGTACCAGCAACAGCTGGTTCACCCAGCCGAACAGGCTACCCATGTGCGCATCGATTCCCCAGCGTGTGAGCTTGGCCGCAAGCGGATACGTCGCGAACTCCAGCCTGTCGACCACCTGCATGCTTCGCGGATCGATTGCCACCGCATCGACCTGGGTCGGCCAGCTTCGATCAATCTCGGTAACGGTCCAGGCGCGGTCGTGCCCCCCGGACGGTCGAATCTCGATTCGCCCGGCATCGATGCCAGCCCGGCGGGCGCCGAGCAATACCTGGTCGAGCGGCGTGAGATCGACTGGGCTCTGCGGCGCGACGCCAGGCAAAGGCGCGTGATGCTCGGCATGCATATCAGCGGGCGCGCTGGTGTCCAGTCGAGTGTTCAGCGCCGGCGTCGCCATTCCGGCGAATGCCCGCGCCACCCCGATAGTGTCGCCCGCCCATTTCGACCAGGTCAGGCCCGTCGCAGAAAAGAACAGCATTCCGAGCAGCAGGCACAGGCCGAGGGATGAGTGCCAACGCTGCAACTCTGGTCTGCGCATGCTCCCGCGGCGATGGCGTACCCGCGCGCGCCAGACCAGCAGGCCGCCAGCTGCCATCAACCAGAGCCATGAAGCGGCCAGTTCGCTATACAGCCGACCCCACTCGCCGAGAAACAACCGCCGGTGCAGGTCCCCCAGCCAGCTGCGCAAGGGCAGTACGCCGGTGGTGCCATACACGGTCAGCTCGCCAAGCGGCGTGGCTGTGACTGGATCGACGAACACTGCCCAGTGCTCGGAAGCGTCCAGGCCCGGTACGCTGAACATCACCCGAGTGGTCAGGCCGGGGCCAGGTGACGGGCGAACGGCCGCCAAAGCCGCAGGTTCGCCGAGATATCGCTGCGCAGCGTCGACCTGAAGCGAAAGTGGCTGGACTGCACCGCGACTGTCAGTGAACAGAAGGTGTTGATAAAGCCGATATTCGAGTTGCGGGGTCAACGCGTAAAGCAGACCGCTCAACGCGGCGATCAGGATAAAGGGTCCGATGAACAACCCTGCGAGGAAATGCAGCCGGGTGATCAGAGCAAGCAGGAGCTTGTCCGTATTCCCGCGCGGTGTGGCTCCGGCCTGCTCGGTCGGATCCTGAAGAACGATGGACATGAGTGTGGCGCCTTGTACAGGGCAGGAACTGATACCTCTCCCGACGCGAGACAGACCGACGATAGGGAAAGGCGGAACGGTGTATTCAGGTCAGGCGAAGCTGTGCGGGCGGGGCTCGGGGGTTGATCGCTGGCCGAAGCTGGCGTGGCGAAGTACGGCGTATGTCGGCAGCCATGGGGCGCGCCGGTACCAGGATGGGGAGCACCGTGTCGACAGCTGCTGTGGCAAGTGCGACGCCAGGCTGCGCCGAGGCGCAGCAACACGGGGAAGCCGGGTCAACCGAGGACGGTGCGTGGGCATCCTGCTCGGTCTGCACCAACGATGCAGACCCAGGCGGATGGAGGTGATGGTCATGCGCATCGGCTTGCGCGGCGGCAGTGATCGAGGCAGTGGCGCCCAGGCAGTGGCCTCCGATACCGTACGCCAGCCTGACCTCGGCACTAGCACTCGCCAGCGCCGGCATACCCAGTACATGCATGAGCATGGCCAGACAGGCAAGCACAGCATAGGAACGGCGGCGTGACGGCTTGGACATCGAGGATCCCGGGCGGTGGGTCAGATGAGTCTACCTCAGCGCAGCCGCTTTGCCAGCCAGCCTGTCCGCCGCATGCAGCAGTGCCTGTTCGGTCTTCGTCCAGCCCAGACACCCGTCGGTAACCGAAACGCCGTAAGCCAGCTGTCCGGTGAGCGGCTGGGAGCCGTCGAACAGATGGCTTTCGAGCATCACCCCCCGCAGAGCAGTTTCTCCGGCCAGGCGCTGCTCGATCACCGACTCCAGCACAGCCGGCTGGCGCAGGGGATCCTTGCCACTGTTGGCGTGACTGCAGTCGACGATCAGCCTCGCGTCGATACCCCGCTTCGCCAGTGCCGCTCGCGCCATTGAAACGTGATCCGGCCCGTAATTGGGGCCTGCAGAGCCACCACGCAAGACCAGATGCACGTCCGGATTGCCCTGTGTCCGGATCAGTGCAGGGCAGCCCAGCTCATCCACACCGAAATGCTGATGAGAATGGGCAGCCGAACCCATTGCGTCGCAAGCGATGCTCACGCTTCCGTCGGTGCCGTTCTTGAAGCCCACCGGCAAGTCCAATCCGCTGACCAGTTCGCGATGCACCTGCGACTCACTGGTGCGGGCGCCAATTGCCGCCCAGGCAAGCAGATCGTCGAGATAGCCCGCCGCCAGCGGCTGCAGGAGTTCAGTGGCTACCGGAAGGTCGAGCGCGATCATTGAAAGCATCAGCCGGCGGGACAGCGCAAGGCCTTCGGCCATATCGCCGCGCCCATCGAGGTGTGGGTCATACAGCATGCCCTTCCAGCCAATCGTCGTGCGCGGCTTTTCCACATAGGCACGCATGACCAGCAGCAGCGTGTCATTCACCTGGGTGGACAGGTGCGCGAGGCGTTCGGCGTATTCGAGCGCTGAGTCCGGCTCATGGAGCGAACAGGGACCGGCAATGACCAGCAGGCGGTCGTCTTCACCGCAGAGTACGGCGCGCACTGCATCGCGCTGGCGAGCAATACGCTGGTCCAGCGAATCGCTGACCGGAATTTGGTGGCGCAGCTGAGCTGGCGATGGCAGCGGCTGGGTGGACCGTCGGGCGCGAACCGAAACGGGAGCGGTATCGGACAGGTTAATTACGTTTGCGGCAGGGATGGGAGCGTTCATGAGCTATTTTCCTCGGCCGTGGCGGTGCTCCGCCACGGCATTATCGTGACGTTCGACTGGGTACTGGATGTGGTGCGACGGACGCGCCGGTAAATCGCCAGCTGCGGTAGGAAAACAGTCGATAGGTGCGATACATGGGCAGATCCTCGTGTGAATAGAAACAAACAGCCAATAAAAAACCCCGGTCGGGTTGCCGACCGGGGTTTTGCGAAACTGCGTGGTGGCGACCCTCTGAATGGGCGCCTGCGGGGTATCAGGCGCGTATGCGGCTAAACCAATACCCAAAATAGACTGCAACGTCGGCCAGACTCGGTCGCGCGCCCGTCACCCCGGCCGAAGCCGTGGCGATAATCGAAAGCGGTCGAGCGACACTAGCTGACATACAGGTCTCCTGAAACGTGTTCAGACTGTAGCGGATTCGCGTCGGATCACGCAAGCGCACGAAACGCGCCTTCCAACGCTTCTCCAGCGATGAGCCGGCTTCAGCCGAAGCCGGCTCGCACCATCACTCTCTCAGTTCAAGCTTGGGACCCACCGCCTGCTCGGCAATCTGTGCGGCGCTGAAGGGTAGCGCGATCCAGTTCTTGTCCGAATAGCGTCGTGTCTGGTCCCGGGTTGGGGCTGGTCGTGTCTGCGGACTGCGAGTACGCCAGGAGCGCCTCTACAACGGGCCCGTTCTCGTCGAACGTAACCGTTTGCATGTAGGTAGGCCCCTTGTTGATCGGCGTGTAATTGCCGCTATCGTCCGGACCCGGGCCCTCTGCCACGTTGAACACACCCTCCCGCCCGATGCCACCGTGCATGGGAATGCGCTCATCATTGTTGCCTGCATCGACGACGAACTGAATCTCGCCCAGCGACGCGTCAAGCGCGACATTCCTGCTCTGGAACAGGGCGATGGCATCACCCAGCGCGGTGCGGGTGTCGCTATCGATCACCAGTCCCCTCGGCGTATTGACCGGATCGTTCTGATCGAACGGTACGCTGAATACGTTGGCGGTAGTCTCCTGGAACGGAACGCGCTTCCAGAACTCACGGAACACATGCGCACCGCGACTATCGAGGTTGTTGCGCCGGTCCCAGTCATCGAGTACCTGACAAGCCGTGGTGGCGTCCACGGTTCCACCGTCGCTGGTAGGCATGATGGGGTCGATCAGACAATCATCCAGCACGTCGTCCAGCACCAGTTCTGCTGCATAGCTGCGGTTGCCATAGACCAGTGTCTGGAGCTGGTCGAGCGTGAAGCCGGCAGCGCCCAGACCGTCGCTGCCATCCAGACGATCCTCGAGTTGGACAAGCCCCATGCGCGAGCGCATCAGCAACGGTACCGCTTCGCCAATGGTTGCACCGGGGTAAGGCAGCAGACGTCGCCGCAGTAATGGGGAGTAGCCCGTCAACGGCGCATCGGGGTTGCTCAGCCAGTAGCTGTCGTTGGAATTTGCCACGTAGTCGTTGCGTACCAGCACAGGCAGATTGCCCGGACCAAAGATGCCCTTTTGCGGGGAGTCGGCGTCCTCGCCCCATTCACAGGCTGCGGTCGCGCCATTCAGGGCAGGGATCCCCGCAGCGGCCAGAGCCTGCAACGCGGGTTGGCCATCGATGCAGGCCTGGAACTTCTCGGTGGTGACGTGAGGCACGGTAGAGATATCGGCGTACATCGCTTTTCCGTAGCGATCGGTTGCGATGGTATTGACGAACGGCAAGCCGACGATGGTCTGGAGCTTGTCGACCAGATCCTCGACGCTGGTAGCCTTGTCCATTGCGAGCCATTGATTGATTGCCCGCGGATTCTCGGAGGCAGCGTCACGAATGGCAAAGGCGATACCTGCACCACCCCAGGGCGGCAGCTGATCGTTGACCAGATTCACCGCAATCATCGGGCCGTAGTGAGACAGGTACACACTGCCCTGCTGCGTACTGCCATTGGCCAGCTGAATGCTTACGTCCACCCGCTCGATATCACGCTGTTCGAGCTGTCCGTCTGCAGTCTGAGACAGGTATTTCATCGGGTCGCCATCGACCAGCGCAAGCTGATACAAAGTGAAACGCTTGGCAGTCGAGACCGTGTGGCTCCAGGCGACATCCTTGTTGAAACCGATGTTCGGAAAGGGTTGCCCCTGCTGGCCTACGCCCATGACGTCCAGCTCGCCAGGCAACGTCAAATGGAACTCGTAGAAGCGCTGGACGCCGTCCCATGGCTCATGCGGGTTACCGTACAGCATGCCGTTGCCGCTGGCGGTAAGCTCCGATCCAAGCGCATAGGCGTTGCTGCCGCCGTTGGCAACGTTGATAGTGGTCATGTCGAAGCCGCTGTCGCTGTTGACGCTGGCGGCGGTCCCAGGCGGCTGAGCTGCAACGATCGGACCGACGAAGTTGGACAGCCCCCCTCGTAGCCCGCCCTTCCCGTATACGGCGAGCAGATCCTGCTCGGTAATCTCCCTGACCCAGGCCTGACCTGCGCAGGCGGGGTCGATATTCGCGGCGCCGGTGTCGCGCAAATAGCGGTTGTAGCCTGCGGCATAGCCGGATACGGCGTCCCTCACCTGCTGGTTCTGCGCATCCCAGAACGTCTGACGCTGCGCAGCGGAGTTGTACCAGGTATAGAAAATGTCGCTGGCTACGCTGCCGTTGGCCAGGTAGCGGGCACTTTCGCCGTTGGCGAACACGATCTCCTCGGCGAGCGAACAGATGTTGTCCTCGGCGAATGCATAGCCCACACCGTACCCGAGCCCCTTGTAATCCTGAGCGGTGATGTGCGGAATACCGAACTGCGTTCGCTGTATGTCCACGGAATAGGTGTTCTGCGCGGGAGGCGTCGGTTCGGCGACCGGTGGATCGTCATTATCACTGCCCCCGCTCAGGCAGCCGGACAGTGCAAGACTGGCGGTGACGCTCAGGATCGCAAAAACGCGGCCTCGAAGGCCGTATGGCTCGATCTGCATGACAGCTTCCTTCTCAATGTTGTTGTTTTTGTATCGAGGCGACCTTGCTGTCTCTTGGGCAAGACAGTTGGTCGCTAGGAATGACGCTAGCAGGTGGCGTTCAGGCCAATTGTCGCCTTGGCGACGATGTTGCGGGCCGGCACGCGCAGGTTTCGATACCGAGCCCCGTTCACGACACCCGCCAAGCGCAGCGGTTCGTCCCGTGATTCCGGGCTCCAGGTGAAATCGACTCCAGGCGAGGCGATTGGCATCGCTGCCGGAAAACGCTATTTCAGCAAGCGGGTCGGGACCGGTTTATGTCCGAAATGCCCTGCCTTTTCATGGCCGGACGCCCCGACGCACGCCGGCTACGGCACCATCTACTGCTCGCCCAGTGCATGCAGGGCGAGACGAATCCGCGCCTCGGCAGGAAAGTTCTTGTTCGCCAGAATCACCACGCCCTTGCGCTCAGCTGGCACCATTGCGATGTAACCGCCGAAGCCATTGGTCGATCCGGTCTTGTTGATCCATACATTGGGACTGGTATCGGGCGAATCGAGCGGCGTTACATCATGCGTCCCGAGCACCATGTCGATGGAGTTGCCCGCGAGCAGGTCGGCTGGCTCGACGGGATAGGAATAGCGCTCCCATCCCAACGCCTGGGTCATGGGTCCAACCCGGTAGCGACCGCTCCGGGTTTCGGCAAGGGCCTCGGCCAACTCCGGCTCAGCGGGTGTGGCGCCCAGATGAATACTCACCAGACGGAGAAGATCGGCACTGGTCGACTTGATCCCGTAGGCCTCGTCCGAGAGGAACCCCGGCTCCAGTCGGATCGGCTCGCTGGCTTTGTTGTAACCCTGGGCGTAGCGCGACTCCTGCGACTCGGGAACCTCGAGAAAGGTGTCGTTCAGGCCCAGCCTGGGCAACAACATCTGCTCCAGTGCATGGCGATAGGACATGTTCAGACTGCTGGCGGTAGCCATGCCGAGCAGCCCGATGCCCGGATTCGAATAGGTTCTGCGACGTCCCGGGGCATGACCTGGCAACCAGTTCTGGAAATACTGCTCCAGCTGCGCAGGCGTCTCAACGTCATCAGGCACCTGCAGCGGGAGATCGCCTGCGCTGTGCGTCGCCAGGTCGAGTAGCGTGACCTGATCAAGCGGCGCGCCCTTCAGCCAGGGCAGGTGCCGCCCAGGATGATCCGTGAGGGCTAATCTGTCCTGGCGCTGGGCATAGGCGGCCAGCGCCGTTGCGTAGAGCTTGCTGAGCGAGCCGATTTCAAACAGCGTGTCGGAATCGATCGGCCTGCGGTCGTCCCGGGAGGCGACCCCGTAATGGAGATGAGACGTGCGGCCGTCGACTATCAAAGCGATCGACATGCCGGCAATGTCATGCGCCTGCATGACTCGCAACACTTCGGCATCCAGTGACTGACGATCCGCGGCAGCGCCCTGTGCCACCGCTGCCATGGCGAACACCATGCACCGTCCTCGGAAACGACTGAGCATCCCTACCTCTGTGCGCTGATTTAATCCACTACTCGGTAACAGGGTTGATACGGCGCCCCACCTGGCAACTTCATGCGATGTTGCTCGACGAAGGCACGCAGCAGCGCGTCGAGCGGACGCATGATCGCCGATTCGCCGCGGATTTCGTAAGGGCCGAATTCTTCGATACGACGGATACCATGGTTCTTCACGTTGCCGGCGACGATGCCGGAAAACGCGCGGCGCAGGTTCGCCGCCAATTCGTGCCGTGGCATCTGCAGGTTCAGTTCGAGGCCGGCCATGTTCTCGTGGGTCGGGTCGAAGGGATGCTGAAAGGTCTCTTCGATTTTCAAGAGCCAGTTGAAGTGGAAGGCATCGTTGCGCTCGCGGCGGAACTGACAAACGGTTCGCAGACCTTCGGTCATCTGCCTGGCGACCTCCGCCGGATCATCGATGATCAGCTGATACAGACCTTGTGCGGCCTCGCCGAGGGTGGCGGCGACGAACGCGTGCAGCTGTTCAAGGTAGGGGGCAGCGCTACGCGGACCGGTGAGGATCAGCGGGAACGGCAGCTCGCGGTTTTCCGGATGCAGAAGGATACCCAGCAGATACAGAAATTCCTCGGCGGTGCCGACACCGCCGGGAAAGACGATGATTCCGTGCCCTACCCTGACGAAGGCTTCGAGTCGCTTCTCGATATCAGGAAGGATCACCAGTTCGTTGACGATCGGGTTAGGCGCTTCGGCTGCAATGATTCCCGGCTCGGTCAGACCGACATACCGGCCGCCGCTGATACGCTGCTTGGCGTGCGCGATGGTGGCGCCCTTCATCGGTCCTTTCATCACGCCCGGCCCGCACCCGGTGCAGACGTTCAGATTACGCAGACCGAGCTCGTGCCCGACCTTCTTGGAATACTTGTATTCCTCCGTGCTGATGGAATGGCCGCCCCAGCACACCACCATGTTCGGCTCGACGGCAGGGCGCAGGGTGCGTGCGTTGCGCAGCAGATGAAAGACATAGTCGGTAATGCCCGCCGAGGTCTGCAGGTCGATACGCGGACTGCCAAGCTCACTCTCCGTATAGACGATGTCGCGCAATGCGCTGAACAGCATTTCACGGGTGCTGGCGATCATCTCGCCGTCGACGAAGGCGTCCGCCGGAGCATTGCGTAGCTCGAGGCGCACGCCACGGTCCTGCTGGTGAATGCGCACTTCAAAGTCTTCGTACGCCTCGAGAATGGTCTTGGCATTGTCTATCTGCGCGCCCGTATTGAGGATGGCCAGGGCACACTGGCGAAACAGCTTGTAGGTGTCGCCGCTTCCGGCTTCGCTGAGCTGCTGGACTTCACGCTGGGAAAGGGTCTCGAGGCTGCCCTTGGGATTTACCGATACGTTAACGATCTTGTTGGGGCGCATGCTGTGTTCCGTTCACTGGATCTGTAGGTCATGGTATGCCAGCCGCGCCGGACTGGCATACCGGAGGAAAAAACAGCTGCTCAAACCCAGCCGTCGTTGCGTTTGCGGCTGCGCGTCAGTGAGGGCAGGATCAATCCGACCAGCAGCCCCGCGCCAGCAATACCACCGCCGTAGACCATATAGCGCATCAGTACTTCCTTGTTTTCATCACCCAGTTGCGCCTGAGCCTCGCGCAGCTGCGACTGGGTGGCGACGAGCTCCTCGTGCAGCGCCTGACGAGTCTGTTCCAGCTCTTCGATGTGGATGCGTCGCGCCTCCAGCGTTTCCTGCATACCTTCTACGCGGGTTTGCCAGGTCTGTTCGATCGTTGCCAGCTCCTGACTCAACGCGGTGACCTGTTCTTCGAGCTGCGGAACGGCCTCTGCCGGGCCAGGCGAGTCCTGCAGGTCGGCGGAACGAATCCACACCGTCGTGCCGGATTCACCACGAACCTGACTGTAGTCACCCTGTGTCTTGATCAGCTCGACCTTGTCGCCGGAAGCCAGCGTGCCAACGATACGGTAGCCATCGGTCGGTCCACTGCGAACATAGGTGGTCAGCTCATCACTGACCCAGCGTACGGTGCTTTCGCCTTCCTGGGCCAGCGTCGTCGCCGAGAATGCCAGTAGCGTCCCGAGGAGGCCGGCACGGATCACGGACGTACGCGCAGGTCGCGGACCGACGGCGGGTGAAAGGGGTGTTGTGTACGAGCGATTATTGGGCATGGTGGTCTTCACAAAAAAGCGGGTGAGGCCCGGCCAGATAAGCTATCAGCGGGCGCAGTTCGAGAGTTCCTCGTCAGCTGGCGAGGCGACGAGAAAGGAATAAGGGTTGCAGCGGGAGGTCTGCCATAGGGACATTGAATTCTCCTGGAAGGCTCATGGCCTGAACGTCCTCCCTGTGGTTTGCCACAAGGAGGGACACCGCCACCGCCATCGAGTTCCGCCGATGCGGCAAACACATACACGCAGTCGGCACGGATGCTGTCCGACGGGCCACGCATGGCATGGCGGTTTGTTATACCACGCACGGGCTCGGCTCGGGACAGCCGCGGGCAATGACAGATATGGCGAACCAACGAAGCGATAACATATCCAATGACAGAGTGCTTTTAAACCGCTACTGCCGACCATCGCACGCACTGTTTCCGGTCGAAAACGAGGACACCGCAATGCAACTCAGATGGATCTCAACCGGTTTGCTTGCCCTGGCACTGATCGGCGCCTCAAACGCAGCCGAGCAGGAGCGTCAGGCAGAAAAGGCTATAGAGAAGGCAGAGACGCTCGAGCAGAAAGCGGTTGAAGATGGTAGCCCACCGAAAGCGTCGCGCTCGGAAGTCATCACCAAAAGCGAGGTTCAGGCTGTGGACCCGGCTGGCGAAGCGCCGCTGGACGATGCGATCACCTGCCTTGCCCGCTCCATTTACTGGGAAGCCAAGGGGCAGAAAGTCGAGGAAATGGAAGCGGTGGCCAGCGTCGTGATGAATCGCCTGCAAACCGATGAATTCCCCCGAAGCGTGTGCGAGGTAGTCAAGCAGGGTTCCGAAGCAGGGAACTGTCAGTTTTCCTGGTGGTGCGATGGTCGACCGGATTCGGTGCAGGAGGAAGCATCCTATACCCAGGCCAAGGAAGTCGCACGACGGGCGCTCAATGGCCAGTTGAAGGACCGAACAAAGGGCGCGCTGTTCTTTCATGACCGCAGTGTTTCGCCTTCCTGGGCGGCGACGTTCAAGCGCACACATGCCGCCGGCGATTTCTTCTTTTACAGGCCCCGGGACTGACGCAGCGAATTTGCTTGGCAGCCTCATGCCAATTCGGCATCATTGCGCCTGATCGATCCCAGGTATGCCACTCATGGCAGCATATCCGGGCAACCAGGTCGCTCATCCGGCTCGCGGGACGCCTGCCAGAAGAGAACGACATCACGCTATCGAGACTTTTCATGGACGAATCTTTCCCCGCTCCGCGACCGGCTGCCGAGCTGCCGTCATCCGACAACGCCAACAATGTCTCATTGCCGACCAAAGGCACTGAACCGGCCGGAACTCTTTCTCCCGGCATAGCTCTCATGGATACAAGGCACTTGAAGATCAAGCCAGCCGTAGACCTTGTTGAGGGAATTGATATGTTGGGAGATGCCACTTACGTTGCAAGCGATTTTCCGATCGCTTACCAGGCCAGCCAGAACAGCCAGCAGCGCTCCGAGCAGGTGATTGCCACCTACCAGGAACGGGTCAGCGAACGCGGTGAGCCACGCCGGTTCAATCCGGAAGAAGTCGACCGCGGTTTTGTTCAGCACGGCATGTGCTTCTGATGCACGACGATTAGCGGGGTGCCATTCTGAGCACTCCGCTGCAACGTTTCCATGGTGACCTGCAAGACCTCACACTCCCCCGCCAGTCATTCCGATCTCATCGCCGTGAATCCCTCAGCCCGTCTTTAAGCTCTCCCAGGCGTCCGAGCGTCATTCTGCTTCGGTTTCATATCCTGAGGAACTACCCCGCCGCCAGTGATTCAGAAGGTGTAAGCGTCGGCTACCGAGCCGGCTACAACCCGACTGGAGTCTGTCATGCGCAACCGTCAACTGCTTGTTCTCGCCACATCACTCGTGTTTACGCTTCCCGCCGTCGCCGATTGGCCCAGCGGTGCGCGCACCGGCTTTGTTGCCGAATGCATCGAAAATGCTCAGGCGTCTCATGATGCTACGCAGGCGAAGGCATTCTGCGAGTGTGCCGCCGATGAAGCCAGCAACGAGTTCAGCCAGGAAGAACTGGAACAGATGAGCCAGGGCATGAACGGTGACATGGAACAGCGCCTCATCGAGTCGGCCCGCAGCTGCTCCGGTAACCTCGAAGGCTGAACAACACGATCCCGCGACAGCCGCCTAACGGCGCTGTCGCGGGTCAGGCGTTTCCTCGTTGAGCCAGGTACCGCAGAACTTGCAGTAGTTCGCATCCGGCTCATGCCGGCTGCGCCCGCAGCCTGGGCATGACTCGTCCGAATACCGCTCCGCACGCAGCGCAGTGATCACTTCTGCCGAAAAGACCCCCACCGGCAGGGCAATGATCGAATACCCCGTCAACATGATCAGAACCGACAGGAACTGCCCCATGGGTGTAACCGGGGTAATGTCGCCGTATCCGACCGTCGTCAGCGTCACGATGCCCCAGTAGACCGACTTCGGGATGCTGGTGAACCCGGCCTCGGGCGGTTCGATCATGTACAGCAGCGTTGAAAAGATGATGACGACCATGAATACGGCGAACAGAAACAACATGATCTGCCCCCGACTGCGTCGAAGGGCACCGAGCAAAAGACTCCCCTGCCCGGCCAGCGACATCATCTCCAGTACACGAATCAGCCTTAGCGTACGGAGCAGCCGGACAACCACCAGCATGTGCGCGCCAGGGACGAAAAGCGCTAGCCAGGTCGGCAGGATCGCGAGGATGTCGATGACGCCGTAAAAGCTTTTGAGATACTGACCCGGTGCCTGAAGGCAGTAGATGCGCAGACCCAGCTCGATGGTGAACAGCACCGTGACAGTCCATTCGATCCCGTAGAACAGAGCGCCGTAGCGCTCATGGTACGCGGCGACACTGTCCAGCATGACCACTGCAACGCTTATGACGATCAGTGCGGCAAGCGCTATGTCGAACGCCTTGCCTTCGGGTGTATCGGATTCGAATATGATCTGGAACAGCCGGGTTCGCAGGCCCTTTCCGCCGGGTTCAAGCATGGATCGTCCTTTTGTTGGGTCAGGTCCCGCAGAAAGTCTGCAAGACCATTTCTTCGGGGCGCGGCGGCATCGCATAACGCGCATCGGCCTCGGCGTACTCACCGGGCCTGGCCAGACGCTCGACGAGACGATGGAACGGGTCGAAATCTCCCCGCTCGACGGCGGCCTGGATCACCTCTTCGATCAGATGATTGCGCGGTATGAAGGCCGGATTGCAGAGGAGCATCTGCTGCTGGCGCTGCGCAGCGGAGCTGGTCTCACGCTCAAGCAATTCCCGCCATCTCTCCAGCCAGGGCTCCAGCACATCGGGGAGCGTGAAGATATGTTCGACGCTGTGAAACCCGGAATTCGGCGCAGCCAGTTCGGCGAGCCGGCGGAAGGTAAGCGTGTAGTCGGCGCCTGCCGTGGTCATGCGTTCGAGCAGATCGTCGACCAGCGACGCGGCCTCGTCATCCACCCGGGCGATACCCAGCTTGGCACACATCCGCTGCGCGTAGGCTTCCTTGTAGCGGGCCACGAAGCCATCGATGGCCTGTTGCGCCAGCTCCACTGCCCTGCTCTCGTCCGGGTCGATGATCGGCAGCAACGCCCGCGCCAGCCAGGCGAGGTTCCACTGGCCGATACCGGGCTGATTGGCATAGGCATAACGGCCGGCGCTATCGATCGAGCTGAACACCGCCTTGGGGTCGTAGCGATCCATGAACGCACAGGGGCCGTAATCGACCGTCTCGCCGGATACCAGCATGTTGTCTGTATTCATCACCCCGTGGATGAAGCCGAGTTGCTGCCAGTGCGCAATCAGCTCGGCTTGCCTGGCGATCACACCTTCAAGCAGGGCCAGATAGGGTCGTTCGGCCGTTGCCGCATCGGGATAATGGCGCTGGATCACATGATCGGCGAGCACCCGCACCGCATCATGATCATCCCGGGCAGCAAAGAATTGAAAGGTGCCGATGCGAATATGACTGCTCGATACACGGGTCAGCACTCCGCCGGGCAGCGCCCGGTCACGATAGACCGTTTCCCCGGTGGTCACCGCGGCCAGCGCACGGGACGTCGGGACGCCGAGGACCGCCATGGCTTCGCTTACTACATATTCGCGCAGCACCGGACCGAGCGGCGCACGGCCATCACCGCCCCGCGAGTACGGCGTGCGGCCGGACCCCTTGAGTTGCAGGTCATAGCGTTGCCCCCGCCGATCGACCACCTCGCCAAGTAGCACGGCGCGGCCATCCCCGAGTTGCGGGTTCCAGCCCCCGAACTGATGGGCGGCGTACACCGTGGCGATCGGATCGGAGCCCGGTGCGAGCGTATTGCCAGCCAGCACCTGCAGGCCTTCTTCGGACTCCAGCCAGGCGACATCGATGCCAAGCTGCTGCGCTAGCGCCTGGTTCGCTCGGATGAGACCGGGCGAACGAACCGGCTCCGGCGCCTGCCGGGCATAAAACCTGTCAGGAAGCCGAGCGTAGCTGTTGTCGAATTCGGGGCCGTGAGGCTGGCTCATCGGGTTCTCCATGTTGATGATTATGATGCTTGGATAGCATAGCCGACCTCACGTTGCATCCGGGCGAGCAAAAGGCGCGCATGTTTTCAGGGAATTTCCGCTGCACAGTGCGAGTCGCAATCAGAGACGGAGCGGTTTCCCAACAAGACTCAGGAGGACCCATGCACATGTCCTATTGGCGCTTCGCCGCCATGATCGCCACCTCGACGATTGTCATGTTCGGGCTGATGTATCTCAACACCTATACCCTCGAACATGTAATGTGGAGCGAGACACGCGGCTGGATGGCGCTTCTGATGGGCGCGGTCATGGCAATCATAATGTTGAGCTTCATGCTCAGCATGTACGCCAACAAGATGATCAACGTCGCCATATACATTGGTGCAGCATTGGTCTTCGCGGTATGTCTCTGGCTGGTTCGCAGCCAGACCACCGTGGACGAGGTCGAATATATGAAGGCGATGATCCCGCACCATTCGATCGCCATCATGACCAGCGAGCGTGCGCAGATCGAGGATCCCCGGGTGCGCAAGCTTGCCGAGGAGATCATCGAAGCGCAGCGTCGTGAAATTTCCGAAATGAAATACCTGATCGAGGCGCTGAACGATGCAAATGCTGACACTGAATGATCTCAAGCGGTCCGGGCCCGCGCCTGCCCTCTTCGCCGGGCTGCTGCTCGCGCTTTGCAGCGGAATGCTCTGGGCTGCGGAGGGGGCAAGGGTCGTCTCGCCAGAGGATGCGATCTGGAACCCCGATCTGAGCGAAGCCGATCCAGGCCCAATGGGAACCTCAGAGGTCTACCGGGTGATGCAGGCCGAGCCACGTTGCAGCTTTCATTACACCGAGGCCAGCCCCCCTGTTCTGGTGGTGGGCGAGACGGCAGCTGAGGGTGCGCTGCATGGTCTGATCAAGCTGCATGACCGTCTGGTGCTGCTCACCCCCGCAGGCGCTAAGCGCTTTGACCAGCTGCGGGTTGGCGGGGTATTAGAAGCCAAGGGCATGGAAGTGCGGATCCTTGAGACCGGCGAGGCCGTGCAACTGGAGGATGGCCAGAATGAAGCGCCTGCAACGATGCGCTTCATCTTGAATCAGGGAGCGGACACAGGTTACAGCGGCTTCTATCGCTGCACCTGATGGCAGAGGCTTGAATGAAAACCTGGCTGTTGCTGTTCGCTGCCATTGTCGCCGAGGTGATCGCCACCTCGGCGCTGAAAGCCAGTGACGGCTTTACCCGGACCGGCCCGCTGGTCATCGTCGCGATCGGCTATGCCATCGCGTTCTACTTTCTGGCTCTGACGCTGCGCACTATCCCCGTTGGGGTGGCATACGCAGTGTGGTCAGGGCTCGGGGTCGTGCTCATCACGCTTGCCGCCTGGCTCGTTTACGGACAGAAACTCGACGCGCCGGCGATCATCGGCATGGCGATGATCGTAGCGGGCGTGGTGGTGATGAACCTGTTTTCCAGGACCGGCGTGCATTGAGCTGCGCCGGCGGGGGGCTTTGACGCCCCCCCGCGAGCTGCCTAGTGCACCATCTCGATCTTGCGGAAGTCCAGTTCGTTGTCCCTGGGCGAGGCCTGGATGGACATCACTTCCTTGCGCTTGTTCAGCAGGATGTAGGCAAAGCATGAGAAGTAGATCGCGATGACAAGCGCACCGACCCACTCGATCTCGAGGAAATCCAGCTGGAACAGGATGGTCAGCGCGCACATCAGCACGAAGTTGCCGAGATAGTAGCGGCCGCGCCCCACTCGCCGGGCGGTCAGATTCAGGTTCTCGGAATACAGGCGGATCAGCGAGTCCAGTGAATTGACAACCATCAGCACCCCGACACTGATCATCGCCATGCTCACCCAGGTAGCGATGTTCAAGCCTTCCTGGTGATAGTGGAAGAGGATCACGAACCATACGCCGATCGCCACCGACGGGAAGAACAGCATCGCCAGGAACAGTTGCCAGGTACGCAGGCCGCCGACGAAGCGGGCAGTGAATTGCCCGATCATGATGCTCCACGAGAACCACCAGAACAGGTAGAACTCATGATATTCGTTGATCGGCAGCATGAAGCGATGCAGATTGCTGAAATACTCACCGATCAGCCCCGTTCCCAGCGTGAAGTCGCTGATGTCTCCGCGATCGGTCAGGAAGGCCCGCGCCCACATCACGGCGATCAGCAGCAGGAAGAAGCCGGATGAACTCAGGCTGAGTATTCGCACATACTTGATGTCGCTGCTCGAATAGACGGCCGCACCGATCGCCGCCATCACGATCAGGTAGAACACCGGCAATACCGTTTCGCCGTCGCCAAGCTGCGGCAGGTACCACGGCAGGTTCACCAGCAACAGGTAGGCAGTGAAGGCGCAGGTGCCGATGATCACCGCGTTGTTGACGAACTTGACCACCCGGAACTCGAAGAACTTCACCCGCGGCTCGATGATGCAGAAATAGAAGCAGGTGAGGAAGTAGAAGCCCCAGATGAGGAAGCCCCAGAAGCCGAATTCGATGGCCAGGGGGTTGGCAAAGCTGTACTCCGGGCTTTCCGCGGTATCGGCGTAGCCCGCAAATTCGGTGAGCGGGAACATGATCAGCCCCACATCCAGGCCCGAGGTGAACAGGATCGCCACAAAGGTCAGCGTGTGTACCGGTGTAACGCCGATGCAGCGCAGGTTCCACCACTTGGCAAGAATCAGCGCGATTGCGCCGAAGGTGAACAGCATCCCTATCGATAGCCAGAGCGTCATGCGAACCTCCAGCCAGGCCGGTTGATGAGAGTCATTGAGAGCATGGTTGTTTCCTTCCGTTTGTAAAGGACACAAACCTCCGCATTGCACGGACAGGGCTTGCCTATATGTCGCTGGTCGACGGCGCTGAGCGCCCTGGCGGCAATAGGAAAATCCTGACGGTTTGCATGAATCGCGGGCTTGCGCCCGCGCAAATCAGGCGAGTACCCGCGCCGCCTCCCTCGGGCGCTGGCGTGCTTGCCACTGTTCATCCATCGACACCGGTGCGTTCGATGGAGCCATGGGCTCGAAGCCCCGAATGATGTCTGCTGCGCGCTCGGCGAGCATGATCGTCGGCGCGTTCAGATTGCCGTTGGGTATGGTCGGGAAAATCGACGAGTCGACCACACGCAGATTCTGAATGCCGTGCACGCGCGTCTGCGGGTCAACCACCGCCATGTCGTCAGTCCCCATCTTGCAGGAGCAGGACGGGTGATACGCGCTTTCCACCGCACTGCGCACAAAGGCATCGATCTCCTCGTCGCTCTGAACGTGCGCCCCCGGCTGAATTTCGTCCCCGCGATACTCGTCCATGGCCTGCTGATGGATGATTTCGCGGGACAGGCGTACGCAGGCGCGGAAGCCCTCCCGGTCTTCTTCTTCCTTCAGATAGTTGAAGAGGATCTCGGGATGCTGGCGTGGATCGGGTGATCGAACATGCACATGTCCACGGCTTTTCGGCTTGTTGTGCCCGACATGCAACTGAAAACCGTCCCCGGCGAACGCCTCCTTGCCGTCGTAGCGCATGGCAGCGGGAAGGAAGTGGTACTGAATGTCGGGCCACTCCACTCCGGCTCTGGAACGGATGAAGCCGCAGGACTCGAAGTGGTTGGTCGCGCCCAGCCCTGTCTTGAAAAAGAACCACTGGGCACCGATCTGCAATCGGCTGAGCATGCCGAGCCTGCGATTGAGCGAAACCGGCTTCAGGCAGCGAAACTGAAAATAGAATTCCAGATGGTCCTGCAGGTTCTCGCCGACGCCCGGCAACTCGTGCACCACATCGATACCGGCCTTCTCCAGCACATCGCGCCGGCCAATGCCCGAAAGTTGCAGCAGATGCGGCGAGCCGATAGAGCCCGCCGCCAGGATCACCTCCCGATCAGCCCGCACGGTCAGCACTTCGCCCTTGCGCTCGTACTGCACACCCGTGGCCCGCTTGCCTTCCAGCACGACCCGGTGCACCAGCGCATGGGTAACGACCGTAAGATTGGACCGGCTGCGCACCGGGCGCAGATAAGCGTTCGACGTAGACCAGCGTACGCCGTTCTTGATGGTCATCTGCATCGGGCCGAAGCCTTCCTGCTGGGCGCCATTGTAGTCTGCGGTGGCCGGGTAGCCGGCCTGGACGCCAGCATCGATGAAGGCTCGGTACAGGGGATTCTTCATCTGGTTGCCGGTATTCACCCCGAGCGGACCGCGATCGCCACGATAGCTGTCGGAGCCAAAGGTCCAGGTCTCCGCCTTCTTGAAGTACGGCAGACAATGCCGATAATCCCACCCTTCGGCGCCCTCCTCCTGCCACTCGTCGAAGTCCCTGGCATGACCGCGTACGTAGACCATGCCATTGATCGATGAAGAGCCTCCCAACACCTTGCCGCGGGGGCAATGCATGCGTCGGTTATCCAGGTACGGTTCCGGTTCGCTCTCGTACTGCCAGTTGTACTTGCTGGTATTCATCGGGATCGACAGCGCGGTAGGCATCTGAATGAACAGGCTGCGGTCGCTGCCGCCGTTCTCCAGAAGCAAAACACTGCATTTGCCGTCTTCGCTCAGACGGTTGGCGAGCACGCAGCCCGCCGAGCCGGCACCGATAACAATATAATCGTATGTCTGGGTCATGGAATGTCCCCTCAGAATGGGCTCTCCAGATCGGCCATACCCACGTATACCGACTTGATCTGGGTGTACTGGTCGAGGGTCACGCGTCCGTTTTCCCGACCAATGCCGGACAGCTTGTAGCCGCCGACCGGCATTTCCGCAGGCGATGCCCCGTACGCGTTGATCCAGCAGATACCAGCCTGCATCCGATGGATCACCCGATGGGCGCGGCGGATGTCATTGGTGAACACGCCCGCGGCGAGGCCTGTCTCGGTATCGTTGGCGCGGCAGATGACTTCGTCTTCGTCGCTGAAGGTCAACACCGACATGACCGGCCCGAAGATTTCCTCCCGCACGATACTCATATGGTCTGCGCAATCAGTGAAGATCGTTGGCTCGACGAAGAACCCGCCTTCCGCGCCGGCTGGTTGCGCTGCCTTGCCGCCGCACGCAAGCGTGGCGCCTTCGGCGAGGCCCTTCTCGATGTAACCCAGCACAAGGTCCCGATGTCTGGCCGAGATCAGCGCACCGAAGTTGGTGTCCCGGTCCATGGGATCGCCCATCCGAATGTTGTTGCGGGTGCGTTCAAGCAGACGCTGCATGAATGTGTCGTACACCGCTTCGTGGACGAATACGCGGGTACCGTTGGTGCATATTTCGCCCTGGGTATAGAAATTGCCCAGCATGGCTGCCGAGACGGCGTTATCGATATCGGCGTCATCGAAGATGATCAGCGGCGACTTGCCGCCCAGCTCCATGGTCACTTCCTTGAGCGTGCTGGCGGCAGCGGCCATGACCTTTCTGCCGGTGCCGACCTCGCCGGTGAACGAGACCTTGGCGATATCAGGGTGATGCGTCAGCCAGGCTCCAACGCGTCCATCACCTTGCACCACGTTGAATACGCCGGCCGGGACGCCCGCCTCGATGTAGATTTCCGCCAGCTTGAGCGCACCCAGCGGTGTTTCTTCCGACGGCTTGAAAATCATGCTGTTGCCAGTCGCCAGCGCGGGTGCGGATTTCCAGCAGGCGATCTGCAGTGGATAATTCCAGGCACCGATCCCGGCACAGATACCCAACGGCTCTCGACGGGTGTAATAGAAGTCACCGCCAAGATCCTGCTGATTGCCTTCGATGGACGCAGCGAGGCCGGCGAAGAATTCAATGCTGTCGGCACCCGTAGCCACGTCGACCGCCACAGCCTCCTGCCAGGCCTTGCCGGTATCGCGGATTTCGACAGTCGCCAGCTCATCATTGCGCTCACGCAGCAGCGCAACGGCGCGCAGCAGAATGCGCCCACGCTGGACACCGGTCATCGCAGACCATGCCGCAAAGCCATTCTTCGCACTTCTGATCGCGGCCAACTGAACGGACTCGTCGGCCACTTCCATCGTGTAGATGACGCGGCCAGTTGCCGGGTTGACTACATCGAAGGTCTCGCCGCTCTGGTTGGCCAGATACTGCCCATTGACGAAATTCTGGTAACGGGGCAATGACATAAATGCTCTCCGGTTAACGGGGGCTTTGCTGCAGAGCGCCAATCACATAGCGCTTGCAGAGGGCCTCACCCATGGCAAAACTCTGTTCCGGCTCCGGGCTCAATGCGCCACGAAGCCAGAACCCATCAATCATCGCCGCTGCCTTCAGCGCCGCTTCGGTCGCCTCCTGCGCGGGCAATTTCTGTGCGAACGAATAACGCAGATTGCTGTAGAGCCGCGCGTTGTTGATCTGCTGCAGCCGCTTGAAGCCAGGCTCGTGCAGCGCCCTGGCCCAGAAGCTCAACCAGGTGCGGCTGGCCAGCTCCGAGCGCTGGAATTCGGTGAAGTTGGCTTCCACGATGCACAGCAGCCGCTGTTCCGGCGATCCATCGGTGGCGCGTATACGCTCGCGGAAATCCTTGCCCAGCTGGTCGAGCAGATAACGCAGCGCGGCCTCTATCAATCCCTGCTTGCCACCGAAATAGTGGCTGATGATGCCCGACGACATCCCGGCCCTGCGGCTGATGGTGACGATCGTGGTGTTCTGCAACCCGATTTCGGCGATGGATTCCAACGCCGCCTGAATCAGCTGCTGTCGGCGGGTGTCTTTCATTCCAACTATAGGCATGATGTCGCGTTCGCGTTTATTGATTGAACGTTCAATTAACGAAAAGGCTACAGGAATGGGAGCACGACTTCAACTCAGGCCTACCTCTGGCTTGCCGCCCGGTGCTCTCCTGGATCACATCCCGCCCCCGTTGGAACGGCCTGAACGCGAAGACGCATGCACGGATCTGCGCGGTGGCCGAAGCGCTTTCGCGGGCAGGCACCTTTGCGCGTCACACCCCGACCTCGCAACATACCTGAGCGTCCCAGAAAGGTTGCAGCTAACGCCGCTTCGCTTGTTTGGAATTACTGCGCCATTAACGTGTCATTACTGTACGGCCCGCAGCGCTGCATTGCCTGCACCGGCCGTGTTCAGAGTCCGTTTGGAAGTGGCGGCTGACGTACCTGCGAGGCAGTCTTGGGCAAGGGAGCGCGCACGTAGGGGTCATGATCATTCGCTACCGGGCAAACCGACAGGTTTTTCTCGAGGTACGTATTCATGGCCAGACCACTCAACGCATTGCCGAGTTTCGATGAGCTCAAAGCGATGGCTGCCGAGCGACCGGAAGAGCTGGAGAGCCTCAGGAAACGGATGACCGATGAGATTCTACGCGATGCACCGGAGGACCGCCGTCGTCGACTGGAAGGGATTGTCTTCAAAATCAACGCCGAAAGACGCCGTTGCAAGAATCCTCTGCAAGCCTGCATCCGCATATCGCAGATGATGATGGACTCGGTGGTAGAGTTGCGCGAAGCGGTCAACACGCTTGGCTCGCAGCCCGGGCGCCAGCCCCTTCACGCCGAAGCTCCGCGAACCGCGGACGTGGTTCCGTTCAGAAGACAGGCCGGGTCTTAAGCTACGATCAGCCCGACATACGTCGGGCATTCGCTTGTCGCGCGTAACCAGGTCGGTTTCAATGGGGTGTCTACATTTCAGGCCCGACCCGCATGCCCCTTCGCCCCGATCAGCTCACAGACCCGATGCTGCGACAAGCCAGCGCAACCACGCTAGCCCATTATGAGGAGGTCGCGGAAGCATTCCGTGACAATACCCTCGATCATGACGTGAGCCAGAATATTGCCGCCCTCCTCCGCCATGTCCGCACCGCAGCACCCTACCGGCTTCTGGACTTCGGTTGTGGTCCAGGCCGCGACCTGCGAACGCTCACTGCACTCGGGCATCTGGCCACCGGGCTGGACGGTTGCCAACGATTCGTCGCGATGGCAAGAGCGTCGAGCGGCTGTGACGTCTGGTTGCAGAACTTTCTCGAGCTGGACCTGCCTGGGGATCATTTTGACGGGATCTTCGCCAACGCCGTACTCTTTCACATTCCCAGCCAGAATATCCTTCAGGTGCTCCGGCAGTTGCACGCATCACTCCGGTCGAACGGGGTGCTCTTCTGCTCCAACCCCCGCGGTCAGGATGAGGAAGGCTGGAATGGCGATCGATATGCGGTTTACTACCGCTGGGAGACCTGGCAGCGCATCATGAACGAGGCTGGTTTCACCGAGCTGGAACATTATTATCGCCCCGACGGACTGCCGCGTGAACAGCAACCCTGGCTCGCCAGCGTCTGGCGCCGCTCGTAACCCCGGAGAACATATGCCCGATGACATGTACTACTACGAACCTGCCAGGGGTCACGGACTCCCCCACGACCCGTTCAACGCTATCGTCGGCCCGCGGCCGATCGGCTGGATCTCATCGCAGAACGCATCGGGGCAGGTCAATCTGGCTCCCTACAGTTTCTTCAACGCCTTCAATTACGTCCCTCCGATAATCGGGTTCTCTTCGCTCCAACGAAAGGACAGCCTGATCAATATCGAAGAGACAGGTGAGTTCGTCTGGAACCTGGTTACCCGAGAGTTGGCCGAAGCCATGAACCAGACTTGCGCCAGTGTCGGACCGGAGGTCAACGAGTTCGAACTGGGCGGTCTGACGCCGGCTCCGTCGTCCCTGATCGCCCCGCCCCGGGTAAAGGAGGCGCGGGTATCGTTCGAATGCAAGGCCACGCAGATAGTGCAGCTGCAGCGTGCAGATGGCCATGCCGTGCCGACCTGGATGGTCTTTGGCGAGGTGGTGGCGGTACACATCGACCAGGCTCTGCTCAAGGACGGCCGCTACGACACGGCCGCGGCCGAGCCCGTGCTGCGCGGTGGCGGCCCGGCGGACTACTTTTTGCTGGCACCCGACTCGCTGTTCCGCATGAACAGGCCGCGCTGAGGGGCGTGGCCGCAACCCGTCCGAAACGTCGCTCCGCCCCCTGAACTAACGCTTGGACCCTCTCTCCAACGGGGAAGACCAACCAAGGGGGAGACTCGATGAGCGACAAAGAACAGTCAGACAAGAACGGTCTGCAGCGGCCGCAATCCGAAGAGCCTGATGTGACCATGGTGGACGCCGGCGAAGGTGGGCCCGGTGAAGACCCGGACTACGACGAAGCGGGCGACGGCGACGATGGTGTAGACGACCGCCACTGATGCGCCCCGGCAGGACTCCCGCGGAGTCCTGCTCCTTCACCCTGCCCTGCGGCATTCGATTGCCACAGACAACCGGAAACTCTGAACCAGGCGTATACCGGCTTCGGACGGATGGAGCCGGTTATCTGCTCCCTTGTCTCGCACGGAAGCCATACTCAAGGGTATCTGTCTAGCGAGGAGAAACCCATGTCGAACCAAGACCCAGAGTCCATCAGCAACACCGACATCCCGCCGGCACCATGGCACCTGAGCGGCTCGGCGTGCGCCTCCGTATGGCGCCTGCCGACAGCGCAGCTGCCCCCAGCACCGGAAGGTGTGGACTATGCGGCGTTCGCGGGCAATTCACTGGTCATGGCCGTGTGGGCAGCCTATACCGGGGGCACCGCCATCTATGACGAACTGGCGATTGTGGTGCCGGTGCGCGGCCAGGGGATGCTTGCCATGACCGGAACCGTGCCGTGCATCTGGGTGGATGATCCGATCAGCTGTGCAGGTGGTCGTTCGCTGTGGAACATTCCCAAACAGATGGCGGAATTCGAGACAGTCGGATCAGCCTATCGCGGTACGTTCTCCGGCGAGATGCAACTCGACGGGGCTCAGGTAGCCAGCCTTCGGTTCGAGCCGAAATTCGAGATCCCTGGACGTCCATCGTTAGGCGGGTTCGTTGTGCAGCCAGGCGCCCGCGCTCCGGTACGCACACGCTGTAGCGTGCGGGGCAAGACGCTGACCGGCAAGGCCGAATGGGACTTCGCACCAGCTGGCCCGCTGGGATTTCTTGCCGACCGCAAGCCCTTTGCGAACCTGCGCATCTGGGAGCTTCAGGCGTCGATTGGCATCTGAGGCGTCAGAGCCTTCTGCTCGTCAGCCGCATCAGGCCGCCAGGGGTTGGCACTGGCAGAGCCAGCTGCTGAGTCCGGCCGCGTGCGGTCAACACCGCTTCCGCGGCCAGCGCCGCCGAGCGCACCGCGCTTTCCATGCAGAACGGCAACCCGGTGTCGGTCCAGTCACCTGCCAGATACAGACCCTGAACAGCCGTCGTGGCCGGGCGCAAACGCTCGATTCCCGGGCGTGCACAGGGAACGGACATGGGTATCCGATGCACGGCCGAACCGATCAGCTGCGCCCTGCGGACTTCCGGAGCAAAGTCGCTGATCTCGTTGATGGTTGCCTGGATCACCGCCTCATCGGACATTCCCTTTGCACGGTGGCTCCAGATGATATTGGTGGCAATCATGGAACCCGGGCCGGTACCCGTTTCACGAATATTGCTCAGATCGTAGAAGTCGGTGTTGAACTCCTTCGATGACCACGGCCGCGCCCAGAAACGCGCGTCGGTCAACTTGCGATCGAACCACAGATAGCAGCTTATGTACGGGCTGGGCTCGAATTGCCTGGCCACCTGCACGAGCCTCTGCGACGCAGGAAGCAATGTCGGGATGGCTGTCGGAGGCACCGCGAGGATCACCTGATCAGCGTGCCTGCTACTGCCGTCTCCGAGTCTCACTCCGTCTGGTCTATCGGGGCTTCCGGAAACGCCGGTCACGCGCTGGTCGTAACGTACGCATCCGCCTGCGCGCTCGATCCGTTCGATAGCCTGAGGCACGTACAGCTCACTCAAGCCGACTTTCGGGAAACCAAAGGTGACATCGTTGTGCCCCAGCGCCTGCCAGAAAATGCGCATCAGCGAGGCTGCAGAGCACTGCTCCACAGGAAGATTCAGAAACGCCATCGACACAGACGCCCAGAACCAGTCGATAAACGGCTGACTCACGCCATTGGCGTGCAGGTGCGCAATGCCGGTGCGGTCATCCAGGTCGAGGATGTCCGAAGGGCTACTGCCCATGGTGCGCAAGGTGATGGGGATGTTACTCAGCAGCCTGCCGAGCGGCACGGTAGGCAACACCCGACCGAGATTGTTCAGGTAGTGCAGTGGGGGCGGGAGCAGCGCCTGTTTGAAACGTATGGGCCGCCGATCATCGAGTACCGTGAGTAGATGGTCGGTTTGCCAGCATATCTGCTCGGCGCTGCCTAACCGTTCGAGCAGCGCAAGCATGTTCGGGTACTTGCTCAGCAGTACATGCGGGCCTATATCAACCGCATAGCCGGTGCCAGGATCTGACCAGCTGCGGGCGCGCCCGCCCGCGACGGAGCTCGATTCGAGCACCTCTACCCGCAGACCAGCGTCAGCAAGGAAGGCGCCACAACTCAGCCCGGCAAGACCTGCGCCAACGATCAGGACCTCCGGCATGCCTGTATCAGCGTGGTCGGCCAAGAACTTGCGTCCAGTAGATGGCATTATCTGCGCGCTCCAGGGCGTAGGCAGCGCCCATTTCGGTATAGCCCGGCTTCATCAGATTGGCGCAATGCCCGGGGCTGAGAAGCCAGCCCTGGACCACCTGGCCCGGCGTGCTCTGACCAAAGCCAAGGTTCTCGCCAATCTGGCGGAAGTCATAGCCCTGCTCAACGGCACGGTCGCTGACCTGTTTGCCTTCGGGCGAGCCATGAGAAAAGTATCCCCGCTCAGCCATATCGCGACTGTGCGCCAGCGCCGCCTCTCCAAGCAGATCCGACCATTTCAGCGGTGCAGCAGCCTCGTACGACTGATCACCGCACTGGCGCGCCTGCTGACGCACTCTGTTCACTTCTTCGAGCAAAGCCTTGCCCTCGGCTCGCCAGTCACCCATGTCGTCCGCAACCAGTGGCTGAGCCATCACCAGCTGCCACTGATTGCCGTTCCGGCTCACGCCGATATCGGAGAACGCAGAGTCAAGCATCAAGGCGCAATAGCGATCGCGTAGCGCGTCCATGGCCGCCTCCGCATCGCGAGGTCCGGATAATTGCAGGGCCTGGACCCTGGCTGCCTGATAACCGGCTTCTCGCAAGACATTCTGCCAGCTGCTGCCGGGCTCAAGATTCACCTGTGCCAGTTGGTCATCGGGTGCCAGCGGTGCCGCACCATCACGCCGGGCACCATCGCAGGAAGCGCCGCTTTCACGATACTGGTTTACCAGGTGAATCAGCTGTTCGGCATCACCGGCGGCGTTCTGCGCATGGGCGGGGCTGAAGGCCCCTGACGACAAGACTCCCACCAGCGCGGGGATCAAGGCGAACTTGGCGACATTAGAAGGATGGGACATATGTGCAATCGTCTTCCTCACAACGCAACAAGCCGGTGAATCACCGGCTTGTGCAGTAAAACAGGAAGGCGTGTCAGGCCTTGTCTACGCCCTGCTTGATCTTGTCCTTGGCCTCGCCCTTGGCACCTTGCAGCTTGCCTTCACCTTCCTGGGCCTTACCCTCGCCCTTCATGCTGTCATCGTCGGTCGCTTCGCCCACGCCCTGCTTGCCCTTACCGACGGTTTCATTGAACTTGCCTTTGAGCTTGTCTTCAGTGCTGTTGCCCATAACGTTCTCCAGCCTAGTGTGTACATATCAGTGGACGGACGGCTAAGAGGGTAGTTCCCCTCAGGCGCCGAATGACTGTTATTCGCTGATGTTCTCGTGCAGGCGCACGTTGAGTTCGTCCACGATCGGTTCCCAGTCGGCGTCGTCCATCAACGATTCACGCAGGAACGCAGCCTGCCCTTCGCTCCAGAAAGGCGCCTCCGTCACCTTCACCTCGTCCGGCAGGGGCCGGTGTTCGGCGATGAAGTTGTCGATGCTTGCTTCGTCCGAGTCCAGTCCGAGCTGCTCGAACAGCGTTGCCATATCTTTGTTCTGCGTATCCATGGGGCCTCCAGTTATTGAACCGCGATATCTCATAGAGAACCTTTGCGCCACGCCGGTTCCATTTGATCGCCTGCTCGATTCACAGGTGTCGATTCAGGCAGGTGCGCCAACTGATGGCACAGTTGCACCATTGGAGTACCGCCTTGCACTGTTCAAGCGCAGCGGTGGCCGCGACCGCGGCTAGATGGGGCCCGATGGGCAGCCTTCAACGTCAGCAAGGCATTGAATCGAATGGCTTTTACGAAAGTGGCAAGCAATATGCTTAGCACTCCATGCCAACAGTTTTGTTTTGCAATCGAATCACATTAGACATGGGGTACTACAGAATGATGAAAAAAATCGCAGCCGTTGTAGCCGCAGCCAGCAGCATCGGCTTCGCAAGCCTGGCACATGCCGAAGCCTTTGATACCGCGGTGGGCGAAGTGGACGTGAGCATGACCGCCACCCTGGCCACCGATTACATCTGGCGCGGCCAGTCGCAGACAGACGGGGCCGGCGCGGTACAGGGCAGTCTGGACATCGCGCATGAAAGCGGATTGTACATCGGTGCCTGGGCGTCCAATGTGGACGGGGAGGATTTCGGTGGCTCGAGCGTTGAGTTCGATTACTACACAGGTTTCGGCAGCTCAATCACCGACGACATCAGCTACGATCTGCAATGGGCTACTTACACCTATCCCGGCAACAGCAGCATCGACGTACAGGAAGTGATCGGCAGTCTTGGACTGTATGGTTTCACTGTCGGCGCGAAGTACGCTTACGATCCGTCCAGCCAACTGTACACGTTCATCGACTACGGCTTCGACCTGCCCTACGGGCTGGGCCTCGGACTGCACTACGGCGTGAGCGATACCAAGGATCCGCTGGATGGTGTCGGCGGCGACGAGAAATATTCCGACTGGGCGGTGTCCATCGGCAAGACTGTTCTCGGACTTGATCTGGCCCTGATGTACAGCGACACCGATCTGGGCGACGACTGCGCATACAGCGACAGCGACTCGTGCGACTCGGCCTTGACGTTCTCCGCCTCAAAGTCGTTCTAAGTCGATTGCTTCTCGTTTGACCGATTGACTGCATTGACGCCGGCTTCCCTTGGAACCGGCGTTTTTTATGCAGCTACAGCGGAGCGAGCCTGCGCACGTCGGCGGATGGACAGATCGACACGCATGCAAATGGCGGCCAGAAACAGGAAGCCGATGCCGAGATGGCCGCGCGTGACCTCGGTCCCGAACAGGCCACTCAAGCCCCCGGCGATCTCGTCCGGATACGCCGCAAGCAGCCCGCCCAACGGCACCATGATAAATAGAAAGCAGAAACCAAGCGTGCGCAGCAGACTCACGGGCGCCTCCTCGAAGGAATTTGAGTCAGCATGAGCAACCTGCGCAGCGAGGTGTATTAGACGATGGTGGTAGACCTCAAGCGCGCGGTAGCGTCACGCCCCGCTGGCCCTGGTACTTGCCGCCGCGATCCCGATAGGAGGTTTCACACGCCTCGTCCGACTCGAAGAAGAGCATCTGCGCGACGCCTTCGTTGGCGTAGATTTTCGCAGGCAGCGTCGTGGTATTCGAAAATTCCAGTGTCACGTGCCCTTCCCATTCAGGCTCGAGCGGTGTGACATTGACGATGATGCCGCAGCGAGCGTAGGTGCTCTTGCCCAGGCAAATGGTCAACACGTTGCGCGGGATACGGAAATACTCGACCGTACGCGCCAGTGCGAAAGAATTCGGCGGGATGATGCACACATCGCTTTTGATATCGACGAAGCTCTTTTCATCGAAGAACTTCGGATCGACCGTTGCCGAGTGGATGTTGGTGAACACCTTGAATTCATCGGCACAACGGACGTCGTAGCCGTAACTCGACACACCATAGGAGATCACCCGGCTGCCTTCCGCGCCGCGTACCTGGCGCTCGACGAAGGGTTCGATCATCCCCTGCTCTTCGGACATGCGACGGATCCAGCGGTCGGACTTGATGCTCATGGTGATTCCTGGACTGATCAAAAAAGAGCGAGCATGTTAGCCGTTTATCGCAAGCGACAAAAGCCTGACAAGCTGCTCGTCAGTCGTCACTGATGCTGATATTCGGCACGCCACGGCCCTCCTTCGCTCGCGTGGCGATCCGCGCGCCCACATGCCTGGCCATGTCCTGATAGATCATGCTGATCTGACACTCGGGTTCCGCGACCACGGTTGGCCGTCCGGCATCGGCCTGCTCCCGAATCATCATCGACAACGGCATCGAGGCCAGCAGATCCACACCATACTGCTCGGCCAGCCGCACGCCCCCGCCTTCGCCAAACAAATGCTCGGAATGACCACAATTGGAGCAGATGTGAACAGCCATGTTCTCGACGACACCGAGCACCGGAATATTCACCTTGCCGAACATTTCAATGCCGCGGCGGGCATCCAGCAGCGCCAGATCCTGCGGCGTGGTGACGATCACCGCGCCAGTGACCGGTACCTTTTGCGCGAGTGTCAGCTGGATGTCGCCTGTGCCCGGGGGCATGTCGACCACCAGATAATCCAGGTCGTCCCATTCCGTCTGCGTCAGTAGCTGCATCAGGGCCCCGGAAACCATAGGCCCGCGCCAGACCATCGGTGTACTGTCGTCCGCCAGGAAGGCCATCGACATCACTTGCACCCCATGCGCTCTGGGCGCGAGGAATGTCTTGCCGCCGCGCACCTCAGGCCGCGTCCCGTCTGCAAGCCCGAGCATCAACCCCATGCTGGGGCCATAGATATCGGCGTCCAGGACGCCAACCCGGGCGCCCTCTCGAGCCAGAGCCAACGCCAGATTGACAGCAGTAGTCGACTTGCCTACGCCACCCTTGCCGGACGCCACCGCTATGATGTTCTTGACGTTGTGCAAGCCAGGCAGCGACCCCTGTGCGGGTGCAGCATCGACCTGCCAACCGACGGTCACTCGCGCCGACTCGACGCCTTCGACGTTCTCCATTGCCACCTGGAGCATCTGCTCGACGCCACTGGTCAAGCCGTCCGCCGCGTAGCCAAGCACAACCTCGACGCGCACCGTGCCGCCGTCAATATCGAGCGAGCGAACGCAACCGCTGGTCAACAGATCCGAGCCCGTATAGGGATCGCGATATTGGGCCAGCGCAGATTCGATGGCAGTACGGCTTGGCTGAGTCATAGGGCATCCGGGTATATATATAAGAAGCGATAATGCTAACGAGAGAACCCGCTTGGGAAAAGCGGGTTCTGGACAGACACCGGCTGCAGTGATCAAGTAGCATCCGCAGCCGTTATGAACCGGCTCCAAGACCGGTCCTGTGTGTTAGCCTTGGCACACGGAAGGGCATCGTCCCCGGTGGGGCGCCCGGACTTCAAACCCGGTGAGATGCGCCAGGCGCGTCTGGTAGGTTCGACTCCTATTCCCTTCCGCCAGTTTCGGCATCAGGCCGCTTCGCGTTCCTCCTCTGCAGCCTCGGCCTGATCGCTCGGCTCGCTTTCCTGCGACTCCTCTGTCGCAGCCCCTTCGTTTGCGTCTGCCGCGGCCGCGTTGCCTTCATCACCTACTTTCTCCAGCAGGTATTCCATCAGCGTCTTGCCCCGGTCGCCGACCATTTCGACGAACGTATCGCGCACTGCAATACTGCGCTCACGGAAGGCGGCGCGCTCTTCCTCGGTCAGCTCGATGACCTGGATTTCGCTGTTCTCGGTGATCTTGCTCAACCGTTCGCTGTTCAGTCGGGTCTGGACGTCATGGATGTAGGGAACCAGCTCGGTGACCACATCCTCGACCAGCGCCTTGCGATCCTCCGAAAGCGCCTCGTACCAATCCTGATTGGCCATGAACGTGGCAATGAACTGCGCCTGATTGGCGAAGATCATGTAGTCCTGAACCTGATAGAAGTCCATCTCCTCGTGCGCGAAAACCGGCTGGATGTTGGCGTCAATCTGTCCGAGCTGCAGGCCGCTGAAGACTTCGCCGTATTCCATCGTGGTCGGATCGGCGCCGTAAGCGCTGTAGGTCTCACGCAGCAAACGGTTATCCATGGTTCGAATGGCCACGCCATCGAAATCTTCCGGTGTGCGGATCTCCTTGTTGGCGGTCCAGACCTGCCAGCCTTCCGGAACGATTGCCAGAGGGTGCAGCTCGCGTTCGTTGAACGCCTCCACCAAGGCTTCGTGCTTGCGGAATTCAGGGTCGTTGAGAAGTTCGGTATTGCGCTTCTCGTCCTCGGTGAGGACGAAATTCAGGCTGAACAACTGCGACTCGGGCACGGTGCCGCCGAGGAAGCCGGAGCCGAACGCCAGCTCGATTGCGCCGGACTGCACCTGATCGTAGATATCGGTAAGGCCACCCAACTGCCCATACGGAAACAGCCGAACTTCGACTGCGCCGTCGGTGCGCTCGCTGACCAGCTCTGAGAAGCGCTTGCCATACTCGTGCTGGACACTACCCTCGATCTCTTCCAGACCGAAGCGCCATACCTCGACCTGTCCGGTAGAAGTCTGCTCTTCCACACCTGCAGAAACTTCGGTTTCTTCCTTGTTCTCCGATCCGCAGGCCGCCAGGGCCAAGGCTGCTACACCGATACAACTATTACGCCAGTTCATGGAACGCTCCCTTTGCATTGTTCTGGATAACTCTTATAACCATAACATAGGACCCTGATATGTCCACGCCGTGCAAAAACTAACTCCATGGGTTATGGTCACAAAGAAACGAGACGGCGCGCTTTTGCCCTTGTGTGACCCGCGCGCCGCGGAAAGTATTCATTCGCTCGTATAGAAGTCGTCTGAGTGCAACTACGACTGCCAAGGGGATCGACGAATGCCCGAGCCTGCCGACCGATCGGCCAGCAACTCGTTCAAGGCATCACTGCAGAAAGGACTGGGCGTACTCGATCGCGCAGCCGAGCGCATCGAGGAGATCATCCTCGGTGGAACCGTTCTGTTTCTTTCGGGCTTGCTGATCGTGCATGTGCTCGGAAGGCAGCTCCTGGGCACCGGTGTGACCGGCCAGGTCGAACTCACCCGCATGAGCATGGTCATCATGACGTTCGCCGGGCTTGGTTACGGTGTACGCAAGGCGCGCCATATCTCGATGTCAGCCTTCTACGATCAGCTCCGTGGCCGTCCGCGCAAGCTGCTGCTGATGTTCATCCATATCACCACCGGCGCGCTGATGTTTTATCTGGCCTGGCACGCCTGGGATTATGTAAGCGCAATCCAGAGCCGTGGGCGCCTCTCCTCTGCCCTGCAGATACCTCTGTGGATTCCCTATCTTGCCGCGCCGATCGGTTTTGCCCTGGCGGGCATCCAGTACTGGCTGACCGTCGCACGCAACCTCATGTCGAAGGACACCTACAGGTCGTTCTCGGAAAAAGAGCGGTACGACGATGTACCCGACACCTCAAGCGTCTGAGACACCGGCCTGCCTATGCTGACTATTACCTTCATCACCATGTTCGTGCTGCTGGCGCTGGGCTTTCCGATGATGGTGCCCCTGCTCGCCGCATCGCTGATGCTGTTGTTCCTCGTGCTGGACATGAACAACGTCGGGCTATTGATGGGGCAGATGATCAGCGGCGTGCGCTCGTGGGCCCTGGCCGCAGTGCCCCTGTTCATCTTCGCCGCCGACCTGATGACGCGCGGGCACACTGCGAACCGGTTGCTGGACCTCGTTCAGAGCTTCGTTGGGCACCTGCGCGGGGGGCTGCCCATCACCACCGCCGCCAGCTGCACCCTGTTCGGCGCCGTCTCAGGCTCAACCCAGGCCACCGTGGTGGCGATGGGCGGGCCGATGCGCCCAAAACTTCTTGAAAAGGGCTATTCGGACTCGTTCACCCTTGCACTGATCATCAACGCCAGCGACATTGCGCTGCTGATCCCGCCTAGTATCGGCATGATCATCTACGGCGTTGTGTCGGGGGCGTCCATCGGGGATCTGTTCATCGCCGGCATCCTTCCCGGCTTCCTGCTGCTCGTGTTGTTCTCCATCTATTGCTGGATCGGCTCGATTCGCATGGGCATCGAGCCGGAGCCCCGCGCCAACTGGTCGGCGCGCTGGACCGCAGCGAAAAAGGCAATACTTCCCCTCGGGTTTCCGGTTGTCGTAGTGGGCGGCATATACGGTGGTTTCTTCAGCCCCACGGAAGCGGCAGCGATTGCCGTATTGTATGCACTGGTACTGGAGATCGTTATCCTGCGCGCGGTCAAGCTGCGCGAGCTCTGGGACGTCGCGCTCTCCACCGGGCTGATTACAGCGGTTGTATTCATTCTCGTGGCCGCAGGCACCGCGTTTACCTACGTCATTTCGTTTGCCGGCATCCCCCAGGCCATTCTCGACCCGGTAATTGCCACGATCGGAGACAATCCGACCATGGTGCTGGGCCTGATTGCCATTTCCTTCTTTATAGGTTGCATGTTCGTTGACCCGATCGTGGTCATCCTGATTCTCACGCCGCTGTTCATGCCGGCGGTCAACGCGGCGGGCCTCGATCCGGTCCATGTCGGCGTCATTGTCACGCTTCAAGCGGCGATTGGCTCAGCGACACCACCCTTCGGATGCGACATCTTCACCGCGATGGCGGTATTTCGCAGACCGTACTTCGACGTGATCAGAGGCACGCCGCCGTTCATTCTGATTCTGCTGTGTGCCACCGTGATCCTGATCCTGTTTCCGCAGATCTCCCTCTGGCTGCCCTCCCTGGCCAATTGATCGATTATCCGCACGCGCCAGTTAAGCGCACAAAATGGCCGAAAAAGCCTATAGGGATTTATGGGTCGCTGCCGATAACCTTGTTAAGGGATGTTGAATCCGGCAATCCCGCATCAGCTAACAAGACCTATAACGACAGCTGTTTAGTCCCAGGCGCATCGAGGGTAGACATGAACACCAAGGAAGATTCGGTTAAGCCATCAGGCGCATCGGCAGGCGAGGCTGTTCCGTCGGGAGCAGTCTGGACGGCGTTGTTGCTATGCCAGCTTTTCTTCATCGCCAGTCTGCTGTGGCTAGCCAGCGGTCCGCTGATGTGGCTTGCCGTCTGCCTGGCCCCCGTCACAGTGTTGCTTGCTGTCAAGACCAGGCCCGGCAAGGCTGGAAGCGCCTCGCTCGAGCAGCGATTGGCCAATGCCAATGGTGCTCAGATCGATCTGCGGGTGCGCAGTGCAGGCGAGCCTGGCCGGGACGACAGCGTCTCGCTGTTCGACAGACTCAACGACCGCTTGCGCGAGGTCATGCTCGAACTGCAGAACAACAGCTTGCGTACCGCACTGGCTTCGGCGACCAGCCGGTTGCTGGCGGAGCAGGCAGCGCGGGACGCGACCCAGCAGCAGCAGCTCTCCGAATTGATCTTCCACGCCAGCGAGCAGACCACCACCGCACTGCAGGACATTTCCGCCCGAGCCAGTGGCGTGACGGCGGTGAATGCTCGCAATCTGGAAGTCGCTCGTCAGTCCAAGGTGCAGATGGGTGACGCGCGGCAGAAAATGCAGTTGATCAGCTCGGCGATGGAAGGCTTCAAGGACAACGTCAACGCGCTGAACGCCACGTCGGGCAAGATTCGCGAGATCCTCACCACCGTGCAGGACTTTTCCGCTCAGACCAATATGCTGGCGCTCAACGCCGCCATCGAAGCGGCACGCGCCGGTGAACAGGGCCGCGGCTTTGCGGTCGTGGCCGATGAAGTGCGCAATCTCTCGTTCAAGGTCGGAAGCGCCGCGGACCAGATCAGCGGCCTGATGGAGCAGATGACCAAGGCGATGGCCGGCGCCGAGCAGCAGACCCGCGGCATGATCGAGCAGACCGAGTCTACCGGGGTCGCCGTCAGCAGCGCAGCCGACCAGTTCGACGCCATGGTCGAAGACTTTCAGGGCGCCAACGACGACCTGCTGATGGTCAGCGCTGCGCTCGAAGAGCTTACAGCTACAAACGCGGAGACATTCCGCCACGGTGGAGAAATCCGTGAACTGAGCATTACCATCAGCAAGCACATGGAACAGACCTTCACCCAGGCTGACGCACTGCGGGACAACACCAATCTGACGCTGCGCTCGCTGGCTGGCTTCCGGCTGGGCGAAGGACAAATGGAAGCAGTCACCGAGCTGTTGATGTCGCGCCGGGCCGAGCTGGAAAGCCGGCTCAACGACATCGCAGCGAGCGGGGTGGACCTGTTCGACCAGCGCTACACAGCCATCCCCAACACCAACCCGCCCAAACATGACGTCAGCTGGGCCGACCCGTTCATCAAGCGCATCCGTCCGCTACTCGACGAGTGGGACAAGGGCGGCAAGGACGGCATCGTCTACATGGCGGCAGTCAACGAAAAGGGCTACCTCGCAACCAGCCGCAGCGCATCCTCGCAACCGCCCACTGGCGATCCGAAGGTGGACGCCGCGCGCAGCAACTACAAGCGATTTGCAGTCAGCAACCAGAACGACCTGCGCATCATGTCCAGCTGCACCTATCTGAACTTGGGCACGTTCGTGATGCCGGGGTCCACGGTGATCGTATTCGTACTGTATGTGCCGATCGTGGTGAAAGGACGGCGCTGGGGAACCATGTCCGCTGCGGTGTTGCCGGCGGCTCTGGGTCTCTAATCCATCTGGGTGCAGCAGAAGCGAACGGCGGCGCAAGCCGCCTGTTCCATCAGATCCTGCTGGGTCCGCCCGCTCGCCTTGAGCGGTTTGAAATCATGATCGCCGCTATCGAGCCACTCGATGCGCAGTTGCGATGCAAGTACATACTCACTCACCTCTTCCGGCCGACCCAGGGGATCTCGCGTTCCCTGCAGGATCAGGGTGGGCGTGGCAATATCTCGCAGATGCTCGACGCGCGTCTTCTCGGGTTTGCCCGGCGGGTGAAACGGATAGCCGAAGCATACAAGGCCCAGGGCCCCGAGCTCATCGGCAAGCATGCTCGCCACCCTGCCGCCCATGGATTTGCCTGCGAGCACCAGCGGTCCGGTCAGCCGCCCAGCCGCTTCGCGGTAGGCGTCGAGTAGCTGCGGCATAGGGTTGGGCGGACGCTTCCTGCCTTCGCGCCGACGATCGGCCATGTAAGGAAACTCGAACCGCGCTACCCTCAGTCCCGAACCGGCCAGATATTCGGCCATGGACTGCATGAAGGGGCTGTCCATCGGCGCGCCGGCACCATGCGCCAGCAGCATGGTGACGGAGCAGGGGCCTGTCTGCGGCTCATTGATTAGCAGCGAAATGCTCATGCAGTACCTCTTGAGAACCTCTGCTTCATCGATGCGACAAGATGCCACAGCCGTTTACGCCGCTTCAACTTCCCTTCAACCAGTCAGGGTATTACCCTTGGCGCTACCCGGACCATCGCTGTAACAACTCCTACTAGGTCCAGGCGTCGGTCAGCCGTTGTACCCGCTGACAGACTCCACTCTTGCACCATGTTGATGCGCCAAGGTCCGCCCCAATTCGTGATTGGAGAGTAGGAAACACGCGTCAAGAAGCGCGCTCCAGAGAGGTCCCAACACACTGTTTCCATTGACTTGCGTCATTGCAAACAGACCGGGGTTTCCTCATACTTGCGGCCGTTTTGAACCCCTTAAACCCATTGCTATCCGTGGAATCTCGCATGAGCACAGCTACCACTCCGACAGCTTATAACTACAAGGTAGTACGCCAGTTCGCCATCATGACGGTGGTCTGGGGTATCGTTGGCATGGCCATGGGCGTCTTCATTGCCGCTCAGCTGGTCTGGCCTCAACTCAACTTCGATCTGCCCTGGACCAGCTTCGGCCGTTTGCGCCCGTTGCATACCAATGCAGTGATTTTTGCCTTTGGTGGCTCTGCCCTGTTCGCCACGTCCTATTACGTGGTACAGCGCACGTCCCAGGCACGGCTGATTTCGGACAAGCTGGCGGCGTTCACGTTCTGGGGCTGGCAGGCGGTTATCGTGCTGGCTGCGATCACGCTTCCTCTGGGTCTCACTTCAAGCAAGGAATACGCCGAACTCGAGTGGCCGATCGACATCCTGATTGCTGTCGTGTGGGTGTCGTACGCACTGGTGTTCTTCGGCACCATTACCAAGCGAAAGATGAAGCACATCTACGTTGGTAACTGGTTCTTCGGCGGGTTCATTCTTACGGTAGCGGTTCTGCATATCGTCAACAGCATGGCGATGCCGGTCAGCCTGACCAAGTCGTACTCCATGTATGCCGGTGCTGCGGATGCAATGGTTCAGTGGTGGTACGGTCACAACGCGGTAGGCTTCTTCCTGACTGCGGGCTTCCTCGGCATGATGTACTACTTCGTACCGAAGCAGGCCAACCGCCCGATCTACTCCTATCGCCTGTCGATCGTGCACTTCTGGGCACTGATCTCCATCTACATCTGGGCCGGCCCGCACCACCTGCACTACACCGCTCTGCCTGACTGGGCTCAGTCGCTGGGCATGGTGATGTCGCTGATTCTGCTGGCACCGAGCTGGGGCGGCATGATCAACGGCATGATGACCCTGTCGGGCGCCTGGCACAAACTGCGTACCGACCCGATCCTGCGCTTCCTGGTGGTTTCGCTGGCGTTCTACGGCATGTCGACCTTCGAAGGTCCGATGATGGCGATCAAGACCGTCAACGCGCTGTCGCACTACACCGACTGGACCATCGGCCACGTACACGCCGGTGCACTGGGTTGGGTTGCCATGATCTCCATCGGCTCGCTGTACCACCTGATCCCGAAGGTGTTCGGTCGCGAGCAGATGCACAGCATCAGCCTGATCAACGCGCACTTCTGGCTCGCGACCATCGGCACCGTGCTGTACATCGTGTCGATGTGGGTAAACGGTATCACCCAGGGCCTGATGTGGCGCGCGGTGAACGTCGACGGCACGCTGACCTACTCCTTCGTTGAAGCACTTGAGGCCAGCCATCCGGGCTTCGTGGTTCGCTTGATCGGTGGTGTGTTCTTCCTCACCGGCATGTTGATCATGGCCTACAACGTCTGGCAAACCGTCCGCCAGGCCAAGGTTCTCGAAGCCGACGCTGAAGCGCAGATCGCCTGAGGAATACGTAGATGAAACACGAGATTGTAGAAAAGAACCTTGGCCTGCTGGTGGCGTTCATGGTCCTGGCGATCAGCTTCGGCGGCCTGACCCAGATCGTCCCGTTGTTCTTCCAGGAAGAAACCACCACGCCGATCGAAGGTCTGCGTCCCTACACCGCGCTTGAGCTGGAAGGTCGTGACATCTACATCCGCGAAGGCTGTGTGGGTTGCCACTCGCAGATGATCCGTCCGTTCCGCGCCGAGACCGAGCGTTATGGGCACTATTCGGTCGCTGGCGAAAGCGTCTGGGAACATCCGTTCCTGTGGGGTTCGAAGCGTACCGGGCCGGACCTTGCCCGCGTGGGCGGACGCTACTCCGACGACTGGCATCGCGCTCACCTGATCAACCCGCGTGACGTGGTGCCAGAGTCCAAGATGCCGTCCTATCCGTGGCTGCAGGACGACGTTCTCGACGGCAAGCTGACCGCCCGAAAGATGGAAGCGCTGCGCAAGCTGGGCGTTCCCTACACCGACGAAGATATCGCTGGCGCGCGTGAGGCAGTGGAAGGCGTAGCCGAAATCGACGCGGTGATCGCGTACCTGCAGCACCTGGGTACGGTTCTGTCGGACCGCAGGTAAGACCATGGACATCAACACTCTCCGCGGTATTGCCACCATTTTCGTGCTGTTGGCCTTTGTGGGCGTCGTGTTGTGGGCGTACAGCTCATACAAGAAAAAGGACTTCGATGAGGCCTCTCAGTTGCCCTTTGCAGACGAAACCGAAAGCGAACGAAAGGCCCGCGAGCAGAAAGAAGAAGACGCTAGGAGTAAGAGGAAATGACTAAATTCTGGGGCGGGTACATCATCCTGCTGACCCTGATCTGCCTGGGGCTGATCACCTGGCTGCTGTTCGCCACTCGCAAGGGCCAACGTCCTGATCAGACCGACGAAACCGTAGGCCACTCCTTCGACGGCATCGAGGAATACGACAATCCTCTACCCCGCTGGTGGTTCATGCTGTTTCTGGCCACGCTGGTCTTCGGCGCGGTTTATCTGATCCTCTACCCGGGTCTGGGCCAGTACCGTGGCCTGCTCGGCTGGACCCAGGTCGACCAGTACGAAGCGGAAGTCGAGCGCATGCAGGAGCAGTTCGCTCCGATATTCGCTCGCTACACCGAGATGCCGGTCGAGGAAGTCGCCAAGGACACCGATGCCCTGCGCATCGGGCAGCGGCTGTTTGCGACCAACTGTTCGGTATGTCATGGCTCGGATGCACGCGGCGCCTTCGGCTTCCCGAATCTGGCCGACGACGAGTGGCTGTGGGGCGGCACGCCCGATCGCATCAAGGAGACGCTGTATCAGGGTCGTCAGGCAGCTATGCCGGCATGGCTAGCCGTCGTTGGTGACAAGGGTGTGCGTGACGTGTCCGGCTACGTACGCAGCCTGTCGGGTCGCGAAAGCGAAAACGCCGACATCGAAGCTGGCAAGACCATTTTCCAGAGCAACTGCGTGGCGTGTCACGGTGCGGAAGGCAAAGGCAACCATATGCTTGGCGCGCCTGACCTGACCGATGAAGTATGGCTGTACGGCAGCAGCATGCTGCAGGTTCAGCAGACTATCCGTTATGGCCGTAACGGTAACATGCCGTCCCAGGCTCACCTCGGGGACGACAAGATTCACATGCTGGCGTCTTACGTGTACAGCCTGTCCCAGGAAGAAGGCGAGACCGTCGACACGGACTCTGACCGCACCGAGCAGTAAGCGCACCGCGACGCTGCGTCGCATGGTGCCGAAAGGTCCACGCATATAGTCTTCATATGCGGCAATACTCCGGCCGGAGTTCTCCGGCCGGATCCCCCCTCCCCCTCTATTGACCGAAGGTTGCCAATGAGCGAACAGATTCCTGTCAAAGACGTTACACCGGGGAAGGTCGAAACCTACGACCTGTACGCCAAGCGCGACAAGATCCAGACGCGCTCGTATCAGGGATTTTTCAAGAACGTGCGCCTGGCCGGCGTTGCGTTTCTGTTCATGCTGTATTTCGGCACCGCCTGGTTGCAATGGGGTGATCGACAGGCAGTACTCTTCGATCTGCCCGCCCGGCAGTTTCATATCTTCGCTGCCACCTTCCAGCCCCAGGACTTCTTCCTGCTGTCCTTCCTGCTGATCATCTGCGCCTTCGGTCTGTTCTTCATAACCGTGTTCGCAGGGCGAGTATGGTGCGGTTATACCTGTCCGCAGACCGTCTGGACCTGGATTTTCATGTGGGCCGAGCGCGTTACCGAAGGGGAGCGCAACGCACGCATCAAGCTCGACAAGGCGCCGATGTCCGCGGACAAGTTCGCCCGCCGCAGCGCCAAGCATTCAATCTGGCTGGCGGTCTCGTTGATCACCGCGCTGACCTTTGTCGGCTACTTCACTCCCATCCGCGGACTGGTCGCGGACCTGTTCACATTGCAGGTTGGAGGCTGGGCGCTGTTCTGGGTGTTCTTCTTCACTGCCGCCACCTACATCAATGCCGGCTGGCTGCGCGAACAGGTGTGCACGCACATGTGTCCGTACGCCCGGTTCCAGAGCGTCATGTTCGACAAGGATACGTTGATCGTTTCCTATGACGAGGCGCGTGGCGAGAGCCGCGGCCCACGCAAGAAAGGTGTCGATCCGCAGGCTGTCGGCCTGGGTGACTGCATCGACTGCAGCATGTGCGTTCAGGTATGTCCGACCGGCATCGACATCCGTGACGGCCTGCAGATGGAGTGCATCAGTTGCGCGGCCTGTGTGGATGCCTGCGATACGATCATGGACAAGATGAACTACCCTCGCGGGCTGATCCGGTACACCACCGAACACAATCTGGCCGGGGAGGAAACGCAGGTGCTGCGGCCCCGCCTGATCGGTTATGGCGTGGCGCTGGTCACCATGATCGGCCTGTTCATTTTCACCGTGGTCAGCCTGGCCGAGGTGTCTGTCGATGTGGAGCGTGATCGAAACGTTCTGTATCGCGAAGCGCGTGGTGGCGATATCGAGAACGTGTATATCATCAAGGTCTTCAACAAGAGCTCCGAGCGGCGCACGTTCGACCTGTCCGTCGAGGGGCATCCCGAGCTGAGCATGGGATTGCCAGCCAACCGCCTGACCGTCGACGCGAACAGCATGCTGCAACTGCCGGTGACCGTGCAGCTGGATCCGGCATTCATGGACGGTACGAACATGGCAATCGAATTCCGCGTCACCGCAGAAGATGACCAGGATGTCTCGGACACCTCGGAAAGCCGCTTCATGGGCCCAAAACTCAGGTAAACATATGCACGAAGAAGACCAAGGCGGTCCCTGGTACAAGCAGGTCTGGGCATGGTTCATCATCGCCATACTGGTGCTGTCGGTTGTGCTGGGCATCGGTCTGCTGATCGTTGCCATGGCCAACCAGGACAGCATGGTGCGGGACAACTACTACAAGGAAGGCCGGGCGATAAACATGCATCTGGGGCGCGACCAGCTTGCACGGCAGTACAAGCTCAACGCTACCTTCGAAATCGACGAGCTGACCGGCGAGATCCGTCTGGAGCTGGACGGGGATCTGCAGACGCCGCCTGACGAGCTGCGGCTGGAGTTCATTTCGCCCAGCCATGCCGAGCGCGATCGTGCCATCACCCTTGGGCGGGTTGGCCGTGACCAGTACGCCGGCCAGCTCGAAAGCGGCATTGAAGGGCGCTATTACCTCGATCTCAGCGACGCCCAACTGCCCGGCGACAACGGCTGGCGTTTGACCGACGAGGTGCAGGTCGCGGCAGGTCAGCAGTACCAGCTCATCCACCGCTGACATGTCACAACCCACCCGCTGTTTTCACTGCGGCGAGCCGGTCCCCGCCGCCGCGCCGTGGTTCTGCGAGATACTCGGACAGTCACGGCCGATGTGCTGTCCCGGCTGTCAGGCTGTAGCCGAGTCGATCATCGCCAGCGGGCTCGAATCCTACTACCGTCACCGCACCGAGAATTCTGCCAACCCGGAAGCCTTGCCTACGGTGCTGCAGGAGGAGCTCGAGCTCCTCGACCGCAGCGATGTGCAGGACCGCTACGTCAGCGCAAGCGGCGACCAGCGCGAGATCGAGCTCCTCATCGAAGGCATCTCCTGCGCGGCCTGCGGCTGGCTGATCGAACAACGTCTATCGAAGCTGCCCGGCGTCACCCAGGTCAGTCTGAACCTTGGCAACCATCGACTGAGCGTAACCTGGGATACCGCAGCCACCAGGCTGTCTGCCGTGCTCGCCGAGCTCAAGCGCATCGGCTACGGCGCTCACCCGTACGAAGCGGATCGGGCCAGTGCGCAGATCGCAGAGGAAAATCGCCGCTATCTACGTCGCCTCGGCCTCGCTGGCCTGATGTTCATGCAGGTCATGATGGCGACCATGGGGCTGTACGAAGAATTCAATCAGGACCTGACGCCCCGGATGGCTACGGTGCTGCGTTGGGCCAGCCTGCTGATGACCACCCCTGTGGTTTTCTACAGTTGCTCCCCCTTCTTTCAGGGCGCCTGGCGCGACTTGCGTTCCCGACGCCTGACCATGGACGTATCAGTCTCGCTTGCGATCGGTGGCGCCTATTTGGCCGGCATCTGGGCCACGGTCACCAATCAGGGCGAGGTCTACTTCGACTCCGTCACGATGTTTGCTTTCTTCCTTCTCGCCGGTCGTTACCTCGAACGCCGGGCGCGGCAGCGTACGGTCGAGAGTACGGCGCGGCTGGTAAACCTGCTTCCCCCCAGCGCCGTTCGCCTGGCGGAGAACGGCCAACGCCAACGCATCATGCTGGAGGAAGTACGCACCGGTGATGTGCTGGAGGTGCGCCCGGGCGAAAGCATACCCGCTGATGGTGTGATTACCGAAGGCGTCAGCAGTGTCGACGAGTCGGCACTGTCAGGAGAATACCTGCCATTGTCTAAGACCGCCGGCGACCGCGTCGTCGCCGGGACGCTCAACGTTGAAGGTCCGTTGCGTATCAGGGTGGACGCCATAGGCGATGCGACTCGCCTGTCGGCGATTGTCCGGTTGCTCGAGCGCGCGCAATCCGACAAGCCAAGGCTGGGCCGGCTTGCCGATCAGGTTGCGCAGTATTTCCTGATCTGCGTACTGACCGCGGCCGTGGTGGTGGGGGCCGCCTGGTGGTGGTATGCAGACGGTCAGACCGCGTTCTGGATCGTTCTGGCAATGCTCGTGGCCACCTGCCCCTGCGCACTGTCGCTCGCCACGCCGACTGCATTGACCACCGCGACCGGTAGCCTGCACAAGCTTGGCCTGCTCGTGACACGCGGCCACGTGCTGGAAGGATTGACCCGAGTGGACCACGTGATCGTGGACAAGACCGGCACGCTCACCGAGGGTCGCATGACCCTGGAACGCATCGTCCCCTTCGATGGGTATGGCGCGGATCAGGCGTTGGCCTGGGCGCGCATGCTCGAAGCGCGCTCCGAACACCCCATCGCGCGGGCCTTCGGTCGCGCCATTGAGCTCGCAGAGCAGGTTCAGGCCTATCCCGGACAGGGGCTCGAGGGCGACTGTCACGCCCGCACGCTGCGAATCGGCAAGCCCGACTTCGTCTGCGCGCTGTCGGGGACTGCCGCTCCGGACTATCCGGAAAGCGACGGGCAGTGGTTGCTACTTGGCGATACGGCCGGTCCCATAGCCTGGTTCGTGCTCAACGACAGGCTGCGCAGCGATGCACGTCAGCTCATCGACGGCTTGAAAACTCGCGGCCTGAAGGTCACGTTGCTTTCCGGCGACCATGCCAGCGTGGTCGATCGTGTAGCAGCCGAACTGGGCATCGATCAGGCGATCGGCAACGCCAGCCCCGACGACAAGCTCGCTTTCGTGCAGCAGCGCCAGGCGGAGGGCGACAGGGTACTGATGCTGGGTGATGGCGTGAACGACGTTCCCGTTCTGGCCAGTGCCGATATCTCCGTAGCCATGGGCGGTGCGTCCGACCTGGCCAAGACCAACGCCGATGCGGTGCTGCTCAGTGGTCACCTGCATGTGCTGCTTGACGCCATGGAAGGCGCCCGTCGTACCCGGCGAATCATGGTACAGAATCTGTTCTGGGCCAGTGCCTATAATGCCGGAGTGCTGCCCCTTGCTGCACTGGGTCTGGTCACGCCGGCCTGGGCGGCGATCGGCATGTCAGCAAGCTCGCTGCTGGTGGTGCTCAATGCCCTGCGGCTGGTACGCGTGGCCGGCCATCGCCGCCCCGCCGCCACTGCGCCTTCCCGTTTTACGGAGGAGCCTGCATGACGTTTCTCTACGTTCTGGTACCGGTTGCGATTCTGCTGGTGATCATCGCCATCTGGGTCTTCACCTGGGCGGTCAACAATGGCCAGTACGACGACCTGGACGGGCCCGCGCACAGCATCCTGTTCGATGACGAGGATCCTGCGCACCTCGCCGCGCAAAAAGGTGAAGAGCAGGACAAGGACGACCAGCCCCCGACCGCTGCACAGCAGAACGACCCCGGCGCCGAACCGGCTGATCAGCGCGAGCCCCCGCGCACGTGAGCGAACTCATTCCCCTGCTGCTGACCGCGCTTGCCCTTGGCCTGCTTGGCGGGGGGCATTGCATCGGTATGTGCGGCGGGCTGATGGGCGCACTGACAATGGCGATCCCCGCCGAGGAGCGTCAAGGGTGGCCTCTCTGGCGCGTGCTGCTGGGTTACAACCTGGGTCGCATCGCCAGCTACTCCGCGGCCGGCGCCCTGCTGGGCAGCCTGGGCTGGCTGGCCCGGGACGCCGGGCTGGGACCTGCGCTGCGAGTGATAGCCGGTCTGCTGATGATTGCCATGGGTCTGTATCTGGCCAACTGGTGGGCCGGGCTGACGCGCATCGAAGCGGTCGGACGGGGGTTGTGGAAGTACCTCCAACCGGTCGCTCGCAGGCTCATGCCGGTTACTCATATGCCACAGGCCATCGCGCTCGGCGCGGTCTGGGGTTGGCTGCCGTGCGGGCTGGTCTACAGCACCTTGATCTGGGCCAGCAGTCAGGGCAGCGCACCGGTGTCGGCCAGTCTGATGCTGGCCTTCGGTCTCGGCACCCTGCCCACGCTGCTGGCAACGGGACTGGCTGCGCAGAAGATGCTCGCGCTGCTGCGCCGGCGGCCGGTTCGCATCACCGCTGCCGTGCTGGTGATACTGTTCGGCATCTGGACCATTCCCGGGCCTCACACTGCATGGGTCATGCGCGGCGGACACGGTGCTCATGCGCACTCGGACGATGATCCGGTTGTCCCGTCGCACGAGACCGGCAACGCGCATACGCATCACTGACCCCCCTGCCTGTACACCGACCTGCGCAATCGGACCTGTGCAGGATGGAACACAGCGCATCCTTCGGTTAACCTTGCGCTTACAAGCACCTGTCCCGGACCCTTCCCCCATGAACGACGCTATCAAATTCCGCGCGCTTCCCGAGGCACACTGCAAGGACTGCTCCCTGTCCGGCATGTGTCTGCCGCTCGCGCTGCAGGCCGACGAGATGGACGCACTGGACGATATCGTCAAGCGCGGGCGGCCGTTGAAGAAAGGGGAGATGCTGTTTCGTCAGGGCGATGCCTTCACGTCGATCTACGCCCTTCGCTCCGGCGCGATCAAGACCTTCAGCCTGTCCGATTCCGGCGAAGAGCAGATCACCGGCTTTCATCTGGCGAGCGAGCTCATCGGACTATCCGGAATGGACGACCAGGTCTATCCGCTCTCCGCGGTGGCACTGGAAACCACCTCTGTCTGCGAGATTCCATTCGAGCGACTCGACGACCTCACGGCCACCATGCCCCAGCTACGCAAGCAGCTGATGCGCCTGATGAGCCGTGAGATCCGCGACGACCAGCAGATGATGCTGCTGCTATCCAAGAAGACTGCTGACGAACGTATCGCTACCCTGCTGATCAACCTGTCTGCACGTTTCCGTGCACGCGGGTACTCGGCCAAGGCTTTTCGGCTGGCCATGTCGCGCAACGAGATCGGCAACTACCTGGGGCTGGCGGTCGAGACGGTATCGCGCGTATTCACCCGTTTCCAGCAACAGGGATTGATCGCCGCCGAAGGCAAACAGATCGAACTTCTGGACCATACCCAACTGTGCGCGCTGGCCGGCGGCCAGAGCGACTAGACCCAAGAGCCCATAGATGATTTTCGACGAGTACACCATCAAGTCCCTGATTCGGCCGGTGCCGGATTTTCCGAAGCCAGGTATCGTCTTTCGTGACATCACGCCGCTGTATCACTCGCCGCGGGCCATGCGCATGGTCGCCGACAGCCTGATCCAGCGCTATGTGGAATCACCGGTTACGCACATCGGTGCAATTGATGCGCGTGGCTTCCTGCTCGGCGCAGTTCTCGCCTACGAGCTCAACAAGCCACTGGTACTGTTTCGCAAGGCAGGCAAACTTCCTGCCGAGACGCTTCGCGAAGGCTATGCAACCGAGTACGGCGAGGCGCACCTGGAAGTACACAAGGGCGCGTTAGGGCCAGGCAATCAGGTTTTGCTGCTCGACGACCTTATCGCCACCGGCGGCACCTTTCTGGCTGCTGCCAGCCTGATCAAGCAGATGGGGGCTGAGGTGTACGAAGCCGCCGCGATCATCGATCTTCCTGATCTGGGTGGCTCGCGCAAGATGCAGGATGCAGACATTCCCGTCTTTACCCTCTGCGCCTTTGAAGAGAAAGAATAGGTCTGTCTGCATCGTCCGCCGGGTGACGATGCGGGCATGAAAACGACATGCCGCATCGAGGCAGGAACCGCTGACTACCGTCGCGCCTGTCTTGCGCTGGTCGTCGCCTCACTGGTTATCTTCGCCAACCTGTACGCCATACATCCGCTGCTACCGCAGATTGCCGGAGAGTACGGCGTCAGCGAGCTGCAGGCCGGTACGGCGTTTACGGTCACCAGCTTCACGCTGGGTCTCTCGCTACTTGCTCACGGACCGGTCTCCGACGCCTTCGGACGCAAGCTACCTCTGCTTGTCGGCCTGGGTGCGACCAGCCTGCTTACGCTGAGCATGGCGTGGGTAGATAACTTCAATACATTGATCGCCTTGCGCGCCGCCCTGGGTCTGGCGCTCGGCGTTCTGCCGGCAGTAGCCATCGCCTATCTGGGCGACAGCATGACGCGCGCAGCGTTGGTCGGTGCTGTGGGCCTATATATCAGCGGCAATACGCTGGGCGGGTCTGGAGGACGACTGCTGGGCGGCTTCATCGGCGACCATTTCAGCCTCAGTGCGGTATTCATCTGCATGGGGAGCGCCGGGCTGCTCGGGCTGGCCATCGTGGCCAGACTGCTGCCAAAGGAGCGCGACTTCACGCCACGGGCGCTGTCGGTCAGAGGCAGCCTGTCTGGCTTCGCCATGCACATGCGCAACCCTGCCCTGCTGCCTGCATTCGCACTGGGCGGGCTGAACTTCATGATCTTCCTGAATCTGTATACCTATCTGACCTTTCGCTTGAGCGCACCGCCCTGGTCGCTCGGCTCTGGCTGGCTCGGGCTATTGTTCCTCACGTATCTTGCCGGGACGTTCTCGGCGAGCCTGTCAGGGCGGGTCCCGTTCGCCAGCATTATCCGCGGCATGGCTGCTGGCGTGGCGCTGTTGATCGCCGGCAGCCTGCTGACCCTGTCGGCGTCGTTATGGCTGATCATTCTCGGTTTGCTGCTCAACGCCTTCGGCTTTTTCCTCACGCATTCGCTGGCCAACACCTGGGTGAACCAGAAAGCGTCGACCGCCAAGGCCAGCGCCGCTTCACTGTACTCGGTGTCGTATTATTTCGGCGCCGCCCTGGGCATCTACTACCTCGAGGTGTTCTGGCAGGCCGCGCGCTGGCCTGCGGTTATCGGCGCCAGCGTTGCGGTGCTGGCGGTCAATCTCGGGCTGATCGCCTATCTGCGCAGGCATCTGTGAACGACTCGCTAGAAAGTGCACAGAGCTTGGAATATCATCGTGCAAACATAACAAGAAAGCAGCGCCTCGCTCTCGGCACCCGGCTGTGCGAGCGCCTTCGCTTGAGGTAACCAGGCATGCCGATCCTGACCTTGCCACCGGACACCCGGTTGTTGCTCATTGATGACCACCAGATCTACCTTGACGGGCTCAGCCTGACCCTGACCAACCTGTGCAAGGAGGTCACGCTGGACCACGCTCACAATGCTGCCGAAGCTGAAGCGCTGGTCTCCCGGCACACCTTCGATCTGATCCTGCTTGATCTCCATCTGCCCGACAGCAGCGGCCTGGCGCTCCTGCAGAAGCTGCGCGCCATCGACTCACTGGTACCCATTGCCATTCTCACCGGTAGCACCAGTCCGAGCGACATGGATGCAGCGTTGCAGCTCGGAGCGGCAGGCTTCATCAGCAAGACGGCCGATGGCCAGATGCTGCTTCAGGCCGCTACTCGGTTACTGTTTGGCGAACAGGTGGTGATCGCGAATGAAAATTGCCCCCTCGACCGCCAGAGCAGTGCCAAGGAAATGGGCGTGACACCACGTCAGCTGGAAATTCTGGACCTGCTCGCCGAAGGCCTGCCGAACAAGCTGATCTGTCAGCGCCTGTCGCTGTCGGAAGACACGGTAAAGACTCACCTCAAGGCGCTTTTTGCGGCGATGAACTGCCACAACCGCACAGAATGCGTAAGTAACGCACGCAAGCTTGGGCTGATCAGCTTCTGACCAGCTCGGCCATCAGCTTCTGCACCGTTCGGCGCAAGCGCGCGGGCAATACCGGCTTGTAAACCACTGCGACGTCGGCCAGTCGCGCGGCCTCGAGCAGCTCCTCGCTGGTATCGGCGGTGATCAGCACCACCGGACCGGCAAACCATCGACGCTCGCGCAAAGCGCGGATCAGTTCCAATCCATCCATCGATCCTTCCAGACGGTAGTCGCTCAACAGCAGATCGGGAGCTGCATCCTGTATGCCGGCGAAGGCGGCTTCCGGGGAATCGTAGCTGATGACTTCGCATCCCCAGTGGCGCAGCAGCGTCTCGGTCGCCTCGCGGCTGATCAGATCGTTCTCCACGATGGCCACTCGTCCATGCAGCGATTCCTTCGCCTGTGGCTTGGCTGCAACCCTTGACG